>CAYSKF010000015.1:0-80169 GCA_964431515.1 uncultured Bdellovibrio sp.
CGAAGCGCGAGTCGTGCATTCTACAGAATTATTTTCTTTCGTCAACCTCTTTTTTAAAAAAAAGATTTTCAAAATCAAGAACCCGCCGAAGCAACTCACATCGTTCTTTTGAAGCGCGAGGTTGAGATTCTATCGAATCTTTAATCTCTGTCAACTTCTTTTTAACTAAACTTTTCAAAAGAAAAATTCGTAAAAATTGGTGGAGGCAACAGGGATCGAACCTGCGACCTTCTGAATGCAAATCAGATGCT
This sequence comes from uncultured Bdellovibrio sp., assembly GCA_964431515.1. Taxonomy (GTDB): domain Bacteria; phylum Bdellovibrionota; class Bdellovibrionia; order Bdellovibrionales; family Bdellovibrionaceae; genus Bdellovibrio. The sequence continues at coordinate 252 of CAYSKF010000015.1, forward strand.
CTCCCAGCTGAGCTATGCCCCCGAACGAAGTGGAGTTGTTTTCGCGTAAAGGCCTAAAAAGGTCAATAGCTTTTTTTCATTTTTTTAATTCACTGATTTAAAATGCACAAGGAGAGAGCATGTCTTATCAACATCTCTCTCCTGAAAATATGTATAACCTAATGAAATTAAACGATTTTATGCGCTGGCTTTGAATTTTGACGCAAGAAGTCTGTTTAAAAGGGTTCTCTCACTCGTGAGATCAAAACCAACCTTTTCTCCACCAGTAACAATAGCAGTAAAGACTTTTTTAAGTATCTCTACTTCATGTTCTACGCCCCCATCAGCTCCAAGCGATTCTTCAATAGCTTCAAATACACTAACAAGGTCTGGGGTCGTTACAACCTTCGGTATTCTCGACATATCAAGCCCTAGGGTATCTAAGGGTTTAAATCCTACAAGCGTCTCTGTGAGTAAGACCTTTGTCCCGTTATGGAAATTGACTTGAATGAATGGCTTCCCCTCTGAGTCAGCTCGGTGCAAAACCTCACTGACATCCTGGGAGCTAAAAGAAAATACTTTCCCGTCAGCCTCTTGATATATTTGCACTCGACCAGATTCATTTATTTTTGCTCGAAGCCCTTTTGAGGCATCGACGAAATTCAAGATATGATCTAGTTCAGTATGTGTCGACTTCGATTTGGTGCTCAAAATACCCTCCCCTATTTAATAGGGTCCTTCCAACAATAGAGGTATCGACAAACTATTGAAGGACTTAATGAAAAATTGCAAAATCCTGTGGAATCAGGTCTCACAGCCGGGGAAATCACATAACTTTCTGAGAAAGGTGTTCCAACAAGAGATTCATAAGCAGTGTGACTTGTTTTCAATGTCCTGATTTGAGATATTTTTTCGTAAAGGCGGTACGAATGATTATTACACGTTGGCAGGCGCCCGTTATTCCAAACAAAGAACAGGTGCATTTGATACTTGAATCAGAAAACTTAGAGCCCTATGAGGAGATCTATCAGTCTAATGCAAAAGTACCTGATCATCGGCACCCGTTTGCTGAAGTCCGCGTCGTTGTTTCTGGTGAAATGATTTTTAATATTTCTGGGAACCAGTTTGTTCTACGCCCGGGAGACAGAGTAGAGATACCAGCAAACACCAGACACTCTCATGTAGCCCAAGGAGCTCAAGGCTGTCTTTGTATTTGCGCACAAAGAGCTGTCTAGAGATTTTTTTGTCTCAATCTCGCTGCCCCTTCATCCATTTCAGATAATCACGAATATTCTTTTCAAATCCGCGATTGGTGGGCTCGTACAAATGAGCTCCCGCAGCCTCCTCTGGAAGATACCCTTGCTCCACCCAACCAGTTGGGAAATCATGGGGATATTTATAGTCTTTCCCATAACCCAAGTCCTTTGCCAATGGTGTTCGAGCTGACCTCAAATGAAGCGGAACCGGCAATGTTCTTGTCTTTTCAACAACAGCACGAGCTCTATTATATGCCAAATACGAAGCATTGGATTTTGGGCACGACGCCAGATATGTCGTTACTTGGGCCAAGACAAGGCCTCCTTCAGGCATACCAATCGCCTCAACAGCTTGCAGACCTGAAACCGCCACAGAAATAGCCCGAGGATCTGCGTTTCCTATATCTTCTGAAGCCAATATGATAAGACGACGGGCAATAAACACAGGATCTTCACCGCCATCAATCATTCTAGCTAGATAATAAACCGCTGCATCAGGGTCACTGCCGCGCACACTTTTTATGAATGCGGATATCAAATCGTAATGCATTTCAGAGTTTTTGTCGTACCCAAGAGGGTTCTGTTGCAAAAGCTCTCTCATATCGTCGACGCTCAAAAGAGTGTGCTCGCTATCACCAAGTGAAAAATTATATATGATTTCAAGGCTATTTATAAGCTTACGAGCATCTCCGTCCGAGAATTCTAAGAGATTTTTGATGGCCTCCGCCGTTAACAGCTTTTCAAGACTTACTTTATAATGCGCTTCAGCACGCAAGACAATTTTCTCTAAATCCTCCGGCGAAAGGCGCTCAAATACGACAACTCGACAACGGCTCAGAAGTGCTCGATTTAACTCGTAACTGGGGTTTTCGGTCGTAGCCCCTATCAAAACCACATCGCCTTTTTCAACAAATGGCAAAAGAACATCTTGTTGGGCCTTGTTAAATCTATGAATTTCATCGACAAACAGAACAGTTTTTTGTTGAAACTGAATCCTACGATCTCGCCCCTGCTCCCCTATCTCGCGCAGAGTCTTCGCGCCCGAATCAATGGCGTTGATATTTACAAAATGCGCTTTGAAATGCTGAGACAGCGCTAGGGCGAATGTCGTTTTCCCAGTTCCCGGAGGGCCCCAAATAATTAGACTGGGGAGGTACCCTTTTCGCACCATCTGACCCAACTTTGCGTTCGGTCCAATTGTTTTACTTTGCCCAAATAATTCATCCAAGTTTTTCGGACGAAGAATTTCAGAAAGAGGTGATGAGCTGACTGCGGCTTGGGAAGCAGAAAATAGATCCATAAGAAACTCTTAAACCATTACTACGGCCTTTTCTACTCACATTTTACAATTTCCTAGCAGACGGTCGTTTTTCACCAACCTGTTAACAGCCTGCTGAAAAACCATTTAAAGGCTGTTCAAAAAGGTTCAGATGCAAGGCGGAGAGACTCATCTGCAACGTAGGCGGGCCTCAGGCGCGTCGGAGCGAAAGATAAATCTCTCCAACGCAGCCGATGAGCCTTTTTCAACATCCTGTTAATAGCTTTGAATTGTGATTGTTGTTTGTATTTTAACAGGGCTCTCTTCAAGGGTTGCGGAATTTCGCTCCAACCCAAATATCTCCATGGTTCCAGATGCTGTGTACGGCTGCTCTGAATTCACGCCTCCACAGTATAAAGAGCAGTCCGTCGAGAAAGTATCCGCTCCCTCAGGGACTGCAGCCTCTTTGTTTCCACTGTTCCACCAAACGTCAGAAAGGGCCGCCAAGGCGTCTCCCCCAACTTCACAGGAAACAGGGGCTTGACCACCGGGAATCTGAATTTTGATTCGGACCAACGCCAATACCAGAACCTTTGAAGTCTCTTTCCTATTGAAAGTTAACTTGGGGACTTTAAAGTAGCTGGGTGCTATATCAGCAGTTGCCACATCCCCCCCCGCATTTTTAGCCGCAAGACAGCTAATCGCAGTGGCTGGAATCAATGGCAGAGGAGACGATGAAGCAACCACGCTCACGTTAGACTCCTCCTGAGAACAAGAAAGCAGCGACAAAGGTACAATTAGCAATAATGAATACAGCACTACTTTCATTTGTTTCCTCCCTACATTTCATCTATCGGAGCAGTAGACTCACCATGCACAGACCCAATAACTCTTGGCGTGAGGAATACGAGAAGTTCAGACTTTGATTTACTGGTATTCTTAGATCTGAACAAATAATTTACGATAGGAATCTCTCTGAGCCATGGGACTCCGGACTCTCCCTCAACCGCGTCGCTTTGATAAATACCACCGATGACTGCGGTCTGACCGTTTTTAACAAGCACTTTTGTATTGGCTTCTCGACTATTCACTGCAAATGCTCCCTGTCCAGCACTGCTCACGTCAGCACCACGGAATTGTCTATTCACAAGTACTTTCATGATAACAGAACCATCTGCGGTCACTTGAGGAGTTACTTCTAATTTCAGGGTCAACGGTTTAAACTGAAATGATTCCTGAACCGCCGTACCATTTTGAGTCACCTGACGAACTGGCACTTCAGTTGTCTGATTGATATCAGCTTTTTCATTCGTCATAGTCATAATACGAGGCGCAGAAATAATTTTAACCTGTTCTTCACTTTCCGAAAGAGCCAGTGCTGCCTGGAGAGTTCCAAAAACATCAAGCGTTCCAACACTCAAGTTGAAATTGAAATTCCCAGATGAATTTGCACTTGGGTTAATGCTGAAGCTTGGATTCATATTCACTGGACCACGCGCTGTATTACCCAGTTTGATTGGTGAGCCTGATGCACCCCAATTCACACCGATATTTCTTGTGAAGCTTTCTTGTGCCTCAACAATTTTTGACTCAATCAACACCTGAGGTGGCTGAGTATCCAGGCTAGATATCAACTTCGCCACCCTATCGATATTTTCGCTGATATCAGTGACTACGAGTGAGTTGGTACGCGCATCACCAACAACCTTGCCACGATCTCCTAAAAAGTCTTTGATCTTCTTCTCTAGCTCATCCACTTTTGCGTAGCTCACTGGAAACATACGCACTTTTAAAGGTTCAACTGTTTTACGAGCTGCTGCCATTTTAGTTGCGTCGTCTTCTTCAGCCTTCAAATCTTGCAAAGGAGCGATACGCAAAACGTTGCCCTGACGAGTGTATCCCAACTTTTTAGCTCGCATGATGACAACCAGCGCCTGATCCCAAGGCACTTGACGCAGTTTCAAACTGAGTGGCCCTCGAACCTCTTCTGAAACCACCATATTAACACCGCTCTCCTCAGTGATGAGGCTTAAAGCGTCACGAACATCTATATTATTTGTTTCAATAGAAATCTTTTTACCGTAGAAGCGCGTATTTCCGGCTAAGAAGTCCGTTAAATTTTGACTTGGCAAAATCTTACCATCTGAAACCACAGAACCCGTATCTGGTTCCATCATTTCTGGTACTGGTTCTTGTGGAATTGGAGCCTGCGCCATTTGCTCTGACGATGCCTCATAAATAGGCTCTGGCGCAGCCGGAACCTCTGGAGCAGGAGATGGCGCTGCTGCCATTGGCTGTTGCTCTACCATTGGTGAATTCGTCACAACCAATAAACTGTTGCCTTCTACTTGAACTGTTGGCTCAGACACTCCTTGACGAAGCTGGATTACAAACCTCGCCGTATTTGAACCTGGATTCTGATAGGCATCAATAGCACCAACACTGCCTTTGATATCCCGTGTATTCAATGATCGCTTAAGACGATCTGGCAATTTAGCGTTTTCGATCTCTATAATAAACTGATTGAGATCAGGATTGGCCCGAGTCGTATAGTTAATGGGTCTATCTGCTTGAACAACAATAGTTCCACCGCTCTCATTTGCTTTAAATTTCAAATCAGTGATAGTCGCAGATGGAGCTGCAACCTCAACTGGTGCAGGTGCTGGTGGAGGCGCTGTCTCTGCCACAGGCATTGGTGCTGGCGGTTCCATCGCAGGAGGCTCAACAACTTCAGGTGGTGCCGGCTGAGCCATTGGTGGAGTTTCTACAGGTGCTTGTGCTACTTGCTCTTGCGGTGGCGCAATAGAAGTATCAACTGCGGGAACGGGAGCCGGCTCTGCACTTGGTGTCGAAGCTGCTGTCTGGGTTGGTTCATCGTCAAGAGAAAGTTCACCTTCCTCAGATGCTGCTGGAGATTGCTGAGCTGTTTGTCCCTCATCATCTAGAGACAACTCATCTTCATCTGCTTTTGCTTTCGCTTTTGCTTTCGCTTGCGCTGGAGGTGCAGCCTCATCAGAAAGCTCATCATCCAAAGACAATTCTTCGTCTTCGGCGCCAGCTTTTGCTTGCTTACCACCGTCTTCCGCCATTTCATCATCAAGGCTCAAGTCATCTTCGCCTTGCGCTGGAGCAGCGGCTTGAGCGCCAGAGTCTTCGCCACTAGCTTCACTGAACTCTTCTTCAAGAGCAGCATCAGAATCTCCGCCGGAAGCAGATGCTTGTTTATCTGGAGCCTCCTCATCGCCAAACTCATCTTCCATATCGGAATCAGAATCTTTAGCCGCAGATTTCTTTGCGCCGGAATCCCCACCATCAAAGTCGGAGAAATCATCTTCTGAATCAGCAGCAACAACCTCTTCTGATGAACCTGAATCATCAAAACCGGCATCATCCTCGACAGGACGGCTTGAACAAGATGTAATCGTCGCCACTAAAGCACTTAGGATAAATAATCTAATGAATCCGTTCATTAGTTCCTCCTCAAATAAAAAACTCTACTTTTTTAACTCCAAAACGCGAGGTTCTTTAACAGCATTGCCTTCTTCAAATCTAGTTTCGATGACGACAAGCTCACCTTCACGGATAACCGCTACGACTCCTTCGTTTCGGCCTATCTTAGAATTCTTAGTTACAGTATAAACAACTCCGTCAGGATCTCGAACCATTGCTCGTGGTTTCCTGACATCCCACAAAATACCCACTACTTGCAATCGGTCTAATTCCCAACGCTGAAGTGGTTCCATGGATTCCGGATCGGCGTTAATTCGATCGCCTCCCGCTGAACGCAAAATTTTAAAGACCTTAAAAGGGTCGCGCTTTCCAGTCGGATCATAGGTATAGCCATCTTTTGGCAAAAAGAATGCTGATCCTTCTGGAGATGGACTGCTAGAAACTGGTGGTGGAGTCGCCTCGACTGCCGCCGGTGCAGAGGGCGGTACAGCAGAAGGCTCTGGTGCGGCAGCACTGGAAGGCACTTCAGAAGTTGGTGGTGGCGGCACGACTGGATTCCCTTCAGGAGCTGCCTTACTATCTGCAGCTGGAACTTGAGTGGCCTCAACTTCCTTCATAAATTCAGGCGGAAGGTCCCCGTTACTTGGCGCCTCTTGAGATTGAGCCGGTCCAATAAACTTCATACTGACCGCAAAAGCCAGCCAAAGTCCCAAAGAGGCCACTAAAATGTAAGATATCATCCATCTTACAGACTTCACTTCTGATTCTCCATCTTGTCAGTTGGCTTCTTTTCCTCAGGAGCCAACTTATAACCAACAACTTGTCCCTCGAACTTTAATTTTTTCGCGTTCGGATCTACATTCGTCACAACAACATTTTTGACTCTCGCCATACGTTCTGCGATCGATACCAAGTAAGTAAACTGCGCAAGTTCGGCATAACTACCCTCTAACGTTACATCGACAGGAACCTCTTCGACCACAGCCCTTTTGATGTTCTCTCCAGGTTTTTTTGCCTTGACGCTAACCCCGGCATTTTTAGCGAAATCATCGATAGCTTTATTAATATCAATAGAGAAAAGCACAGGTGGCAATCGACGAGAAATCTCTTGATATTTTGAACTCAGCTGCCCCACTTTGTTTTGCATTTCCTGAACTTGCTTCAAAGTGGCATCTGTATCGAGTTTTTTTCTTTCTTCCTGCTCAAGTTCCTGCGCAATTCCGGCAATCTGATTGTCAATCTGGGTTCCATCATTGTAAACCGCATACCAATAAAAGCCGGTAATCATGATACCAAACAAAAAAATCCGTCCAATTTGTTGTATTGCCAGAAGCTCAATGAACCTATTCATTCTGGTTTCTCCAACATACAGCTGATTTCAAAACTCTTAAGCAAGATCCCTTCTTTACTAACCTCGGATGAACTCACTAGATTTACGTCCATCAATAAAACACTTCTAGTTAACGACTCTAGGAACGAGGACACCTCAAAATCACTCAAGGCAAGCCCTTGAATATTGACTCTTTCCGGTAAAATCTGAACTTTAGTTAGCCATGCCTTCTCTGGCATCACTGTCTGCAGTAGATCCATAACCCTGATTTCCCGATTGCGATCTTTAGAGATCTTTTCCAAAGCCGCAATTCGCGCCTCGATAAGAGCCTCGTCTTCTTTAAATTTCTTAATTTCAGCAACTGAACTTGCCTGCTTGGAGTTGTAAGCACGTAGTTCGTTCAGCGTCCTAGTCCTGTTATCCAAGTCATAATATTTTGCTGGAATATTTTGCATCTCATATACATGCAAAGCTGCAGGCCCAATGAGGAGTAAAAAGATTCTTTTGAGCGCTTCTTTACGAAGCTCATTGCCAGATAAGAAGCCTTCTCCTGCAGATAATGAACTTGAACCAAAACCAAGTCCTGCGGCTCCAGAAGATGTCGATGATGCAAGATTAATTTTAATCATTTTGCATCCCCCACTTCTCTGAGGGCCAATCCCGTAACCACACCAGCAAATGAACTGATCTGATCAAGATATTCAGGTGAGAATTTTTTAGGGTTGGCCTTAATCTTCAGAAACGGATTAAACGGCTCCATGGGAACATTGTTCACACGAGAAACGGTTTCAATCAGACCTGAAGTTGCAGAACTCCCCCCAGTGAAATAACAACGATTGAGAGACAACCCATTCGTTGTGGCCCCAAGGAAGTCGAGACTGCTGCGTATTTCTTCTGTGACGGCTTCATTCGTCGAGCTTATGATATTATGTACTTCGTCTGGAACTTCTCGTCTGGAAACTGCGCTGAGCTTTAAAGCCTCCGCTTCCGGAATAGTCACTCCCATTACTTTATGAATTTCGTTGGTATAATTGATACCGCCCACAGGAATATCACGACAGAAGATCACTTCACCATTCTGTAAAACCACAAAGTTGGTAATAGACGCTCCAAAATTCAAAAGACCAATGACTTCCCCAGGGATTTTTCCATAGTTGATCTCAAAAGAGTTTGCTAACGCGAAACCACTGACATCCAAGATCTCGCAACTCAAACCACAAGTGCTGATCACTTGAGTGTACTGATTCACCAACTCATTCTGAGCCGCAATGAGCAAGATATCCATAGTATCTGGAGAACTACTTTCATTGAGCACATGGTGAGCGAGGCTGATATTGTTGATATCGAAAGGAATATATTGTTCAGCCTCAAAGCGAATTTGATCTTTGATGAGTTTTTTGTCCATTTTGGGGATTGTGATCTTCTTCACAATAACAGCAGTTCCCCACATGGCTGTAGCAACATTCTTTCGTGTCGATTTTACTTCAGACAGTAAGGATTGAATGGCCATCCCAACGGAACTAATGTCGACGATTTCCCCACCCGTCACAGAGTTGATTGGAGTTGGTGCAAAACCAAAAGAAAGAAGCTGGGCACCCTTGCCGCTTACATCCATCTCAGCCAACTTGATGGAGCTTGTTCCAATATCAAGTCCTATGACTTTCTTTGATTTAAAAAACATTCGTTTTCTGCTTCCCCAGTTGTCCTACTCAGATGTCTTTTCAAAGACTTACGTCTTTAGACGCAGGTCCTAAATAATAAAATTATTTCTGGTTGGGTAGGGAATGTCAAACAAGGGTCTAGCTGAATCGAGAAGAATAAGGTCCAGGATTTTTTTTGTTTTTCTAGAATCACTGAACCTCTCAGACAATTGGCAAAAAACTCAACTCAAGGCTGGTAAAAATAAATCCAAATACCATAGGGCAATTGTTTCGCCGCCGAATAAATATAACACGGCACCTAGAGCTAAGTAGGGGCCAAATGGAATGACCGTCTTTAGTCCAGCATCTTGCTTTCTTGCCATCACCAAACCAACCACACTGCCAACAATAGCGGAAGTCATAATGACAAACGGAATAGCTTTCCAACCAAGAAGAGCTCCGATCCAAGCAAGCAACTTGATATCTCCTCCACCCATGCCTTCTTGCTTAGTCAGTAGGTAATATGCATAGGCCATTCCCCATAGGAAACCGCCCCCCATCAAGACACCCCAAAAAGCATCCATGAAGTCTCGCTGTGGATTTAAAGCAGCTCCTACCAAACCGATAACAATGCCAGACAAGGTGAACTCGTCTGGTAAAATCATGTGATCAATATCAATAAACGTACAGACGACTAAACCAAATACAAATATTAAGTACTCTAATAACGTCCAAGACAATCCCGCATAGTGATAGCTGAGAGCAAATAGAACCGCTGTGAGAAGCTCGACAAGAGGATAACGAATAGAAAACTTCGCCCCACACTTCCGACACTTACCACCCAAGATAAACCAACTAAAAATAGGTATGTTGTCAAACCACCGAATAGGCGTTTTGCAACTATAGCAATGACTTCCTGGTTTGACGATACTCTCCTCTTTCGGCAAACGATATATAATCACGTTCGCAAAGCTTCCGAAGATAGCACCAAAAACAAAAAACAAACCGTAAAAGTAAGTATCCAGACTAAACAATGTCTTTTCTCCTAAACAGAAAATTTGCTGCGATCACGAGTAAAATGATCCACCCCAAAGTGTGGATTAGCATCCAAATAAACCCTTCATTAGGGACGCCCTTTTCCAGAAAGTAGTACGATTTCCAATTCATCTTATAGAAATTGGGCATCACCCATCCGGCAACTTCGGCAAAATACATAAATAATTGATCTTTGCTTCTTTCGGCAAAATACACAAAATCATCCAGCCAATGTCCAGAGACAAAGATCATGAATCCTGAACTCAACGCCAACACGGGCCTCACTAACAAACTCAAACAGATCACCAGGCACAAGATCACGGCACTTTCAAACCACAGACTCAGACAAATTTTAATAAAACTGCCAATCAGCTGCGGTTCACTCCACAAATTCAACAAAATCCCTAAGAAAACACCCAAGGCACAGGCTAATATTGCATTCAATAAAAGCACTCCGCCAATTTTACCCATTAAAAATTGGTCGCGAGAAACTGGTCTCGCTAGAATCAAAAGACAGGTTTGTTTCTCTATTTCTTTCGCAAGCAAATAAGATCCGGAAACTAAAGATACTCCGAGCATGGAGACTTGAATTGCCAAAAACCCAAAGTCCGTCAAAATCTTTTTCTGTTCTGCGAGTGAGAGAGCCCCCAAAAGCAAACTCAACGCAAAAAGACCAGCCGACATGACAACAACAACCAGAAACATTTTTTCACGCAAGAGCTCTCGCAAAGTCGTTCGAGATAAAACCCATACCTTATTCACGAGAGTCCTCCTTGCCTTTGAGGACTGAAAAGGCTCGTTCCAAGCTTTGAAACTCTGCCATGAATGAATTTAATTGTCCGTCGTAAATGATTTGGCCTCTATTTATAACCACCAAATGTGTACATAGCTCTTCCATGTCCTGGAGCAAATGGCTACTAAAGAACAAGCTGACACCTCGCCTTTGTTCTTCTTTTAGAATATCTTTAACCATGGCCCGCCCATCAGGATCTAAGCCAGACATGGGCTCATCTAAAATCAATAAATCAGGTCGAGTCAAAATTGCCTGGGCAATTCCCACTCTTTGTAACATTCCCTTGGAATATGTTCGCAGCCTTCTGTCTTTTGCTGCCAAAAGATCCACTTTTTTTAGGGCTTCTTGAGCGCGATTGTAGAAATCACCCAAGGTCGAACCATAGCAAAGACTCCAATGAAGGCGTAGAAACTCCATCCCCGTCAGAAACTCATAGAGATAAGGCCTCTCTGGCAGGTAACCAATTCGAGTTTTTGCAGCAGGTGATAAGGGTTTACCAAAAAATAGAATTTGACCACTATCAGGACGAATGAAGTCGAAGATGCATTTGATTGTCGTCGTTTTTCCAGCTCCATTGCTGCCAACAAACCCGGAAGTTTGCCCCTCAGGTAAAGCAAAGGTCACATCTGAAAGCACTTGGCGATCTTTTTCGAATAGACCGCCTTTAAATGTTTTATTGAGCTTGGAAATTTCAAGGACTGACATTTAACTTAAGGCTTCAACTCGATATTCAGAGCTTTGACCATCTCCCTGACAGGATCATACTGTTTAGAAGTGGCCGGCATCAAGTCTCGTGAACCTAAAAACTCGGAATAGGTCCCTTTTTGTTTCGCCTCACTGATGATATCGATCAAAGAAAACATCAAGGTATGAGTGGTCTTCGGATACATATCATAAAAATCTTGCCGAACACAAAACGGATCATTAGGAATAGGAGCACTTTTCCAAATCACTCGATACTGATTTTTCTTTGTACCGAATTGAGTCCAAGCTCCAACCTGTCCCTTATCATCATCACTGAAAACAGCGACAGCATCGACTTTGCCCAGATCCAATTGCTGAATAGAACCTTGATGATTTCCGGAAAATAAGACCTGCTTAAAGTCTTTATCAGAAAGACCCGCTTTACGAAGGGCCACTTGAGGATAAAGATAGCCAGAGGAAGATTTCTCATCCACAAAGGCAATGCGGCGCTTTTTAAGATCCTTCAAATTTTTTATACCAGAGCCTTTTGTGGTGACGATGGCAGAATAGTAATAAGGCTCATTCCATACCACTTTCAAAAGCACCTTAGCTTGCGCCTGTTCTTCGGCAAAAACGTAAGTCAAAGAAGAGAAAAAGCCAAAATCGATCTTCTTGGTCTTCATAGCCTCGATCAGACCCACGTAATCTTTAGAAATATAGATATTCACCGGTAAATTGAGTCGATCTTGCAACTCCTTGGCCAAGACAAGACCTTGCTCTCGAATCTTTTCGGGGTTTCCGCTTGGAATCAACCCTATCGTGATGCTGGAAGGAGTCTCCTCCACCTTAGAAACATCCGCTGCATGAGTGGCCAACGCAAAAAACGACCAAAAAATTACCAAGATGAATTTACTCAAAACTCCCCCATCGCTCCTAAAGGCTCCACTGATAATGATTCATTTTTATTGTCCTTTAAAGCAAGAACAAAGGCCTCAGCAGCATCACTTTCTGTAATACAAGGGATATTATAGTCTGTGCAAGCGCGCCGAATATCAAAACTTGCTTCGATCGCACGTCGACCCGACGTTGTGTTAATCACAAAAGCCACTTCACCAGAGCGAATTTTATCCACACAATGAGGTCGCCCCTCATCCACCTTTCTTAGCGAAAGGCAGTTCACACCGTTGGCATTAAAAAATGCTGCCGTTCCAGTCGTTGCTGAAACGCCATAACCCATCATCTGTAGTTCACGGGCAAAACCCAACATCATCTCTTTGTCTTTATCACGTAGTGAAAAGAACACCTGGCCGTATTTGGGAAGTTTTATGTTACTTGAAATGAAAGCTTTTGAAAGAGCTTCGGAATAAGTTCGCCCCCGCCCCATACTTTCACCTGTTGATTTCATTTCAGGCCCTAAGATTGAATCTGATTCGGCAAACTTTTTAAATGGAAATACAACACCTTTGACGGAAACGAAATCTCCTGATCGCCAATTCATTTTTTCAAGATTCAATTCGACTTTGCGTTTTCCCAGCATTGCAGAAATGCCTAGGTCGACCAAAGGAATGCCTGTCGCCTTCGCGATGAATGGAACTGAACGAGAACTTCGCGGGTTGGCTTCAAGAATGTAGACAACATCGTTTTTGATCGCCAATTGAAGATTTAAGTGTCCAATGACATCAAGGCGATTCGCTAATTGACGACTCATTTCCTCAATCTTATTGCAGGTTTCAATTTTAAGTCTTTGTGGAGGCAAAACGCCCATCGAATCACCAGAGTGAACTCCTGCCGCTTCGATGTGCTCAACAACACCGCCGATCAAAGTCCAATCCACGCCGCGCACAAGGTCGACATCGACTTCAAGAGCTCCCGCCAAAAATTGATCCATCAAACAAGGACGATCTGGGGAAATGAAATCTGCGTGTCTTTGAAAGTAAGAAACAAGTTCGTCATGATTTTCTATCACTTCCATACGACGACCACCCAAGACATAGCTTGGGCGACAAATCATCGGGTATCCTACAACCGCTTCTTGCTGTAGAGCCTCAATAAGCCCCCCCGCCATTGCAGATTGAGGGATAATCAAACCGAGCTCGCGACAAATCTTTGAAAAGAGACCGCGATCTTCCGCCAAGTCGATAGCTTCAAGGGAAGAACCCAAAAGTCTGTAACCAGCACGAACCAACTCTGGGGCCACACCGATCGGAGTCTGCCCCCCTAGTTGAGCCACAAATCCCTGAGGCTGCATGAAGCGCATGACTTCGATCAAGCTCTCTGCTGTTAAAGGTTCAAAAAATAGAACGTCGGAGGTGTCATAGTCTGTGGAGACGGTCTCTGGGTTCGAATTGACCATAATGACTTTCTGACCACTTCGACGCAAACTCTTTACACCTCGTACACAACTGTAATCAAACTCAATGCCTTGACCGATTCGATTGGGACCACTACCAATAATCAAAATAGCCTCTGGAACCCTCACCTCTGCTGATTCTGTGAACCAATAAGATGAATAAAAATAAGGTGTCGAGGACTCAAATTCTCCAGCACAAGTATCGACTTGTTGATACTTTGGAAACAAACTCAACTTTTCGCGCAACTGACGTATCTCGATTTCATTTTTATTTACAAGTCGTGCAAGCCTTGCATCGGTAAATCCCTTGCGTTTAGCGGCCCTTAAAAGATCGATATTATTCTGGCTAAATTCTGTGCTAAATCTTTTTTCGAATTGGACTAATCCATTGATTTGCTCAAGGAAAAACGGATTGATGCCCGTTAGTTCTTCGATGTCCTCAATCGTTTTTCCATCACGAAAAGCCTGGAATAAATGATAAATCCGCTGACTATTAGGATAAGAAACCTTGCCGATCTCCAACTCGACAGCGGGGATGGCCTCAGCGTCTTTTTCAAGACTTGCCAGAGCTTTCATCATCGACTCTTGCAAGGTTCGGCCAATGCCCATGACTTCCCCAACACTTTTCATTTGTGTTGTTAGTGAATCACGAGAGCCCGGAAACTTTTCAAAGGCAAATCGAGGAATTTTGGTCACGACATAGTCAAGAGCGGGCTCGTAACAAGACGGCGTGACCTTTGTGATGTCATTCTGAAGTTCATCCAGAGTGTATCCGATGGCAAGCAAAGCGGCAATTTTTGCGATAGGAAAACCTGTTGCTTTACTCGCTAGAGCCGAAGAACGACTGACTCGAGGATTCATCTCGATGACAACACGTTCTCCCGTTTTGGGGTGAACGGCGAACTGAATATTGGCCCCGCCTGTTTGAATGCCGACTTCATTAATAATTTTACAAGCTTCATCTCGCATCGCTTGATATTCGCGATCACTCAAAGTTTGCTGTGGAGCGACCGTAATACTGTCGCCAGTATGAACTCCACAAGGATCTAAGTTTTCGATGCTACAAACGACCACAAAAGTTCCTTTGTGATCGCGCATCACTTCCAGCTCGTACTCTTTCCAACCGAGAATACTTTCTTCAACCAAAACTTCTGAAGTAGGGCTTTCATGAAGAGCGCCTACCAGCATCTTCTTATATTCTTCGGGAGAATAAGCAATGCCACCACCGCCTCCGCCCAAAGTGTAATTGGGTCGCAAAATCATTGGATAGCCTAAATCTTCCGCGACTTGAAGTCCATGCTCAAAAGTTCGTACCAAATGACTTTTAGGATAACCCGCACCGATTTTATCTAAAATTCCACGGAATATTTCGCGGTCTTCGCCGGCCTTGATGACAGATGGAGTGGCGCCGAGAAGTTGAACTTTGTGCTTTTGTAAGATGCCTTTACTGTGGAGGTCCAAGGCTAAGTTGAGAGCTGTCTGTCCGCCAAGAGTTGGGATCACAGCATCCGGCTTTTCTTTCTCAATAATTTTTTCTAGGTATTCAACTTTGAGAGGCTCAACATAAACCCGTGTTGCCACCTCGGGATCAGTCATAATGGTGGCGGGATTTGAGTTGACGAGAATAACTTCAAGCCCTTCTTGCATCAGGGCCTTGCAGGCTTGAGTGCCGGAGTAATCAAACTCACAAGCTTGTCCAATAACGATAGGTCCAGAGCCAATTATCAAAACTCTTCGTATACTGGACGTTCTCGGCACTCTTTCCCCCTTTGTTTAGATGCCCAATTTGCCCTCATTCGTGTAGATCATTTCGGGCCTAACATGTTTGTACTGTTCAAATTTGTAGCGCATTTTTATCAATCGAAGCATCAGAACATCAGGATCCAAATCTGGATCTTTACGATGGCGCTTCACTTCACTCAAAATAAATTTCTTGGCACTTTCCGGATGGAAACAAAAACCGCGAGTAAAAACAAAAGATTCTCCGACGGGAATCAAGCGGGCTTCAAATATTTCATCTGAATCAAAACCAAAAACATAAGACGATTCTTTAACGATAAGCTTTTTATTCGACAAAAGGTCTTTAATGTAAACATCGCCATTTTTTATCTTGATGAACTCGAAAAGAGAATGACGATGCTGTCTTAAAACTTCGATAGCTTTCACTTCTTCATCTGTGAAACGCAACTCGCGAACCATTTGGCAAGCGTCCAATGGCGTCTGCCCAAAGCCTCTTAATTCACGAGTGAAAAAATACCAATCATAAAACTGAGCCATTCTTGATTCGAAATGCTCTGAGTTCTCATCCAGGGTGCCTGAATTTGCGAAAAACTCTGCTTTGGCCATCGCCAACTCGTCTTTCATGTTTTCGCCAACAAAATGATTTAATATTTTTTCAATCAGCTTTTCAAAGTCGTTCATATCATCCGCTCAATAAAGTAACTAAATAAGCCTTGTGCCTCATGTGGGCCAGGGCAGCTTTCCGGATGATATTGTATTCCCAAATACTGGCGCTTTTCACTATAAAAACCTGCCACAGTGCCATCATTTAGATTGATATGCGTCACTTTGGCGTCTTCTGGCAAACTGGCTGCATCCACGGCGTACCCGTGGTTTTGACTGCTCATATAAACTTTATTGAGCAGAGTGTCGCGAATGGGGTGATTACTACCACGATGCCCAAATGAAAGCTTGTAGGTTTTAGCCCCAAGAGCCAAACCCAAGATCTGATGACCCATGCAAATCCCAAATATTGGCTTTTGACCAATCAGTTCACGCACCGTATTTGAAGCAACTTGAACATCGGCCGGATCCCCCGGTCCATTTGTCAGCATAATGCCATCTGGATTGTAAGCTAGAACATCTTTAGCTGGAGATCTGCTATTGAAAATCTTTATTTCTGAGCAACGCATCTCAAGTTCCCGCAAAATATTCTCTTTTGCGCCAAAATCCAAAACGGCCACACGTGGACCTACGAGATTCGTGCCCCTTCGCACTTCTGGCTCGCCCCGAGAAGCGATATGAACCCAATCTTTTTCGATCTTCTTTTTAGACGCAATCAAATCGAGAGATTTCTTACGAGCTTGCTCTGGCGAGTCCGCTTGAAGAACCGCTCCCCACACTGTGCCTTTGCGCAAACGCAAAACCAAACGACGCGTGTCTATTTCTGTTAATAATGGGACACGATTTTCCTGCAAAAGCTGCTTCCAAGAGTGCTCTCTAACAGTGTCTTGAATCTCAAGACACACAAATCCGTCGATCCAAAGACGACGAGACTCCCAAACTTGAGGGTCAATACCGTAATTTCCCTGCATTGGCGCTGTCATCACGACAATCTGAGAGAAATAAGAGGGATCCGTTGCAATCTCCTCATACCCTGTGTGTGAAGTGTTGAAAACCACTTCACCGGCGCGTTCTTCCCCACCGCCCCACAATCCTTCGAAGATCTCTCCACTTTCTAGTACAAGATATCCTGGCATTATTTTTCTCCCGTAAGAATTGTGTGAATAAGGCTTTGCCGAATCAGCACTCCGTTAGAAACCTGTTTTAAAACCTGGCAACGAGGATCCTGCAAAACTTCTGAATCCATTTCAACACCATGATTGATGGGCCCAGGATGAAGAATCAAAGCCTGGTCTGACAAAGCCCGCAGATTTTTAGCAGTAAAACCAAATTTTTCACGATATTCGTGGAGAGTATATTTTTCCGCATGTCTTTCCAGCTGCACTCGCAAAGCCATCGCAACGTGAGCCCAGGAAAAGGCCTCTTCGATATCATCAAATACTTTGAATTCAGTTTGCGCTGGCAGAAAACTTGTTGGACCACAGAGAGCAATTTCGTAACCCAAGATTTTCGCTAATTCAAAGTGGGAAGCCGCCACACGACTGTGTTTTACATCTCCGACAATGAGCAATCGTTGCCCCTGACAGGTCCCCAATTTTCTGTAGATAGTGTAGGCGTCGAGCAACGCCTGGGTGGGATGTCCCTTTCGCCCCCAGCCCGCATTCAAAATAGGAGTCTGAATTTTTTCGGCAAGCTCCTTTAAATTCAGTTCATCGCCACACCTGACAACCAAAAAGGCAGGATTCATGGCATTTACATTCAGGATTGTATCCTCTAAGGTTTCACCTTTTTCTAAGCTGCTGCCAGCTTTTCCCTCTAACAACAAGGGGTAGATGCCAGAACGAATACAGGCTGATTCAAAACTGAGACGGGTCCTCGTGCTGGGCTCAAAAAACAAAAGGGCTCCGGTTTTTCCGAAGCCCAGCTGGCTTTCCAATCTTTCTTTTTTGACAGAGAAATGATCTGCCAAAGAAAATAGTGAGGAAACTTGTGTTATGTCTAGAGACTGAAGATCAAGAAGGGATTGGTTAGTTCTAAATGTCATCTAGAACCAAAGATTAAAAGCCGCTCAAAAGGTTGTCAATCGACGCGAGAAAAAACTCTTTCCCAACGCACTGAAGGGTAGCGATTTCCACCCCATTTCTGCTGTTTATCCAAGGAAAACCAAATAAAAACAACCCGTCCGATGATTTGATTCACCGGGACCGTGCCCCAGTAGCGCGAGTCGTCACTTGTATCGCGATTATCGCCTAACAGAAAGACTTCTCCTGGAGGCACAACCAGAGGACCGAAATTCTTCCCAGCTGCATTTTTTTGAAAAATGACATTCCATTTTTGTTCAGCGACTGCTTCTTCATAAATATCAAACATGTCTGGATTTGGATTGTCCGCATCCATTCCAAACAGGCGCTTATAATGAACGGGTTCGTCATTAATAATCAGACGCCCTTCTTTTATTTGAACTTTATCACCAGGCAGGCCAATGACTCGCTTGACGTAGGTCACTTGCGGTTGGTTCAAATAACTAAAAACCAGCAAATCACCACGAGCGGGCTGAGAGGACATCAACTTTACATCAGTAAAAGGAAATGAAAAGCCATAGCTTGTTCTTGAGCAAAAAATAAAATCACCAGGTTTCAGAGCTGGCTGCATCGAACCCGTGGGCACTTTGTACGCCGTCAACACATAGTTGCGGACAACTAATGCGCACACCAAAGCAAGAACTAATGTTGTTAAATACTCTCTCCAACGGTTCATATTAAAATAGTAGGATATAAAGCAAAGAGAAGGAAAGACAATTCTTGTCCGCACCTTTTCCAAAACAATAAAGAAAAGTGCTATTCACTAAAAAAGTCTATTAAGGCTCGTCTAAGAAATGAAGAAATCGATCAAATCGAATTTGCGAAGGATCACAAACTAACGACATCGATGGGAGTGTGTTATCACAAGACAGCCAGACAAACCAAGCTTCACCAACTATAAACTCACTCTTCACAAAACCCCAGAAACGAGAGTCACTGGATTGATCTCTGTTATCACCCATAAAGAAATATTGGTCTGCGGGAACCTTGAAGGTTTGCTTTTCACCTGAGCCCTCTTCCGACAAAAAACGAACAGGGTAAATTTTGCCCCCATTTTTCTCGTGAAAATAACTAACGCCACCGGCTCTTCCTTCTGAAGACAGGGCTACAAGTGGTAGTTTTTCTCCGTTGACTGTCACTCTGCCGCTTTGAACCTCAACAGTATCTCCAGGCAAACCGATCAGTCTTTTAATATAGAACACTCCTGGATTCTCGGGGTATTTGAAGACAACGATCTGACCTCGCTCAGGCTGAGCCCACTGTATCAGCCAATGATTTAAAAATGGAAATCGCAAACCATAGGCAAATTTTTTTACTAAGATATGATCATGAATCAAAAGTGATGGAATCATACTTCCAGAAGGGATGACAAAAGGCTCTAGAAAGGCCCAACGAATTCCCAATACAAGCAAAATTGGAAAAAGGAACGTTAGAATCGCCTGATTCCAAGTTCCTTTTAAGTTTTTTGAGTTTGGCATTTCGCTCATTAATTTACTGGATGGAAGAATCTGCCCCAACGCAAGGTCAGCGGATTGCACAGGAATGGTAAAGCAGGAATCGTCTCTTCACAGCTCAACCATACAAACATAGCTCGGCCCAGAATATTCTGCTTAGGTAAAAAGCCCCATACACGGCCATCTGATGAGTTCATACGATTGTCGCCCATAACAAATAAATGTCCTTCGGGCACGGTCACAGGACCAAAAGTTTCGTAGATATCGCCTTTGCGTAGTAAGATGGCGTGAGTTTTTCCACCTGGTAAGTCTTCCGTAAACTCTACGTAATTCCCTTTGCTGTCATTTGTATTCCCATCACGCTGGAAATCGGCATCACGCAGCCACTCGAAGTCCGCCATATCTGTTGGCACCTTCTTTTCGACGGGCTTATCATTGATGTAAAGCGTTCCGTTTTCGTAGTAAACTTTATCCCCAGAGTCCGCAACGATACGCTTGATGAAAAAAGTGCTCATATCTTTTGGATATTTGAACACAATCACTTCACCACGCTTCGGTTCGCTGAATTTGACCAACCATTTTTCACTGAATGGAACACGCAACCCGTAGGTCAGCTTATTCACAAAAATATGATCATGAATCAATAAAGAAGGCAGCATAGACCCGGAAGGAATAACGTAGGCCTCAATAAAACCCCAACGAATGAACAAAGCAATGAAAACAGCTAGAAAGAGGGAACCCCAACCTTCTGCCCAAAAATACTTTGTTCTCCAGTTCCAGCTATTCTTGTTGTCTGTCATTGCTGCTTCTCCTTGAGTGAAATCGGCGAGAAAGGTGGGACCTTTCTCTTTTTAGTCTTCCACTTTTAAAATTGCCAAGAAGGCTTCTTGAGGCACATCCACAGTTCCGATCTGCTTCATGCGCTTCTTACCTTCTTTTTGACGCTCCAAAAGTTTACGCTTACGAGAAATATCACCACCATAACACTTAGCGGTCACGTCTTTTCTAATCGCTCCCAAAGTTTCGCGGGCAATAATTTTTGCTCCGATAGCAGCTTGAATTGCGACTTGGTATTGCTGACGAGGGATGAGTTCTTTCATTTTCTCTGTCAACGCGCGTCCGCGAGTCTGTGCTTTCGACTTATGAACAATCAAAGAAAGAGCGTCGATGGGCTCACCATTGATCATGATGTCCAACTTAACAAGGTCCGACTCTTCAAATCCCATGAATTCATACTCTAAAGACGCATAGCCTTTTGAGATAGACTTCAAGCGATCATAGAAATCCATAACCATTTCATTCATCGGCAACTTGTACTCGATGATGACTTTTTTGTCGGTTACGTACTCCATTTTCAATTGTATTCCACGCTTATCTTCACAAAGCTTTAAAATCCCACCGATGTAGTCAGTTGGAGTGTGCAGGGTCACTTTAACGTAGGGCTCCTCAAACTTTGCAATTTGAGTCTCCACTGGCATACCAGATGGATTTTCCAACATGATCTCAGTGCCGTCTGTCTTTGTAATACGATACACAACCGTCGGAGCTGTCGTGATCAAATCAAGATTGAACTCTCGCTCAAGACGCTCTTGAACAATCTCCATATGTAGCAGACCCAAGAAGCCACAACGATAGCCAAATCCTAACGCCGCTGATTTTTCCACTTCAAACGTCAAAGACGAGTCGTTAAGACACAACTTATCCAGAGCATCCTTCAAAGTTTCGTATTCGGAGGCTACAACCGGGAAAATTCCGGCAAATACCATCGGTTTAATTCTTTGGAAACCAGGCAAAGGCTGAGTTGCTGGATTTTTTGTAGATGTAACGGTATCACCAACCTTCACATCACGAATGTCTTTGATTCCGCAAATGATGAAACCCACTTCGCCAGCTTCCAATGTATCTTGCATTGCAGGGAATGGCTTGTACTTACCCATGCGCAGAACTTCGTAATCACGATCTGTCGCCATGAACTTGATGCGATCACCTTTTTTGATAACCCCATCCATAACTCGCACCAAAACAACCACGCCTTGATAAGCATCAAACCAAGAGTCAAAAATGAGGGCTCGTGGAGTTAGAGAACGATCCGCTTTTGGCGGTGGAACTTTTTCTACGATGGCTTCTAGGATGTCGGTAATACCAATCTTTTCTTTTGCAGAGGCATGAATAATTCCAGTGCAATCAAGACCGACAGTGTCTTCAATTTGTTTTGCAACACCATCTGGATCTGCAGATGGAAGATCGATTTTATTTAAAACTGGAATGATCTCGAGATTGTTTTCCATCGCAAGATAAACGTTGGCCAAAGTTTGCGCTTCGACACCTTGAGCTGCATCGACAACAAGAATGGCTCCTTCACAAGCAGCCAAAGACCGAGAAACTTCGTAGGAAAAATCCACGTGCCCCGGAGTATCGATGAGGTTGATTTGATACATGTTACCGTCTTTAGATTTGAAATCCAAACAAACAGTCTGAGCTTTGATCGTGATACCACGCTCACGCTCCAGCTCCATATTATCCAAAAACTGATCCTTTTTTTCACGGTCAGACAAAGAGCCGGTCGCAGCTAGCAATCCATCCGCCAAGGTGGATTTACCGTGATCGATATGAGCAATGATTGAGAAGTTGCGTATATATTTTGGATCCATAATTCTCTTTTTTTAAGGCTAGGGTCTGGGCGTTATAGCGTCTTCGCAGGCCGCAGTATACAAATAAGAAGCGCCGAGTTGCTACAAACAACTCGGCGCAATGATTAATGTATCTCTCTTTTGTTAAGACAGAAATTTAACAGCTTCTTTAAGTTGTTCCACTTTGTTCAGCTTTTCCCAAGAGAAGGTCTCTTCATTACGACCGAAGTGGCCGTAAGCTGCTGTTGGGCTGTAGATAGGTCTCAAAAGATCTAGCTCTTTTGTGATAATCGCTGGACGCAAATCAAATACTTTGCGAACTGCTTTTTCTAGAACTTCTGGTCCAACTTTGCTTGTTCCATAGTCATTCACAGTGATGCTTACAGGCTCAGCAACACCAATCGCATAGGCAACTTGAACAAGGCAACGCTCTGCCAAACCAGCACCCACGATATTCTTAGCGATATGGCGCGACGCATAAGCAGCAGAACGATCCACTTTAGAAGGATCTTTACCAGAGAAAGCTCCGCCACCATGAGCACCGTGACCACCGTAAGTATCCACGATGATTTTACGGCCAGTAAGACCAGCATCACCCATTGGACCACCCGTTACGAAGCGACCTGTTGGGTTGATGAAGAATTTAGTTTTTGCATCCAACCATTGTGCTGGAATCGATTTTTTAATCAATTCCTCAGTGATGAACTCCTGAATAGTGGCATTTGAAACGCTGTCTGCGTGCTGAGTTGAAATAACAACTGCGTCAATACGCTTCGCCACTCCGTTTTCATACTGAACTGTGACCTGAGATTTGGCATCTGGACGCAACCAATCCACTTTGTTAGCTTTACGCAAAGCTGCTAGGTCCTTCACAAGTTTATGTGACATTGCAATGCTCAAAGGCATGTGCTCAGGCGTTTCATTCACAGCATAACCGAACATCAAGCCCTGATCTCCAGCACCTTGATTTTCAGAAAGAGTCTCTTTTACACCGACTGCGATGTCAGGAGACTGCTGCCCCAAAGCCACCATGACTGCACAAGTTTTATAATCAAAACCTTTATCCGAGTGATCGTATCCAATGCGTTTTACTACATCACGCGCAACTTCAGAAAAGTTCACTTTTGCTGACGTTGTGATTTCACCAGCAACAACTACTAGACCTGTCGTTAGCAGAGTCTCACAGGCAACGCGGCCCTTAGGGTCTTGGGCCAAAATAGCATCCAAGATACCATCAGAAATTTGATCCGCCATTTTATCGGGATGGCCTTCAGATACAGATTCACTCGTAAAAAGATAGTTTTTCACTGCTTTAAGTTCCTCATTAGGAAAGGTGTTAATGAGCTCGGAATAAGGCTTTCAACATTGTACCCTATGCCATCCTAAATGCCCTTCGCATTTAGCGAGCGGTGAACCTACCAAATCGAGGCCCCAGGGGTCAAGAACATGTGTTTAAACAAAAAGCAAAAGGGTGACCTCTCCTCAGCCACCCTTTTCGTTTTAAATGAAGTAAATAATGGAACCGCTAACTAGCCTAGGCCGCCTTTTGCCAGCGTATAACTGTCTCCAGACGCCCCTCTTTTGAAAGCTCTGGTTTTTTATGGTTTTTAACCTGCTTACTAACTCGTAAAAACTGCTTTTGGAGCTTTTCGGATACCGCATCCACCACGGCATAAACATCTAAACCGGACGCCGAAGCTCTAAAATACTTTTCCCGGGTGTTAATTGAAATTTCAACACAGAACTCACCTTTATGTTTTGAGAAATACACGTTGCCGGTCCCCTCTTTAAGCAAAAATCGACTGACCTCGGTCATCAGCTCGTCAGTGTAATTTACAAGAGATTCAGAAGTGTCGATGTGCTTAAAGGTATAGTTGAGTTTCATTTCTTCTCCTTTTTACTAGCCCCTTTCAAGGCCTCGTGTTTCAGCTAACGCTGCTTAACTCTCTTATCGGCCGACCTAGACTAAAGATAAGCCTTAATTTGAGACCCACGATTTTTTCTTTCGGGTTAATTTTTTCTGCGAAAAAAACTAGAATTTTGCTCAACTTTTAAATGATTTTTTTATAGGGACCATAAGAAATAAGCATGAGCTCGCTTAAAAACGAGCTCCATCCCAGAAGAAGAAATTTTATGTTTCAATTTAAATCAAAATAGATTTTCTAAAGAACGACCATTTTGCGATAAAACTCGATCAGTCGCTTCGCTCCGTGAAGCAGATTTGCTTCCCAATCATTATGAGCATTATGATCGGCCCCATCAGTGATGTATTTCAACGATATCAATTGCACGCCCATTTTACGACAGACTTTCGCCAAGGCGTAGCCTTCCATATCAACCAGGTCACAGGGAATCTTAGTCACACCAGTTTCAAAAGTATCGCCAGTACCGCAAACCCCTTTAGCCAACTCGGAGAAATAGGGAATCAAATCAATCGCTCCTGGTAGTGGATCAAAGGGTGTTTCCCCGACCTTAAACCCAAGCGGAGAAATATCCATATCCCGCTGAACAAAAGAAGAGACCTCAATCAGATCATGAGTATTGAATTTGGAACTTCCAGCTGTGCCCAGATTTATCATCACTTTGCATTGAGTCTTATGAATAACATCCATCGCAGTCAAAGCAGCATTGACTTTACCGATCCCAGTGTAAAAAACAGGAATTTTTTCCGCCTCAAAAAGGCCCTGAGACTCTCCAGGAAGAGCCATAACTAAACTCACTTCATCTTTTTGAAACACAAAAGACTCCTTACCAACAAGCGGACTCAGTCTTACTTGAATCTCCCCCACGAGTAAAGCCAGTTCGCACCCGGCTCCCCTGAATTCCAGTACTGAGTCTTTCAATAACATGAATGCATGATGATTAAAAAAGGTTGAACTAACGCCATCAAAACAGACGACCATAAACACAACCTAGTGAAAACAACGAAAAGACGAAAGGTCGGTCAAAAAGACCCAAATGCAAGGCGGAGGGCCTTAGCTGCAACGCAGGCGTGCCCCAGGCACGTCGGAGTGAAAGATAAGGCCCGACAACGCAGCAGATGGGCCTTTTTCACCGACCTTTTAGAAGAATTTTTTTCTTTGGGAAGATGGTAATATTTTTAAGACATCGCGGTACTTAGCAACCGTACGACGAGCAATCTGAATACCATCCACTTTCAACAAATCCACAATCTTTTGATCCGAAAGAGGATTTTTAGGATCTTCTTTGCCAACAAGATCTCTAATTTTTATCTTCACAGACTCGCTGGCCAAAGAATCCCCATCCGAAGATGTGATCGCTGAATTGAAAAAGTACTTCAATTCATAGATGCCCTGCGGAGTGTGAACATACTTTGACGTCGTCACACGGCTGACCGTGGATTCATGCATACCAATATCATTGGCAATATCACGCAGAACCATTGGTTTTAAATGCTCAGAGCCTTTTTCAAAGAAATCTCTTTGATGTTTTACGATGGACTCAGTCACTTTATAGATAGTGCGCTGTCTTTGATGAATCGACTTAATCAACCAAACTGCAGAACGCAGTTTCTCTTGGATATAATCCTGAGTTTTATCACCTGTCGATTTTCCACCCTTCAACATATTTTTGTAGAAGTTAGAAATCTTCAGTCTTGGTAAACCATCTTCATTTAAAGAAACAACGTAATCATCCCCGACCTTATAAACATAAACATCTGGGGTCACATAGTGAGTGTCACTTGCTACGTAAGCTCGACCTGGCTTGGGGTCCATCGCATAGATGATTTTACACATCTCAATAACGTCACCCACATCACGATTTAGAGCTTTTGCAATCGCTTCGTAGTTCTTCTTCTCTAGATCTTTAAGATGATTATTAATCAAACTGACAAGATCATGAGTGTCTTCTTCCAAATGTTTAGCTTGAATTAACAGACACTCTTTCAAGTCCCGCGCCCCGACACCCGGCGGATCAAATTCATGAATCAAGG
Source organism: uncultured Bdellovibrio sp. (assembly GCA_964431515.1). Classification (GTDB taxonomy): domain Bacteria; phylum Bdellovibrionota; class Bdellovibrionia; order Bdellovibrionales; family Bdellovibrionaceae; genus Bdellovibrio. Next base: position 26,490 of record CAYSKF010000015.1, read on the forward strand.
TAAGGGTGTCTTCCAAAAGGTTCAGGTCCATTTTCTCTTCTTCAGCCAATTGAGCCAATGGGACTTTGATATAACCATCGTCATCGATAGCCCCAATAAGAGCATCTGCCGCCAACTCTTCTTCTTCTGAAAAACCGTTCATTTTTACTTGCCAATACAAATGATCATGCAAGGTCTGAGACGCCGTCATGACGTTCTCATAGTTCATAATCTCTTCAGAACCAGACATTCCCGACTGAGGTGGTTTTTGATTGGCTTCAATGTAGGATTCCCACTCAAACTCATCTTGTTTTTGTGGATCTTGGATATTTTGTTGATCTGGCGCTTCGGCGTGCTCAATCTCGTTTGCCGCTTCTTTAGTTCTCTGTAGATCTTCTTCTTTTAAAGTTTCAGACTCTTCAAGAATTGGATTCTCTTCCAGCTCAGAGCGGACAGCCGATTCCAACTCCATACGAGACATCTGCAAAAGCTTGATAGCTTGTTGCAACTGCGGAGTGATTACCAGAGACTGGCTCAGGTTCATCGTCTGTCGAAGTGCCATCAAAATGTCCTTTCATTAACCCTCTGCATGCATGCACGACAGAGACTACAACTTAAAATTCTCTCCCAGATAAAACTTACGGGCGAGCTCAGAATTGGCGATTTCATCAGAGCTTCCGCTGACCTGAATCTTTCCATCCTTCAGTATATAAGCGTAATCACAAATACCCAAAGTCTCACGCACGTTGTGATCTGTGATTAGCACTCCTATACCTTTGGCCTTAAGATCGCGGATAATATTTTGAATATCAGCGACCGCAATGGGATCAATACCAGCAAAAGGCTCATCCAAGAGCAAAAACTTAGGAGAACCGGCAAGGGCTCGGGCTATCTCCACCCGACGACGCTCTCCTCCCGACAAGGCGTATCCGTAACTATCGCGAATATGGCCCACATGGAAGTCACCAATCAACTGTTCAAGCTTCTCGGATCTTTGAGCCCCTGAATAGCCATGCGCTTCTAGAGCAACAATAATATTTTCGGCGACAGTCAGTTTTCTAAAAATGCTGGGTTCCTGAGCCAAATAACTCAAGCCCACTCGAGCTCGTCTGTACATGGGCTCTCGTGAGATGTCAGTTTCATCAATTTGAATGGTCCCTGCGTCCGGTTGAACCAAGCCCACGACCATATAGAAAGAAGTGGTTTTTCCGGCACCATTGGGTCCCAATAAGCCCACGACTTGCCCAGACTCGACGGAAAAAGAGGCCCCATCAACGACTTTACGTTTTTTGAAAGATTTTGAAATTTCTTTGATGGTGAGCATGCTCATTCGTTCTTATTCTCCACCTTTGCGCGTACTTTTTCTACTTTAACCTTTTTTCCGCCATCAAGAAAGATGATTTCATCACCTATCAACTCATCATTCTCCTGAATAACCTTGGGACGTCCTTTAAATGTATATTTATTCGCCAAAAGGTCTAGGTCCACAGTGTCTGAGGTTGCATACTTTTCCTTGTCACTCACTCGCACACCACCACGAACAGCGATAGAACTTAAAAGCTCGGTTCCGGCTTTATAAATAAAAGACGCCTCTGGGCCCTCTAAATTCATGCTATCGTAAGACACCCGAACCGCGCCTTTAAAGATCGCCTCGTGATTGCGGCCATTAAATTCAGCACCATCCGCCGAAATTTGAAATATCTTGCCACTTTTTTCGTCTTTTTGCGCTTTTATATTTTCCTGAATGAACATCTTAGATTGCTCAACCAAGACCTTCATGCGTCGTCCCTTCAGTTCAAGTCCTCCTCCGACAGAGTCTTTGGGACCTTGCATAAGAACTTCCTCAGGGCTCTCAATGAGACGCGTTTTTGAGGAGTAAAAAATAGAAGGTGTTCGGAAAGAATACCCATTTTCAGATCGGGTCTCAACATCGCCAATAACGCTCAGATCTTTTGACTTAGAGTCAATCGTTCCGGTTTTTCCAGTCACCGTAAATTCAACTTTTTCATTTTTATAGAACAGAACTTTTACATCTTTTAGCCGCCAGGTACCGGCTCCTTGATCACCCTCTGCAGCTTCAGCAAAGAGTTCCCAATCACGACGCCCCTGCTGGCTCTCCACAAGATGCACGCCTTGCATCTTCTGTGCAGCCAGATTGGAGGGCTCTTCAATCTTTTCGCCTCGTTCAATTTTTGCAGCTTTGAGCTTATTTTCTCGCTCCTGAGCTTCTACCCGAGAGCGAACTTCTGCTTCATTTTCATGCTCGAGCTTTGACGGAAATACAATCAGGATCTCGACAAACAAGACTACGAGAAGAGCAATAAAAATAAAATTTTTAAATTTTGCCATATGATTAAAACTGAGCAGAATATCGGAACTTTAGTTAGAAGTCGAATCCTGCGGCAGTTTAGTCACTGCGAAATTGATTTCTCCGGCACCTGCTTCTGTTGCTGTGAACAAAACCTTTTTAATTGTTAAAAAGTCAACACCTTTGTCCGCCTGAATCGTGACCTTACTCCAAGCATTGAGATCTTCATCAGCTTGGCCTCGCGTCGATTCAACAACATCGCGGATTTTATTCTGCAATTTGCTTTCTTGCTCCGCTTTTGACTTAATCAGCGCATCCTGTAATTGATCTTTTAGTTTTGGAATATTCCAGTCTTCCGCTGCTACAACATCATCAAAAGTAGCTACCACAACTTTATCCAAAAGAATTTCTTTGTTAGAAATAGTCACGACATGTGATGGTTTTAACTCCCGCACACTTGTCGCTTTTGGTAAGACAACTTCTTTGGGAATGTAAATGATTTCCCCAGTCGCATTATAGTTTTGTAACAAGAAAATAACCAATACCGTGAACATATCAACCATTGCAGTCAAAGACAGCAACGCTGTAACGTCACGCTTACCTTTGCGCTTACTCAGAATATTGTGATAGCGATGACGTTCACCAGGTCTAAAAATTGCCATTAGTTAGGTCCTCCTGTGGCTACGGCGATTGCTGTAAATCCTGAGGAAAGACAGTTGTCCATTGCCTTAATCAATTGCTCGTAAGGAATGGCATCTGCGACACTCACCACCGCATCCACTTTCTCTGGATATAGTTGTTTCACTCGTTGCAACTGAGCAACCAAGCCAGCGTCATCAAACTGATCGCCTATCAACGGAAGACTGATGACTTGCTTACCCACGGTAAGAACATAGCCCACCTCTTTCACATCGACCTTCAACACAACATCTGCATTTGGAGGAGGAGGCGACGCTTCGATATCGTCTGACTTCTTCCCGTATAGGGAGCTGCCAATCTGAATCATCGAAACCTGAGTCCAAACTGCTGTAATCAACAGAAATGTGATAAGGACGCTCATCAAGTCGATAAAGGGAACCAGATTTAACTCTATGTTCCTCTTTCTGCCGCTGGAATCACCGCCGTCTATGTGCGCCATGAAAACCCTCTATAAAGTGCTTCGAATGCACCGAAGCTTAAATCAACTAGTCTTTAATCTTTTCTCTATTTGCAACGACAAGGTTCAAAAGGCTCATGCTCGTCTCAACAACCTCATTTTCAGTTTTCTGAATGCGATGTTGGAACAAACCGTAGGCTACGATAGAAATGATCGCCACCAAAAGTCCAAAAGCTGTACAGTTCAAGGCATGAGAAATACCTTTGGATAGTTCCAAAGCTTTTGTCGCTGGATCCGCGGCAGCCACCGCGCGGAATGAACCGATCATACCGATAATTGTTCCCAAAAGACCCGCAAGAACGGCGACGTTACCAAAAACTGCCAAGAAAGAAGTCCATCCCTCAACCTTTGGCATTTCTCGCATAACAGCAGCATCCATCGCCACTTGCACTTCTTCGTCAGGACGCTTATTCATCGCCTGAACCAAACCAGCTTTTACTGTATTTGTTAGTGGAGCTGGACGAGCGTCACAATAGCTGATTGCCTGGCGCAAATCACCAGCAACCACCATGCGGAAAATCTGATCGGTGAATTCTTTTTTATCCACTGAAAAATTCTTTAACTTCATCATTCTCTCGATGATCACAAACAATGCCAAGATGGCAATGACTGCGATCACATACATTACGAAACCACCTTCAGCGAAAGCACGCTGGATGAAATTCATGTTGTCTGCTGCTACTGTTGGGTTCACGAAATCCTCCTTAAAAAATTAATTAGCTTGATTCAAAACAAAGGGATAAGCCTGGACCTCAGCAACCAAACCTGGTGGAGGTTCCGGGAATGTCCAACTTGCAAGACGGTCGCGAATACAGTTCTCAACCTGCGCATTACCCAGTGTCGAACTCTTCACTTTCACATTGCGAGTTTGTCCCTTTTCAATAATTTCCCATCCTAAAACAATTTTACCTTCTAAACGGCGGCCCTTTTCCTGCACGTTCAACGCACGCTCATAACAACTTCTGATTTCACTCAATTTTGCGCGGATGACTCTGCGAATGGCTTCCTTATCGATGGTTCCATCAAAGGACTCCTCGAAACCACCACCTTCAATTGCCACCGTAGTCTTACGACCAAATCCATCTGCTGAGCCGTAAGCGGCTTCACCAGAGGAGCGACCCTTCGTTCCAATGTTCGCGATCCCTTGAGTAGCTGTTCCTTTACCACCCGCTCCTGAGTCTTTGAATTTAGAGCCTAAATCACTTCCAGCTCTATTTTCATTAAACCCTGAGGTTCCGGTTGCTTTATCCGCCATCCCTAAAATCTCTCCGGCGCCAGAATAAGCTTTGTCGATATTCGCTCGACTTCCTCCTCCACCGAAAGAACCAAACAAGCCGACTTTTGATAAGTCTTTTTTATCAGAAGCCGCATTAGCTCCAGCCGTTTCGCCTGTTTTCACAGCTCCACCTTGACGAGTGGAAGTAAACTTCTTTGTTCGATCTTGCGCATTTGGTTTCGGCGCTACTTCTTGAGCCTGACCTGCTTTTTGGGCACTCACAGCTTTATTTGGAGAAGGAGCCCCCTTCGTCTGTGCCTCTCGTGCTTGATCCGCAACCACAACCTTACGAACCTCAGGTACTGGAGTCGGACTTGGCGTTGGTGTTGGGGTTGGTACCGGCACCGGAGCTTTAGCCTCTTCTGGTACTACAGGAGGCTTTTCAGCTGGCATCGGTCTTTTGAAGATGACTTGAGCAATTCTTTGCACATCTTCTTGTTTCGCGTCCTGCCAATCTTTAGGAGTTGTCGCTGATATATAAAGCGCTAACAAGCCCACCAAAACAAAGGACATCACAACGCCAGTTAGTTCTGTACCAGACAGCATCATCGGCAACATAGGGACCGTCGGTGCCTGGGCTACAAAGCGAATGTACAAAAATAAATTTCCACCAGGCAAACTTACACAAAGCATTTCATTCTGCTCTACGCGTGTGCCGTACCCTAAACTTCCCTTTTGTGACTTTCCATTTGAAGCCATCTCATCTAAAGAATGGGTGCCTGCCGATGAAACAAGCTCCACCGTCATTTCTCCAGTGGTGTTCACTCGTAATCCATTGGCCATTTCAAGAAGAGGAAAACCACGCGGCAAGATACCATCAGGTAGTGCAACTTGATTTTCTCCGCCGACATTCACACGAATCGTTTGCTTACCTTTAAAGTGATAGGTTGTCAGAACACGTTCTTTCCAGGCAACGATAACTTCGACCTGAGCCCCTTTTCCAGGTTGTAAATAAGATTTAAGACTCTTAATTTCACTCGGGGGTGCAAACGTTTTGCTCTTTTTTTGCTTCTTAAATATAGACTTTTCCGCGCGGATATCAGGGCGCACGGGTGCTGCCACAATTTGTGGTTTTTCTTCTACCTTCTGTGATTCCCCTGCAAGAACGATGGAAGGCGGCGCTTCGGGCACAACTGGTGCTGGTGCCGCTCGCTCCACAATTATTTCCTCTTTTTTCACAACAGCAGGTGGAGGCATTGGTGCTTTTTCAACGTACTCATTCCGCTTGTTCTCGAAGACATTGAGCATCACCGTTTCGGCGACAGCCCCTGCGCTTGGGGGAGCCTTCGGTTTTGGTACTCCGACAAAAAAGGCAATCTTAAAAGGCCCGACTCCAATCTCGTCACCAGATGAAATCATTTCATCTAAAATAGCCTGACCATTTTTAAAAGTTCCCGACTGGGAACCTAAGTCGCAAATGTAATAACCGTTATCTCTCAACTCAATAAGGCAGTGAATCGGAGAAACTTGGTCTGAATCAAGATCGAGATTCACTTCAGCCTTGTTACCAATAACAATTTGCTCTTGATCAAATTGCTTAACACCGATGAGCTGATTGTTTTTAAAAATTCTAAAAATTAAAGGAGATTTCAATTCCCACCCCGAACCCGCTGTATATCTTCAGTTGTACTTCTCATCTCGGGTAAAAAGTTTTCTCTTAATTTAATTAAGCGTTTATAATTAAAATTTTTCTTTTGAAACAAATAGAACAACTCTGGTTTTGAGGTAGCCCCTTCAACAAGTTCATCCTCAAAGTTCAAGGTCGTTTTGCGTTCTGCTTTTGTTGCTGAGCCCGAAGTCGATCCTGCGCGATTCGACTGTGCAAAAGCATTAGAAACAAAAATCAAAAATGCCCCTGCCGCAATGCAAATTTGTAATACGATTCGCAACATATTCTTCTCCGACCTCTTACTCTATTGTAAACCAGCTTTTGCCTTGTTTTCCAAAGCAATAATTCGATTCCTTGAATCTGCAGGTCCACCTACAAACTTTAGTCTGTTAATTATATCCAATCCCTCTTGAAATTTTCCCATTTCATCCACTAGAAGAATGGCATAATTAAAAAGGTACTCGCGATTGGAGTTGTTTTCCTTTAACAAAACTTTGTAAATCTCTTCTGCTTTTTCATATTTCTTTTGCGCTGTTAAAGTGATGGCATAGTTATTCAAAACACGCGGATCTCTGATTCCAGCACCGTAGGCAATCTCCAAAACAATGATGGCTTTGCCAAAATCTCTTTCGCGAGTATAAATGGCACCTAGGTTTGCTGCTGCAACAGAGTCACGACTGTTTATCTCTAAAGCCTTACGAAACGATTTCACGGCTTCCCGCTGCTCACCCTGCGCCAGCTGCACTACTCCCAGATTTGAATAAAGCTCTGCAGTTTTGGGACTTGCAGAAATGCCTTTGTTCAAAAGATAACGACATAGATCATAGCGGCCACGTTTATAATGATACATAGCTAGAGCATTCAAAGCCCGTAAATCGTTTGATGATTGAGCAAGTATCTGTGTTGCACTCTGATAGATTTTCTCGTCACTTTGCTCTTTAATACCTTCGTCTAACGATGTATAAAGACCTGATGCCGCAGGAGCTGTCGGACGAGCGGCCTCCTCCTTCACTTCCATCGTTTGCTCAGGTAAATTCGCATCTCCGACTTCCTCGGGCGCATCACTAACAACTTTCGCCACTGGAGTCTTAGTGACAGGGGGTGGTGGAGCTTCCGATTTTGGAGCGGAAGAACAACCGGCTATAGACAGAATTAATGCGGCAATAAAAAGCTCTTTTTTCATCATTGACCTATCCAGTTAACCAAGCGGATATCGGAACCGATTTCACCGCCGTCATAGTAGTTTTTTGGATCCATACTGTTCATATAACGATAAGCTGCTTTGAAACCCTCGTTATAAACCTCAAGTTCCCATCCTCGGTCTACAGCCAACTTAAAGCTCTCCGTCGCTTTGACCTTAAATGGCTCAGCGAATTTTTCAACCCCGGCTTTATACTGTTTGGATTCTTCTTCGTTCAGACCCGCTGGCAATGGCGCCTTTATAATCGCCTGAGCCATGTTCTCATTGGCCTGCCCAAGAATACTCAAGGCACTTACAATCTCTTCGGCACTGTCATACTTAATGACGTCAGCAAGCTCTCCGTTGAGCTTTCCAAGCAATGCAATTTTTTTATCAGCCGCTGCCTTTTGTTTAGCTGGGTCCGCTGGAAAGCTGATTGCTTTCATCGCATTAAATGTTTGCTCAGCTTCGAAAAGCTTCACTTTTGCCGCATAGCCAGCACCGACACCTTTTTTATTTGGTGCAAAGCGCGCCTGAATAGCCAAAGTCTTTTGACGCCACTCGCCCGCTTTCGTGATGGAGTTCTGCTGGGCATACAACTGACTAATCCAGTAAGAGCTCTCAACGACCTTCAACTGATCTCGTCCACCACCCTCAATATACTCCGTATAACGAGTTATAGCAGCTCCGCGTTGTCCAGCTTTACGATGGTTCGTCGCAATGCTGAAGATAGCATCGATATTCTCTGAGTGCTTCTTATTCAGCTTCGTGAACGCCTCATAAGAAACAATAGCTTCTCCATATTTTCCTAATGCCTCATACAGTACTGCCGCATTGAAAATCCAGTTAGGCGCCAACGGATCATTAGGACTCTCTTCAGCAGATTGTCTGAACAGCTTTGCCGCTTCTTCAAATTGTGCTGAGTCTTGATATTGCTTCGCCAACAGTCTCCGTGCTTTAGGCTTTAAAGGAACTGACTCTGGTTTCTTCGAGGCCATCACCAGCTGATAGGCCGATATGGCAGCAGCATTCATACCTGCTCTTTCAAAGTTAACACCTGCGTTGAAAGTTGCCACAAGCGCCAAATTCGACTGAGGATTTGTTTTGGCAAATGTTTCAAACGTCTGCGCACTCTCCGCATACTTCTTTTCAAGTTCCAAATCTTGCCCGCGCTTGAAAGAGGCTTTCTCGATAACTCCACGTATATCGGCCCCTGCTTTAGATGCTGCGATAGCTGGAACTGCCAATAGCTCAACACCTGTTTTTTCAAGCCCAACATAGTCTTTTTTAAGATTATAGATATCCAATAGTAAATTTGCTGAATACTCGGCATATTTAGATTTCGGACTTTGCGCTATGATCTCACGGAAATGCTTAATAGCTGAATCAAACTGGTTGTTCTGATAATAGAGACGTCCAATTCTGAACTTAATCTCAATAGCCTTCTCTGTTCCTGGAAATTTATCAATGTACCACTGACCCGCTTTAATAAAGCGATCGATCTTAGGCTCCAAAGGAATCGGGTCCAAAGAATCACCAACCCGACGTTGCATTTCTTTATCCGAAGGTATGCTGCGCTCTACTGCTAAAATTAGATTCTGGGCAGCTTTGCTGTAAAATTTGTTCTGTTGAGCATTGTCCACGACCCATTTGTACTGCATCGCTGCTTCGTCATACTTACCCATATCGTATAACAGCTCGCCGTAATAAAAATGCATATCTGGAGCTAAAACTGCGTCAGGGAATTCACGTATATAAAGTTGATACCCGTCGTTAGCCGAAGCTTGAGAGAATGGCGCTCGAGAATTCTGTGCCGTTTGATGCTGTTGTAGTACGTAGTTACGCAACGTCGTCTCGCGGAGTTTATTTGAAGTCTCGATCAACTCTTTGTTATTTTTATTTGCTTCGTACCAAACAGTTCCTGGAGCATAGTCTTTCACCCAACTATAGATTTCGGACTTAAATCGAGAGGTATCTTTAGCATAGTAATAGTTCTGCACAACCTGATACTGGTATTCAAAGGCTTTTGAAGCAGAAGGGTTTTGAGAAATGAGCATTTTAAAGACATCTCTTGAAGCGTCTTTATTTCCACGATCTGCATACTGATAAGCCAGTCTTTCAAGATATGGATTGTAGTCTTTACCCACAAGACCCTTGAAGAATTGAACTGCTTTAGAAGGGTCACCAGCCTCGGCATAAAATATAACGATATCACGAAGAGCTTCGCCTTCTAGCTTGGTGCGATTCACGATCTTTCTGCTCGCCAATTGGTCACCAGTCTCTGCCTTGCCACTCTTGATAATGTACTCAAGATAATTCATAGCCTGGTTATACTTACCAAGACGGAACAAACACCATGAACTTTTATAAAGCGCAAAGGTGTGAAGACGATGTTTCTTATCCTTAATCAAAAGGGCATACTCTTTGTAAGCTTGGGCCCATTTTTCATTTTCAAAGTAAAATTCGCCAAGCGCAAAATGCGCCTCCCCGATAAACGGAGATTTCGGATAGTTTTTAGTCAGAATTTCGTAAAACTCCGCCCCCTTTTTTACATCGCCCAACTCAAAGTAGTTGTAGCCTAAAAAGAAGAGGGCCTGACTCATCTTTTCGTCGCGAGGAAAATCTCTTTGGAACCATTCATAAAGCTGGACAGCTTTTTTATTGTACTCACGGGCTTCACGCACATCCAGCGTAGGCTTCACTTTCGATTGACCAGACTGATAATCGCGAAGTTTAACATCATAAAGATCCTGATTTACGGAATCGATAATGCCGGCTTTTTCGACATAAAGCTCCGCCAATCGCAGCCACAGCTCCCCACGGTTGGGGCTATTCTTAAACTTCTGTGTTAGCTTATAGAGCTCACGAATTTGTTGGTCTAAGATCTTTTCATATTCCAGCTTCTCGCGACTCCCACCATCTCTTTTCATAAAAGTCGAAGATCGTGGCGGCTTCACAGAGTCTAAGTTGTACGATTTCACGTCCTCTTTAAAACCCAAGTTTGCTGCAGGCAACGAAGTATCTGATTTAGACATTTGTGTTTGGGGATTTTTAACGTTCTGCTTAGCCTGTGAGAGCAGTTCACCCACGGTTTTTTTCTTAGTCGATTTCTTCTGAGAACTTTTACTCTGCGCCAAGGCCATAGAGCTTGTTGAAAGCGCAACAATTAAACTTGTAATCAAAAGTGGTTGTCTATTCAGTTTCATATTTTACTCGCAGCTCTGTTTGCCAAGAAAGTGGTAGTTTCCAACCTCATCCAACCAATACTCACCCTGGAATGGGTAGTATTCGTAGCCGTTCTGAATATAGAACTGACGATCATTTTTTTCGTCGATCTGTTGTGACTCTGTTTCTTTTCCGGCAATTTTCTTTTTAAGCGTGTCTTTTCGTCCTGTGATCATTTCGTAACGAATGAAACCGGCTTGTTCATAGAGATCACGAAGTTCCACTCGCATATTCATCAGGTGGGCCTTTACCATGTCTCCAATAGCAATTTTGGTGTTTTTCGTTCGGTTTGTTAGAATCTTTAAAGCATATTGACCAATGGGAGACGAACGAAACGAGTAATTGCTTTCAATTCTGGCGCGTTCTTGCGCTAGCTTTTCTATATAATTCAGTGCTCTTTTTACATCACCTTGATCCAAGACGTGGCGTAACGCTATGTAAGGAACACGAAGGTTGGAAGTTTTCTCCGTCATCTTCATAACCTGAGCTCTGTCAATTTCAGAATAAAATGACATTGGATCTGGATATGATTTTAAGAAATCTCCAATCCGAGCACGAACCGGGCCGTAGGTTTTTTCAAATAACGAAAGAACTTTTTCCATCTCATCGTACTTACAGATGTATAAATAAACGATGGCTCTTAATAGTAAACTTTCTGGCATATAGAAATCTTCATAATAAGCTGAATGAAGAGTCTGAAAGTTACTTAAAGCCGAACGGAAACGAGCAGCGCGAAGCATAGCCCAACTTTGCTCAAAAACTGCACTATGCCACATTAACGTGTCTCGAGGAACTTGCGCATACGCTTCGATGGAGCCTTCCCAATCTTGCTTCTGATACAATGCCCGAGCCAAACCCATCTGGGCAGCGACACGATTCGTATCTGTAACAGGAGAACGACGACGAGCCTCTAACATTTTATTAAAGGTTTCAATCGCCATAGCGGGTTGATTACCTTCAAGTTCCGCTAAACCTTTATTGTAAAGAGCTTGAAAGTAGTAACTGCTGTTACTACCCACTTTTCCAAATAGCTCGGCCGCATTACCGAATTCACGGTTTCTGAGTTTGATTTCTCCTAAGCGGAAGTGGATCATATCACGCAGATTACTTGGAAAATCACTCAGATCGACACGTGAAACCGCATAATTCAAAATGGTGTCATCACCCAAACTATCTGCAACCACCGACAGTTTTTCGATCGCTTGCTTTGAGTACTTGGGATGTTTTAAGCGAATGACATCCACAAACTGAAAGGCTGCTGTCTGATACAGTTTAAGCTCAATCAGCATAGTCCCTAAAATGTATTTTATTTGTGGTCGCTCGGAAGCGAGCTCCGGCCGACGACTTAAAGAAAACAAAGCGTTGGCAGCAGCTTCGTATTGACCAGACTGAGCCATTTTTAAAGTATTACTCAGCTGGCTGCGAAGTGCATTTTCACGAACTGCAGCGGACTTCTTCGGCACAGATTGCCGAGCCTTGCTCTGCGGCTTCTTTTGAGCAATAGCTTCGCTTGAGACTGCCAGTGAAAGACTTAGAGTAGTTAAGAACAATAATAATTTCTTCATCGGTAGCTAGCCTCCGGAAAGAACCAACTCATACCTACGGTAAGAAAGAGGTTGTTGAATGAATTCGTGGTGCCATCAACACCTTTTGCATCAAAGAAGTTCCAGCTAAAGTCCCAACGAAATGCAAAAGCTTTACTGATTGCAAAAATCTGCCCCGTTGCGAGATGAACAGTTCCTACACTTTCTCCAGCCTGCGTTCCTGTCGAGCCATAGCCTGCAGAGAAATACAGATCAAAAGGAACTATCTTTTCATTAAACCAAGCCATTTTTCCGTAAATGGGCACAAACATGAGATCTAAACCAACATAGGATTCTGGATAGACAAGATTCTCTGTCTTAACTCCTTGAATTGCTCGCAACTCTTGAGTGGCTTCTCTTTCTGAAGTCATAAGACCAAAATAGTTCAGCTCTAAACCCCAAGTTTCACTTAAGAAATAGCTCGCCTTCGCAACACCGCCGACGGTGTTAAAGAAGGGGTTGTTAGTTAAGACTGTTCCACCACCAAAAAGTTGGAATCGACCAGTTTTAGGTAGAAATCTTTTTTGAATAATTGAAATATCAGAAAAAGGAGCCAAAGTTCCCAAAGTGGAAAACGTTGTCAGGGGTTTTGATTCTCGCACTTGTGGCTGACCTGAAACATTTTCCGAGCCTGCCGTCGCCGCTGCCGCCGACTGAGAAGCTGCGGGCTCTTCCACTGATTCAGATACAGGGGGCGCCACCGGTTTAGGCGGTGGTGGCGGAGCATCCTTTTCCAACTCCAACTCGATAATGTTCAATTCATCTGCTTCGCTGGACTGAGCCAAAGATATCTCAGGAGCCAACATTAGCAGCATCAGAAAAAGGGTCATTGTTTTCTTCATATACATGCCTTGGCTCCTGCTAGAAAAGGTACGACAGACCAACATCTAAATTCGTGTTAAACATCAAGCGATCTTGGAACTCATCATAAGTTGGCTTTTGCGTTCCTCCCGGTAACGGATTTCGTAATTTACTTCCGCCCAAGAAAGGAATGGGACCTTCATGCGCATACAAACGCATGTCGAAACGAAAAGCCCAATGTTTCGTAAAGAAAAACTTTTGCCCAAGCCCAATCGCTCCGGCTGGATAGGGTTTATGATCATATTGAATGACCCCACCAGAAGCCGAGCCGTACAAAATTGTATTAAATACTAAGGATTTTGAAAGGCTGAGCTTTCCGTAAAACACTTTCAAATTATAATCGGCCATCACCACATTTTTTGGCATCGGTGCTCGCCCAAAATCGAGTGAAAATTGCTTTTCAATTTGTTTAGCGTAGTCCGAAGTCCCCGCCATATTATTGGCATACAACAAACCTAGGGCATGATCTTCGTTGAAATTGTAGTACAACCCAAATCCAACCTTGCTCACATTAGCGATGGGTTCCGTCATCGCGTAACCATAAAATACATCAACATCAATTTTGCCATCTGTCACAATACTGCGATTTTTAACCGCAACAACTTTGTCAAAAACAGGCAATACGGACTCTTGCGCGAGCTCTTCTGGAGGCAACTCAATAACATCAGCAGCAAATGCCAATCTATTAAGTAATAAGGCAGAAACTATGATGAAAAAAGCAATGAACCCATTCTTAAACATGAATACCTACCTAGAAGCAAATGCTCCGTATTTGTAAATGAAATCGCAAATTTCTCGAACCGCACCACAACCACCAGGTCTTCGAGTCACATAGTGCGCAACTTCCAAAACCTCATCAACGGCTTCAGGAACAGTCGCACCGAAAGCCACCGTTTTAATCATAGGAATGTCAAAAATATCGTCCCCGATGTAGGCCATTTCTTCAGGTTTAATACCGGATTCCTGCTGTAGACGCAGAAAAGAAGGCTCTTTATCTAAAGCCCCTTCATAGAAATAATTGATACCCAAAGATTTCACTCGCGCCTGAATGTCCTCAGCCTTACTGCCCGTAATCACAGCTGTTTTGTAACCAGCTTCCATGATTCTTTTTATTCCTACGCCATCGCGTATCGAAAAAAATCTTCTCCATTCACGGCCGTCATACCACAGCTTCGTGTCAGTTAAGACTCCATCAACATCAAGGACCAACATCTTAATATTTTTTAATTTTGTAACTTCTAATTCCACACGTACATTGTGGAAAATATTAGACAATGGGGCAAGCGCCCCACCTTGATACAGGACTAAAGGTTGTACTAGTTCCCAGACAATAGTCGAGACGGTGAAATACCTTGGACTTACTTTGTTAATTCTTGACCCCCAACAGGTCCCCGGCGAATGTCTAGTCTATGAAAAATAAATCGGAAGAGCTGATCAATAAATCAAAAGTATGGTTAACCCAAGACGTCTTTCCATTATGGGGACAAGTCGGTATCGATCAAAAAAATGGTGGTTTTTTCGAAAGCCTTTCTTTTGATGGCCAAGCCCTGCAAATTCCCCGCAGATCTATGGTTCAAGCCCGCCAGGCTTATTCTTTTTTAACAGCAGCAAAACTTGAATGCTCTCCTAAAGTATTCGCGGAAAAAGCCGCTATTGATGGCATTCACTACATGATCGAAAAGTTTGCTCAGCCGTCCGGAGCCTTCATTCACTCCATCAATCCAGATGAAACTCCCAAAAACCAAACACCAGATCTTTATACTCAAGCTTTTGCTTTATTTGGCTTGGCGCAAGCCTATTCAATCAACAAGAACACAGAATTCAAAACCCAAGCGAAAGCGTTAACGGACTATTTAAAGAAAGAGCGCAGGGTTTCAGGTGGCGGCTACACGGAGCTTAATGACAAAGGTGAATCTCTTTACCACTCCAATCCCCACATGCACCTGTTTGAGGCGGCGGTGGCGTGGATGCTGATTGATGACGATCAAGAATGGAAGAATTTGGGGCAAGAGCTTGCCACTTTGTGCCTGAATAAATTTATCAACCCCACAAGTCATGTTCTGGGTGAATATTTCGACGAAAAATGGAATCATCAAGTTATCGATCAACGCTTTGTTTATGAGCCTGGTCATCAGTATGAGTGGGCATGGCTGTTGAGCTTATACGAGGACCTCACTGGAACCGACTCAAAAAAAGTTCGCCATCAACTGTTTCACTTAGCAGAAAAATATGGCACATCACGCACTCGCGGAATTGTCTATGATGAAATGTGGAGTGATTATCAGCCTAAGAAGACGTCTTCACGCTTTTGGCCTCAGTGTGAGCGAATCAAAGCGGCGGTTCGCCTTGGGCAAGAGGTCCCCGCATCAGAACAAGGGCCTTATGCTTTTGCAGCAGATGAGGCGATGGAAACTTTATTCAAATTCTTTGCGACTCCTCACAAAGGCATGTGGTTTGATGTTATGTCTGAAAGTGATACTTTCAGTGGCACTTCGGCTAAAGCCAGCTCCCTTTACCATATTATCAACGCTATGGAAGAGTACATTCATTTACGACCGAAACTAGCGGACTCCATCTAGAGTCCGCTTTCGTCTCTTAGCGAACTTTGGCTCTGAGTAAATCCTGAACGTGCAAGATTCCTACAGGTTTTTTCGGAGTTGGTGATTCCTTATCCAGAACGAACAACATATTAATTTGAAATTGCTCCATCAAAAAAAGAGCTTTTTCTGCCAACTCACTAGCATCAATCGTGCGCGGATTGGTGGTCATTAAATCCTTCGCAACGCCAGTGAATGGATCAGCATTTTTCTCTAGACGACGACGAATTTGACCATCCGTAATCAATCCGACCAAGTCCCCTTTTTCATCCACAATTCCAGCAGCACCACGAACATCTTTATGAGTCATTATGGAAAAGACCTCGCGCAAAGGTGCTTCTAAACTGACTGTAGGAAGGGCTTCACCACTATGCATGACATCTTTCACGCGAGTCAGTAAACGGTAACCAAGGCTTCCACCAGGATGAAACTCTGCAAAATCTGCAGAGCTAAATCCTTTTTCCGCCATCAGTGCCATTGCTATCGCGTCTCCCATTGCCAAAGTTGCCGTACTACTGGCTGTGGGAGCCAATCCCAAGGGACAAGCTTCTTCAGAGACTGCAACATTCAACGTCAACTGAGCAGCTTTGGCCAAAGAGGACTGAATATTGCCAGTGATC
The DNA here is from genome assembly GCA_964431515.1 of uncultured Bdellovibrio sp. Lineage (GTDB taxonomy): Bacteria > Bdellovibrionota > Bdellovibrionia > Bdellovibrionales > Bdellovibrionaceae > Bdellovibrio. The sequence goes on from CAYSKF010000015.1 coordinate 42,884, forward strand.
GCGATGAGAGATATTCCCTTGCGTGCCACGAATTTCAGGATACCAGAAAATTCCGGAGATTCTCCGCCGTAGGAAATAGCCAGCACCACATCTTCGTTGCTTATGATACCCAAATCTCCATGAGAGCTTTCAGCGGGATGTAGGAAAACGGCAGGAGTTCCCGTTGAAGAAAATGTGCTCGCCAATTTACGTGCGATTTGCCCTGACTTTCCCATGCCAGTCACAATCAATTTGCCACGGCAATCTTTCAGTAACTGAACGACTTGTTCAAATTCAGCACCAATACGCTCGCGCATACCTAAAATTGCTTGAGCTTCAACTTCTAAAACTCGTAGGCCTTGTTGTACCACTTTAGACATTTACAATATCCCTTTTAAAATTCCGCTCTTTACAGCTATTTTTTTCGCAAACTTGCCTTCACAAAATGGACGAATAGTGGATGCGGTGCCAGTGGCTTAGACTTGAACTCAGGATGAAACTGAACCCCTACAAACCAAGGATGGTCCGGAAGTTCGACAATCTCCACAAGGTCACGTTCTTTACAAATACCAGACGCCACCATGCCATTTTTTTCAAATAGTGCTTTATATTTATTATTAAATTCGAAACGGTGCCTGTGACGTTCCATTATGGATGCACTTTTGTAAACCTGATGAGCTCGAGTGCCTGCTGCCAAAGAGCACGGATAAGCACCGAGGCGCATAGTCCCACCCTTATTCACAATACCTCTTTGCTCCACCATCGAATCGATAACGAAGTTTCCATTACGTTTGCTCTCAGCATGGAACTCGCGACTAGTGGCATCGCGAATACCACAAACATTGCGAGCAAATTCGATGGCTGACAATTGCATACCGAAACAGATACCAAAAAATGGAACCCGTTTTTCCCGCGCATACTTAATTGCCGTGATTTTACCTTCAACCCCTCGAGTTCCGAAGCCACCTGGAACTAAAATCCCATCCACTTTGCCTAGAAGTTGATGAACAGTTTTGTCGGTGACCTTTTCCGAATCGACATAAATGATTTCAACTTGCGCATTGTTAGCGATTCCACCATGCACCAGAGATTCATGAAGAGATTTATAAGATTCCTTTAAATCCACATACTTACCCACAACACCAATTTTTACAGTATGGGCCGGATTACTTAAAACCTTCACCAGATTCTGCCAACCAGTAAGACGTGGCTTGCCCGGAGAAAGCCCCAGACGATTTACAATCAGCTCGTCCAACTTTTCCTTGTGCAAGGCCAAAGGAACTTCATAAATAAAACGACTGTCTTGGGCGGCAATTACATTTTCAGGTTTTACCGAACAGAAAAGTCCAATTTTGGCTTTGAGGTTTTCATCGATGAACTTTTCACTACGACACACTAGGAAGTCCGGCTGGAGGCCGATTTCGCGAAGTTCTTTTACCGAGTGCTGAGTGGGTTTTGATTTTAACTCTCCAGCAGCCGCAATGTACGGCACATAAGTGACGTGCAAAAGAACAGAATTCTCTAAGCCAACATCCAAACGCATTTGTCGAATAGCTTCCAAAAATGGCTGACTTTCAATGTCCCCCACTGTGCCACCAATTTCAACCAGGATGACTTCACTGCCCTGAGCCGCTTCGTAGATGCGAGCTTTGATTTCGTCCGTGATATGAGGAATCACCTGAACAGTGCCTCCCAAATAATCTCCGCGACGCTCTCGAGCAATCACTGTATCGTAGATCTGCCCTGTTGAAACAGAGTTGGAGCGATTCATCACTGCCGCTGTGAATCTTTCATAGTGGCCTAAGTCTAAATCAGTCTCAGCTCCGTCCTCGGTGACATAAACTTCCCCGTGCTGAAAAGGTGACATGGTTCCAGGGTCTACGTTCAGGTAAGGATCAAACTTCATGATGGTCACGCGATGTCCGCGAGCTTCCAAAAGAGCCCCAAGACTTGCTGCTGTCAGCCCCTTACCAATCGAAGAAACCACCCCACCAGTGACAAAAATAAATTTCTGCTTTAAGGATTTCTTCGTCGACTTGGCAGTTGATACTTTTTTTGCCACCACTTTTTTCGTTGATACTTTTCTGGCTAATCCTTTTGCCATTACATCCCCTGACTTAAAAGTTTTTCAAGTTTTTGTAAATCCTCTGGAGTGTCCACTCCCAAACTCGCTTCTTTAACCTTTATCACTTTGATTTTTGCACCAAGGTAGAGAGCTCTCAACTGCTCAAGACTTTCTGCTTTTTCGATCAATGCCGCTGGTGCCTGACAAAATTGCTGCAAAAATTTTTTGGAGTAGGCATACATTCCGATATGCTTTAAACACCCATCATAGCCACCCATCTCAAGCGGACTATGGCGTGAATATGGAATACCGTAACGACTGAAGTACAAGGCTTCATCATTGCAATTCAAAACGACCTTCACTGAGTTCGGGGAAGCCAACTCTTCCTCACTGATAGGATGAGCCAAAGTTGCCATATCCATTTTTGGCTCATCGATGAATACTTTTGCCAATCTATCAATTAGCTCTCCGGTGACCAAGGGTTCATCACCTTGAACATTTACAACGACGTCACAATCAAGATCTTTAATGGCAGCGTAAATACGATCACTGCCTGTAGGTAAATCGCTTGAAGTCATAACAACCCGAACACCTACTTGTTCAGCTGCGAGCTTAATTCTTTCGTCATCGGTAGCAACAATAACTTCACTTAATAAAGAGGACTTCTTGGCTCCCTCAATCGTCCATTGAATAAGGGGACGGCCCTGCAGAAGGACCAAAGGTTTACCAGGAAAACGAGTGGATCCGAATCGCGCTGGAATCACCCCAACAATCTTCATGATTTCACCCAATTCTCGTACACATATTCTTCGACCTTATCCTGTCCTTCTTTTTTTAGAGAAGAAACCGGAAAGACCGCACTCAGTCCCGAATCTTTTTTGACTTTAGCAACTGCCTGAAGCATTTGACTGCGCGACATCTTGTCAGCCTTGGTTAAGACAACGGCCAATGGAAAACCTTTTTCGTCTGAAAACTTTTTCAGAAGTTCTTCTTCTGGAGTCCAAGAACGTCGAATATCCATTACTAAGAGCAGGCCGCAAACATTTTCCCGGGTCATCAGATAGGTTTCGATCATTTGGTTCCACTCTGCGATCTCGTCCACAGAACGTGCGGCAAAGCCATATCCTGGCATATCGACTAAAACATACGAATCATCCATATTAAAGAAATTCAACAACCGAGTTTTTCCGGGCGTCGAACTCACCTTTGCGATTTTTCCTTTACATAAAGAATTGATGAAAGAGGATTTACCCGCATTAGATCTACCAGCAATGGCAATCTCTGCTTTTTTATGAACAGGGTAATCTTTGGCAAGAACGGCGCTTTTAATGAATTGAATAGTTTTAGACATGCCCTAAGCTACCAGAGCTCCGGACTTTTCTCAATTCTGAGAAGTAAGTCTCTTACTGGATAATCTGGCGAGTCGAAGCCCCTCAACCCCTCTTAATTTTGATTTGAACGCGGCAAGCGTTTTGAATAGGGGCTTTGGTCTAACAGGAGATAAAAAAATGCATCAACCTTACCTAAAAACTTTATGTGAAACCCCTCTCATCATCCCCATCAGTGATTTTCTCACCTTGGGCCTAGACCCTCAATGTCAGCCACAGCTGACTGATAACCAGATCTCTGCGCGCCATGCACGAATTGAAAAAAAAGAAGACACTTATGTTCTTCGTGATCTGCGTTCTTCAGCAGGCACTTATGTGAACGATGCCAAAATTATGGAAGCCATCCTGCAGGATGGGGACATCATTCGTCTTGGCAACCTCGAATTGCGATTCGTAGAAAACCAAAACGTTGAAAACGAATTTCCACTTAAAAGTCGAAATGAGGTCTGGAATAAAGAACTCCAAGCTCTTGCGCATGTTGCAAAGACTCAATTTCCCGTATTGCTTTTAGGCCCCTCCGGAACAGGAAAAGATGTCATTGCTCAAGCGTTGCATTCACAAAGTGATCGAAGAAAAGGACCTTTTATCAGTGTTAACTGCAGTGCTTTAAGCGAAAACCTGATTGAAAGTGAATTGTTTGGACACGTAAAGGGAAGCTTTACCGGCGCCCTGAATGATCGCAAAGGTGCTTTTGAAGCGGCCCGAGGCGGGACTCTTTTCTTGGATGAAATCGGCGACCTTTCATATAGTCTCCAAGCTAAACTTTTACGTGCCCTTGAAAATAATGAAATTCGTCCCGTTGGTTCAGATCGCAATATCATGACAGATGTTCGAATTATTGCAGCCACTCATCAAAATCTCTGCGATAGGATCAAAAGTGGACAATTCAGATCGGATCTCTACTTCCGCTTGAATGTGATTAGCATTTCACCACCGGCTTTGACCTTCCGGATGGAGGACTTCGAAACTTTGCTTTACAGCTTTGCTCGTACAATGAAAGTTCGTTTCTCCCATGGTGCCATTGAAAGAATGAAAAAACATCCTTGGCCCGGAAATATTCGTGAACTTAAAAACCTGGTGACCAGAGCAGCGGCTCTGCATCCACGAGAACTTATTACAGCAGAACACATTGAAAAACTTTTAGATAAAAACTTGCTTGAACAAAATGAGCAAAACGCCATGAATGAAATTCCGGTTATTAAAGAAATCGAAAGGCAAATGATTATTAAAAGATTGTCGGTTAACAAAGGAAATCAGCGTCGAACTGCGCAGGATTTGGGAATGCCGAAAAGCACTCTCCATGATCGCTTAAAATACTATAATATCGACACGGCTCGCTTTAAGGAAAATGGCTGACCGCCTAATTCCGCTGTTTGTTCTATGGCTTGACGATGGCGTTCTTAATGAAAACTCGACGTACAAAACCTTTCGTAAGAATTCGATTCACTTCTTTACGTAAGCGATCACAAATCTGTTTTTTACCTTCTCCTGAGGAAACCTGTTCAAAGGTCATTTCCTCTAGAGTTCTTAAGAAAAGATCTTCGATCTCAGATTCTCGATCCTTAATTTCAACGACGACATCAGCCGCTCCTCCCTCAACCAAAAACTCGAAGGCTCCCATCGGAGTCTCTCCGGATTCGGGTGAGCGGCGCAGATTCACGACCATCTTCTTCAACAACAACATGTTTTGCGATGTTCGTGTCGACTCGTAAAAAGACTCGCGAGGAGCTTTAGGATCATATTGAAATTTTTCACCTGCCCAATCGGAAAGCGAGCCAACAAACAGCTCATCTTTATTCGGAAGAACACCCTTTGTTCCTAATACATATAAAAAATAAGTGGAAGAAACTGACGCCAAAAGAAGCAAGACAAAGAATACTTTTTTAACCCGACTAAACGCACCCACCATCGAAAGAACATTGGCAATTCCATCTTTAATACTTTGAAGGACTTTCGTAATGGTGGTTTTAATGAGTGGTCCAAGACCACGCAAAAACTCTAGGAGTTGCACTTTCCAGTTAGCCAAGGTTAAGCGCAGAGCCGTGCGCTTAACAAACACATGGTATGAAATAAATGGTAAGAATGGCAAAAAGCTATAAAGTTTCTTTTTCCAACCTTTTGCTTCTTCCCATCTTTTCTTCTCAAGTTCGAGGGTATATTCCTCGTCCAAACCATCTTGAGAAATCTCGATATTGGCGAACTCTTCAGGTGCAATTTGAGAAATGGAATCGGCAAATTCCGGATCTGATTCTGCTATGATGGCATCCAATGATTCCAAAGAAAGCAGATCCTTGGCTCTGTCTGCCGAAGCTGTTTTGGACCCTACTTTGGTCTTATTTGTATTGTCTGCCAATATAAACTCCCAAGACGATTGTAAGAAAAGAACTAAAGACGTCGCAAGAACAATTTATAAATATGCTTCTATCGGCTAGCATTAAGTGTGAGGAGAATTTAAATGAAAGTAGTCATTTTAACCTTAGGCACCTATTTCCTGGCTTTGACAGGATGTGCTCAGTTTCAAAGATCTTCTAGTAGCGGCTACAAAGAAGGTCTTCAATATAGTGAAACACGTCCTCAAAGTAATCGATACGATAGAGCCACCCGACAGACGGCCTACGAGTTGGGAAAAAATCCAGAAGATCTATCTTACGAAGATCTCGAAACTATTCGCTCACGCCAAAAACTAAAAGACTTGGAAAGAACATTGATCTCCAAAAAAGAGCGAGAGCAGTACTCCAAAGTCTTACCTTGGTTGATCAGTGACGCAGAAAAAATTGATTTTCTTTCCATTCCCTCCATTGAAGGCAGACAGCAATGGATCAATCGCAAAAACATATGGGCCCGCTCACAAGCCCCCCAGGAAGAAGTGAAAAGCCTGATAGAAGCTCAAGATATCGCCGTCGGAATGCCGCAAGAATACGTCCGTCGATCCTGGGGTGAGCCGATGAACGTCGAAGTCTCAGGCAATCCACTTTATAAAAACGAACGCTGGAAGTACCAACGCCAAGTAGCCACTTCTCAAGGCTTCCGCAAAGAAACAAGATTCGTCTACTTCGAAGGCGGCCGCGTCGTAGGCTGGGAGACAGAGTAGTCTCGCAGATCTCGTTTCGGGGACGTGCTAAACTACGGAGACGGCTGTGTTGGGGGAGGGGTCCCCTACAAATGGGACACGCCTTCCAGGCTCGGCCGGCTTCTTGACCGCCGAGTACTGCGGTCGCACGCATCCATGCGTGCCGGAAGTCCCTTTTGTAGGGGACCCCTCCTCCAACACAGCCTTTGCCATAATTTAGAAGAACCACAGATCAGCTTAGAACAAAGGACAAAATAGAAAAGTCTGAAAGCTCTGCTTTCAGACTTCTCCCTATCTCTCCCCTCCCCCTACCCCTCCCCCCAAAAAAACCGAACGAAGTGGGGGTTTGCGGAGGCTGGGGGGCAGAGTGCTTAACGCAGTGGCCTTTGCCGGCGCCACGATGGCGCGCACCAGGCGAAGCCTGGCGGCAACGAGCCCGGAAGGCGAGCCACGAAGTTAAGCACTCCGCCCCCCAGCCTCCGCAAACCCGGACCACTAGTGAGCTTCGTCCCAGTTGTTGCCTATGGCGTAGTTCACCTTCAAAGGCACGCGCAATTGCGCTACGTTTTCCATGATGGAAACAAGCTGAGTTACATGCTTGTTTAGGTTTTCTTCGGTTTCTTCGAAAATCAATTCATCGTGTACCTGCAACAGCATACGAACTGGTACTTTTTCGAATACGGAAATCATGGCCTTTTTGACGAGATCGCTAGCTGTTCCTTGGATTGGAGCATTGATCGCTGCTCGTTCGCCGAATTTCTTTAAGGCCATATTTTTTGAGTGAAGTTCATCGATATATCGACGACGACCGAAAAGGGTTTCGACGTAGCCTTTTTCGTGGGCGGACTTGATTGTGCTATCAATGTATTCGCGCACGTTTTTAAATCTTGTGAAGTAGCGATCAATAATATCTTTGGCCTCTGTTCTTGAAATTCCCAAGTTTTCAGCTAATCCGAATGCGCCTTGTCCGTATGCAATACCGAAGTTGACGGCCTTCGCGGAACGGCGCAGATCCGAAGTAACTTCTTTTAATGGCACTCCATAAATTTCAGCAGCCGTTGCTGCGTGAATATCCAAATCTTCAGCGAAAGCTTTACATAGATTCGGATCTTCAGAGATATGAGCAAGAATACGCAACTCAATCTGTGAGTAATCCACTGACAATAATTTCATTCGTGGAGCGGCAATGAATGCTTTACGCACCATCTGCCCACGCTTGGTGCGAATGGGTATATTCTGTAGATTTGGATGTGTACTAGAAAGACGTCCGGTTGTTGTCAGAGCTTGATTAAAGCTTGTGTGCACTCGTTCATCTTTAGGATCTATCAGCGCAGGCAAGGCATCCACATAAGTGGATTTCAATTTTGAAAGCTCTCGCCATTGTAGAACCAATTTAGCAATGGGGTGATCCAAGCCCTGCAAGACTTCCTCATCAGTCGAATAACCTGTCTTGGTCTTTTTTCCTACTGGCAACTGCAACTTCTCAAACAGAATCACGCCAAGTTGTTTAGGACTACCAACATTAAAAGTCTCTCCAGCTTCGGAGTGAACTTGTTTTTCTAGCTCGGCAATTTCTTGCTCAAGCTCTTTGCTTTGTTTTTCTAACAAATCCTTATCGATGCGAATCCCCAAGCGCTCCATAGACAAAAGCACTCGTGGCAATGGAAGCTCGAGCTCTTGATAAACTTTTTCACTACCCACTTTATGCAATTCTCTCTGCAAGTTCACAGCCAGATTTCTGTGGGCATTGTAAAGTTCAGAATGTGACATCAACTCCGGCAAAACTTCAGCCATATAGCGAGTGTAGATCTTGCCAAAGTCACTAGTGTCACCAGCCTTTAAAACGTAAGCAGCAAGCTGCGAATCCCATTGAGCCTGCGGCGTCTTAGCTTTAATTTTATGCCAAAAATTCTTTAAATCAAAACCACACCATTGAATTTGAAAGACATCGGTCAGTTTTCCTAAGTTTTCAAAATCGGAAACTTCTAGAATTTCGTTTTCAGTGCCAATACAAATTCCATGTGGGTGTGGCACTCCCCATAGAACTTGTTTCTCGACTAAAACCTCAGCCAGATCCTTAGTCGAAACAGTACGCTGAGTGAAGGCACTATCAACTTTATCAATAACTAAAACAGCCTGCTCTGCTGGAGCTGATGTCACCACCGCTGAAGTGGACTTCGCCGAAGAAGTCTCTTCTGATGAGCTATTACCAAATAAACTTTTTTCAAAGGATTTGAAATTAAGCTCGTGCAACCACGCTTTCAACTCTTCTGTTTTAAAAGGATGCAAACGATAAGATTCGTAATCTTCAGAGACCGCAACATCCGTTACAATCGTCACTAACTTCTTCGATAAAAAGGCGTTTTCCTTAGAAGCCAACAGCTTTTCTCGAACAGACTTGCTTTCAACTTGGTCAATATTTTCATAGATGGCTTCAAGGGTTTTGAATTGCTCAAGAAGCTTAATAGCTCCTTTTTCGCCAATTCCTTTAACACCTGGAACATTATCTGAAGCGTCTCCGACTATTGATAAATAATCAATAAACTGTTCTGGCAGGATTCCCCACTTTGACAACACAGCTTTAGAGTCGTAACGAACCCCCTTCATTGTGTCGTAAAGCCAAACATGATCTTTCACCAACTGACCAAAATCTTTATCACCACTGATAATAAAAACTTCCATGTCGTGATGACGACCCCATTTGGTCAAGGAACCAATGATGTCGTCGGCCTCGTACCCTGGAACTTCGTAGGACGGAATGCCTAAAAGATCTGCCAACTGTTTGATGTAAGGAACTTGCTTTACCAAGTCCTCTGGCATTTCCGTACGATGAGCTTTGTATTCTTCATATAGATCCTTACGAAATGAAGGCTCTTTACGATCGTAACAAAACACCAGATATTCTGGTTTTTCTTCCTTCAAAAGCTTGATGATCATGGAGAGAAAGCCATAGATGGCGTTTACAGGTAATCCAGAGGGGGACGTCAAAGGTCGAACAGCGTAAAAAGCGCGAAAGAACATGGCGCTGACGTCCACAAGATACAGTTTTTTCATTAAAGTCTCCCAGTTCAGAACCCACAGGCCTGTAAAACTATTTTTAAAGGTCGGTCAAAAAGGTTCAGATGCAAGGCGGAAAGCCTCATCTGCAACGCAAGCGTACCCCAGGTACGTTGGAGTGAAAGATGAGACTCGACAACGAAGCAGATGGGCCTTTTTCACCGACCTGCTAATCAGTACACTGGGAGGGTTTTGTTGTCGATTATTCTAGATCTGCTTTGACGCGAGAAAAAGTGATTTGCGAAAGCGCATCTTTTTCGCACTGTTGTTCAGCAGCTGGAGTGAATTTGACTTCTTCGGAACAAGCTTCTGCCTGACGAAGAATCAGCTCTAGCTCTCCAATCAAAGAAGCTCGGATGCTCTCAGCTCCTTGCTCCCACATTTCAACATCACGAGATGTACACTGAAGACGACGAGCCAAATCAGACTTGCACCAGCCCATGCGAAGACGAAGAGTTCGAAGAGTTTCCTTGTTCCATTCTACCGAGTTGCTTTCAATCATATAAACCCCTAGTTTCACTCTGCAATTTATGCAAAATTAGAGCTGCAATACTAGTTGAAAACGCACTCACAATCATCAAGTAACACGACGAGCTAAAAACTACTGCTCTGCAAAAACAAAGACAAGGTCATGCTCCCCAGCCAAATCAAGTCGATCTCGAGCCTGACGCTCAATATAACTTGGATTCTTAGCTTGCTTCAATTGCGCCGAAAGATCCTTAATCCCCTGCTTCGTCTGAACTATTTCCATCGAAATACGTTCATAGTCTCGATGCAGGCCCCACAAGCGAAATACGTTTCCGTTCAAAACGATGGAAACGGCAAATACAGCCAGGCAACAAACGCCCACGCGCCCAGGGTGATTTAAAAAATGACGAAGACCTACAGCAAATTGAGTATAAGACATATGGTTATTTTAACGAATGAGCCTTGAAGGTGGCTACAGGACCGAGGACCAGATGTTCTGAAAAGAAAAAAGGGCCTCAAATCTGAGACCCTTTTTCAGTCTGGTATTGTCGAAATATGTACTATCTAAACGCCGCTTTATCCCAGTACAGACCCATTCCACCCAAATCTTCTTCGATGCGAAGAAGTTGGTTGTATTTTGCTGTGCGCTCGCCACGGCAAAGGCTGCCGGTTTTAATCTGATGGCAATTCAAAGCCACTGCCAAATCAGCAATAGTTACATCCTCAGTTTCACCTGATCGATGCGACATGATCGTGCGGTATTTATTTCTTTGCGCCAAATTAACGGCTTCAAAAGTTTCAGTCAAAGTCCCGATCTGATTTACTTTTACCAACAAAGCGTTGCCGGCTTTTTTTTCAAGACCCATGCGCAAACGTTTTGGGTTGGTCACAAAAAGATCGTCTCCGATCAACTGAACCATCGAGCCCATTTCAGAAGTAGCCTTCACCCATGAATCCCAATCGTCTTCCGCAAAACCATCTTCAATAGATACCAACGGATATTTTTCAGTCCAAGATTTATAGATACCCAAAAGCTCAGTGGAAGAAATATGTCCACCCTGCCATTCGTATTTACCTTCCTTGAACATCTCCGTCGCTGCGACATCTAGAGCTAAAAACACGTTCTGACCAGGATCATAACCAGCATCAACGATGGCATTCATCAATAGATCTAAAGCTTCCTGATTTGAACCTAACTTTGGAGCAAAACCGCCTTCGTCACCGACAGCCGTCGAGAGACCTTTTTTCGCCAAAATCTTTTTTAACGTATGAAAAATCTCAGCCCCAGCGCGAAGTGATTCCGCATAGGAATTATTCACCGTTGGCACAATCATGAACTCTTGAATGTCCAAACCGTTATTGGCGTGAGCACCACCATTTAATACGTTCATCAAAGGCACAGGCAAACGACAAGCTTGAGAGCCGCCAACATAGCGGTACAATGGAAGCTTAGTATCTGCAGCTGCCGCTTTGGCAACCGCAAGAGACACCCCAAGAATCGCATTGGCACCAAGATTGGACTTATTTTCTGTCCCGTCGATTTCGCGCAAAATCTTATCAATGTACACTTGCTCAGTAACTTGCAGACCCATGATTTCAGGTGCGATTTTTTCACGAATATTGTCTACAGCTTTGAAAACGCCTTTTCCAAGATAGCGATTTTTATCTCCATCACGCAATTCACAAGCTTCATGCGCTCCAGTGGAAGCACCAGATGGAACGGCTGCACGCCCCATATTGCCATCGGCGGTCTTCACTTCAACTTCAACTGTTGGGTTGCCGCGACTATCTAGAATTTCACGAGAAACGATACCGATGATTTCAGACATGATGAGTTCCTTCCTTCTCCGTGTTTTTATTAGTTACTTTTTTTACCAACTCCATGCTCTCAAAAACCGTGCGTGGATATTGGGTTTTAACGTGTTCCCAATCAACACGTCTCATGGCCTCTTTCACTGCAGAGGTCATCTTCCCTTGGGCTCCCAGCATTGTAATCAGTTGCTGTGCTCGAACCATGTAATCATGCATTCGCGCCAGGTTTTGATTTAACAAATAGCTGGGCGATTCACTGTCAAAATGAAGATGCGACAAAGAACCTTCATGAGGCAGCAAAGAAGCATTGCCGGAGGAGGTTTTCTCAATCTCCTGCCAATCTGCTGTTTGCTTTAATTTCTGCTTTTCGAAATCGCGAATCTTTTCTTCAAGGTCTCCAACGTATTTTTGCAGGTCCTCGCGCTCGCGTTGCGTGCGTTGCAAATCCTCAATCAAACTTTGAAATAAGGCCGGACTGACCTGATGGCCTACGCTCTCACTAAAAATAGAACTTTGCTGAGTGGCCCAATTGAGTGTGATTGTAATTCCTTGCCATTCGCACTTTGCCGGCGGTTGCCCCACGTACACTGGTAAGGACTCGAAAGCTGCTTTAAGATATGTGGTCACCAAAGGGTACTGCTCGGCCGGCAATGGCAGATCGAAGGAGATACTCACTTCATCACGGCGCAAATTTTCAATCGGCGGTTTCGGCGAAATAAAGTATGAAAGAAATTGTTCCGGCTGATTAAAGATTTCCTGCGGACGTGGCATCATACGCAACACACTGTCCAACACACCCCAAGAACGCAAAGTCGGACCTTCATGGCCAGCTCGTTGCAAAATATTTCCGTCCTGCTTTAAAGGTAGTCGCAAAGCCAACTCAAGGAAACCTTCCATGTCGGGTGCACTGATCCAAAACGACGGGTCCCTGAGCAACTCCACTGGCAAGTGTGTCTGCTCATACAAAAGTGCAAGGTCTTCACCTTGCTCTTCTAAAATATTCAAGACTGCGTTAGAAATCTTACAACTAAAGTGCACGAAACATACTTAACGTAATTTTCTCAGAGTATAAACACCTAAAAACAGATTCGTTTTTCTTTTGCCAAGACGCTATGCATCAGGCGGCTTTTGCAAACTTTGATTTCGGAAATGGCAGCTTATTGTCGATTATTTCGTCCATAAAGAGCGGAATGTTCCCTGTTGGCTGCAATGTGCCCTCCAAGGTTCCGTCGGCACGACGAGTCAATCTAGACATTTCAAAGATGGGTACGACGTTGTACGAGCCATCCTCATTGAATCCACGCACTTCACTGATTGCGGCAATTCGACGAGATCCATCCGAAAATCGCGAGACTTGGATAATAATTTCGATAGCAGAGACAACCTGAGAGCGCAGTGCTTTTTCACTGATCTTGGCATCGCCGCCTTGAGCGAGCGCTTCCAAACGCACAATAGCATCTTCCGGAGTGTTCGCATGGACTGTTCCCATACAGCCTTTATGACCCGTGTTCATGGCATTCAAAAGCTCCATGGCCTCGCTGGAACGAACCTCCCCGACGATAATTCGATCGGGACGCAAACGAAGGGCGCTTTTCAAAAGATCTTTAATTGTCACTTCGCCTTTACCGGACTGGTCGGCTTGACGAGTTTCAAACATCACCACATGTTCATAATCAACTTGCAGCTCCGAGGAGTCTTCGATAACCATCACACGCTGCCCTTTGGGAATTCGAGTGCACAGCAGAGACAACAAGGTGGTTTTTCCCGAACCCGTTCCTCCACTCACAATAATATTTTTACCCAAGAACATACAGATATCTAAAAACCGAGCCCCATCTTCAGTGATGGCTCCGAAGCGAATGTAATCAGCAAAAGTGATTTTATTATTCGTAAATTTACGAATCGAAAGTGTCGTACCCTTGCGGGACATCGGTGGAATCACTGCGGCAATACGCGAACCATCTGGCAAGCGAGCATCCAAACGTGGGGATTCATCATCAATCCGTCTTCCCACACTTTGAGCGATACTGTTCACTGCTGCACGCAAATCATCTTCAGAAGGAAATGCCTCTGGTACGCGCTCCAACTTCCCCTTGCGTTCGACAAATATTTCTTTGTGCCCATTGACTAGAATTTCAGAGACACCTTTGTCATCAAGGTATTTCAAAACAGGCCCCAGATTCTGCTGAATGGTCTGCTTAAATACGTCGGATTTATCTGATGACATAACAGTGTTTCTCCAAACTATTCTGACGCTGGAACTCGATTGGCGCTGACCGAATCTGAGTAAATAATAAATTTTCCCTGAACGGCCGTTTCCGGACACTGATAGGAAAACACTCCGTCGGTCTTAGGCACGACTTGAAAGCTTTTTTGTTCACCAAATACAGTGTTGTGGTGTTCAGAAAATGCATCGAGCACAAAACTGACATTCTTTTCTTTAGCATTGAGATTCACAATATGAATACGATAGTTGCTCCCTCGCTTAAGACGAACCGTCTCAGGGACGAAACCCTTTTCGGTATTCATGATAACTATGTCCTGAGCTGGATCTACAGAATCAAAGACTTTCGTTAAAATGATATTCGATTGCTCTGCACGAACGCTTGCTGGCAACCGATTTTCGTTTTTCACTTTGCTAAAATCAACTTCACGCCGAGAGAAATCAACCTCCCAGGCAAAAGCTGAAGTCGCCAAGCTGATAAAAAACGCTACACTAGTGCAAGTCTTTGCGATCTTGAAATTCACAAAACTCACGCGCAACCTCCATCGCGATATAATTCACGGATCTAGGATCCATCTTATGGAGCTTTTGAATAAGAAGATCTTTATCGCCTCGGCATCCATTAATTGATTGAAAGGCATCACTAAGGATCTGAGGGTTGGCCATCATTTCCTTCGTCACTTCGTTCCAATCCAATTTCAAAACAGGATCGATCGCACCCACTGAGTAAAGTGCATCGAATACTACTTGTAGATCGCCTTGAAGAAACATCGAATCCTCCTAATTGCTCGCGGGCCTCCGGCCCTCATGTTGTTTCTATCGGTAGGAGTTCGTAAGAACTTGAGTCAATTTGAGGCGATTTTTTTGAAGTTGAGGAGGTCTATCGTTTGACGCTAGCCATGAGTCGAAAAAGACCCCTGGCTAGTCAAGTCGAGGGAAATTAATTCCCAGCAGGAGTTTTTTCGGCTGCGGATTTTTCGTCGTGACGGGCTAATACACGTTCAGCAATTTCAGAGGGAGATACGAGAGTTCTCATGGTTCGCACCTTCATCTCGTTCATAGCTTCCTTAGGAACGATGATTTTGGCATCGCGCACACGCTCTACAAGTGAGCGTTCGAAGCCTTGGTCTTTAAGAAAAGGTTTGATTTCAGACAGTAAATTCTCAAGGAAAATGACATAAGTCACAAGTACGACCGGCTTAAAGGCCTTAGGGTTTCGCAAAGCATTGATCGCCTCGTCAGTTAATTGACTGATCGATTTTTCCCAGTCCCCCAATTCATCTAAGCTCGTGCGCAAAGGTGCAACCACTTTTTCAATCATGTCATCATCATTGGGGCGCGAATAGACCGCCTGAAGTGCCTCTTTCAATGGCACCATCTTACCACTCTGGGCTTTCTTTGATTCATTGATCTTGGAACTCACTAGATCACTCATTTGATCCAAATCTTTGAGAGCTAGTTGTGAGTAGTTAAATAACAAGCCGGCTTGGCTTTGCGCACAAAAAACAAAAGCTAACAGGGATAATACATATTTTAATTTTTTCATAATTATAATTTTAAAACGTTGGCCCTATGAGGCAAGACCAGAATCTATTCGACTAAAGTCTGGGTTTTTTTACTTCCCTATAAACTAAAAATAATGTCAAATGAGAGGGCTCAAAAATTAATAAATCATCCATTTCGGAGGACAAATTGAAAGCACTAAAGTTATTTGGTATTAGCGCGTTGGTACTTGCACTTGTTAACTGTGCCCCTTCAGCGAAACAATTAAAAGAGGCAGTTGAAAAAGATCCTAGCATCGTATTCGCTGCAATCGAAAAAGATCCTGAACAGTTTATCGAAATCGTTAACAAAGCGGCACAAAACGCTCAACGTAAAGCACAAGAAAAAGCTGTTGCTGAAGAAGGCAAAAAGCGTGACGAAGAATTCTCTAATCCTCTACAGCCTGCTGTAGAAGACGGCCGTGTTATTTTTGGACCTAAAGATGCAAAAATCACGATCATCGAATACTCTGACTTCGAATGCCCATATTGCGCTAAAGGTCATGCAACTATTGATGAAGTTATGAAAGCATACCCTAAAGATGTACGCGTTGTTTTCAAACACTTACCTTTGGACTTCCATCCATTGGCAATGCCAGCCGCTAGATATTTCGAAGCTATTGCATTGCAAGACCATGCAAAAGCAGAGAAATTCTACAATGAAGTTTTCCAAAACCAAGGCGATCTTCGCAGCAAAAAAGAAGGCGCTTTGAAAGAAGCTGCTAAAAAAGCTGGTGCAGATCTTAAAAAGCTAGAAAAAGATCTTAACAGCGAAGCAATCACTAAGCGCATTGAAGCAGACATGGAAGAGGCACGTAAGTTCAACTTCTCTGGAACTCCAGGCTTCTTGATCAATGGTGTTTCACTTCGTGGTGCTTACCCATTCCCAGAATTCAAAGAAATCATTGAGCGTCACCTAAAAGGTGGAAAATAGGATTTAAAATCTTATTGATGCTTTTAAGAGCCCACAGCTAAAAACTGTGGGTTTTTTTATTCCAAAAAACGATTTAATTTGAAGCATCAAAGCTTCTCAGATTAAAGTGGGGCGTAACTCTTTCAAAGGAACCCCCATGAGCGCACATGCAAAATCTTTAATACTCAAAGCTCAAGAAGACCTCGATCTTGCCAAAAGACACCTCGAAGATCAAAACCAACATGAACTTGTCGGCTACAATCTTGCTCAGGCTTGTGAAAAATATCTAAAAGCACTTTGCGACATGAAAGGACTCGAGTATCCATCCAACGAGGACGGCCACGATCTGGATGCACTGATGCAGATTTTGGAAGAAAATAACTTCGCAGCGATCTCATCTCATGCCGATGTTATTGAACTCACCCCGTACAATTCAACTACGGCACGCATTCGACCTGATGAGCGTTTGGATCTTCAGGAGTATGTCCACTATGTCGACAACCTAAAAAAACTAGTAGGCGAACAACTTCGCCTACTATAAGTAACGAACATCTAATTTCAGCGGATAGCCTATTTCGCCGCGTAAATCAGGCTTCCGCCTTTTATCATATCAATCAATTTCTTATGATTCGCTGTTGAAATCGCAGGGCATCCCCAACTACGACCTTGGATAACGCTTGTGTCTTGAACATAGCTTGCACCATGGATAACAACCGCTCGAGCTCGCGCATTTGAGTTTGTTGAAGACAAACCATCTAAACGCAACGAGTAGCCATTACTACCCTGATATGTCTCTGCCGTTCTGTAAAACCCAAGTGAACTAGCATTAGAACCTGAAACATTACTAAATTTTTCCGCAAAGCCATCATGATTCGAGTCTGATCCCTTACCGTGGGCCACGTGAAGGTTCCATACTTTGCCTGTCGTCATATTGATAATATAAAAACGCTTTTTCGTAGAGCTTTGACTGAAATCCAAAACTGATAAAACTGAGGGATTTTTCAAAGTGGATTTACTTTTATGATAGTACAGCAAAGC
Source organism: uncultured Bdellovibrio sp. (assembly GCA_964431515.1). Classification (GTDB taxonomy): domain Bacteria; phylum Bdellovibrionota; class Bdellovibrionia; order Bdellovibrionales; family Bdellovibrionaceae; genus Bdellovibrio. The sequence goes on from CAYSKF010000015.1 coordinate 60,439, forward strand.
TTCTTCCAGTTTTGCATCAGGTACAATGCGATCTGGATCAACATAATCATACAGCTTCAGAATAGCTTCTCGCTCCGTGCTTTCAGGTGGTGGAACTTGAACTGTTGGTGCTGCAATAGATGGCGCTACAGTCTCTCCTTGAGGAGTCGATTCTGCGACTGGTTCATTGTTGGGATCATCAGGCAAAGCAGGCGTCTGCGATCCGCAAGCTGCTAATGAAAGCATAAATGAAAAAATTAAAGTGGTCTTTATTGTTGAGACAAACTTCATACCGATCCTCCGTGTGGTTGTAACGACGAATCGGTTGCTCATTTTTTAAACTTTAAAGATTTTTGAAATGTTGGTTTTATCAACAAAGATTAGAGAAAATTTGCAGGAAAAATCGACACTTTCCATACCAAAGTGACGGTTTGTATTTTGAAAATAAAAAGGAAATTTTACTTTCAAATAACAAGTTCGCTATCAAAAACACTTCCTTTCGCCACAGTTTGAACAAATCCCATTCTTTTTTTCAAAATCACTTTTACGCTTTTAAAAAAAGGAGAACTACCATGAAAGTTCGAGAAGTGATGCACCCGAAAGCGAAAGTAATTAATTTCAATCACACTGTTGCTGAAGCTGCCAAACTTATGGAATCGGAAAATTGCGGTTCGATTCCAGTTGAAAAAGACGACAAAATGATCGGCATGCTCACAGACAGAGACATTGCCATTCGAGTTGTTGCCCACGGCAAAGATCCCCGAAACACCAAAGTGCGTGATGTCATGAGCGAGGGAATTAATTACTGCTACGAAGACGACGATATCCAGGAAATCAGCAAGAAAATGACAGGCCGACAGCACCGCCGCCTGCCAGTGGTTGATAAGAATAAAAAATTGGTGGGAATGGTCAGCCTAGGCGACATCGCCAGCAAAGCAGGCGATGCCAAACTCAGCCATGAAATTTTATCTAAAATCTCGCATCACTAAAATGATTTACAAACGCTCCCTAAAGGGCATTTTAATGGCGCAATAACGGGAGGAGTTTATTACGAACTCCTCCCGCAGACTCCACAAAAAATGAATGGAATGTTTTAGAACTTCAAAGAAAGTTGTATTTCTGACAGTTCCGCAGAGTCGTGACTCAATTCAACGACCACAGGGGTTAGCTTAAGTCCTTTATGATAAGCTTCACGAAGAAGCCTACCATATTCAGGATCGATATTATCCGCTGGTGCAAATCCACCGCAATCATTGCGTTGAATTGTGAAGACAAGTTCTGCAGTGTGACCTTGTTCCATTAAACTCATCAACTCACGCAAGTGTTTTTGCCCACGTTCAGTCACTGCATCTGGAAATTTCGCAATACCGTCCTCTTCAAGCGTAACATTTTTGACTTCGATAAAATGCATTTGCTCAGTGTTGTTTTTCCTGAGAGCAAAATCCAATCTTGTTTCAGCATTGATTTTATATTCGGGCAAAATCTTATCAAATCCCATCCAGTGAGCAAAAATACTCAGTTCCTTTTTATGCCCAACTGTGTGCTCTAGCTTTTCCTTCACTATGGCATTGGGAGTCGACGTATTCACTCCCACCCAGGCTCCGGCTGGTGATTTGATCATTTCCAATGTGAACTTAAGTTTACGTTCAGGATTGTCAGTTTCAGAAAAAAGACATGGTTGTCCGGGGTTATTTACGCTCTTTAAACTTCCAGTATTAGGAACATGGGCCGTGATGATCTGCCCCTGGAACTCAATATCAGCAAAAAAGCGTTTATAGCGCTTCAAAAAGATCCCTTCTTGCAACTTCCGAGAAAACTTCATCAACACCCCCTGTTTTGAGTAGAAAATGCCTTGAACTTAGTCGCGCCGACTCGATTTTGTCGACCGGATTTAAGGAAATACAGAATATCAGGTTCTGCCTTGCGTTCTTTTCCTTTTGCGCCGCGTAATTCGGTGCAATTACTCTAGGGGGAGACTAGAAGGGAGTGTTGATTTAATGCATGTATAGGCAACAAGGAAAGGAACTTTCTCAAAATGGCAAACGACGTAAAACTGCCCGAACTTGGTGAAGGTGTAACTGAAGGCGAATTGGTAAAATGGCTGGTTAAACCAGGTGATGCTGTTAAAGCAGATCAACCCATTGCCGAAGTATTAACTGACAAAGCAACTGTTGAGGTTCCGTCCCCTGTTGCTGGAGTCGTCAAAGAATTGAAATTTAAATCCGGTGATGTTGTTAAAGTTGGATCAACTATGATCACTCTTGATGGTGCTGGTGCTCAAACTGCAGCTCCTACAACAACAGCAGCTGCTCCGACGGCACCTGCTGCCAAAGCCCCTGCTTCTGCTGGTCCAATGACAGTACAAGATATCAAGCTTCCTGAATTGGGCGAAGGCGTAACTGAAGGTGAACTTGTAAAATGGCTTGTTAAGCCTGGCGACGCTGTTAAAGCAGACCAAGCTATCGCAGAAGTATTGACTGACAAGGCCACTGTAGAAGTTCCTACTCCCGTTGCCGGAACAGTTAAAGAATTAAAATTCAAGTCTGGCGATGTTGTTAAAGTTGGTTCGACAATGATCACTCTTGAAGGTGGATCTTCAAGCCAACGTGAAGTCCCAGCTACGGCGCATGCCAACTTTGCAGCTGCTCACACGAGCGCTCCTATTGCAAAAGTCAGCTCTGCTCCTGTTGCAACTGTCGCATCTTATGGTATTTTCCCGCCTGTGGCAGAATCAAAAGTTCTAGCTACTCCGGCGACTCGCCGTTTAGCTCGTGAAATGGGTGTCGACATCAATGCATTGTCTGGATCAGGTCTTGCTGGCCGTATCACTCGTGATGACGTCTTGGCAGCCAAGGGTGGCGCGACAAGCACTGCTTCAACAGCAAGTGCTGCAGGTAAACCGGCAACAACTACTGCTATGTCTATTCCAAAACCAGCTTACCAAGGCCCAGCTGGTGCTGCTGAAGAGCGTGTTCCACTAGTTGGAATCCGTAAGAAAATCGCAGAAAACATGCAACGCGCAAAATTGGTTATTCCTCACTTCACCATTATGGATGAAGCGAAAGTGGATGCCATGGTGGCTATGCGTGAATCTTTGAAAGAGCATGCAGAGAAGAACGGCACAAAGATCACTTACCTGCCGATCGTTATGAAAGCTTTGATCGCGACTATGCGCGAATTCCCAATGTTCAATGCTTCTATTGATGATGCTGCTGGGGAAATCGTTTATAAAAAATATTTCAACCTTGGATTTGCAGCGGATACTCCAAATGGACTTGTTGTTCCAGTCATTAAAAATGCGGATCAAAAATCTATTTTGGAAATTTCTAAAGAAATTTTGGATCTTTCAAAAAGAGCTCGTGATGGCAAGTTAAAGCCAGATGAAATGAAAGGCGCAACAATCACAGTCACGAACATTGGTTCCATTGGTGGTACTTATGCAACTCCAGTTATTAATCACCCTGAAGTTGCTATCTTGGGCATGTACAAAATCGATGAAAAGCCTGTGATCAAAAATGGTCAATTGTCAGCGATTAAAGTGATGAACTACACAGTGACAGCCGATCACCGTTTGATCGATGGCGCCGTCGCTGCAAGATTCTTGGCAGCGTTCATCGCGCGTATTGAAAATCCTGCTAAACTTTTGGTGGAGTTGGTATAATGCAAAATTTTGACGTGGTAGTAATTGGTGCGGGACCTGGTGGCTATGTGGCTGCCATCCGCGCCTCTCAGTTGGGTTTTAAAACAGCTGTTGTAGAGCGTGAATTTCTTGGTGGCGTGTGCTTGAACGTGGGTTGCATCCCATCAAAAGCCATGATCACGGCGACTCACCTTCTACATAAAGCACAGCACAACTTCCAAGAAATGGGCTTGAATATCAAAGGCGGCATCGACGTTGATATGAAACAGCTTGTGAAGTGGAAACAATCCGTTTCAGACAAAATGTCTGGTGGCGTGAACCAACTTCTTAAAGGATACGGAGTCACAATCCTTAAAGGTGAAGCTGAGTTCAAAACTTCTAAAGAAATCACCGTTAAGTCAGCAACTGGTACAGACACAGTTCAAGCTAAGCACTTTGTTGTGGCAACGGGATCTCGTCCAATTGAAATTCCTGGCTTCAAGTTTGACGAAAAAGACATCTGCTCTTCAACTGGAGCATTGGCTTTTGACTCTATTCCAAAGCGTGTCGCTGTTATTGGCGGCGGTTACATTGGATTAGAAATCTCTTCTTACCTGCGTAAACTAGGTACAGAAGTGACTGTCATCGAAGCCCAAACTGCTTTGCTTGCTGGTGTTGTTGATCCAGATTGCGCTCAAGTCGTTACTCGTAAGCTTACAAAAGCCGGAGTGAATGTTCTTTACGGTGCAAAAGCCAAAGGACAGAAGAAAACAAAAGACGGTTACGAAGTGACTGTCGAAATCAACGGTAAAGAAGAAGTCGTTAAATGCGACAAAATTCTTGTGACTGTGGGTCGTCGTCCAAATGGTGATCAAACTAACTTAAAAGCTGCAGGTATCGCAGTTGATGAGCGTGGTTTTGTTAAAGTAGATGCACAACGCAGAACCAATGTTCCACATATTTTTGCCATCGGTGACATTGCTGGACAGCCTATGTTGGCTCATAAAGCTTCACACGAAGGTGTTCTTGTCGCTGAAGTTATCGCCGGTCAAAACCGCGTTTACGATGCGAAAACAGTTCCTGCTGTCGTGTTCACAGATCCAGAAATTGCTTCTGCAGGTATGACTGAAGCTGAAGCGAAAGCTAAAGGCTACACAGATCTACTTATTGGCAAATTCCCATTTGCAGCTAACGGCCGCGCCGTGAGCATGATGGAAACAGATGGATTTGTGAAAATGATCGCCGATAAAAAGACGCACGTCTTGTTAGGTGTTCATATCGTAGGCCCAGAAGCATCTAACTTAATCTCAGAAGCCGTTCTAGCCATCGAAATGGGCGCACGTATTGAAGACCTCGCTCTTTCAATCCATCCGCATCCAACTTTAGGCGAAACAATGATGGAAGCCGCAGAAGCCACTCTAGGCCATGCGATTCACATCATTCAAAAGCCTCTGCACAAGTAGGCTTTCCTCACTAAGAGGACGGCTGCACCAGAGGGGGATTCCCTTAAACGGGACACGCCCTCCGGGCTCGGCCGGCTTCTTGACCGCCTACGGCGGTCGCACGCATCCATGCGTGCCGGAGGTCCCTTTTTTAAGGAGTCCCCCTCCGGCACAGCCTCCCTGCTAGCTATGAAGAGCCACGCTGGAAGAGATTTCTGAAGCTCGGTTGAACTCAACAAATAAACACATCTCTTGATTCAACAAAATGCCTGATAATTTAAGTCAGAACCCCATCTCATTTTTTAAAATCACATCAACTCACCATTCTAATCCCCATTCCCCAACTCCCCTCTTCTCCCCAACACACACATCGTGGAGGGATTGCGGAGGGCGGGGGCTAGCACTCAACGCAGTGGCCTTTGCCGGCGCCACGATGGCGCAAACCAGGCGTAGCCTGGCGGCAACGAGCCCGGAAGGCGAGCCACGAAGTTGAGTGCTAGCCCCCCCGCCCTCCGCAATCCCCGCCCCCGCATCTCGTATTGGTACGGCAAAGACAGCCGGTGGAAAAAACTTAGACAGTGTTTTTTTAAAAAATGTCTTATTTTGCGAAACGACTCAAGCTTCTACAAACGCCTCCGATAAGATCTTGGTCTAGGAGACAGGGGGGATTCGTGAATCCATTTTTACGATTTAAAAGTACGAAGAGGATGTTTGGATATCTGGGGACATCTATCGCTTCTTTCGCTCTAGTTGTATGGGGGCAAAACTGCGCTCAGACAAAATTTGAAAACGCGGGTACGAGCGACTATCAATCAGTGGGGTTTGACGTAGAGGAAGACGATCTGTTCTTCAAAATACAAAACGGTCTAGCGACTGTTGCAGAACTCAACTACAGCAAACAACGTTATAAAGACTATATTGAGTTGAAAGTTTCAGACATCAATGCCGGTGGAGTTAAAACCGATGGCAGTCATGAAAATAGAGACGTGCAAATTCAAGATGTGATGACTTCTTTAAGCAGAGATATTTCTGCCAACGTTGCCGAATTAAAAGATATGATCTTTAATCAAAAGTTGGCAACGAACTCCAAAGATGTCCTCAAAAAATATTCTGAATTGATCGACCTTTTGGCTCGAGCACGGGATATTAACAACTTCCTTATTTTAAAAGCTGATATCGGTGCAGTAAGAATTGATATCGCAAAACTACGTACCGACTTCAATGCCCTACAGGCATCGTTACAAGAAGTTCGTAATGTTATTATTCCAGCAATGAAAGCAGAGCTTTCGACAAAGATAGATACTGTTAAATCGACTTTGGAAGCTGATGCTGAGAAACGCGACAGAGAATTAAGAAAATCACTCTCTGAAGCCGAACAACGTCTTCTTGCTGAAATCAGAGAAAAAGAAGCGGCTCTTCGTGCTGATTTAAATGCAGCGCAAAAGTCAATTCTTGATCAGATGAAAGACGGCAATAAAAAAATCATGGATGACCTGAATGCGAAGTATTCAAGTCTTATCCAAATGATGAGTCAACAAGATCGCGATTTGCGTGATCAACTCAATCAGAAGTACAGCGATCTAAAAGGTCAATTGAGTGAGTCGGAAAGACTGCAAAGAGATCTTTTGAATTCTCGATTCAACCAAGCAATGGCACAAATGAGCGCTCAAGATTTGGCTTTGAGAGCAAAGCTTAATCAAGACTACGCTGCTTTGACTTCCAATTTAGATCAAACCAAGCAACAGTTGGTAAATCAAATTATAGAGGGAGACAATGCTGTTCGCCGTGAGTTTGATGTTAAGATGGCTGCTTTAAAAGATGCCATGGTTACAAAAATCGAAACGACTGAACGCCTCGTTAATGATCGCATCTCAGGTGTAGAGGCTTTGTCAAAATCTAATCTTTCGCAGATTCGTGAAATCCAAGGCATCATCGCCAACATCGATCAACGTGTTCGCGAAACTTCTGAACAGCTCAAAGCATTATCAGACAAGGTTGCTGACGATATTGCATCGATCAACGATCAATTCGAGGCCATTCGCACAGCAGGAAACGCAAACTATGCGGAAATGGTTAAAAGCTGGAATTGTTCTGAGGATATGATCGACAAACAAGGTTTCGAGTTCTATGGTCTCACTTCAAATCCATCTCTTGGTGTTTCTGTAAGCCAGGCTTGCGTTACTTCAAAAGAAAAAGTTCTTTATTCGATCTGTAAAGAACGCTACCCAACATTCTGTGGAGCTTGCGATGGCTACGCGGAACCTTCAGCTTGTCCTTCTTGGCAAGCAATGTCAGGAAAAGACCGTTTAGAAATTCTATTGAACATTCGTCAAGAAGTTGCAATCAATCACTTGAACGAACAGTCTCGCATTCATAGTGAGGCCCTTTACGGAGGAGCTTCATGTAATGCCAGCTGCTTAAATCAAATCAGCGACCCTGCAGTACAAAGTGTTGTGGGACAACTATTCACAGCAAGCTCGGGTGCAAGCGCAACTTGCTCTGCTGACGAGTGGAAGAAGTGCGGATTGTACGGTGTGGCTTACAGCCTTGCTGTGAATGATGCAAATTTAACTAACAAAATCTTGGCTGTGAACAACAACCTTTCAACTGAAATTGCAAAATTACGCTTTGATTTCGAATCAGAAAAACGTTCTGTAGCAAATCGCTTTGGGATTTTGGAACAAGAACTTGACCAAAAAATCGAAGTGGTTAAGAAAACAACTGAAGAGCGTTTCCTACAAGTCGGACGTTCTATGGCAGGTCTTTCTTCTGCATCAGGAGCTGAGATTTCCCAGGAGCTTGCAGAAAGAAGTGCTTTCCAGGCTAGCTTGGCGCAAGATGCTGCTATGAAACGCGATTTACTACTTCAAGCGGTTGCAATCGCAATGGGTAAATCAAAAGACGTAGCAAAAGCTTCTTTAGGTGGTCTTGATGAAGATACACTCAACATTCTGGCTAACGGAATGATGGTTTCTTCTTTCGACATCCTTACAGAGATTTTCAAAACTATAAATCCTGATCAAAAAAGCAGACCTTACTATGATACAGATCTGCAAAGCAAAGTTTCTAGTGCTTGTTCTGGACATATTAAGTTCACCCCATTCACAAATGTAGTGGGTCGTGACTCTCACGAATTGCTTGCTGCTTACTTTATGAAATCGCTTCTAATGGGCGAGCGTTCAAGCAACAGCGCAAAAAATGAGATCTATTTTGGTCTATCTGGAGTTCTTAAATCCGGACAACTTGAAAAGAATGTCGTTGGTGCGGCATTAGATTACCGTACAAACCCAGGCATTGCGGCTCCTGCTGCTTGTTTGGCTGCTATCGACAGTTGGGCAAAAGACACGCTTCACAACAGCTCTCAGTTTGATTCTTTCCGTAATAAACTGATTGCGAACTTAACGCTACAACGTTTATCTTCTCTCTTCGTAGATGATGCAAAACGTTTGTTAACTAACTTAGGTTCTATTGAAGCACTTATCGTTTCAACTCCTGGTGCAGACCAGTCTAAAATGAGTGAATACACAGCAAATATTGGTACTAGAATTATTCATGCAGCTATCGCTAGTCGCATGTACACTCTGGTTGCCAATGAAGTTGAAAGCCTGATCGCAATTCAAAGAGAACTTAGTAAGGACAATGGCTTCCAAAGCAAATTTGATTCTTACTTGTTAGCGTACAAAGATTCTATGGCGCAGTTTAAAGCTGGTCAGCAGGATCTTGCTAATAAGTTCAATGCTGATATACAAGCTCTGAAAGCGTCACAAGGTGCTCAAGCAGCTGAGCTTGCTAAAGTAAAAGATGCGATGGGATATGTTTATGCTCTTGCGCAAACAGATCCATTGGCATCGGATGCGCTGAAACAGAAGATTAAAGCGTCAGCAACTGTAGATTCAACAATCAATCAGTTAATTAACGCTATCAATGATTCTGGTCGCAACTCAGGACAAATTGAAAATCCATTCGACCCAGTTATTAAGGCTATTCGCCATGCTACAACTGGCAACACATCATGCTTTAGCTCTTCTCCATCAGCTGGACAGCTTCCTTCGGGAAGTGCCTTCTATGGAAGCTGGGGAGAAGGACCATGGGGAACTTGTCAAATTAACTTCAGAAGCACATCTGCCTATAAAGATACAGTTCTCTACCGCGTATGGGGGTCAGCACATAAGATCTCTTACCGATCAACAGTCGGTGGTGGAGCAACTGTCGTAGACTTTAGACAACCTGCTTCGACATCTTATCCTGTAAGAAAAATTATTGCCGGTGGAGTAGCACAAGGTGTTTACGATGCGCAAGTTCCAGGACTTTTAGATCCAGTTGTGGCTCGTGGTTATGCATATGGTGAAGGAATTGTTGAGATGACACCAATCTATGTAGCAAATAGTGGTGTTGAAAAGCGTGGTACACCAGTTGTTTACACTATGACTTTATACTCTCCACTAGTTCTTGATTTTGTTAATATCGGTGCGCCGATCTTAACAAATCCTGGTGAGTCTAACGTTCAATTCGATATCACAGCTTCTGGAATGAAAGAAACTGTGGGCTGGATTTCTGGTCGCCAAGGTGCCTTGCTGGCTCTAGACCTGAACAACAACAACCGTATTGATGACGGATCTGAATTGTTCGGTGAATTTACTAAAATCAAAGCCGACGGTCGCCGCGCGAAGCACGGTTACGAAGCTTTGGCTCAGTACGATGACAACAAAGACGGCGTGATTGATGCGAAAGATGCGATCTATGGTTCTTTGAAATTGTGGTTTGATAATAATCACAACGGTAAAGCTGAAAAAGGCGAGTTGGTCACATTGGCTGATCGCAAAGTCACAGCTCTTAGCGTGAACTTCAAAGACATGCCGAAAGAGCGTCAGAACATGAACGACAATAAAGCTCTTTACACTGCGAAGTTCTTCGGACCAGAGCAGTGTGGAACTGAAGGTTGTAATAGTTACGACGTGTACTTCGGTACGGCTTGGAAGCAAAAAGTTGATTATCTTTCTAGAAGATAATCATCCACAAATTACCTAATTCAACGAAGGCCCAGTTATACTGGGCCTTCGTCTTTTTTGGAGGTCCGAATCAGTTCTCAAAAAATTCCCTTACCTTTGGGTCAGTAAGATACTTCAACACCTTGCGTCCGATTGCCAGCGCGCATACACTTTAAACATTAGATGAATAGATTGATTTTGTTTATTTTTATCATTCTCAGTCCGCTGCAAATTTGGGCGGAGTCTGGTTGTCTTTTTACAAAAGACAATGTTCTTGCCACCAGTACAATGGATGGTTCAGAGACACCTTTTTCCAAAGGGCGTATTCTTCCCTATCGCGATTACGATGCCATCAAGCAAAGCTTCTTAGTGACCTATCGTGGACAAGACTATTGGATGCCAGGTAAGAGCACCAAAGTGGGTTCCGCCAACCTATGTTCATTAGAGCCTAGGTGTTTCACTGTCGCCAAGATCAGTTCTATTTACCGCGAACTCTCTACAGAAGGAACACCCATTGCCAAAGCCATTCGCGGGCAAAATTTAGTCTGGGCTGGACAGTTTAAACGTAAAGGGGTGACCTGGATTCAGGTTGAGGTCGGCGACAGCTATGGATGGATCCCAGCAAAAAGTGGTAAAGTAGAAAATCGTGCCTGTCCAAAATCTGAAAATGCGCAGAAACCCCGCTTCAGCTTTGCCGTTGAGGCAGGCTACGAAATGGGCGTAAAAAGCAGTAACTACGACAAGGCGATAAGACCAACACCAGCTCCTAATGAGGATGTTCAATACACCCTTCCTAATCCATTCTTTACCGAGCTTAAACCTGGAACTGGTTTCTTTGCTGCGGGAGTTGTCGGACTAGACCTCAAAGACCGTTATCGCTTTGAAGCCGGTGCTGGCTATGCCACTTACAATTATGCACTGGTCACGTATGATAATCCCGCATACTACGATGAAAATACGAATACAGAGGGGCCTCCAGTTCCGTTTTCAAGCCTTACAGCTAAAGAGACCCTTGTTACTGAAAGCTACGTTCTCTTCCCAACTGGGGCGTACTATAAATTCGGTGGCCAGAATCGCTGGAGCATGAAAGTGGGAGCTCGAGTTGATTTTCTCTATGTTCTCTCACAACCCTTTGAATATATTTATTATGACGATCGTCCGGCCAAGCGAAGACGCAACTCCCTCCTTGTTGGACCCGCAGGCCTTATAAGCAAACAAAGTCTCGAATTGAGACCCCAATATCGACTCAATAACTCCATGGAACTTGGCCTGATCTATCGATATTCCACTTGGGGCAGTCATTCATTATCTCTCTGGACGGAATTTTAGGCCCTTTTTGGTCACCAGTTAGACTTTTTTACAGTTCCTGTATAGCCAAATCCCCGTAATAGCCTAATAGCACTGGGATTCTGAGCATCATACTTGCTCTCTAAAGCGGTATGATGAGCAATAAAATTACCCAAAATGCTAAGGCCTTTTTCCTAAACAGAAGCAACCGTAACACGTTACTCACTGTCACAATGTTGGGTTTTTGCCTCGGATATTTCAGCGGAAACTCAGAATCTATCGTCATCCCTGAAAAAGTCCAAATCATTCAAGAAGCTGTTTTGGAAGGCTTGGTCATTCAAAAAGAGCCAACATTAGATTCTCATCGAGAAGAGATTCTTAACGATTACTCAAATCGCATCAGTGACGAGTTCAGCATTCCTTCGGGCATGCGCGACCGCGTAGGTTTTTGGTTTGATATCTATTCAAAATACGATTCCAATAAAAAAGTCATTCATCACACTCGTTATCCTTGGATTGTTTTCAAAGTTGTCGATATCTCTGAAATCATTAACAGCGATACACCGAAAATTCGTTGGTTACGAAATGTCAAAGCCGATAAATTTGTGACAAGCGAATTAGAAAAAATCAAACAAGCTCTGAAAGAAATTTCTAAAACTGGAGTTGTGAACACTCAAAACGAACAACATCAACTTGTTGCTAATACACTTTCGAAACTTCAAGGTTCTATCAAAGAAAACGCGAAAGAGGCGCTCGATTCAATTCGCATTCAAACAGGACAGAAAAACTTCTTTCAAGATGGCATCGAAACCAGTCATCTTTATCTGAGTGGCATGGAAGATGTTTTTGCAAAATATAAACTTCCGAAAGAACTGACTCGTTTACCATTTGTAGAAAGCAGTTTCAATCGTCATGCAGTCAGCAAAGTCGGTGCAGCGGGTATCTGGCAGTTTATGGATTATACTGGCAAAAGCTTTATGACCATCAACAAACATATTGATGAACGTAAATCACCATTCAAATCAACAGAAGCTGCCGCACGCCTTCTCAAAGAAAATCATATGATTTTGCACAAATCATGGCCCTTGGCGATCACGGCCTGGAATCACGGCCCGGCGGGTGTCCGTCGTGCGATTAAAGCAGCGAACAGTAAAGAAATCTCTGATATCGTGAATAACTATCAGTCTCGCACCTTTGACTTCGCCTCTTCCAACTTCTATGCGGAATTCCTAGCAGCATTGTATACTGAAAAATACCAAGATCATATCTTCGAAAATCTAGATCACGAAAAAGCACTAGAACTGCACTCTGTAAAACTCGCTCGCTCTATTTCAGCCAAAGAACTTCTGCGTCGTTCAGGAATTGAAAAAGACGATTTTCTTCTCTTCAACCCTGATCTGAAAAAGGCTTTGGAAGTGAACGCTTCTATTCCATCGGGCTTTACTGTCATGGTAGACACTCCGGCAAGAGTGGTCCTAAGAGCCTTGCTGACTCCTCAAAGTCGCGACTCCAGAATCACAAAACTTAGTCAGAATGAAAGATCGCTTCAAGACATTGAAGCTTCGATTAAAAACTAAAAGATCTGAGAGCTTAGGCTCTCAGATCTTTACATTAATCCTGTTTCAACAATTTCTATTTTAAACAAGAGTAGTAAACTTCATAATTTCCTGCCGGCAACATATCATCAAATACAAGATTTAGACCTTCCATTTTTCTTGTACCGTTATAAACTTGTCCATCTTTTAGGACTGTGATTGATCGCATTGCATCCACCACAGGAGCACAAGTAAGAGTCAATGACTTCAATGTTTTGCGAACGCCTTCCGCGATACCTTGCACTTGCGCAGAGTAATCTGCCGCACAAACGTCTCCGATCACGCCTCCAGTGAGGTTGGAAATAGCTGCATAGCGATGGCCAGCTGAATAACCTTCACCTGACAAACAAACCGGATCATCTGGTCTTGCGATGATGGAATGAAAGCTCATCGACTTCTGATTGTTAAATTTTGTTTGGATAAACTTCACAAAATTTGCAGGGTCGTTGATCAAGTTGCTTTCAGATTCATCTTCATCAGATATTAGAACAACTGCTAATTGAGCATCTGAACGAATGAAGTTCTTATTTGTACCTACAGCCGCCAAGGATCTTTCCACGGCACGGTAAGCAGTGCGAATCCCCTGTTCATAACCACTACCCACTTCAGGTCGCTGCAAAGTCATACTTAAAGTCTGAGAAGCGTTGCTCGTCGAAGGAGTTAAAACGTAGCTGTTCGTCTTGTTATAAAGAGGAATCAACTTACCATCACCCAGAGCAATGTCACTGCGAGGATCTGTCGTTGTGACAGCAATCTGCCAGTCAAGTCCTTGCACGACATTCAAGAAGTTACTTACACGAGAAGCCATGCTTTTCTGTTCATACTCCATTGAACCTGAGTTATCGATAACAAACAAAATATCAACTTTGTTGTATTCGTTCACTTTTGCACTATGAACCATTTTTCGATAAGCAGAAGAAACACTGAACGTCACTGATTTCTCGGACGTAAATCCTAGATTGTCTTTTGCGGATACTTTGATTGTATAGTCACCACCAGCCAACTGCGGCAGAACCAGTTTGTTAGTTCCTGCACCGCAAGCTTTGGAAATAGAACCCATTTGGCAGGTCACTTCAGAAACACCGGCTCCAGGATCTATGACAGAGAAAATAATCTCAACATCAGAACCCTCTTCAACTGTCGCTGATGGATATTTTGCAAAAACAATTTCAGGTCCCACTTGGTCAATCACAATGCTTCTTGCATAGCAACGACTTAAGCGACCATCTGGATCACGGAACTGAACACTTAAAGGAACGGTCTGATTGACCTTCGCACTCACGTAGGAATCACTGTCTACATAAGCCGTCCACACGCCACCGGAACAAGTGCTATTCTCAGAAATTTTAGTCACCGCTGTATGAAATGGAGGATAGAAATCAAGGCGTAAATTCGCTGAAGAAGTTAAGACTTCGCCTCGGTTGATATCAAAGCCATTGAGCGTTTCACCTGGCACTGGAGCTGGGACAGTTGATGTACTATCTCCTCCACCTTCTCCAGTCGTTGTCGAACCACCAGTTGTTGGCTCAGTTACAACGGCAAAATCGCTATTGTTAAGATTTGCTGGGACTTCTTTGGTACCACCGTCTTGCAAGCAACCTGTCAGCACCATCCCTGCGCTCAGTATCACTGTTAAACCCAGATTTTTCATTTTGCTTCCTCCGCTTTGCATAACACCATTCTGCATAGCTTCATCGGAGGTTTTCAAATGAATCTCAAAAAGATTTTTTTTCGCCCAGACTGTTTACATTATCTAAAAAATTGCTGTCAAAAATATGTTCACTCCTCACAAAACTTCCTAATACTGCAAGGTTTTTCGAAGAATGAGACAAGAACTCAAGAGTTGAACTCATAAAAAAAGGGCAGAACTTTTTCAAGATCTGCCCTTACATGTTTTACTAAAAAACCGGGAACACTTTCCTACTACGCAGGAGCGTTCATCATGATAACAGCTTCGCCTTTTACAACGATGTCACCATTCGCTTTGTAGGCATTGGTTTCAACTGTTGCGATTCCTTTTTCTTTGCGAATGCCTGTGATCTTAATTGTCACTGTCACTTCGTCATCGATGAAAACTGGATTTACAAACTTCAAAGTTTGCCCCAAGTAAATTCCACCATGATCAATACCATCCACTAAGGCTCTAGAAATCAAAGCGCCCACAATCATTCCATGAGCAATACGCTTCTTAAAACGACTTTTCGCTGCGTATTCTTCATCCAAATGAATAGGGTTGCGATCTCCGGAAAGATCAGCAAACTGGTGGACCATTTCGTTAGTAATTTTTGTTGTAAAAGAGGCTGTGTGCCCTACATCAATATTATTTACCATTTCCTTAATCCTAACTTGTTCCGCTACATCAGTAACAATTTCCATCGATTGTGCTCCTAAAGAATATTCGCTGCCAATTCAGCCAGCTCAGATCTTTCACCTTTGGTAAGAGTCACATGGGCTGCAATCGGATGCCCTTTGAATCTCTCTACCGCATATGTAAGACCGCTATTTGCAGAGTCCACGTAAGGATTGTCGATCTGATAAACGTCTCCAGTCAGAATGACTTTTGTTCCACGCCCTGCTCGCGTAACGATCGTCTTGATTTCATGTGGAGTCAAGTTTTGTGCTTCGTCAACTATCAGATATTGCTTAGGAATGCTGCGACCGCGAATATACGTTAAAGGCTCAATATTCAACATTCCTTGATTAATAAGCTCTTGCGCTCGCCCTGCAGCTTTCTTATCCGCTCCCATCAAGAATTCCACGTTATCGAAAATAGGCTGCATCCAAGGATTCAACTTCTGTTCGATATCACCTGGCAAATAACCTATGTCGCGACCCATCGGAAAAATAGGACGCGAAACAAGTAAGCGTTGAAATTGTCCTTGATCCAAAGTTTTATGCAATCCCGCAGCAATCGCCAACAAGGTCTTACCTGTTCCAGCTTTGCCCACGAGCGACACAAACAAAATTTCATCATTCAGCAAACAATCCATCGCGAAGGCTTGTTCCACATTTCGCGCATGAATTCCCCAAATGGAGTCCGCCGCCTGCATAAGTGGAACGATGGCTTTTTCTGCGCCACTGTAACGTCCAATCGCTGAATGATTGGCATTCGCTGAATCCTTCATGATGACATATTGATTGGCATAGAGCTTCATATCGGTCACGAAACGGCGATCACGATAAAAAGAATCAATCTGCTCAGGAGTCACCATAATCTCCTGATAACCTTCATAAAGGTCATCACGGTTCACATCGTCTGTCTCGTAGTCTTTCGCGTAAATGCCGTAAACATCCGCTTTAATACGAAGATTAATGTCTTTAGTGATAAGCTCCACTTTGTAACGTGGATGCTGTTTCTGAAGCGCCAAGGCTGTATTTAAAATACGATTGTCGGCTTTTTGATGGTCCAACTCAGAAGGCATCCCTGCCAACATCAAATCTGTATTGATATAAACCATCGTCTCTGAGTTGTCGATTTGCACACCACTTGCCAGAGAACCTTTCGCACGAAGAACGTCGACAAAGCGACTGAATTGACGCGCATTACGCCCGTTCTCACCTTGATCTCTTTTAAATTTATCAACTTCTTCGATGACTGATATTGGAATATGAACGTCAGCCTCGCCAAATCGCAAGATCGCCTGAGCGTCAAAAAGAATAACATTCGTATCAACAACAATTTTTCTGCGCTTAGATTTGCTCAAGGACACCCTCCGTAGTTAAAGTCCTGCGGAGAACAACACTCTTGGCATCGTTCTCCTGCTGCCTAAATTGCAACAAATTGCAGTACTAAAGTCTACGGAAAAGGCGGATAAAAAAACTTATGAAATATTAGAGACTAACAGATCACCAGTGTCTGTTTTTAAGGTCGCGCTGACGTTTTCAATGAACTTAACAAAATGATGGAGTGCGACATCATTCACAGTGCCTTTTACAAAATTAGCACCATGACGAACAACTCCTTCTTCCTCAATTGCACGACTGTTAGTCACACGAATCGTAAAAGGAAAGTAAGTCGAATGATTCAAATAAACACGCATTGCCACTTCGTCACCGGCACTAAATCCGCCGCCTTGAAGTTCTAAGTCAAAAGCCAAACCATTATCGGAAATATCATACAATGCTGCTTTTAGAAGGCCTTGTTCTGGCAAAACAACAAAAGCTCCAATAAACTCTGTCAAAATTGTGCGTTTAACATCACGACGATCACGACTCAGCATTTCTTGTCTCATGACGGTAATGTCATGAACTTCAGTGCCAGCATTCATACTATTTGTGTTCATAGAACCCTGATGCTTTAAGCGAGACGTAAAATCGAGAACTTTACCCATTTTTCCCCCTGTGACACATTCTTATCGGCAAATAACGTTTCAACTTTAGCCATCTTGCATGAAAGTCCAGTTTAGTCTTAATATGAGACAATGCCTGTCATTCGCGCTGTCTTTTTCAGTTTTTGGTTTCATTTTCTGCTGATCACTGCATTGGTCTGGCTGGCTCCGCGTTTGACACCTCAACCACCTGAAGTCATTGAAATCAGTCTGGATCCTGAAGCGCAAATTTTGGACGCACTCACTCCTCAGAAAAATCAGATTGTTCGACAAACTCTTGTACCAGAAAACCTGAAGGCTCCAGACGACGAAAGTCTTGCTCGCCTCCTTTCCGAAAAGAAACAGCGAGTGATTCAAGAGATGCAGGCAGCCGCTAGTGGTATGACAGCCAATCGTCAACAGCAAGCCCCTCCAACAGAAAGAACTCGCCCGACAAATCCGGCCGAACCTTCTCCAAGCAAAACGAATGAAATTGAGACAGATGAAAATGGCTATCGTCGTATCGATATATCTAAACAGTTGCAGCAATTGAATCAGCTCTCGGAGGGGATGTCGACAGTGGGAGAGTCCCTTCCCACTGACATTAAAGTCGGCTCCTTTACTGCCCTCAATACAGATCGCTACTTGTTTTACACCTTCTATGCACGCATGGAAGAGTTGGTCCGATACCGTTGGGAGACTCGAGTCCAGCAAGCCATCAACATGTTAGATCGCCCCACACTTTCACTCATAGGTGGACGTAACTGGGTGACACACGTAGAGTTCTTGTTAGACAAAAATGGTTATCTCAAAAAAGCGATTATCATGAAAGAATCTGGCATCCCACCATTCGATGCTGCGGCAGTGAATGCCTTTCTTGATGCACGAGTCTTCCCCAATCCTCCTCAAGAAATGATTCAAGAAGACGGTCTTATTCATATTAAGTTTGGTTTTACAGTGAATTACAATCCCCCATCTTTGGTCAATCGCAACTAAGGTCGAGAACCCACGAGAATTCATGTCAGTCACCACGGAAATTGGTAGAATAAAAGCATGAAGAAAATATTTTCCTTTGCACTGATGTCAGCTTTTATTTTTACCCCACTCACAAGTATGGCTCTTCATACAGAGGTTGGCCTCTCTTACAGTCGCAAAACGACGACTTTTGATGAGAACAACTCTTTTGATACCGAATCTATTACGGGATCTCTTTCGCTTTACTTCTTAGAACGCATGGCCTTGGAGTTAAGTTACACTGATGGCCTTGGCTTAAGAAAAGAAAAAGCAAGCTTGTCTGATCAAAAGAGAACGACCACACAGAAATCACAAGTGATGGGTGCCGACCTCATTCTTACTTTTGCCGATAGAAAATCTTTACTTCAACCTTACATCAAAGGCGGAGGAGCTCAAATCAGCCGTTTCCAAGAAGTAAAGATTGAAGGTCAGGACACATTCACCATTGAACCAGAAACAGCTACGGTCCCCAGCTATGGAGCCGGATTAAAGATCCAGCTGACAGAAAGATTTGGGCTCAAATTCAGTTATGATGTCTGGAAAACTCCTATCGGCGGTGGGCTGCAAACAGACGACAACTCAATTCGTGCTGGAATGACCTGGGTTCTATGAAAAATAAAAAGTATTGGTTAGGGCTGCTCCTGGCCCCCTTCATCGGTGGGTGCCAAATGGGCTACCTTATGAAATCTGGTTACGGCCAGATGAAGCTATTAAGCAGTCGGGTGCCTATCTCGGAGGCCCTCAGCAGCCAAGACTTATCGCCACAGCAAAAAGAAAAGCTGCTTTTAGCACAAGAAGCTCGCACGTTCTCAGAAAAAAATCTGCATCTAAAACCTACAAAAAATTATACTTCATATGTTGAGCTAGGGCGCTCGCACGTCACCTATGTCGTCAGTGCCGCACCTAAATGGCAACTCAAACACCATCAATGGGATTATCCATTCATGGGTAAAATGCCTTACAAGGGATTTTTTGATAAAAAGGATGCAGAGACAGAGGAACTCAATCTACAAAAAGAGAGCCTAGATACTTATTTACGTGGCGTCTCTGCCTACAGCACACTTGGCTGGTTCAATGATCCCATTTTAAGTTCTATGCTCAATTACGATCACTACGACCTGGTCAACTTGATCATTCACGAAACGGTCCACGCCACACTTTACATCAAACACGCTGCAGACTTTAATGAGCGCATAGCGACCTTTCTAGGAAACAAAGGTGCCGAGCAGTTTTATCTGCAAAAAGAGGGTTCTCAATCGGCCACTCTAGCTAAAATAAAACTCGAAAATGAAGATAACAATCTCTTTTCCGCTTTCATTTCAAAAGAGCTGAAAGAACTCGGTGAGTGGTATTCCAATTTACCTCAAGACAACAGATCGGAAAAAGAGCGTGAGCTAAGAATTCGCCAGATCCAAGAGCGATTCAGCACTGAACTCAAACCCAAACTTAAAACGGATGCGTATAGAAAATTTCCCGACCTCAAACTCAACAATGCACGCC
>CAYSKF010000016.1:0-78056 GCA_964431515.1 uncultured Bdellovibrio sp.
GCTGCATTGATACGTTGATTCCACAAAGTGCGGAAAGTACGTTTTTTAGCTTTACGATCGCGGTAAGCGAAAGCCATACCACGGTCATTTTTCTCTACCGCGTGAATATACGAGCGAGAACCAGCTGCATAATAGCCTTTTGCTCTTTTAAGAACTTTTTTGTGACGAGCACGATTTGTTTTACCACTTTTTACACGAGCCATTTTTTACTCCACATTTCTTACTCTGAATATCAGAGTAGGATTGAGTCTCTATTACACTTCACACTTACTGAAGCTGAGACGAGAAAGACGTTAATTTATTAAAATTAGAATACCAGGCAACGACGGACTTGAAGCATGTTTGCATCTTCAACGTATGATGTCTTACCAAGTTGTCTTTTTGTTTTAGAGCTCATGTGTGAGTTCAAGTGACGCATGCGAGTGCTTTTCTTTTTAACTTTACCACTCGAAAGGACCTTAAGGCGCTTCTTTGCACCTGAATGCGTACGCATTTTCATCTGAATTACCTTCCACCGATAAGGCGTCTCTCCCGATGGGGACAGCTCTTAACCATTGCCTTAGCCAGTCATAATTACGGACTCACTTTTTTAGGTCAAAAAGAAGGTCAAATCAAGCTTTTTTAAGGACTTAGCAAAATTTCGAGCCCATCCCCTAGAAGGGTTGTCGAAGGACTCGGATCATCTCCCCCTCAAATGAGGAACAAAAGAACCCCGAATCCTGCATTTCCGCCCTCATTTTAATGCCTTGCAATGCAAAAAGGTACGGCGTACCTTCTGGGGGATATGGCGAATGAGATTCTTAAAAATTATCGGGCTTATGATGTAAATAACTTTTTGATTGAGACTTTGAAGATCGAGAGTTCGATCCTAGAGGGCAATCCGCTGAAGGATTCTCCGGTTCGGTACAATCCGGTGCTTTTGCCTAAAACTGAGGGGCCTTGGCCTGTTGTGGTGGTTTTGGCGGGGTTTACCGGGAATGCTCCTTTTTATTTTAATGCGAAGTTCAATGAGCAGAACACGATTCAGGTTATCGATCAGGCTTTTTCACGGGGCGAGGCGCCTGAGGCGCTTTATGTGTTTGTTGATGCGATGACAACTTGGGGTGGCTCTCAGTTTATCAATTCTGCAGCGACGGGTCGTTATGAAGACTATATCATTCAAGAGATTCTACCGGCCTTGAAAGAACTTTACCCGGTTTCTCACCGCACACAAGATTGGTGTATTACCGGAGGTTCCAGTGGTGGTTATGGGGCCCTTCATCTTGGTTCAAAATATCCAGAGCTTTTTGGTTGGGTGGCGGCCATTGCTCCAGACTCTTTCTTTGAGGCCAGTCTTTTGCCAGAGCTTTATCACGCACTTCCACTTTGGGCTAAGTACAACGAATCTGGATTGAAAGCCCTTGAGGAACTACGCAATGGGAAGCTCACAAAAAATCGCAACTGGCACACATTGCTGAATGCTTTTGGCATGGCGGCCTGTTACGGCGCTAAAGGCACGGATGGAAATTTCCAATTCCCCTTAGATGCTCATACTGGCGAGAAAAACACAGCCATCTGGCAACAGTGGCTTGAAAAAGACCCGGTTCATTTTTTACCCAGTCGAATCGAAAACCTCAAAAAACTAGAGGGTCTTTATATAGACGTCGGTAGCAAGGACAACTTTCACTTGCAGTATGGGGCTCGGCAGATTTCGCACATCTTGAAAAACAACCAGATCGATCACGACTATGTCGAGTTCGATGGCAATCACTTTGATATCAGCGAACGCCGTCCTGAGGTTTGGAAATGGTTGGCAGCAAAGTGGCGTTAACAAAACGCCACTCGGTCCTTATCCAATAAATTTTTTAACCAAAACGCCCAGTGATGTAGTTTTCTGTTCTTTGATCTTTCGGATTCGTAAAAATCTGATCACTGGCGCCAAATTCGATCAAATCACCCAGATACATAAACGCAGTAAAGTCAGAGACACGAGCTGCTTGATGTAAACTGTGAGTCACAATGGCCAAAGTCACATCCTTGCGCAACTCTTGCACCAGTTCTTCGATGTGACGAGTAGAAATAGGATCCAAGGCCGACGTCGGCTCATCTAAAAGTAAAATCTCAGGCTCAGTGGCTAATGCGCGGGCGATGCACAAACGCTGCTGCTGCCCCCCAGACAACGCTGTCGCAGAGGAATTCAAGCGGTCCTTCACTTCATTCCACAACCCTGCTTGCTGTAAAGAACGCTCTACCCGCTCGTCGATGAAACTTTTCTTCTTTACGCCGCGAACTTTTAATCCATAAGCGACGTTTTCATAAATGCTTTTAGGGAAGGGATTCGGCTTTTGGAAGACCATCCCGATTCTCATACGGACTTCCATGGGATCAATATCTTTACTAAGAATATTTTGCCCACCTGGATGAAGTAAAATCTCGCCCTTGTACTGCGCATGGGCATAGAGATCGTGCATGCGATTAAAACAACGCAACAAAGTTGTTTTGCCGCAACCGGAAGGACCAATCAATGCCGTGACTCGATTTTCATAAATAGGCAAAGTCACGCCATTAAGGACTCTTTTATCACCATAGGAAAACTCTAAGTTTTTAACTTCTGCACGAAGAACTAAATTCATAACAACTACCACTTCATTTTCTTGCGGAAACGAGCCCGCAAATAGATCGCAGCGCCATTCATCACCAAAGTCATTAGAAGCAAAACGACTCCTGTGGCGGCTGCATTAACGTGAAATTCAGACTGAGGTCGAGACAACCAGTTAAACATCTGAATAGGCATCACTGTAAATGGATCCATCAACCAATTAAAATTTAAAAAAGGAAAGTTTTCACTGATCGGAGACGTCGGCAAAAAACCAATAAAAGTCAAAGCGCCAATCGTGATCAAAGGCGCCGTCTCGCCAATAGCGCGAGACAAAGAAATAATCACACCCGTCAAGATCCCACCGAAAGAGTAAGGCAAAATATGATAACGAATCGTTTGCCATTTGCTGGCACCCACAGCGTAACTCGCCTCGCGAATGGTGTTTGGAATGGCGCGAATGGCTTCTCGAGTTGTGACAATGATGATGGGTAAAATCAACAGTCCCAAAGTCAAACCCGCTGTCAAAATACTTTGCCCAAGTTTGAATTTATAAACGAAAAGACCCAAAGCCATCAAACCGTAGGTGATAGACGGAATACCTGCCAGATTGATAATATTTAGTTCGATCAACTGAGATATCCAATTTTTCTTGGAGTACTCTTCCAGATAAACACCAGCCGCGACCCCCAAGGGAATAGCACAGAAAGCTGTCGTCACCATCACACAGAAAGATCCAACCCAAGCCGAAAGAATTCCTGCTCGACCTGCAAAACGAGACGGAAAAGATGTGAAAAAATCAACACTCAAACGAGGTACGCCCGTCATTGCCAGATCGATAATTAAAGCCAACAATGTGACCAACGCGAATAGCAAAGACAACATTCCCACCACAGAGAAAACAAAGTCCCAAAACTGACGGCGCTTGATATTTGCTTGAATATCTAGATTCAATTCAGACACGCTACTCTTTCTCCTGGAACTTCTTGCGCAACCACAAACCAACAATATTAAAACATAAAGTGAGCACCAGCAAACTTAGACCAGCCACGTAGATGGATTGATAACCAATAGATCCATGCGGTAAATCACCAAGACTAACCTGGACGATAAAGGCCGTGATGGTCGCCGCGGGCTCTGTCGGATTCAAAGTGAGATTGGGCTGCATCCCGGCGGCAATGGCAACAACCATGGTCTCACCGAGGGCTCTGGAAATACCTAAAATATAAGCTGAAGTCATTCCAGAAAACGCAGATGGAATCACAACTCTAAACGTCGTCTGGAATCGTGATGCCCCCACAGCAAATGAAGCTTCACGCAAATGTCCCGGCACGGATCGCATTGCGTCTTCACTGAGACTGCTGACATAGGGAACAATCATCATACCAATGACAAGTCCGGCACTAAGCACATTGAATCCCGACAGTGTGGGCATCAACTTTTGCAAAAGCGGGGTAACAAATAATAATGCAAAATAACCGTACACAACTGTCGGAACAGCAGCCAATAGCTCTAGCATGGGCTTCAGAATTTCACGATAAGAAGGACGGATGTATTCACTCAAAAAAGCGGCCGCAACCGTCCCCAAAGGAATGGCGACGATCAACGCAATCATTGTCGTCAGAAAAGTCCCCGACAATAAAGGTAGAATTCCGTAACGAGGATTTTCAAATAATGGCGTCCACTCCGTATCCGTCAAAAAATCAAAGAACGAAACATGGGCAAAAAATGGAAGACTTTCCGATACCAGAATGCCCACGATACCCACGGTAACCAGAACGGAAGAGGCTGCCGCTAGAAAAAGAAGACCCTCAATAAGTCCCTCTTTCAAACGACGAATTCTGCGGACGGGATGGTCCGCAGAAGTAAATTCAGAAAGTTTAGTATTAGATTTTTTAGGCACAAAGCTCCACTAAAGATTGCCTTCGCGCTGAAGGAGCTGATCAATTTTTAGACCCACTTCTGAATGACCACCAAATACAGTGCCCATTTTGCCTTTTTTGATGCGCTCTTTGGTCATATCATAAGCCTTTGCAGGAAGTGGAACGTACTTCACCTCTGGCACAATCTGTGCGGCTTGATCTAGGTAAAATCCCACGAAGTCTTTCACTTCGGCTTTTTTCATACCTGCTTCAGAAACATAAATGAAAACTGGGCGAGATAACGGAAAATATGTTCCCGACTCAACACTCGCTCGAGAAGGTAAAACAGCTTCCATTTTTTTAGGCGCTTTTTCTCCACCAACAATGCCTAGAACTTTCAATTTCGATTTATTTTCTTCATAATAAGCCATAGGCACATACCCAAGAGCATGAAGATCTTTAGAGACCCCTGTCACAAGAGTATTGTCATCTTCACTGGCTGTGTAATCCCCTCGCGAAGACTTTGCTTTACCAACGATAGCTTCGGTGAAGTAATCAAAAGTGCCGGAATCGGATCCTGCGCCGTAAAGCTTAATACGCTCCTTTGGCCACGCAGGGTTCACGTCACTCCAATTCATAATTTTACCTTGAGCCGCTGGCTCCCAGATTTTCTTTAAATCAGCGACTGAAATATTAGTCAGCCAAGTATTCTTAGGATTCACCACAACTGCGGTGGCATCGTAAGCGATTGGAAGCTCCATAAACTTAATGCCTGCTTTGCGACATGTTTCCAGCTCCCCCGCTTGGATAGGACGAGAGGCGTTTTGCACATCAATTTCGCCGCGACAAAACTTCTTAAATCCACCACCAGTACCAGAGATTCCGACTGTCACCCGAACCTTGCCACGTTGAGCCATTTGAAATTCTTCGGCCATCGCTTCAGTGATAGGAAACACCGTACTTGAGCCATCAATTTTAATAACCGGTATATTTGCTTTTGCAATCGATACCAGGCCAATAATAGCTGCGAAAACCACGAGTTTATTTCTCATATAAGACTCCCAATAATCTAAAGGTCTAGCACGCACACGCCGAGGAGTATTGTTAAGGTTCTATTATGATTTAGATGTTTTGCGTCACCGGTATTTATATTAAGCTTGTTAAGTATGGACTCAATCAGCGCTCATGAAAAGTTACAGATTTTTACAAAGCTTAGCCGGCTCACACAAAATAACTACTATATTTTCGATGTAGAGCAACAAAGTCTTTCATGGATCAGTAAAAAAAATGCGGACGAGCTGCATAAGATTCCACTTGAAGCCATCATCCACGTTGAAGATTTGGAGAAAGTAAAAAGTTCTTTTCATCAAGCCAAAACAATGAGGGATGAGGATATCGTAACGAGAATTTTTCGCCTCAAGGACCCTTCCGGCGCATACCGTTGGACGCAAGATCGTTTCACCGTTTATCAAAGAAATCAGGATGGCAAAATCAGTTCCATCATTGGCTTAGCAACCGACATTAATGAGCAAAAAATTGCTGAAGAAGACCTGCAAATAACAGTGGAAAAACTGTTGGCCAATGCAAAGATGGCTGCCATTGGAGAGATGTCGGGAGGAATTGCCCACGAGATCAACAACCCCCTCACTGTTATTCACGCTCGAGCATTCCAGCTATCACAAATGGTCGAAAACAATAAAATTGAACCTGAAAAAATAAAACAGGCCGCTGAGAGCATTGGCAAAACAGTGGACAAGATTTCAAAAATGGTGAATTCGCTCCGGTCTTTTGCCCGCGAAGGCAGAAAAGACCCCTTCGAGTTGGCCCCGGTGAGACAGGTTATTGAAGAGACCCTAGATTTCTGCAGAGCCCGTTTTTACAATCACGGTATTGCGATTCAAGTCACTCTCCCCTCTGAAGATCTTGAAGTTGAATGTCGTTTGATTCAAATTGAGCAAGTTCTGCTCAATCTTCTCAACAACTCATTCGATGCTATTCGCAACCTCAACGAGCGCTGGATTCACATTGTCGTGCAGGAGTTTGAGAATGATATTGAGTTTCAAGTCATCGACTCTGGTTCTGGTATTTCAAAAGACGTCGCAGAAAACATGTTGGTCCCTTTCTTCACGACTAAAGAACTAGGTAAAGGGACAGGGCTAGGTCTCAGTATCTCAAATCAAATCATTCAAAGCCATCAAGGCACTCTTTCACTGAAAACCGATGCCGCTAACACGACGATGGTCATACGAATTCCAAAATGGCAAAACACGTCGAATAACTAACTGATTTACTTATCCTATTCAATGAATCCCTCTTGATGCCTCATCTTGAGATAAATATTTTTTAATTTCCTGAACTAAACACGAAATTTTTTAATAAAAATGCCGACAAGTAAATAGCTTTCGTCGAAGGTTGAGGTGTTATTTGCGATATGGAAGTTTACTGCACATTCTTATTCTTTCCGTTCTACTGCTGACGGTGGGGGTTTCTTGTACCCTTCAGGAAAAGGATTTTGCGACAGAAGCTTGCCTACAAAACAATCTCAACTGCACTCCCCCATCAACGACCATCGATTTGGTCGGAGGCGACGAAAATCGTGATTCTGTTGAAGTCGATGGCTCTGGAAACGAAGTTGGATCGGTCTCTGTAAAAGGCATTCGCTATGGCGAAAACACAATCATAGAGTTTATTGTCACCAATCCCAAACTGAACCCTCTGAAAGACTTTTCGCTTGCGATGACACCAGTCAATCCCGCATTCGAAATGATCGCCGGAAGAACTTATCCTTCTTGCACGGACAATCTACTTGTTTACCAAGAAAAATGCGCTGTTGCGATTAAATACAAACCCGCTCGCATCCCACCCGGCCAAGTTCAACTTGCGTTCAATTTCAAAACAATAACAGGTGCAGATTTCAGCTTCAAAAGCGGTTTTGATCCAGCCGTCTTGATAGCCGATTTTTATATTGAGCCTGCCTCTCTCGCGCTCCCAACGACAATGATATATTCAGGTACCTCTGGCGCCGCAACGACAGAAGATATTAAAATAGAAAACACATCTTCAACTACAGGCGATGACCTTACAATTTCCAGCCTAAAACTTCTTTCCGGAGGCTCGTGCGAACTAACAGCCCCTTCAGCGGATGCGTGTACTCCGGGCACTGTTCTGTCCGCCCATGCGGCAGATCCATGCAATATTAAAATAAAATTTAGACCAACTCACCCAGGTGAACATTTCTGCTTATTCGAAATCCTTGGGACCAATGGTGCCTATCGCACCTACACTTTCCGCGGGATGGGAAGCGGCTTTACCAGTGATAAATCTCAAATAGACTTTGGCATCGTAAAAGTATCTTCCGCAGCCAAGACCTCTCAGCTAAGACTGAATCTAGGCTTAGACTCGCTATCAACTGCTGCGTCAAACTGCAGTCTCACCAGCGAACCTTCTGATAATGCTTTTGAGATCACGACAACCCCTTCGAGTTTGAGCTCACTCCCAGCTGGAAGCATCATAGATATTGAAGTCAAATACACACCTCAAGCCACTCCCAAATCTCACCAAACATTACTAAATCTTTCCTGCGATGATCGTGGTGGAGAAATTAAAATTCCTCTTTATGCCACCAGTACTAATTCTATCCTGACCAGCAACTTAAACACTGTTCAATTCGGCGATGTTCTCGTCGGTGAAACAAAAAGAAATAGCATTACTCTTAATAATATTTCCACCTTTGAAACTATTAGCAACCTGACCAACTCCCTGCACCAACAACTAGGGACAGAATATTCCATTGCTAGTAGCACCTGCGCATCTACTTTACTGCCTCTGCAGTCCTGCACTGTTGATATCGAATTTAAACCTGCCTCTAGAGGCCTTTACAATGGCAGCTTTTCGTCAATCGGCGGCCTGCATGAACTTTCACCTTCGATCACTTTACAAGGACATGGAAGAGGACTCAAAAGTTCACTTGCAGCGTGGGATTTTGGCTCTTTACCTGAGAAAAAAGATCGCCCTGGTCCAACCATCATCATCACTAATGATGGACCCGAGACCATCCAAGGCTGCAGCTTAAATACAACCAATTTGAAAAAATCAAACTTTTCAGTTGATGACGACTCCACTTGTTTG
The DNA here is from genome assembly GCA_964431515.1 of uncultured Bdellovibrio sp. Classification (GTDB taxonomy): domain Bacteria; phylum Bdellovibrionota; class Bdellovibrionia; order Bdellovibrionales; family Bdellovibrionaceae; genus Bdellovibrio. Next base: position 8,566 of record CAYSKF010000016.1, read on the forward strand.
ACGACAACTCAGCTGGCCGCTGGTGCTTCCTGCGAAATAAAACCTCGCTTTAGTGCTGGAGCACCGGAGGGCCTAAAAGAAGCGCAGCTACAAATGTCTTGCGCTAAAGGTGGAGCTGTCGCGATTCCCCTGCGCGGAGAAGTCACACCCAACCTGAAGCTCGTGCTTTTACCTCAACGAATTTACGATTGGCAGGACCGCCTGGTCGGAATCAGTGAAAATATTGAATTCACCTTCATGAATCAAGACAGCGAAGCCTTGAACAACCTAAGCTTTACCGAAAATGGTCTCAGCGGGCCTTGGTCAAAAGTAAGTAACACTTGTACAACTACACTCAACTCTCAAACGACGTGCAAACAGGTCCTCAAATACAACCCGTCAGCAACACCTGGAGCAGAGCAAGTTGGTACAACTACGGGATCAATCATCGGACAAGGGACTGGAGCCAACGCACAAACAGCAAGCTTTTCAAGTACCGCAAAAAAAATCTCTGTAAACTCGGCCTCAATAAACTTTGGGCAGGTCGTAACTAATAAAAGTTATCTTGCCACCTCACGTGTCTATTTCACGAATCCATCTGGTACCGACATCGCCTCTTCATGCGCTCTTTCAAGCTTGAGTCATTTTGCTGTGGAAAATACTGATTGCGGCTCCTCTCTCACACAGAACTCGCAGTGCTCTGTTCTACTAAAACATCCAGCCAAAGCAACCACTGGAGCCCTCAGTGAGTCACTGCACTACACCTGCACTATCGGTGGTCGTGCCAGCGTATCCGTCTCGGCTCAAGTCATTGATCCAAAGATTACGATCACCGGGGATGGCAACTTTGGTCAGTGGGATCTAAAAAATGGACCACTTTCGAAAACATTCACAATCACGAACCAAACACCGGAAGCAGTGACTTTATCTACACCTTCACTACAGGGTACCGGAGGTTTTGCGATTGCCAGCAACAATTGCACGGCGCAATTAGAAGTCGCGGCTTCCTGCCAAGTGCAAGTTCATTTTGATCCCTCCGCAATCGGAGAAGCGAGTGGAAAGCTTTCTGTCGTCGTCAATAACAATACCGACACAGGAATCTACTCTGCTGATCTACTGGGTTTCGGAACTCAGATGAATTTAAGCCTCAGTGTCGTCACACGAGCCTTCAATCCCATCAGATTGGGAAGTTCTGACAAACAAACTCAGCCAGTCGTTATTACAAATAATGGAAATCGTGTCGCAAATCTTTCTTACTCGAGCTTACAATCACCTTTCACTAAGACCGGAGATTGCGGTGCCACACTCGCAGTTGGCGCTTCTTGTACTTTAGAAGTACATGCAGAAAGTGCCTCGCTCGCTGCCAATCACAGCGAAACACTGACAGTCACTGAGTCGCAAGGAAGTGCATCAGATAATCATTCGGTTTTATTAACCGGGGCTACTTGGAATGATGCCCGTTTCGCCATTAAAGATAATAGAGCTCAGTCCTCGTTTACGAACTCCGACATTGCACTGACAGATATTACTGGGGATCCCGATGACAGCAATAACATCGTCGAACTTTCACCAGCATCACGCTCTGTCGAGTTTACTATCAAGAACGACCCTACCCTCGCATTTCCATTCAAAAACATCGAAGCGGAGCTGACCAGAAATGATGGTCCGGCGCCAGTGGCAACGGAACCGATGCAAATCACCAGCAACACATGCCCAACAAACAATGACCCCTTAGAAGCTGGTCAGAGCTGCACAATCACAGTCCGCTATATGCCAACAGCTGTGCGCGAGACAGATTCAGATTTTACACTCACCATCACTGGCCAAGATGACACATATACTCGCACCATCAAATCAATAAAAATTTTGGGACAGTCCTTCAAGCAAGCAACGCTAGAACATGACTTAGCCTTAACGAATTACGACTTCGGACTTATATCAGCCGATACTTCTGTCATAGACCCGACGACCATCACTTTACGTAACATCGGTGATGTCAAAGCAACAAACTTGTCATTCAACTTCTCTGGTACTATTAGCGGATTCAGCACTCACAATAGCACCTGCACTACTTTCCTAGCAGGAGGCGCCAATTGCTCATTCCAACTGGCTTTCAAACCGAACAATGTGGCAATGGCTATCAAGAGTACTTTCAGTATCAATTCAGACCAAAGCAATTTGAATAGCATCAGTACTTTGAAGGGGGCTTCGTATATTGACTATCAACAAGGCCTTCCCATTCAAGCAGGCACCTACGATGTCGAGCATGAAATCGCTTCTGATGATACGCACTTTTTCATCACAAGCAAAAATACTGACAACAGTACTTATCGAACATTGAACTTAAAGATCTGTGACAAAAACTCTTCTACTGGAAATGTTGAAGTCAGTAGCTGTAAAGAGAATATTCTGAATATCACCAATGAACCATACTGGGCTGGGGCATTTGTAGGCTATAAATTGAATCCACAAGTCACAGCGAAGAAAATCTTAGTAGCCTCTTCAAACCAGCAAAATGATAGCGTAAACTTAAAAGGAATTTCTTCTATTCTTATTTGCGATAAAAACAATATCAACGTTCAAAATGAAATAAATCTCTTATCATCAGGTTGTTCGATCATAAATCTTCACGACATATCGGTCGACCATTTGAGCATGCCCATTGCTAAAAGTAATAAAGGGGCATTTACAGCAATGAAAGTCTACGGCAATAAAGCTGTTTTTTCTTCTCAACATGAAGATGGTTACACGATTACATCCTGCAGCTTTGATGACGATGCCGTTCCTTCAAATAGTTTACAAAACTGCAAAACCCATTTTGCGTCTGGATTAGGATTAAACAAAGCAGAGTATACAGATATTGACTATGACGGCAATCACATAGTTATGACTGCTCATAGTCTGGGAGCGGGACTTTACGCCGTAGTCTGCACTTCTGATAGTGTTAATAATTTGAATTGTGGACCCTATGCTTTAGTGGACAACGATTCAATTATAAAAGGTCCTTCAACGATGATTGCTGGAGCACACCCTTACATAGTCATGGACCAAGCCGGTATCTTTATTGCGAGCCAACAAGGCGCAGAAAAGTCACAAGGTTTACGCATGGCTAAGTGCTCTATTGCAGGCATGAATCTTAACTGTACAAACAAAACTATTGCAACGGCCATTAATGCCAATGGCTTTGGACTGAATCCAAGTATAAAAATTATCGAAAGAGGTGCAGAACGAATTGCATGGGTCCAATCAGTATTCTTAAATGACTATGCATCAATTGCCGGTACACTGAAGAAGATTACCCTGCATTCGTGTAGTGCAACAAACTTCACAGAGTCTTGTTCCACTGCTTACTTCACCCAAACTACAGCAAGCACTTCACCGATTTACGCGAGAGAAATGGTGTTAGATAAAAACAATCGAACAATAATGATTCCATTTTCTACCAACACTCAAAATAAAACGGGCTTTTTAACAATCGGTCTCCTACCTGAGCTATAGTCCACCAATTGAGCCGGAAGACACAGTAGCATTTGAAAATCTCTGATTGGCTGAGGTTATTTTTAACCGAATGTACAGATAACGACCTGTCATACTTTCTAATGCCTTGACCTGACTCAAAGTCAAATCTTCGTGAGTGTAAGATGGAACACTCTGATCGGAACCAACACCCACCGAATAAGAAACACTGCCAACAGCGGCGTCTACACTATTTTCATTGACGGAAAATGAGGACAGATTCCAGTTAAACTCTCTACCAGCATCCACAATCCAATATCCACTTCCATCATTTTTAAAAATGGGCAGCTCGAAAAAGAAATAGGGACGAGTGGAAAAGTCTTCCCAATATCCTCCCGAGTCGAGCGTTCTCTGCATCACTGAAAAATTACTGCAGTCGAAAGCATCGTCACCACTCGCCCAACCAAAGTTATTACCACCATCAAGCGTTCCACTTCCAATAACGCCTCTCAACAACACGGCGTAGTTTGTATTTGCATCAAACACTTTTGCATTACTTCCAAAACTATAAGATATGTTCTCTGTCGCATTTTGCAGAATAGAACTGACTGGCACAGATGCGGAAGTCGCTATAACACTATTTTCTATGGGCTCAGACGCAGTGGCAGAAGTGACTTCTACAAAGCTGGATGCACTAGTTGCTCCAGTTCTTTGCAACAAGAGATTCAAAGATGAAGGCTTTATCGGGAAAGAAAAATTGAAGCGAAATGCTAAATAGGTCGAGAAGCTTGCAATATCCGTCACTACAACTCCAGCCCCCGTCGTTGGCTGACCATTCGCCCCGACTTCACACCCCAACTTCCCTGTTCCATCTTGCTTGAGTTGAAAATTTCCACCCACAACTTCTGCCGTGGTCGGAGTTTCGATAATTAAATCACTGACATTTAAATCAAAAGACATCGACGATGAGTCACGTTTTAGAGTGTAGTTACATGCAGCCATCGCGCTGATGACAGCCACTGCACTGTAAAATCTCAAATCTTTAAAAAAGGTCATATGATATTCCTATCATCAAATCAAAACCCTGCCCGGCTTTAACCATGGAGTTTTCCTTAGGCTTTAGATCGAATTGAAGTTCTTTTTCAGGTCGGGACCAATAGCGCAGAAATACAGGATAGGAAACCCTGCGATCAGAAACAGAAGTCCAGCGTTTTCCGATTTTCACACCGGTCAGTATGATAGGTTTGTCTTTATAACCAACCTCTGTAATTCCAGACCAGCTCAATGTTTCTTGTCCAGCTGTCAGTTCAAAAATGAAATTCGGGTTGTTCCAGCCGATTGAAAAATAGGAAGTTGCAAAATCTAAACTATAGTTACCAACAGTTTCATCTGTCCATCTGACATCAGAAATTTTCACTTGAGGACTGAGGTTGTAACCCAATGAGTAGATAAAAAAGCCGCGCTTGTAATAAAGCGACACATCAAGTCCGATATTCCTGATTTCACTGAAGTCCGCGCCTTGAACACCATCTAGCCCTTTTTGGACCATGCCGCCATTTAAGTTCAATCCGAAAAGTCCACCTGGGATCTTGGCCGCAAAGGCATCTCTGGAGAAAATCATAAGCATAGCTAAAATCCAGATTTTCATAAATATCTTCGCATCCCCTCAACGTTTATCTAATATACCTATATGGTAGACTTAGACTTGATTTTTTTCCGACTTTTTCTGGTATTTAACCTGCTTTTCTGGACTGAGGCGGCTATGGCCCAGGTCGATACAAACTATGACGAGTCCATCAGCACATATGCCCCGGAAAACACCTTCCTTTATGGTCTAGCAGGCCTCGGAGCCTCCAGCCGGGCCAATGTAGATGCCAATTTTAATATCGAAATAGGCCGAATGATCTCCAAAGACGGTGTTCTGTTTTGGGGTCCTTTTCTTTCGCATATTACAACCACTGTTAATGAAACCTTCATCTTTCCTAATACAGGCTATAAAGAAACTAGACACAATTTAGTGACCATCAACTCTATCGGACTCAGTGGTTTGCGTAAAATAACTGAAAACTTTGGGATCCATACGGGACTCGGAATATCTAGCAGCTCGCTCAAAGTAAAAAGTGTTGATACGGATGCCCCGACTCCCTCGACAGCTGTTGGCTTCGAAGAAGGCTATCCTTTGGGCTTGCACTTCAAACTGGGATTACAAGTATCGAAAAAATACGAGAAGAAGGAATTTGTTGCCGAAGCAACATATCAGGATTCGGCCTTGGGAATGAAACACTCACTCCCCTCGACATCGATCAATCTAATTTTTAGATATTACTACAATCAATAACCAAACACCTATCAAAGCCGAATGTTTTTTTCCAGACAATCATTCCGAATGATATTCTCCAAAAACTGCAACATCGGTTTTTGCAACTGAGACGAGTAAACAATATTCTTCGTCATTAATAAGTGATCCACTTGTTGCAAAGGCTGCAACAACTTTTCAAAATGAATCTTAGAGTCACAAGAGAAAATCCCAAATGCTGGCATTTTAACGGCTCTTGCCCGCAAATAATCTGCAATCTGATAAATAGATTTTTGAAGGTGCTGTTGATAAAAAAACTTATCAACTTCTCCAGAAGACTTTAAAGCTGGCGGAAAGAAGTCTGGGCCATAGCCAAAACGAGAGTGCCCTTGATACATGAGAACATCGGAGTACCACAACTCTTTCTGAAACAGGCTTTCGTTACGTAGCGAGACCTCTTGCTGATGCGGATTTTCACGATTCCAATGATCATCCTCGGACAATGATGAAGAGACTAAGAGAAGTTCGATGGTGCGCCCTTTGTAGCTTTTAACCAAGTTCCACTTCAAGGTTTCTTCAGAAATAATTTGAAACCCGCACAAGACGTGCCCCGTTGGGCATGGGCGGGTCAGCAAATTCAAAATCTCTTGGCTGCGTGTAAAATCAAGCGTGTTGCGATCGGGCCTTTGATCTATGTAGCCATAAAAAATAGACACTTTAACGCTTTGATAAGCTGTCAAGCCGCGAGGACGAGTGCAAGTGGAAGCCGCTTTCGCTTCGATAACGTTCATAATAAAAGCGGCGATAAGAAGAAACGACCAATAAAATTTCATAAAGTTTGATTAGTTCAAGGGGCGCTCTGGAGCAGGTGGCACCAAAATCTTATTAGCACGACACAATGGATTTCCAATTTTCAAGCACGGAGAGCTCGGCCCTTGAGCGCGGGCGACGTCAATTTGACCCGTGGGACCTGCACTGCCATTGATGTTTTTCGTGAGGAGCTGACCTGTGATTTTTGTCGCACGGAACGTTGTTGTTGCGTGCGGAGCTAATACCATCCCCTGCAAACCGACACTGTCATCATAGGCATCTGGGCGTCTGTAAGAGTAAGTGTCGTTAAGACCACCTAAACGAGAGATTCTTAGGGCACTCGCCTCATAAAAATTCCAGATGATGTTCTGAACAAACAAGCCACTCACACGCAACTCCAGACCGACCATAGAAATATCTTTACCTGGGACATTGATGATCAAAGTTTGGTGATTTTGCCCCAACAATTCAATATTCCTCTGCGCCGAAATACTTCCTGCCTTCAAGTGAACGACCTGAATATTACCCGTGCCCGTTTTAATTCTGAGAGTGTTATTTACCACTGCCGCCTGAGCATCAGAGGCTTCAAGACTTTTATAGAATCGCGATAGATCCCGAATGTGTCGAGACACCACTTGATGATCAACCATGTTAGAATACTGTGCTGCAACCATTGAAAAGTTCGCGTAACCGCTGGTTGTCCCAACCTCCAACTGACCTTGATGATTTGTAATCTCCAAAATCCCGTCAATGCGACCGTTACTGCCACTAAATAAGTTTCCTACTGAAACACCAACACCACAGGCTGCGGATGTCTTAGGACCAAAGCGAAAATTTCGTGCAGATATTGCGTTGCCTGCTCCAGTCAAACCCTCAAAGTCTGATTGAGAGACGGACATACTATCGATAGCATACGCAGAAAAATTCAATGCATTAGAAAGATTGCAGGACTCCGCTTGTGCTGCCCCCGCACTAAGACCCAACACGATAGAAACAAACGCTGTCACACACTTCATAAACGACCTCAATATGGTTGATATCCTCTCTTATGATGTGACGCGTCTAATTTGTCAAATTTTCGAATTCAGCCCTCTATGGGCGGCAAGTAAAAAGTATGAGAATGTCTAAAAGTTATTCAGTGAGAACACGCAAAACTTAAACTAATGGATGGTCTGCGCGACTGGATTTGAACCAGCGACCTCTTGCACCCCAAGCAAGTGCTCTACCAAGCTGAGCCACGCGCAGATCTATTAGACAATAGAATCAGTACTTTACAAGAAAACCAAAGACCGAGGCAAGTCCTCTTTTTTTGCTGCCAGAGTCATTTTAAAGGCAAAAGTTCCCCCCAAAAAAATCGAGTTTACCTTGATTGCTAAACATATATGCAAACAACAATTGTGTAGTTTCACATCTTACCTTCGATCCATTCGCAATTCCTCGGTAAGCCTATAAACTCAAAACTGGAGGATCTCGTTTATATGAAGTGGTTGGCACTCCCCATTCTTCTTTTTTTCCCTCTAGCCTGGGCAGACCCTTCTTTGACGGTCATGCACCCAACAATTTACTACAAGCCCATTTTTACTGAACATGAAAACAAATGCTCACAGGATGATTGGAAGCCAATAATTTCACCAGAAAACAAAGCACTAGCCCAACTGTGTTCCACCAATTTTGACAGATGCCTGATGGAAGGAGCTTGCTCCGTAATTGATGAACACGGGACACTACGATCTTTCAATTATTATCAGCGCGGAGAAGATGGTATTCCGCGCTTCAAAGAAATTGATAGGAATAGATGCCCGTTCGGTTACGGGGTTAAAAATATCTGCTTAGACCCCTACTACAGCATCGCTGCGGATCTAAAGATTTACAAAGTTGGCGATGTCATATTTATTCCGAAAATCGTTGGCCAAATTATGCCTGACGGAGAAACCCACGACGGTTTTTTTGTCGTCCGCGATGCCGGTTCAGCGATTCAAGGTGCCCAACGCTTCGATTTCTACACCGGATACACACATCCTTTTTCCAGTAAAAATCCATTTTTTCGCATGGGTTTTGCTGATGTCAAAAATAGCATTGAGTTCCGTCTGGCAACAGAAGAGGAAGCCACACACATTAGAAGCAAAACCCTTTACCCAAGTATTCAGAAAAGGATGGTGCTTCCGCCCAAAAAAGAAATCCCCTCTTCAGAGGGGATTTCTTTAACTTTTTAATGAGATTGACTTAATTTCATTAGAGACAATAATTGTTTTCGCGAAAAAACTGACCGCAAAAATGACTGCCGGAATTGCAATCCATGCTGTTGTTCGACCAATAGGAGCCGCGACGAGAACATACTTTTTTGCCTCCGTCTTTTACTTGAACTTCGAACTCCCCCTGCGCCGTCAATTTTCCTTTAAGTGTCATCTTATAAGAAATACGATTCAAACCTGGATCCAGCAATGGACGCTGCAAGAGTGTTGAAATCCATAAGTTAAATCTTTTTGCACTGCGAGCCGCTTTCGAATCATAGGCCACTGTTTTCTTTCTTTGACTTCCATCCTCATGCAGAGCAGTCAACGTCACCTCATCGGCAGCCACTCCTTGAGGACCAACAAAGTAATCATACTCACCAGTCAATATCAGGTCTTCTTGACAATAAAAATGAGCATAACGAGGTCCGCCCCCGACGCTATCCCCGGTGCATTGAACGAAAATTTCTCCTTGAGACACTACAGCCGTCAGCTGATTGCCTTGGCTGAAACCGACATCCGCATTAGCCGAAAACGAACTTAATAAAAGAATCCAAACAAAATATTTCATTTCCCCCCCCTTTTATTTTTTAACTGTTACATTCTTAAAACCAGCTAGCAACAAGGCAGAGCGTCAGTAATCAGCATTGACAGACATAATCAGGATTGAAAAAATTTTCTGCAAAGAGGACAAAATGAATTCACACAACTTACGACGCCTCCTCGGCATTGCGCTCTGCTTAATCTTCTCTTCCACGGCCTTTGCGCAAAAAATTCGGGTTTTAAAGACAAAAGGCAATCAGGCTGTTGTAGAGTTCTCTGGTGGCTCCCTGCAGCCAGGAAATGCCTACGAGCTTACATCCGAATCTTTTTTTGAAGCAGCAGCTTCATCCCGTAACTACGTCATCAATTTCAACTTCAATCTAAATAATCTAAGCTCGGATGCGGCGGGGTCTTCGAATGAAACCGACTTCAGTCTTGCCGCACAAATAGGCTGGAATAAAAGAATTTTTGAGTTTGGTCCCTTAGTGTCTTTTTCCTCTGCAGGAACCAGCTCCAACACGACAACAAATTTCCAACTCGGTGTATTTGGTGATTTCAATATGCTACCTAATGTGCCCGGAGAACCTTTTATTTACGGTTTGGGGGGGGCTTTTCGCATGGGTCAACTAGATACTGGGGCGGGAGCAAAAACGGATACGATGGGCTTTTTTGTAGGTCCCTTCGCAAAATGGTTCCCAACCAGCGGTCCCTTAGGATTTAGAGCTGATTTCGGCTATGCTTACCAAAAAAACTCCGGCGGAACTGGCGACACAACTGCTACGGGATTGAGCGCCAATGCTGGAATAATAGGCTACTTTTAAGAAGTTCCTTTTCAAAGGCCCGACTTGTCGTATAAGTTTGACTATACATCATGAAAAAAACTTTATCTTTAACTACAGTAAATAAGCTCGCTGAACAAATTGGCCTTTTTATACAGTATTGGGGTTTTAAAAAGATCCACGGTCAGCTGTGGACTCATATTTATCTTTCAGCCACACCCATTTCGGCTCTCGAACTCGGCAAACGCTTAGAAGTATCCAAAGCCCTTGTGAGTTTGTCGATGAAAGATCTTCTTGAGTACGACCTTATTATTCCTGTCGAAAGCCCAAATAAAAAATTAAAACTCTTCATCGCAAACCCCAATGTCTTTGACGTAATCCTTGATGTTCTAAGGAAGCGCGAAGTCCCAATGCTAGAAAAAATAGACAAAACTTTTGAATCTTTAGAAAAATACTATGAAGAGCAAAAACCCGCAGAACTCGATGCCCACAAAGTAGATCAACTAGGCCAAATGATCTCAATCGCCAACATAGTACTAGCAAACCTAATCGAATCAAAATCAATGGACGTCAGCCCCCTATTCGACCTAGAAACCCAAGAAGAAAAACCAAAAAACTAATTTCTCTTCTTTCTTTTCCCTATCCCCAATTCACCCGAAGAGAAAAAAAAAGATGCGCCAAAAGCGCATCTTTTTTTTGATCAAAGCCCATCCCCCGAACACCACCCAAAACCCCGAACCGCCCCGACCGTAAAAACCACGGAACCAAGGTTGGTCAAAAAGGTCCAGATGCAAGGCGGAGGGCCTTATCCGCAGCGGAGGCGTGCTCCAAGCACGTCGGAGCGAAGGAAAAGGCCCGACAACGCCGCAGATGGGCCTTTTTCACCGACCGACCTTACCAGTTGAAGGAGGTGTCGTCATAGCCCCAGTTCGCTAGGGCTTTTTTATACATACCCTTCATGAACTTCTGCGCCTGATGAGGTTTTAGACCCAACTCAGAAGCTGAACGATTTGTAAGGTCTTGCATCGCAACGCTATCGCCTTGTGCAAGGTCTTTCGCTGCTGCCAAAGCATCAGAGAACTGTACGCCGAAAACGGATTTGAAAGTCTTATCCATATCTTTTTCAGATGTTGTGCCACGCTCGGCTGCTGCAACAGCCCAAGAGTTCAATGCAGAAGCTACAGCCACAGCTTTGTCTTGTTTGAAGCCGTACTCTTTCATCAACTTTTCTGAAGCAAGCTTCACAAGCTCTTTGTTTGCATCAGAATTTAAAGCTGCAAAGTTTGTATCTGAAGCAGAAGAAGATGTTTTATCGTTGATAGCTTGTCCATAATTGGATTCACCAGAATTGGCACTATAAAGAACGCCGTTTCTACCCAACCAGTAAGTTCCATTAGTAACATCTTCCCAATAGAAACCCGTAGTACCTACACCGATTGTGCGTCCACCGATGTGACCTGCAAACTCAGAAGCACGAGCTGTGTATTGAAACTGTCCGTATGAATTATAAACAGAAGCTGTTCCGTAAGAATCAAACTCTACATACCACATATCATCAGAACCACGACCATAACGAGAGTAATCAGGATCTTCAGTCACTGTGATTCTGTTGCCATTGCTAGAGAAGAAAGTACAACCAGGAGTTGCTTGGCGAGTCGTACAGATATCACCGTACACAGTTTCGTACGGATAGTACAGTGTTGATCCACCACCGCCTCCTCCTCCGCCGCCACCACACGCCGCAAAGCCCGTTACTACCACTGTTGCCAAAAGACCGCGCATCATATTTTTCATCTTTATCTCCTCTTAGGGTGTTTTAGTTTTTTAGCGAAACTCTTACTTAATAAGTCAGTTGAACTCTCAACAACTTATCGCCGCAAAAATAATCAAACGAGTGAGCTGCTTGCGAACCTTCAAATACCGGTGTTTCTAACGAACGGCAACCAGAAGATTTAAATCGCAAACGCGCTGGTGACACCAGTTCGATCGCAGCTCCGTCCTTTGCAAAAACCGGTACCAACATTTTGACACCACGGCTGAGACCTGCGCTTTCTGTGGTAAAAATGGCTGGCAACTTACTAGACGCACTTCTGCTATCACGAATTGTCAGGGGAATATAAAGACTTACGAACAATCGATCAGGAAAAAATGTGTAACGTTCCAAGCTTTTTGCACCCACATACCCATTAATAAGATCGTGATATTGGATTTCCGAATTGGTTAAAACAAAAGCCCCTTTTCTCTGCTGCCCCGCAAACACAGCACGGACGCGCAAAGCGGAGTCAAATTGGGACCGTTCTGCTGCAAGTTGACTGTCTAATAAATCTGCATTTTTATTTTCAAATAGCGTCAATCTTTGTTGCCGATTCAAACCTTCGCCAAACCAGAAAGTACCTGCGTACTCTTCTTCGCTGTAATCAAGACTTAAAACTTTGTCCACTCGCGTGTCCAAAATGTTGCGATAAACCTTGGCATCATGGAAAAAATCCAATTCCATAAAGTTTTCAATTTTTCCATCAATAATCTCGGCGACTGCAAAATTATAAAAATACGTTGGCTTTGCCTCCGTCCCCGAATTTTTGGCTAACAAAACAGGTATGCGTCCGGCAACGATTTGATCTTGCCGCCCTTGCAGAATCTCAACGATCTGATAACCCTCAAATTCTTGTAATGATTTGAGTTGGTTCTTCTCATTAAGATAATAAAATCTTAATTTTTCCGACTCTCTATTTTCTGGGTTTTCCCAACGATCTTTTAAAGACTGTTTTCTTTCTGGATCTTTTCCACCACCAAGCCATGCTGGGCGCTTAGTCTTACCGATTCGTTGCCAAACGATCTGAGAGGCATCCAGCGGCATCGCCGCAACTTCTCCACTGTATACAAAGTTTTCTAAAAGCTTCATTGTGGAATCAAAGACAAAGAAACTTGTCGGAGAGCCGAGAGCTTTTTCATCGGAGCTTCTATCTTCTAGTACACCGAGTACGTACTCACTTTGCCCATCGCCGTTTAAGTCTATGCGAGCAGTGACTTTATCCATTAAATTATCACTGTCACCTTCAATGCGAACTTTCGTTCCGCCTACAGTTTGATAAGTACCTTGTGATGCTTGTCCTACCAACCAAAGCTGCCAAGTGTTTTGCTGCTCTGAAAAAGCCAGATAATCTCTTTTATCAGGGTTTGCATCTAGATTTTGATCAACAGGGATGAAGGAAACCCTCCCCTTCGGCATTCCGACAACTGGGAAGGTCTGAATATCAGCTCCGTCCATGTTGGGGTTCACATCAACAGTGATCTCACTTTCAAAGACCAAGCGTCGGGGAAGATCACCGTTAATAGAAACATCAACTGCCAGATCCAACTCACTAGGAACTCGCGACTGAGAAGGATCTGCGTGATCGACCAGACTCATGGCTACCACGTATTTGCGCACTTCTCCGGTATTCCATATTCCAGGATAAGGCGCGACCTCTTTGATGGATTGAATCCAAGGACGAACGGCTTCAAAATGAGGCTTTAAAAACTCGGCCTTCATTTTGACATTGTTAATATCTACGGCCTTCCATTTGTTCACAAAAGAGATCTCCATAAAGAGATCTTTGCTTTTGCGATCCCAACGGATTTCTGACTTCTCTTTGCTAGCCATCAAAATCAATGGCTGCGCCTGAACTTGCAGTGATCGTTGCACATCTAACTGCCCACCACTGGCAAACTTGTTATAAATATTTTTTTCTGGAGCAAGAACCTTCCCCTGCTGGTGAGTTCCCCCTTCGACTAACGACAAATTATTCATTAAAGGACGAGAACCTAAAATTAAACGAGCGGGAACCTCTTGAGCCGGCACGCCGCGCGCCAATAGCTCGGCTACAGCGGCAGTAACAAATGGAGAGGATTGAGAAGTCCCCGACAAAAATTCATAACCTAAAGTCGAACGGAATCGTACGGGTCGTTTGCTTTCCGGAAAAGTACTTAAAATATTCAACCCTGGCGCCATTAAATCTACACCACTGCCAAAGTTCGAAAAATGAGTAGCTGCTCCATCAGGCCCAGTCGCGCCAACACAAATCACGTTGGGATAAGCGCACGGCCGTAAAAGAGCTCGTGTGGAGTCATTACCAGCTGCTGCGACAATAATAATTCCACGAGACTGAGCCTCTTGAATCACTTTGCGCATGAATTCCGAATCCGAAGCCTGGGGCCAGCCCAAAGAAAAGTTAATCACTTGTGCACCAGAGCGCATCGCATAGATCACGCCTCGGGCTACAACATCTCCAAGACTGCGTTTGATATTCTCGCGTCCTTGTTCTTGTGGAGAGTCATAAATGGATAAAGGCTTTATCGGCTCACTCGGCTGAACTCCGATCACTTGAACTGGCAAAATTTCAACATTTTCAGAAAGGCCGTGAATACCAACACCGTTACCAACTTCAGCGCCGATGATACCTGCGACGTGTGTGCCATGCCCTTGTTCGTCATCAAAGTCAGGGCGCCCCATGATACCAGCCGCATTCACTCCGCCAAGAAGACTCCATCCCTGACAATCTAGTGGATAACCATTCTGATCTTGATCCACTTCGGGGTTATTTAAATCCATCCACTTCTGTTCACAGGTCTTGCGGTCTTGGGATTCTAGGCAGGTTTTGAATTTAGCCAGAGCCCGACATTCTGTTTCTTTGCGATAGATCTTATTTCTTAAGTCCGGATGATTCTTTTGTATTCCTGTATCTAAAACCGCAACAATTATTTTTTTGCCCTTCATTTTTGTTCGAGGAAGTTTGACATCTTCCCCTACTCTTGCTGGAACTTTATAAGTCTGCATGGGATCTAAATCGACCAATTGCGGTTGACCCAAATTCTCTAATCCCCACTGGGCATTATAAAAAGGATCTGCCGCTTGAGCCCCAGACGCCATCAGTGCTGAAAGAAGTAAAAACCTTTTGATCATCGGAAACTCCCTTGGGAACGATCCAACTCGATCGGCGAAATTCTGGTCTTATTGGCAAACATCGCAATCAAACCATTGGCAAAATCAATATTCTTGTTTGGATCACCCAACGTATTAGAGAAATACTCTAAGTCGCCATCCTCATCACCACTGCGGAAGCCATTGATTCGCACAAAGAAAATATAATTTTCTTCACCAAGAAACTTTAACAACTGCGGCAAAGGGATCTCTTGTTCCAAAACATAGATCACGCTGGTCAACCATTGCGTCTGAGCTTTTTTATTTGTGGGATACTTCGCAGACAAGGCCAATAATTTTTCCATCCACGGCACCATGCATTCATAGCTCGTCCCGTTCAACCAGGCTGATGTCGGCCCTGTACCCGCTTCGGCATTTCCATTTTGCGAGTTGTGATAGTCCTGACACATTTGTTGGAATCGTGCCCGACCGACTTTAAAGTCACCATTCCCCAGAATGCGCAACATATCTTCAAACATCTCTTGATCATTGGCACGGGCCTTTTGCCCCATCTTTTCGCTGATTTTTTGGAATAGTCCACTAATATATCGTGCTCGCTTCACACCCTTTCCATCGGCATCAGGTTGAAGAATGAGATCACGAATTTTATCCAGACCACCCGGCAAGATAGACAGGTTGGCCGTGATTCGATAGAAATCCACTGCTGTCACATTGGCGAAGGCTTCAGGTTCAATCAGGCGATAGTTCATCATCGGGGCCCCTTTGAGCTCACCCTGAACTTCATCTAATAGTCTTAAAAAATTCTTACGATTCAAATGCCAACCACCCCAAACATGCTGAATGACGGCGACAGAAGGATATTGTTTCGCATTGACTGTTAAGTCGGACTCGGTCGTCACTGTTCTCCAGTATGCCTTTCCAAAAGGCGTATTCGCTGGATTTGGATCATCTGTGCGTGCTAAATCGACACGGCCTCGGGGCGACCATTTGTTTAAAATTCCCTCAATCCAATCTGTGGCGAAGCCCAAAAGGTCTCGGCCTTTAAGCTCCCCTTTTTTATTGGCAAACAATGTGACTTCTTCATCACGAGGATCTAATTCCGGTGCCTCTAAACTTCGAGGGTAACGTATTTTTAAAAGATGATCTTCGCTGAATGAGTTCAATCTCCAGGCTAAAACCTTAGAACGCATTTCTTTAGTTTTTAATTGATGATCAATTTCAAACTTTTTATGTGAGAATTTAGAATACAATAGCTCTGGATCATTGCTCTTAAATAGGGCTCGCAAAGCTGGTTTCAAGTTGTCTCGAGTTTGAATAAAATCTTTGACGAACTTTTGATCCACGCGACCTGTATCCAGAAGCTCTGCATATTCAGGGTTGTAATCCACAACAAATGCATCGGTATTGAGATCCGTCCACTGTGTCATCGAACGCAGACGCATGACATTTATAAAATAATTTAAGTCTAACGAAACACCGAGAACTTTACCGTTTTGTTTACGAATATAAACCTGCAAACCATCCTTAGTTCGCATAAAGCTGGTCTGACGAAGCACGACGCGTGAGGCGTCGCCCCCGACAGAAACGGAGGAAATAAAGTTTAATGGAGAGATCCCTAACAACACGTCCAATGAAGATGACAACTGACTGTAGACCGATAAAGCAATAGAGTCAGTGATTGTGAACACTTCACCCTCACGCAACTCGGTCAAAAAGACATCTAAAGGCTGCCTTGCAGGCTTATCATCCTTCGCAGCGACCAGACCTTTTTCATCAAGGACTTTTGCCAAGTTGTTCATAAAACGTGGGATCACGATATCTTGCCAAGGAACTTTGGTTCCTTCGGTAATCGACAGCAAAGGTCTGACGTGAGTGTAGTCACGCATGACCATCACATTGGCTCCGCCCACCGGATTGACTTTAGGTACGCCATCCAAGGCCATGAAGTAACCTAAGCGCCCCGCAACGCTCATGTTGTCCACCAGTTGAATCGGCGCGGAACTACCAAAGTACGTCCCTGTTGTCACATGACGAGTGGCCGCCAGATTGAAGCCACCCACAGGACCACCCCATGCTTCCACATTTTGATAAAGTGGCTCGAAAGGTTTTTCTCTGATGTGTTGATTTATTCGCGACACAATTTCGTCACGACGATTGGCATAAAGGTCACTGACTTTTAATAGATCCAATTTTTCGTTCACGTGATTCAGCACGGTGCCTATAGCGGCTGACTTTCCTCGTATTCCAAGATAGCGCTCAAGATCACCGTCCTGAAAAGGAGACTGTCGGTCTCCATGCGCAAAACGCTGCGGATAGCCGGGCACGAACTCTTTTTGCACTTTCCCATTTTTAACCAGCCCACTGGCCGTGCTTATATCCAAAGAAAGCCGCGGCAGTTGATTCTGAGCAGAAACATTAAACAACTCAAAGGCATTGTGCACGCGCGAGATCAACTTCGCTAGAACCAACTCTTCCAGCTCTTGCGGAAAGGCCCCTGCCTTAACAATCTCTTGATAGTCCTGAAGTCGCAGTTGACTTAATCGTCGCACTAGCCAACGAGCATCTTCATAGGTACAAGCTGAAAATGAATCTGCCGAGGGGTGATTCAAAACAACATGTCCAGATAAAATCGAGCCGAACTTCGCAGAGAAGCGATTGATACTTTCTGGAACATCCACCAATGAAAATGGCACGATCAAAGCGCGGTAGGCCCTGTAACGTGAAAATCTTTGCACGGCTGGCAACTGTGCTGGATTGTTCGGATCGGGAGCATACCCCCATTGAATGTCGAAATACTCTGCTTCAGCGGGCTCAAGGACAGCATCGACAAAAACGACGGAGTGATTTTGCGTGTTGTCTTCTGCAATCCAGCCCCGACTTTTGAAATCAGAGATCATAGATTCTTGCGAGTTTTTCAGAAAAGCTTCTTTTTCGGACTCTGAAGAAAAAGTCACACGTAGTTTTTGATAATATTTGGGTGATGGAACAAAGTATCCTAATTTTCGTAGCAAGGCTGCTCGCATCAGTGTCGTATGGCTGTAACGACTTAAACTCAGGCGATAAAACTGTTTAGGATTGTCTTGCGACTGTACTCGCGACATGTAAGTAAAAGGTAAAGCCGCTTCCTCAGAAAGAAAGCGCACACCAGTTAAAGCTCCAGGGTAAGCAGTTGAGTTCGTGTCGATCGCGGGGTAACTGCGATTTTGCCACATTTTATTTTCAGCAGGATTGAGAACACTTAAATCCACTCCCTGACGAGCCAGGGCTGTGGCTTGCCCGGCATCTAAAGGTTGGCCTGAACTAGAAATAAGATCTATCGACGGCTTTTTTAAAGTCTTCAATGGCAATGAAACACTCTCGGCACTGGCGACCGAAAGAATCATTAGAAAAAGAGCACAAATTATCACAACCTTTAAAGACATAAATAACCAGCCTTTATTTGCGGCACAATGATCGATAATGAACTAGCAAAGCTTTCTCTAAAGCCGTGCGCTCATGCTCATCGACTACGAAAACGCCCAATGGAATGTTCGGCTCCGACAACAACAATTTGAAGACATCGGGCGCATAGAAATGACCAGAGGCCTTGTGAAAGAAAACCAATCTATCGCGACTAGGCTGGTTGGAGTCATAGACTCTAATTTCTGCAAAGCCTTGCGGCAATTCGCGATAAGACTTCGCCATCACGATATGTTGAACGGTGCGAGTGCTGCGAAGATTGATCAGAGTCAACTTTTTCTGATCTAAATTTGTTTTTAAGAGTGCCCACGTTGAATGATTTTCTTCAACACTCAGAGGACCAGATCCCATGCCCATTCTTAGATTCCCACCTCTAAAAAAATGAGCCACCTGACTGGCCTCGATCTCAGCGCGAAAATTTCTAGCTAGATAATTGCCGTTGAGCTGTTGATTGTAACCCGCCATCAGTGAGTTCCAGAAACTATCACTCCCTTGTCCCAAAGAGCTTCTCATACTGGATTCTTCCACGGCAAAAACATGATATTCTTTTAAGGGACTAGCATGGTAAAAGTTATTTTGGCCGTAATTATCATCAACATTGTATGCCGCTTCAACGAATTGCCCTCGGATCATATCTAATGCTGAGGCCACTCGTTCCGACATGGCAGAGCCAGAGGACTCGTTGTACCTTGCCAAATAAGACACCACCCGCTGAGCACTCGATAGCCCCCAACAACCTGCTAAAGGCGTGGCCCCGTGACGGAAAGCCCAGTTTCTGATTGGTAAATTACGACTTTCATCAAAAGCATCGTCTCGAATAGCTCGGTAGATACTGTCTACGGTCAAATTCTGACAACTTAGATTCGAAACTAAAGAGTCTTCGATAACTGGGGATGAAGCCGTAGAGGCAAAAGCTTGTTCTACGGTTAAAACAACTGAAGAGACTAAACCCGCAATAAATAGGAGAAAAAGTTTTAAAGCTCGCATCCGACGTCCTTTGTTTGGTGACGTCGAACTACGAGCAAGGCTTGGTCCAACCCAAAAGCTTGTTTAAAAGTCTTTCAGGCGTCAAAAGATTTTACAGGTGCCCTATTGCGCCTGATATTGATGAGCTTGTTCCCAGAAGAAGGGACGATAAAAATCTTGTATATCAGTGTCAGATTTTTCGCCTATGATGAGCTGCACTTTCTCTAATGCATCAAACATATTCTTCATCTTTCTATCATTCAAGACTGTCAACTTCTTCTTCAAACTAGTTACTTTCGCTCTGTCATAAGGCTTTTGCGAAATCGTTTCAAAAAGAACTCCCTTCAACTGAGATGTCTCCTCTTGGATTTTAAATGTCTCTTTCGCCATACTGCCGTGAAGTTCTAAAAGCTTTTTCTTCTGATCTTCAGTTAAACTTTGTGATGAAAGAATGGCTTCCATTCCTTTACCCGCAACACCACCATGCATCTCACGCACGGGTTGTTCCTGAACTTCTTTCGTCAAATTAGCCTCTTGTTGTTTTTCTTTACTTGCACAATGAACCAAAGACAACATTGCGATCCCTGCAACTAAAAACTTCATTCCTTTGCTCATCTGATTCTCCTTATAGAAAAAATAATCTTAACTCACTATAAACACTTCTCTATTTTCTGCAAAAAATATTCAGTCAAATCTCCAGATTTATCATCAATTAAATCGTAAACAGTATCCACAGGCTCAACGTTACAGACCGCTTTTCGAATCACAAAAAAATCATCCTGTGGAATCATAAAACGCATGGACAGAGAACAAATCTTCAAAGATCGACTGCATGTCATATCATCAAAAGAAACAGGCTCTGGACTGAGCAAAAGACCTTTTTGTGCTTTACCATTAAGAAGCTCTAAGATAGTTGCCTTGGCTGAAGGCGATGGATAAGCCCACCCAAGGGAACTCACAAAACCAACCACTAAAACTGCTGCCAAGATACCGAATTTTTTTCCCATAAAAAAACCTCACAAGCTTTGTTTATCTCTTGTGAGGTTTATTCGATATGACCTTGATCATATAATCTGCGCTGCAGCAGGTTGTTTTTTTCAACCCTGCTGAGTTTAACTAGAAGTTCACACCGACTCCGACAGTGCCATAGAAAGTGTTCAATTCTGCTTTTTGATTCAATGACATATCCGAGAAACCGTATCTCTTGATACCAAAACCAGCTTCTCCAAAAAATCTATCCGTCCATAGAACTTTTCCATGGAAGTTCAATGACATTGGTGAATTCAAACGTACGTTCGCATCCAAGGAGCTAAAGTAATACAAAAACTCCATGTCCACCCATTTCGGATAGCGCAGGAACGGGATCAAGTTAAATAATTCATCAAACACTCGTGGCATCGAACGCGCCCAGAAAGCTCCAGCCCCTAGCATCGGTGCCTGAACCATATCAAAAGTTACACTTTGATAGGAAAGGATGGCACCGACAGTTTCGTCTCGTCCCCACAATCCTGGTGCTAGACGATATTTTGCATCTAAAGTCAAAACTGACAAAGGAACTGTTCTGCCTGCCGAATCCACTTTTAGTTTATTAATGGAGTTAAAAAACTTACCACTCACGCCCCATCTTTGGCGAGACATCCAATAGTCTGTCCAACCAAACAAGTCTTCAAACCACTGATTGTACGCGAACTCACTAAGAACAAGGAAATCACCACCAGAAACCACACCTGTGAATCGTCCTGACAACTCGCGAGGAAATCCTTTATATATTTCATAATATGAACGATAAGTTTTATCGTTAAAGTTCACATCTAGATAAGAGCGGTTGATTTTGCCTCGCTCTGTTGCGCGAAAATGCCATACGAAGGCTGCTGGATCTTTGGGGCTCTCCGCTGCACTATTTTGTCCCGAAGAAACAACTGAAGTGGGCTGCTTGCGTCCCTCAAGCTTTATTCCATCGATGTAAGTACCCTTGGGTGTGTTCTTGTGAAGATAAACACGAGATTGCGCTCGTGGAATTTCTGAAAGTTCAAAGCGCTGCTTGAATACGCCCCCTACGACACCTGGCAAGTAAAGAGCTGGAGCCTCTGTTTTTATTGTCGACATCCAGAACTTACGTGTATCTCCGATTGTCGGTTCGAATCCCAACAGCTTTGTTAAATACCCGTGCTTATCTGGATTAATAACAATAGAGGCAGAGGTTGGACGCGTTTCATAACCTACAATTTTAAGAAGTTTTGGATTTTTCATGTCTGAAATATCCATCAACTGAAGCTTGTTAGGCAGAGTCAAAAACTCGTAAGACTCTCCGCCAGCCAACTCTGCGTAAAAAGAAGTTGGATTTTCTAAAGAAACTGGGATCACTCTTTGTAAGAGAGCTTCTTCGTTGTTCACCAATACGCGAGGGGTCGTGGGAGGCACCTTCACTTTACCCATCACAACGTTTTGCCCGACTGATTTTGTTCCGTACAATTGAGAACAAATTTTGGTTGAATTGCGTCCGTCTGTCTGAATTAAACAGAAACGGAAAGACTGTTTTTGATTCCAAAAAGGAGCATTTTTGCTTGCGACATCCAAGACACCTAGCTGTGAACCAAAAATACCGGCCCTCCCAACTTTCTTGGCATCGACACCTTTCGCCACCAAGGCTTTGCGCCAGCCTGCTAAAGTATTTTTCCAATCTTCTCGATCTTTGTCTGTAAAGGTGTGCTTCCAAAGTACATCTCCGGTTGTTGAGATCATCTCAACGCTACCAGATGTCAGTAATTTATCTGGCCAAACCATCAACAATGCAACTTTTTTACCCTCATCACCGGGAACGACTTGAGACAACTGCGAATGCCCTTTAGCCAGTGGCACTAGCGCAAAAAAGAATCTTTTTTCGTTCAATACGATGTTACCGATCTTAAGCTCTTTGCTCTCTTTGCCTGATAAATCATATTCCAACTCCAGAGGAGGTAAAATCACACCATTATCCAGCTGATCAAAATACAAAGCTTTATTGTAATTTTTTGTAGCTGCGGTCTTGAGCAAAGAACGCTCGACCGTTGGTGGCGCCGCTGCAGCCGCCGCAGTCGCTGCATCCATGGGAGCTTCCCCGCCACCACCTGAAGAATCTGGCTCTGCAGAAGTCGTGGGCTCAGGAGTGGTAGTAGGAGTAGCAGTCGTGGGTTCCACAGGTGTCGACGGTGGAACTACTACTTGAACCTCTTCAATGCCACCTGCTGCTGGTTGTTGCTCGGCACTGACTGCTGGTGCAGATTCTGACTCGCCACTTGGTGAATTTTGCGCACTTCCTAAAGACGCTCCGAATATAGATAGAGAAACGATCAAACTCTGCGCAATTTTCATGCTTCCACCTCAATGCTGCTGATATTCAACTCGATTTTATTGAATACAATCTCATGTAACAAGCTAAAATATTGGACGATCGAGGTTTTTCGGATTATGAAAGAGACCTCAACCGTGAAGGAGCTATATGTCTGCCGCTCGAAAAATCTATCATATGAGATTGGAACAAATCATCGACCACACTCCCGGAGTCCGAGAGTTGATCCTCAAAACCGAGACTCCCGATGAGTTTTCGTTTAAAGCAGGCCAGTTTGTCATGCTCAATGTCCCTCAGGGTGAAGCAAAACCAGTTTTACGCGCCTATTCGATCGCGTCAGACGATCGCATTAAAAACGGTTTTCGACTCTTATTCAAATACGTAGAAAATGGCATTGCTTCCAACTTTGTCTGGGGCCTCAAGGGCGGAGAGCTTTTGAACTTCACTGGACCTTTTGGAAAGGTCTTCTTCCAAGAACCACCTACGGAGCAAATTGTTTTCCTCAATACTGGGACAGGACTGTCTCAACATATTTGCTACCTTTTATCTAAAAAAGACCAGTACCCAAATCTGAGATATCGAATGCTATTTGGCGTCCGTACTGAAAAAGATATGTACTACCAAAAAGAGATGGACCTTTTACAGAGCGAACTCAAAGACTTCAAATTCGAGTTTGTACTCAGCCGCCCCCAGGACTCTTGGACAGGAAAAAAGGGCTATGTGCAAAACTTCATCTCTGAGTTTGACTATAAAAACATTCCAACGACCTTCTACCTTTGCGGTAATGGCGGAATGATTAAAGAAGTGAAGCATCAACTTCTAGAAGTTGATGGTTTTGATAAAACTCGTATTTGGTCTGAAGCATTTGACTAAAAATCAGGCAGCTTTTGAGCTCACTTTTGCCGGAATACTTTGGGGCTTTGGCTTCGTTGCTGCGGTTTGGGCTCTTGAGGCGTTCACGCCGGTTGAAATTTTGGTCTATCGTTTTATTTT
This sequence comes from uncultured Bdellovibrio sp., assembly GCA_964431515.1. Taxonomy (GTDB): domain Bacteria; phylum Bdellovibrionota; class Bdellovibrionia; order Bdellovibrionales; family Bdellovibrionaceae; genus Bdellovibrio. The sequence goes on from CAYSKF010000016.1 coordinate 32,327, forward strand.
GGCGACTCTACTGGGAGAAGTGATCTATCTTGTCGTCCGAGGCCCCTCTTTTGCCTCTGCAAAAGAGGATTTCTTTCGAGCACTTCCAGCTGGAGCTCTTCTGGGCTCCATGCTCCTTCTTCAAACTATTGGCTTAAAGTACACAACGGCAACTAAGAGTGGTTTTCTGACCAGCCTTTATGTCATCTTGGTTCCGATTATAAATGCTTGGTTTTTTAAATCCGCCTCAAGTTGGAAAAACTATGCCTTAGCAGGACTGGCTTTAATCGGAACTTTTGTTTTGATGAACGCCAATCTCAAGGGAATGAATGTCGGAGACCTTTGGACTCTGGGATGCTCTGTCATTGCCGCCTTCCATATTATTTATATCGGGCGGATTTCAGATCGAGTCGGTAACGCTTTTCGCTTCAATAATTTTCAATCATTTTGGTGCCTAGTAGTCCTCGCCCCTCTTCTTTTGTGGCAGGACAAAGTTCACTTCGAGACACAGCGCTGGGATCCCTGGGCCGGAGTCATCATTCTTGGCGCCGCTTCCAGCGTGATTGCATTTTACCTGCAAATCCGATCGCAAAAGATACTGTCGGACTCTACAGCGAGCATGCTTTTTCTTTTAGAGTCCCCTTTTGCTGCCCTGTTTGGATTCTGGCTTCTGCAAGAGCGCCTGAGTCTATTTCAGCTTTCAGGCGCAGTGATAATTCTTGTATCCGCTATCCTGCAGATCCTTTGGGCGCCCGCCACAAAGACCATAGAAACGAAGCCAAAATAATTATCCCACCACTCAATCCGGTAACCCATTCTGGCAAATGAAGGAATGGGGCCGATAGCATGATCATGGACAACAAACCGATGGCATAAAAAGCGCCGTGCTCTAAAAATGCGAAATGAGTTAAAGCTTCTTTTTCTACAAACATGATCGTTAAACTACGAACAAAAAAGGCGCCAATGCTTAAGCCAATCATAATAATGAACAAATTATGAGTGATGGCAAAAGCTCCAACCACGCCATCGAAACTAAAAGAAGCATCTAAAACTTCTAAGTACAAAAACATTCCCGCACTCGCTTTGTGGACATCTTTCATCGTGTCATCTGAGGCTTCCAACCATGAACCGATTCCATCAACAATTACATAAGTCACAAGACCAGCCATACCCGCCTTTAAAAAGCCCAAAGCGCTTTCTTCTGGTAAAACTTGTGAAATCAAAGTCAAAATCACGAGAGCCAAAGCCACTTCAATAGCTTCAACTTTACTGCCTAAATAAACCGTCGGTTTTTCCAAAAACGGAATCCAATGCAGTTCTTTTTCAGCATCATAGAAGTATTTCAGCGCCACCATCAACAAGAAGGCCCCACCGAAGGCGGCAACTTCAATATGAGCGGATAGCATCAATTTAGCATACTCATCCGGCCGAGTCACTGCCATCACTAATGCCTCCCAAGGCGAAACATTAGCGATAAAAGTGACAATCAAAAGAGGAAAAACCAATCGCATCCCGAATACGGCAATCAACATCCCCCAAGTTAAGAAACGCTGTCGCCATACGGGTGTCATTTCTTTGAGGATCACTGCATTTACGATGGCGTTGTCAAAAGAAAGGGAGATTTCCAATACTGCCAAAATCGAAGCAATAAAGAGAGCACCTAAACCAGCGGCCACTGTACCGCCATAATATTGCCCCACAAAATAAGAGGCGATGAGACCAAAAACTGTAAAAATAATAGAGCTTGTAAAGTATTTCATACTTCAGAAGCTCTTTCATTCAAGTATAAGAATCAAGATTATTTCAATACCAACTTAAGAAACTTTCCAGTTTCACTGCCCGAAACTTTTGCAACCTGCTCTGGTGTCCCAGATGCAACAATATAGCCGCCACCTTTTCCACCATCAGGGCCCAAATCAATGACATGGTCCGCCGCTTTGACTACTTCCATGTTATGCTCGATCACAAGAACTGTGTTCCCCTGATCCGCCAGCTCGTGAATCAACTCCACCAATTTGCGCACGTCATCAAAGTGCAAGCCCGTCGTTGGTTCGTCCAAAATGTACAAAGTTTTCCCAGTCCCACGACGTGATAGTTCTTTGGACAGCTTGACCCGCTGAGCTTCCCCACCCGATAAAGTTGTCGAACTTTGCCCCAAGGTCATGTAATCCAATCCCACACGATGCAAAGTCTCAAGTTTGCGATGAATCTGAGGGTGATGCTGGAAAAATTCCAAGGCTTCGCCCACACTCATCTCCAAAACTTCTGCAATGGATTTGTTTTTATATTTTACGTTCAATGTCTCGCGATTGTAGCGACGCCCCTGACAAGTGTCACATGTAACGAACACATCACTTAAAAAGTGCATTTCGACACGGATCTGCCCATGTCCCATACACGTTTCACAGCGTCCACCCTTGACGTTGAAACTAAAACGACCCGGTTCGTATCCACGCAATTTTGAATCTGGCAAATTGGCATACAAATCGCGAATCATTGGAAAAAGCCCTACATAAGTTGCAGGAGTCGAACGAGGCGTTCGCCCAATCGGCTTCTGATTGATGTCGATCACTTTATCAATCTTGTCCAAACCTTCAATTTTTTTGTATGGAGAAGGCACCGCATGGGCTTTATAAAACTGTTGGGCTAAAATTTTATAAAGCGTATCAATAACCAGGGTACTTTTTCCCGAGCCAGAGACACCTGTGACCGCTGTGAACGTACCCAGCGGAATTTGCATATCCACATTTTGCAAATTATTCCCCGAAGCACCAAGTAACTTTAAATGACTTCCGTTGCCTTTACGTCGGTCTTTTGGGATGGGAATGCGCAACTCGCCTTTAAGATATTTGCCAGTTAATGAGTTAGGATTCTTCTCTAACTCTTGCGGACTCCCCTGCGCCATTTTTTCGCCGCCAAGAACTCCGGCTCTTGGCCCCAAATCAACGACGAAATCAGCATAACGAATGGTGTCCTCATCATGCTCCACCAGCAAAATGGTATTACCACGATCCTTCAATTCGCCGATGATATTCAAAAGACGATGATGATCTCGAGGATGAAGTCCAATACTTGGCTCATCCATCACGTAAAGCACACCAATCAAAGAAGATCCCACTTGAGTTGCCAATCGAATTCGCTGGGCTTCTCCTCCAGATAAGGTGCGTGCCGGACGACTCAAAGAAAGATACCCTGTCCCCACTCGTACTAAATAATCCAGACGAGCGACAATTTGCTTCACAATTTTTTCTGCGACTAGTTGGTCTTTTGAGTTCCACTTGAGCTTTCCGATCCACTCGCGCAGCTCTACCGTTCCCATATCGGAAAGCTCGGCAATTGTTTTGCCATGAAGACGAATATTCAGAGCTTCCGCTTTTAGGCGAGAACCCTGACAATCAGGACACAGGGAAAGATCCATCTCTTCCCCCTCTTCGTCATCTTCATCAGAAGTCTTTTTACCTTTGTACTTGTAAACAACCTTATCGAGCTTTTTTCCGCCAACTTCTGAATCTGAAAACTGTTCTTCTTCAACTAAGTCCAATGTTCCCAAGCCATGACAAGTGGGACACGCGCCACGAGGATTATTAAAACTGAACAAGCGAACTTCAATTTCTGGGAAACTGTAACCACAAGCAGGGCAAGCGGAATGCAGCGAATAAGCTGTGCGCTCGCCATCTAGAGTTTCAATAATGACTCGGCCATTGGCCATCGACAAAGCGGTATTGATACTTTCTGAAAGACGGTGTTTCAGAGTGTCTTTTAAAATCAACTGATCCACAATCAGGTCAATATCGTGAGTTTTGGTTTTCGCAAGCTTGGTGGCTTTTTCAAGTTCGATGATCTTGCCATCGACTTTCGCCTTCACAAAACCCTTTTTTGCCCAACGCTGAAACTCCGCTAAGAACTCCCCTTTTTTTCCCGAAGCCATGGGTGCCAAAACGTAGAACTTGGTGCCCATGCTTTTCTTGAAGACATCTTCAATAATCTGCTGTGGTGTCTGGCTGGTCACTGGAATGTGATGGGTGGGACATTCTGGTACTCCCACTTTTGCAAATAGCAAACGAAGGTAGTCGTAAATCTCTGTCACTGTTCCCACAGTAGAGCGCGGATTGGTGCTGACTGATTTTTGATCGATCGCAATCGCGGGCGAAAGCCCCGTGATCGAATCCACTTCTGGTTTTTTTAATTGCTCCAAAAAGTTACGAGCATAGGCTGACAAACTTTCAACATAACGACGCTGCCCTTCTGCGTAGACAGTGTCGAAAGCAAGCGAAGATTTCCCACTTCCACTTAAGCCCGTAAAAACTGTGATTTTGTTCCGAGGAATGGTGACACTGACATTTTTGAGATTGTGTTCTCGCGCACCCTTAACAATGATTCCGTCTTCAGCTTGTGACATAGACGCTCATACTAGAATGAGGTCGAAACGCCGGCAACACCTTCTTCAACCAGCCCCTTTGGCCTGACACGCAGGACAAACACCGTAAAGCTCCAGAACGTGATGAGTCAGTTTAAAACCAAACTGATGCGCGACTTTTTCTTGCAAAGACTCAATCGCTTTATTTTCAAACTCACAGATTTTGCCACATTTGACACAAGTTAAATGGTCGTGATGTCCCTTGGGCGTGAGCTCGTAACGAGCCGGCAATCCCCCCATGCGAACTTCAGTCACAAAGGAGCCTTCCGTCAAAGTTCGTAAAAAACGATAGACAGTCGCAAATCCAATTTCAGGGTGATCTTTGCTGAGCTTCTCAAACAATTCTTGTGCAGTGACATGGCGTCGACCATCATGCAGAGCTTTTAAAATCGCCATGCGCTGACCCGTCACTTTGAGATTGAGCGTACGAATAATGCGCTTAAGCTCAGCTTCCGTGAACTCATCTTCATGCACAATAATGTCTTCATCATGCTGTCTTGGTAGAAACGGTACTGGATCCTTACCCATGAACACCTCGAAGCTCTGTTTTAATGGACCCCACCCAAGTTGTCCACATAATCAAGAATCATTTTCAATTAGCTTGCAGCTCGGGGGCCAGGAGTCCTTGCTCAACGCGGGGACGGCTTCGGGAGAAGGGGGACCCCTCTCTCTTGGGACACGCCCTCCGGGCTCGGCCGGCTTCTTGACCGCCGGGTACGGCGGTCGCATGCATCCATGCATGCCGGAGGTCCCAAGAGAGAGGGACCCACCTCCCCCCAAAGCCTTCTCGTGTTTTTGAGGATTAGCGCTTGAGGTTTTACATTGAGATTGGGATTTAACTGTTTGGTATTTCGTGGGTATTTGACGTTTTAAAGTGTTTTATAAACTACCAATAAACAACATCAAACCCATCTTTTTTTTTAAGGATACTCCATCCGAAGCCTTGCGCGCCGGAAGCTAGCGACATTGCGGAGAGGCGAAGGCTCCTCCCCAACGCAGTGGCCTTTGCCGGCGCCACGATGGCGCGCACCAGGCGCCAGCCTGGCGGCAACGAGCCATGGATGGCGAGCCACGAAGTTGGGGAGGAGCCTTCGCCTCTCCGCAATCCCCGCTCTAGCCTCCCCATCCCCGACTTGCGAAACTAGAAGCTACGTAAAGAAAGACCTTTGGAAATGTGTGATTCTGCGTTGTGTGGGTGCAGACTTTCGACATGGCTGAAGTGAGCGATATAATCCAAGATGTTGGCATCCTGCTCTAGAGCTTCTTTAACTCGACGAGCGGCGTCTTCGCAGAACATGAGGTTTTGGCCGTTTCTGAGTGCGAATTCTTGTTCGTCTTCGCGTTTCACAGCGCCTTGAACTGCTGTCTGTAGAGACTCTTCGATAATGTCGATCAATGAACCAAAATTAAAATCAGGTGCCACTTCAACTTTGACGCGAGCGAAGCTGCGTTGAGCGTGAGGAGTGGCAACGATGCCTTGGGAAGTTCCCAACCAATTTGAAACTGTGTTGAAATCTAGATTTTCGTTGGAAAATTTCTGGCTGAAAGCTTCTTGAATCAACTGACGAGACAAAGCGGCAGAAGCGGGACAGGTACTAGAATAAGTCACTAGCACTTCAACGAAATACTGCTTTTGTCCTTCTTTATTTGTCGCCGAAAGAGTCACAGGATAAGAGCGCCAAGCTTGGTTTTGGGTTTTCAAAGCAGGTCTCATCAGAGGAGCTTCGAATTGAACTTTTAAGAGAGCTTGAGTGGATAAATCTTCGTGTGTTGTCAAAAACTCATCCGTTGCGCGACCTAGCAAAGACAAACCCATTTCATTTTTAGCCAGCAAGTCTTGAGTAATTAGGTAGAGCCGAGACATATGGATGCCGCGGGAGGACTTTTTATCTAAACTGACCTTTGCTTCGGCGCGCGCTGGAATACGATAAACACCGTCTTTTTGATTTAACAAAATAGGCAACTCAATCGCACCCATCCCGACCCAGTCGATCGGGGCATAATTTACAGAATGAGTCTCTTTAGCTACGTCAGGAAGATTTGTTTTTGTCATAAATTCCAGTCCAATTTGCTAGGGGTTGTACCCCAAATTGCTCGACTTGGCTTGCAATTTTTTTTGAAAACCTGACCGTCTTTTTACGCACTCTGGTAGTTTTTACAGAGATTTTAAATTATACTGATCGACCTATGACGCAAAAACCACTGATACTCGCAAGCACTTCGAAATACCGACAGGAACTTTTAGCTCGATTGGCGCGCCCTTTCACGGCTGTGGCTCCCCTTGTTGACGAAGAAAAAGAAAAGGATCCTCGTCTTTCACCTCAAGCTTTAGCTGAAAAACTGGCTTATCTCAAAGCCCAAAGCCTCAGCCAAGCGGGACAGATCGTCATCGGTGGAGATCAACTGGTGGCTTTCGAGGGACGCATCATCGGAAAGCCTCACACACCCGAAAAAGCCCTAGAACAGCTGCTTTCTATGCAGGGAAAAACGCATGAACTGATCACTGCGATTTGTGTTTTTAATGGCGACAAAGCCATTCCCTACACAGATATCACTCGTATGCACATGAAAAAAATGAACCGTGAACAGATCGAAAAATACGTGCAACTGGACAACCCGATTGACTGCGCGGGAAGCTATAAAATCGAAAAACACGGCATCATGCTTTTTGATAAAATTGAAAGCCAGGATTTCACAGCGATTCAAGGACTGCCTTTGATCGCACTTAATAAAATTCTGGAGAATGAAGGACTATGACTGAATTACAAAACAAACTTTTTGAAGCGGCCTGTGTTGCACAGAAACGAGCTCACGCTCCTTACTCAGGCGCCTTTATCGGAGCCGCTGTTCTGATGAACGATGGCAGCATTCACCACGGATGCAACGTCGAAAACGCCTCTTACGGTGGAACCGTGTGTGCTGAGCGCGTCGCGATCTTCAAGGCCGTTAGTGAAGGCGCAGAGATGAAAATTAAAGAAGTCTTGGTTGTCAGCGATGCCGAAAAACCTTGGCCACCTTGTGGCTTTTGTCGCCAAGTGATCGCTGAATTTGCTGACGAGCAAACTCTGGTTCACACAGCCAATTTACAAAAGAAAATGAAAACTTTTAAGTTCACAGAAATTTTCCCAGAGGCTTTTACACCTCAGCATTTGGATTGATTTCTTTCTGACCTACTAACGGTACTTTTCAAAATACTGATTGAAGACTCCGCGGCGAGTCTTCAATTGCTTAATCATATCCTCTACCGTCACAACATAGGGGATAAACTCTAGGGGCTCTTGCTTCTTCAGATAGACTTGAATATCTGTTAGCATGCGGATTGTTTGATCACGACGTTGATTCAAGATGTATTCTTGCACAGTCCGAGTTTCGGGCAACACAGAAAAATGAACGCGTACACCAAAGTGATCTGACCAAGGCTTACGAGGAGTCCCCCGCATATTCACCTGACCATTTTCCACTTTCAATGTTGTACTGGCCTGCCCGATATTCGAGAAAAAAACATAATCAAAAGTATAACTAGTTAACGTCCATCCTAACGGATTGCCAGTGCAATAGGTGCAGTAGCCCGCGGGATAAGTTCCACCGAAAAATTCGGCCATTGCATCCTGCACACCTAGGGCCAACATCACCATTTGTCTTTCGATACTACCGATATCAGCGTTAAAATCTCCAGACAAAATCAACTTGGCATCCTGATTTGCCAGACGCCAACGCAAAATATCCAGAATCTGAGTCATGCGAACAGCTGGCGAGGACGGATGCAAATGGGTATTCACAAAGTAAAAATCTTCTTCAATGCCAAAGAATTGCGATCGCACCGCGTGAAAAGCTTTCTTCACATTAAATGTAGAACGAACTGTGTCCAGCACACCACCTTCGTGGTTGATTGAAAAGTCTAGGGTCTTTTCGCTTTTAACATCGGCCATGAACATCGACATCAAACCGATTTTCGCCTGACGATTTGGGGAGCTGATATTGTACTGACGACTCAAATTTCTTTCAAAAATATCAATTTGGCTGTCATTCCAGACCTCCTGCAGATGCACGACTTCACACTTCGGGATCCACTGCAAAAAACTCGAGATCATCTCAGAGCGCTCTTCAACTTTGGACGCATAGATCGGCCCATAGGCATTAAAGTTCTGCAAACAGAACTGAGGCGGACGCGTGTCAGGTACCCAATATTGTTCAGCATCCGCCACCTGCGGAAGTGCGAAGCACAGAAGTATTAATAATTTTCTGAATGCCAATTTCAACCTCACACTAAGAATTGAAGAATTGTTCGTATCTACTTCAATAAGTGTTCTAAGGCCAGTTAGAATTAACACAAGAATCACTGTTTAATGTTTAGACAGTGGTCACAAAAGGCTTCGATCCAAGACTCGCAGCCTCACTGCCAGCCGACTCCAGCATCAGCCTAGGCAAAAGAAATTGAAGGCCTTAATGAAGCCCCTTTTTTTCAAGAACCGGTTAAACTAAAAACGAAAACACAACGAAACCACCGGCAAAAAAGGCCAGCGCGATCAGCAAATACGCATTGGGCCAGCGCCGAGTACGCACGCACTCAAAAAGACTGGCAAACATGGGACCAGTCACAGTTACAGATGAGATCACACTGAGTTGTCCTTTGGAGACCGCTGTCAAATAAAGCATCAAAGAAAAATAGGTTCCACCTAAAGCTGCAATAAAGACACGCCACTTTTCCTTTTTAGAAAAAGTCTTCCACACCGGAGCGAAAACCACTCGCTCCTGTTTCTTAAGATAGAAAGCATTGATTGCAAAGAATCCCAAGACAGCACCAACACAGCGAATGGCATTCACTTGCATAGAGCTGACCCCAGGAGTGTTATCAAAACCGTAACGAGTCATCAACACACCGGCGGCATCCAGCAAAATGGCCACCAACCCCCACAGCATACCCCGCAATTGCCAGTGTCCGTTACGCTTATAACTTTCCAGACTGATGGTGTACAAACATCCCAGCATCAACAGCACACCGACAAAATTCATCACAGAAAACTTTTGCTCGAAAAGAAAGAAACTGGCGACACCCAGCACAAACGGCTGCAAGCCGAAGATCATAAGCATCCGCGAGGCGCCAAGATCTTTCATCGCTTGAAGCATGAAAATATCCCCGATCATCAAACCGATACATCCAGAACTTAAGAGAGCCAAAACCGTCTTTGGATCTGGAGTGACCCAACTTCCAAAGGCCGCTATGGAGATCCAGAATGCAACTAGGGCAACAAACGCCTTAAAGCTATTCATCCAAATCGGCGAAACTTTTCGTGCAAATTCAGTAAAAATTGTACTGGAGTAAGCAAAACATAAAGTTGCACCCAAAGCATAGAACAAGGGTGGTATATTTAAAGACATCTATGGAAACTCCAACTTATATTTTTCACCCAGAAATTCTATCTGAACACTTTGTAACAGAGTGCCGCTAGAAGATGACTCCTCGCCGACACATTTGCCTACAACTTGTTTCAAAGAATTTTCCAGAGAGGAGACATCCTGTGGATTCATAGCCTTTAGAATTTTAAATCCTTCATGCTGACAATCCACCGCACAACCCACTCCCCGCATCCAAGTAAAATTCACCTTTAAAAGATCAAACCGCTCTTTCGCAGGAAAAACCTCTAGGTAGTGAGAGTATGTAAATAAAAGTCTTGTCTCTGGCAATTGAAGATTCCAAGAAATCATCAAGCCTCTTTCTTCGCGAAATGTGAGGCTACTTAAAATTGCCCCCTCACCTTTTGCCATTTCATCTAAAAAAGATCTGATCGCATGAACCCAATCTGCAATTCCATCATGAAGTGAGTCGTGGTCGGATACGGTGAGAAGACCCGAAAATCTTTTCTCCGTTTCCGCCAACCACTTATCAACTTCACTTAAGTTCACTGACATGCCGGTGAGTGGGTCTACATCTTTAGAAAAACCTGCGGCCATTGAAAACAAAAAACCCCGTCTTGATGACAGGGTCTCTTGCACTACGATTCGAATCGGAATTTGACGTACGAACTGTAACATTATTGTAACTGTAATGCGTCCGTATTCATAGTCACGTGAGATTTAGATCTAAACTGATTGACCCACGCTTCAAACATGCCATCACCGCGGCGTTTTTGCACCATTTCAACAGTCATGGGCTCAAGAGCTTGCTGGCTAGAATCCATTTTGCTTTCTTTAAGCTTAAGAACAAACTTAGCGTTCCCATCGCGCACAAGGCGTTTCAATAGAGGCTCTGTTTTCTTCAATTCAAATACAGCTTCAGTTGCAACGCTGCTTGTAATCTTAGGGAAATTATCAGAACTGATATCAACTAAACCAGTCTCTTCCCATTTAGCACGCAATTCGTTAAGCTTTGCATTCACAGTGGCTTCATCGCCCTTTACTAGAGCTTCATCTAATTCCTTGATCGCCTGATCTGCTTTTTCTTTTGTCATCAGCTTAGCAGCCTCTTCAGAATCCACTTTTGCCACAAGAACATTAATCTTCAGATTTTTTGACGCTTGCAGCTTTTGTTTCTCGACTTCTGTCACAAAGTTGACCATTTCGAACAGGTGACGAGCGCGCACATTGACGATGTCTTTGCGAACTTTAGACTCAAAACCGCCCGGAGTGGAGCGAGTCGACTCAAGATAACGACTGTAAAACTCACGCTGGAACTGTCCATTTTGCTGGAAAAACGGAATGTCTTTTACAATGAAGTCGCGAATTTCTGAGTCTGTCACTAAAATGCCATTTTTTTGTGCTCCCTGAGATACCAGTTCCATACGAACAAGATTTTCAAGAGCCTGCTGACGCAAAAGTTGACGCTGAGAGCTAAAGTCCATCTGAGAACCAAACAGATTTTGATAATACTGCTGAATGCGATTTTCCTCTTGTTGAAAGTCCGCCAAGGAAATCAAAGTATCGTTCACTCGCGCCACAGATCCGACTCCGGCTCCCATAGGTCCCGGCAAACCGAAAAACACGAACACAAGAATGATTGCACCGAAGAGAACAATCGCAGTCACACTCTTCGCAGAGAGCTTTCTCTTCATTTTATCTGCCATAGTATCGCTCATAATTTTTCCTTCCTTAAGCTGACTTTCCCACGAGAGGTTTCATTACCTAACGATTTTTATAAATTTTCAAGGGGAAATTGTTGAATTCTTTGAGTCTTTTTACTAGCGTTTGATATTAGTAATTCGTAAAGAAGGTGACTTTTGAACTTTTTCAACTTTGATCTGAAAAAACTTGTGATGATCGGGATAGTGCTTGCCCTGCCTTTGATCTCCATCAACATGCAGCAAAAACCTCAGGAGTCCCCCTGGTTAACAAGACCCTTCACCATCCTTGGCAGTGCCATTTCTGAAATGTTTTTCAGTTTTAGTGACGGCGTAAAAGGGACCACCGCGATGTACGTGGACTTGATCAACATCAAAAAAGAAAGCGAAAACCTCAAAACCAAGAACGGCGAACTTCAAGCCCAATTGAGTAAAATGGATGAGCTTTTGATTGAAAACGATCGCTTGCGCAATTTGCTCACTTTCAAAAACCAATCGAAAATGAGTCTGATTGCGGCTCAGGTTGTGGGTAGAGATCTTGTACTTGATCACAACACCATCACCTTAAACAAAGGCACCAACGATGGCATCAAGGCAGGACAAGCTGTTATCACCACTGAAGGCGCATTGGGCTACATCTTCAAACCAGGTCCCTTCACTTCTCATGTCATGCTGATTACAGATCGTTATGCTGTGGTCGATGGAATTGTGCAAAGAACTCGATCTCATGGTATCGTCGAAGGCAAAAGTCAGTCCTCTTGTTCTTTAAAGTATGTTGAAAAAACAGAAGATGTTAAAGAAGGAGACCTTGTTGTCACAGGCGGACTGGACAATATCTTTCCAAAAGGCTTTCCGGTTGCCATCGTCGAGTCTGTAGAAAGAGGAACCTTCAGCGTTTCACTTAAAGTAGAACTGCGCCCCGTTGTTGACCCCTACAAAGTAGAAGAAGTCTTTATTATTACAAATGCTGCAAATGAAGATTTAAGTGCCAAGTTTGAGCCTGCGCCAGCAACAGAACCCACAGAATCGACCGAGGCAAATGCAGCGGCAACGGCGACAGCGACTCCAACAAGCAAGCCCGTTCCTACCGCGCCCCCTTCTGGATCTCCGTCAGCAACCGCTCCAAGCAAACCAAAAGAGGAGAAAAGACAGTGAAGATCGGCTGGAGCTCCACCCTCAACTTCTTAATTCTTTTTGCCGCAATCATGCTGTTTGCTGGGTTTCAAAGCACTTTTTGGTTTCAGCTTTTTGGCAATACACCCGCCCCCCTTTTGTGGTTGAACCTCATGGTTTATATCATGTTGTATAGAAAACCCATCTCAGCCATTATTCTTGTCTATGCTCTGGGCATAACCTTGCTAATATTCACTATCATACCTCTGAAGATGCTATGGCTGACGCTACTGGTAGTGTTTGGCCTCGTCTATTTAATTAAGACAAGAGTGTTTTGGAGTGGTTCTGGGTACTATACAATCATGTGTGCTTTTTCTGCTGTCACTTTCCATTTAGTTTATTTCTTTGCCTCGATGTTTATTGAAAAAAACCCTGCCAGCTTCGAAATTCTGGACCGCCTTATTCAAATTGTCTTAACACCTACTTTCGCTTTTCCGGTTTACTGGGTTTTTTCAAAAATTGACAAATATTCTCAAGATGAGCTTGTGCATGAATCCGGAGGTCTGGATCTATGAGTACTTTTGTCAGCAATCCAGATGAGGCAAAGGAGTATCACAGTCGGTATCGACTGTTCTATGTGGCGATCACTTTTGCCATGGCAATTTTTTCGATCCGCCTTTGGTACCTTCAAGTGATCTCAGGAAATGAACTGCGCGAGTTCTCCGAAAAAAATCGGATCAAACAAAACAAAATCTCTGCCCCTCGCGGACTCATGTTAGATCGTGATGGCAAGGTTCTTGTCGAGAACTTGCCGGGATTTGAGGCGATCCTTTCTCCTCAATATATCGAGAATCTCGAAAGCCTTGCCAAAACCGTTGGCCCTATTTTGGGCATGGAACCAGACAAGGTTGTGCAAAAGGTCACCAAAGGTCGTCGACAAAATGGACCCTTCGCGCAAATCCGCCTGAAAGAAAACCTCAGTCGCGAAGAGGTCTTTCGCTTAAAGCGCATGCGCCTGGACACTCCAGGACTCGAGATCCGAGAATCCATCGTGCGCTACTATCCGTTGAAAGAAAATGGTGCTCAGCTCTTTGGCTATGTCAGTGAGATTTCCAAAAGACAACTTCCAATTTTAAATGAACTCTATAAAGGGGCCCTCCGCTTCGAGCAGGGAGATATTATCGGGAAAAGTGGCTTGGAAGAAACTTTGGAGCGTGATATCCGCGGAACAGATGGCGTGAGCTTTATTCAAGTGGACGCCCACGGTCGCGAAGCAGTAACACAAACACCTAATATCTACGGCCAAGAAATTAAAGACCAAACCCCCTTACATGGGAACAATGCTGTCTTAACGATTGATCGAGATATACAAGAGGCCGCTTTTAAAGCTGTGTTAGCTTTGAATCGAATTGGTGCCGTTGTTGCCATGAAAACCAATGGTGAAGTTTTGGCGTGGGTCAGCACTCCTTCGTTCGACCCCAATGAGTTTGCCACAGGCATATCGGCACAAACATGGTCCAAGTTAATCAACGATCCTTTCAAGCCTTTGCGCAATAAAGTCATTCAAGACCACCACGCACCAGGGTCGACCTTTAAGCCCTTGGTTGCCGTTCCTGCTTTGCAAGAAAAAGTAATCACTCCTAATACGGTGGTGAATGCTCCTGGGGTGTTTTACTTCGGTCGACGTCCTTATCATGACCACTTAAAAGGTGGTCACGGAAATATCACTGTTTACGAAGCTCTGGAAAGATCTTCGAACGTCTTCTTTTATAAAATGGGTATCGCTCTTGGAGTCGACAAAATGTTCGACTACATCAGCCTCATGGGTATCGGTCAAAAAAGTGGTATTGAGCTCTCTCGTGAAGTGTCTGGAACCATGCCCAACTCAGCCTGGAAGAAAGCGACCGTTGGTGAAGAGTGGCAACCAGGGGAAAACCTGAGCACAGCGATCGGTCAAGGCTTTGTCAACGTGACGCCGTTGTCTATGGCCATCGCTTACAATTCCATTGGTACAGAAGGCAAAGTTGTGAAGCCCTTCATCGTTCGTAAAGTCATCGACCAAGACGGAAAAGTGTTGCGCGAAAACTTCCCACAAGTGGTCAGAGATTTACAACAAACCCAACCCAATGGTGTGCAGATTTCGCAAGAAACATTCAAAGTAGTTAAAGAGGGAATGCGTCGTGTAGCCAACGGTGACCGGGGGACGGCAAAGCACTGGAAAATTCCTGGTGTGCAAATGGCGGGAAAAACAGGGACAGCTCAAGTCATGGGTTTTTCCGCAGATCAAATTTATGCGAAGTGTGAAGGACGCCCTGTCCATATGCGCCATCATGGGTGGTATGTGGCCTTTGCGCCCGCTGACAATCCTGAAATTACAGTTGCCATGCTTGCGGAACACTCGTGCCACGGTAGCACGGGAGCGGCACCTGTGGTTCGCGATATCATACAAGCCTATTTTCAAAAATATCACCCAGAAGTCATTGAAGCGGCCATAAAGGCTAAAGGTACAAAGAAGGCTACTGCGACACCCATCCCTGAGCCTGTTGAAGGAGAATAAGAGTGTTAAACTCTCTGCATGTAGAAGAAAGAACGCTGTTTAAAAAGTTAGATATTAACTTTATCATTGTCATTTTAGCCCTCAACCTCATTGGACTTATAAACCTTTACAGCGCAACACATGGACCAAATACAGTGGATGTCGCATCGCTGTTTATTTCGCAAATCATGTGGCTGGTGGTAGGTTGGACTGTATTTTTGACGATGACTCTGCTTGATTACAACTGGATCAATCGCATCGCCATGGGCATCTATGTTCTGAATCTCGGAGCTATTATCTACGTAACCTTCTTCGGTAAAGTGGCATTGGGCGCCCAGCGATGGATTGATTTGGGATTTTTCAGGTACCAGCCCTCCGAGACTATGAAGCTCGCCTTAATTATGCTGCTTGCGAAAATATTGGCCACGCGAAACACCATGGGCTCAGGAATGGGTTTTAAGGAAATGTTCACTCCAATGGTTGCCTTACTCATCCCGTTCGGATTTGTCGTGGAACAGCCAGATTTGGGAACTGCCATGATGCTTTTAGCTATTGGCGGATCGATGCTTATTTTCTGTAAAGTCCGTAAAACTATTCTCGCTTCGGCTATCGTCCTGGGCATCATCGCCCTACCGATTGCGTGGAAGTTCGTCCTTCATGACTATCAAAAAAATCGTGTCTTAACGTTTTTATCTCCAACCAGTGATCCTCGAGGCACTGGATACAATAGCATTCAATCAAAAATCGCCGTAGGTTCGGGCCGTTTTTTTGGCAAAGGATTTATGAAGGGAACACAGTCGCAGCTGGAGTTCTTGCCGGAACGTCACACGGATTTTATCTATTCAGTTCTCAGTGAAGAACATGGATTTGTAGGTTCTATTTCCGTTATTGGCTTATTCTGTTTTCTATTCATCACCGGGATCAGAATTGCCTCCAACGCCCGTGACAAGTTTGGCGCACTGCTGACCGTCGGAGTCCTCTGTTATATTTTCTGGCACATGTTCGTCAACATAGGAATGGTTATCGGCCTTCTCCCGATCGTCGGAGTTCCATTACCACTACTCTCCTATGGCGGTTCCAGCATGTTAACGACCATGGCTGGCTTAGGAATTGTCTCCAGCGTGGCTTATCGTCGTTACCTTTTCTAGATCATTTTTCGTCTTAAAAAATCACGTGAAGACAAGGTTTATTTCGCCTAAACGTTGTCTTCGCGAAATGTATCAAAAAAAAGAGATTTCACAGCATCTCATTCTAAGAAATCGTCCTAAATCGACTAACTAATCTTCAGACATTGTCTAGTTGTTGATAGACACCCCTCTTCATCAAAATCAATAGATCGCAAACGACAAATGCATCAATCTAAGAACTCTATTAATCCAACCATTTAGAACTCCGGCACGCTCCTTGTAACAATTTATTTGTAACAAGGGGGCGCGGATATGAACTCAAAAAATCTCAAATTAGTTATTGCATTCTGCATCTCTATCACTGCTTCTCTGGCTCTGCGCGGGACCAGTGTTCTTCCGAAAAACTTTCGCAACCAACTCTCTGCAACAGTCCTAGTTCATGAAGCTTCGCGCATCTCCCATGCAAAGGAGCTTTTAGGAAAAAACTACGAAGAAAGTGATGCAAGAAAACTTGAAGGGCAAGAGGCTCTAAATAATATCATTCATAAAAAAGTCAGAAGCTCTCTTCCGGCAAACTGGAAAAAACAATCTCGTAAAATCACCGAAACTGTCCTCACTGAAAGTGCAAAGTATTCGATGGATCCAATTTTTGTGTTGGCCGTAATTCAAACCGAAAGCAAGTTCAATCCAACAATTGTCGGACGCCACGGCGAAATAGGACTTATGCAAATCAAACCAAGTACGGCCGCTTGGATCGCAAAAAAATATAAAATTCAATGGAACAATAAATCCAATTTACAAAACCCCTCTGCCAACATTCAAATTGGCATGGCGTACATGGATTATCTCCGCAATAAGTTCAAACGCAAGTCGACCAAGTACGTGAGTGCCTACAACATGGGGCCAACCAATGTTCAACGGCTTTTAGCTGCCAACATTAAACCCGATCAGTACAACTCCAAAGTTATGAAAAACTATCGCGATTTTTACTCAACCATGTCTGCTAGCGTGAGCAAGCCTATATTCACTTTGGTGGCGAAAAACTAATCTAAAAACTATTCCTTTCATTGTGTGAACAATCTGAAGCGTCTAAATTGTAGACAGGCTGGAATTAATTTCTAAAGGCCTAGAGTTTCCCCCTGGAAACTCTGCCTTTTTGATATATATACAGCCCATGAACATCACTTCACATTCTCTTCCAATTGTTTTTGGTCTTCTAGTAAATCTCACAGGATGCAGCTACGCCTTCGATCAGCTGGCCCCCCAAAAGATCTGGAATTCAGGCTCTTACAGAAGCTGAAGTCACATTTCTAAAAAAGTGGATAGAATCGAGTAGGAACTAATTATGATCAAAAAATATTTTTTACTACTTTCAGTTGCTATTTTGATGCCTGCCCTCACCTGGGCAGAAGCACAATCCTGCATGGACAAAAAAATTTCGTTGGACTTCAATGAAAGCCAGGTTCTAGTTTGGCGAGATGAGCAACCACACAAGTTCAAAGCACGCGCCTACATCAAAGGCCGTCTTGTTCAGTTGATCGAAGATCGTCAAAGGCACGTTCATTTCGAAGTCGACTTGGATGAAGACCTCAGCACAAGCGATGATCGTATTGAAGTGATCTTCAACACTGGATTCGGTCCCATTCCTGCCTACCAACCCGGGGATGAAGTGATCGCCTGTGGAGACTTTGTCGTTGATAATTACTCTCCTCACCGAGCGGTGATTCACTGGCTCCACATGAGTCCTAAAAAGAACAACCATGATCATGGATTTATTATTATCAATGGCGTAAAAGCGGGTCACAAAATCTCTGAGACAGGAAAAGAATAATGTTGTTAGCAAACCTTCTTCTTCTCACCGTTTTGTTAACAGCATGCAGTCCTTCTACAAACAATCAACTTTCTGAATTTAATAAAAATGAAGCTGTTATTTACAATGGTGATTCAAGAGCTGAAGTCCCCCTCGAAGGGCAAATCCATCATTTAGCCAAAGCGACAGCCGTGCTATTTGAAGATCGCAAGCTAGTAACGAACACAAAAACAAACATCTGGAATTTACGAACGGCTCCTCTCAAAGAGTATTATCCTTTATGTGAAGATGAAAATTTCTTGGAACAACCGTCACTCGGATTTTGCACCGGCGTCCTCATTGCACCAGATAAAGTCCTCACGGCGGGCCACTGCTTTAACAGGCACAATGACTGTAAAAACACGAAACTCACTTTCGGATGGAGCCTTACAAAAGCGCAACAAAAAGATCTACCATCTTCAGAGGTCTACAATTGCCAAGCCATCATCGCCCAACAAAATAGCCCTTCTAAAGGAATCGATTATGCCATTATTCAGCTCGATCGATCCGTCCCCAATGTAAAGCCGGTAGTCATCGCAAAAGAGAACACCCACAAAAAGGGCGATCCTCTTCTAAGTCTTTCGTATCCCTTGGGCCTGCCGCTAAAAAAAGACTTAGGGCATGTCCTTGAGGACAATTCAGAAAAAAATCTATTCAAAGTGGCTGTAGACACTTTTTCTGGCAGTTCAGGGTCTCCGTTATTCAACTCGCAAGGTGAGCTTGTAGGTATCCTCAGTATGGGCATGGAAGACATTCTTGAAGACGATATCTATCGCGTCCAAAAAGAAGGCGGATGTGTCAACTTCAACCGCTGTGCGAATGGGGTCTGCTTCGGAGAAAGCTTTTTCAAACCATCCAGAATTGATATTTGACACTATTATTGTTCCTCCTTAGCTCGGCTTTATTTTTTTCGATAAGCTGGCGGCATGAAAAATCACTCTTTACCCTGGTGGACTTGGATCACGCCTTTTTTGGCGCTGATCCCAGCCTCTCTGTTAAGTCTTCCCTTCTTCAATACGACTGGCACTTATTGGATCTATTTTCCAATTAATCTGGCTATCGTCATGACTTTATGGTGGGGCCCGCGTGTCTTATTGTCCGTGTTCTTTAATGCCTTAATCCTTTTGACAGTTCTTAAGACTCCGAACTCCCACCTTTATCCCTTGTACGCACTCCCAGAAGTTACTGAGGTTTTAATTTCATATCTTCTTGTTAAAGAGCGCTTAAAAAAGGAATCGACTTGGAAACTCAGCCCTAAAAATTTGAGTTTTTTGTTTGTCTATGGCCTTCTCATCCCCGCTATCATTGGCTCCGCTTTCATTCAGATACTGTTTGCAACAACTGGAGTCAGTGACCCGCAAAATTTACTTTGGTCGACCTTGATCACGACAGTTGGTGACCTGACCGGGGCTGTTTTTTTAACCGTCCCACTTCTCATCCTTGCCACGCCTATTTTAGCTAGACGAAACTTGACTCGTTTTCCGCTGGAGAAACTTCCACCCTTACGTTGGAATCGTGTTACCAGAAAAGAGCGATTCATATTAGTCGGTGTCTTAATCACTTGCTTCATTTTGGCAAGCTCAATGCCCTTGAGTGAGTCATGGTATGTCTATGGAATCGTCATGCTGCTGTCGTCAGCCTGGTACGGACTCTATGCCGCTCTATTGATGAACGGATGGATCATGGGTCTTGTTATTACAATGCCCAAACTCCTTCACCTCCCATGGGCAGACACCCCAGCAATGCTGCATACACCTGCCACACTTCTGACTCTTTGCTTCTGCTCACTGATCACTGGAGCTGCCGTAACAGCCCTTCTTGAGAAAATTATTGTCCTAAAAAAAACAGAGGCTGATCTTCACAACGCAAAAGAATTAGCCGAAGAAGCGTCTGCCGCAAAATCAGAGTTCTTAGCAAGAATGAGTCATGAAATTCGCACTCCCCTAAACTCTGTCCTGGGCATGCTGGAACTGCTAAAAGAAACTCAGCTCAACAGCGATCAATCTCGCTACCTTTCACTCTTCAGCCACGCTGGAGAAAACCTCAAAGCCCTTATCAATGATCTCTTGGACTTTTCAAAAATTGAAGCCAAAGCCCTCACCGTAGAACAGATCAGTTATGACCTGCATTCAACAGTTCGCAGCGTCTTCGATATTTTACAAATTAAAGCAGAAGAAAAAGGCCTGAATTTTGAACTCAACATCGATAGTGATGTTCCGCGGATGCAGTGGGGCGACCCCACACGAGTCCGGCAAGTTCTTTTCAATTTATTAGGCAATGCGCTCAAATTTACTCATGAGGGTAGCGTCCGTATCTCTATAAAAATCCAAAAGGATCTAAAAGAACGATTGGTTTTTGAAATCGATGATACCGGCATCGGAATCCCCAGGGAAAAACAAGCAAGTATTTTTTCTCCCTTCTTTCAAGCTGACCCGGGAACAAATAGAAAATATGGCGGCACCGGACTTGGACTGGTCATATCTAAAAACCTTGTCGAAATAATGGGTGGAAGTATTGAGATGAAAAGTCTTGCTGGCAGAGGCACGGTGTTTCGGGTTCTTCTGCCCCACAGACCGGATTTTTCAACCACTTCTGAAGTTAAAAAAACATCCTCCTACATCTGGAGCATGCAACCACCCGCACATCCATTTCACATTCTGCTTGTGGACGATTCAGAGGACAATCGTGTTCTCATGATTCACTACCTAAAAAATCTGCCTTTTACTTGTGACGAAGCCGCCAACGGTCAAGAGGCTGTACAAAAATTCAAAACAGGTCACTACGACCTGGTTTTCATGGACATTCAAATGCCTCTAATGAATGGCTATAAGGCGACAGAAATTATCAGACACCACGAGGAAAATCTTGGCCTCGAACACACTCCGATTATTGCACTCACTGCCACAGCGGTCATTGAGGATCTACAGAAGACATTAAAAAGTGGCTGTGATGCTTATGTCGTCAAGCCCGTAAAAAAGAATCAAATTCTAGAAATCCTATCAGATTCGTTATTAATAAAAAGACCTGAACAAAAATCACAACCGCCAGAAAGCAGTGCGGAGCTTTAGCTTTCCGCACTTACTTCCACTGCTCATAGCCCCCTGCAAAATTGCGCACATTTTTGAATCCAAGCACTTGCAGAGCGTACACAACAGCCCCAGAGCGCACGCCATGATTGCTAATAACTACGATCGAGCTTTCCTTTTTCAGTCCCTGCTGTTCAAGCACAGAAACAATATCCCGGCGAGGCAATGCTTTATCAGTGAAGAAATCCTGCCAAAAAATATTCAAAACTTTGGCGTGCACATTCTTCATTTGCGATAAATTGCGCAATGAAAACTCTGGAGGGCTGCGCACATCGAACACGACGACATTCGTATTTTTCTGAGCCATTTGTTTTTTAAAGGTTGAAAAATCGATGCGTAAATCTTCATTAACTTGTGGTTTCCAGTAAGATTTATTCTGAACAGGAGGTGCTTCACTCACTGGATTGCGCTCGCGATAAACTGTGTGCAACAAAGTGTGAACACTCTCAACCCCTAGGACTTTCAAGGTCCACGCCACTCGCCCTTCTTCGCCCTGCCCTTGTCGACCTTTACCCAGGACAAGAATTTTGCTCTGCGGATCAATACCAATTAAGGACAATCTTCGAGCGACAGAAAACAAATCACTTTGCAAAAGACCACGAGAACTTGGCTGAGTCTGAGAGAAATCCTCCCAACGCACATTGATGGCTCCGGGCACATGAGCAAGATTGAATTCAAAAGCAGGTCGCACATCTAAAATAACGGGCTGTCCTGACATCAGACTTTCAACACTCTGCCCTTCAGTTGCAACCGCCGAATCTTGATGCAAAATCTTAGTCGGCTGATGCTGACATCCTAAGAAAAGAAGAAAACAGAATAAAAAAATAAATTTCTGCACAACACAACCCCTTAAAACAAGAAAGGGAGCCGAAGCTCCCTTTGCAATCTACTTTGTAATTCTCATTGTCGGGAAGAAAATGATGTCTCGAATGCTCGGACGATCTGTCAGTAGCATGACGATTCTTTCAATCCCTACACCGACACCACCTGTTGGTGGCATCCCTGAATCGATAGCCAAAAGGAAGTCCTCATCCATAGGATGAGCTTCTTCATCTTTTCCACGCTGAGCTTCTTGCTCTTTCAAGCGCGCTGTTTGATCTTCAGGATCATTCAACTCAGAGTATGCATTGCCGATTTCCATGCAAGCGGCAAACGGCTCAAAACGTTCCACCAAGCGCTTATCACGACGATGAATCTTCGTTAACGGAGAAATCTCAACAGGATGATCCATCACAAAAGTCGGTTGCCACAAATGCTGTTCTGCTGTGAGCTCGAACAACTCCATGATCATTTCACCGCGTTTGCCTGGCTCGTCGATGTCTCCGCCATTTTTGCGAATGGCTTGGAAAATTTCGTCGTCCGTTGCTTTTTCAGGATCTACCCCTGCGTACTCACGAACACCATCATAAACAGTCAAACGTCTCCAAGGAGGAGTAAAATCAATCTCTTTCCCTTGATAAGTCACTTTCATGCTGCCAGTGATCTTCAAAGCCAAAGAAGAAATCAATTCTTCGAACTGATTCATTTGATAGTTATAGTCTGTGTACGCCTCATAGAACTCTAGCAAAGCAAATTCCGGATTATGAGTGCGATCAATGCCCTCATTACGGAAATTTTTGCTGATCTCATACACTTTCTCGTAACCGCCCACGATCAAGCGTTTTAGATAAAGCTCTGGAGAAATACGCATATAAAGCTTCATATCCAAAGCTTTATGATGGGTTGTAAACGGAGTCGCCGCAGCACCACCGTACACTGGTTGCAATGTCGGTGTTTCCACTTCCATAAAACCACGGCTATCCAAGAAATGACGAATCTCACGAATGATTTTTGAACGAGTCTCAAACACTTTGCGTGATTCGGCATCCGAAATCAGATCTAAATGACGATGACGATATTTGATTTCAATATCTTGCACACCATGGAACTTTTCTGGCAATGGTTCAATGGATTTTGTCAAAATCTGGAAGCTTTTCACGTAAAGTGAAAACTCGCCTTTTTGCGACTTAAACACATAACCATCGATACCTACGATGTCACCAAGATCCACAAGTTCAAAGGCTGTGCGATCTGCCTCAGCAAGTTCTTCTACTTTCACGTAAACTTGAACAGTGCCAGTTTGATCTTGTACGTTGAAGAACGAAGCCTTCCCCATCATACGCAAAGTCATCAAACGACCTGCAATGCGATAAGAGAACTCAGGCTTTTTTTCGCCCGCTTGGAGAGTGGCCGCATGTTCAGCAACGATCTTAGCAATCGCTGTTTTATTTTCAAAAACATACGGATAGGGATTGATCCCTTTTTCACGAAGGGCGTGAAGTTTTTTACGTTTCTCCGCTCTTAACGGATTCTCATGTGTCGACATTAGATTTTTTTCCCTGCAAACGCTTCCATCACATTATGTAGCAATTCAATCGCTTCTTTTTTAGGACGTTGGAAAGCATTGCGCCCCATGATTGAACCGAAAGCTCCACCTTGTGCCAATTCAGAAACTTCTTTCAAAATTTCTTCAGTGCCTTTCGCTTCACCACCAGAGAAGATAACAATGCGTTTACCAGCAAAGCTAGACTGAACCACGTGACGTGCACGATCTGCCAAAGTCGTTACTTTGATACCTTGTTCTTGGTAAACCTTTGCAGCCACTGGTTGTTCTAAATGAGCTGTTGGTGGTTTTACTTTAATGATATGCGCACCCAATTGAGCCGCGATGTGAGCTGCGTAAGCAACGACGTCGATCGCTGTTTCACCTTCTTTAGAAAGCTGCTCACCACGAGGATAAGACCAAATAACCACAGCCAAACCTGCTGCTTTCGCCTCACGTGCAGCCTGGGCAATTTCTTCGTATTGGTTTTTACGTTCAGAAGAGCCTGGGTAGATCGTGAAACCGATTCCCGCACAACCCAAACGAAGAGCATCGTCGATGTATGAAGTCAGAGCAGAAATAGGGCTTTTATTTGAATAAAGCGTTTCTGAGTTGTTGATTTTCAAAATCAAAGGAATCTCGCCTGCATAATCACGCGCAACCGCTTCAATAGCACCAAGTGGAGCTGCGTAAGCACTGCAACCAGACTCGATAGCCAATTCAATGTGATAAGCTGGATCGTATCCATCTGGATTTTTTGCAAATGAACGTGCCGGACCGTGTTCGAACCCCTGATCCACTGGCAAAATAACCAACTTGCCAGTTCCCGCCAACTTTCCGTGATTCATCATGCGAGCTAAATTCGCAAGCACACCTGGGTTGTCAGAACCATACCAGCTTAAAATCTCTCTAACTCTTGGCGTCATCAGTTTCTCCTCGTTTATTCGAACCTATTTATTCGCACCTATTATTTGTGCTTCCTGACTCTTATCCAATACCTGAAACACTCTCTGATTCATGTTCCATAGGACTCGAGTCGCACTATCATCAACACTCAGATTTCGTATTCAATATGAGCCCGTTAAAAGTATTGAGTTTTTTCAATATAATCAAGCGCGTCTCATGGATTAACACGCTTGGCAGAAAAGACAGTGTAGTATAGGTTTCAGGCTCTAGTGAGGTCCCTATGCTCAACACAAAAGTTACGTTCGAAGTCACCCCCAATCCTGCCACCATGAAGTTCCACCTTCATCAAGAAGTCACCAGCACAGGATTTGACTGTCCCTCGGCACAAGAGGCCGAGCGCTCGCCTTTAGCTGCAAAAATCTTCGGCTTCCCGTGGACAAGTGCTGTTTATGTAGGCACAAACTTCATCACCGTCACCAAGCAAGACTGGGTCGACTGGGAACTTTTGGCGCAACCATTGAGCGGTCTTATTCAAGAGCACTTAGATCACAACGAACCCGTCGTTGTTGAAATCATTGAAACTGAGGAAGATGACGCCAACGATTCTCCCATGGTGCGAAATATTAAATCCGTTCTCAATCGCGAGATCCGCCCTGTCGTTGCTTTAGACGGCGGAGATATTGTTTTTTACAAATACGAAAACAACATTCTTTATATTCGCATGAAAGGCGCTTGCTCGGGATGTCCTAGTTCGAGTGTCACTCTTAAAGAGGGCGTCGAAGTTCGCATGAAAGAACTCTTCCCGGAGATTATTGAAGTTGTCGCAGTCTAAGTTTCTTCACGAAAGTAAACTGCTCGCAAAACTTTCTACACCGATCGTTATCGGCCAGATGGGGCAAAACCTGATCACGCTGGCCGATACTCTCATGGTTGGAGCCTTGGGGTCCGTGGCCCTTGGTGCCTCGGCATTTGCTGGAAGTGTCTTCATTATTTTCTTCATGTTCGGCATTGGCACCCTGTCCCCTCTGACAGCTTTAGTCGCACGTGCTCAAGGACAAGAAGACTACCCTTACGGAGGATCCCTGCTTCGCCACAGCGTTGCGCTGGCCCTCGCCTTGGGTGGTTTTCTGATGGCCGTGCTTTATTTTCTGCTACCTCATCTTCACTTATTAGGCCAAACGGCAGAAGTTCTTGATAAAGGCAGCGCCTTTTTAGAAATCATCATTTGGTCTGTCGTTCCTAGTCTGCTTTATCAGGCATATAAACAGTTTACTGACGGTATCGGAAAAACAAAAGTCGGTATGTACATCATGATGTTCGGGGTTCTTCTGAACATCACCGGCAACTATGTGCTGATTCACGGACACTTGGGCTTTCCACAACTTGGACTGAACGGTGCTGCCTATGCGACATTGTTTGCCCGATCGTTGATGGCCGTACTGATTATTGCTTATGTTCATCTCAATCCACACTACAAACATTATCTCACAGAACGTTGGACTCACCGTTTTGATCATTATTTGCTAAAGAATATGATCCGCCTCGGCGTTCCCACGGGCCTGACTTTTTTCTTCGAGGTCGGCGCTTTTGCCTCTGCGGCCATTATGATGGGATGGTTTGGTGAGTTACCGCTGGCCGCCCACCAGATCACTCTCAGCCTTGCCAGCACTAGCTTTTTGATAACTTTAGGGATCGGCATAGCCGCTAGCATCCGCGTGGGATACGAACTGGGAAGAGGGGATCATTCCCTGGCGCGCTTTGCTGGCTTTACCGCCATCAAACTCGGCGCCTTTTACATGGGCCTTTGTGCTCTTGGCTTTTATTTTCTACGAAATTGGTTCCCAACTTTATACGTCACGGATCAGGCCGTCATCGAATGGGCGGCAAAATTCTTCGTGGTCGTTGCTTTATTTGAAATATTTGATGGAATTCAAGCCGTCGCCATTGGTGCCTTGCGTGGTATGAGTGATACCAAATGGCCTGGCATCATTGCCTTTATCGCCTACTGGGTGCTGGGCTTGCCAGGAGGATATTTACTCGCGTTCCATCTCGGCATCGGTCCCGTCGGCATATGGATAGGACTGCTCATTGGTCTTGCCGTTGCCTCTGTCGCACTAACTTGGCGGTTTCATATTCTAAGCCGCCCCACTTCTTCGCGATAATCGTTTTACTGAAAAACCATTTCACAACGCACACCTATGCCGCCGACTGTAGGCTTCATAGGTGTTTTTTCACCTCGAACGATCAACTGAGCTTCTGTGATGCCCAAACGAAGAAAGTCTGAGTACGACATTTTTTCCTGAACAACCAAGACTTTGTACATATGCAATGGATTGGCAATGGCTTGCTCTCGCAAGATACTGGTCAAAGACATCTTGCTGCCACTGTCCTGCAATAACTTATTCACAATGACAATACCTCTGTTCAAACTGATAAACTCATACGGCAGGCGCAATCCAGTATCCATCGCCCACGCTGTCCAATTTTCTAGCGAAACTAAAGTCTCTTGACCTCTTTGAATACGAAGCAAACGCTCTTTCACTAAAGAGCGAAATTGCCCTTCCTGGATTGAATTCTTGTCTTGTTGACTCAATCGCCAAAAAGCCCGCGCGATCAGATCTTCACTTTTTAAGTCGATACCCGCCGCTAACAAAATAACCAATCTTTGCATTTCAGGAGGAATCACTCCTCCCATGCCGTAATCCAATATATTCAAACGGACCTTCGCATCAGACACCTGGATCATAAAGTTCCCTTGGTGCAGATCTGAGTGATAAAAACCTTCTCCTAGCAAAACCTCATAGGCCCAAAGTTTAGAAATCTCTTCAACAATTGCTTTCTTCAAACCTGGAGCCACTTCCGAGTATTGCGTTACTTCTTTATCCAGCTTCCGGCCTATGACCAACTCCTGCACCATGAATTCAGATGGACCCTTCCCTGAATAAATAGTCGGCACGTGAAACTCCAAGTAGTTTTTATACTTTGGGGTTTTCAATAAAACCGTTTTATCATACCGAGTTTTTGCCAGGCGCTGCCGCTGGATGGTTTCTTCTTGATTCAGTTCAGCAGTCACCGTTGAAGTGATATCTTCGATAATAGGCTCAAGCTTAGGAGCTCCTGTTTTGCGGAAATCAGGATTGCCATCCAGAATTTTCGCAACAGCAGATAAAATTTTGTGATCCTCTTGCACTCGCTCACTGATACCTGGCTTGATAAAGCGAACAACAACATCTTTGCGTTCGCCATTTTGCATAATTTTTGCCCGATGAACTTGCGCCATCGTCCCAACACCCAGGGGTTTCTTCTCAAAATAGACGAATTTAAAATTGCTTTGTTCTTTGTTTAAAATTTCATTCACTTGGCTCCATGCGACTGGTCGAACGGAGTTTTCTAAATTGCGAAAGACTGTCAGCATGTCAGCGCCTAAATCAGCCTGACGAGCCACCACTTGCAGAAGTTTTTGCAGTTGCGGCCCACTGTTTTGCACCATAATCTCAAACTTTTTCAAGTCAGATGCCAGAAGATCTCCCCCCAAAAAAGAGGAGACAATGAGTTTTTTAGAGTCTGGCTCCAAGCGAGAAAAATACTCGCTAAACATCGTCTGCATAAAAATTCGCATCGTCGCATCTTGCTGTTGAGCAAATCCTGAATTTGCGATTTTTTCACCCACGCTGTTCATTTCACGCATGCGTTCACCCAAAAACTCTTCGCTATTCTGTAGGATCATTTGACCTACGAGTTTTTGAGCCTGAGGATTCTGCAACAACGAAACTAATTTTTCCTGTATATTTTGAAGCGAATTGTCGTCAAAACCTTTTTGCTTCTCCATTATTTCTTTAAGCTGAGCTTGTTGCCACTCTATGTACTGATCAATCTGTTTTTGGATGCGTGGGCTTTTCGATTCATAAATTCGCAAAGGGCGAACGCCTGATTGTTCAATCAAACTCAGATCCAATGAAACTCTATGGGTGTCTGGCCATTGTCCGCGAAAATCCGTTAAAAACTCTGCAAAGTTATTTACGGACTTTGTTTCCACCGGCAACTTCGCAAGTTGCTGAAAATAGTTTTGGGCTCTTTCAAGCATATTCTCTTTCACGGCTGCCTCTTCGCCCTGGGCTAATAAGGCATAAGTGATGGCGATTCTTTGCTCATAAGACAAATAGAGCTCCGTCTGGGGTGAGGCCAGAGCAATCAGGGACTTTAAGAGAAAAAATGTCAGCAACACAAGAAACTGAACTTGCCTCAACATGATACACCTATCCGGAAAACAAAATTCCACAAAAGATGAAATGCATGTAATAAGCCACATTCAAATCGAATTTAAACGCTATTCAGAGGTAGAAAACTGACAGGCTGCCAGATTTGGGAACTGGAACCTCCAATTTTTCAAAACCTGGACTTCATTTTTTCTCAAAACGAGCCGATCAACTTGCCGATGAAAAAAATCAATGTAGACAGCACCCACTCGGACCACAAAGGGGTCAAAGGCCTCTTCGAAAGCACCTTACGCCGTTTCAAAAGCGCTACTCATATGGTAACGATGATCCCCGTCTATGGTTTAGCTTGTGTGATTCTAGGAATCAGTCTGACTCCTGGAATATTTGTGTTTCGCTGGGTTGCAGGTCTTGTGGAACAGCAAAGTCCTTGGCTCCAAAACCTGTCTTACGGCGTGGCTCTGGCCCTAGCCTACTTTATGTATGGCTTTTCGCTGATCTTTTTAACTCCGATCGCTAATGCTATTTTAAGAGGCTATCTAAAGACCTGGCGCGGCCCCTATCACTCAGCGGAATCACTCAAATGGTTTATTCATAACGGTCTGACTTATCTTGTGCGCTATACTTTTCTTGAGTTTGTGACACCATCTCCGGTAAGCCTTCTATTTTACAAAATGATGGGTATGAAAATCGGTCAAGGCACAGTCATCAATACAACCTGGATCTCAGACCCTTCTATGATCGAACTTGGAAACAAAGTGACTCTCGGTGGATCAGTGACCCTTGTCGCCCATTATGGACAAGGCGGATTGCTCGTGCTTGCCCCCGTAAAGATTGGCGATGGAACAACCGTGGGACTTAAAGCCACTGTCATGGGTGGCGCTGAGATCGGTGCGAATGTTAAAATTCTGCCTCACTCTGTCGTTCTGCCAAAAACAAAAATACCCAATGGAGAAACCTGGGGTGGAGTGCCCGCACAAAAGATAGAATCTTTACGCGAAAGCCTGGGTAAAAACAAAACTGCCTGAATCCTTGACCCCGCAGTTGTTGTGAAAAACAAAATTCTGGACATAAAAAAACCACAGCTATTTAAGGCTGTGGTTTTTTATTTTAAAGTCGAAGAGCGAATTAAACGTTCTTATTTAAGAAATCAACGATCGCGTCTTTTGGGTGATTTCCAACCAACTGACCAACTTCGGCTCCGCCTTTGAAGAGCAACATCGCAGGAATGCCACGGATACCGTACTTGCCTGGTGTTCCAGGGTTTTCATCCACATTCACTTTTACGATTTTTACTTTTTCACCCAGCTCTTGCGCAACCTCTTCGAGTTTTGGCGCTAAAGCGCGGCAAGGACCACACCATTCTGCCCAGAAATCAACTAGGACTGGAGTTGTTGAATTTAATACTTCTGCTTCAAATGAACCATCAGTGACTGGTTTTGTAAATGTGCCCACAAGGCCTCCATAAAATCTATTACTACAATAGGATGAACCCGTAAGGATTTACCGTCAAGAGCCCTCAGGATCAATTATTTTTTAAACAAGGCTTTTGCAAACTTTCTACGCAACTCATCCTGATCTTCGCTATTTTGACTATCCAAGTCAGCCTTCATTTGCTTGTTACGTCGACGCGCCTCAACTCGAGTCACGGTGCTTTTTGGAGAGACTTTCACATCTTTTACCATGTCAGTGTATTTGGCGATTTTCGCAGCTAAGGAAACCTCAGGTTTACTCTCTGTAACGGGTGCTACATCGACTTTTTCAACTTCGGGAATGCCTCCGCCTAGAATTTCACGCTCCAAGGCACTGATATCGACGTCAGGAAAAGCCAAATCCTGTGATGTCGCTTCGCTACTATCTACACCAGTCACCGTCCTCGAATCTGACAACCTGTCTCCGAACTTGAACTCCAAAGCGTCACTCTCGGAAGCTCCGCTCAAAGACTCTGAGTCTGCATTTTCAAAGATCCGTTCCGTCGACAATGCCGCCTCATCTGAAGAGGCATCTGAAATGACCTCCGCTTCTGAGCTCGGCAAGCTGCCCTTGACAAAGATTGCCTCTTCCTCAGGTGCAATGCCACCAGTAACCAAACTACCACCGCTACGCGTGTTTGCATCAACATGCATCACTTTGAGCAGTCGCCCCAGCAGCACTTCTTCATCATGGCCAAGAATCTTGCCTAAAATTTGAACTAGGCGCACCGGAGAGATTGGTGCCTCCAAAAGCATATCCACTCGAATTCGAAGAAGTTCTTCCGGCTCAGGCTTAAAGTTCGCTTGAAAAATGAGGACTACTTTCCCAGCCCATCGACTCATTTCCTTCAGTCGCTTCCCAACCCCCAAAGAACTGACCTTGCCTCCTCGACCAGATCCCACCACCACATCGGGATTAAACGCCAAAATTTGCTCTGCAACAGCGTATTCACTCGAAAGTCCGAGCACGTTGAAGCCCACTTTCTTGAGGGCGCTTTCAACCTCCATGAGGTCTGCATAGTCTTCGTAAACCAAAAGAATCTTGTCCATAGAACGATATTGTCGGATAAGGAAAGAGATGCGTCAATAATGCATCCAAAGCCGCAGACAGAACTTTTTCCGTGATCTACTAGACAATAGGCGCGATGACAGGCGCTAAAGGCCTGAATACAATAGAACTCGGCACGGAGACAGATGGAGACCATGTTTTGAGTATATTTAACGGCAAAAAAGCGACACAGTATATTTTCTTTGAAATGGTGCCTAGCTTTATACTGGGACTTTTGGTTTTTATTTCCATTATTCTCATGTTTCAGGTCCTACGCTTAACTGAGTTTGCCCTGGTCCACAATGTCTCTATGCAAACCATTGGACAGATCGTCGGTTACATTATCATCTCTTTGCTGCCTTTGCTGTTTCCAATGGCTCTCCTGTTCTCTGTTCTGTTGACCTATGGAAGACTAAGCCAAGATTCCGAAATAGTTGCCATGAAAGCCTCTGGGCTTCCTATGGGGACCCTTCTCCTCCCCGCTCTTATTCTCTCTATCGTCGTGGCCATCGCTTCTGCACAAATGTCATTTAGTATTGCTCCGTGGGGAAATCGCCAGTTCGAAGTCTTGTACACTCGCCTTGCTAACACCAAAGCTGGCGCGGTGATTAAAGAAGGAACTTTCTCTGAAGGCTTCTTTGATATGGTCGTCTATGCGAACAAAGTCGATTCAGATCGAGGATTGCTTAAAAATGTTTTTATTTACGATGAAAAAAGCGGCGATGTTCCACTCACTATTATTTCTAAAGAAGGCGAAATTATTCCTGACCCCGAACGCCCGGGTTACGAAGTTTTACTTCGACTTCGTCATGGCGAAATTCACCGCCAAGCCAAAACACACACCAAGATCAGCTTTGAAACTTACGATGTTCATTTCTCCGAACCGATCAATATTCAAGAGAAAGAGAAATCACCTCAGTCTCTGACTCTTGGAGAGATTCGCAACCGACTCAAAGAAGACATCACAGATCTTGAAACTTTACGAACACTGCAAACCGAATTTCACAAACGCTGGGCGATCACAGCTCTTTGTATTATTTTTGCTCTGATTGGCGTTGGACTCGGCACAACGACAAATCGTCGCGCAGCGAAAGCTGGCGGAATGATTTTATGTATTGGCTTGATCATCTTCTATTGGATTCTCTACGTCACAGTAGAAGGCTTTGCCCGCAGTGGAGGACTTCCTGTCGCTTTTGCGATCTGGATGCCGAATTTTATTTTTGCCTTAATTGGAATGAACAGTCTCAGAAAAAATTGGAATTGATTTGAAAATTAGAGCGATGCAGTAGCTTCCATACCACCGTGGTCATCCCTGACCACATCGCCCCTCCCGTGATTCAAATGGTAGGTGGAATCAAATGACCAGGCAAAAGATTTTTTAATGTTATTTCATTTTTTTCTTAGCAGTTTGAATAGCTTACCCACCTCACTAGATGTAGTGGTGGCAACTTTGGAGCCATACTATAGGCGCACAAAACAAACTTCGATAGAGACGAGAAAAAACATCTTTACTTCTACTGAAGCATTTCAGATTTAAAAAACATGGATAGATCTTTGGCGTCGCGAACCAAGCTCGCACCTTCTGAAAGCAAATCCAGGCTGCCTGCAAAGTGTGGATCTCGAGGATGCCCCGGTACAACCCAAACAGATCTTCCTAGCAAAATAGCCTGCTGAGCTGTGATTAAAGTCCCACTGCGCCTGCGAGCTTCCACCAACAATGTGGCTCGACCTAAAGCCGCAATCAAACGGTTGCGATGATGAAAGAGATGCTTATGCATTCGTTGTTCAAAAACATATTCACTCAAAACACAACCTCCGCGATCTAATAATGGAGTCATCCAATCCTTCAGATTTTCCGGATAAAGATTCCCCAACCCCGAAGGCACCACCACCACGGTGCTGGAGTCTTTCCGAATAGCCAACGAATGAGACTTTTGATCGATCCCTCGAGCCCCTCCACTCACGACACAGGGCCTTTCTTCTTCGCAAAAAAGCGCAAACTCTTGCTCCATCCATTGAACGGATTCAAAACAAGGCTCGCGACTTCCAACAACAGCCAAAGTTCGCTGTGAAGTCCAAACGGGTTTTCCATAAAAACTGAGTGTCAAAGGAGGGTCGGCCATTAGATAACAAGCTGATGGGTAAAGCGGCTCCCCATAACAAAGCAACTGCACTCCGCTCGCCATCAATTTTTGTGTATCGGCACTTGTTAATTTAAAAAGCCCGTGACTCTTTTGTACGGCTTGGTAAAGCGGCTCAAAATGTTCTTTAAGAGTCAGCAACAAGGCATCCGCATGCAAGTTATTGTTTTTTGCTAATTGAAAATAAATTTGATGAATTTCATCCCTTTTCAATTTGTAAATTGGATGAGCTTTGATCATTTGTGATAAAGAATAAAGATCGTTCATAGGCCCGAGGATTTGCAAGAATCAGCACTATCTTATAGCGCCCACAATTGCCAATCTCAGAAGATAAATCCGACCTTCGGTTTATCTTGGACGGATAAGCAAATCTCTATCGAACATGATTCTCTTTGTCGCGAGAACCTTAGTATCTTTTGTTCAAAATTAAACGTGATTCTTGGTCCGGCATTAAAGGTGCGTATTGTGAACAGCTGCGAAGAAATCCTGTCCATCACAGTGAAGCGATCTCGAAACTTCTCCCTCAACATCCTCCAGAAGTCCGTCTTGGATGTAGTGGTCGACTGACAACGGCAATGTTAAAGTCAGCCTCGTTTTTTTCGACAGAATACCATTCTTAGCCACAGATCCATAAAGAGCATCACCATTCTGTTCGATAAAAACAGGTGCGGACGTGAATTTTTTCTTTAAAACACAACCACCAATTGGCTCTGCGGATATCACACTAATGACTCCAACTTCGCCTTTATCTGCTGACCATTTTTGAATCTCAACTTTGAATGCTTGATTTTGAGTTTTAACTTCCGAATACTCATATTTTGCTGAGGATGGAACCTCTATTTTTTGCGGGGTTTTAACAGCAAAAGCAGATAACCCTGCCATGACCATACAAACACCGACTATATCTCTGACTCTATTCAAAACTTACCTCCGTACTCCTATTTTCTAGGTCATACATGAGGCAATCTCTAAACAAAAAAAACAATAAAAAAATGTTTATAGGTTTCTCAGTTTTATACAAAAAAATGAGCGGTTACTTCAATAACCTTAAAGACCGCCCACAAAAAAGCGCGACGGTCATGAGTTCATTTTCCACTTAAAGAAGGGTTATTTTATGCGAGGACGATGCTCGCTTTTTTGTTCGAGCACTTTTACAGCTCGAACTCGTCCTCGCTCGCACCACTGTCGGGCTCATCACTTTCGACAGGAGCAGTATCATTGAACTCCTCGTCAATTGAATCACCACTGTCTTCAGATTTATATTGAGTTTTATCGTCGAACTCTACATCGTCAGCTCGCGCTTGCATTCCCACTTTGCCAACATAGTCGCCGACAACAATATCACCTTTGGCTTTAACGATATATCCAGTTGAAAAATTAGCAGTGGCTTTTACTATTTGCAGCTCTCCAATAGCCAGGTCATTTTCTAAAGCGTCTGTATCTTTTTTACGAACTCGCTCATCCCCATAGATGTTAAGCACTTGGCCCTCTTGCAGTCCTTGGCCTTTGCCTCCATCTAAAAAGACAAAGGTGTGGGGACCAAAAAAGCTGCGCTTCTTATCGAACTGACCACCCATAATCTTAGCACTGACTTCGGCTTTAGTACTTTGACCTGATACAGTAATCATAGGAAGCTTTCCACCCGTCAACACCGAACCAACTTCGACAGGCTGAATGGCTTTTTTCACGATAGCGCGATAGATATTTTTTTGTGAATTTACTTTCTCTAAAATCTCAATCTCGCCTTGCACTTCGACAATCTGCCCTTGGCGTTTCTTCTTCACTGGATCTTCAAGCATCGCCAAATTCTTCTGTACGACAAACTCTTTACCCACGGCGCGATCCAAGCG
This sequence comes from uncultured Bdellovibrio sp., assembly GCA_964431515.1. GTDB lineage: Bacteria > Bdellovibrionota > Bdellovibrionia > Bdellovibrionales > Bdellovibrionaceae > Bdellovibrio. Next base: position 67,482 of record CAYSKF010000016.1, read on the forward strand.
AACAAAGACGTACTGATATTCACCTGCCACCTTCATATCCATCTCGGCACCGGTGACAACACCGGCTCCTTCAACAGGTCCTTCAGTGATATAATAACTTAAATACTCAGGCGCTGGAGGGAAGGTTGCTGGCGGAAGATCAATAGTGATATCCACTTCTGGTTTCTTCTCTTCAATCCGTGCATACGATGGAAGGCTAGACGGAATAGACCGCAACAGAGGAGCCTTCTTTTTTGCCGGAGGGATAACAACTTTCCCCACCTTCACCTGAGGCGCCGCTTCAACTTCAACGGCTGCTGGAGGTGCTTCTTTAAGTCGAGCTTCTTCAGCAGCAGCAGCAATCGCTTCTTCATCGACAGCGGCTGTAGCAGCTTGCTCTTCTGCAGGAGCTTCCTCTGGCGCAGACTCTTCACCTAACTGCAAAGTCGGCGCGTCAGCAGCGCTTCCTGGGTAGAATTGCACAACCATCCCTGGAGTGATTTCGTGCGGATTCAAAATTTGATCACTGTTCAAAGACCAAATCTTTGGCCAAAAAAATTGATCACCAAAGAGTGTCGTGGAGATCCCTGAAAGAGTATCTCCTTTTTGTACTTCATAGGTCTCTGATTGGCGGGTTCCAACAGCCTGCTCCCAAGCCTCAACCGGAGTCTCAGATTCATTATACTGTTTGTAGATATTATGAAATCTTGTCTCTTTAGAATAGTCAGGCGGTTCAGACGGAGCTGATTCCATTGCTGGAGCTTGCGCTTGCATAGGCTCCGGCGGTGGTGGCGTCATCTGAGGCACTGAAGGCTCGGGAGCTGGCACGGGCGCAATTTCTGGCGCTGGTGGAGCTGTCACCGTTTCTGTTGGCGCAGATGTTTCTGGCTGAATAATAGGTGGCGGCACATCCGCTGTAGATTCTGGATTCGGAGTTGAAGGAGCAGAGTCCTCCAAATCCAATTCTTCGTCAAACTCAGCAAAATCGTCGTCGCCATTTTGAGCAGCCTCGGATTCGGCAGGTACTGAGTCCCACTCTTCATCCAAAGAAGTGTCTTGTGCTTGAGCTAACAAAGCACAAAAAATGATTCCTAACATGACTGAGAACTTCTTGCTCTTCATCACTTGCGCATCCTTGCCGTCAATTTTTACTTAATCATTTTCAATTCAGCATCTGCCCGAAATGACTCTGGGCTGCCAACATACTTATTGCGTACCTCTTGTAAAGATCGCATCGCAAACTCTGGAAGATTCATTTTTTTATACGTCATTGCTTTTGCAAATTTCGCAGCCACAACCTTGTTGCTGCGAGGATAGTCTTTTTCAATGCGGGCAAAATACTTAATCGCTTCCGCATAGTTTTTATTATCAACTGCCATACGCCCGGCTAAAAACAATGCATTGTCAGCGTAAGGACTTTGCGGAAAACGCTTCAACAAAGCCTCAAGTCGTTTTTTGAAAAGCACCTTATTATCACTTTCATAAGCGCTCACCATTTCAGCATATAAGGAAATGTCATTTTCTTTTCTTGCGTCTTTCCCAGTGAGTTCTGCTAGAAGAGATTGCGTACTCAACTCATCAGTGACTGGCTTTTTATTCGTGACTTGTGGCTTCGCTAAAACACCACTAGAAAAACATAATAGTACTGTTGCTGCTATTCGTCCAAGTTGCTTCATCTCTCTACACCCCTCACTCTTTCATAAGTATGACACGCAATGAGAAGTGCAAACAAGCAGGAGTTATCCACATAAAATGTTGAGTTACCACCTAACTAGACCTTGGACCTGTTAACTATCAAGGGTTTCAGCGATTTGCATACAAATTATGCACGACTTAAATGCATGTTTATACTGAGTATTTATTATTTTTTTGCCTTTTTTTTAGTTCTTGTTTTTCAGATCTTAAAATCCGACACCTATGGACATTCGGATGTCTAGTCACTTTATTTTAGAAATGCAGGTTGCCACGAAAATTGCTAACTATTTAGAAACATGGCTATTATTTTAATCATTGCTATGTCAATAAGCACACCGCTCTCGGCAAGTTTGCTGAAAAACGCATCACACTATGCGCAAGATTTTCATAAAAAATGTCTGCATCTGCTTCCACAATCAACATTACATCCTGAAGCCTTAGCAGCCCTTACGTGCGGACAAAAAATTACTCAGACCACCTTACAAGAAGCGCTCAGCAAAACTTCTTTGATTCACATCTTCATTGTCTCCGGCTCTCACCTCATATTACTTGATCAGCTTTTAAGCATTTTTAAAATTCCATCTTTTTTAAGATTTCTGCTTTTGAGTATTTACTCTCTTGCTGTTGGATGGCAGGCTCCAGCAGTTCGTGCACTCATCGGACTCGGCGCGAAACAGCTCTTACGCCATTCACCTTTTCATTTTCCGACAGACTTGATTGTTCTGATAACAGGCCTTATCACACTCACGTTATTTCCTTCTTGGTGGAGTTCCTTATCTTTACAAATGAGTTGGTGCGCAGCTCTGGCTCTGAGCCTCCCAGGCATTCTCCGCCTGCAGGGTTCGTGGCAAAAAGTCGTCTTCACCCAAATCACTGTTATGTTTTTCATGAGCGTCCCCTTGTGGGGCCTGGGAAGCCTGCATCCTTTAAGTTTGATTTATAATATTTTTTTAGGACCTCTCGTTGCTTATCTTCTTTTACCTTTAAGTATTCTAAGTCTGCTTTTTCATCCTTTGGTGCAATATTTTGACTTCACGATGTCCTTATTCAACTTTGCGCTGCCAAAAATCATCGATCCGATTGAACTTAAAACTTACAGACTTCTTCAAACAGGATTTGTCTGGATGTGGATTTTCAGCCTGCACCTTGCTTTACACTTCCTTCGTCTCAAACGCTGGCAAGGCAGAAATTAAAAAATGACAGTCTTGATGTTTTTGATTATTACATTCAGCGCCACTCTCACCCACCACCAAAAAGCCGGAGCGTTTTTTGTGATTTGGAATGTAGGACAAGGACAATGGGCCACCGCCATCACCGATCAAGTCTGCTTCCATTTTGATGTTGGCGGTGAGTTCTTTCCTTTAAGAAAGATAACAGAAAGATGTGGCCACAAAGAGAACTTTATTTTTTTAAGTCATTGGGATTGGGATCATATCGGAGGACTAGAAAAATTAAAAAAACTAAAATGGGCAAACTCCCTCTGCATTGCCATCCCCCCGCAAGGCTCAAGCAGTAAAGGAAAAATGAAGCTTGTTCGCTCATTCAAAAAATGCCCTCGCCAGCAGTGGCAGCACTTGCTTAAGAATTGGTCTCCCAATCAAACAGGCTCTTCTAATGAAGTAAGTCATGTCTTTCAATTTAACGATATTTTACTTCCGGGAGACTCCCCAGTAAGACAAGAGAAAATATGGAGTACGCAGCGATGGGTGCAAAAAACCAAGGTACTTTTACTGGGACATCACGGCAGTAAAACAAGCACCTCAGAGGATCTTATAAAAAAAGCACCTCACTTAAAGCTCAGCATCAGCTCTGCACGATGGGCTCGATACAAACACCCCCATAGCAGCGTCGAAGTTCGTTTGCGCAAAGCAAGAGTACCTTTATTGCGCACGGAGGATTGGGGAAGTATATGGCTAGAAAAAAATTACTGAAGAACGTGCTCGATCATCTGACTTAACGCTTTCATCTGTACTCCTTGCTTGGTCATATAGTTGGTTCCGGTAAATCCATACCAATCCCAACAGGCATAAGGATTGTCGCCAGCTATCTTCGCTGACTGCGGATAGAGAACAATAATTCGATTTGTCTCTGCCCAGTCATTATACCCAGCCAAGGTAACAAACTTGTCTTGAATAAAGTCCGGATTCATCTGACAACCATGCAATGCCACATGTAAGCGACACATTTCCCCTTGAGCACACTCTTGAGGTACGTAGACCCATCCCTCTTTGTATAGCGGAGTGCTCTGATCCCCGAAGGCACTTTGGGAAAATTTGATGAGGTTCATCGCTTGTGCCACTCCACGAGGCTGCAAGGTTCCGTATGCTGAGCTCAGAATGGCCCCTGCTAAATCAAAATTGCATTTCAAAATCCAAGGCAAATAAGCAAACCCACAAGGAATGCCGGACCCTAATGTCGGAAAGCCATGTGCGGACTCGATGCCTTGTTCGAAACCGATCTGCGAAGAAGGCACTAAGGCATTGTAAAACTCCTTCAATTTTTCAGAGTTCAACGGATCAATGACTTTATCTTTGGGACTGGCGTAAATATAGATCTTTTGCCGTCTTAGATTTTCCAGCGGTGCAATTTCCCGGTTGCCTGCCAGTTGTTGCGTCTGAGCAATTTGCACGGCGGGATCAATTGAAGAAGCATCACCCATACAAACTTCTTTAGCTCGCTTCTGATCTCCCTGGGAGCACCAATAAATGCCCCCGGCGACACTAGCCACGGCCGAAATTTTGTCTGAAAAGGCAACCCCCATTTGCACAGCCATAAAGCCGCCTGAGGACACTCCAGAGATCGTGACCGAGTCTTTTGTGATATTCCACTGCCCGAGAGGAGGCAAAGCGGCCGATGCGGGTGTGGCACTGTAACTGGCCCAACTACCAAGCATTAAAAAAAACATGGATCCTAGCACAGACAATGAACACCTCCACTATATTTTAGTGTTCGGGTAGATCTGAGTGCTGTCAAAAAAAAAGCTCACAGTCTGGACGACTATGAGCTTTAGCAAAAATAAGTATGAATGCTTTTAGAAGAACTAAGCTTTGTATGGCTTGTATTCTAGGTGCAAATCACGAGCTACTGGCTCGTAACAAACATAACCATTGTAAGTGTTCAAACCTTTAAACAAGGCTGGTGACTTCGCAATAGCATCTTCAACACCCATTGCTGCCAACATAGAACCGTACTTCGCAGTCACGTTTGTAAGAGCGTAAGTTGAAGTTCTAGGTACAACGCCAGGCATGTTAGGTACACAGTAGTGGATTACGCCATCGATTTCATAAGTTGGATTTGTGTGTGAAGTTGGGCGGCAAGTTTCGATACAACCACCTTGATCCACAGCCACGTCAACCACAACAGAGCCTTTGCTCATAGCTGAAATCATTTCTTTTGTTACTAGAGTCGGAGCTTTGTGACCAGTGATCAAAACGCCACCGATAACCAAGTCAGATTCAACCACAGATTCTTCGATGTTCAATGGGTTTGAGTACAAAGTGTTTGCACGGCCACCGAAAACGTCATCAAGGTATTCCAAACGAGCTGTGTTCACATCCAAGATTGTCACGTTAGCGCCAAGACCCATAGCCATCTTAGCAGCATTAGTTCCAACCACACCACCACCGATGATAGTTACCTTCGCTGGTTTAACACCAGTAACGCCACCCATAAGGATGCCTTTACCGCCATTATTTTTTTGTAGATAGAATGCACCAACTTGAGTTGCCATACGACCTGCAACTTCAGACATAGGAGTCAAAAGAGGCAACGAACCGTTGTCCAATTGGATTGTTTCGTAAGCGATAGCTTTCACTTTGCGTTCACAAAGAACTTTCGTCAATTTAGCTTCGGCAGCCAAGTGAAGATAAGTGTAAAGAATTTGATTTTCTTTTAGAAGTTCATATTCGTCAGGAAGTGGTTCTTTTACTTTTTGAATCATGTCCGCTTTCGCGTACACTTCTTTTTTAGTGTCGATAATTTTCGCACCAGCTTTTTCGTATTGTTCGTTCGTGATACCAGAACCAACGCCCGCATCTTTTTCTACGATAACTGTGTGGCCTTCTTTAACGTACTGGCGCACGCCCGCTTCAGTGATACCTACGCGGTTCTCAGAAATCTTAATTTCCTTAGGAATACCGATAATCATTTTCTTCTCCTGGAGGGACCAAAACCGCCCTCATATTTTGCGACAACCTTACAACAGATTAAGGCTTCCTTAAAGGGCCACAGCGCATTTTTAAAGCTTCGCCGCGCCATGTTGAAAAATGGAGAAATGAAAATCACAAAAAAAGACTCCCGGAAACCCACAGGAATTAAAAAATCCCGCTTGATTATGGAAGTCTTCTGTTGATTTTGCAGATTCGCCGCGCCTAATTCGTCGCCAGAGGCATGAATGAAATTAGAAAATGCGTCCCGTCAGAGTCCTGAATTTCAAACTTCCATTGGTACAATTCACAGATCGTCTTAACCCAAGCCAATCCCAAACCAACGCCTTTTTGCTCAGACCACGTCGAGAAACTTTTATTAAATGGCGAACCTATTCGAGATAAAACATCCCTCGGAATCCCAGGCCCTTTATCTTTAATTAATAGCCAGTATTTTCCAATTTCAACTTCGACATCATCTGTCGAATACTTCAAAGCATTCTGCAGAATATTCACAATCAATTGCTCAAGATGAAGGGGATTGCACATCACTTGAAAATCTTGGTTTCCAGAAATAATTTTAATGCGAGCACCATAAATCTTCATTAACCCGGAAGACACCGATGTCAGAATATCACCAATACTTATGACATACAGATTCCCGGGATTCTTGCGACTGGTCAACTCAGCCCAATCCAGAAAGCTCGAGACTGTCTCTGAGATTTTATTGATATTTTTTTGAATCTCTAGAATAGAATTTCTATCTACGTTAAACTTTTCTGATACCGTTTCAAAATCTCGATTCAAAATTGTCAATGGAGTCTTTAGCTCATGAGCCATTTGAAAAGACCATGAGCGCATAAACTTACGAGTAACATTAATCCGATCTACCATATCGACAAGGTTTTTCATCATACTTGCAAACTCATCTGAGCCATTTAGAGCAGACTTAAAATTGTATTGGAGCAAGGCTGGCGGCAATGACGGAATCTCATCATGGTTCTCCAAATTTTTATTTATTTTTTTTAAATATGTCGAAAGACTGCGAATTGGCGAAAATAAATTCGCGGATAAAAACCATGTAAAAATCAAAATAATGACAAAGATACAACTGATGGCAATCCAAGTACGCTGGGTCACATAAGTTAAGGAAAGAAATTTCTCATCCACAATGGCCCCGACCTGCAAGGTTCTATTGGGCACTCGAGGTAATTTTAAATTCAAAACCCTGACAAAATAATTCGAAACTTGAAGCGACACCCATTGAGGTTCCTTTGGAACTTCAATTTCAAGCAGTGAGATATTTTGAGTCTGAAAGAGAATATCCCCTGCACTATTGCGAATCACAAAGAACTTTCCCAATCTCCTAGGGCCGAGTTCATCTGAAATGAGCTGCTCTGCCTCTTCCTCATCATAAGTTCTAAAATGGGAAAATTTTGAGTCCACCACTGAAGTCGCAGATTGGCGAATTTGCTCATCTAAAAGACTGAGACGCTCGGATTTAAAGTATGTCAAAAGAACTGCAGAAACGGACAGGGTGGAGGCAAGAAGTACAAGCAAAGAAATTAAAAAGAATTTACGTCTCAAGCCAATACCCCGTATTACGCATATTTTTAATGAGTAACGAGGCTTGTGCGGCCTCTAGCTTTCTTCTCAGATTATTAATCGTTGCTTCTACGACCTTCGATTCAATATCCTCAGATGCTTTCCATATTTGATCCAATAAAACTTCTTTGGAAAAGATTTTCCCAGGATTCGAACAAAAAAGATAAAATATCTGGAACTCTTTATTCGATAAATCCAAACTCACATCTTCATTAATTAATACAGTTCGCTGATCCTTATTAACTTTGACATTTCCTAACACCAGTTCGGAGCCTGAGCTATACAAACTGGTACGCCGGCCCAATGCATGAATACGAGCCAAAAGCTCTAATGATGAAAATGGTTTTGCCAAATAGTCATCGGCCCCAGTATTCAGGGCTGCAGCCTTTTCGTAGGCCGTATCAACCGCTGACAAAACCAGTACCTGCACTTCAACGAAAGACTTTTTGATTTCCTGTAGAAGAGTTATCGCATCGACCCCTTGTAAAATCCTGTCCAAAACAATGATTTGAGGAATAAAGCTTTTCGACTTTAATACCAAACGCAATGACTCAACGTTTGTGGCTACCTTGACCGTATGTCCAGATGACTCAACCAAAATAGCGACTTGCTTTAAAATTTCGGGTTCATCATCAACAATTAATATTTTCATACTCATAGACTAATCAATAGTTCTTACCAATAAAAAAGACAATTCACTCGGATCCTCCGAAAATAAAAAAGATTTTACTTTCAGCAATTGCGATTTAATTGGCACAAGTTAGCATAATGTCAGATTCACAGCATTCAAAAAAGGAGATTTAAATGCGTTTGATTCTATCTTTAGCACTGGGACTGACTTTAGCTTCTACTACAGCAATTGCAGCTAATAAATCTAAAACAAAATCGATCACTAAGATTTGCAAGGAAGAAAATCCGGGTGCATCTAGAAAAGCGATTAAAAAGTGCATTAAAGATAAAATGAAAGCGGATGCGACACAATAATGAAAATGTTGCGTTTATCACTGATTCTTCTATTGATTGTGGGGACTTCAATTTCTTGCCAGACGAAACCCGCACCTCCCACGTCTGCAGAAACTCCGTTCGAAACTACTTCCCTATCGCTTCCAAAGGAAGAACTTTCGAGTCCAACCGAAACGACAAATAAGCCTGTAGTGCAATCTAAGAAAATGAAGACAGCAAAAAAATCAAAAAAGACAAAAAAATAGGGAACAAAAACTCGACACTTTGTCCCACCCCAAGCTCCTTTTTAATCAAAATGGGGCTTGGGGCTATTTTTTCTAAAAACCGCCTGTTCAAAAGAGTATGACTTCTTGAAGTCGTCCAAAGATGAACGCTCAGACTTCACTCATTTCTAGCGAATAATTACTTTAATTGAAGCCCCCCCTCTAGCCTATAAGAATAGGAATTTCCTAATACCCTGAACAGCGTCAAGTTTTTTATCACCGTATAAGGTCAGCATGTAATTTTATTATAAGGGTCCGGAGCCCAAATTGGCTTCTTGTCTGTACTTAAAACGATTATGTTGCCTGCAAAGAACTTGCAGATTCTCTACGCTGTGATTTCCACCAGCCCATTTTGAAGTGCGATGATCTACTTGCAATCCAAAAGTGCTACAACACTGCCTTCCTGTTTTTGCATCCTTATATTGGCAACAGACATCTCTTTGCAGAATAATTTTACGAGATTTCTCAGTCAGTGTTTTATTGGCACGACGCAGCTCCGATCCGGAGAAAAAAAGAGGAACAAGTTCTTTTCTTAAATTGGAATCGGATTTTAATTGAGATTGAGATTGAGATTGAGATTGAGATTGAGATTGAGATTGAGATTGAGATTGTTTTACCGATTGCACAACACAGTCAACACTCGAATTCTTTTCAGACTGCACAATCGACCCATCAAATATTTCTGATTCTCTTGCACTAGAGATCGCATGGCTTTCACTTATATATCCTTTTCCACAGACTTGTTTTTTGGAAAAACTTTTCTTTGCAAGAAACTGATCAGCCAAAACTTCGAAGACCGAAGCCCAGGAAGTGTCACTTTGATTTTGCTCTAATAAGTGTGCAGCAAGATCACGGCAAGCTACAAGTTTTTGATATTGGTCTTTCGAGAGCGTCAGCTCCATCCTTACGGACTCGTCTTTCTGCATCTTTTGCTTTTCATACTCTTTCGCTGGAATGTCTAAGACCACTGCTAGTTCTTTTTGAGTTTCAAAAGTTGTTTTACCTTCAATTTTTAGAACTAAAGCTTCCTTTTCAAGCCCCGTGACCTTGAGGCCCGTTGTGCTTTCCTTTTCTTTGATAGAACGCGAAAGCTCCCCAATCTGTGAAAGATTCAAAGTCCCCTCCTGAATTTTTTCGCCTATCAATGGCACTTCTTTTAACAAACGTGCCGCTTCGATCCGGCGCATAGCCGCAGAACCTGAATAGCCAAGTTCTTTGACTAGGTATTCATACAAAGAAGAATAAGCTCTCTCCAAGTAGAGCCTTCGTGTATCGAGCTCTTTAATGTGTTCAAGAATTACATGCAGCAACTGCCGTTCCCGCTGCACAAGATTCTTAAGGCGTGATTCAAGCTCTGGATTTGAAAGCGTACGAACTGAAACAGCTATTGGTGACAATGCTTGAGCGGAAGATTTTTGTTTGGAAAACATAAAGACCTCTTAAGTGAATTCCTATGTGATAAGGTCTTATAGCATAAGTATTTTCTAAATCTTTTTTGCAGCCATGAAGAGGTAACGAAAACTTCAAATTAAAAGCCATAAAACAAGGCAGGATAGGCGTTCAGGCGCAGTTGGAAAAAATTGAAGCTAAACGCTACGATCTCCGTTCATAAGCCAAATTGAATGCTCAAAAAATGCGTCAAGGTGTTTATAGAAAAATAGCAATGCGTTATCTTTTTTATAGCACCATCTTTCTTCGTATATGAAAAAGCAGTCAATCAACTCATTTCACAGATATCCAATGATTTTCTTCGAGCAGGATATCGCTTCATTACCATGACGATTCTGCAATAATCACATCCGATACGGTGGTTGGATTTTAGGCAAGAAATCCAGAAATTATAATCAAAAACTCAAGCTGGTTCGGCAGAAACAAGAACAAGAACAAGAACAAGAACAAGAACAAGAACAAGAACAAGAACAAGA
>CAYSKF010000017.1:0-76410 GCA_964431515.1 uncultured Bdellovibrio sp.
GCTGTATCAAAAAGAAACTAACGCATAGAGGTCCCACTTTTTCCAGAAAGAGGGATGAGACTGTCTAGCGAAATACTGCGTAGAAAATTTAGTCATTTTTTTTGAATTACTCAGTGACACCAGATATTTGCATTACGATTGATCTAGAGAATGACTTAAACCTCTACAATTTTTTTTATTAAAAGGTCTTCATTTCATCCAGGGTGCTTCCGATAAGGTCTAGAGTTTGCACTGGACTTTAGGGTAGGGGGAATTTTGGGAAAGATTTTTTTCTTGTTGGTTGTACCAACGATTCTCAGTATTTCATTTATGAATTGCTCTCGCACACCTCTTGAGAAAGTCGAGAAGGTGGTCGCTGCGTCTTTGGATCCAGATGCAACTTTTTGTGTCAACCCACCGCAGGAAATTGGTAAGTACACAAATATTTTATTTGTTGTGGATATATCTGGGTCAAATCAATCCCAAGGCACGGATCCTGGAAAGACACGTCGTATGGGAGCGATGAGAACCTTTTTTGATAAACATCGATCGAATCAGTATTTGCGTTGGGGGCTTGAGGTCTTTAGTGGTGGAAATGCAAAACATCTAATAACAACTGGTGACGATCTTAATTTTGGCAATGAATCTGAATTTGAAGCGGCGCTGACAGCATTTCAGGGTGAAACCGATGTTGGCGGTACACCATATCTAACGGCCTTAACGCAAGCTCGTCAGGCCGTGCAGAAAACACTCGCTACAGTAGATTCGGAAGAAAATAACTTTCAGATCGTTTTTATGTCTGATGGCGAACCAACTGATTCACAGGATAGTCAGATTTTTACAGAAGTAGAGAATATTCTTGCTGTCGCTGGTGGACAAATTCACTTGTCGACTGTTTACTATAATGTTGGAGGGAATGGAGCGCCAACAGCTAAACCACGTCTAGAAGATATGTCGACGCGAGGTAAAGGTCGATTTCAAGATGCTTCAAACGGTGAAGATATTAATATCGATGATTTGATTGTCGGAGGTTCTTACCGAGAGTCTTATTTTATCAAAGATCTATTTGTATACAATTTAAACTCTGCACAGTGTGATGACGGGCTGATGAAAGCAGACTCTGATGCGGATGGACTTTGTGACGAGGATGAGCTTCGATACAATGAAGAACTTAAGACCTTAACGAATGTCCCAGCAGCTTACAAAAACAAAAAGTTTTCTATAACGAATCGTTTCAGCTTTGAACCTCGATTCTCTGATTTATTTATGTATAAGCATATATTTAATCGAGATGGATTGCCCAGTTGTGAAAATACGACTGAAAATACCAGTGTTGATGAAGATCATGATATGTTGAACCGTTGTGAAGAGATGTTTTTGAATTCTCGAGCACCGGAAGGGCCGACTCAAGATTGGACGAATGAAATGATTAGTTCAGGTTATTCCGCTTCTCCAACAAATTTTGATACAGATGGAGATGGAGTTTTGGATTCATTAGAATTCTTATTCTTCAAATCTAAAGGCTTTGCATTGAATTATAATAATATGAATGCTCGTTTCAATGGGCGAACCTATTATGATTACTTCAAAAATCATCAAAGTACATTGAAGCCAGATGCGACGAAACCATACAACATCAAGGTTCAATGGATAAAAAAGGACGACAAAGGTCAACACTGTTATCGTATTGATCAAGAAAATCTGCCCGTGTACCAAGTTAAAAAAGTCGTCAGTGCAGGTACTGGTGGTAATCTTAAGTTAGTTCATAACGACAATGAAAACGTGATTCTTGTCTACTATTTGATGACAACCGAAAATGATCCTGATGGTAAAGGTATTATGCGATATTCTTATCAGCAGCGAATGTACGATACAGATAAGCCTATCAGTTTTAATGATGCGCGATGGGATGAAGTAAAAGCGAAGTAAGAGGAATAGCTAATGGTCTGGCAAAGTGTTTCATTATTGCTGATTCTTGCATGCATGACTTCATGTTCGCTTGTACCATCTTCATTTGAAGGTGCAGGTGAAAGTGCCTCCCAGCGTGTTGAACCCAATTCTGTCGGTGATTTGAAAATCATCATTGATAGTCCTGAAGAAGTTGGTGGTGCGGGTGATACTGTGAAGGTGTCAGTCGAAAAAACAGACGACCTGCGGGCGATTCAAGTTGAGATTGACGGCGTTGATGTCGGTCTCATCAGTTATTTGCCATTTCAAGCGTACATAAATCCCAATAAATTTAACAAAGAAATAATCATTGTTCGGGCAAAAGGGTCAGATCACGCCGGACGTCTCTATGTGGAGGAGAAGGCTATTCGAGTTCAAAGATCGAGCACTGGGGCCCCTGGTGGAGATTGTCGCCAAGACACTGGATTCGATTCTTGTATTTTTAGAAAAAATCCCGTTGCTCAGAATGGAGCTCCGATTTCTGGCGGCGTTCAGTATGGCAAAGACTTATCTTCAGTCCAAGTTTTTGGCGTGCGCCTGCAGGGGATGACAGACCCAAATAGATTGGCTAATGAGCACATCACAGTGAATGTGACACAAGGAACTTTAGCTCGACCCGAAAATGGGAAGTGGAACTTTTCCTATCAGAACGATCGCCAAGATAAAAAAGTGGGTCAGGTGATGGCTTACTATTGGTTGAATGAACAGATTCGTTTTATGACAGAAAAATCGGGAGCCTTCTATGCTTCTAACAAGCGTATGTCTGTCGACGCTCATGACCCCAGCGTGGTGAATAACGCTTACTTTAGTGGTAACGATATCGTCATGGGGATTTGGAATCGCGGTACAAATCAAGAAATGGCATTGAGTGCAGAAGTGTATTTGCATGAGATGGGGCATGCCAATTTGTATCATGCGATGAATCGCTCAATGGGCAATTTAACGCAAACCTGTCCGTCGGACCAAGGCTGTCTTGGTGCCATTCACGAGGGGCAAGCTGATATTCACTCGGCCCTGATGTTTCCTGAGGACCCTACTATGGCCCAGTCATTAACAAACACCATGGCGGGTTGGTCTGATCGTAATCTTTCTTTGGGTTTGACGAAATCGATGTCCAGATATTTTAGTGAGTCCCAGGGCGAAATTCACGGTATGGGGTCCGGGTATGCATCTATTCTTTGGTCTATCTATTTGGATGCAGCTATGAATAAAAGCGACTACATGAAGCTTTTCACAATGCATTTGGCGAGAATCCGCGGCAACTCTGATTTTCGTGAAGCTAAAACAATTTTAATGAACATAAGTGACACCCAGTTTCAAGGAAAGTACACTCAACTTATAAAGTCGGCTTTCGAATCTCGGGGTGTTCAGTAATGAAAAATAACAAGTCGGTTCTTCTGGGTGGAGCGTTTGCCATCCTCTTAGTCTTTGGTTTATTTTTGACCTATCAATTAAATAAAAAAAAAGAGCCAGGTTCAACATCCTTAGCTTTAACCGCTGCTGAAAATTCAGAAGATCGAGAAAGTAATAAAAGTCGACCGAATTCATTAGCTCAAATAACGAAACAAAAAAATGAAAATGAAAGAATGAATGATTTCTTGAAAGATCCTGAAGTTAAAAATACAACTTGGCAGTTGACTCGTGAAGATGGTGTCGTGCGAGTTGCTTTTGGTGGAGTCGTGCGGAATAAGGCTTTAAAAAAGGAAGATGTCGATCAGTTTATTGAAGGATTCTTAGAGAATGCAGGTATCGAGAATCGCGAGAGAGTTTTTTCAAAAGAACACACCGTTCAGGGGGTTGATGAGAATATACTTTCGTATGATCAAGTTATCAATGATCTCCCCATTTACGGATCTCATATCAAAGTTTTTGTCCGTAAACCAGATTATGGCATAACCTATGTCATTAACGAGTTTGCAAATTTTAACGAAGTCCGTTCTCTTAAATCTCTTCTAGAGAGAGATGTCGAAGAGAAAGTGGTCGCACATTTCAAAGGGAAAAGTATCAAAATGATAGACTGTTCTAAAGAGGTCTATTTTGTAAAAGATGAAGTGGCCTATGTCAGTCGTGTTTGTAATGTGGAAATAGAGCGTCCATTGCGTGACTTTCGCGAACTCGTTATCGAGTTGGGTGAAGGTGAAATTCTCAAAAATATAAGTACCGTAATTGCGAACTAAGGCAGATCCACTATCAGTTTTTTGTCTAATCCTGAGTCGTATCATGCTGAGCACATGAGTAAAAAAAATCGGTGCCTATTCAGAAGTTGAGCTACACTTATAAAGATCGTCATTAATAGCCCTCCTTTGCAGAGGGGCTGATATTTCCTTGGAGGAAATTGAATGTTGGTGCGAGTCTGGGTCGTGGCATTACTGTGTGTTTTTTCAACGGCTTGCAAGTTTAATCTGCAATCATCATTTCATGCGAGTAGTTTTAATGCCGCACAAGATTCCTCAGATGCATTTTCTAGTAAGGAGTCCCGCGGAATGGGTATCTCTATTGATAGCCCAGAAGAAGTTGGTGGCGCCGGTGATACCGTGAAGGTGGCTGTTGATAATCCGGAAAATGTTCGAGCTATTCAGGTGGAGATAGATGGAGTTGATATAGGTTTGATTAGTTATCTTCCTCATCAGTTTTACATGAACCCTAATAGTTATGATAAAGACATCGTTGATATTAGAGTGAAGGCCTCTGATCACGAGGGGCGTTTATATGTCGAAGAGCGCTCCGTGCGCATAAATAGAATCAGCAAAGGTCCTGTGGATGGTGATTGCCGTCAGGATGCTGGATACGATGCCTGTATTTTTCGTAAAAACCCTGTGGCGATGAATAAAGCTCCAATACCAGGGGGAATTAGTTATGGTTCAGATCTTTCTTCTGTTCAGCACTTTGGTGTTCGTATCGAGGGTATGAGTGATCCACGTCGTCTGGCGAACAATCATATTGTTGTGAAGGTGACGAATGGAACCTTGGCGGCTCCAGAGAATGGAAAATGGAACTTTAACTACCGTGAAGATGCTGGAACTCATAAAATATCTCAGGTCATGGCTTATTACTGGCTGAACGAGCAGATTCGCTTTATGACCCAAAGATCAGGTGTCTTTTATGCGTCGAACAGAAAGATGGATATCGATGCTCATATCTCATCTTTGCAGGATAACGCTCGTTTTGTCCCTGCACGAATTGAAATGGGAACATGGCGAGGACCCTCCGGACTTCAAGAAACAGCTCTCAGTGCTGAGGTTTACTTGCATGAAATGGGGCATGCTAATTTATACTATGCCATGAATCAGAGTATGAGTGGTTTAAGTAAGACCTGTGCTTCTGAACAAGGTTGCCTAGGGGCGATCCATGAAGGCCAGGCAGATATTCATGCTGCTCTTATGTTTCCTGAAGATCCTCGCATCGCACAGTCTTTAGAAAACAGCATGGCCGGATGGCGTGATCGAGATGTCAGTATAAACATCCGAAAGTCCGTCGCCGATTTTTTCTCGGCAGGAAGTGGGCAGGTACATGATTTAGGGGCCGCCTATGCCGCGATTCTTTGGTCTATTTATTTGGATTCTAAAATGAACAAGACTGATTTTATGAAGATCTTCTCAATGCATCTTTCTCGCATTCGACCAAATTCGGATTTTGCCTCAGCGAAGATCGCCCTGATGAGTATCAGTGATTCCCATTTTCAGGGCAAATATACTTCGCTGATCCAGAAGTCTTTTGAATCAAGAGGAGTGCGTTGATTCTTCAAGTTCCTTTGTGACCTCTGCTGAGGCTTTCAGGTTTTTGAAGTCCCAAAGTTCATGATCCATGAGTTGGCTAGGTTTGATATTTCCTAGAGCCGTTTGAATTGAAGCATAGACATTAGGGATTTCTTTTTCTAAATCCCTGACAAGCTTTTTAATTCTTTGTCTCTTTAGCCCATCTTGAGAACCGCACAGGTTGCACGGAATGATCGGGAAGTTCCAAGCTTGGGCAAGTTCTTCAATATCGCGCTCGGAAACATAACAAAGAGGACGAACGAGAATATTCCGCTCGTCGTCAGAGCGAAGCTTCGCTGGCATGGCAGCCATGGTGCCCACATAAAATAAATTTAAAAGAGCCGTATGAACTACGTCATCGCGATGGTGTCCCAAAGCCAATTTCGTGAATCCATTGTCGTGAGCAAAGTCGTATAAAATAGCGCGACGTAAACGAGAGCATAAAGAGCAGTAGGTCGCTCCTTGTACTTTTTCTTTCACAATTGAATAAGTGTCTTTTTCAACAATATGAAGTTTGACCCCAAGACCTTCCACCCATTCTTTGAAGGCTGTGACCTGAAAGCCGGGTTGTTTTTGATCTAGAATAGCTGCTTCCACTTGAAACTTGCGTTCAGAACGTCTTTGAATTTCTAGTAATAATGCCAGCAAAATGCTGGAATCTTTACCTCCAGAAACGCAGACCATTATTTTATCGCCATCCTCAATCATATTGAAATCATTGAGGGCTTGAACGATTTGTTTACGTATTTTGATCGCTAATGGGTGGTTGAAGTCTATTTGTGTCATGTCTCGGGGTTTTATCCGATATCTCAATGACTTGTCGAGCTAATTTCAACCCTGCAGATCGTAAATCTTCAATTCCGCGAGCGTAAATTTTATCACCGATATTAAATTGAGAACCAAAATTATCGATAAAATAAACAATTTTCAATTCAATCCAGTGCTCCGTGGTGTCGCTGACATAGGCCCACGGAGAGGGGATTCCACGTATCTCGCCTATCCCTGAGGCTGCTCGTTCCAAAACCTGTTTTGCCAACTCAATGTTTTCGCCATGAGGAAGGCGAAAAACCTGACGTCGGCAAATAGGGCTGTCATCGGGTGAATAGTTCATGATTGTCGCATTAGCCATAAAACGATTAGGCAGCGTGATAAGCTCATCAGAAAAGCCGATAAGAGTCGTTGAGCGCCAAGTGATTTCCCGAACCTGGCCCACAGTTTTTTGCGTACCGCTGACAACTTCCAACCAATCGCCAATTTCAAAGTTTCGATCTACCTGTAGTGAGATCCCTGCAAACAAATTGCCTAAAGTATCTTGAAGAGCCAAACCCAGAATGACCGATGCGGCTGCAGAAGTGGCGAGGAGTGGTCCAACTTTAAGACCAAAGATCAGCATTCCCCCCCAAAGTACGAGGGCAATGGAAAGTATCAACGAAAAAATATTGACCAATAATAGGGGGACCCCATGCTTCATAGACCCCAGGAAAAGATATTGCAGAACAATCAAGCGGCAGGTTTTTACGAAGACGACATTGCCCCAAACATAAGTCACTAAGGCGACATAGGGAGTAATTTTTGCCAGTGTTGCGAATTGAGGTTCAGAAGTTTGTAGGAAAATAAAAAAGAGAAATAGGAAGCTCAAAACAACATAATGGCGAACTAATTTTTGAAAATGATTTCGGATGCTGCGATGGCGTTCTTCGCTCGCCTCACTTAAGAAAAATCGATAGAAAACCCAAGTTGTGGCGATAAGGCAGCCTAAAAGAATAAAAGGCTCTAATTCAAGAAGTCCATAAAGTGCCTGGATTTTGATAAACTTTTCTGCCATGTCGTTTTGTCCCCTTGAAAACTTATTATAGTGACTATTTTTTAGTCTAGTCGAGTCCAAAATATGTGAGGAGCATCATCTAGATTCTCAAAGTTGCCGATAAAAGCAGCATGAGAAAAAATAGCATGCTTTTAATATTAGGGATGACGTTGGCTTCTTGTGCTCCGAAAGGTTACGAGGCCTTAAATCAAATCGCAACGCAAACGGTGCAGGATATTTCTTGTAAAGATCAAGCTTTAGAGACCAAGCTGTGGGATGGCTTAAAGACATATCTTTTAGAGCAAAAAACACTGCCCTCCGCAGAGGCCCTGAGTGAAGCTTTTCGCCAACAAGTTGAAATCTTAGCTCAAGAGAATCCACAGTTGTCGTCTGAGGATATTCATCGCTTGCAGCAGGATTTAGATGGTCTGGTGCAAACACTTCTAGAAGAGACCGTCAAAGGGGAGCGTGTAGAAACACCAGAGCAGTTGTTAATTTTATTATCGGCAATGGATGTTGGAGATCGATCCACAGTTTTCCGCTCATATATGCAAAGTAAAATTCAATCGCAGTTTCAATCTTTACAGAAGACAATTCATAGTTTTGAGCTGAATTGTTTGGCGCCTTCCACGCCGTCTTCGCCACCAGTTTCTGACGTGAATCCTCAAGAAGAGTCGACTCCCAGCAGTCCTTCCATCAATGTAAGTTTAGACTACGAATATCACAAGCAACAAGAGTTAAAAAATGGCGGCAACCTGGCGGTCTTCGGCGGTCGCTGGGCCTTTGCGACGGCTTATCAAAGCTGTCAAAGTCTGCAGTTGCCGTCGATGACAGAACAAACTCCGGAGGTTTTGGGGATTAGTATTGTCGGAAAACACTCGGACGGAGTCGGTAGTAAAAGAATGATTGCCAGCTTGTCTCAAGTTCAAGGAACGCATTACTATGTCAAAGATATGAAGACTTATGGCGATGGCTGTTTCAACGTTCGTCAGAACCCACTGATCTATGATTATGGTGGTAAGCCCTACGGAACGACGGCTTCAAACTCACCGATTGATTTATTTAAAAACAATGGTGATGGGACAAGTGTTTTGGGGATTGATTGTTCAGGTTACGTTTACACAGCAATGGCAACGGCGGGTTTGCGTTTAAAGTCGGGGCGTCCACTTAAAGCTTCTGACTCTTGGGCTTGGGGCTCTAGTTCTTATGTCGAACCACAGAAGAATGGTCTGACGTGCTTGGATAAAATTGCCGTTACATCGAAGTCTTCCCTTTTACCTGGGGATATCGTCGCGGTTTACGGCCACGTTCTTTTAGTTGATAAGGCAGGGGATGATCCATTTGGAATTGCTTCAGTAAAGTCTGAAAGTGATTGTGCGAAAATCACATCCAATCAGTTTGATTTTGTAGTGGCACAGAGTGCACCTAGTAAGGGCGGGATTGGTATCAACTATTACGAGGCCCGAGACTATTTACCAACCAGTAGTAAAATGAAAACGGGCCTTGAAAAGTATGCTTATTACGCTTGCCTGGCGAAATTTAATGGCCGGACTTACACACCGAATGTCGGGACACTATCTGTGGTGCGACATAAAGGAACACCAGAATGTATGGCACCGCGTGTGACATTAGCGCGCGAGTCCTGTATTGAATCCTGCTCCTCACTCGTTCGATAGTGCTTGAGCGAAGAAGTCCGTGCTGAGTTTATTGGAAACTTTCAAAGGGGTGACTTTATCGCCCCTTTTTTGCGCGGGACATATTTCTATTTCTGTCTTCACTGGCACCAACTGATAGATCTCTTCAATTTCAGCATTCGTTACGGCGATACAACCGCGAGTCCAGTTGATTAAAGGGTGTCCCAATTCTACTAAGGAACGAAGATTTTCATCATTTGGCAACCCATGTATCATAATATCTCCACCAGGACTTAACTTAACGCCCTTTGCCTCGGAGAGTTTGCGAGTGCGCTCTACATCGTTTTTACTAGGATATGAAATATGGAGGGCTCGATAGTATTCGCTTTCCTTCTTTTTGAAATCAATAATGTATTTTCCTTCGGGGGTTTTATTGTCACCTTCCATCAGTTTATGTCCAAAAGGATCTCGTCCGAAAGCAACGTCGTAGCTACGAACGAGAATATCGTTTTGAAAAAGAAAGAGCTTTTTTTGCTCTTTGGAGACGATGATTTTATTCGGTCTAAGATTATTCTGTAATAACTCTGTCAAGGGAGCTTTAGTGACTTCCACAAGCTCTTTGTCCTCTGAAATGGAGTCAATATTCATGCAGGAGTATTTTCCGCCTGAGGCAATTGCTGTCGATGCTATAGATAGAAGGCTCAAAATTGTCACAAATATCTTCATAGGTCCTCACTCAATTGAGCTGAATGTTTAAAATGCCTTGCAGCAGATATTGCAGCAGTTTTAATGCCGAGAGTCCGTTTGATTGAAATTGTTTGTTTTTTTGATCCTTGGCTTAGAAGTATCTGGTGAATTTTGAACAAAGCACCGATCTGCGATATAAACATCATTTAGCTGGCATCGTCGGCGAGCTTTTGGAGAGGTTGCATCGTCACGAAGACGCAGATCCCTCCAATCTGTATCGAGCAGTTCATTTTGTTTTTGCAAAAAGTGAACATCTTAAAAGACCAGCTGCAAGATGAAAAACTTGGACGTTTCTTTGTGTTTGATCGCAACGCTGTCATGGATTCTATTGGTATGCATGCAGAACAGGCTATGCAATACATTCATTCTCTTGATTTAAAAGAAAAAGGTTACAAGCTTTTTTGTGCGTGGTCCTTATTCCTAGGATTATTGACGCTGATAAATTCCGATAGAGGCTTTAAGCAAGGGCAAACCCAAAAAGTCCCGCGATGGAAAGCAAAACTGTTAATTTTACTAGTCAGAAGTATCATCTCTTCACCCTTTTTGCTTCAGTGGGCGTTTCAAAATCTATTTAGAAAAGTCCTCGTTTCGCCTCCTAAGGCATCAGCTTTAAAAAGTACAAATAACACTTTTATTCAAGCCTCTCTTTATCGAGGAAGACTTAAGTCTAGTAACTGGGGGAAATTGGGTTTAGAGTGAGTTTTTTTAAAACTAACGTCTAGTCTACTGAATATTACCTGCGCAGTCTCATATCTTTCAATTAACATACAAAACAAGAGTATTAACTGATTTCCACCCAATTTACCTTTGCACAAGCAGGTAAGTGAGGAATTCCGTTAAGTTTTTTCTGAAGTGTACCGAAAAGACTCAAAAGTATGAGGTCATTATGAGATGGAATTTTAAGCCAGTTTCTTTCATGAAGCAAATTGCAGCAGGAGCGTCCGTCATTACGATGTGCTTAGCACCAGTAGCTCAAGGAGCTGCGGCAAAAAACCAGAAGCAATTGATCAATGAATATTTGAAAGAAGTCGGCTTAACAACCAAGAAGATGACTGTTGGAGAATATTGGCGCATGGTTCGTCATGTCTACCCAGCTCCACTCAGAGGTTCATTGGATTTATGGGTGTCTTTGAATCGTAATGAAATGATGCCATCTATCGAAGCGACAAGCTTTAAAGACTCTTCAGGAAACGAACAAGTGCGTTTGACGCTGACAAGCGCTGGGCAAACGATGAACCTAACTTTTACGGGTGATGAAGAAAAACCTTTGAAAGTGAATGGAGTCACGCTCACAACTAAAGAGCTGTCTAACTTGAAAGGGTTCAACGAACTCGCGCAGAAACTAGTTAAAAAAGACACGTCACTTAGTAAGAATCTAAAGAAAAATGGGACTCAAAGTCTGATCAGCAAGAATGCTGTTTTGAGTTTTGAAGAGTTTAAAAAATTGAGTGCGCGACAAAAAGCAGAATATTTTGTGCGCCTTCGTCAGGCTATGGAAGCAGCTCAAAATGTATATAAAACTATTTACGGTGAGCAAGCTTCTGCAGAGTTAAATAAAAAGTACGAATGGGTCGTCAATTTCTTTTTTGGTAATCCCGCTGAAGCGGCAAGTTCTTTGACTGGTAAGCCTTGTATCGTCGCCGGTTATTTGTCGATTTATGGAGAAAATGGTTCTTGTGGTGGTGGCAGTAGCGGGGCTGCAGATCTTCAAGATAAAATGAGTGCGAATAATGCGAACTGCTCAAACTCAAGCTCTGTAGCCTGCAACCCTATGGTCTACGGCTTTAGCTCTAGCGGTGCTCCACACTGTGTGACACGTGCTCAGGTGAAGTACGCGACTCGAGAATGTAATCGGATGTCGCCTTTACAAAATGGGGATGCAAGACAAGAAGGTGAAAATAAAAAACGCATTATTGAAACCTATCTAAAAAATGTTAAAGGCCAAGAAATTGACCTTAAATTGAATGAAGAAGGTAAAATTTCTGAGGAGCAGTACAAGCAGATTTCTAAATACTTGGGTGATCTTCAGGATTATATTAATTCAGCGATCGCTGAATGTGGTCAAGCTCCTCTTAAAGACATTAAAGTTAAACGTGATGATCAATTATCAGCGTGTAAAGAAATTGAAAGTCGGGCTTTCTCACTGCAACACTTTGCTGTGAATCCGGAGCCTGTTGTTCCACCGAATCCACCGCCACCTCCCCCAGTGTTGCCAGACCCAGGTTCTCCGACATGCGAGGATGATGGATCGGGCAAAAAACCATCAGCCGATGGTAAACGCTGTGAGTGTCCAGAAGGTAGTAAAGAAAGCAATGCTGAAGAAGATAAAGGGATGTGTGTTGTTATCGCCGGCGGTGGTGAAGTTCTGCCAGGAGGAGATGGTGCCGCTCGAGCTCCAGCTCAACCTGAGTGTGGCTTCTGGTGTCGCAACAAAAATTGGATCATACCAGTGGGTGTTGGTCTTTTGGGCTTAGGACTTTTCTGGTGGATGTTCCGAGATAAGAACAATGCTAATGCGAATCCTCCAGTCTATGTTCCACCAGTTCCTGTTCCGGGACCTGGCCCTGGAACACCTGGTCCTGGAACTCCGCCAGTAAATCCGCCACCTCCAGCTCCGTGCCCGCCACCAGCCTCGATGGTTAACGGCGTCTGTGTGCCTCCAGTGGTGGTTCCTCCACCGACGACAGGTGGTGGAGAAGGTGGGACGCAGATAGATTCACCAGGCCGTGGCGGTGGAGTTCGTTAATCACTAGAGGGAGATCTGTGTGAGTTTGGAGCGTTACCGAGACATTCCCATGCCTCAAAAAGCCCCCCAAAAAATTGGGGGGGATCGTCCTCTTGAGATCCCAGTGCGCAGGCGGCGTCCGACGCCGTCTCCGACGAATCCCCTAAAAATTGAAGATGTTTTTAAGAATACGCGTAGGCCTCAATTTGATCAAAATACCGGATTCAACGGTGGCCCTTCGGCGCGCCGAAAAGGGTATCGCCTGGCTGCTTGGTCTTGGTTGGCTTCGATCATCGACTCGCTGATCTTGATCTCTGTTGGTTGTGCATTTCTAATTGCGTTTTCTTTACTGATAAAAGTACCGGCAGGTACGCTATTGATGAACGCCGTAAAGATGAATTCCCAAGCCTTGCTATTGTTGGAAATTTTTGTAGCGATTGGGTGGATCTATTTAGTCAGTGTGCGCGGGATTTTAGGTTACACTTTGGGTGAATGGGTCTGTGATTTGCGTTTGGGACAACCACACGAAAGAATGAAGACTAACTACATTTTCAAAGTGGCGCTAAGAAGCACTTTAGTTTTGTTAACAGGTGTTTTTTTACTTCCCTTGATCTCGCTTCTTGTCGGTCGAGATATCGCGGGTGCACTGTCTGGTGTTAAGCTATTTTCTTTGAAGTAAGGTCAGTACTTCGTAGTGTTGACTTTGTGGAAACTGATCTACAATTGCAGTGTCTTTGATTTCATACCCACAGTTTTGCAAGCGTGCCAAGTCTTTCACCAGAGACTCTGGAAAGCATGACATGTAAATAAAAAACGGCGGTTTTTTTGCATGATCCAAAGTTTCAAGAGGTTTCAGGAAATTCATCAAACCTGAACGTGGGGGATTTGCTAAGACCACATCAAACTGGGCAAAATCTTGAGTGAGTTTTTTTTGAAAATCCCCACGATGAATTTTCAGTTTTGCACGATGATGTTGTAAATCTGCGGGTAGATTTTCAAGAGATTTAGAAAGTCCTTGCAAAGACAATTCATCAATTTCGCAAGCTAAAACACTGTCCGCATTGACCAAAGCCGGCAGAGTCAGATTGCCAATACCTGAGCCAAATTCGATCACTCTGGAGTTGGGAGCAGCATGGATCCAGGCATTAATCACATCGCAAATGAGTTTGTTTGCTTTGAGGCTAGGTTGAGTAAAGCTTGCGATATGACAATAGAGATCGATGGGATGGGGCCCCATCCAAGTTTGAAACCAAACCCCGGTTTGCGGATCGCGGAGTTTGTATTCTTCCCCAGTCCAAAAAGGAATTTTACGCCTTTGTCCAATTTCGACAAAAGAGATTTTCAGAAGATGATGGAGAATATTTTTTTCATCGAGCAATGTTTTTATATCTACATTGGCAAAATCAAGCCAGACACCTTTTTGCCCTTGAGGTCCAACTCTTAAGCGGATCGAGCCTTTTTGAAAGGGCCACTGGATCTTTCTAAATTCGCTCAGCCAAGATTGAAGAGATGGAGACAGCTGCGCACAGATGTCGATATCCAAAACTTCGCGACGGTCTTTTCTGTAAAGGCCTAAACGCCCCTCCTCAAGACTAAAATCTAGGCGATCCCGTAAGTGACTTGCGCCTGCTGATAAAAAACGGATTGTCCCTGAAAAGTGGATTTCGCTTTGATTAAAAAGCTTAAGTAACTGATTTGTCTTTGTTTTTAATTGGTTACCGTAAGTTTCGTCCAAAAGATTGCAGCCGGAACAGGAGTTTTTAAAAACACAGGGGACCAAAGTGTTTTGTATAGATTCATTATTTTCTAAACTATTAATCATTGAATACTTGCCCTGAACTGCTGAGTGTTATACTTCTTGGCCAAGACAATACCACGCGTTTGGAGGGATGATGAAGGGTTTATTGATTGCCAGCCTTATTAGCTTTTTAGGTTCTTCTGTTCTTGCTGCCAACAACAATCCTTGGATGAGGGTTTGTCGAATCGAGCTAGGTCAGTTTCAATTAGTTCAGGCGGACTCTACCCAGTATGCGCTTTGTTTTTTTGGCAACAGAGCATTGGGTGCAGAAGCTCTTTTCATGTTTAAATCTAATATAAGTGAACCTCAGGCTGTGACAGCCTATAAACAACGCCAAGTATCTTACGCCAAAGGCGGTGTTTGTGGTGCGTTTGGCGCAGACCTTCTTGAGGGAGTGAATCCCGCAACTGGGAATAGTTTGAATATTTGTCGTTTTCCAGACAATTCTTTGATCGAAGAAGCCACATTGTGGCTTGGTCCTGGGACTACGGACAGCGAGGCTTTTGATAAGGCCCTCGCAAATACTTACAAAGAATAAAGACAGGTATCGGTATTTTTCAATACGCCATCTTCTAAGTGGAGATCTCGTTTTACAAAGCCCAGGGTGACGTGAGGATAAAATTTTTCCGGGTTGAAGTTTTTGGGATCTCCTCCTTTGCCTACGTAAAGGGCTTGAATTTTACGACGAATTTCAAAAAGCCGCTCAGACTCAACGACGACATAGTAGGTCTCGCCTTCAGCGGGCTTAGTTTTATGAACACCTTTTCCGACACAAAGTAATTTATAGGGACTTTCCTGAATTTTAAGCTGGTGTGCTAAGCCTTGAATCTCCTTCCAAGTGAGTTTGTCTGCGAGCGCTTTGACTTCTGGAGGCGTCAGAACCGTTATGTGAGCTTCGCCGCGACTTTTAAGCGTTAATTTTTGCGACTTTTCCAGATCAAGGCGAATTTTTTCAAATGGCGGATAGGGAAGATCGAGAGATAAATAGGACTTACTTGCGAAAGTCACTGTTGGTAAGACAAGAAATAAACTCAATATAAATTGCATTGAAGCTCCCCGAATTTTGTTGCCCCCAAGGTTGACATCATGGGGTCCTGCTTTTAGGCTATCGACACTATGAAAAAAGTCAAAGTTCTTCTTACAAGTGCTTGTATTCTCTCTTTAATTTCTTGCCAAGGCAAAGAAACAAAAACAATCAAATCAGCGCCAACCACACATGAAGCAGGTGCTTTTTTAGATCAGCCGCACACTTTAGTGGGCGAATCTCGACAGTTGACTTTTGTCGGACCAAAATCTGGCGAAGGGTATTTTAGTCCTGACGGTAAAAAGATGATTTTTCAAAGTGAGCGTGAGCCCGGAAATCCATTTTATCAAATTTATATTTTGGATTTGATTTCAGGTGCCTCAACTCGTGTATCGCCGGGGCATGGTAAAACAACTTGTGGCTGGATTCATCCTTCGATGAAAAAGGTACTTTATTCATCGACCCACTTAGATCCTGAAGTGAAAAAGAAAACGGCAGACGAATTTGAGAATCGTAAGAAAGCAGTTAAAGCTCGCTACTCGTGGAGCTTTGATGATAGCTACGATATTTTTAGTTCGGATTTGCAGGGGCGTAACATCAAGCGTCTGACAAAAGAGCGCGGATATGATGCTGAGGGATCTTACTCACCTGATGGGAAGTGGATTGCTTTTGCCTCAAACAGAGCAGGTTATACAGAAAAGCTAGATGCAGAAGATCAGAAGTTATTTGATCAGGACCCATCTTACATGATGGATATCTACATTATGCGTGAGGATGGAAGTCAGTTGAAGCGATTGACGACATCAAAGGGCTATGATGGAGGTCCTTTCTTTAGTGCTGATGGCAAGAAGATCACTTGGCGTCGTTTTTCACCCAACGGCTCCACAGCAGAAATTTTTACGATGAACGTGGATGGGAGTGATCAACAACAAATCACTCATTTAAAATCCATGTCCTGGGCACCTTATTTTCATCCATCTGGAGACTATGTCATTTTTGGTTCCAGCGTGTTGGGATACTCTAATTTTGAACTTTTCATCGTGAAAGCTGATGGAAAAGGAAAGCCTGTTCGAGTCACATTTAACGAGGGCTTTGATGGTTTACCCGTATTCACGCCAGATGGAACTGGACTTTCATGGACCCATCGCAATGAAAAAGGTGATTCACAGATTCTGATGGCCAAGTGGGACGACGTGCAAGCTCGTAAGCTTCTTGGTTTGCGAGTTCAAGATGTTAAAGTAGAACTTTTGAGTCCTGATATAAGAGCTGAAGATGTTAAGAAGTGGGTTCATTACTTGGCATCTGATGAGTTTCAAGGTCGAGCGACTGGAAGTTCTGAAGAGAAAGTCTATTCTGAAAAACTGGCGCAAACTTTTAAATCTTGGGGACTTGAGGGGGCTGGACCTAAGGGTTCCTTTTTACAAACCTTTGAGTTTACTTCAGGTGTTCATCTAGGACCTCAGAACTCACTTGAAGTTGTAGGATCTTATCAGCGTAAATACGTTCTTTCTAAAGATTTTGAGCCGGTCTCCTTCTCCAAAACGGGAGAGTTCCGTGAAGCCCCTGTGGTTTTTGTGGGCTATGGAATTAAAGCACCAGCGACTGACAAAGAGGTTGAGTACAACTCTTACAAAGGTCTGGATGTGAAGGGGAAGTGGGTTGTGGTTCTTGCGAACATTCCTTCAGAAATTCCTCCCACTCGTCGTCACTTTTTGAATTTGTACTCGCGCTTGCAGCATAAAGTCACAGTGGCAAAAAATGAAGGAGCTGTCGGTCTTATCGTTGCTAATGGGCCGTCGTTGGGCGGAAGCGATAAGTTCGGTAATTTGAAATTTGAAGGTTCATTATCAGAAAGCAGTCTTCCAGTTCTTAGAATGTCCACTGAAGCTACGGCGGCGATGCTTAAGTTCGCGGGGCAGGATCTTGAAGCTTTAGAGAAAAAGTTAGACAACGGTCAAACACTAGACCCCGTAACAATCCCATCAACGTACATAAAAGCGAAAGTGGATTTGCAATTCAAAAAATCAGTAGGCACGAATGTCGTTGCGAAACTGAAATCTTCCGGAGCTAAAGCGTCAGTGATGATTGGCGCTCATGGCGATCACCTGGGGCATGGTCAGCTGGGAAGCAGTTTAGCACGAGGCTCTGAAGTTGGAAAAACTCACTACGGTGCTGATGACAATGCATCTGGTGTCTCTGGTGTTTTGGAGTTGGCGCATTACTATGCTAACTTGAAAAAGACTTCGCCTCAGTCCATTCAAAAAGACATCTATTTTGGTGTCTGGTCCGGGGAGGAACTTGGTAACCTTGGATCTTCGCATTTTACTAAAGGCATTTCGCAACATAATATTAGCGCTTATATCAATATGGACATGATAGGACGTCTCAAAGATCGTGTCTTTATCCAAGGCCTAGGTTCTGGTGACAATTGGTCTCGTCTAGCTGAAGAAGTCGGTGTTCGCACAGCTGTTCCGATGATTGCGCAGGAAGATCCTTATTTGCCGACGGACTCACTGGCTTTTTATATGGCAGGAATACCGACAGCAAACTTCTTTACGGGCTCTCATGGTGAGTATCACACTCCTAGAGACACTGCTGATTTGGTGAATTATGAAGGCGTTGTGAAAGTCCTAGGTGCCGTTAAATCCTTAACTGACTTGCTCGTGGACTCGCAACAGCCGATGGTTCAATACGTGAAAGTGGCGAGCGCTCAAGGTAAGATGGAAGGCCGTTCGTTCCGTGTCTATTTAGGCACGATCCCAGATTACTCTCAGGAAGGCGTGAAGGGCGTTCGAATTACAGGTGCCTCTAAAGACAGTCCTGCTGAAGCGGCAGGGGTGCAGGATAAGGATATTATTGTAGAGTTCGATGGAACTAAGATCGAAAATCTTTACGATTACGTTTATACTCTACAGTCTGTGAAGCCAAATAAAGAGACATCTCTTAAAGTTATGAGAGCTGGTAAGGTTCTTGAGTTGAAAATCACACCAAAATTGAAAGAGTAGTTCTCTGTTTGATCTGTGAAGATGCGCTGCGGTAGCGCATCTTCACACTATGATTGTCAAAAACTAACGAAATCTGGACTCGCAACTTTTTAACCCTCTGTGGTTTGATAGGAGTCATCTCTGTAGATACAGCGAGGCTCCGAGATTATGTCCTCTTTCGTAGATGAATTCAAAAAATATCAAAAGCAAGAACGTTGGCTCACTGGAGTGATTGTCAGTGTGTCGTTTTTAGCACCCCTGACTTTTACAATTCTTTTAGATAAGAAAGCCCATTGGTTGATTTCCAGCTTTATTGGCTTAGGCCTTCTGCTGCTTGCAATGTGGGCGCATATTGTGCGACGTCGAGTGGCCGACAAGGTTTTAAATAAATACGAAAGTCTTGGTGTAGGTTCGGTATTAGCAAAAAAAATCACCATGCAGAAATCGCGGCGCTTTGTTGTCACAAACAGAGGATATAATCATTTTTATTTAAAGTGCCTAAATACAGGTGAGCAAGTCCTCGTGCCGAAACACAGAGTTCGTGAGGATTTCGATATTGCAAATTGATTTTTCATAAACACAGCGTGAACCTGTTCCCCATGAGGGGGCACTTATGAAATTATTTGCAATGGTTCTGCTGCTGTTGAACGTTTCAGTGTTTTCTTATGCTTTCGATGAAAGTGAAATTCGCAAGGAAATAGAACAAGAGCGGCTACGCTATACTTGTGGGGCGGACTCAGTACAAGGGGTTGGTTTTCGCTTTTGCTATCGGAATATAGAAACCACCAACAGCGAAGACATTATCTACTTTTTCCATGGTCTTGAAGGTTCGGAAGAAACTTGGTTCACTCAGTATTTTGGCACCCTGATGATACAGAAATGGTGGAAGCATTGGGGTTATCGTCCCCGCATTGTGACTGTATCGTTTGGTCCTCAATGGTTGTTAGTCGACAACACTCGCTACCCACTTTTACCCTTATTCGTGAAGGGGGTTTTGCCTCTTTTAGAAAAGAAAGTGGGAGGGCTTCGGCAGGGACAACGTCATTTGATCGGACAGTCCATGGGAGGATTCAACGCTGCCGAAGTGTCGCTAAAAACATCAAAAATTTTCAATAAAGTCGCTCTTCTTTGTCCCGCGATCGCAACCGTGGGTCCTTTTGATAGCTCTGAAAAAATAGAAGATTACATTCGTCGCACGGGGGCTTCTCGCGAAAAAGTTCAGACCATGCTGCAAATTTCTCGCTCTGTTTTTATCGATCAAGACGACTGGACTAAACACGACCCACTTCTTCTTTTGAAAAAACCGCAGACAAAAAAATCTCGATACTTCGTTTCTGTAGGGGAGTCTGATGAGTACGGATTTCAAGAAGGGGCTGAAGAGTTTGTGAGAATCTCTCGGCACTATGGCTTTCAGACAAAATGGATTCCAGTAGCTGGTGATCATTGTCAGTTTAATCGTAAAGGCACTGCTCAATTTTTTATGGGGAATTAATATGAATGATATTGAAGCCTTCAAAAGTCCTGACTACAAAGCCAAGGGTGCGAATGTTGATTTAGATCAATATCGTGAAGAAATTCGCATTTTGATTGATCATATAGTGCGACTGTTAGTCGATGATCCTAGTTCCGTTCAAGTTACGACCTACGTGGGACCGAAAACAACTGTATTTAAAATTGTGTGTGCCAAGGACAACCTGGGACAAGTGATTGGATCTCAAGGAAAAACAATTATGAGTTTAAGAGCGGTGGTTCATTCTATGACAGCGAGGATTGGAGTTCGTTCTATTGTTGAAATACCAGTCTAAAACCCGGGTGGTCCAAAAAATCATCTTTGCTTTGTCAGTGTTTGCCTCAAGAGTATAAGCTTGGACTATAAGGCAAAGGTATTGAATAGTGAAAAAACCGACCCCCACACAAACAGAAAGTCCCTATGGATTTGATGAACTATTTTTTAGTACTACAGATTCGCGTGGAGTGATTACTTTTGGTAATGACGTCTTTATTCGTGTCAGTGGATATGACAAAGAGACAATGGTGGGAGCACCTCATAGTATCATACGTCATCCAGACATGCCTCGCGCCGTTTTTAAGCTTTTGTGGGATACAATTAAAGCGGGCTCGCCGATTGCGGCCTACGTTAAAAATTTAGCATCTAATGGAAGCTATTACTGGGTCTTTGCTTTTGTTTTTCCAATTGATAATGGATATATTTCTATCCGTTTAAAACCTTCTTCAGAACTATTTAAGGCTGCACAAAAACTTTATCCTCTGACTCTAGAAGTAGAAGAAAAAGGTGGAATGGAGGCCTCTATTCCATTCCTGATAGAAAATATTCAAAAGAGTGGCTTTAAAGACTATCAAGAATTCATGATCCAAGCGGCTTTCTTAGAACTCACTGCCTTGCAAGAAAAAAACACTTCAAGGGGAGTCGAAAGAGTCAGCGGTGTTATTGGCGAAATTACTGAGCTGAGCTTTAAATCTTCGCAAGATCTAAAAGAAAGCTTCAAAAGAATTCAAAGCTTTCGTGAAACCAATCAAAATTTTTTAAAAACAATGAAAGAACTAACAGACGGATTTCAACATTTGAAATTCATTGCTTTGAATATGACAGTGGCTGCAGCTAAGTTTGGTGAACTTGCTTTAAGTCTAGGTGTAATTGCCAAAGAATTTTCAGGTCTTTCAGAGCAAATTCGGTCTCATCTCACCATTCTCTCTGACTTTGTCGACTTGCTGTCAGGTGTTGTGCAAAAGTGTGCGCTTGTTATTGTGGCGTTGGAGTCGCAAATGTTGATGGTGGAGTTTTTTATCAAGGAATCGATTGATAAAATTCAAGATTCGGAGCACGCCTTTGATGACATGATCAACAATAAGGCTCATTTCTCTAAGTTGTTTCACGATTATTCCATCAGCCTTGGCAACGAAGTGTCCGGACTTGAGAAACATTTGTCTGCTATTTCTGAGAATATGTCCGAAGTGCAAAAGTTTACAACAGGTCTTGAAGTGATTCGTCAAATTGGCGCAGTGGAATCTGCACGAGTCAACGAAGTGAGACAGGTCTTCGTACATTATTTAGAGGAAATGTTGAAGTTTATTTCTTTACTTCGAACAACAAGTAAATCTATCGAAAAAGAAGTTTTGGACCTTCAAGAGGGATCAGAAGTTTTAAAAGCCACCTCTGTATCAATCTACACTTCTGTGGATAAAATTTTTTACCTGGCAGCAAATTTTTCAGTCAAAGAAAAACAGGGTGGATGATTTAGCCAGCAATGGCTTGCTATTTTTCAGCTGATCTTACCGGTCCTTTTCTTTGGACCGGTAATTTAGAAAATCAAAATAAGGTCTAGTCTACAACAATAAAGTTCAATGTGATATATTTAGCCTTAGCTATATTCACTTGTGTTCGATACAGAGGTCAGGATTCTTATTTTAATTTTTCTGTTGGCTCAACTTATAAAGAAAGGAAACAAGGCAATTGCTGCTGGGACAACTTGAATCACAGCTCCACGCCACATTTTTTTTGGAGCAGAGCCTAAGAGTACCAATCCTGCCGCCATAATTGAAAACAAGCAAAACATGATCAAGATGCGACCTTGAGCAAGAGTCTCTGTACTTTGCGTAAGATAAAAGCCCGTAAAAATTCCGACTGCTAAAAATAAATTGTAAAATCCCTGATTAAAAGCCCAAGGTTTCACTGCGTTGACCTCTTCGGCCTTTATATTAAAAATTCTTTGCGTGCGCTTACGATCGAAAAGCAAGCTTTCCATAATAAAGATATAAACATGAAGGAATGCAGGCAGGAGAGCTAATTGGTAGAACACGCTCCTGAGTGTGAGGAGGTTTTGATTTCTTGTCAATAGGGCGATCGGTAACATCTCATCGTAAAATTTTAATGGAGGGTCATAATTAATGAGAATTTACAAAGTTAAAAGGCGTATTTAATTATTCTGATAAGTTATATTATGTAACGAATAGAGTGTGTGAGGTTTAAAAAACTTCATTTTTTCTAGACTTTAATGCCCATTAATTTCAATTGAAATCTAACGATAAGAGTTTCAGTCATTTTAACAGGATTTTAACGGAGCTTTTGAATGCTGATGCGTTCTCTTACAAAAATGTCTTTTACTCAGCAAATGATTCTTCCAATTACAATTGTCGGATTTATAGTGCTTGCCACAGTTGGCTTTGTTGCTACTCGCGATGCATTCACTGAAACTAAAAATAAGTCCTTGGCATCCAGCCTTGAAGCAGCTCAAAAGTCAGCTCAGCAAATCAAATCCGTGATCGATAAGCCTTTTGCTCAAATCGAAACTTATGGCCGCATTTTAGAAACTCAAATACAAAATAAAATGCAAAGTCGCGAAAGGACTCACCTTGAATTGCGTGAAATTCTAAAAAATGACAGTTCATACTTAGCTATTTGGTCCGCTTGGGAGCCAAATGCTTTTGATGAAAAAGATGCGGAATACGCAAACAAACTAAATCACGAACAAAGTGGTCGCTTTTACCCTTGGTGGATTCGTAAAGGTAGCGAGATTACTTACAAGACCCTGCTCAATTCGGAAACTCCAGAGCTTGGGGATTGGTATTTTAAACCCATGAAGTCGGGGCAAAGTATGTTAGTTGAGCCATATAGCGATACAATAGATGGAAAAACAGTTGTCATGACTTCTGCGGTATACACAGCCCATTTGGCGCAAGAACCTCAAGGAGTTGTTGGAATCGACTTGAGTTTAGATCATGTTAAAGAGCTTGTTACTAATCTGAAGCCCTTTAAAGAGTCGGAAGCATACCTCGTAACAGATACGAATATACTTGTTTCTGGACCTCGTTCTGAAGAGGTTATGCAGCCATTCAAGGCCCATCCAGAAGTTATGTCTGCAGTGCAATCCAGATTATTAAAAAATGTCGAGGTGGATGGAAAACAGTATTTAACAGTCCCCGTACCGATTTACAACCTAGATCAAAAGTGGATGCTCATCCTTGAGACACCTGAAAAAACTCTTCTTGCATCAGCCTATGCTGTCCTTTGGCGGCAAATAATTTCTTTAACTGTAGGTCAGATCCTATTGATGGGTACTGTATTCTTTGTAGCTCGCCATTCGTCAAAAAAGATTGAAGATATTTCTCAAAATATTAAAGGATCTTCAACTCATGTGACTGGCGCCATAGAGCAGTTGAATATCATGGGTATAGAGCTTGCCGAAGTTTCCTCTGAAGCAGCTTCTTCAATTGACGAAACAGTTGCATCTTTGGAAGAAGTCACTTCTATGGTCAAATTGAACACTAAAAATGCCCAAGAAGCGGCCATGGTGTCTTCAGAGTCCTCTCAATTTGCAACTGAGGGTGAAAAGGAGATAGTTAATTTGATTACTTCTATGCGTGAAATCGAAACCTCCTCAGAAAAAATTGAAGAGATTATCACCATTATTGATGATATCGCGTTCCAAACCAACCTACTCGCCCTCAACGCTTCGGTCGAAGCAGCAAGAGCTGGTGATCAAGGTAAAGGATTTGCGGTCGTGGCTGACGCTGTTCGTGCGCTTGCACAAAAGTCTGCCGTAGCGGCTAAGGACATTGGGACTCTTATTATTGCAAGTGTTGAACAAGTGAAAAAAGGAACACAACAAGCTCAAGAAAGTGGTCATGTTCTTGTAAAAATCTCTGATAGTGTTCGTAAAATTTCTCGATTAAATCAGGAAATTGCCTCTGCTTCAGAAGAGCAAGCTTTAGGTATTTCTCAAATTTCTAGTTCTATAAATGAATTAGATAAACTTATTCAAAAAAATACTAAACAAGCTGAGCAACTTGTGAGTACGGCGGAAGAAATAAAAGGGCAATCCAAAATTTTAGCCTCTACCGTTGTGTCCCTACAAGGAGTAAATTTAGAGGCTGCTTAAATTTATATAGCAATAAATTGATTCATTTTAGGAATAACAACATCAATTTGTAATTGATCTTGAATGCGTCGGCGCAATTCATCAGCTGCTGTACTTTCACCATGAACTAAAAAAACTTTTTGAGGCTTTTTTTCTGCGGCATCTAGCCAAGTAAGTAAGTCCTTTCGATCTGCGTGGGCTGAAAAAGAATCCGATGGTACAACCTTAGCCTTAATGTCGATGTACATGCCATGTACTTTTATTTCTTCAGAGCCGTTCAATAAACTCCAACCCCTCGTACCTGGACTTTGGAAGCCTGCCAGTAAAATGAGATTTCGAGTATCGGGAGCGAAAGCTTTAAGATGATGTAAGACACGCCCGCCTGTTAACATTCCACTCGCTGCAATAATGATCATAGGTCCTGATTGCTCATTGAGACTTTTTGAATCTTCGGCAGTTTTTACAGAGTGAACTTCTGACATAAGTTCTGCAAACTGACCTGGACCTAATCGGTGGAAAGTTGGATGCTGCTCATAATGCCCAGATACCTCATGCCCCATCGGCGTGTTGAGGTAGACGGGGATTTGTGGCACCTCCCCTGCTCTTTTTAACTCTATGATTTCATAGACCAAGTTCTGGGCTCTTCCTACAGCAAAACTTGGAATTAGAAGAACGCCTTTTGATTTTGCAATCTCCTCTATGCACTCTTTTAAAATTTGTTTGGAGGAAACTTTGGAATGATCGCGGTCTCCGTAAGTGGACTCCATAATAATATAATCGCATTCAGGTGGAGGCTCTGGCGGCCACATCAAAGGATCGTTGTTCCGCCCAAGATCACCAGAATAATATAATTTTTTATCCTCTCCAGAAATAAGTACGGATGCAGCCCCTAAAATGTGCCCCGCTTGAAAGAATTGAAAATTTAAAGCACCAACCGGAAATTCCTCGTGAAGCTTAACGGGAGTCAGCAAAGGGAGGGTTTTTTCGACATCCTCTATTGTGTATAATGCCAATGCTGGATGATGCTTGGAGAATCCCTTTTTATTGGCATATTCCGCATCCTCTTCCTGAATTTTAGCTGAATCTAAAAGAATGATCTTTGCCAATTCTAAAGTTGGTTGAGTGCAATAGATAGGTCCTTTAAAACCTTTTCTGACAAGTAGAGGCAAGGCCCCACAGTGGTCAAGATGAGCATGAGTTAATACAACCGCGTCGATGTCGCGAGGATCAAAAGGGAAATCAGCCCAGTTCATAAGACGAAGTTCTTTCAGTCCTTGAAACATTCCGCAATCTAATAAAACTCTTGTTCCGTTGCAATGAACTAAAAACTTAGATCCAGTAACAGTACCTGCGGCACCCAAAAAACCAATATCCATACAGTGATCCCCCGCTATGAGGAACCACTGTAGCATAAACAGCCATTTTTTAAAAAACTTTCGAACAGCTCTTCGCGTTGGAGTTTAAGCTGGTCATTCGTCCTAGAAAGGCGTGACCTTCATTTTTGTATCTTTGCTTCAAGTCCATATCATTAGCGTCCTTTGCTACTGCCCAAGAAGTAAAGTCAATTCCGGTCTTTTTCGAGATATCCTCAATAAACGTTTGATAGAGATATTTTTGATCGAAAGAACCTTCTTTATAGGCAACAACTTCATCCGGAAAAACAATTAATGGCGCTAACAACTCAATTTCACCTGAAAACATAGATGGAATATTAGGGACAACTCGACGAGAGTCCATTTTCACAACCAAGATACCACCGTATGGAGTAGAAACTTTTTCGCCGTTAATTGTTTTTGTGACATTTTCACCCATAAATCGACGAGCCACAGCAGGATCGTATGTAAAAGAAATGAAGCTCGATGCAACGGGATTACGAGCATGAGCAGTCATTTGATCAGTTATTTTAATCGACATCGTTTCATAATTTTTAACTTCGGAATTCTTCTGCACATTAAAACCAATATCTCCGTTTTTTTCACGATTCGTCGTCAAAGAACGTAAACGACGCGTGTAACTTCCCTGATTCTTGGTTAAGACAGTCGACATAAAACCATAGATTTCCCCTTGGGCTGTTTTGCGACGTTGAATTTTATCTGTGTCGTATTTCAAACCACGGAAAGCAACTGTTGTATTTTTTAAGTCTGGATTTTCAATGGCATCCAACCAAATTTTCCATGTGTTGGCTTCGACAGGTTCCATGATGGCCCATGGCAAATATGCCTCAAGCATCATACGTACACCCTTGCGGTCATTTTTCATTAGCAGATCATCCAGCTTCTCCTGCATCGCTTCCATCTTATCCAAAGTTCCTGTCTCTGCCTTCCATTGATTCAATGCTTTTTCTTGCTTACGTTCATGTTGTTTTGCCAAAGCCTCGGCACTTTGTAATTGAGTCCTCAATCCTTCTCGAATTTCTTGAAGTACATTCGAGCTGACCTGCAAGGCTTGAACTCCTTCAGGTTTTAATTCCACGCTTTTTAAGAGTGTATCTTGAATTTTCAACCATCTTGCTTTTGCTGTAGGGCTGCCCTCTCGAACATTCGTCAACAACTCAGCCATTGCGTGAGGGGATTCAATTTCAGATCCCACCTGAACATCTTTTGTGCCAGAAAAATAGGAGTTGCTATAACTATATCCAGCGCCTGATGTGATTGCAGACAAAATAGCTAAATCTTTGATCAAAAACTGTGGTTTCTTTAATGCTCTTTCATCATAACGAAGTTTGAAAACCAGGCCTTTATCACTGTACTCACTAATAATCTCGGTGTGCGAATCAGTAGCAACACTTGAGACTTTTTCCGCTTCTACAGTCGAAGAGTTTCGAAGTGAAGAAAAAAAGCCTTTATTGTCCTTCTCGATTTCACTCACAATTTTTTGGATGAAATCGTTTTCAATCGAAAAAGCATTAGATGAAGCTGTGGTTGCAGTTGCAGTTGAATAGGATCCTTTCCCACTGATATCTGCGGCCGTGGCAATATTCATTTGCCCCAGCAAAGCCACAATCACTGTTAAACATGGGAACGTTCTTTTTACAAAAGAATAGCTTCGCATCTTAAACCTCCTGCAGATTCAGTTACTTCACGGAAACGGATACCACCATTTTTATCGACTTCTTTTGTTAAACCGATCTTCTTTAAAATATTTTTCTCGTAATGATCAGCTAAGACTCTTTTTGAACTAGAATTAAAGAACACTGCTTTCCGAGTTTTTTCTGCATCATAAGTAATAAATTCAATCTTCAATTCTTGACCCATCGATTGTTGAATTTTTGCTAGTTCGGAAGCATAGATTTTCTCTGCCTCGTTACCGTTCATATTTCCAGCCATAATCTGTAAGGTCAGAGTTTTCTTGGGATTCCAAGTCCCATTCAAGACTTCCTCACCACCAACAATTGCAAAAGATGTTTTTCCAATCTTTTTACTAATGACTTCTAAAGCTCCCGAAAATTTTTCCAGTTTATCCATCAGAAGCTGACGATCAAACGCAGGTTCTCCTTTAATTAGAGATTCAAGCTGCGCATCTGTCGTAAGTCCCTTGCGAATAGCGAGTTGAGTCAACTGAAGCTTAGATGTTAGATCTCGAGAAGGTCTTAGTGCTTCGATTCTCATATACATCTTTTTGACCGTAGCCTCCGCAAAGATCATATCAACATTTCCAATAGGAGCCTTGATACCATTATTGATAAATAGACTTTCCAAAAGCTTCAACTGACCATTTTTCCGTTTGCCAGAGTCAGCAGCTGCCACAGCCAAAGTTTCATGCTCTGAGCCAACAACATCTGAAACCAACAAGTAAGGTTGAAAGCTGACTTTGGGACCAAGATTTTCTTTTAGATAACCTGTCTCCAATTCAACAACGTCAATTTTTGCCTTCCACTTTTCAAACCATTTTTGTGTTTCATCAAAAGGAGATGTCACCTGTCCTAAGGTTTGACCAGTTTTTACAAAGTCTGTTCCATAAGTAGGTTTTTCAAGATCTAAAAGTTTTCCATCTTGAGTGTAGGTCTTTGCTGGTGCTACAACATCTCCGACCTTCAAACCTTTCTCGATAATGGCACCAGCCGTGCCTATATAAACCACTTTATCATGTCCTGAGTTTTTTATCGCCCGTGCTACAGGGATGACTTCATCTCCCCACATGTTTGATATAAATCTCCAGCGCACGACGCGACCGTCTTTGGTTTCCAAAAGAATGTCTGAAACGTCGTGACTTGGCTGTTCTGATGTGACGATTTCAAAACTAGAAGCCATAGGGCTCGTCATTTTTTCAAACTCTGTTTTCACGACGGAGGCCTTGGTCGTTACAGAAAAATAAGACCCTGTTTCTACAACTTTTTGAGAAAGTTTTTGCAGTTGTGATTTGTCAGCTCCTACCGAAGACCTGATATCTGGTTGCACTTGTGCCATCATGCCGGCCATTGAAATGACATTTGCAATAGCTGACTTTTGTCCAATAACAACCATATCTGCTTTAGGAAGAGTTTTAAACAACTCTAATAAGCGTGCTTCCTGGTTTCTATGAACTGCATTTGCGTTGCCGTATACTTTCACAAAATCACTTTTCAAAGCAACCTTGTCTTCATACTTAAGAATTCTTAGTTGAGCAATCAGATGTTTGATTCGGTCATCGCCCGAAATACGAGTGAAAGCATACGAATATTCATGCGTACGAGGATCAAAAACGAGGTAAATCTTATTGTAGTTGGCCGAGCGAGTTTTGACTTCAGCTACAACTTCCCGTTCCTCTTGCGATATTCTTTGGCGAAAATCTCTTTCGGTGCCCATATGAAATTCAATTGATTTTTGAGTTAAAGCTGCATCCCAGAATAATGCGCGAGTCGTTTTTTCAGAGATATATCGTTCTGCATCCAAGAGGATCGCTTTACCATCGACGTTTGGAATAGAACGTTTCACGAATGTAGGAGCTTCGCTATTTAAAGCTGATACAGAGGCTTCTTTTTTCAACGTGATTGGATCTGCTTTAAATCCCTCCATTAGTTTTTTACGAAAGAAGTTATAATTCCATTCAATATCTTTCAGGGTGAGCTTTTTAAACTCTGGAAACTTCTTTTGGAGCGCAGTTAACACCAACTCATTCCACTTATCTGGATTGTTTAAATCCTGCATCGAAAATTTTTCGCGAGCGTAATCTTCAGGTTCAATACGACGTATGGCTTCGGCAGCAATTTTTTGCTCATGGTCCATCAAATAGTCTGCTAGACCATCAGAATAAAAATCCAATCGATCTACAGCTAATAGATAATCCAACTGAGTCAATTGTGCTCTATGGGCTGCTGACAATTCAGCATGAGCAGGAGTTGTCAGTGCACTCGTAGAAATTAAAAAAGCCAACACAAGAGTATAGATTTTTCGCATAGTCATCACCTCAACCGGTATCTATGCAAGACCTGTTTCAAGTGTTAAACCTACAGAATGACTGCAAAATCTCAATATGAAACAGTAGTCAAAATCGAAGATTGTCACTTGAGTGTAAAAAAATATGACAACACCTAAGAGTTTTATGATTGAAACCGTCATCTGCTTGGCAGAAACTGTTTAGACCAAGGAGGATGCTACGCATGCCCTATCTTTTCTTTTTGGCTAGCCTTTTGGTTGGATGGACTTCGTCGGCTGAAGCTTGC
Source organism: uncultured Bdellovibrio sp. (assembly GCA_964431515.1). Lineage (GTDB taxonomy): Bacteria > Bdellovibrionota > Bdellovibrionia > Bdellovibrionales > Bdellovibrionaceae > Bdellovibrio. The sequence continues at coordinate 29,915 of CAYSKF010000017.1, forward strand.
CTTGGAGTAGCCTCTGAAACTCGCACATTCTTAGCTCAACTGCCATCTCAGGCAGATTCGAAAAATGTCGTCGCGAAGATCCAAATCATTTCATCCATGCAGAATAAAGAGCAAACCCTTACAAAAGCCAAGGTTGTGGAGGCCATTAAGGGTGTTAAAAAAGAGGCCGTTATTTCTATTCGCTCTCCAGGGGAAATACGCTCTTCGTGCGATAGAAACCCTGATTCATTGACACCAGGTCAGTTCTACTACATTGCCGGCTCATTTGGTCAAGACGGCATTTTTGAAGGGGTCTGGAAGGGTGAGTGAAACTCCCCAGTATCCCATTTCTGCAGACTTTTTAAAAACGTATTGTCAAAGATTGTATATTAGCGTCGGTTTTGACTCCAGCAACGACCTTGCGAATACATTCAATATATTTTTGTGAATAATTATTAAGCGGTTGCTTCGAGTTTTCTGATTCTGTGATGATGGACTGTTTCGCTCGAGACCAATGAACCGAATCCCGCCCAACTGGTAGAACATTATTGCTCAGTTCTTGTTCGTAACATTGCATAGCCATATCTGAATAAGGACTAAGACTTAAGCCAGACTTTTGAAAGGAGGCTTCGATACTTGGGACACGGCTACCATCTTTATAAAAGCTTCTTTTAATCACACCCTCATTATAAGCTGATATTAGCGCATCAGAATCACTAGTAGCTGAATAGAGCTTATCCAGGGCTCTCTGCTGGAACTTCCTATCCTGTTTGAGTAAAAGATGCCCTTCGTCTGTGAGGTTTATAATCACTGGCAAAACAACACTGATAAAGTTCTTTCGCACGGAAAGATTGCTTAAAATATCACTGTCGAGCGTATATTGCTCCTCGGCCATTAAAGGAACTACAGAACATTTGATTTTCTTTAATGCGTAAACATCTGGTTCCATTGCAACAAAGCTTGGATGACCTTTCATATCAGAGAAACTGACTTTATAGCGATTTCTTTCACCCCAAATCTCTAACATACAATCTCGAGAAGCCAGAGAAGGTGGGAATTTAACAGAAAGTACCATTCCAGTATTTACCTCTGTATTTGTCGATTCTACTTCTGCTTTTTTTAACGTCGCACAGCCAACCAACAACAGATTCGAAGCTAAAAGTAATCTTGGAATAGATTGAAATATAAGATCTTGTTTAAAGATTGAACAACGCCAACCAAAACGTGGCACATTTTCAGCAAAATTTGTGTCAGGAATAGATAAAAACGAAATGAGCTTTGTTAATTTTCGAAGTGTTTTCATACTAGTAAACACTTCCAAAATTATGCCAAGCCTTTGATCACCTCAAAATCATATTAATTTGAGGTGATCAGAAAAAAGAAGTCTTTCAAAAGGACAAAAATGTCAATTATTCAAAAGTCCATTCCTTAAAACCTGCTTTTAAAGCGGCTTCAAGGTCTTTACGGTCAATTTCGTAAACATTGTGGTTTCCAGTCGGTGCGCCACAAACTTGGATACGCATCATACCGTCGTTTTTATTGGCACTAGAATAGATCTTAATGCCCTTGAGTTCTTTTTCCATGTCTGCCAAAGCAATTTGCTTGCCCTGGCCACACTGAAGAGATCCATCTGATTTATAGACCTTTACACGATCTGTAGTTGATGAAGCAGCCACAGGCACCTCGCTAGCTTTTAGGTTCTTTTCATTGTTTTTTTGCGCGCGGCAATTCCCGTGGGAACAAGCACTCAAAGTAGCGACAAAACCTAAGAACAACAAATAGCTTTTCATGAGTTACTCCTTAAAAAAAGGTGTTCTTTCCCAGCCAGCATCGATCGCAAAAAGATTTGCTTCGCCAGAAACAAAATAAACCCTATTTTTTTTCTCATCAACTTGTGGTGTGGAAAGGATTCCTCGACCTGGCTCCATCGCCCCAATCAGTTTCCCTGTTCCTGGATCTAGAAACTTCAGCTTTCCTTGCGATTCGCCAAAAACCAAAGTCCCTTTAAAGGGAACAACTTGAGTCGCAATCCCCTCTGCTAATTTATAAGTCCAGATTTTATCACCACTGACTTTATTCAAGGCCCAAACTTCACCTGTTGAAGTGGGATATATCAGTTTGTCAGCAAGCGCAGTGACGGAGCTATAACCGCCCCCCTCTACTCGCCACAAGATTTCACCTTTATCTATCGAGACACAATAAAGTTTATCATCGTAACCTGCGATATAGAGCTGATTTCCGTCAATAACTGGAGTGGCATCGACGTCGCGGAAGCGTTTGTTTTTGTTAAGCTGCACTTCCCAAACAGCACTTCCGTTAGCAGCATTCAGCGCAACAAGAGAACCATCTGAAAAACCAACATACAATACGCCATTACTCAAAGCCGCTTGACTGCCCCCACGGATCGAAAACTGAGAAGTGTCTTGGCGAGAGTACAGCCATAATTGACGGCCTGTCGCTGCATCAAGAGCATAAAAAACATTGTTGCCTGCTAAAAAATAAACGATGCCATCTTCTAGAAGGGGTTTGGAAAGGTTTTCTGACTTAGTAGCAAAACTCCACTGAACTTGTCCCGTGCTTGCGGAAATAGAATAAAAGTTTCCATCACTCGCCCCGACAAAAAGACGATCTTTAATGATGGCAGCACTTGGCTCCACCCCGTTTTCAATAGGCAAACGCCATTTGAGCTGACCTGTTTCCTTTTCGTAAGCAGCAATTCCATCCAGACCATTGCCTTGAATGACAAGATCGCCCGCAAAAACCGGAGTCATGCGATTGATCTTGCGAAATCCAAGATTGTCTTTTTCAGTGGTTTGGCGCACCCAAGCGGTCTTAACTTTGTATTCTCTTTTTTGGCTGTTTGAAGCACTCCACTGATCCAAAGTGCGATGGATGGTCGCACATCCGGATAGTGACAATAAAAGAAAACCAAGAACAACTGACTTCATTAATATTTCCAATTAAAGATTTTGTTTGGCTTTAAGAATGCGCAAATACTTCTGAGCTTCACGAGAAGCGGCAAAGTCCGTTGAGCTTTGATCTTCTTTTTTGCCGATTTCAGTGTAAACAGCTTCAGCTTTCGCTAAATCATTCATAGATTCGTAACACATTCCCATACGAAGCTTCGCTTCATCATGAGCAAATGCCAAAGCTTTTGTGTTTGCCAATTTTTCCCATTTTTCGAGTGCAGATTTACAGTCATTTTTATTTGCAAAAACATTGCCCAATTGCATCCACACCAAAGCAGTTAAAACGTCACTTTGATCCAGATTTTTTTCAACCTTCTGCAAAGTAGCAAGAGCTTCATCGTTCATTTTATAGTTCAAGTAAATATCACTTAGATTCAAAGCTGCCATTTGAGCTGCTTTTGTAGAACCAGCCTCGTTAATGAAGCTTTCAAAACCAGCAATCACAGTTCCGTAATCTTTGTTCACATCACCTGAAGCTTTTTTGCTCGCATCCACTTCTGGTGCTGTTTTTTTATCTTTGGCTTGAGCCGCCATCATTTCAGCACGTGCTGCTTCTTCAAAACCACGTTTTTTGTCAGTGTATGCTTTCTCAAGGCTAAAATACTTTTCTTGCTGAGAAACTTCTTTTTTCTCAGAGAAGTAGCTTGCTAAGGAAATACCAACACCAACCACAACAAAAGCCGCAAAGGCACTGATAACCAATTTTGAATGGGCCGTTGTCCAAACAAAACCTTGTCTTAAAGTTTGAGTAACTTGATCCGGAGATTTTACATCTTCTTTTGAAATTTTAGTGCTCAAGATAATTCCTCGCTGTTAGCAAAATCTATTATAAGAAGTACTTTTCAATACTTACGACAAAGATTGTTCTTTGGTATAGGGGCGATGTCAATAGACGGCTAAATTCGACAGGGACAATGATGCGAGGTGAAAAAAACATAAAAAAGGGGAGTTTTTAAACTCCCCTTCATAAAAGCCTTCGCTGTTTTTATTGAAAACTAGCGGTTGTAAACTTCTTTCAAAGTTGTGAAAGAACGAGAAGACTTTCCTGGGTGACGTTGCTTCAAGCGACCGATAGTTGCAATACGCTCTTCTGCCAAACGGTCCGCCGCTGTGTGCGTGCCGATATTGTCACGTTTCGCGATTTCGTAAACTTTAAGCATGTTATTGTACACTTGCTTCGTTTTTTCAAACGCGCGCTCTTGAGAGTACCCTTCAAGCTCAACAAAAACGTTCATCAAGCCACCAGCATTGATAACGTAATCTGGAGCGTAGAGGATTCCCAATTCTTTCAACTGATCACCATGACGAGCTTCAGCCAATAGATTGTTCGCGCCACCAGCGATCACTTTCGTTTTGAATTTTGTGATCGTTTGATCGTTCACGATAGCACCCAAAGCACACGGAGCTAAAATGTCACATTCAGTGAAAAGGATCTCATCAGCAGAAACAGCTTTTGCACCATACTGATCAGCCATTTTTTTACTGCGATTTGTATCGATATCCGCCACAGTGATAACAGCACCTTCGTCTTTAAGGTACTTCACAAGGTGAGAACCTACGTTACCCAAACCTTGAACGGCAATTCTCATGTCTTTTAATGAATCTGTACCAAATTTTTCTTTTGCAGAGGCTTTAATACCCATCAAAACGCCGTGTGCTGTGTACGGTGATGGATCTCCTGAACCACCGAAATCTTTTGGAATACCCGTTACCCACGGAGTTTCCATATAGATGTGTTCCATATCTTGGACATTTGTGCCCACATCTTCAGCAGTGATGTATTTTCCATTCAAAGAATTCACGAATTGACCAAAAGCACGGAAAAGACCTTCCGTTTTTTGCGTCTTAGAATCACCAATGATAACAGCTTTTCCACCACCCAAATTCAAGCCAGCTGCAGCCGCTTTATAGGTCATACCTTTTGACAAACGAAGTACGTCAACAAGAGCCTCATCTTCGTTTTTATAGTTCCACATACGAGTGCCACCAAGTGCTGGCCCCAAAGAAGTGTTGTGAATGGCGATAATAGCCTTCAATCCAACATGAGGGTCGTTACAGAAAACAACTTGCTCATGATCACCGTGCTTAGAAATAAGCTCAAAAGTTCCCAAAGTAGGCTCCTTCTTTATTTAATAGACGAGCCGATCATGGGTCCAATTGAGTAAAAAGACTAGCGTTAATGCGGCGAATAAGTTGGAGCTCAAAAATGCATCCTTTTTGAGCTCCAGTTTCGGAACGAAAAAATCGTTACATCTTTTCTGGTGCAGGCATCCCAAGGACACCTAGACCTTCTTTCAAAGTTCTGCCGACAGCTTCACTCAAGGCAAGACGAGCTTCTCGAGTCGCCACGTCTTTTTCAGTTCCGATAGGACACTCATGATAAAAGACGTTGAATTTTTTCGCCAACTCATAAAGGAACGTACAAATTGCTGCAGGCTTAAAGTTTTCTGCCGCGTGAGCCACAGCTGTATTAAATCCAGCCAGAGACTGCATCAACTCCCGCTCTGAAGCGTGAGTCAAAAGCCCCCAATTCACATCCTTTTGAGTTCTTGAAAACTTACGACCAAGGCTTGCAATACGAGCATAAGAGTATTGAATGAATGGACCTGATTCTCCATCCAGCTTCAGCCACTCGTTCATATCAAAAACAATTTTCTTATTGGTGTCTATGCGAAGCATACCGTAGAAAATCGCTCCTTTTGCCACTTGACCAGCAATTGTATTGATATCTTCCTGAGTCCACTCATTTTGATAACGTGTCAAGTAAGTGGTCTTCACATGGTCTTCCATGCGGTGAACTAGCTCGGTAAGCGGAACGATGTTTCCTTTACGCGAACTCATCGCTCCGTCTGGCAGCTCGACATAATTATATTGTAGATGGAAACAGTTTTTTGCCTGCTCAAAACCCAATATTTCTAGAACGCGGAAGACCTGTTTGAAATGAAGGGCCTGGCGCATATCAACGACGTAGATGCTTTTTTCAATCTGCACATCTTCAAATTTGTGCTTAGCCAATAAAAGATCTTTTGTCGCATACAAACCTGTGCCATCTGACTTTAAGAGCATACAGAAACCGAGGTTTTCAGCTTCAAGATTGTAACCGATGGCCCCCTCTGATTTCTGCAGTTTGCCTTCATTATAAAGTTCCTTCACCCATTGTGCTGAAGGAGCGTCCATCTCAGACTCAAAGTACCATTCGTTGAACTCAACATCAGCCCAGCGGTAAACTTTCTTCATCAACTCAATAGACCATTCACGAGTCTCAACCCAAAGCTCAAAATAAGGGCCCGATTTGGACTCTAATTGATGAAGAATCGCAGTTAATTCTTGTCTATTAATAGCTTCCTGAGGCGTCCCTACTTGGTCTTCCAATAGTAAGTTCGCTTTAGAGTACATACGACCCAACCACTCCCCTTTTCCTGTTTCAGGAACGGGCTCTTGGTTGTGCTTTTTCATATACCAAAGGCATTTCGCAACGTGAGTTCCCATATCCCCAGGGAAAGTTGATGAAACAATGTCGCGACCACTGTAACGAAGCATGCGAACGATGGCGTCACCTAAACATAAGTTTCGCATGTGTCCCACATGCAGTTCTTTATGAGTATTTGGTTGGGAATACTCAACCATCGTGCGAGGCGACTCTTCTACCAACTGTTTTTTAAAGTAAGAGCCATCAAGAATGGTGTTTAAGACCTTCTCGCCATGACATTGGGTGGAAAAAGTAAGATTTAAATAAGGCCCAGCCGCTTGGACTTTTTCAATTGCAGAGTCTGCAGAAAAATTCTGCGCAATTTCGGCAGCAATTTGAGGAGGGCCTTTTTTTAAAGCCTTCGCTAAAGTAAAACAACCAAAAGCCAAGTCTCCCATTGCGGACTGGGGCGGCTCTACAAGAGCCTTATATATTTCATCTTCAGAAAGGTTTTGCCCCATTTTTTGAATAGCTTCAGAAATTTTTTGCGTTGCCAAAAGGCGAATTGAATCGTGCTTAATCATAGACCTTTCCAAATCAAGAGCACTACGGCCCAACAAGAACTAAGTAGAGCGATGAATATACTCATATTCTTGTGAAAATTCAGGTCTTTTTTGAGTTGTTTCATTTGCTCGTACAGACTTTCTTTTTCGCCACTTAAAGCAGCAATCTGGCGAGCCAATCCATCCATATCGTCTTTACGTTCCTGTCGTTCCACATCCAGTTCCTTCAGTGCTTTTTCGTGCATCACTTGAGGGTGGGAACTAATAAAGTACTGCGGCGTCAAACCGGGGATTTTTTCCCGAAGAGCTAAATACCACTGTAAAGCCCGCCAAATATGAGGGGGAGCTTGATCGCCTTGCTTTGTCCAGCGAGTCCAACTTGAGGGATCGACCAACAAAAGTTGGGCCATTTTACGCTGGGAAAGCCCTAAATTCCCGCGAATTTCTTCCAAATTCCCCAGCTGCTTTTGAATGACTGCGACCTGAGCTTCGTAATGCATTCTAATTGATGTTTTAGAACGAGCTCCTAATTCAGCCTCTAAAAACCCCTCGTCAAAAGAGCCTATTTCAAACCTCTTTTTTTCTCCATCCAGTACGTCCAGCTCCAAAACAAACCTCCAGGACTGTTGCGATTCACAATATTTATGTTGTTTTTTGCAATAAAAAGCATTGTGAAATACAGATATATGATAGAATCTTTTTAAGAGTGGTCAAGCTAACTATTTAAAAACACCAAGGATTTCGAAAAGGCATACCCCAGCACCCCTTTTTTCGAAACAGACTAAAGCTTTTAGTTATTTTCTTTAGTGTTAAATTATTGATTTTATTGATATTTTAAATATGCGTTTTTGCGGAGTCAGAAGTGATGCGCAGCATTATTTAATCTTTTTAAAAACTAAACAATAATTCTTTACCTATCAACACTTTGAATGCAGTGCGTCCAAGATTCACCTTGTCAAACACATCTCTTTTTTTTGAAGATGAACCATGGCCTCATCACCTCGGTATCAGCTCAACAAAAACAAATATCTCCTACCGCCTGAAGTGGAACGTTTGCGAAAAATACTCACAGATTTTCAAGATAAAGATCCACGCAATTGTTTGATGATTTGGACAGCCCTGCGAACTGGCGCTCGGGCTCAAGAGGTTTTAAACCTTCAGCGAAGTGATTTAAACAGCTACGATGAGACCATTTTTATCCGCGGACTTAAAAACTCAAATGACAGAGAAATCCCCGTTCATTCCGACCTTTTCGCGCGACTCCATCGCTTTGCCGAAAATCAAGGGGGCACTCGGGTTTTTCCAATTACTTATGATAGGCTGTATCAGATATGGGAACTCTATCGTCCCGTGCATAAAAAGTTTCACTCACTGAGGCACACTTTTGCCATCGAGCTTTATCAGAAAACAAAGGACCTTCGCCTGGTTCAGGTGGCCCTTGGACATCGAAATATAACTAACACAATGATTTACGCGGATTACGTATACTCACAGCAGGAGCTGAAAAAGCTGATTCTTTAATCGCCTATTCACCCAATGACGAAAGCTCTGTCGCAAAGCGATCCATTTGCTGACTGTCAGAAGCGCGGTGATAAGACTTTTCTTTTTCAAAGACTAAAAGATCTTTTTTAGTTGGTGCATTGTAGGAACCCGTAGCACTCTCTACCACAACAATTTTTTCGCGTTTTCCGCCAAGCTCTGCGACTTCGCGAGCATCTTTAACATTACTTTTCACTGTTGTGTGAAGCTCTTTTTGAGCCTGAGAATTTTCGGAGATGAGAGCATTGAAATCAGTAACTTTCGCAAAGCTCAAAGCTGGAACCATTGCAACAATTACGACAAGAATCTGCTTTTTCATAACTCACTCCTTGTGAATACTAGACTAAAGAGCAAATTCAATGCCACGCTGGATTCAAAGCAATGAGTTATTACGACCTAAGTGTGGCGAATGTTCGAACAATTGTCTAAAAAGTAGTTAACACTTCTCATGCTGAGACATAAGATTATTTATGTCTCAAAATCAGAACCATCTGCTTGAAAATCTCGATGACACAAGTCCCATTCACTCAGCGATTCTTGAATCGTCTCGTGAAGCCTTAATCGAAGTGCTAAAGGATTTTGTTTTTACAGACGCCATTATTGAACCCATCCCGACGACAAAAAAGGGAGCGCCTTTTCCTCATAACGCTTTTTTTTACATGAATGCAAATCGTATGAATGCCCTGGTCTGCGTCTCATTTTCTCAGGAAGCGTTAGAAAAATCTGTTCAAAGAATTCTCGGAGAAACAAATGTCTCGGAGAAAGATGCTGTTGATGCCGCCCAAGAATTATCCAACATTCTTTATGGCGCCATAAAGAAACGGATGCAGTATCAAGGTTTTAGTTTTGGATTGGCCACTTATCAATACGGCAAATTCAAGCCCCTAACTCCTTTACTTCAGGAAGATGTCCGTTATGGATTTGATTTCTATATTCGCAGCGATCTTGGCGGAATGTGCGCAAAAATCCTCTATGATACCGTCAGCATTTCAATCCCTTCCAGCAAGGAAGTAAAACAAACAGTCAACTCAACCTACCTAAAGGGCTATCAAGCTGTTCGCTTAGGGGAATTTTCTTCTGATAAAAAAATCGATTTTGATGTCTTCATCAATCTTCGTCTGAATAATAAAATGCTTCTATATAAGCGCGGCGGGGATTTCATTTCTGAATCCATCATAAAACGCTTCAGCTCGCATAAAATTGAAACATTTTATATTCGCGATGAAGACAATTCTAAATTCATTGACTACATCTCCAATAAAGCAGTTCAGATCATTAAAAATAAGGACATGAGTGTTTTAGAGAAACAGGAAAAAATTGACGGACTTGCGAAAAACCTGATTTCTGGTTTTTTCAATGATCCTGATAATGCCGAGTCTTATTTACAGACAGCCCATGAAGTCGTGAATCGCTTAGTCGAAGAACTGCTGGCTGACGAAGATCCTTTGAAGTCTGTTTTTGCAAAGTTAGACAGTCAATTGAAGACCATGGAGACTCACGCAAAGAATGTTCAAACACTTTCAACTGTTATGGCCCTGGTTCTTGGCTACAGCTCGGAGCGCGCTCTGATTTCAATCTCTTTGGGCTCCCTATTTCATGATATAGGGTATTCAAAGATTCCTTCAAATCTTCATCATCGGGATGAATCAGAACTCAGCGACGAAGAAATCGCCATAGTAAAAAAGCATCCTACACTGGGGTTGGAAATACTGAATGGCTCTTCGGTAGACTTCCCTTATGAGGCTAAATTGATCGTCCAGCAGCATCACGAGCGAAATGATGGAAGTGGTTATCCCTTGGGCCTGAAGGGCTTTCAAACGTATGAGCTTAGCAAAGTCGTCGCGATTGCAAATGAGTTTGAGAATCTAATTCAGTACTCCCCTGGGAAAACACACGAGGATATCGTACGCCAATGGTGGATTGAGCTCAACCAACCTGGTACCAAAAAAATAGACCTTTTGCTATTCAAGAAGATATTCAGTAAGTTGGTTCCCACAATTATTTTCTGATCTTTCTGAGGGGTTGATTTCTATGATCAAATCACTTTTTCCGACTTTTGTTTATTATGCGCCTCTTGCTAAGCAATTAAACTCGCAGCTTAACAAAGAGCTCAAAGAGGAGGCGATTAAGATCTCTCAAATCGATGAAGATGGTCAGAAGTGGTCAAAGAAAAACTACAAAGGTGGCTACACCTCCTACGGTTCGATGTCACAACTTCATCAGTTTTCGACAACGTTTGAGATTTTAGAGAAAGAAATCAACAAGCACGTCAGAAAATTCGTTCGCCATCTCGAGATGGATATAGATCCCAAAGAACTTAAAATGACGTCCTGTTGGATTAATATTATGCCCACCGATGTAATCCATACGATGCACATACATCCGCTTTCCGTAATCAGTGGAACCTATTATGTGCAAACCCCTAAAAACTGTTCGTCTATAAAATTTGAGGATCCACGTCTGGATTCATTTATGGCCTCACCTCCACGTAAACATGGAGCCAAAGATCACAATTTACGTCATTACTCTTTGGAGCCTAAAGAGGGAAACCTTGTCTTATTCGAAAGTTGGCTGCGCCACGAAGTCCCTAAAAACGATGCTTCAAAAGAGCGTATCAGCATCAGCTTTAACTATGATTGGGTTTAAGTAGAGATTTTGCTGCGCAGGTACTCTTTTAAAACAGAACTTGACCTGCCGCCCCATATGAAATAAAACTCTCGCTCCGCTAGGAGCCTATAATGAAAATCAATCTTGCTGAAATCCCGGAAGAGGGAAGATCCTACCACTTTAACTCTAAAACAGGCGAACTAAACTCAGTTCTGTCGGATTTGATTGGTAAGAATGTCTACGAAACGCAATTCGTCATTAAACCTTTGAATTCACGTGATTTTGAAGTTTTGGGAAGCATTCAAACGAAGCTGCCGGAAGTGTGTGCTCGCTGTGGAATCGATTTTCCGTTGCCTGTGGATAAAAAGTTTCACGAATTCTTAATACCCAAGCAAGATCAGCCCCGTGGTAGCAAGTACTCCAAGGTGAATCACGTCAGCGATTTGCCTGAAGATGGTCCCGATGTCACAGAGTACGAAGGGGTGCATTTTGATCTTGGGGAGTACATTCATGAGGTCGTAGCTCTTGCTGCGCCTTTTAATGCTGTGGGCCCAGAGGATGAAAAAGGTGATTGCTTAATATGCGGAATTCCTGTGAAAGGTCGCAGCTTTAGCTACGATGAACAGATGCCAGAGGATAAGCCTCTGAACCCGTTTGCTGTTTTAAAGAATATAAAAACCAACTAATACAATTAAAGTGTTGATTTTTATCATTCTTTGGTTAAATTAACGTGCTTTGATTACTTAATGACTCAATAAAGAGGTTTGAAATGCCAACTCCTAAGAAGAAAACGTCTCGCTCACGCCGTGATATGCGCCGCTCACACGATGGTTTGGAAACACCAGCTATCGCAGTTGATAAAAAAACAGGGGAACTTGTTCGCCCTCACCGTGCTACTAAAGGTGCTGATGGCGCTTTGTACTACAAGGGCAAGCAAATCAGCGCAGCTAAGTAATATCTAACAGACAGGTAGACTCCATGGCAGGAATGTATCGATCTCGAGTCGCAGGGATAGGCTCGTATTTACCAGAAAAAGTACTCTCGAACTTTGATCTCGAGAAAATGGTTGAAACGAGCGATCAATGGATCGTAGAAAGAACAGGAATCGAACGTCGCCACATCGCAGCTGATGATCAGGCGACTTCAGACCTTTGTGTTCATGCCGCTCTCCGAGCTCTGGAAGACGCCAAGCTGAAAGTTGAAGACATCGATATGATCATCGTGGGCACTGTTACCGGTGACCACCCGATGCCTTCAACTGCTTGTTACGTTCAAAGCAAGCTGGGTGCAAAAAATGTGATGTCCTTCGATTTAAATGCCGCATGTACGGGATTTATTTACGGAGTCTCTATCGCAGATCAATTTATCCGTACCGGAATGTATAAAAACATCCTTGTCATTGGTGCTGAGGTTCTCAGTCGCTATATGAATTATAAGGATCGTGAAACTTGCATTCTTTTTGGTGATGGCGCTGGCGCGTGGATCTTGTCTCAAGCTCAACCCGGCGAGTCTCATGTTATCGAAAGTTCTCATCTGCATGCGGATGGAAACTTATCTGAGCTTTTAATGCTCCCTTCAGGCGGAAGCAAAATCCCACAATCTCAAGACGCTCTTGATAAGGGGCTTAATTTCATGACTATGAAAGGTCGTGAAATATTCAAAAATGCCGTCAGAACAATGGCTCAATGCTGCCAAGAAGCTTTGGATCACAATAAAGTATCACTCGATCAAGTCGATTGGGTTGTGCCTCACCAAGCTAATAAACGCATTATCGAAGCTGTCGCAGGACAATTCGACTTCCCGATGGAGCGTGTGATTGTCTACGTTAATGAAACGGGCAACACATCTGCAGCATCTATCCCATTGGCCTTCGATTGGGCCGTCAAGAATGGAAAAATTAAAAGAGGACAAACCATTTTGCTGACTGCTTTTGGTGCTGGTTTGACTTCTGGCAGTATTCTACTGAGGTATTAAAAATGTTTACACTCGCATTTCCGGGACAAGGCAGCCAACAACCTGGCATGGGCCGTTTTTTATTTGAAAATTTTAAAATCGCTAAAGAAACCTTCGAAGAAGGCTCTGAAGCACTCAATTCAGATATGAAAAAACTCTGCTTTGAAGGGACTGAAAGTGATCTGGCTTTAACTGAAAACACTCAGCCAGCACTTTTACTTGTTTCAACAGCAACACAAAGGGTTTTGCGCCAAGAGCTAGGGGTTAAAGTATCTCTAGCTGCGGGGCATTCTATTGGAGAATACGCAGCTCTCGTTGCAGCAAATGTAATTCGTTTTGATGAGGCGATGCGTGCCGTTCGCACTCGTGGTCAAGCTATGCAGTCCGCAGTTCCCGTTGGGCAAGGCGGAATGGTTGCAGTGCTTGGACTTGAGCCAGAGCAAGTAGATACACTTTGCTCATATGTTGTTAAAAATTCTGGAGAAGGTCCTTTGTCTGCGGCTAACTACAACTCTCCAGGCCAGATCGTTATTTCGGGATCGCAAAAAGCGATTAATTGGTTAAAAGATAATTTCAAGCCCGAACTGATCTTCACAGAGGCTCCCAAAAGAGCAAAGCTCATTCCTCTTTCTGTTTCTGCTCCTTTCCATTGTGCCATGATGAAGCCCGCAGAAGAAAAAATGCGCTCTGTTTTGACAGCAATGGAGTTTAAAACTGCTGAATTTCCAATCATTCAAAACTTTCATGCGAAAGTCGAGAGCGACGGCTCCATTCTTCGTGAGAACCTTATTCGTCAAGTTTCAGCTCCTGTTCTTTGGACTCAAAGCATGGAGAACTTGAAATCTTTAGGCCAAGCAAACGTCATTGAATGCGGCGCAGGCAAGGTTTTACAAGGCCTTTTGAAGAAGATTGATGGTGATTTTTTTAAAGTTATGACCACAACAAACATGGAAGATATTAAAACTATTGAAGAATTCTTGAAAGCTTCGAGTCATTAAATTCTCTTGAGGTTTAAAACAACTTCAGTCTAGAGTGTGTGCGGAAAATAACACAAATAAAACACTGGGCAGAAAAGGATTTTGCACATGAGCGGAAATTCGCTTCAAGGAAAGAAAATTGTTGTGACTGGTGGCAGCCGTGGAATCGGAGCCTCTATCGTAAAACTTTTGGCAGAAGAAGGTGCTCAAGTTGCTTTCACCTACTCGTCTCGTGAAGAATCAGCTCAACAAGTAGCTCAAAGTTTAACTGGCTCTGGCCACTTTTATATCAAAATGGATATCGGCAACGAGGCTTCTGTTAACGAAGCTGTGGATCACATTTTAGAAAAATGGCCTGAAGTCGATGGTGTTGTAAATAACGCAGGAATTACGAAAGATCAGCTTCTATTAAGAATGAAGGCTGAAGATTTTGATTCTGTCATCAATACGAATCTTCGTGGTACGTTCTTGGTAACAAAGGCTTTCACAAAATCTATGATGAAAGCTCGCAAAGGCTCTATCGTTAATATTACTTCGATTATCGGTGAGACAGGGAATGCGGGACAAGCTAACTACGCGGCGTCAAAAGCTGGAACAATTGCGTTCGCTAAATCTGTCGCTTTGGAATTGGCTTCTCGTAACGTGCGAGTGAACAATGTCGCTCCTGGCTTTATTGCAACGGAAATGACAGATGTTCTATCTGAAGATGTTAAAAATAAAATGATGGAAAGAATCCCTCTGCAAAAGATTGGCGAAGGCACTGATGTGGCCCAAGCTGTGCGCTTTTTGTTGAGTGATGAGTCTAAATACATCACAGGTCATACTCTGGATGTAAATGGCGGCATGCACATGAATTAAGGACTCTTTTTAAAAGAGTCACTGAAGGTTGTTTTTTATAAAAGACAAAAAATAGATGAATCACTAGGAGGACATATGGCAATTCATCCAAAAGTTAAAGATATTATTGTTGAACAACTTGGTGTAGATCCCGAGAAAGTAAAAGCAGAAGCTTCTTTCATCGACGATCTTGGTGCAGACAGCCTTGATATCGTTGAGCTTGTAATGGCAATGGAAGAAGAATTTGATCTTGAAATTCCTGATGAAGACGCTGAGAAGCTAAAAACCGTACAAGACGTAGCTTCTTACCTTGAGAAAAAAGGAAAAGCTTAATTTTTTATGAACTCCCGATTTGAACGTCCATCTAAACCACAAAAAAGAGTTGTCGTCACAGGAGTGGGCGCAGTCACTCCCCTTGGAAATACCATTGAGGAAAGTTGGGCCGCGGCCATTCGTGGACAGTCTGGGATCGCTAAGATCACCAAATTTGACACGACTGGATTCGATGTGACTTTTGCCGGCGAAGTGAAGGGCTTTAATACAGACCTTTACATTGAGAAAAAAGAGCAAAAGAAGATGGATACTTTCATTCACTATGCGGTTGCAGCTTCTAAAATGGCCGTGGAAATGGCCAAATTAGAACTCACTCCAGAAGTGAAAAAGCAAGCGGGAGTTATCATTGGCGTTGGAATCGGTGGTCTTCAGAACATCGAAGAAACCGCCATTAAAATGAAAGAAAAAGGGCCTGGTCGTATCAGTCCTTTTTTCATCCCTTCTGTTATTACGAACTTAGCCGCTGGACAGACGTCTATCGCTCTAGGTTTGCAAGGCCCTAACTATTCAGTTACTTCTGCGTGCGCTTCTGGGGTTCACTCCATTGGTGATGCTGTTCGCTACATCCGTGAGGGTGTCAGTGATGTGATGTTGGCTGGAGGAACTGAAAGCACCATTTGCGGTTTAGCCATTGGCGGTTTTGCTGCCATGAGAGCTCTTTCTACTCGCAATGATGCACCAGAAAAAGCGAGCCGCCCGTGGGACAAAGATCGTGATGGATTTGTTCTTTCGGAAGGTGCCGCTGTTCTTTGTTTAGAGTCTTTGGAACATGCTGAAAAGCGTGGAGCTAATATTCTTTGTGAAATCACAGGTTATGGCGCTTCTTCAGATGCGTACCATATGACAACTCCGGCTCCAGAAGGTGCTGGTGGTTATATGGCGATGCAAGCAGCATTGAAAGATTCTGGCCTTCAGGCTTCAGATATTCAATATGTGAACGCACACGGAACGAGCACTCCGGCGGGAGATGGTCTTGAGTCTGCAGCCATTAAACGTTTAATGGGTGATCATGCTAAAAAAGTATGGGTTTCAAGCACCAAATCAATGATGGGACATGCTCTTGGAGCAGCTGGTGCAATTGAATCTGCATTCTGTGTGATGGCGTTACGCGATCAAATCGCTCCGCCAACAATCAATCTTGAAAACCAAAGTGAAGATTGTGATCTTGATTACGTTCCAAACAAGGCGCGTGAAGGCAAGATCGACAATGTTCTAAATAACAGCTTTGGATTTGGTGGCACGAACGCTTCCATCATCTTCTCAAAACTTAAATAGGTACTTCATGTTGGTTTACATTGGCTGTGATCACGCAGGTTTAGAATTAAAACTTAAAGCGATCTCGGCCTTTCCAGAAATTCAATGGAAGGACATGGGGACTCACAATGGTGAGTCCGTCGATTATCCTGATTATGCCGATCTGGTCTGCAGAGAGATTACCAAGGCTGAAATAGAGAACACTAAAAACCAAATTATAG
Source organism: uncultured Bdellovibrio sp. (assembly GCA_964431515.1). Classification (GTDB taxonomy): domain Bacteria; phylum Bdellovibrionota; class Bdellovibrionia; order Bdellovibrionales; family Bdellovibrionaceae; genus Bdellovibrio. The sequence goes on from CAYSKF010000017.1 coordinate 46,556, forward strand.
ACTCGCTGGCTGGTGGAGTTTTAGGTGTTCTTATTTGTGGTTCAGGACAAGGAATGGCCATTCGAGCCAATCGTTACACACAAGTACGCGCAGCTCTTTGTTGGAATGAAGATATCGCTCGCCTAGCGAGAGAGCATAATAATGCCAACATTATTTCTATGAGTGCACGAACAACAGATCCAGAAGTCGCAATCAAAATGCTTAAAGCGTTCTTTTCTACAAACTTTGAGGGCGGCCGACATCAACGTCGAGTGGATAAGCTTTCAAGCGACACTGGTTGTTGAGCCTTTTCATTCGTTAATATTCAAGGGATACTTTTAACCTAAGGAGTATCCACATGCATTCAACATCAATGTCATTATCTCAAGTAGATCCTGAAGTTCTTGCGGCGATTCAAAAAGAATCAGAACGCCAGCAATTCGGTCTTGAAATGATTGCTTCAGAAAATTACACATCAAAAGCCGTCATGGAAGCTCAGGGATCCATTCTTACCAACAAATATGCCGAAGGCTATCCAGGTAAAAGATATTACGGTGGCTGTGTAAATGTGGATACAGTCGAGACACTTGCTATTGAAAGAGCGAAAAAACTATTTGGAGTTCAATTCGCGAACGTACAACCCCATTCAGGTTCCCAAGCAAACATGGCCGTTTATCTAGCTGCTTGTAAAGCTGGCGACACCATCTTGGGCATGGACTTGTCTCATGGCGGTCATCTGACTCATGGTTCACCCGTCAACTTCAGTGGCTTACTGTTCAAAGCGGCTTCCTACAAATTAGATGCTGAAACAGGTCGAATTAATTACGACACTATTCGTGCGACAGCGAAGGAAACACAACCAAAACTTATCATCGCAGGTTACAGCGCTTATCCTCGCCTTTTGGATTTTGCAAAGTTTAAAGAAATTGCAGATGAAGTCGGAGCTCAACTTCTTGTTGATATGGCGCACTTTGCGGGACTTGTTGCATCAGGACATCATCCATCTCCAGCTCCTTATGCAGATTATATTACGACAACAACACATAAGACTTTGCGTGGTCCTCGTGGCGGCATGATTTTAACAAACTCTGAAGAAAAAGCGAAAGTGATGAACTCAAGAATCTTCCCAGGAATCCAAGGTGGACCTCTTGAGCATGTGATTGCAGGTAAAGCTGTCGCTTTTGGTGAGGCTTTGCAGCCAGAGTTTAAACAATACAGTGGTCGAGTGATTGAAAATGCTAAAGTTCTGGCAGAAGAAATGCTTTCTTTAGGATTTAAATTAGTCACAGGTGGCACAGACAATCACCTGATTCTTGTCGACCTGAGTGATCGTGAGATTACCGGCAAACTTGCAGAAACCTCCCTGGATGAGGCTGGAATTACAGTGAATAAAAACACTGTTCCAAATGAAAAACGCTCTCCTTTTGTGACTAGTGGTGTTCGTATTGGAACCCCTGCTCTAACAACAAGGGGTATGGGGCCAAGCGAAATGAAGCAAATTGCCAAATGGATTTCTCAAGTATTGAACAGCCCTGAGGACGTTCATCTTAAGACTAAAATCCATGAAGAAGTGAGACAACTCTGCAAGCACTTCCCTATATACTAATTGATGTTTCTCGTTGAAACGAGCTGCGTAGTTCTGGCAAAAAAAAGCTTTCGAATCGAAGGCTTATTCAGTATACTGAAAGTATGACACCAGGATGGAAGCAGCTCGTAACAATTGCAGGAAGCATATTCTCCGTGGGGGCCTTGGGCTCCTGCTCGACTTTTCATACTCCACTATCTCGCGAGTACATGACGGTGGGTTCTACGACAAATCAAAGCCAACCATCTCGTGGCATTTCTTCGGACTTAGTTCAGCTCAATAACGATCAAGTCTATTTTGATTGGCCTGTGGATCGCGCTAGAATGACTCGTGGCTTTTTGCCAAACAAAAAAAGACCCCATCTTGGGATTGATCTTGCTGCTGTTAAAGGCACCCCCATACTGGCCTCTAAAGGAGGCACTGTCATCTACGCTGGACGAGAGTTCAAAGGATACGGAAAAATGGTCCTTGTTGAGTCTGGAGACGGCTGGGCGACTCTTTACGCTCATTTCGAAAAAATCCTCGTTGCTGAAGGCCAAAAAGTCCAACAGGGAGAGGTCATTGGTGCCATGGGACGTACTGGACGTGCGACTGGAGTGCATCTGCACTTCGAAATTCGCAAAGACCGTGGACCTATTGATCCACTCCCCTTACTTCCTGAAGTAGCGACGGCTAAGCTTTAACTCACTTAAAACTTCTGTAGTAAATCTATAAAATTCGCTTCTTGGTTAAGCAAGATGGTGGAGTCATATATTTAAAATAGCTCTATGACTTAGACTTACTTTGCAGAAAAACCTATAAAAATTTTTATATATAAAACCGAAAGTGTCGTCATATGCTAGCAAAGACTTTAACTAAGGACGAAGCAAAGAAAATGATAATTCTAGCCCAGGGTTTAAGCCAGGGTCCAAAGAAAAAGTCGAATGTGGTTCGCACGTTAAAAAACATCCAACAGCTGTCCTACATCCAAATAGATACTATCTCTGTTATTGAGAGGGCCCACCATCACACTCTCTGGTCACGTGACAATACCTATACACCCGACCAACTCAAAAAACTTATGGAGCAAAGAAAGGTCTTTGAGTATTGGACTCACGCTGCGGCCTATCTTCCTATAGAGCATTATCGGTACAGTTTACCAAGAAAGAAGCTTTTTCTTGATGGAAAGGTTCAATGGTTCAAGCAAACCTCGGAGCATCTTAAACACAGAGAACTCATCTTAAAGCGAATCAAATCCGAAGGCCCTCTTCAATCGAAAGATCTCGAAAAGACCAGTAAAAATCGAGGGGGTTGGTTCAACCACTCCATTTCTAAGCAGGCCCTTGAAAAGTTATTTATGGACGGGTTCTTGATGGTATCCCACCGCAGTGGCTTTCAAAAGGTCTACGACCTTACCGAGAGAGTGCTTCCCTCAAATATAGACACAAGCATGCCATCTTCTCAGGAAATGGCTCGTTACTTAATAGAAACTTCTTTAAAATACCAAGGCTTAGCCTCAGAAAAAGAAATCTGCTATCTCCGCAATGCTGAATTAAAAAACTCAGTTAAAATAGAGCTTAAGAAAATGATTCTTGAGGGTGAAGTTATTGAACTTAGTGTTAAGGGCCTTAAAAACAAATACTACGCTCTCTCGGGCCAGGCTGGACCACAAACAAAGGAATACCTTGATGGAGAATTAAAAATACTTTCTCCGTTCGACAGCTTCATGATTCAGCGTCAACGTGTTTTCGATTTTTTCGACTTTAAATATCAAATTGAATGTTATGTACCTAAGGTGAAACGCAAATATGGTTATTTTACCTTACTCATCCTGTACAGAAACAATTTGGTTGGAGTCATCGACACTGTGGCCGACCGAACTACTAGAAAACTCATAGTCAACGATACTTACATCTTTAAAAACCTTCACAAAGACTTTGAATTTCAACAAAAACTTCAACTGGAACTTTCAAGTTTTTCTAAATTTAATGACTGTGATACGGACATCACCTTAGGTCGATTTAAAGTTTATTAAGAGCGGTTGCTGGCAGCTTCTCATCTTCACGATAAGTGAATTTATACCATTGATTGTTGGTGGGCTCGCAAAGGCAGCGACCAGAATCATGAAGGTGGAGATTCAACTAGAATCCGACGCCCCAAAACTAAAAACTCAAATTAAAAAGTCTTTCAGATCCCTGACTTAATATTGCAGATCAAAATCTGAAAATAGGGTCCATTTGATTCAAAATATAAAAAGGCAACTCATATGAGTTGCCTTTTTATTTTCTATATTTCTTCGAAAAGAAATTAGAACAAGTTCAAGTTAGCAGACAAAGCAACGTTTGTTCTGTCAGCGCGAACATCTTTTGGAGTGAACTGTACGTTCGGGTAGATGTAGATGTCACGAGTCAAAGCAACACCAACGCCCATTGATTGGTATGGCTCGATTTGGATCAACTCATTTGCTTCTTCGTATTTAGCAAATTGGAAGTAACCAAATACTGTTCTGAAAGAGTACTTATCGTTAAATGCGTACTCAGCAAATGGATACAAACCAACACCGTAGTCAGAACGCATGTTATCAGCAGAAGAAGCAGCGAAAGCTCCTTTAGAGATATCTTTATCCAAAGAAAGGCTCAAACCACCCTGCCATTTAGAATCGCCCAAATCAGCCAATACTGTTTGGCTGACAGATACGTTACCCAAAAGGTTGTAGTATTCAGTCGCATCTTCTTCAGTGTAGTGAGAATACTGAATGCTAGAAATCATCTGCATGTTCATTGCACGGTAACCGTGGCTGTAGTCTAGGTAAGGAGTAGAAACCTGAGTGCGTTTTTGCTCAGTGCCTTTTCTAGCTGAACGTGGATCTTCGAAAGTTGGCTGAGTGATATCGCCATGAAGTGGATCCATGATGATAACGCCTGTACCGAAAGATAAGTTTCCACCTTTAGATACGCGGTAGTTCACACCTACGTTGCCAGAAAGACCAGTCAAAGACTCGATCGTAGCTGATGCACGATAGTTAGGACGGATAGAGTCGAATGGTTTTTCAACAGATCCACCAGAGTAACCCAAGCTAGACTTGAAAGACCACTGAGACTTCGAACCAAGTTCAGAACGCATACGAGCATTCGTGATCTCTTGATCGATATCTTCAGCTTTTTCATCAGCTTTTTTAACATCTGACACATTTACAGTGCTAGTGTTTGTGTTTTGATTGTTTGTTTGCTCTTCCGCTTGAGCAGAAACTGCAACCAAAGACCCCGTTAAAATCAGTGACATTAAAATTTGTTTTTTCACTGTTCTCCCTTTCCTTCATGGTTTTATTTGTTTTTCTTTTATAACTTCAAAAAAACAATTTTATTTTTCAATTCAACTCATCCTGCTTTAAGCACAACTTATGTGGTGCCAAAACAGGGTCAGTTTGGCTCCAAAATGGAGCCAATTCCTGTTAGAGCAAATAAAGTGCCACGACTTAGGTCTCGTTTCAACACCAATTATTATCCGAGATAGGGAAATCTGAGTTTTTACTTCGGTCGCCAACCAAGAAGCGATTGCAATAAAAGGAAGCTGAGTTGCGCGCTGTAACATTTATAGGGAGATGTTAAAAATACCCAGAAAAATGAAGACTTAGACAATTTTTAGAATGTGTTTCCATCAATTCTGTTTAGTGTGAATCACATAAAATAAGGTCTGCATTCATGACACTGAAATCCTTCCGCAAATATCCCATTTTTTAACCCGTAGTTTTCAAACCCAACTTTCTAAGTTTAGTTTTAACAAAGGTCAGCCTTTCCATCGCTAAACCACCAAATAAGCAGAAGATCGACATGGATGGCAACCAGGCCTCCCAGTCATACCAATCAATCATTTTGCCAACAAAAGGTAAAGCTATGGCGGCGCCATAGTATAGATTCTACTTGCTTGTTTTGATGCTCAAAAATTCAAAAGTTGTTATAGGGAAATGCCCCTATTGGTTTTTATTTACCAAAACTCTTAACGGCAAGTAGATTCCTCTTTGTGATTGAACTCACTGGATAGAACGAGAACCTACTTTATCCAAACTCATTCTAGGGATCAATCGTCAGGAAGGGGCTTGCTGATGAAAAGTGCAGACCGGAACCTTTTCCGATGATTTTGATCATTCTTCCGGATTGGTCCTGGATCAGGAGGCTTCCATCGTTTTTGTAAAGCGCAGAACAGTTATTAGCCCCGCAGGCAATCGCTGTGTCAGAGGACCACAAAGGCAGTCCGCCGGAGTTTCTGTAAAGCACGAGGTTGCCATCCGTCTGCATTATGAGAAAGAAACTCCCCAGCTTGTCGCCATAGCGCTGCCCTGGCCCCAGGGCAAAGCCCGAATAGCTGTAAAAGCTCAACACGCGACTGGCTTCATTCATGCCACCCAAAAAAGTCGTGGAGCTTGCGGGATTGGGTAGGACTTTATTGTTCGGCAGATAGGACTCGGCGTATCGCACGGCTGCGGTTTGTGCCGTTGGTGTCACTCCAGAAATGTCTGTGTTGGTAAGAATCCAGTTTCTACTTTGAATTTGCATGGCACTGCCGCCAGGGTCGCGGATAACCAGATCTTTTATGGTTCCAGAAGTTGAGCTTGGATTGTCGGCAAAGGCATCGATCCAGACACCGATATTTCCTGCATTGTGAGATTCCAAATTTTCAAAAGTGGATCCTGGTGCTCCGATATAGAATCCATAGAGGCGGGCATTATAGGATTTCAGGTTTTTAAAAGTCCCCTGGGCTCCACCCCAATAATCCAGAATGAATCCGGAGGAACTTCCGTAGTCCACGCTGTCAGAAACAACGGACTCACGGGCAGTGAGAAGATCGATACATCCGCCCAGCTTTTTGCCCCCGTAGCCATTGTGATTGCAGGTCACCCCGGTCACGGTCACTCGACGGGGCTGGTTGTTGCACTGGGAAAGGGCGTTGTCATTGCAGCCGGTTTGGTAGACTCCAATGCCATTGTCATAGGCGTTCGACACCCAAAGATTTTCCAGTAGGGAGTCCGAGCTTTGCACCAGAATGGCTGGTGCCATGCCATCATTGTTTATTGCCTGCTCTGCAAAATTCCCAGTGCCACGATTCGCATTTTCATCGTATCCACCATCTACAGCAAAATTTTTAAGAGTGATGCGTGCGGTGGAGCGCGAGCCAGATCCGGCCAGGTCCAGGACGGGAACAATCGGTGGGCGGGTGCCCGCTGGCGGAATGATTTTTATCAGGGATTTTTTGCCTTCGCCGACCACGACAATATTGGATGGGATTTTAATCGAGCGGGAGACCCGATAGCAACTACCTCGGGGTGCGGCCAGGAGTCCCCCAACGTTAAAGAACCTTTGCAGAGCCTCGGAGTCATCGGTGACACAATCCCCAACCGCGCCAAAATCCGCAGGAGTTCGCCGTTGGCTGAGGCTAGGAAGAGCTGGCGATGACGGAGTGCCGGGAGTATCGGGAGTAGATGGTGTTGCGGAGGTTGTTGTGGTCGAGTTGTTGTTCTGTGTTCCGGACTGTGGTGATTGAAATCCGTTGGTGCAGTTTTGGAAAGCAGCGAGTTGAAGGATGACCCCAAAAAACAGCACGGCGGTGCGCAGGTGTTTCTTTGAATATGATCGCATGAATATCCCCCGTCATTGATTCTAGGGCACCTCATTGAATTTTGAGGCATGAAAAAAAGCAAGATCTCAAATCGGGAAAGACCCAATTCCCCCTGTGAAAAAGTTCTCGGCAATTTTTAGAAGTTGAACAGTATCAATGTGAGACCCGCACACAATTGATACCTCTGTCTTCACGACCTTGGGTGTTCTGAATCAGGGGCAACTTGATCCGCTATAAGACGTATTGACCGATAAATAAGTGTTACCGAAGGACTTGTCTGTGGGTTTGTGTGTCATGCTGGCACTCCTTCGGTTTTTTGAAGAAGTTTGTTGATGATCTTTAGTTTAGTTTCTATGCTTTTTTTAAACTCAAATGGATCGATAGTTTGTTCGAGTTGTCTTAGCTTCTCCTTACCTTCGGCTGCAACCGAAGGTAAGGAGAAGCTAGGACCCTTTCTAAGGGTGTCTGTGGTTCTGAGTACTTCTTCTTATATTTTGCTCCAACCCGAAGCTTATGTTGTAACTTCATTGATGGGTAAAATAGATTCTGCAAGAGAGACCACTCATTGCGATAAATATCATTCATTACTTCGATGAGTTCTTTCTTGTCCATACGATCCCAACCAAAGAGTTCTCTGACATGAGTAAAGTTCTTTTGCTCTACATAGCACTGATCATTCTTGCGGTAAGGGCGACCTCGCTTAAGAGGCACTTTTTCTTCCCAATCTTGTAGATATCTCACGAACTTGTGATTAAGGAACTCATTGCCGTTGTCAGTGCAGATTTCAACGATCTTAAAGGGTAAATGTTTCTCGATGTCTTTCATGCACTCTGTGACCCCGAACATAGACTTTCCCCACATCGTGCGACACCCTGTCCAGCTTGTTAGAACGTCTGTGACTGTTAAAGTCAGTGCATAGGCCCCACTGAGGCTGCCACCGCAGGATGAACAGTGTCTGCCTCGACATGCCCGATAGATGTCACATTATAGTCTAGGGGCTTTAAGGGGATCATCGTTTTGATGTACTTGTCAGCTCTGGTTCCGCTATTCCAGTGACGGCGGTATTGGGCTTTATAAGGACGCAAATAAGCGTCTATCGTCGATTTACTCATCTGCATCAAGAGATGCTTTGTGACCTCCGGGGCATCGTAATTACGAAGCCAACGAGGTAGTGCTTTCTTCATTCTACGCGAGCAGAGTTGCCCCATCTCTAACCACAATTTCTTCAGATGTTGAATGACGAACTCACTGTAAACTCGACGACGGCCACGAGTTTCCTTGAGCCTTTTATTTTTAATGGAGTTCAAGGCCCTCACCGCACTTTTTCTGTGAACTTTTAAATTTTTTTCCAGCTCGTCCAAAATGAGGTGTTTCTCTTTGCGACAGCCATTCTGGTAACGTTCGCTCATAACTCGAACATAATCCCACTTACTAGACCCTTCCATTAAATCACCTCCCTGTAATTCTAAGGACTTAAAGCTAGCCTGTTCGGTAACATTATTTAACGGGCAATGAGGCTGGGACTGAAAAACTGGATCTCGTTTTGAGGCATCTTCGGTAACATTTATTTCCGGGCGATTCTTACAAACTTATTTTGTTTATCTTTATTACACTTCTACCGAAGAGAATGTATGCGGATATTACTGATTTTTTTTTATCATTGCTTTTGATCCAGCACGCGTATGCTGAATGCCCCAATCAATTTGAATGCGTCAAGCAAGGCGATATCGCAATGGCGCAAGGAGACTACCTGACCGCAATCGAAAGATTTAAGTCATCATGCGATCAAGGTTTTGCCTTAGGCTGTGAGGCTCTTAAGGAAGCAAAACAAGGTTATGAGAACTTAAAGAACAAAACCGATCCAGATTCAAAGTCTAAATACGCACTGCTGGGAAAAATACAGGACTGCGCGTCCAAAAAAACTAAATCAGCAGATGACTGTCTAGCAAGCTCTCGGGAGCTAAGAAAAAATGGAATGTTAGAGGCGGCTATTTCAATACAAAAACCGCTTTGCGACCAGGAGAATGCCAAGGCCTGTTTTGAACTCGGTATTTCTCAGGTAAAAAACAACTCATTAAGTGACGCAGGAAAAGCCTATCTAACAGGATGCTCTCTCGGGAATCAACCATCCTGCGAAGCTTCGCGCAGTCTCACCGCCAACATAGAGGCTGATGAAAGCCGCAAGGAACGAGAACGAATAAAACAAAATGAGCTTGCCGCCGAAGAACGAAGAATTCAAGAAGAGAAAGATGTTGCTGAGAGGAAGCGGAATCAAGCTCTGATCCAGGCGTTTGAAGGAGTTGGAAAGGCTTTAGTCGGCGCATCTGAGGATGAGAATGATGATAAATATGCCACTCCTGAATGCGGGCCAGGCAGTAGGGCGCCAATCGCTCAACCGAGATGCAAGAATATTTGCATCAATGGAAAATGGAATGAGATTTGCCGATAGGCGTTCTTTCTAGATTTGGATCGTGACCAAGATTTTTTTGGGGTAAAAAAATATGAAGTCAAAAATAATTGCACTAGTGAGTACTTTGATGCTTTCGATTGTGGCATCTGCAAAATCTGCAGAAATAGACCTATCTAAATCTGATAAGGTAATGAAAAATTCAACCTATTTGGTATTTGTTTCTCAAAATATTTCCTTTCAAAAACCAGCAGTTTCTAGGCATGAACTACCATTAAATCCTAGCTATTCTGAACAAGTTTGGCTCTCTGAGTCTGGAATACGTTGTGAACTGTTGCCTTATATTAGTGGCAAGGAAATTATGATGGAATGCCGGGCGCCTGGAAATTACAAGTTCCAAATCAGTGCCGATTGCAAAAAAAACAATAGCGAAATGAATGCGATATCATTTTTTGTAGGAATTGAGGGCAAATCTGGTGCCCATAGGAACTTCAAAATGTGGTGTGGGTCTTAAAACGAAATTAGCCTGTGACTCTCCCCCACTTTTTCTCAAGCTACTTCTGCCCTTCGCTCCACTTGAAACTTTCGCACCCCCTCTCCTCACTTTAACCCAAGCCCTAATATTATATCCCTTCTCAAAACCTTCGCCCCCTAGAGGCCTAATAGGACTTTAATTGGCTTGTGACGATATCCTCCATCCCCTTTTCGAGGACGGAGGATATGGAGTGCGAGAATGGTTCACGAGTGTGAGACGAAATGAAGATGATGGCTCCGAAAAAGCATCAAGGGCAACGACTGCTGGGTGGGTGGTCCTGTTTAAAAGAGGGTAACTCTATTAGAAGCATCGAATATATATTTCATTCGTTATTTTGAACCCACCAAGCTTTTCGTTTGTTCGTTGCGTGGCTGCCATCACGTGCAACTCTAACTCTATGCCCAGCTGACTTCATTCTATTAATGATAACTTCGAACTTGGAATTGTAAATAATCCATAAGCTCCCATTTCTCGGACGATAATCAATAATTTCCGCTCCAGCATAACTTAATTCACTCAAAAAGCCGTTTATCTCTATAGCAACGCTAACACTAGGTTTTAAATGAATTTCTAAATTCAACGGTGTGTTTTCTGGTGATTTTGTTTCGATCGCATGTCCTCGACTAAATTCAAGTGAAGAATCAACAACAAAATTCTTGTTTTCATAAATTCCTAAATATGCTAGTTTCGTACTAAAAGGATTCATCCAAGCATGTCTTGGATGATGACGCCAACTTTCATCTCGAGCGTTTGTAAATGTTGCGTATGTATCAACCAATCCTTTTGCAACTTTCTCATCTAGTTCTTTAAAGTTAGATTGTGAAAAATAATAGCAGGCCGCCCCTGTCTTATGATTCTCAATAAAGACATGCTTTTCGAAGTAAAATATAGCCGTGCAATAATCACTTTTACTTAAATAATATTTCGCTCGATTAATAGTTCGCATGACTTCTTCATTGTGGCCGAATCGAGCTGAAAGTGTGCTGCGCATTTCTGGGCTTAGTACAATCTGCACCCTCTTCATAGACCCTAAATACTTGCTCCAAAAATCTACCCGATCATCATTAACTTCGCCCAAGATTTCTTTATGGAAGAAAAACTTAAAGTCTTCACGATTTAGCTCAAACAACCAGTCTTGATACGATTCTTTGGCAAAACCCGAAACACGACGCCAAAATGGATCTACAGAGTTCATACGTGGGTCGCCCACTGCCGGATTGAGTAAGATCTGATTCATGACCTCGTCAAGTTTACCGTAATGCTCAAATTTTCTTTTAGCTTCCAACCGACAGTTCAATACAGCTGAAACCAAAAGAATATTTTCTATATCATTGTAAATATTAACATCTTTTGTCATTTCTCCTATACTGGAAATAATTGGGATCTTTCCTTTCAGCATTTCTAACGATCGGAAAAACTCATCTTGATGGTAATTGGCTTTGTAAATGTCGTAAGTATAAATTAGGCGTTGCAATTGGCCTGATGGCAAGTCTGATGCAGTTACTTTGGCAAAATCAATAGCCCTGGAATTCAGAAAATTGATAAATGTATCTCCATCTCGCAAATTTTTCCAATCTTCTAACCACTCAGGACAAGCAAAACGTGCATCTTGTTCAGCGAGGCCTGATACTAAGACGAAATATTCCCCTTTTGTTGATGAATCGGCGCTCCAGCCTTTAAGTAGGTACTTTTTTAAATTTTTAAACCGATCAACAGAGAATTCTAAAAATATTTTTAGCTCGTTTGGAGATAACAAGCTCGGATTTAAAAATATCTGTTTTCGCAAGAAACCCGACACCTCTACTGGAGAGCCTCTTGATAACTGGTTCTTTAATGTCTTTAGCTCGACCTCAAATTCTGAATTTTTTACTATTTGAGCGTCATTGCGCAGACTCCAGTCCACCGCCCTCTCATCCATTTTTCTGGAAAGACCATTTAACTTCGCAATAACAGATTCCAAAGCTTTAGACATTATCCACCAGATTTGAATTCAGGAGGTTGAATGTAAAAGACAAATTCAACCCTTCTATTAGAATCAGCTTTACAGTTTTTCTCAACAGGCTCAAAACTTCCGCGGCCTGAAACTTTATAAAATTTATTGAGACATTCTTTATCCATATTTCCAAGTGAAGAACTTAAATATAAAAATACCTGTCTTGCGCGTAGTGCTGACAAACCAAGGTTACCGCAATCAGCAGAATCTGTCATATCATGACAATCGACATATCCATATCCTGGTGGAATCTTCTTTAACGCAGCACGCGGAGAAAATGCATTACAGTCAGTATGACCTAAAAGTTCAATACGATCAAAAAAGTTTCTATTAGGTGTACTTCTGCTTCTCTGAAATTCACACGCTTTCTTTGCAACCTGTACAAATCTATCTTCTTTATCATGGGCACTTGCAATAAACAGTTTATTCTCGAACGCCAAACCAGAACATTTTATATTTGTATTTATATTCTTGAATCGCAATGTGACTTTAAAACCATCTGTTTTAATTTCAAAGCACTCATTAGACAAATCATTTATATTTGTATCACTGTCGATTTTAAGAATTCTCTTTAACTCTTCAAGAAATTCAGCTTTCTGATTGTTCGTAAGCTCTATCTGTTCTTTATACTGCTTAATCAACTCTGAATTTACTGCTTCTTTTTTCTTTGCAATAACAATGTAAGCTACGGCAAGGCATAAAAATACAACAGCAACACCCGACATAAAGTCGGTTAAGGCTGGACCAAAAATATCGTCTTCATTGTCGTGACTAGACATTGTTATGCTGCTTTGTTACTGCGTCTCGCAAAGAACTTACGTTATCAGACAAGTCACTGATATTTTGACTTAAGTCTGTAGCTCTACTAAATTGTTGAACCAGGTTGTGATATGATTGCTCAATTTGATCAGAAGCGATTTTGTATTTACGAGTAAACAACTCAGTGGACTCATCCCAAGTTCTATTTTTTACCTCTAAAGCATGATTGATCGATTGAATGTTTGCATGCTGTCTTTGCAATAAATCATTAACCGTATGGGAAGTTTGCTCAACGACCACTGGAATTCGATTTAATGCTTCAGAAGTTCTATCAACCACTCCATTCAAAGTTCTTAACTCACCAACGGCCGATGTAAGTTGCAGCTGCATTCTGTTGGCGTCGCTTTGGGCACTACCAACTTGCGCCACAGTATTTGCTATTGTTTGAATTAAAGACTGCTGGGCCGATTGAATTTCTCTGTAATTTTCAAGAAGAACTCTAGCCTGTTCAGATGCAAGTTGAATTTGACTTTCAACAGAAGCACTAAGTTCTTGATTTTTGTGAGCTAACTGTTCTGTTGACCGAGCTGAAATTTCCGCTAAATGTCGCCCTGCCTGCTCAGATGCTATCGCTAAAGACTCGGCGGCACGCAAACTAACGCTATTGATATTCTCGGTAGCAGCAACGCTTGAATCCGCAATTCTTCTTTCGCTGTTTTCAAATGTAGTTTTAATATTTTCGAAATTCGAAATATTGTTCGAATGGTTGCTTGAAAGTAGCTCTTGCAATGACGCCACTGTTTGGCGATTTTGCGATTCAATTCCAGAGACAACCTGGTCAAGCTTTGAAAATACACGTGGAATTTCGTATTGGATAAAACTAGACTGAAAACTAGATTGTTGAGTTGCGCTAGAGGAAATACTCTGTAGCGAAGAGGAAAGCTCTTGAACTACACCCTGCATATTTTCAATCGAAGAATTAAAGGTTTTGATAGCTGTACCCATTTCAATTGTATGGCTACGTGTACCACCGGAAAGCATATCTTGAATTTTATCTATCAATGCCTCGACATTGTTACTTGATTTTGCATCAATCTTATCTGCAATTTGTTTCATTGAATCACGGAGAGCTTCTACCGTAGCATTTGAATTATCTTTCATGGCCTCCTGGACTGCGGTAATTAAGGAGGTTTTTATTGATTCAAGACTAGATCTTTGTTGTTCTGCAATCACTACAATTTTTTCACCAATCGCAGCACTAAATGAATTGCTAATGCGCGAAAGTAGCTCGCCACTAAGTTGAGTGAGGTTAACCTCTAAATTATCCAACTTAGTCAAATATTTAAGCTGATGGGAAGAATCTCTTAAGTAGCGCATTTGATAAGACGACTGTAGTGGCGTAGAGTCAGACACATGATCAAACATTTCTCTAAGGATCTTCAATTTACTATTTCTATAGATCTGAGCAAATCCAATTAGAATTAATGACATTAAGAGTCCAGCCATGGAAACAATAAATTTCGATTGCATCTTTTGAAATGCATTTCCTAATAATTCTTGTTGGGTTTTTCCTGGAGCTAACATTTCTATGTTATGACTCGAGGTTTGAGATGAGTCGATTTTAACTTTATTGACATTGCTAATCGAATTACCATGGCCTACAACTTTGTTTTCAGATTGAATTGCTTGACCAATCTCACGAACAGAGAATGCTAACAACAGAAACGTAAAAATTAGACCTACGCCAGTCAAAGAGGAAATTATTTTTGGTGCATAACTAGCTGCAATATTTGAATTGAACCTTTCCGCAAAATATTTATGCCATGGCTTTTTTAGAAGCCATTCCGCTTCATTGAGAAAAATAAAATTTTCCGAGGTATCAGATAACGGGCTTAACCGCTTGTTGTTTTCAATTGACTTGACAACAACTCTCGCCTCTTCGATTACCTTAGCAGCAATTGATCGAATTTTTTGGATTGCGAAGTATGACAAAATTAAAATTATCAAGATGCCTGAAACACCTAACATCAATCCAAAATCGTTCATTTTTCTTGTCCTTTTTTAAGCGCTTCATTAACTTCTTCGTTACTTAAATCTGAAGGGCCACTAATGCTTAAGAAATCAGAAGCTAACTCTCTTTTCTTTTCAACCAAGAGGCTCAAATTCAAGTCAAAGCTTTCTTCATCACCATTTTTATCTAGCGTAGGATAATAGACATTTACAGCTTTAGTTTGCCCTTTGCGATAAGCCCGATCGGTTGCCTGATCTTCCTTTGCCGGATTCCACCAACGACCGTAATGAATAACATTATTCGCCGCAGTTATATTGAGTCCAGCACCTGCGGCGAGAGGACTTAATATCAAAATATTAAATCCATCTTTTTGGCTAAATCTATCGATTACATTTAGTGCTTTTTGATCTTCACGAGTGCTTGCGTTGGTTTCACCGTTTATAATATTGACATCAATACCATATATTTCTCTAAATACTTTTTGCAAGATAAGTTGCATTTTCGACCACAAGGTAAAAACAAGTACTTTTTCATTCTTTAATTTGATGTTGTTAACCAAGTCCATAGTTAATTTTAATTTAGGACTTTCTCCAATTAACGAGGCAGCAGATGCTGACAAAGTTGCCCCTATGTCCGTATCTTCCAACATTCTCGGATGTTGATAGAGCGCTTGCAGGTGTTGCAATACCTTTAACTTCTTCTTTCCATAGATTGAGACAATCTCTTTTTGCATTGCTACTTGTTCTTTAGTCATTTCAATAAGTGATAATGGATGAATGACCTTTTCTGGCAACCCTACTAAAATTGACTTTTCACGACGTTTAACGATTCCGCCCTTTTCTGGATATCCCAAAAAACTTTTAATCTGCTTAACGTCAACATTTGAATTCACACCACTCGAATAGTCTTTTTTCCGACCCATTGGATGAGCTGGCTTTCTATTCGCCGCATCAATTTGCGCCCATAGGTCAAGGTAACTATTCTCAACTGGTGTTCCAGTGCAACAAATTGTATAGGCATCTTTCAATCCACGCGCAGCTCTTGCCGATGCTGTATCTGGATTTTTTATAGCTTGGCTTTCATCAAAAATAGCTACTGAAAATGGAACCTTAAGTAAGCTTTGCTGATATGAGGCAAAGGTTGTATATGTTGTTAGAATTATATTGAAACGGGAGATAATTTCTAACTTAACATGATTCATTTCATCTAAAAAACCATGCACCTTCTTATCATGAAAAACTAAAACATTATCAAAAAAGTTTGATTTCATAAACTTTTGGGATTCTTTTTTCCAATTTTCAAGTAAAATCTTAGGAGCAACAATTAGTACAGGTCTTTGAAACTTACCACCAATTTGATTTTTTTCGTCCTTACTCACTAATGATAAAAACGTAAGAATCTGAAGAGTCTTACCAAGACCCATGTCATCGGCTAGTAAAACACCACCTTTCTCGTTTTTAAAGTGCGCATTCAGCCATGAAACGCCATCATATTGATGGGGATCTAGCTTTCCATTCAAAAGTGGCGCGATTTCAGATTCCGAAACTTCTGTATAAGATAAAGTAGTAACTGCCTGGCCAGGCAAATCCTTTTCCTTAATAATTGCAGCTTTACGCTTCTCACCTAGCATCTTATCTTTAATTTGCGCAGTCTTTTCGGCAAACAACTCATCACAAACTTCTTTAATTTTTTTTGTATTCCCTTCATTCACAGGAATTTTATAACCACCAACATCAACTGTACTTGGTGGCTCTTCTTCGTCTAGATTTTTCAGCTTTTCTGCAAATTCCGTCGCGATGAATTTTAACTTAACTGGATCATCCACAGGAACCGACACCGTTTCACCATTAATATTTCTGGCGGTGAAGTAGAGCCTGTCATCGTCATTTTTATACCACTGTATTCCAGATCCAGAATCGATAATTTTTTCTATTTTTATTTCCTCAAATCCGAGGACTCGACTACTATATTCTGACAAATCAACTATATTTGGATCAAACCCCTCACCAAATATTTTAATTGGATCTGCTAGGTGAGAGACTACTTCATCACTCATTAAGACTTCATTCTCTTTAATGCGATCGAATACAGTTCCGACATTCTCCTCAATTGGTAGAAAGTTAAAATTATCTAGCTTCACAACCTTTTCTTTTAAGTCAATTCTTGCGGGATCAACTATATGCTCACGTGAATTTTCATCAACAATTTTAGCAGTTAGCTCAAAAACGCCGTTATTACTTTGAGCTTTCTGTTTTAAAATCGGATACACTCGCGATACATCAGAAACCGTGAGCCTTTCCACCGATTGCGATAATTTTATGGCAGACTCTGCAATTAAATCTATTTTCCGCAATGTTTTTAATTTTCTTACCGCTCTTAATTGCGCATGTGTCGTTCTAGCTGAACCTAAAATCTCTAGTCCTACACTGATGAGGAGTGGATCTAGGTCGGCGTTTAATATTTCGTTCACCGATGCTAATTCAGAACCTGATGTCGTATCTCGATCATCCACTAATAAGCTAATAGTTAATTGCGATCTACCAATCTCAATTAGACCCTTTTGGTTTATGTATACACATTTCTTTGAAGGTTTGAGCAATCCCCTCAGTACACTAAGCTGCACGGTTAACTGTTCGAA
This sequence comes from uncultured Bdellovibrio sp., assembly GCA_964431515.1. Classification (GTDB taxonomy): domain Bacteria; phylum Bdellovibrionota; class Bdellovibrionia; order Bdellovibrionales; family Bdellovibrionaceae; genus Bdellovibrio. The sequence goes on from CAYSKF010000017.1 coordinate 64,055, forward strand.
TTGCTCAAAGGTTTCTTCAGTTGGTGATATTTCTCTATTTAACTCATACAGATCATCGGTTAATTCCGTGATAAAATTCGTAGAAATTGAAATCTTATCTGGATGCTTATCATCTACTGCAATCCAACCATTAAAAATAAAATGATCTTTAAATGAATTAAAAAGATGTTTTGTAACTGAGTCTAATTTAGAACGGTTTACGATACGATAATTGATATTGTTCATATTTAGACTTTTCGGAACAAATAAATATTTAGTTATACGGACGTTAGACTTGAAGTAGTCGCACTCAAACTTACCCCCGTCAGACAGTCTTGTATCAACATACAAACATCGTAAACTTTACTCAATCAAACCAAGGAAAAACTCGCCTATTGTCGCCATGATACTGGCTGGTATAAACCAAATATGGTCTCTTTAGAGACCTAAAAAACCTTCAGTGATATTCCCTATGCCCTTTCACTAGGACGGAGGATATGGAATGCGGGGATGGTTGACGAGGGCCATGTTCGCAATGAAATAAGAAATTATGTTACCAAGCAAACGCCACCTGAATCACAGAATCTTGGGACAACCGCCTTCACCAACTACAAAACCAACACCGGCACCATTTCACTGACAAATATTAAACTCGGACTTTGGATTGTTGTACTTCCAGAAACTTCTATCTTTTTGATGTTTAAATCTGACTTGCCAAGGTGGTTCCAACCTTCAGTCAAAGTCTTATCTACCGTCTCAATACCTTTTTTACGAAGGATGTCAGATTCAATCTGTGAGAGTTTGCAGGTGAAGGTTTTATTTTTCGAATTTAGATCTCGAACCAGAATATCTTCAACCTCTGAATTTCGGTCATTCACAGTAAAAGTCAGTGATGAATGCCCCATCTGCTGTGATCCCGGCTTAAAAGAGCTAATACTTGCATACGGGAGAGCGAGCATTATAGTGCGCTTTCCATACTGTCGCTCAAGGTCATTAAATAAGCTTTGTGAATTGGTTACATTAGGCGGAATCCGCCCTATAACGAGTGTTAACGGAAGCATTTCCTTCTCAATTTTAAGGCATAAGAAATGATTCGGAATATTAAAGAAAAGGTGAAGTATTTTGAAATCAACACTACTTTTTCCTGAGTCCACTTTAATGTACTTAGCCAAGCGCTCACTTGCCAACAACAGGGCACCGTTTGCTTTGAGAACATCCTGGCCGACGATTTGACTTTCACTTCCCACAAGAGCCCATTCACACTGTGTGTTTTTATGAACCTCAGGGTCATATTCCTCAATAAATGACCCATCTCGGGAAAAATAGTGGGCCCTCACCTCTAGGTTATTAACAAGTTCCTCAAGATCTCTATAGAGTGTGCGCGATATCAAGTCGACATCAAGATCCAGCTGAGCTGCCACGTGTTGATCAATCTGCTGCTTATTGAGTCTTCCCCAACGCTCAAGAATCTTTCTTAGAGCATCAATCCTTTGGGACTTGGTTACGGAATTTGATTTTTTCGGCATAGATTACAGCTTGCGGAGTGATGACTCCACAACCTCCCCATTGACTCTCTGAAAACTACAAACGCCCTTCTTTCGAAAGATTGAGTCGGTAGCCTTCTGATTGTCACTAAATTCAATATAAGAGGGACCCGTTTTCATGATTTCACCATCGATAGGAAATGGCACAATAACGACTCTGAAGTCCTGAATAAACTCTTTCCTTGGAGGCAGCTTAATTGCTTCATTAGCCCAATACATATCCGCAAGAGTCCGACACTCACTCAATGTCTCTGGAAATATATCTTCTGGCACCGAGAGGACTTTGAAATTCGTAATGTGAAACTCACGAATGCCCTTAATCTGTGCATCAAGCTTCTCACGATCTTTTGCGACAATAAGCTCATTTTCAGCTTTATAGAGGTCGTTATATTTTTGATTTGTAAAAATGGTGCTTTTCGAAATTGTCTCCACTAAGTCTTTGAATGATTGGAATTGGACGTCTTTCTTTTTTTTCATCACCTCATTAATATCTTCATAAAATGTTACACCTGATTTGAAGGCCCCTTGGTACAGGCAACTTTTCTTTAAAAGACTAAGTGACGTCTCCTTATTGGAATAATCATTTATCGCAATGATCAGAAACTCTTTTGGGCTTCGCAACATATTGTAAAACTTTAGTTTTCTTTCAATTTCTGGATCAATAGTTAATGACGGAAATGAAAGAATAGAGTTCATAGCACTGAGGCAGTTAAACTCAAACATCGTAAATCCAAGTTCGCCCCCAACTGCAACACGTCCATCGTCCGGCGGAAGACTCAAGGTCGTAAGCGTTCCCTCTGAAATAACTTTGATCTCCATTGGTTTGATTTGCACGGCTTTATTTGGGCTTTTTATTTTATAAAAAATACCAATCGCAACCAGTATTGTTAAAAACACCCCGGCCAGAGCAAAAGATCTCATTTGAGCAGATGGCTTCGCCACAATCGGAACCTGAACAGTCTTTGTTCTCTCTATCCCGGAATTTTTGAGCTGGGCGACTTCAGCACTAATCACTTCCCGCGCAACATCTGTCGTTCCAAGAAGACTCTTCGTAGTTAGGTATTCAATCGCCTCTTTCGCACTTTTAAACCTCTTGTTGACTTCAGATGACGTAAGTTTTTCAATGAAATTCTTAAACTCTGCAGACCGGCCACACTTTGCGATGATCGAGTAGTCTAAATCATGGTTCATTTTTTGAGCGATTATCTGACTTTCAGTCAAACCTTCAAAAACTTTGACTCCAGTACACAGTTCAAAAAGAAGAATTCCCAACGCATAAAGATCGGCACCTTGATCATACTCTGCCCCTCTTAGTATCTCCGGGGCACAGTATCGCAGCTTTCCATAGCATGCTTTTTGGGTGTTATCAGCAGCCGTTTTCTCAAGCCTTGCGACACCAAAATCCAGGATCTTAACTTCGCCCGATAAACTTATCATTACGTTTTGCGGAGAGATATCTCTATGGATCACCGGGACCTTTTGATCGTTACTAGAGTGTGCGCACTCGAGTCCCTTTAGCACCTCAAAAGCAAGCAAACCTAAAAACTGATCCGAGAACCTATAGCCTTTTTGGAGAGCAAGTCCCTGAACTTCACTCAAACTTTGGCCATCAATAAACTCCATCAACATGTAGACATTTCCATCATGCTCTTTCAGATCAAAAACACTACATATATTAGGATGACTTAGCTTGGAGAGGATTTGTGCCTCGCGCATAATAGTTCTATCGGAGCCAGACGCATGAATTTTTTTTGCGGCGATGATTTTTTCAAATCCAAAGTCATTAAAGAGACGAGCCTTATAGACTTCACCCATCCCGCCATCGCCTATTTTTTCCAAAATTTCAAAATCTGTACCCTTTGCCATGCAATATTCTACCAGCATCATCAACATAGGGTCACCTAGACCACAGTCAGGTTCTTGTTTATTCATCTGAACAATCGCAAATCTCTTGCGATGATTCTCACAAAGTCTCTCGCTTATTCAGAGGGGATAGGTCACCACTTTTTAGAGTCTAACTAGGGCGTCTCGTTTAAGAGAGGGGGGGGGAAGCTCCCGATGCAAAGTCCGCAATTTTTGAGTACATCGAGGTTTGGAACAATCGCAAAAGACTGCTCTCTTCAATTGATTATCAATAACTAAAAGATTTTGAAGCTAAACAACCAACCGCTGCATAATTTCGTGTCCATTTGTTCAGGGCCAGAGCATATTAATTATTTCCATGGCGTCCAAATCGGCTTACCTTCTTTGTTTAAAAGTTGAACTTTGCCATTTTGATCTATATAGATTACTCCACATTTTAAATAGATATCGCCACGAGTTCGAAGGTGATCCGCCTTTAGGATTACATTTCCAGCAAAATCAACTAAGCCAACTTTCGAAGCAATTACATCTGTCTCAGGTTTATATTCAGGAACAAAATAGGCAGAATACCCATCTCTGAAATTTGCAGCGGAGCGCGCATCTTCTGGATATTTAAAAAGCTCTTCTAGATTCAGATTAAAAGCACTTAGTCGACCACTTCCATTTTTCCCAATGCAAATTTCATTCGAACACTTAAAATTGTCTGGTGCTTTTTTTACGAGATATTTATTTTTACCCACATCATAGAGACTATATTGGCGATCATAATACTCATCTATTTCAAATATTTTTCCATTTAAATCTCGAATTTTATAATAGTCTGGCTTCAGCATGAATTTTTCATTAATATCAATAATACCATCTTGCCATTTTGAAATTGAGGCAACCGCGAAGCCATCTGAATTAAAACCTGAAGCATCGTAATACTTTTCTTTTATTTTAATTTCACATTTTTTATTTATGAATCCGAATTTTTTATTTCTTCTAAAAATTGCGTACTTACCACGGAAGGAATAACGTTCTAACACTGCAAACCTATCTGCTCGACGATCAGCAGACGAGTGCAAAAGCTCCTCTTTGGTGGCCTCTGAAGGAGAGACGCATGCCTCAGCTCCATTTTTATCGAGATATATAATTCTATTGGCCTTCAAAGCTGTATAATAGCCTTCACTCTTTTCAACAATTGCTTCAAACTTATCGCTAACTACTTCGCCTTTTTTATTTATTAGAAAATATTTTTCGTTCCCCCCTTTCACAACGGCAAGACCTCCATCAAAGCAACCAACCTCTTTAAAAATAGGCTGAATTACTATTTTTCCTTTTTTATTCACATAACCAAATTTCTTACCATCTTCACTTGCGCCCAAAAGCTCATCATCACAAGTATTTAGATACTGAAAACGGAAAGGAATTTTCAAATTGCCTTTTGAGTTAACAGCACCGTAGTTACCTTGTTTTTGCACAGTGAAAAGATAGTCCTCACACTTTTCTGCAGCAAATACGCCTTTCCCAATTGAGATGGTGAGTATCGTTAAGAGACCTTTAAAAAACATACGTCTAACCAATATCACTGCTTTGATCACGCCTTACAACTTTCTCATTGAAGATTTTCCGATCTGCCCATTTACTCTTTGAAAGGTGCATACTCCGAAAAATTGGAATCTCGAAACTGCTCCTTTATTATCATCTCGAAATTTCAAAAAATGATCACCGGCTTTGCCTCTGCCTGCCCGTAAGTGTTCAGGCGCTAAGATCACTGAAAATTCATTTGCATTGTCAAGAATTAGAATACTTGTGTTTTTATCGCTCAAATAGAATTCTAGAAACATTCTAAAATCATCAAGAGATTTTAGAAATATCCTTCTCAGGAAGCGATAAGATTGAAATACCAGTGTTGTTCTCCAGCCAAGCCTTATAAGCTTCACCCATCCCCCATCGCCAATTTTTTCCAAAAAATTCAAAATCTGTGCTCTTTGCCATGCAATATTTTACCACCATCATCAACATAGGGTCACCTAGACTACAGGCAGTTTCTTGTTTTTTCATCTGAACAATCGCAACTCTCTTGGGTTGCCCTCGATGAGCTTAGGGCCAACCCAATCAAAACACCAAAGAAAGCCCCCCATGGCCCCAGAATCCAAAAGCCAATCATGCCAAAAATGAAAACAGCGGGCATAGCCATGAAAACCCAGATTCCAAAAATGATCGTAAGAACTGTGTCCACATCTCCCCCTGGTTAAAATTACCAACAATGCCTCTACCCTCTATCTGATTATCCACCTTTTACATGCCAATACCTGACATGTCTCATTTTTGGACATGTCAGGCTTTGACGTGGAAATAAGAAAGAATACAAGCACAGAGGTTTTAAGTAGCACAAAAACTAAAGGAGATAGGCCTATGAGAAGATTTTCAATTTGGGGGATTGTTTTGGGGGTTTTAACCACCACTTCATTTGCAAGTGCCGCCTCGGTTACACTGTACTTCGGCGACGTAAGCTGCTCAAACACCTATACCCTCAAGGACAAGAAAAAGGTACAATCAACCGAGGGTGCTCCATACCTCTGGCGCTGTGAACTAAAATCTAAATTGAATGCCACCCAATGCACTGCTATTTCCCTCCTTACCAAGGAAAGCACAAACGTAGGCCTGTTCGATCATGAGCCCAGCGGAAAATCAACTTTTCTCCTAAGGGCAAGAGACACCGAAACCTATTTTTTAATAGATTTAGATACCCAGGAATACCGCTACCACTCCCTTTACTTAGAACCAAAAGATAGAATACTCGTTTCCAAGTCTTGCTACGGAAAACTGGTGAATGAAAAGCCGTTCAAACAATACATGAAAATGCGAAAAACTTCAGCGCCATCATTAATTGTAAATGAGGGCAAATAATCCAAATCGCTCAACCTAACCTCCAATGACCGATGAGAGTTTTGAGGATAAAATGAAGATCATAAATAACCTTGTCCTTTCTGTAACTTGGATTTATTGCCTTCTACTAGGCTGCATGTACCTGCTATTGCCGTTATTACTTGATTTGAGTTCGCCATTCTTATTTCTCTTTTTCATGGCATTGCTCCACTTAGCTGTCTATGGTTTGAGCCTTAAAATGAAGTACCTCCTGCTACCGCTGATCGGATTCACCTCATACAGGCTAGTCATCGAATTTAATTCAGGAGGAGAATTTTGGTACCAAATGGGGATCTACTTGTCGATGCATGTCCCTTTAGTATTGGCTGGTTTGTCGTTCTGGATAATGAGTCGAGGTGAAAAGAGAAGTGCATAAGAACGGAAAATGAACGCGAAACGTGTGGATAGATTAGTTTAATTTATCTTCATGCTTGCTCCAATCAATTCTATCAACACAAACAACAATATCAGAATCCGTCAAAGTTACAGATTCATCCGCTAAAATCCCTAAACCACCTCTTTGAAGTTTGAAATACGACGCTAGGCTTTTACGTAGATTGAAGGCTAGCACTAGAAGACCAATGAAAGAGAGTACCCCAAGAAGAATAATATCTTTAAACCATTCTTGGGCACCTTCTTTCATTTCCGTCTCATATTCATTAAATACTGAATCACTATATGGAACCAAACAACCGTTGCGATAATCGTAAAAAAAACCTATTCTTTTTAATCGTTCCTGAACAGTTTGGATTTTTGAATATCTCCACTTCTCAATAAGAATTCCAATAAAGCACAGACACAAGGTTAAAACAGAGCCCGTCAGATAGACTTTAAGAAAGTAGCCAAGAGAAGTCATATTTCCGCCCGTTATATAAATTTGGGATATTTCCCAAAAAATGCTAACTCGGTTCTAAAGCGGAAACAACCTTCAAAGACCTTCTGCGGTCAGACCAGAGCGTCAAATGAACGCAGGGGCACAAATAGTGAACATACCCTTCTGCGACGAGGAAAAGAATCCAAGACTGTTTTTCAATTCAAAGAAAACAACCTTTAGTTTTCCTTAATTTCACCGATATAAAAGGTAAATCAAATGGAGTATTTATGCGCAAAAATGTTTTATTTCTAATAACAATAATGATTTTTTCTATGCTAAGTCCAAACAAATCTTTCGGATCTGAAGACTTCTGCGAAGGTTACCAAGAAGGATATAAAGAAGGAATTTGTGACGGAAAGTTCTCGTGTTTACCACCGCTCCCTCCTCTTTGCCCACTTCCAAAAATTGGAGAAACTAATTTTAAAGACGGCTACAACCGCGGATTTAAAGAAGGTCTAAGAAAACAAAATAATTAGACCACCTAAGTCTACATATGGACCAAAAAGGACCTTCGGGGAAAAATAAGGCATGAAAATGATTTCATTAAAAATTGCTCTCCTGGCATTCTCTTCTCTCATTTCACAAAAATCATTTGGATATGAGCTTCTAACCATAGCTGTAAGTGATATAAACGAAAGATTACTGGATTCAAAAGATGTAAGCTCGGATCAGAAGAAGACCATCACTTTAAAGATTCCAAATACTCGTTGGGAATGTGATGCTGTAAAAACAGCTGGGTATTCAAAGATCACGAAGCAGGACTATATCGGAGTGATAATAAGGTGTTATGCAGGAAGTTCATTTTTTTCAGAAGACATCATATGTGCCACGGAAAAGAGTGCGATACCGGGCGCAGGATGGATGGTATCTTGGTTCAATACAAAACAGATTATTATAGGCGAGTCGAAAAAAATGTTTACATTAACTCTGGCGTGCTCAACTAAATCATCCGAAATGATCAAAGCTATTGCTAACGAAAAATAATCTGAACTTTTTTTTCAACAAAATAATATGCAAACGACGGGTAAATCTGGTGCTCATCGCAATTCCTAAAATGTGGTGTGACTAATAAAGAGAAGCTGTTTTCACTGATATCAAGGAAAACTGAATGACGGAAACTCATCCTCACCAAGTGGTTCCAGGATAAAATTCTCAAATCTTTTCGGGTCTGAAGCCTTAAGCATTTGGATGTCCCTTTTTACTTTTCTTCTATTTTCCGCGGTGTTTGCAGCTGGCCAACGCATGACCTTTGACTTTGCCGGAGCTGGAAACCTATGCAACTTAACCGCGCCCGTTGCGAAGTCGCGCTTTACTTTTTCATATTCTTCCGGAGCAACGCGCTTTAGCTCATCCTCCGCCTCTTCGTTTCCAAATTCCATTGCATTAATCAGGTAGAGTATTCTTTCTTCTTTGATTTTTTTAAGATCCGCGAAAGCAGGAACCGAAGCAAAGAGAAAGGCCATAAATATATATTTCATTTTTCCACCATTTTTGAACTATCTCGAATTTTCGTACACGAGGAAGACCCTCACTCAAAGACAAGTGCGCTCAAGCGACGCACTCATCCTCCGAAAGTACTCTCTATTTTTTTACACAAGTAGCGGTACCGTAGTGGTTTTTTGCCGCCCGCAGGCAAGATTCCAGCGTGTAATAGTGACAGGTCGTGTTTCCGTAATTATCCATCACGCAAAAAGGCGCTGATCCTGTTTCATAAGCGTGAACTTGCAGCGAAGTTAATAGTGCAAAAATGAAGATCATTCTTTACTCCTCTATTTGGGGCCAACGAGAAATTTCGCGGACCTTGTCTTAGAGTTAGGTTTCCATCCTTGCATGACATAAATAGGCACGTTTCAGATTGAGATAATCCCAAGTTCGAGTAGCTTGATCCCTGGGTAACCGTGACGATGCCCTACGGGCATGGAGTGCGGGTTCGCAGGTGCGCTACTCACCTGCTCAGACAGGGAGGGTTGGTGGCGATAGGAAGAAGTGTGTTGTTGTTCTCTTTGCGTATTTCTGTTCATGACGGCCGGCCACCTTGGTTCCATCGCGGATAGGATTATGCCGTAGGTTTAAGCATCGGGAAGCCAATTTGTCGCAGATGTGCCATTTTTCTCTTAAGATGTTCGTTACTACTAAACGGCACGTCCCCATGATGTTAGGCCCACAGGGCAAGCGAGCTTTTGGCTGTAAATCTTATGATTCAATGAACGCCAGGGCCCCCGGGGGGCTCTCGCTAGACTTAATGGATTTGGGCCAGGGTTTTCTGACTGAACTGACTTAGGCGTGATATTGTCGAGTGAGTTCTTGAACTTCTTCTGTTAGTTGGCTTGCACGCTGCATCCTCATGGAAGGCAGCATGCCCGATAGGGACTTTCAATCTTAGACGTGTTTTAGGCAGGGTTTACAACATAATGTTGATTTTGAGAACTAAATTAACTTCGATTCTAACTTAGATATGGAGTTGCCCCTATAAAACACTATCCACCAACTAATAGCTTCAACTTTTTCGCATCGTTAGCGGGTTTATCTTTACACTTCTTAAGATCCCTTAAGAGAGTTGCAGAAAAAACTTTACTCTTGTTACCGCAGGTCCAATCGACAAGATCTGAGTTCTTAGTACATTTAACACCTGATGATTCCAGAAATTGAACAGCTTTTTCTAATTCTTTTTTACCATCATTAGGATCTTTAAATTGTCTACAGTCCATTATTAGAACAGGCTCAAAATCCTTTATATCAAACCCAAACACTAACCCATAGACATTGGCATAAGACTTAGAAGAAATTCCTATTAATATTAAGCAAAATAGCAATGATTTCATCGACTCACCTCTTACTTATTTTCGGTAATAATTAATTTTACCTTGAGTTTTAAATGCAAATTTTTGCCCCCCCACATTTCTTGAACTGTTCCTGACCCCGATTTGATTTGGAAGCGAAAGCAAAACAAGACTTAGTCGCTAGAGAAAGTGACAACCCATATCGAATTGAAACATATTCGTCTAACAACATTTTCCAAAGAGTTGAATGGAAAGAACCTCTATCGCGAACTATTGCATCTATTGATGAGGAAGTAAAAAACCATCAAGAATCTCTATCCAAAAAACAAAAGAATGGTAGATGCCTGAAATATTACTTTGGTAGCTGCGGACACCAAGAGAAAATTCCGTATACCCAAGAAGAACTGACTGCTGCCGGACTAAAAAAGAAACAAGAGCTAATTAAAAAATATGCAAAACAAATCAAATCTGGCGAAGTGATAAAAAGCAAGGAGCCATACACAGTCCGATTTTGCCAAAATGAAGACGTAAAGCCTTTGCAATGGAAGGCTCTTTAATTTGGAATAAACGGAGGACTTGTGAGAAACAACGTCCTCCTTATGAAAGCACCAGTCTCCACATATGATAAAATTCACCTGACAACGAAGCCAGATGGGTCTTTTTCATCAACCTTCCATTTACAACAAGGCTGATGCCTGGGTAACCGTGACGATGCCCTACGGGCATGGAGTGCGGGAACCGGTTGACGAGGGTGAGACGAAATTGAAGATGATGGATTCGAAAAGTATCAAGGGCTACAACCGCTGGGTGGGTGGTGCTGTTTTTAGGGGTTAACTCCAAAATAGACTTCACTCATTAGCATAAAAAATCAAATCCTCAAACTCACTAACACTATTATTGGTACAAGAGTTTGAAACTGCTGAGATAATTCTTTCAAAAACGTTTTGCTCCACACAGGAGTTTATATTGGCAACTGTTAGAATTCGAATACCATCATTTAAAAATTCTATTTTATGATCCCACCCTGCGTGACCATCATTCGTTCCAACAGGACTATCAGTACTATATTTTTTTAGGTATATCGATCGGCTAGTTCGGTGATTTAAAGAATAGGCATCTAAACTCACATACGTCGAAATATATCCTTGGTGCATGTCTCCACCTGTTTGGGCGAGGTATATACTACCTTTTGTTTTTTTAATTCTTATATCCTTATCAACCATTCCCCATTTTCCACTTAGTGACAATTCAGTGATAGACGGTGTAGGTTTTCTCGAATCTAAAATCCATGTCTTCGGACCGCAGGCATGGCATTTGTCGCCACTCCTAATTTCGAATAAGAATATTCCTTGAGAAGCCAATTCCTCGGAAATCTGACTATTTAAATGCATTTCTTGTATGTAATTATATTCTGAAGTCACATTCCAACTTTTTATATGCTTCCTTATTTCCGAATCTGATTTGGCAACAAAAATCTGATCGCCTCCTTTTCGAGTGTAGTTCTGCGCCTGTTGCTCATCCAGTGTGATCTTCTGAACCGGAAGATACGAAGTAATTGCATCGTCAAATTCTGGAAAATTCTTTGCGTGAGCATTTCCAACGATTATTATTGATATTAGTAATAGTAGAAAATTTGAAATCATATAAACCCCACACTCACCACAATAATTATCTGAATAAATATAAAAAACACAACATATAAACGTGTTTATTATTAACCCTACTTAAGTTTAAAAATGCCTCATTGAATTCGAAAGGTGTCCATATCCTCCATCCCCTATCTCGGGCTGGATGATATGTAGTGCGGGGATGGCTGCCGAGGGTGAGAGAATATTGAAGATGATGGCTCCGAAAAAGTATCAAGGGAAATAGCAGCTGGGTAGGTGGTCCTGCTTAAGAGGGAGTAAGTCCACAGGTAAATCTAATCGATAGTGTCATTTTTTGTCTCATCATTGCAAAATTTCTCTAATCAAGATATTAATTAGACTATATTTATTTTTTTCTTACAATATCCCATCATGAAAAACACAGGACTTTGCTGCCAGAAAGTTGAAACTTACAGATACCCGAACCAACCTCAATCATTTATTGAGAAGTTTTATTCCTTCCTGCGGACCGCCTTTTTAACCGCAGTGATGATTGCGGCTTCTTTTCCTATCTTCTATTTTGCAAAAAATCCTGCCGTAGTTTTGGACGATGCAAATACATGCACTGAGTATGCAACGGTGGCGCAAGTTGGTGGTTGCGATTCTCATGGCCTTTGCGGTGTACGAACGAATTACGGCGAAAAAATTGAACTAAAACGACCTGTCGCAGGTGAAACTGTCTGCATAAGCCATAGAGGCTACCTAAAAGCACTATTTAGACCTCGTTAGGTTTAGATCTAGTCTGGCGGCAGGCTTA
>CAYSKF010000018.1:0-76235 GCA_964431515.1 uncultured Bdellovibrio sp.
ATCCCGTTTAAAGGGACTTATCCACAGCCGACCCACTTATTTTAGAAAGATCCCATTGACCTCTGCAAATGAAAAAAAACTAATTATTAGCAGATCTAAGTTGGCCTGTGACAATCAAAAATGTCATTCCTTTAGACATCTCTGAAATTTAGATAAGACAATTGAATCGCGGTGTTATATCGAAGCTTTTAGCATTATAAAAATACAACAATCGTTAAAGGAAAAACCGATGAAAATCTTTTCACCCATTATCGCCATAACACTTATAGCAAGCTTTTCCTGGGCTCAGAATCCGTCTTCAATCAATTATGATTGCAAACCTATTGCCGCGTCATCACTTCAAGTGGGGTTGAATGAGGTTAAAGAAATCACGAGCTTTAAACTATCCCAATCATCATCTGAATTAAAAGCCGAGATGTCTTTAAGAGTCATCACTGCCGAGGATTTAATGAATCATCGTGGTGGTCCTTTAAAAGAAACCCTAATGACTGAGTCTTATTCGTTAAAAGAGGCTAAAAGTGGAACAGTTCTAGAGCTATCTCCCGATAATGCAAACTCACTTTCCTTCGATAGCTTTTTAGTTCAATTTAGATCTATTGATGTGGTAACAGCGGGACCTATTCCAGAGGGAACATTTGGTGGCGAAGTAAATCTCATCCTCGTTAGCAGCTATCCAGAAAACTACAACCCACAGATTTCCGCACTAAAAGTCCCAGCGAAATGCCAAGTGACGATAAAGTATTAATTTTAAAAGAAGGTTTATAGGTTTCTTTCTATTTAGGTTTGAACTGATACGGAGGATATCTAGACTCCTAAATACCCTCCGTATCTAATGAATCATATTCTCTCTCTAGAGACTTTAGGCAACCTCGTTGGAGTGACCTCCCATTTTTACAACTCAGACTCCAAGAAAAAAGTATGTAGTATCGGGGTATGTTTGATCTCACGCCGATACTAGCCCCCTACAAATCTACGCTATTGCCATAAAAATATAGTTCGCCCCACTTACATTAATATTTGTATTTGTATTTTGATTGACGATGAAACCAGAATTTTCTAGGTCGATAGAATCATCACCCGACACTTCCATAGCCTGTAGGTTCAGACTTAAATAAGGATCGTTTCCTGCACTAATACCGCGAGAGGTATCCCACAAAAACCAATTTCCAACACTGTCAGTTCTTTTTATCAAAATAAATCTTGCACCCGTTGTAAAACCGCAATTAATAACTCTGCCGCTAATTCCATCTCCAGTATAACTTCCAACCTTACTAACTCCACTTTTGCTAGCAAATAAATACGCGACATATTTCACACCCGTAGCATTAAAGTGAGCACTACCATTCTGCTGAATACTAAACGAAGTGCTTCCTCCGCCGAATGAAGCTGCTGGAGTCACGAGGGCACTATTAGAATTAATAATTAACCGAGGAATATTTGATGTTGGAAATGCAGAATGCCAAACACCCCATTCTCCTGATGTGGATCTAGATTTTATAATAATCAATTCTGGGCTAACACCTAACGAGTGGGAACAGTTTCCAACAGTAGTTCCGTTACCTGTGTAAGTGACAACATCAAAAAAGCCATGGGCTCTCTTAAAACCCCACCCCACATAAGTTCCACTCGCAAAACCACTCCCTTTATTGAAGGCTCCCGTCTGATAACCAAAATCAAAATTTAAATAACTTGGTAAATAGCCACTACTTTCGGAATCAGCTGTGTCCAAAAGAAGACGAAGATGACCACCACGTAATCTATCAAAAATAAACCAACTCTCCCCCGATGCGTATTGATGAGTTCGGAAAATCATCATATCTGTATAAATTCCCGTATCTACTCTGGCAGTCGTTGGGTGATAGCTCACGTTATACACTTGTGTTCCAGACAGTGGTACATAGGTTGGTCGCCGAATAGCCATGTAAATATATTTATTACCGCTGATGTTTTCGTAAGTTGAGGTGGTATTATCTGGATAGAATCCAGTAGCGTGCACGTGAATTCTTGGTTCGTTCACAATTTCTGCATCACTCGTATTTGGTAGAAGCACTGGGTTATTTCCAGATTCAGCAATTCCGCGAAGACTATCAAAAATCTCCCAGTTTGAGTTTGCACTCACATTTTTCAATAGAATAAATTGAGGTTCCCATCCAAGATTAATTTGAGGTGGAGCGTCCGTGCCTGTACCAGAATAGACTCCACACTGAATAATTCCGGTGGCGCTTGAGTCATGCGCAAAAAGATATGCGACATAGGACGCCCCAGTTTGATTTGTATTATCTGAAGGCTGATGTGTTGTTACCCCAACTCGAAATTGGGTTGCCGTTGGAGTAACGCTGTCCGGGTAATTGTACCAGCTGGATCCACTAGATGTACTATTGAGAATCAAATCATAGCCTGCTATCGATCCGTAAAAGCCAAAAGAACGATGTAGTAAAATCCACGAACCGACACCATTGGTTTTTTTTATTAGTATCATCCCGGGCGAAATGCCAAGAGAGTGATTCAAAACGCGACCTGTTGTACCGTCACCAACATAAGTAACTATATCTAAAAATTTTGCCGCTCTGGCGAAGGTCCATGATATGTAGGGTTCATTAGTTCCATTATAAGTGACATCACCTAATGAAAATCCATTGCTATTAAAGGATGTAATAGCATTCGGATAGTCCGAAGCAGCATTTGTTAAATTTGTCCGCAAAATAAGATTCCGTCCACGAACAGTGTCAACGATAGTTGGTTCATTATAATTACCGGCTGGTGCGGCAGTCCGAGTCTTTCGCCCTTTTAATAGAACGAATCCCCCAGTTCCGGATAAATTAATCCCATTAACTATGTTTTGAGTTGTACCATTACCTGTGTATGCAAAAGAGCTAAACACTTCATCAATATTTCCTGGAAGAAAACTACTTGCTGTGCCCGCTAAGTTCACCGTCGTGTTTGCTGCACTAACTGACGAGATTCTACCTAAGAGAAGAGCAATACTTGAAAAACCCAATGACGCAAGAAAAGAACGCCTTGATATTAGACTGCGCTTATCTTTGTCCTTATGAATTAAGGTTATTAGAGATTTACCAGTCCAAACGATACTATCATTCATATCGTAAACAGAGGTGATATCAATATCCTCTGGATGTACTTTATATTTTTTGGCAATTTGAAAATAGCTTCTTTCAATTGCATCATTAACATCTGAGGACTCCACTTTTAATTTCAAAAGCGAACCATCTTGTTCATTAATAGCACTAACGAAAAAAAAAGTTGCGGGTTCTGGACCTGGTAAGCTCATTCCATTTTTCCACGACTGAACATAAAGTGGATTCATCTTTTCCAGAGTCTTTTTCATGAACACTCCTAATTTAATAATCTTAGAAAAAATACAAACGCACAGAAAGTATATTCGGTCCGTTAAATGAAGTTCCTTGACTTCAGTCGAGGTTCTTTTCCAAATGACAAAATCAAGAAGCTTCAGTGGATTAAAATCAATATACTGGCAGCAGATGAAAAATGCCCCTCTTAATTCCCAAGAAGATCGCCCCATCTATGCTATCGGTGACATTCATGGATGCTCCTCAGAACTGTCCAGTCTGCTGAGCAAAATCGATATAAATAAGAATACTCTTGTGGTTTTTCTAGGTGACTATGTCGATCGGGGCCCCAATTCCCGAGGAGTGATTGATCAGATTCTGCAGCTGCAACAAAAATGTGAAGTGGTCACTCTGATGGGTAATCACGAAGCCATGTTCTTAGATTTTTTAGAGAGGCCTGAATCTGTCGGTGCGGGATTGTTTGTTTTAAACGGTGGAACAGCCACTTTATCGAACTACTATGACGACAACGGGGCTTTCTTGATCCCAAGAGAGCACTTGGATTTTTTGCACCAACTTAAAGTCTTTCACCAAACGGAACATCATTTTTTTGTTCACGCAGGTGTTCCCGCAAAGAAACAACTCAACGAACTAGATCCAACTGTCGATCGCGAAGTCTGCTTATGGACGCGCAATCCTTTTTTGAATTCGACTGAAGATTGGGGAAAACTCGTCGTTCATGGACACACTCCTGTTCTAAATCCGGAGATTCGTCCAAACAGAGTGAACGTCGACTCAGGATGTGTCTATGGTGGATTGCTGAGTGCGTACGATTGCAATAACAAAAGAATCATTTCAGTTCCCAGACTTTCTCAAAACAAAGAAGTCCTTTACCCTCGCGACCCTCTTGGGCGAATCGCAGTCCGTTTTAATGGGCGTATGCCAGTCATAGCAGGACTTAAAGGCGGTTCGCAACGGTCCCTAGAGACCTTGAACTATAATCAGTTCGGTCTTTTAATAAAAGAAATGCCTGAAACATTAGAAAACTTTTTTGCCATGAATGACATTATTGAGGGTGTGATCGGCGACAAACCCGAAAAATGGATTTCTTTTACGGGCCAGATCGTGCGGGTGGAAGTCCGCGACCACATTGTCGCGTACGGAGTCAAATGCCTTTCTATGAGTGAAGACGTCTAGTATTACAAACCGTAACGGTGCTTAAGGTCCGACATCAACTTTTCAAGATCTTCGCCAGCAACAACTGTAAAGACATCATCAATTTGTCGTCCCCAAGTATGTACGCTTGCAGACTTAACACTGCAGTTCAAATCACTCAAAGCTTTTGCAGCAGAAGCAAGAAGTCCATTTTGATCTGCTCCCTTAAAGCTGATCACCCACTCCTTTTTATCTGCACTCACTAAAGAAATTTCATCAAATTTGACCTGCGGTGCAGGCTTCGGAGTGAATTGAGAATTTTCAAACAAGCGCCCCAGTTGTTGAACTGTTTTGGTGCTGCTTACCTGAAACCAGTCATAAACTCCCACTGATGGAAGGGTCTGAATAGAGGCATGGCGCACACCCAATCCCAAAGAGTACAATTGTCCCACGTATTCACTAAGCAATCCCGTACGATCCGTTTTGTCATAAAAACGAACCCAGATCTCGCCTTTACGATTTTTATAAACCCAAGGCTTTAAAGGTGTCGTACTGGATTCGATCTTCTTTAGATCTTGTACTAATTCCTTAGCCGGAATGCTTTCCAACAATACAGGACCTAAAGCTTCAAGAGTCTCCAAGGGAACATTCAACTTTTTTTGGAGTCGAAGAGCATGAAACTCAAAATAATTTTGTGCCCTTTTAGATTCCAAGTTCGCAACCAACTCGCTCAAAAGCTTTGCCTTCCAATCATTCCAAGCTTCTGGATTGGTCGCACGAATATCAATGGCCGTAAACAAGGCCAAGCGTCGCAACCGAACACCTTCGACACCTTTGTCACGTAATTCCTGCCACACCTTAGGATCGCGTGGATTCTTTCGGAATGCAGCCTGAGAAAGCTCTAGATGATTTTGCACCATCCAAGACACTTCTTGCGTGAATTGTTTATTAAGATGAAAAGCTTTGAAATCCTTTTCCACGATCGCAACACCAAACTTAGAATGATCTTCACCGTGATCTAGACCTTTTGCCAAATCATGGTAAAGACAAGTCCAAGAAAGTATACGCCAGTCTTCTGCAGAAAAATCCTTATGCAGTTTTTTTAAAGGACCCAACTCCGAGGGCTTTTTAAATACACGTTTCACTTCACGACAAGCCTGCAAGATGTGGGAATCCGCTGTAAAGCGATGGTACTGGTCGTGTTGAACGTAGCCCACTAAGCGACGCATTTCAGGTACTAATTTATCAATCAGGCGCGAGCGAAAAACACTCATCAGAAAATCATCAGAGGCTTGAACATCCAGAATCTCAGCCAAGATCTGTCCCCGCCTTTTTGCCATCGAAACCAATTTTTCCTCTGGCAAAAGGTTGTCTAAATTTTCACGGACCTTCTTTTGAACCAAGACACTGGAATTCTTATGTAACACAGAGGTGATACCTTCAAGTTTGGCAAACACTTCAGAATCAACGTCTTTTAATTCCTTTTCTGAAGATTCGGCAACTGCCACAATCCAGTCTGAGTAAAAATGCACTCGCGAAAGTCCGCGCTGTAAATCACGCATAAAATCTTTATGAGTTTTAAAGCCCATCCACGTTGCAAGATCAAACTGCGAAGAACTAGAAAGAATATCACCAAGTCCTTCAAGATGAAGCTTCTGCCTTAAACTCAAAAAATAATCCCGATAATATTTAAGAACATTCAAAGCATGACCAGGGTTCGTGAATTTCTCTGCGAAGAGTTCGTAAACTTGCAGGCCCTGCTCTAAATCGCGCATTCCACCAGGGCCATATTTTATATTTGGCTCTAGATAATTTGTTATAGAATCATAGCGTTTCGCCCGTTGATTTCGTTCCTCTTTCAGTGCCTTCAAGAGAATACGACGATAATATTTTTTCTTTGCCCAAATTTTCTTCTGCTGTTCGAAAAGCTTTTGCGCTCCAAAAGAGGTCCAAGGCTTTCCTTTAAGCAATGCCAAAATATCAAACGCCTCGACATTCTCTGTCCAGTCCTCAGGATTTTGAGGCATGCGGTAACGCAGCTTCAGTCCCTGCTCCTGCAAAAAATCGACAAAAGCTTTTACTTTTTTTTCATCGCCACAAAAAAGAACGTCGATATCGGATTTAGGACTCAACTCACCACGCGCCCACGAGCCCAGAATAATGGGATGACAGGACTCCCAGTCGCTAAAAGATTTAAACCGCTCTTCCAAACGAGTTCCAAGCCATGAAGAAAAATTATCGCTTGAAAAACAAAACACCTGACGAACATCTCCGTCAGGTGTCATTAATGGCGGCATCAAAACTTCGCTAGCTTTCTCCCATTGCGCCGTCGAAAGAAAGGATTTTTGTGCCATAGATTAGGCATCCTGTCCGGCACTCGCCACGATCTCTTTCCACTTCGCAATCTGATTCATAGCTTCAAGAGGACTCATTTGCATCAATGGATATTTTTCCACTTCATCAACGAGGCTTTTGATTTTTTCATCTAACGGAGAAGAAATACTTTCCAGCTCCACCGGCTCAACAGCCAACTGATCCAACAATGAAAGTTGGCTGGAAGCTTTAATTTTATTAGCTTCCATATCGCGCAATAAACCTTTCGCGCGTTTGGTAACGGACTGTGGAAGGCCGGCCAATTCAGCCACTTGCACCCCGTATGATTTCAGTGCAGGTCCACGTGCTAAAGTGTGCAAAAAGCGAATTTCGCCACCACGCTCGGCAACTGTCATGTGAGCATTCACAATCTTGCCGAAGCTTTCATCTAAAGACGTCAGCTCGTGATAGTGAGTCGCAAAGAATGTTAATGAATTCACCTCACTCAAAAGATGTTCCAAAATGGCTTGAGCTAAACACATGCCATCAAAAGTGCTCGTCCCGCGCCCTACTTCATCTAAAATAACCAAAGAGTTTTGCGTCGCATTTTTCAACATCGCAGAAGTCTCTGTCATCTCAACCATGAAAGTCGAAAGACCTTCGGACAACTGATCGCTCGCTCCGATACGGGTGAAAATCGCATCAAAAATTGGTAAAACCGCTTCGTCACAGGGAACAAAAGATCCCATTTGCGCCATGATAGCAATCAAAGCCACTTGTCTCATCAAAGTCGACTTACCGGCCATATTCGGTCCAGTAAGCAACAAACAAGAGTGGGGACGCAACTCGATATCATTAGCAACAAAGTTTTTCTTCACCGTCTGCTCAACAACAGGGTGACGGCTGGCTTTTAATTTCAATGCGTTGTTCTCACTGAATTGAGGACGGGAGTATTTTTCTTCTAAACTCAACCAAGCTAAAGCCGAAACAACGTCAACTTCACTGCATTCATGCGCCAACGATAACAAAGCAGGACATTGTGATAAAATAGACTTACGCAAGTTTTCAAAGAATTCAAACTCCAGATCTGCACGCTTTGTATTGGCGCTTAAAACTTTTCTTTCAAGCTCGACCAGTTCTTCAGTGCAATATCGTTCCGCATTCGTCAAAGTCTGTTTTCTTTGATAGTGCGCAGGGGCTTTATCTTTATGTGTGTTAGTGATTTCGATGTAATAACCGAAGACGTTATTGTAGCGAATCTTCAGACTGGAAATACCCGTCTTTTCTTTTTCTTCCGCCTCCATACGTGCAACCAAAGCCTGAGAGTGAGTTGAGAGTTCAATCAACTCATCCAACTCCGCTGAAACACCGGAACGAATCAAATAACCTTGTTTCGTCGCTAAAGGTGGATCTTCGACGATAGTACGTTCGATTTTATAAGCCAGCTCACGCAAAGGTTCGAAATTAGCCGTCCCACCAGAGGCATGGACCAACACTTCAAGAGCGCTAATGCCTGCATGAATACTGCCAGCCAATGCGAGTAGATCACGTCCATTGCACTGAGGTTGAGAGATCTTACCCAAACGTCTTTCGATGTCTCCCATTTGACCCAAAATTTGTCTGACACGTTTGAGCTCTAAAACGTGATGACGCCAAAACTCAACTGAGTTCAAACGAGCTTCGATAGACTTCAAATCGCGCAAAGGAAAACTCAACCATTGGCGCAACAAGCGACTTCCAGCAGAAGTTTGCGTGCGATTGATGGCGTGAAACAAACTGCCTGGTCCTTCACCCTTATAAGTAGAAAAGACTTCTAGATGGCGAAGCACAGTCCCAGAAATATCGAGGCGATGCTCAAGATCTCGCTCAACAAAAGGCGAAAGAGTTTGCAGAGATTCTTCCCCAGAAAGATTTTTCACATAAGAAATCAAACGAGCAGCAGATAACGGCGCACCGTTTTTCAGCAAGGGATGAAGAGAATCGCAGACTTCTTCGTGATGACTGGTCAAGATTCCATCAAGCCCAGCTAGTAAAGCTTCATCATCTTTTGCAACGACGATCTCAGCCACTGGCAAGACATGAAGGAAGCGTAGCAACTCGCTCGTTTGCTGTGAAAGGAAGAAAAAAGCTTCACCGGTCGTCGTATCCAAGAAACTAATAGAATCTTTATCCAAACTCACCAAATAGTGCGGCTTGGTACCATCCAAAGTGTCAGAGTCGTAAACCATTCCAGGCGTTAGAACTCGGGTCACTCCACGCTTCACGATTCCTTTAGCCATCTTTGGATCTTCAAGTTGATCACAGATCGCGACCTTGTAGCCAGCTGCTAAAAGTTTATTAATGGGCCCAGCAATCGAGTGATGAGGAACACCACACATTGGGGTCTCATCCTGTGATTTCTTATTTCTTTGCGTCAGTGCGATTCCCAAAACTGGAGCGGCTTTGACAGCGTCATCGAAGAACATTTCAAAGAAATCCCCCATGCGAAAAAGGAGGATTTTATCTTGGTGGACCGATTTAATGTCCCAGAACTGTTTCATGAGTGGCGTTTGATTTGACATAAGGTCGAAACGTTAACGAAGCCGCTGCTGCATTTCACTTAAAAATGCGTCGCATCGTCGAATGAAATAAGGGCCCCATGAGATGGAGCCCTTATTTTAATTTATACGCCGTATAAAATTGTTTCTACTGCTCTAAAGCTGTCATCAGCTTGCCGTAAATACCATCAAAGCCGCCGTTACTCATGATCAAAATAACGTCTCCCTTTTTGGAGCGACTTTTCAAGGCTGCCACGATCTGATCAGCGGAATCAAAATCTTCCGCGGTGACATGAGCTTGACGTAAATCCTGAATCAACTCTCCTGAAGAAAACCTCTGATCTTCTTCAATTTTTGATTGATCGTATGCCTTTGCTAACAAGACTTCATGAGAACCTTTAAAGGCCTCAACATAGTCTTTCTGAAAGACTTTACGTCGAGACGTAGCACTTCTGGGTTCAAAAACAGAAAACACCTTACGTCCAGGGTACTTTTTCTGAATGCCCTTCACAGTTTCACGCACAGCCGTCGGATGATGGGCAAAATCTTCGATGACTAAAATTCCATTAGGTTCGCCTAAAACTTCCTGACGACGCTTCACGCCCTCAAATGATTCCAAGGCAATTTGAATGCGGTTTTCAGAAAAACCTAAACACTTCGACATCGCCACAACTGCAGTGGCATTTAGAATGTTGTAATCACCTGTGATCTGCATCGCATAGGGACCCAAAATCTCGCCGTGGTGATGCACCTCAAAACCAAGACCTTTTTCATTTTGAAAAAGAACTTTAGCTCTGAAATCCGCGTTTTGATGAAAACCGTAAGTGAAAGAATTCTTACACTTTGCAAGTTGACGAAGCTCCATGACATTTGCATCTTCTGCACAAGCCAACAAGGTGCCGTCCTCGGGAATCAAATGCATCAACTTTGCAAAAGAGTCTTTTACGGCCTGCAAATCTTTATAAATATCGGCATGGTCAAATTCGACAGACGTTAAAATCACATGCTTCGGCTTGTAATGCACAAACTTGGGCACTTTATCAAAAAAGGCCGTGTCATACTCATCGCCTTCAATGACAAAGAAATTTCCCTCTGGATTTTTAAATGACTGAGAAAAGTTCTTTGGAATTCCACCGATCAAAAATCCCGGCTTTACCCCGGCATTTTCCGCGACCCAGGACATCATCGACGTCGTTGTCGTTTTTCCATGCGTTCCGGAAATCACCACGCTTTCGCGCTCACCAATGATAAATTCTCCCATCGCTTTTGGTAAAGACGTATAGGGGATATTGAGCTTCATCAACTCTTGAGCTTCTTCATTGTTGGCAGAAATAACATTTCCAACAATCACAAAGTCGGGTTTGGGATGCAAGTTTTCGGCTTTATAGCCTTTCATGATCGATATCCCAAGATTTTCCAACTGCGTCGACATTGGTGGATAGGGATTGGAATCACTGCCAGTAATTTTATACCCTCGGTCCTTTAACAGACCGGCCAGCGACGCCATCGCGGTGCCACAGATTCCCATTAAATGAATATGACTTCCTTGTTTTAAATTCATAGGTACTCCATCAATATTTTTTTCTAAACACCGCTGCGTCTAAAATGCTCGACAATCCAATTATGTATTTCTGGGCGCAATTTGCCAAAAGCTTTATTATCAGCCCCATAAAGAACTCGATTTGAAAGGATCACCACCGCCATATCCATTCGCGGATCAAACCAAATAGAAGTCCCTGTGAAACCTGTGTGCCCTATTGAATCCAAGGAAAAATAGGTCCCACAACTTGCAGAACCTGGGGTTGGCATCATGTATCCCATCGCCCAATCTCCGCGTCCTTCTGGCAATGCTCGGCGAGCAAAGGCTTGGGCTGTCTTCTGGCGAATAGTATAGCGAGCAATCCCTAACAACTGAGATCGGAGGTGCAAAGAGAACCACCCCATATCGTCAACACTGCCGAACAATCCAGCATGTGTTGAAACTCCTCCTAAGGACCAGGCATTCAAGTCATGCACCTTCCCTTGCACTAGTTTTTTACGGACCGGACACTCCTCCGTAGGAGCATATAAACTCAACCTGTGTGGGGCTTGATTGTTGGGATGAAACTCTAAAGTCGTTCCAAGATAGAATTTATTTTTTATATCGGACCAGACATCCAAGAGCGGACGATCAAAGAGCGCTTCGAGAATAAAGCCCAACACTAAAAAACCGACATCCGAATAAACAGCACTCTCGTAGTTATCTGTTTTCATACCTTTCAACATCTCGCGCAGTTGCTCACGGCGCTGATCAGGTGAAAGACTCATGTTAATTTCTTGGTATAAAGGCAACCACCAAGGCAGACCTGAACTGTGAGTCAATAGGTCCGTGATTTTAGTCTCCGCATGTGGAAACCAGCTCAAAACTTCTGACACTTTGGTATTGAAATTCCACTTGCCAAGTTCAAAGGCATACATCATCGCCTGAACAGTAAAAACAACTTTAGTCAGACTTGCGACATCATAATAGGCGTAGGTATTTCCGACAGCGACGTCACAAATGACTCGCCCCCCTTGATAGGCACGTACCATCACACCCGGAGTGGTATCACGAATCCCCTCTTCTAGTTGTTTGATCAAATTTTTTTCCAAAACCGAATATTTCATTAAAACCGTCCTCCGGATTCAATTAGCAAGTGCCCTTTGCCTTCGTCGACACTCAAAACGCAAGGAGTGTTCAAAGGGACAGGTCTTTGAATAGTCGCATGCCCCGCCTCTAAACCTTGTAGGAAAGGAATATTCAAATCTTGAGCCCAGCGTTTAAAAACCAAGGCAAAATTGTTTTTTTTCGTAGAAGGTTCTTCGCCTCCCACAAAATCCCCAAGAATGACGCCGTGACAATGCTTAAAAAGCCCTGCCTGACGAAATTGCTCGAACATGCGATCGATTCTGTAGCCCCGTTCACCAATATCTTCAACAAAAAGTAACGACTTTCGACAGTCCACTTGCCAAGGCGTTCCGAGTGTAGACTGAAGAACTGTCATATTCCCGCCGACAATCTTTGATTTGAGAGGACTCATTTTTTTAGCTGCGTCATTCAAAGGTTTCAATTTTTTGAACTCAATGCTTTTTTGTGTCCCGAAAAGCAACTGATGAAGCTCTTTCTCAAATCTCGGCGCTATCAAGCCACGCCCCAAACGATCTAACAAAGGAGCATGCAATGTCGACCATCCCCACTCTTGAATAAAAAAAGTATGCAACGATGTAATGTCACTAATTCCAATTAACAATTTAGGATGCTTAGGCTTTTTGAGCTGAGATAGCATCGGAACTAGACGATTGCTTCCGTACCCACCCCGCAAACACCAAATCACGCGGGAGTCTGTCGATTCAATAGCTGCACGCAAAAAAGCAAAACGAGACTCATCTTCATGTGCGTGCAAAAAATGAGGCTTCACAAGCCCCCGCGGAATGCGGGGCTGCAATTTCCATTTGGTTAAAAAATCATGGGCGGCCTGTATTTCATGATCTTGAGATGGATAACCAGGAGCCACCACATCGATCACATCACCTTCTTCAAGGAACTTCCAACGGGTCATGGTGCTACTCTTTTTAAAATGTCTTTAATATTTTTCTTATGCTTTTTTCCAGCGAAGATTTCATCAATCTCCTGCTTTCTCAGCAATTGACTAGTTTGTTCATCCAGCATCAACTTGTCTTTAAGATGCTCTCCAGTCCCCAAAGAATGGCACAGACGCTGCACAAGACTGTAAGCCTCTTCTCTTTTCATGCCTTTTTGTACAAGCGCCAACAATACATGAGAACTAAAAATCTGTCCTTGAGAACTGTCAATATTCTCTTGCATGCGCTTTTTATCTACTTCAAGACCATCCAACAATATAGCCATTCTATGCAAAGCATAATCAGCAACGATAAAGGCATCAGGAAAAATCACACGTTCTACAGATGAGTGACTAATATCACGTTCATGCCATAGTGCCACATTCTCCATCCCCGCAATGGCATAACTGCGCAAAAGACGAGACAGACCTGAAATATTCTCTGCACTGATCGGATTTTTCTTGTGAGGCATTGCCGAAGAACCTTTTTGCCCCTTCGTAAAACCTTCTGTCACTTCAGCCACATCACTTCGCTGCAGATGCCGAAGTTCGATAGCCAATCGCTCTAGTCCCGTTCCCAACACAGCCAAGGAATTTAACAATTCAGCATGTCGATCCCGTGGAATCACTTGAGTTGCAATGGTTTCTGGCTTGAGCTTCAATTTTTTTGCCACTGCGGATTCCACTCGAACCGACTGACTGGAATAAGTCCCCACAGCCCCACTCATTTTACAAATCATCATTCCATCAAGGGCCGTTTTGATTCGTTTCTTGTTGCGCATGGTTTCAGCCAGAAACCCAGCCATTTTAAAACCAAAAGTCGTCGGCTCTGCATACATCCCGTGCGTCCGTCCCGCACAGAGAGTGTCTGAGTGTTTCTTTATCAAAACACGCAAGGACTTCTCAAGTCCCTGCACAGAACGCATCAGGACCTCTCCGGCCTCACGCACTTGGAGACTAAACGCGGTATCGAGAACGTCTGAGGAAGTGAGACCATAATGGATGTACTTACCGTGTGGCCCTACATTTTCCGCAAGGTTCGTTACAAAGGCGATGACATCGTGTTTGGTCTCTTTTTCAATCTCAGCAATACGTTTTAAACTAAAAGAAGATTTTTGCGCGATCGCTTTTGCTGCTGCTTTAGGAATCACGCCCAGTTCCGCCTGGACCTGGGCCACTGCAATTTCCACTTCCATCATCTTGCCAAAACGATAATCGGAATGCCACAAAAGCCCCATTTCAGGGCGGGTATAACGTTCAATCACGTCTTTTGTTCCCTTCTATTTTCCTTTTGTTCTTTAAGAAGTTTTTCCTTCCACCATGAAGATATTCGCGATCGAATAAGCTCATGCTGGTCATAGAACACTCCATAGGAATAGTTGGCCCAAATTTCAGGCCCATCTAAATACAAATTACGATACAAAGACTTGCCTCGACGAGAGCTCTGCATATTGGAAAAAACTGGAAACCGAGAAGGACCTAGTTGAGCGTAGGTGTAGTAATACTCCTGCGGAAAACTTAAAATTTCCGGTGCCGATAGAGGCATTCGCCCTGATAAATTCTTCTTGATCAACTCACTTCTCGTAGTCAGGTAGTCTTTATTGAACCTCTGGACGTTAGGAATACGTATCCACACATCAAACTGATCAGCCAATGAAGTTCTCTGCAAAACCATCAAATTTTC
This sequence comes from uncultured Bdellovibrio sp., assembly GCA_964431515.1. GTDB lineage: Bacteria > Bdellovibrionota > Bdellovibrionia > Bdellovibrionales > Bdellovibrionaceae > Bdellovibrio. The sequence goes on from CAYSKF010000018.1 coordinate 14,597, forward strand.
GTGAACCCAAGGTGACTGTATATCTTGTATAACAACAGTGTGTAATGGCAAATGATCACGTTCAAAACACCCCTGCAAACTCAAGCGGTAGCGAACCCAACACCAATCCGGCTCCAGTGGCCCCTCTGGGTAAAAATATCGAGCCAAGCGCTCGTTCAAAAAATAAGACTCCTCACTGCTCAACATCCAAACAATTTGGTCCAAGCGGAACAAACCTTGATTTTCGCCCGATAACTCCAAGCCAGTGATCACTTTTCCGCTCCCGAACGAAGCATCCACGATTTGATGGGGCTGAAGAACATCGACACCTTTGGATTTTAACCACTCAAAGGATCTTTCCAAACTATTGCGAGAAGGCTGGCGCAGTAAAAATGAAGAGAACAAAGGTAAAGAATCGCCAACACTCGCACCAAGGGCATTGGAGGCATAAGTCGTACTGGCCAACTGATGCGATAAGTGGAGTAGCCAAGATTGATCAAAGGATAAAGTCTCTATGTTTTTATAAAGCGCTCGACTTTGCTTCGAACTTGTCTCTCCTAAAAAAAACTCGCGTACATGAGAAGAAAGAGACAACTTCTCAATCTTAAACTTTGTCAATGGGCCCTTGAATTCCAGAGGTCCTTCCTGGGCCCATATCGTAAAACCATTTGAGCACTCTTGAAATGCATCTTCAGCATAGAGCCGTTCAAGCTTTGTCTCCGCCAGCCCATCCGTACGAAAAAAACCAAATGGACCGATGGCGTCTTCAACTGGCCAGACACCTAATTTTGCAGTCACATCGACAAGAGTGGTCTTTATACCCTCTTGAACTAATGCTGCGGCCAACCAATGACCACGGCCAAAGGCAGAAATTATTATGACCGGACTCCCCATTTCCATTGTACTGATACTCTCTTTGTAAAAAGACTCTAAATACTCCTAAGGATTAGAAAATCTAGGAATCTCAAAGTCAAAGCCGCGCACTGCATCCAAAAATCCGGCTCTTGTTTTCCTTGAGAATCCCTGCTGAACTGCTTAAAATTCGATTTCGGAGGAAGATATGCGCATCGTTCTTTTCTTTCTATTCGCTCTTATGACCTCGTCAGCCTATGCATCTACTAGTTCTACTGCAAAAAACTTCTTTGAACTTTCAGCCAACAATATTGCTGGAAAAAAAGTGAACTTTTCGACTTACCGAGGAAAAGTGGTTCTAGTCGTCAACACCGCTTCTCAGTGTGGCTTCACTCCGCAACTCAAAGAACTCGAAGAACTGCAACAAAAATATGGGCCTAAAGGATTTGTTGTCTTGGGCTTTCCGTCAAATGACTTCAAACAAGAAACTGCTGATAATAGCGCCGTCCAATCCTTTGCAGAAAAAGAGTACGGGATCACTTTCCCCTTATTCGATAAAGCCCCTGTCACGGGGAAAGACAAACAGCCTGTTTATAAATTCCTTACAGAAAGTAAACCTGGCCTTTTATTTAAAGACGTCACCTGGAATTTCGAAAAGTTTTTAATCAATCGCCAAGGTGAAGTGGTGGAAAGATGGAGTTCGATTACGAAACCTTCTTCTAGTGCCATTACAAAATCTATTGAGAAAGCATTGAACGAACCGCTCTAAAGCCAACCTTTTTAATTGCGTACGACCTAAAGAGCTTCTGCTGCTAAATCACATACTCTAATTCATTGTTCCATAGGTTTGCCCTTGTATAATTCATTCAGGGGCAGGCTTTGGCGCAACTTTTTAATTCAAAAAAAACATTTTTTTGGAATCTTCCCAAGACACAGTTATTTGTCGAACTGCGCTCCTCAGAAAAAGGCCTTTCCACCGAAGATAGTAAAATGAGATTGAGGTCCTTTGGACCTAACACTCTAAAGACTCCACCTCGGCATTTACTTCGACAAATTGGCACTCGACTTTTTAATCCACTCACAATCATTTTAATCTTAGCCAGTACCATTTCTGCTTATAGTGGTGAGGTTACTGGATTTATAATTATCAACCTTATAATCCTTTTATCCATCATTTTATGTGGATCCTCGGCCTTTTGAGTTCCCTATTTGATTTTCTGACATTTTATATTTTGATAAAAATTTTTAATGCAGATCCAATGCTTTTTCGTACAGGTTGGTTCATTGAATCTCTAGCAACCCAAGTGCTTGTTATCTTTGTCATACGGACTCGTAGCAGCGTCTTTAAAAGTCGTCCTAGTGGCTTTTTAATTCTTTCATCACTTTCAATAATTATCCTGGGTGTTCTTTTGCCGTTTTCTCCATTTGCAGAAGACCTAGGATTTACCGCCCCAAACAGAGACTTCTTTGTCATGCTCATTGGGATTATTTTATGCTATTTAACGAGCGTAGAACTGGTTAAGCGGCAAATTTATAAGTCTGATAGACTCCTAAAAAGAGTCTCAAGTAATTGGAAAAATTAAATAGATTTATCCTCAAAGATAACCATCGTAACTTAGAACAGACTCAAAAAGAGACACAAGCCGTCGCCAATTCTACCTTTAAAAGGCATTTCAGTAATTTTTCTCAATAATTTGACAGTTTCTTTTAAGTTTTCCCCCTTTTCATTCGATAATATAAGAAGGGGGATCTAGTGAAAACCGCCGTTAAATATTTTAAGTTGAGTCTTGGGGCGTTTATTTTAGCTCTCAGCTTTTCATTTCACAACTTGGCTCACGCACAATCTGATCACAAATCTTATCTTCTGGCGCAATCAGATCCAGATGAGGCCTACGACCCCTTCACTGACTATAGTGAGTTCGATGAAGAATCCGACGAAGAAGCAGATATCAACTTTTTTAAAAACGGGCGTTTCTTCACTTTAGGTCTAGCGGCAGGTACGCGAGGATTCACTGGCAACTTTGCTGAAACCTACCAAGGGGCACCTTCTTTTGGTTTTTATATTACATATTTCTTTGATCTTCGCCTGGCGATGTCGGTCGGCTTTAAAACAGGTGATCACGCCGTGAAGTTCACAACGAATGATGGTGCAAAAAAGTACACGGGCAATTTATCAATGTCGGCCATGACTTTTGATTTGAAATATTATCTTAGTACACAAAACATGACTCGCGGTCTTGCGGATATCAGCCCTTATTTCTTGGGTGGTATTGGACAGTTTTATCGCACCTATACCATTGCAGATCTTGATGGTTACAGTCGTGATTCCGCGATGGGTTTCAGCCTGGGTGCGGGATTAGAGATTCCATTAATGCGTAAAAAAGCCTTCTTGGGTCTTCAAGGGATTTATCATTACGTCGAGTTTACCGACGAAAACAAATCCTATGTGGACGGAACAGAAAAGCTTGATAAGTATATCGCCGGAGACGTGTACGATCTGCTCGTTATTATCGGTATGAATTTCTAAGACAGAGTTCCAATGATCTGCATTAGTAAACCAACAAGGATAACTCCTGGCGCAATCCACTTAAGAATAAAAACCCAATGTGGGTACATCGTATAGCTGACGAATTTATGCCGATCCACAAAGCTTTGTTCTTTTTCTTTCTCTGTGGTTCCCCGATTGTAAGCCAATAGAACTAACAAAGCGACCACAGGCAAAAACCAGTTGATGAGTAAAGAATCCAAAGACTCTATCAATGAACGTCCTGCAATACGCACATCTTTAAATACAGAACTCGACAATGCCGGTAAAACAGTCAAAGAGAGAGCAAAGATTCCTGAAAACCAAGTCGCACGCCCTCGTTCCATATTTTTCTGGACATCCACCCAATTAGAAACAACGACTTCAAGCAGTCCAATACTGGCGTTCAATGCCGCCAAATAAAGACAGACAAAAAACACCAATCCAAATAAAGCCCCACCCGGCATTCCTAACAGGTAACCCGGCAAGACCTCAAATAGCAACGCGGGGTCTGTTAACGGCACATTCGTCGCTTGGAAGGCCACTGGAAAAATCATGACCACAGCAATAAGTGAGATCACCGTATCAACGATCGTCACGCGAAAACCAGCAGTTGGCGGATGATCCTCGTCACGCATGTAGGAACCGAAGGTTACCATCGTACCAAACCCCACAGAAAGTGTGAACAGGACGTGCCCCAGAGCATGATTCATCGAAGACAAAGTCAATTTTGAAAAATCCGGATAGAACAAAAAGCGTAAAACTTCCGGAGTGGATGGCAAAGAGAATGAGCGGATAAGTAAGACAGTAACAAGAACGACGAACAGAGGCATCGCATAACTGATCCAACGCTCGATCCCTTCCTGAACGCCCTTGACCACGACAACCACCGTTATCAACAAATGCGCACTAGCCAGCATCAACTGCAACCAGCCATTCGACATCAATGCAGCAAAGTTCGTTTTAGTCGTCGCAATTTCTGGAGGACTGAAAATAGATATCAAAAACTGAGTCATGAAATGCAGCACCCAGCCGCTAATGACCGCATAATAGGATAAAACCACAATGGTCAAAATAACGGCAAATCTACCAGCCCAGCGAAAACTTTTACCCGCTTTATGACTTAACTGTTGAGTCGCCACAATGATTGAACGACGACTATTTTTTCCCAGCATCAGCTCCGCAATCAACATCGGAGCTCCAATAGCTAAAGCGATGAAAACGTAAATGAGGATGAAAGCCCCACCTCCGTTTTCACCTACGACGTAGGGAAAACGCCATAGATTCCCCAGACCACAGGCTGAGCCAATGGCCAAAAGGTAAAATCCAAACCGTGTTCGCCACGCCCCTCGTTTAGCCTTCATTGCCACCACGACGAGACTTCATGCAGAAAATTCGAATAGGCATTCCGTGCAAATCCCAACGCTCTTTGATGTTTTTAATCAAGAAACGACGATACGAATTTGTCACACCATCGGGATGATTTGCAAAAGCAATGAACGCCGGTGGGGTTTGATAAGTCTGAGTCAAATAATAGAACTTCACATTCGTAGTTCCCCAAACCGGAGCCGGAGCTTTACGAATTGTCTCGAAGAAGAAATCATTGAGTTCGGATGTTGGAATACGAATTGTCATCAGACTTGAAACCTTTTCAATCATCTCAAACAGTTCGTCGATACCTTGGCCCGTTTTCGCACTGGTGAACACAATGTGAACATCTTTAAAGAAGTGAAAGACTCGCTCTGCCTGATCTCGGAAAGTTTTACGGTATTCCGGAATCTCTCGCCCACCTAAGTCGGACTTATTAGCTACAACGATGACGCCTTTGTGGTCTTCCAAAATAGACTGCATGATACGCGCATCTTGATCCGACGGACCTTCAGTTCCATCCACCATCAACAACACAATATCAGCGCGACGAATCGCTTCTTGCGATTTAAAAGCAGAAATAATTTCTAGATCTTCTTCACGTCGAGCTGATCTTCTTAATCCGGCAGTATCAACCAAGGTGTACCGAGACCCATTATAGATAAACGGAGAATCGACGGAGTCAATCGTTGTACCAGCAACATCAGAGACAATCATACGATTGGATCCGAGGATACAGTTACAAATAGAACTCTTGCCAACATTCGGTTTTCCCACAATCGCGATATTCATACCTTCTTTAACGAAAGCAGGGCGATCCGGGATCTGATTAGTGATCCACTCAAGAATATCGGAAACTCCACGACGTTGCTCGAAAGACGCAGAAATAATATCTACACCGAACTCGTAAAAATCAGACTTAGATATTTCTTCATCCAGTACTTTGTCGACTTTGTTAATCACTAATAAAAACGGCTTCCCTGTTTGTTTTGCCACACGGATGATATCACGATCTTCTGGAACCAAGCCCACGCGACCATCCATTACAGCCACAATAAGATCTACCGAATGCAAAAACTCAGTCACTTGCTCACGAATGAGTTTTGAGAAAATATCGCCTGCTTCAGTAATACCGCCCGTATCGATGAGATCAAATTGCTTACCCCAAAGATCCACTGGCTCGATGATGATATCACGAGTCACTCCAGCTTGGTTCTTCACCACGGCTTTGCGCGATTCCGTAATAATATTAAAAAGGGTCGACTTTCCTACGTTGGGCCGACCGATAATCGCCACTTTGGGCGCAAACTCAGTCTTCAGATTTAGTGACATATCCCAACTCCTTCATCATTCTTTTATTTTCAAACCAGTCAGGCTTGCAGGAAACCTGCAAATCCAAAAAGACTTTTTCATCCATTAATTTTTCAATCTCTTTACGCGCATCCATACCGATCTTTTTGATCATCGAAGCTTCTTTACCGATGACGATGGCCTTGTGATTTTCTTTTGTCACAATGATTTCTGCATAGATCTTTGGAAGAGGTCCCTCTTCGTCAAACTTCAAAATACGCACGGCCATTGAATACGGAATCTCTTGATGAAGAGATTCGAAGCACTTTTCACGAATAATCTCAACGACCATTTCACGGATATTTTCGTTCGTGAACAACTCCACATCGTAAAGCGGAGCTGGAGAGTCTGGAAGTAGATTTAAAAACTCAATCAACATAGCTTCACGATCTTCATGCGCTTCTTTATCATTTTTAAGAGCCGCAACAGAAACAGACAGAGCTTTGCCATTTTTGTCTTCGATCATCTTTTTTAAGATCATCAAACGGTGAGCTTTTTCAGCGATATCTGTCTTCGTGATCACACCAATCCAAGGCTTGCCACTTTTTGAAACCATTTCGATGACTTTTTCAGCATCTTCTGGTTTTTCTTCATCTACACTGATAACAGCCAAAAGAGCATCTGAACTTGCGATCACGTCCTGAGCTTCCTGAGCCAAGAATCCATTGAGACCTTTGTCAGCTTTGATCACACCTGGCGCATCGACAAAAACGATCTGTCCTTCATCGGCACTCCAGATTCCCAAAATACGACGACGTGTTGTCTGAGGCTTCGATGAGACAATAGACACCTTTTCTTCAACTAAAAAATTCATGAGCGTACTTTTGCCAGCATTGGGCTGACCAATAAGCCCCAAGAATCCTGCTTTATATCCCATCTAATCCATCTCCTTATATTTCATTTCAAGGGCTGTCTTTGCTGCAGCCTGCTCAGCGTGTTTTTTACTGCGACCTCGCCCTTGGGCCCAGACATCATCTTTTACTTTCACACAAACTAAAAACTCTCGATCGTGAGGCGGACCTTCCTCTGCCAGAACTTCATACTTTGGAGTCTCTTTGGACATCTTCTGTACGAGTTCCTGCAAACGAGTTTTATAATCTTTTTCAAAATCTTCCTGGCCACAAACTTTCCCAATCAAAGGCGAAAATTCGCGGCACAAGAAATCTCTGGTCACGGCAAAACCACCATCTAGATATAAAGCACCCACAACCGCTTCAAATGCAGAGGCCACAAGACGAGGCTTTGTCGCCCCGCCCGTGAGGGTTTCGCCCTTACCTAATAACAAAACCTGATTCAATCCCATCTCAATCGCTAATTCAGATAGAACCTCTTCATTAACAATACTGGCTCTCTTTTTTGAAAGCCCCCCTTCCGTATCTAACGGAAAGTTCTGAAACAACAACTCACCCACAACCAAATCTAATACAGCGTCTCCGAGAAACTCTAGTTTTTCGTTATGCTCAGTTACTGTCTTTAGCTCATTGGCATAGCTTTTATGCGTCAGGGCTCGCTCCAGAAGTGTTGCACTTTTAAACTGATATCCCAGTCTTTGTTCAACACTCTTCACGAAACAACCTCGCCCACTAGGTGACCTTCCATATGTTGCTTATTGGAATGGTCGTAACCTGTGATCTTCACATCAATTTCTTGTCCAGCCCAGTGATCTAAAAAGCTTTCTGCACCCAATATATCTACGGGCCAATAATCATGACTTAAACCCTGCCCGCCCTTAGCACCATTTTTTAAAATCAGTGCTTTTTTGATAGTCCCAATTTGCAGTTGAGCTTGCTGCTCATAGCGAGCGATACTTAAATCTCTCAGCTTTGCCGCACGTTCAGCTCTCACATGAGGATAAACAGAAACATCCATCGCAGCGGCTCGAGTGCCTTGCCTTTCGCTATATGGGAAGACATGCAGCTTCGTCCAAGGAAGCTCTGCTAGAGTATTGTAAGTATCTTGAAACTGCTCTTCTGTTTCAGTTGGAAATCCAGTGATAACATCCATCCCGACAAAAGCGCCTGGAACTCTTTCTGCTATAGCCAGCAAAGACTTCCGCACATCTTCCTGAGTGTATTTACGTTTCATATGAAACAACACATCCGTGTTCGCACTTTGAATACTCATATGAAAATGAGGACACAGACGAGGGTCTTGATAAAGATCCAACAATCTCTCAGAAACTTCTACTGGCTCTAAGCTAGATAAACGAAAACGTGGCATCTTTGTGCGAGCCAGAAGATTCTCAATCAAATCTTCCATGACGTACTTTTTGTTACCAACTTCGTCTTCATAATCTCCAATATGAACACCGGTAAGAACCACTTCTCGTGAACCTTCGGCATAGAGATCATTAATTCTTGAAACAAGGTCCGCAATAGAAATGGAACGACTTTTACCTCGAGCATAAGGAATAATGCAGTAAGTGCAGAAGCTATTGCAGCCATCCTGAATTTTTAAAAAAGTCCGAGTGTGACTTTTCTCGATGCCCCCGCCTGCTTCTAAGTCCTCTTTTTTAAAGATATTGGATTTAAAAACCTTTTCAGTCAGTTCACCACGGAAATGCTTAGTCAAAAGTTCCGGCAATGATCCTTTATGAGAGTTTGCCACGACAAGATCTGCACCCGGAAGATTAGAAAATGAACCGGTATCCACTTGAGCCGCGCAACCAGTGACGACCACCGTACAGAAAGGGTCTTTGACTTTCAAACGACGAATATATCTTAAAGCCTCTTTCGTTGCTTCAGCTGTAACAGCACACGTATTCAAAACATGAATACGTGCATTCTTCTCGCCTGAAACAACAGGAGCAAAGCCATGGGAATTCAAGTTCTTCTGAATCAATCCAGCATCGTAAGTATTGACCTTACAACCAAAGGTATGGACCTGATATTTTAAAGAATGATCCATCCGCCCCCCACAAGCTCTCTTTCACGGTAAAAAACTGCCGCCTGTCCTGGAGTCACCGCACGTTGAGGCTCTTGAAATTTAAGCTTAAAACCTTTTTCGGTTTTAAAAACTTGAGCGGGTGAACCCTTATGTTGGTATCTGATCTTCACATTCATCAACTCACCGTCTTGAATACTGCCAAGAAGATGTGGCTCGACGACCTCCACTTCGTTGGCATAAAGATACTGCTCATCACCAACCCAAACGGTATTGTCTTTGGCATCAATCTTAATCACGAAAAGTTTTTCGTGATGATCCATCCCTAGGCCTTTACTTTGTCCGATGGTGTAGTTGTGAATTCCATTATGAGCCGCCATCACTTCGCCAGAAGGATATCTTTTAATAGAACCCTTTTTACTATCCAAAGTAGGCTTATCTACATGGTCCTTAATAAAATTCTGATATCCTTGGTTCCCAACAAAACAAATTCCTTGCGAGTCTTTCTTTTTCGCTGTCACAAGACCGCGACTTTCAGAGTAAGCGCGCACTTCTGGCTTTTTCATGTCGCCAATGGGGAATAACAACTTAGGCACCAATGCAGGATCAATAGTGAATAGAAAATATGTTTGGTCTTTCCAATCATCCGTTGAAGTATGAATAGAGGCAGTGCCTTTTTCATCAGTCACGATTTTAGCATAGTGACCTGTGGCAAGATAATCACACTCAAGTTCTTTCATTTTTTTAACGAGATGATCAAACTTCAAATATGTATTGCAGTTCACACAAGGAAGAGGCGTGTTCCCCTCAAGGTAAGCTTTCAAAAAAGGATCTATAACTGCAGCGCGGAACTTCGCTTCACAATTCAGTACGTAAAACGGAATCCCCAATCGATCTGCAACAGCTCTTGCGTCGTCGACATCAATACTGGAACAGCAAGTGCCATTACCTTCTTCAATATCACAAGAAGAATAGTCCCACACTTGCATCGTTGCACCGATCACTTCGTAACCCTGTTCGACCAAGAGCGCAGCCGCGGCAGAACTATCCACGCCTCCGCTCATAGCAACAAGGACTCGTCCTTTAGACATGAAAAGAATCTCCTTCATTCTCGTTGAGAGATCTTAAACGTAAAACAACCAACTTGAGTGCTTCTATGAAACCGTCAATTTGCTCTTGTGTGGTCTCCCAACCAATACTTACACGCAAACTATTCTGAGCTTCAGCACGAGTTAATCCCATAGCTAACAGAACGGGACTCGGCTCAGGATTTCCACTTGAACAAGCTGCTCCTGTGGAAACGGCATAACCTTTGATATCCAAAGACATCAACATGGTTTCTCCATCAACACCCTTCAAAACAAGAGAACTGGTGTTAGGCAAGCGAGGAGTTTCCGACGCCGTCACAGTGACTTCGGAAATCTCTGCCAGAATACGCGACTCCATGTAGTCTCGCATTTTCGCCATACTTTTTGCTTTTTCTGTAATCATCGAGGATCTTTTTGCCACGACACCCAGACAGCCAATTCCCAGAGTGTTTTCTGTACCACCACGGCGATGTCTTTCCTGCCCGCCTCCATGAATCAGCGGCGTCACCTGAGAGCCTTTTCTGGAGTACAAGAATCCGGCCCCTTTAACTGAGTAGAACTTGTGACCAGAGAAAGAAGCAAAATCAACGCCGAGATCTTGCATATTCACCGGAATCTTTCCAAAAGCTTGGACAGCATCGGTGTGAAACAAAGCGCCTTTTTGATGTGCCATCTCGGCCATCTTTTGAATTGGAAATAGAGTGCCTGTTTCATTATTTGCATACATGACAGAAACTAAAGCTGTTTCTTCCGACAGATGAGCCTCATAAAAATCTAAATCGATAACTCCCTGCCTACTAACAGGAATAAAATCAACTTGTGCTCCGAGGGCCTTTAAGTGCTCCATCGTTTTGATCACTGCCGGATGCTCCACTTGAGAACACATGTAGTGTCTGCGGCGGCTTTGTTGAGGCGGAAGAAACTGAGCCGTTTGATAATATTCAAACAATCCCTTTATGACCATGTTGTTGGCTTCACTGCCACCTGAAGTAAAAATAATTTCTAGTGGACTTGCACCAATTGCATCAGCCACAGATTTGCGCGCTTCACGGAGAATGTTTTTAGGTTGGCGACCAGCCCAATGAATTGAACTTGGATTGCCCCAAACTTGTGCGAGGTCTGGTAAAGCTTCTAAAACTTCACGGCAAACCGGAGTTGTGCCGTTGTGATCAAAATAGCAAAAGACTTTGGTCTGGGTCATAAGTGCGGAGGAACCTATCATACTTCTTAAGTATTGAAAACTTCTAAGAATATTTGCCTCCTAGAAGTGTCTAATGCGTTAACAAATCTGCAAAAACTACAGCCTCGGAGCGGACATATGCTGGATTTTACTACATAAATGACCGGGGACTTCAAATTTTCCTCAATATCTGTTTCAAAAATCCGATAAACCCCTTATGAATCAACAAGCCTGGTATGAACATTTTAAAGAGCAACTCCAAGGACTTACCGAATCATTCGAGCATAGCGGTGCCCATGGAAGTCTTTTGAAGTATGCTTTGCAGGAACAGCGCCTCCAACCAGAGCAATATCTGACATGGGCTATGTCCCACTATCTCCTGCCTAAACTCCAACCACGATTTTTTACAGAAACTCCTATATCCCAAGAAATGTTCGCGAAGTGGGCGACCCATTATCCTTGGTCTGAGGAGTGTCTGCCTGTGGCGGAGTGGGATGGGGCTATTATAGTAGCCTGTCTTCAGCCGCCACAGGATTTTCCTACCAACCCTGCAAGTATTTTTGTTTTAGCAACACCCGAAAACTTACAGGAGGCTTGGAAATCCCTCCACAGAGAAAAATCGGCAGAAAACAAAGAAGCCCCCAAAAAAACTGATTTTGAGCCACTTGAACTGATGGACGAATCCCCTTCTGAAGAAAATATTTTAGAAGGAATTGCGGACCTGAACCTGGCAGTTCAAGAGGAAAAGCCAGATGGGCTTTTTGAAGCTGCGACTGTTGTGCAATTAAAACCCGTGCTAGAGAGCACCTTTGAAGCCCCTGAGGGGAAATCCTCTGAAATATCTGAGCCAGAGGGCGCTTTGATTGACGAAAACACAATATCAGTTATCGATCCCCCAAGTGTAGCTGGCAGTACGACTGATAAAACCATCGTTGCAACCATACCACGACCTGGACAGCCTGCTAAACCCAAACAAATGCCCGTTCACGCTGGCCAATTTGCCTTAGATAAATTCAAGGCTCAAAATCCAGATCTCATCAGCGAGAGTGTCAAAAAAGTTCTCAATGAAATGAAAGTTCACTTTCAACGATCCCTGATTCTTACAATGGACGAACATGAAACTCAATTGACTGTCTTCGCTTGGGATGAGAATTTTCGTGGAATGAAGGACACTTCAATGCGAATTTCACTGGATAGCCCTAGTATCTTCAGCATCGTGGCTAAAACCCAAAAACCTTTCCATGGGTACATTTCCTTGAACGAAATAAATGAAAAATTTTTTGAGGACTGGAACCAAGGTCAAATTCCTGACCATGTCACAATCACCCCCCTCATTCTGAATGATCATATGGTGGGAATGATTTTGGGTATTGCCGAAAAAGCTGCGTACAACAAAGCATCACTGAGTTTTGCCGAAAAATTATCTGAAGAACTTGTGAGCACCTTAAAAGCTGCATAATCACCTCTGTAGATTTTCTATACAGAGGTAAAAAAACTATCTTCTCTTCATATCATTTTTAAATAAAAGACCTGATATGTTACTTTGCGAACATGAAAAATATCATAATTTTATTTATTGCGCTAACACTCTCCTCCTCATTTACTTTAGCCGCAGACATTCGCGCCACTGTTACCGGCATTCATGATGGAGACACGCTCACGGCTGCTGGGCTTACAGGCAATATTAAATACAAAATCCGTCTGATGGGGGTCGACACCCCGGAGGTGGATTACTTTAAAAACTCTCAAGGTGATGTCGCCATTCTCGCCAGAGAGTACTTAAAGCTCCTCGCACCGATCGGCAGTGAGATCATTATCGTCGATGGCTCTAACTCCGTGGATAAACATGGTCGCGTTCTTGGGCGCCTCAAACGCAATGGTATCGAAATAAATCAAGAGATGCTACGTCAAGGATGGGGACTCCTGTATTTTATCTACCCGTTCGACAAACGAGTTGTCAGTGACTATATAAAAAGTGCGAAAGAAGCTTTTGAAAATCGTCGTGGCTTATTTTCAGCCGAACACGAAAAGACGGAAGCTCCCTACCTGTTCCGCATGTCATCGCGAAATCAAGTCGGCATCAATCCCGTCGGTGATTTTGAGCTCAAAAAAATTGTGACTCCGGAAAATATCGACCAGATTCCCGTCTGGAGACGGGTCTTTTTTCCTAATTTTGAGATGGCTTATTCAAATGGGTACAAGTGATTCTTCGTTCGCTGTCAGACAGCTTTTCGAACTTCACTTCAATTTGCTGCCAATTCAAAGGTAAATATTCATAGTTCAAACGCTGGGCCCACTCAATTATGACAAGGGCCTGCTTTTGCGAAAAAATATCCCAGAAACCAGAGCTCTCCAGATCATCATCATCTTTAAGACGATATAAATCTAAATGATCCAAGGACTTCCCCTGATCATTTTCGTAGCGCAAATGGATCGCAAATGAGGGGGATTGCACATCTCGCATTCCCAATATTTCAGCAATCATTTGCACTGAAGTGGTCTTACCAGCACCTACATCACCCGACATCAACAGGATGCAGCGATCTTTCAGTTGCGGTAACAACTGACGCCAAAAATCTCGAAGCTCTTCTAGAGTCTTAATATCTTTGACGTCCTCTTGAGAGTCTAAAATCGAATTCACTACTTTAAAATCTTTCGCATCTTACGCACGGACTCTTCCATGCCAAATTCCAATGCATAACAAACCAAAGAGTGTCCGATATTTACTTCCTGCAAATAAGGCAGTTTATTGATCAGCTTGGCATGATGATAATCCAACCCATGTCCTGCATGAACGTTCATTCCCAAGTAGTTCGCCCACTCGGCAGCATCGACAAGACGTTTCCATTCTTTTTCTTTTTTTGCTCCCGTCAAATGAACCCACTTGCCAGTGTGCAGTTCAATGGCGTCGGCGCCTATTTCATAGGAAGCTTCGACTTGCTCAATCGAAGGTTCAATAAACATCGAAATCTCAATGCCAATGCGCTGAAGTTTTTCAACCATCGGAGCCATGGTTTTGAAACCTTTTTTTACATCCAAACCACCTTCAGTGGTCAGTTCCTGACGTTTTTCTGGTACAAAGCAAACCCAATCAGGACGGTACTTTTTAGCAAAAGCCACCATTTGTGGTGTCGCGGCCATTTCTAAATTCAAGGCCACAGGACACTCTTTTGATAACAACTTAAGATCATCCAATTGAATATGACGACGATCTTCACGCAAATGAATTGTGATCTGCTCGGCGCCTCCCTTGACGGACTTTTTCACCATATCTAAAAGATTTGGATATGAAGTTGTTCCGCCACGAACTTGTCGCAAAGTTGCGACATGATCGACATTAACACCTAAGCGCATTTTCTGTTTCATACTACGACAACTCTTTTTCTAAGAAAGATGCAATTTCTTCTGCAAATTGACTGATTTGTTGTTTGTTAGGTCCTTCGACCAACACACGGATAACGGGCTCAGTCCCCGAGAATCGCACGAAAACGCGACCATCTCCGTTGAGCTTACCTTCAATACCTTTAATCAAAGCATCATAGCCAGGAATATCTTTTAGCTCCATACGGCGCTTCACACGCAAGTTGATCAAAATCTGTGGCACGTCTTCAAAAACGTGATTCAACTCACTCATTTTCTTGCCTGTTTGCTTCATGACGGCCAAGACACTTAACGCTGCGATACAGCCGTCACCTGTTGTCGTGTGATCTAAGAAAATAATGTGACCCGACTGCTCGCCACCCAGATTGTATCCGTTCTTACGCATCTCATCGACGACATACTTATCACCGACACCTGTCTTCACTAACTTAATGCCAGCTTCATTCATGCGCTTTTCCAAACCAAAATTAGACATCTGAGTCGCCACCAAAGTGTCATTCTTCAACAATCCTCGCTCTTTCATATGAAGGGCACAAATTGCCAGAATACGATCCCCATTAACGATCTCGCCTTTTTCATCCACCATGATGACTCGATCCGCGTCACCATCCAGGCTAATACCTACATCAGCGCGATATTGAATCACAGCTTCCGAAAGTTTTTGCGGGTACAAAGCACCGACTTTATCATTGATGTTGGTTCCATTGGGATCATCACCCAGCTGAATCACTTCAGCGCCCAATTCTTGAAACACAGACGGAGCCACACGATAAGAAGCACCATTGGCAGTATCTAGAACGATACGCATTCCATCCAGTGTGTACTCAAGTGGGAAAGTCCCTTTTACGTAAACAATATACCGCCCCTGAGAATCCTCAATACGCTTGGTGCGGCCAATATCTTTACTTGGAGGTAAAAGATTGGTGAGGTCTTCTTCAAGAACCAATCTTTCGATTTCTTTTTCCATTGTATCAGAGATTTTAAAACCATCCGGTCCGAAAACTTTGATACCATTATCGTGGAATGGATTGTGGGAAGCTGAAATCACGATCCCAGCTGCTGCTCTCATTGTACGAGTCAAATACCCAATCCCTGGAGTCGGCAATGGTCCTACCAATTGCACAAAGATACCCATGGAGTTCAACCCACTGGCCAAAGCTTGCTCAATCATATAACCTGAAAGGCGTGTATCTTTACCGATAACAACTTTCTTAACTGCACCAGGTGAGTGGGCCGCTTGCTTTTGCAACAAGTAACCAATGGCCTGTCCAATTTTAACCACAGTCTCTGGAGTCATCGGCCACTGATTTGCAGTACCGCGAATTCCATCCGTACCAAAAAGCTTTACTGATTTCTTTTCCACTTTATTGACCTTTTTGTTCGTCATCTACAGAACCTTTCAACTTAACAACTTCTGCCTGGATCTGATTTGGGCGAACCCCTAAAATACGTACACCCATTGGAACTTCAATTTTTTGCAAAGGAATGTCGACAATGATCAATCCCTCTCCTTTTTGCGAAATATCCAAAGTGATATTTTGCGAAACTGCATTCTCTAAAAACTTTCGCAACGAAGCCCGAGGCCCCGACACCTTAATTTTGATGTGATCCGCTGTCTGAGCTACCACTTGCGTCCCTGGAGCCGTCACCAAATCCACGTCGATATTTTTACTCAAAACAAAATCACGGCGCCCCAGAATAGTGAGCCAAAGAATCAAAGAAATGAAAAGTGCGACAACTTTGTAACTAAAATTTTCTGTTAGGACATTTGAAAAGCGTCGTTTCACGTGCCCTCCCCTTGTTGCGAGAAAGCCCGATATTTGAGTCCAAAAGTTTCATACAATACTTTACGAATATCGCCCAGCTCAACATTTGGACTGAGGTGTCCACCTTGAACGATACTGATGGATTTATTTTCTTCAGAAACAACAAACACCAAGGCATCTGTTTCTTCCGTAAGACCGATCGCTGCGCGATGACGAGTGCCTAAGTTTTTATCAAGTACTGGATTTTTACTGAGTGGCAAAAAACAGCCGGCAGAATGAATTTTTCCATTTCTAATTAGTACAGCCCCATCGTGCATGGGGCTTCCTGGATGGAAGATAGATGCTAAAAGTTCAGAAGAAACTTTCGACTCCATCTCAGTCCCGAACTCAATATGATAGTCGATGACAATTTCTCGTTCAACGACGACCAGAGCACCAAAGCCTTTTTGTGCAGTTGAGATAATTCCCTTCGCAATCTCTTCAATCACCTGGGTGTCTTGAACATTCGAAGAGTCATTGAAGAAGGGATTGCTTCCGATATGTGCCAAGGCTCTACGAATCTCTCCCTGGAATAAAACGACGACGATAACAAATAGATTTGAAAAAAACTTTTCTAGAATCCAGTTGAAAGTAAATAACTCCAACCAAATACTTAAGATATAACCAATGGCGAGAACACCTAGTCCAGACAACATCTGAATAGTGCCTGTACGCTTGATAAGCACAAGAATACGATAAACCACCATCCATACGAGCAACATGTCGATCGCATCTTGCACGCGCAAGTGCTGAACAATAAAAACTAAATTGTCGACAAACTGCTGCAACATCAAGATGCCTCATGGAAGTTTATTAAGATTTCACACCGACCAAGGCTTAAGTCGGTGTGAAACATAATTCATGGATACCCTATTAAGTAGTCACTGGCCCTGTGTTCCCAACAGGGTCGTCAGAAGGCTCCGTTTTTACAGACATCATCGCAGCCAAAGCGCCTTCTTTTTTATTAGTACGATATTTCTCTACTTCAGAAACAGCCGCTCCGTTAACAAGCATTTCAACTTCGTGACCATCGATAGTTTCGTACTCTAACAATGCCAAAGCCAATCTTTCTAACGCATCCTTATGATCCGTTAAAATTTTCACTGCTGAAGTGTACCCATCATTGATAATCTTAGCGACTTCGCTATCAATTTCTTGCGCTTTCGCATCTGAATATGACTTTTCGGTGTGACCGTACTGCATTCCCAAGAACACAGGACCTTCACGCTTTTCAAATGCCAAAGGTCCTAAACGGCTCATACCCCATTCACACACCATACGGCGAGCGATCTCAGTAGCACGTTCAATATCATTTCCTGCACCGGTCGTGATGTCTTTGAAAACAACCTCTTCAGCGGCGCGGCCCCCAAACAAGAAAGCAATCATCTTCTCGGCTGTCGTTTTTGAAAGCGAAACGCTTTCTTTTTCCGGCAACGTTTGAGTCACACCCAAAGCCATGCCGCGAGGAATGATTGTCACCTTGTGAATTGGATCCAAACCAGAAAGTTTAATGTTCACCAAAGTGTGCCCAGCTTCATGATAAGCTGTGACCTTTTTATCTTCTTCTGAAATCACCATGGATTTTCTTTCAGCTCCCATGATGACTTTATCTTTTGCTTTCTCGAAATCTTCCATTTCAAGATATTTTTTATCCGTACGAGCCGCCACAAGAGCCGCTTCGTTCACTAAGTTTTCTAAATCAGCGCCTGAAAAACCAGGAGTTCCACGGGCAATCTTCGACGCATCAACATCTGGACCCAATGGCGTTTTGCGCATGTGAACGGCAAGAATCTGTTCACGGCCTTTAAGATCTGGCTTATTCACAACGACTCGACGGTCGAAACGACCTGGACGCAACAATGCTGGATCCAAAACGTCTGGACGATTTGTGGCTGCAATCAAGATGACGCCTTCTGAAGATTCAAAACCGTCCATTTCAACAAGCAACTGGTTCAAAGTCTGCTCGCGCTCATCATGTCCGCCGCCCATGCCGGCACCACGATGGCGACCTACAGCATCGATCTCATCGATAAAGATCAAACAAGGTGCATTCTTTTTACCTTGCTCAAACAAATCACGAACGCGACTGGCACCAACACCGACAAACATTTCAACGAAGTCAGAACCGGAAATTGTAAAGAATGGCACGCCGGCTTCACCAGCCACAGCTCGCGCCAACAATGTTTTACCAGTTCCCGGAGGACCCACTAGCAAAACGCCTTTTGGGATGCGTCCGCCTAATTTCGTGTATTTTTTTGGATCTTTCAGGAAGCTAACGATCTCCTGCAAGTCATCTTTAGCTTCATCGACTCCCGCCACTTCTTTAAAAGTGACACGGTTTTTATGCTCCGTCAGAAGGCGAGCACGGCTTTTACCAAAAGACATAGCTTTGCCGCCGCCCACTTGCACTTGACGCATGATAAAAATAAACATCGCCACAATAAGAATTAATGGCAACCAGTTCACAACCAAGGATTGCAAGAAACCACCGTTATCAGCACGCTCGTAGTTTGGCGTGATGCCATGTTCTTGCAAAAATTTGTAACCCTCATCTTGAGTGTTACCAATGATTGTAAAATGAGTGCCGGTGTACTTTTTCTCAAACTCAGGCTTCATTTCACCAATGATCTCACTGGTGTCCTGACGGAAAGTAACAGTCGCAACTTCGTTTGCCTTCACTGCTTCTGTGAACTTGGAGTAGTTAAAATTCGAGATCATGCGTTGTTGCTTGCTCTCGTAGGCTTGGAATAGGAACACAGCCATGATGATTAGAAAAAACCACAGAGCTAGCGTTTTCTGAGTAGATCGCATCTAAGATTCCTTTCAATTCGACACTAAAACAAAATTAGGGTAACACGAATGCCACCCCAACAAAAGAAACTTCGCGCAGTGAAAGCAGAGTGCCGACACTCTCAGCAAATCAGGACTGGACTTTGATTTGCTCCGCGTTAATTTCCCAGTTACATCCACAGACCGTAAATGTGATCACTTTTTGCGAGTTGTCCAGGCGCTTTTGAATTTCTTGTAGATGTGATTGAGAAAAATCCTTTTTCCCGAGGGCGTACAGATACTGCGCAATCAGTCTTTTTTGCTCTGATAGCGACAATGTCAGATAGAAAGAGCGCGAAAGCCCTTGCGACTTATATTCTGCATTAAAAGCAAGCAAGTCCCCCCAAGCGCGGTCCTGCAATTCCTCTACTATGGTCTCTAGGGAGCGCGCCATCGCAGCAACAGCCCCTGGCGCTCGCTCTTCAAGTGCCGGCAACCAATCCTCTCTGAGCCAATTACGCAGAGGGTCCAGGGATTTGTTCGATGGATCTTCACAAAACGATAAGCCCTCAGTTTCAACATACTGACGCAAATCTTTTTTACTGACTCGCAAAAGAGGACGAAAGATGTCCTCTTTCAACTCTTGCATGGCCTCTAGCCCCTGCGCCCCGGTGCCGCGAAGTAAACGCAACAGCCGTGTTTCTAACAAGTCTTCACGATGATGTCCGGTGGCCAGTGTCACAAAACCTTCTTTTGCCATCAATTCGCGCAAAGAATGATAGCGCATTTCACGATAGCCAGCTTCTGAGGACGCTTGATTGGGCGCATGCAAAACGAAAAAACGAATCCCTAATTTTATACACAACTCTTCACAAAATAATTGTGCCCGTTCACGATATTCCTGATTTGAATCAAAACCATGATGAAAGTACGCAGCAGCCATCTTTTCTGTCGGGTGAACCTTAGAAAGAATCCGAAGTAATGCGACAGAATCAACACCACCAGAAAGAGCGACTAAAATATTTTGATTCTGCAAAGAATTCTGCTTCACCAACTTCCAAACTTGATGATCAAGATCGCTCTTCACATTACTTAAACTCAACATTAAACTCCTGCAACAGCGACCGTTTTAATATTCACAAATTCCATCATTCCAAAGCGCCCTAGCTCTCGTCCATAGCCTGAATCTTTAATTCCCCCAAAGGGAAGACGAGGGTCTGACTTTACAAAATCATTTACCACAACAAACCCAGCTTGCAATTCTGTTTCCACAAGCTTTTTACCCAGATCCAAATTTCTTGTGAATATGCCTCCTCCCAATCCAAAGGGTGAGGAGTTGGCAACTTCAATAGCTTCTTCGATGTTTTTAACAATAACAACTGATGCGACAGGACCAAAAATTTCTTCTTGATGAAGCGCCAAATGATTCTCTTTAAAAACAACAACGGTCGCGGGATAAAAAGCATCAGGACCACGCGAGGCCGTGCCGCCTAAAACCACTTCCCCACCCCAAGATTTCAACTTCTCAACTTGGCTTACGACTTGATGCTTAAATTTTTCATGAGCTAAGGGGGCGAGCTTTATCGCATTCATTTCTGCAACCAAACATTTAACAAATTCAGCAGCCACTGACTCCAGAACCACAAATCGTTTTCCAGCAACACAACTTTGACCACAATTGATCAATCGAGTTTGTGCACAAATTTTTGCAGCCCGAGGAATATCCGCATCCTCCAAAATAAGATATGCATCACTTCCTCCCAACTCCAGAACGATCTTTTTCAGGTTTTTTGCAGCCTCTTGCGCCACCATACTCCCGCCTCGAGAGCTTCCAGTAAAAGTCACCCCGCGAATCAGAGGATGCGCTATGAGTTGAGCAGCACCTGAATGATCGACATGAACGTTGCGCAAAAGTTTTAAGGAAGGAAAAAGATTATCAAAAAGCTGACCGATTTTTTGCGCCGTCCCCGCCGTAATATCTGAATGTTTCAGCAACAAAACATTACCCGCCATCAAAGCTGGAGCGGCAAAACGAATCACCTGCCACAAGGGAAAATTCCACGGCATGATACAAAAAATGACACCCAAAGGTTGAAAACTGACTTCTGCTGAGGCATAAGGCGAAGAAGACACCTTTTCATTTTTCAACATACTCGCAGCTTCTCGAGCATAGAACTCACAAGTCACTGCACACTTTTCTATTTCCGCGAAAGATTCTGCTATTGTTTTGCCCATCTCATTGTGCATACTTTGAGCAAGATCTTCTTTTTCGGCACGAAGCTTTTGTGCTAAGTTCAATAGAACTTTCTCTTTTTCATTCAATGAAATCTTACGCCAAACATTAAAGTCACCTTGTGCAGCTAGAACAGCCTGCTCAGCCTCCACCGGTGAAACATAGTCATAGGATTGTAAAACAACACCTGTAGCTGGATTTAGAGTTGAAAAAGAGCCCATAGCAACCTCCCATCAGAAGGCTGCCATAAAAACCTTTTGAAAGGAATAAATCAAACCCATCAAGAACACTCCCGACATCACGCCCCAAGCGACCACTTTATAGAACTTCCCCAGCTGCATCGCGGGACGCGCATAAGGACGCTCCGAAGCAAGGAGTGGTATCGGAGTCACGATAGCTTTGATGAACTGGTGACAACAAACACAAAAAAAGAGGACTGAGGCAAGGCTCAATATTTCATTTTCCATATTGAGCTTATCGACACTTTATGTCTCAACTTGAGATGAACAAAGGTCTGGTTATATCCTGACCTAAGTCTCGTCTTTGGGATCTTTTTTAATTATATCGATTTCAGCTGTGATTTTAAATTTGTGAGTTTCTGCAAACTTGGAGGCTTCTTTGACGAAATCTACTTTTTGAATGACGGAGAGAATCTCTTTCGTCACTCGATCCGTGATTTCATCCTTAGACTTCTGCGCGCCTTGCAGCAACAAATTCAAAGCCTCTTTCGGCAACTTCAATTCAGAGACATAGCTACGCAAACTTTCTTCCGTCATGAAAGCAGCGCTGGCGCCCGCTGTGAATACTTTTTTGACTGTATCCCCTAGTAGCCCCTTAAGGTCTGGAGCTCCATGATCTTTTTCATCTTTTTTGTGTGATTCATCAGACGCCATAAACCTGTTTCACCCTTTTATGATAACTGCTCATCATATTTGGCAAGTTGACACTCACTAGCGCATTTGCAATCGGCCCAGGGACAAACATGCCGAAAGTCGCTTCAACCGAGTAAGTCGCTCGTGTCTTACCGGCTTCATTTTCTAACTTCCAAGACCCTACAGAAGTTTTAAAAACATCCCCAGAAGCCAGCTCCCAGTTGATCCCGTGAGGTGCATTTTCCGTCATCCACAAAGTGTATTTGAACGTTTTAACTACCGAGACATTATACTCGACAAGCTTACGCGCACCCTCTGTTTTTAAAACGGTGCACTTTTTCACTTCCGCCAAAAACTCATGATACTTTTCGTAATCTGAAATGATTTTAAAAAACTGTTCAGGTGTACAATTAAATAATTCTGTTGTTGATGCTTTTGCCATAGATACTAAGTTTGGTATTGGGACTGCACTTAGTCAATCAGAGTCTTAAAAAATGGCCCTCTTAAGTGCGTACAACGGTCAATCGCTTCGCCAGATTGTTGACCAGAAAAAAAATCCAAATGCAGAGCCGAAGCCCATCACCTGCCGTACCCACTGAAAGGCGGTAATTCTAGTTTTTTAGGATCTGACCAAATATTAATATTTGAATCAAATACCAGCCCCTCATAGCCCTGCAAGAATCCAACGACGTTTTGTCCTAGGGCCTCAACAGCATATCCACCTTCCATCATAATTATGGAAGGCAGACCCAAAGCCGCAATTTTAGCCGCCATCTTCGGGTAGTGCTCAGTATCTAAATGAAATAGAGAGATCGGGTCTTCTTTGTAAGTATCCACTCCAAGACCGATAATCAGAACATCCGGAGAAAATAACTGGATTCGATCCAAAGCTTTCTCAAGCGCTGCAGACCAAACAGACCATCCAGACCCCAACGGCAGAGGTAAGTTTAAGTTGAACCCAACACCTTGGCCTTCTCCAACCTCTGCAGCATGTCCCCAATAAAACGGATACTCATGCTCAGGATCAGCATGAATAGAAACTGTCAAAACGTCACTGCGACGATAAAAGATATCTTGAGTCCCATTACCGTGATGGTAATCCAGATCTAAGATTGCGACTTTCTTTTTCCCTTGATCTAACAAATGTTGAGCAGCAATAGCCGAGTTGTTCAAAAAGCAAAATCCACCAAAATAATGAGCTCCTGAATGGTGACCGGGAGGACGACAAAGGGAAAATGCTGCGGTCTCTCCGTGTAAAACTAAATCTGCAGCCGTCAAAGCACAGTCAACAGAGGACTTGATGGCTTGCCAACTCGTCTTTGTCAGAGGCGAAGCTGTATCTGCACAATAATAACCCAACCTTGCATCGATACTTTGTGGTACTTTCAAACGCAGCGAACCTGGCGAAGGCCACGAAGAAGGAAACATGGACCCACTATTCCCTTGGGCCTCCCAAGCCTTGTAGCCATTTTCTAAAAGATCGACCATTCCAGCATCATGAATCGCCAGTATTTTATCACGCGAAAACGATCGTGGTTTTTGAATATCGTCAAACTCAGCCCGTTGAAGATGCTCCAAAATAATATCGGCTCTAACGGGACACTCATTCGCAGGAATCAACTGCCCTTGCGTAAATTCACAAGGTGGGGAATGAAAATGGTGATTTTGAGAGTAAACAATTCGCATCTGCGCACGATACATCAAGGCTTTTTGTATTTAAAGAGATACCAAGATTGCTGTAAATTTCACTGACTAATCTTTTGACAGGGAATTCGTAAAAGCGAAAGACTGACTTTTGCAGCCACCTCCAGCGTTGAACCACTTTAGATCAAAGTGCTGCAGCCTAGACTGCTTCAAGCCCACTCAACTCAACTGGGTTAAACTAGACTAGACCTCTGGACTAAATAAATTCGGGCCTTTATGATAAAAAGATATCAACTCAAATTTAAATGACCTCATATCCGCACTGGAAGCCAGTTTTACACGGGCACTTTGACAAGACTTAACAGGATTTAGATAATTAAAGAAGTGCTGGTTAGCAGGCCGACCTCAGCAATCCGCTGAAGCGACCCATACTTTAGGTATCTTTGCTCTCGAGCACACATTGCATGAAATCCTCATTGCTATTTTCGGCCCAAGCACTTTCAAGCAGCCTTACCAACACGTTAACGAATATTCCTTGGCTTGAAGAATTCACCAAAGAAAACACGGCACATTCGGAGCGCAAGATTTGGGGCCACTCTCGACCGCAGATTGAAAAAAATCTGACTTTCCTTCCCCTAAAAGATGAGCTGGCCAGTTCACTTCTTAAAAGGACTCGAATCTACTCTGTCATCGAATACAGCCACAAGGAATCCACTGCCAGTGCTTTTTATCGCAGTTTTGATAACTTGGGGCTGATAACATTGGACTTAATTTACGTTCCCAAAGCTCATCGAGGTCACGGTGTTGGATACAAACTGCTTTCGGAGATGGCTGAAGAAAATAGAAATCAACACTCTGTGCATCTAATTCTAGATTATGCCAATCGCAAGGCCTATGAAAACTACAAAGGAAACGATCTCGCAGAACAGCTCCTGCAAGTTCCTACCCTAAAAAATCTTAAAAAAGTGGGCTTTACTGAGCTAACACATTTGGGCCAAATGAAGATTCCTGGGGATAAATATATTTATCCAGAAGTTGTTTTAAGCCGACAAGGTGCGATCAGCAAAGAACGCATTCTAGTAAGCCTCGAATAAATAAAAAAAGGCGAGTGAACCCGCCTTTTTTTTATTTATTCTACATGAATATTTTAAATACTAGTACTCATCGTCCTCGACACCAGAGCCTGCGTTTTCACCCATGCCGCGCACTTCTTCGATGAATGCGCTTGTATCCTCTTCAAATTCATTCTCACCTGCTGATTCGTCAATTTCCAGTTCCTGAATCGCACCCAAGAAGTCTTTTTCTGTGCGCAAATCACGACGGATCATTTCTAAGAACTTATCTGGATAGCGAGAGGTCAATTCTTCTACATAACGCTCAAGCTTACCATCTGCGAGAATCTTTTTACGAACTTGAATCTTCTTCCAAAACAAAAGGTAATGATAACGGCAGTAAGCATCTACAATTGCAATTTGATCACAGTCACGTGCTCTGCAGTAACGACGACCTTCAGCATCTGTCAGAATAACTTCTTCATCAGATTTAGGTTTTTCTTCGCCAGTCCACTCTTCGACCACTTCGACGTCTTCATCAGACTCTTCGACGGCCTTGAGCTCCTCTTCGTACTCCCCGATTTCATCACCCATAAGGTCATCGTCAGCAATAAAGTCGTCGTCAAGATCCGTTTCTTCTTTTTTCTCTTTCGGAGCTTTACTCTTTTTCGGAGCCTTTAAATCTTTTTTTGTCGTTTTTTCAACCACAACCGGAGTTGGGACTGGAGCCACCTTTTTTTCAATTTTCTTTGGTGCCTCAACAACCTTCGTTTCTTTCACTTCTTTGGTAGCCTTAGCTGCCACCTTTGCAGGAGGAGCTTTTGCCCCAGGCTTTTTCTTCACCTCAGGCTTTTTAGGCGCTGGCTTAGCAGGAGCTTTATCAGCTTTTTTCTTAACCACAGCTTTCGGTGCCGGTTTTTTAGGCGCCGGTTTAGCAGCAGGTTTTGCAGAAGCCTTTTTGGCTGATTTTGGAGCAGCTTTCGCCGCAGTCTTCTTTTTTACAATTTTTGCCATAATTCTACCCAGATAGTGCTTTTCAAGATCTTACATAAGTGAATCATTTAGATGAGGGCGTCAACTCATTTCACGGAAATTGTACCTTCTTGACTGCGCACAAACACACTTCCTCTTTGTGCGTCGCCCCGTAGACGGCCGCGCACACTTTTTTGCATCTTATTCTTCACAACTTTCAATTCGCTTGGAACAAAAAGATCCCCTTCTTCTGTCACCAAATTAAGAGAAGCACCAGAGCCTGGCGGCGTCTGAACTGTCACTTTTGCCATTTTCGTTTTTACATCAACTTCAGAATCGATCGCCGTAGTAATACTCACGGACCCATCCTGACTGACACCTTCAATGCGTCCTTGATAAGATTGAACACTCAGAGACCCTTTACCATTTTCGAACTGCAAAGTCCCCGTGCTTGTGTTGACCTTGCTGTTGGACTGCTGAGTCGTGAGATTCAAAAATCCATTCACTTTCTCAACTTGCAATTGCCCTGCAAAAAGAGACGCATCCACATCTCCAGTGACATTGCGAATCGCCACTGTCCCATTATAGGCATCAACTTTAACTTTGCCAGAGTGATCTTGAACCAAGACATCTCCCTTTTGCAGATAGATCTGAGTATCCCCCGTTCCATTAGAAACACTGACTCGACCTTGGGATAAACTCACCTTAGTGTCTTTGCTCCACTTCTGCACCACAACAGACCCTTCGCGCAGTTGAACGTCCACAGGAACA
This sequence comes from uncultured Bdellovibrio sp., assembly GCA_964431515.1. GTDB lineage: Bacteria > Bdellovibrionota > Bdellovibrionia > Bdellovibrionales > Bdellovibrionaceae > Bdellovibrio. The sequence continues at coordinate 41,320 of CAYSKF010000018.1, forward strand.
GCTGAACCAAAAATTTCAAGCTTCTTCAAAGAAGCCGGGCGAGACAGCGCACTCAGCCATGAACGTTTTCCTATGAACTCATTCATCTTAATTTCAATCACATTATCTTTTTTAGTGAGAGTGTAGGCCCCCTCTGCGGAGCCCTCATCCAACCCATTGATTCTGAGACTGTTCCCAGGCTGAGCAACAAAATGCACCTGCGCCACCAGCCCTTTCAGAATCAAACGATCCCCAGCGACGACGGGTACATCCATAGAAGCAGCGAAAGCTGACTGCAAAAAGACCTGAGAAAGAATGAACCCTATCGCTGACATGCGTTGACCCCCTACAAAATTGACTCTGTCCCTAAAATATAAAAAAGTATGGCGGCATTGACAACAAATAGAGGTGAAATATGGAAAATGTCGTAATTGTAAGTAGCGTTAGAACCCCAGTCGCATCATTTCAAGGTGGCTTCTCAAGTCTACCTGCGCCAAAATTAGGTGCTATCGCAATCAAAGAAGCCGTTGCACGTGCTGGCGTTTCTCCGGATGAAATTGATGAGTGCATCATGGGAGAAGTTCTGACTGCAGGTGTTGGACAAGCTCCAGCCCGACAAGCCGCTCTTTATGCAGGACTAAAAAACTCGACACCTTGCCTTACTATCAACAAAGTTTGTGGTTCTGGTCTTAAAGCAGTCATGCTTGCTGCAGACTCCATTGCGCTTGGTAACACCACAATCGCCGTAGCTGGAGGTCAAGAAAACATGACTCTAGCTCCGCATTTGATCGAAAACTCTCGTTCTGGTTTCCGCATGGGCCCTGCACAAATGACAGATTCAATGGTAAAAGATGGTCTTTGGGATCCATACAACAACTTCCACATGGGCAGTGCGGCCGAGATCTGCGTAAAAGAACACAACTTCACGCGTGAAGAACAAGATGCCTTTGCTGTAGAGTCCTACAAAAAAGCTCAAGATGCTTGGAACAAAGGCGTATTTAAAAACGAAATCGCTTCTGTGACAGTCGAAGGTAAAAAAGGCTCTGTGACAATTGAAAAGGACGAAGAGCCGTTCAACACGAACTTCGACAAAATCCCTGGTCTTAAACCAGCCTTCGACAAAGCTGGAACAATCACTGCGGCCAACGCTTCAAAAATCAACGATGGCGCTGCTGCACATGTTTTGATGTCAGAAACAGAAGCGAAAAAACGTGGCATCAAACCTTTGGCAAAAATCGTCGCACACGGAACTTTCGCTCACGATCCAAAATACTTCACAACAGCTCCTGTTGGCGCAATCAAAGGTGCCTTAAACAAAGCCAATCTTAAAGTTGGTGAAATCGATCTTTGGGAAATCAACGAAGCTTTTGCAGTTGTCACTCAAGTAGCAATGAAAGAACTTGAAATCCCTGCTGCAAAAGTCAATGTCCACGGTGGTGCAGTGGCTATCGGTCACCCGATCGGTGCTTCTGGTGCTCGTATTTTAACGACATTGGTTCACGCCCTTCACACACACAATAAACGCTACGGTTTGGCAACATTGTGTATCGGTGGTGGCGAAGCTGTCGCATTGATCGTAGAAAAAGTTTAAAAATTCAACTTTTCGGGAAAGGATAAGGGTGAGTTATGAGTAAGAAAGTATTTAAGGATGCTAACAGCGCACTTTTTGACGTGAAGGATGGCATGACCCTCGTGGTTGGTGGTTTCGGACTTTGCGGAATTCCCGAAAACTGCATTGCAACTTTACGTGACATGAAAGTTAAAAATCTCACCTGCGTTTCCAACAATGCAGGTGTTGATGACTTTGGTTTGGGCCAACTTTTACAAAATCGCCAGATCAAAAAAATGATTTCATCCTATGTAGGCGAAAATGCTCTTTTCGAAAAACTTTACATGAGTGGCGAACTAGAACTTGAATTTTGTCCTCAAGGCACGCTCGCAGAACGCATTCGCGCCGGCGGAGCTGGTATTGCCGGATTTTACACTCCGACAGGAGTGGGAACTCTCGTAGCCGAAGGCAAAGAGATTAAAAACTTTGATGGCCGAGAATATGTTCTTGAGAGAGGCATCAAAGGCGATTTCGCTTTAGTCAAAGCCTGGAAAGGCGACAAGTTTGGCAATTTGATTTTCAGAAAAACAGCACGCAACTTTAATCCGATGGCAGCCACTGCTGGAAAAATCACCGTCGCTGAAGTCGAAGAACTGGTTGAAATTGGTGAATTAGATCCAGACCAAATTCATACACCAGGCGTTTATGTACAAAGAATTTTCCAAGGATCTAATTACGAAAAACGTATCGAACAAAAGACTGTGAGAAAGGACTAATCTCATGCCATTAACTCGCGAACAAATTGCTCAACGTATTTCTCAAGAAGTTGAAGATGGTTATTGCGTGAACTTAGGAATTGGCATCCCAACGTTGGTTGCCAACTACATCCCCGCAGATAAATTCGTTATGTTACAGAGCGAAAACGGACTTTTAGGTATGGGCCCATTCCCTGCCGAAAAAGATGTAGATGCAGACCTCATCAATGCTGGAAAACAGACGGTCACAGCACTTCCTGGTGCCAGCTTCTTTTCAAGTGCTGATAGCTTTGCCATGATTCGCGGCGGCCATGTGGACTTAACAGTCCTTGGTGCGATGGAAGTGGACGAAACAGGAAGCATCGCTAACTGGATGGTGCCGGGAAAAATGATCAAAGGCATGGGAGGAGCAATGGACCTCGTTGCTGGAGCTCGCAATGTGATCGTAGCCATGCAACACACTGATAAAGAGGGCAATTCAAAACTACGCACAAAATGCACGCTGCCATTGACCGGTGTTAAGTGTATTAAAAAGATTGTCAGTGATTTTGGAGTCATTGATGTCACACCAGATGGTTTCGTCTTGCGTGAATACGCCCCCGACTTAAGCCCTGAAAAAGTACTTGCAGCTACAGAGGGAAAAATGACGATCGCCCCTGACTGCAAACCGATGAAATTTTAACTGTAAGCATAAAAAAGCGCTTTCAATAAATGACGAAGAGGTCAACAACTCTTCGTCATTTTATTTTAACAATACGCCCGAAGGTCCAGCCCCTCATTGCAGAACCTTCATTTTATAGCGATAATTAAAATTCACTTTTGAAATGAGGTCGGTAGGTGGCAGAAGCAAAAAAAGTGGCGAAGGATCACTATTTGTTTAGAGACGGCGATGCACCAGATGCGATGTACATCATCAAATCGGGTAATTTTGCCGTCACCAAAGCTAAAGGTAATTCTGAAATTGTTCTGGCTGAGCTCGGCCCTGGTGCCATGGTCGGCGAGATGGCTTTATTTGATAAGAAACCTCGAAGCGCTAATATCCGCGCAACAAAGGATTCCGAAGTCATTGCTCTTCCTTACGATTCTTTATCGAAACAGATGGATCAGCTGCCGGTTTGGGTGCGCGCAATCATGAAGACCTTGAATGAGAATCTTCGCGAGGCAAACAAAAAAATCAAAATCCTTGAAAATCCAAATCAAGATGAGGACCGCTTCCCTCCACACATCGTTAACAAGTATATTTCTATTTTGAATTTGGTTGGAAACAAATACGGAAAACCCGATGAAAACGGAGCTCTCACTTTTACGTCTGTACTCCTCCGGAACTACACAATTCAAATTTTCCAAGAGGCGACGAACAAAATGCAGAGTGTGGTCAATGCCCTCTCGGATCTTGGATATCTTACCCAAGAAGAGCGAGGAGATGGGACTCAAAAGATCACCAATCTTAAACCTCAAGATCTTTTTTCCTTTGTTGATTGGTATAATGAATGGCTTTTCAAGCAAGAAAAAGATCGCCTGCCAAGTCTGAGTGACCAAGAGGTAAAAATTCTCAATGGCATTATACTTTTCGCAAAAAGAGCGGAACCTAACAACAAAGGCTTCCGCAAGGTAAATCTTAATGACGTGCAGAATGAATCTATGAAAGAAACTGGAAATCTGATCCGTCTTGATGATGTAAATCCTCTGATTGAGAAAAGATACCTGACCGAAAAAATCATGGATGAACAAGGTGTTTATCTTTTAGTTTCCCTAGAGGACGTGGAGCCTTTGGCGAGAAACTGGAGCATCGTTAACAACTTAAAGAAAAAACTTCGCTAGGAAGTGGGGCCACAGAAGCCCCACGCCACTTCGCATTGTTTAATTCGGTACAAAACCCAAAATCCCTTCAATACTGTATCGACTCACTTCACATTCAAGCTTATTTGTTGTGATTAAGTGTCCACCAGCTGGATGATGACATCGATAAAGCGGCCGCCCTTGAGATTTATGAACATACCCCAATATTTCGAGAATGCGATATCCCTCACAATTAGACAACGTGGTCTGGAACTCGCGCCCATTCATCCCAACGTCACATCTATATATTGGCATGCGTTCTTGACCTGCATTTGAATACAACGAATAGCCAATACCCTCACTAACAAATACGCTGGATGGTGGTGTCGCGGCCTTCACAAACACATGTCCCATCACTGAGATATTAACATAGCGATATATATTGTGAGTCCTCATATCAACGCCACCTGTATCTGGCAGTGTCGGAATTGGATTGATCTTTGGCTCTGGAGGGGATGGTGAAGTGTTGGCTTGAGCACAACCGACTCTCACATCCGTGCAACAAAAATGATCCCGCGTTTTATTCCATCTACTTGGATGTGTCGAACGCATTGCTTGGTAAGTCACTTCCGAATCCACTCGATCAAAATTATTAATTGCTGACATTGGCAACAATCCTAAGCCATTTTGATCTCCTGTTCCCTGTACAAACAAGGTGTTGTACGTAGCCCCAATGATATAGGGATTTTTCACCATAATGTCCTGAGCCTTGCAAATCTCGATGGCAATATTTCGTTTATTGCTATCATTCATGTACCAACCCTGCTCCCCTAACAAAGCAAAGAGCTGCGGAGCCGTCGTGGAGTTATCACCTAAACTCTGAAGCTTTTGTTTTTGATAATCAAGAACACGAGAAAGGGTGCCAAAGCCATAGAACTGTTGAAGATTATAACGATCATCTACTGGAAAACCAGATGGATTAAGAGCCTGCTCATCGGTGTAAGGATGTAGGTTCAAGCTCCAAGGAACGCTGGTCCCTACTTCAGCCCATATTCCATCCAAGAAGTTTTTTACAGTCATGCTATAGGAGTCATGTGAAGTCATCCAAAGCATATCAAGCGACAGATACATTCTATAATCACTCAAGTTTTCCTCACGAAAAACTTTGTCGACTATTTTCATCATTTTACCCATGTAAACAGCACGAGAGTCTCGAATTTCGGGCGACATATGAAACCAGACGTCCGCATTGTTCTCGTTCCAAATATTCCAGTGCTTAATAAATCCAAGCTCTCTAGCTAGAACTCGCACATAGTCTTCAAAATGTTCTAAGTTCACAGGAGCACATCCCCAAGGGAGAACGTTCACCCCACGAATGTTTAAAAACCCCTCATTGCTCACCTGACAATCAGCACCTCGGTATTGAAGAGGAGTCCCGTACATTGTCACGATAGGAAGCACACCTTTTTGAATGTCGTGATTAAATATTTCTTTAAACTTAGCCATTTCATTTTTATTCACACAACGATAGAAATGAAATTTTCCAAGCCCCATTTCGCGGGAAGGATAAAGCTCAAAGCCAGACGGACACTCGTGTGGATTTTTAGAACCCCAATATGGCCGATTTTCACCAGGAGCAGCAGAGTATTCTGTGCTGGCCCACCAATAATTATAAATACGCAGCCCCGGCGCCACATCCTGATCTATTTTGTTATAGCGACTCTGATGTTGGCCCGCAAAACTACCGCCATGAACTGGGCCATCAATGTAGCCAAATTTATTTTTAATTGATATTCCGCCAACATCTACAAATTCAGAACTTGGAGGATTACCTCCTGAGTGCAGGCTTGCCATATTCTCAGACAAACCTAGGTCTGCATCGAATGCTTCAAATTTTGAACAGTTTTGAAAAACAAAAATCAATGTGGTCGCCAATAACAACAAACCACCCTTATAACGATGGACTGGTAACACATTGCCCCCTAAAAAAATCGCAAGAGTGGTTCAATTACGCAACATGAGACCTTGCATAAAAAACAAGAATTCAATCCCCTGAATGTATCGTGACAACAAATAGAATTTTTGACCACATTTAGTCGTAAGTTTCTCAAAGTGGGATCTATTTTTTCTACCACCCGGTAAAACCTGGTCAACGACATTCACCAATCTGAATCTCAGAGTCTACTAAGAAGACCTTCGAGCGTTTCATTTTTGGTCATTTTGAGTGACAATTTTAGGCCTAAAAAATTGACCCACCATCAGATCGCTATAAATGAGGAAGGCTAACGATTTATTAGGCAAAGACTTTGCAGCAGTCTCCTAGAGCAGGGAGCCCTACCATGTTATTTAAAGTCCTTTTAGAAATGGCTGTATCGACTTCATTTGCAGTTTCTTTTTTTCCGAATTTGTTACCCTCCCAATCCACTCCCGTCGATGCCTATCCTGTGCGAACTCAATTCAATGATCTCGCCGAAAAAATTTGCCTGGATCTAAAAAATGATCAAAACAATATCAAAGCTCAAATTTCGATATCCACTTCCAAAGAATTAAATAGATCCACTTCTAATTTCAAAATTGAACCCAGCGATTCCGGCGGAGTCATCAATTTCAATATCAACAGCACCCCGCCAATGATTGCTAACATCGTATTTGATCAGAATGTTAAAAGCTTTACTCTGACGATGAAGCGACCCAAGAATGAAATTGAGCCTATCAGCAGGATCAGCTTGGATTCAAACTGTAGACTTTATCAAGCTTACAACACCTACTACAACAATGAGAATCGCCCCCACTTAAGAATCAAGACCAACGCGTTGGGCGAAGAACTCTTGCGAGTTAAAATGGAAGAACCCATTCAAGAGCTCGCCTCCTCAGCAGCTCATCACTTAAAAATTGGCTTTATCGATTCAGGGTTGGACTACAACCATCCGGCGGTTGCCAGTAAAAGCCGTCCTTTTTTAGGGATCGACTTAACCAATCCCGCACGCCCTCCTTACGACTACACAAACACAATTCAAAATGAATTGATGGGAAAATCTTACGGACACGGCACTGCCGTCGCAGCTATAGCCGCTGAAGGAATTGATATTCACATTATTCCTGTACGTACTGATAACACTTCCCATCTTGCAGGCAAAGCTGTCGAGTATCTAGCTCGCCTCGGAGTTCGTATCGTCAACATTAGCCAAGGAACCTGGAGAATATCGGACTGGATTGATTTCAGAGAAGCCGCACTTGCTCACCCTGAAATGCTTTTCATTGTAGCAGCAGGAAATGAGTCTTCGAACATAGAAGAAACCCCTGCCTACCCTGCTTCTTTTGATATTCCAAATATGATTGTAGTCGCTGCCACAGATAAATACGGAGAATTTGCAAAAAACTTTTCTAACTACGGACCGGAGAAAGTTCACGTCGCAGCCTACGGTGAAAATGTTCTCACGGCGCAAAGCGGAGGCGGCACGACACGCGTTTCTGGCACTTCTTTCGCGACACCAAAGGTCACTCGCCTTGCTGCACAAATTCTTATGAAACAACAGGGGCTGAAAGTTTCAGAACTCAAAGAACTGGTACTGCAACAAGCTCAACCCAAAGAAAATCTGAGAGGAAAAGTAAAATACGGCTACATCGAGTAACCGTATTTTACTTATAAAATATCTTAAGATTTAAACTTACCCAATCACTGGGTCTGTTTGGCAGCGCAACGGAAGTTGCACATCAGGATGACGAGTATAATCGTCCCCGTTGATTGTATGAACGTATATAGAGTTGGTCTTTGCACCTTGTGCAATGGGCTGTCCAAGAGTCAAAATAACTCGATCTCCCGTTTTCGCCAAACCGTGTGTCACCATCAACTGATCCACTTGAGCCAAAATATCTTCAAGATTTTTATAGGACTTGATCATGTGCGTCTGCACACCCCACATCAACTCCATGGAATTTAAAACTTCCAAATGCTGAGTCACTGCGATAATACGCGCTCGGGGTCTAAAGCCCGAAATAATGTTCGCTGTTTTCCCCGTAGTCGTTAGACAAATAATTGCTGATGCATTCAATTTCATTGCGCTGAGTGAAGCACTGGCTGCGATAGCTGCCGGAGTGCTCAGAAACTCATTTTCTAAAGAAATATGATAATATTCCTCTTCGTTCCGCTCAACTTCACAAATAATCTCATGCATTGTTCTAATACACTTAAAAGGATACTTACCACTTGCCGACTCGGCAGAAAGCATCAATGCATCAGACCCATCTAACACGGCATTCGCAACATCGGTGATTTCCGCTCGCGTGGGACGTGGATTTTCCACCATACTATCCAGCATTTGCGTCGCAGTTATCACGGGTTTACCCAATTGATTGCAAACTTGGATAATACGTTTTTGGAATCCAGGCAAACGACTCTGCCCCACTTCAACGGCCAGATCACCTCGAGCCACCATCACGGCATCACTCAGACGACAGATCTCTTCCAAGTTTTCTAGAGCTTCAATCATTTCAATTTTCGCGACAATTTTGGCTTGCGATTGATTGTTTTCGATAATCTCCCGCAACTGACGAATATCTCGAGCATGACGTACAAAACTTAACGCAATGTAATCAACTTTATTTTTTATACCCCATTCGAGATCTTCAAGATCTTTAGGTGTCATGCAATCGACCGGAAGATTCACTCCGGGCAAGTTCATCCCTTTTCGATCTTTCAAAATACCACCGTAAATCACTTCACAATCAAGCTCTTCACCACGAACTTGCAGCACTTTAATTTCCAAGAGACCGTCATCTAGAAGAATTTTCGTTCCCGGAACACAAGCTAGGGGAAGTTCTTTAAAATCCGACGGAATCAAACCTGGCTTACCTAAAACGGCAGCAGTCGTGACTATAAGCTTTTCACCGGGCTTGATTTCAATTGAACCATTTTCAAATTTTCCGACTCTAATCTTTGGACCCTGCAAATCCTGAAGAATCGCAACCGGGGCTCGAAGTTCATGAGAAAGTTTACGCAAAGACTGCACAACCTTTAAATGATCCTCATGGCTGCCATGAGAGAAGTTCAAGCGCGCCACATTCATGCCCGCACGAATTGCTTGTTCAAGATTTTTTTCATCACGCGTCGCTGGCCCGATAGTGGCCACAATTTTTGCCCGACGATCTGCTAACATTTTATTACGCCTTCCTGCTATATGAACTCATCTTCACCGACAAGTTTTGCATATCTTCCTGATGGCGTCTATTCATTCTCTCAAGTTGTTCTTGATGCGATTCGTTCAATTGTGCCAACTTGGCTTCGTACTTCATGGTCAGAGATTCTTTTTCTAGCTTGGTCGCTTTTTCTCTTTCTTGACTCCTCTGTCCATACATCCCCTCAAGTCTCTTCATCTCTCTATTTTGTTCGTCTTTCAACTGGGCAATTTTATCTTCATATGTTTTTATAGTATGTTCTAACTTTTTGTTTAAACTTGCTTCCAACCCACGGAAACGCTCCGACATAGATTTATTTGTCGCCTGCTGATCAGAGACCGTTTTTTCCTGATAAGCTCCCATTCTATTTACATAATTGTCTTTTACTGCATCTAGCGATTCAGCAAAGTTTTTCTCTAGATTTGCTTGATTTTTATTAGTCAAATCCAACATCTTGCGCACTCGACTGTCCGCAGTGTTCGTGACTTGAGCTATTTGATCTTTGTGCATTTGAAGCAAGCTCTCTCGCTCTTCGCGATGTCGGGCATTCATCATATTCACACGGGACTTATTTTCTCTCTCAATACCACGCAACAACTTGCCATTTTCGCCTAAAACTCGATCAATCCTCTCGCCATTGAGTTCTTTCATATCCTCAATGGCGCCCTCGCGCTGCTTTTCCGAAAGATCCAGGCGTTTTTCATAAACTTCAGTGAGATTACGGCGCTCAACCCCTCGCAGGCGCTCGTTTTTCGCCATCTCATTGTTTAAGCGATTATTCAAATTAGAAATCTTACTGTCTCGAGACCGAACCTGAGAGTTGACTCGCCCATCAACAGACTCTCGAAATTCCCGGTTCTGTTCATCAATGGTTGAAATCTTATCCTCAAGCGTATTCTGAAACTTTTGGCGAATTGCTTGACGCTCATGATCTAAAATCACTTGCTTGGTTTCTAGCGACTCACCATATTCTTCATTCAAGTTGGTCACTGTGTCCTGAAACTTTTGTGACCAACGGGAATTATCTGACTCCCTCTTCCTCTCAGAATCGCGAAGTCGATTCTCATAAGAACGTCGAACTTCATTGTGCAGACGCTCTTTATTCTCAATCGTCTCTCTGTTTCCATTAATGAGCGTATCACGCTCTCTTTCATGGGCTTCTCTCAACTTGCGAGAATTATTACGCACAGATTCTTGCGAACGATTGCGACTTTCTTCAGCCAATTCAGCGTAACGCTGTTCCTGTTCACTATTTCTCGTTTGATTGTGGGCCATCAAATTTTCTTTTTGAGAAGCAGACACTTCTTTAAGTTTACTCAACTCAGCTTCATAAGCTTTGCGTTGCTGTTCCCGACTGACGTAGGCGTCTTCCACTTTATTGCGCAATGATTCTTTATAGACTTGCCGAACCTCGTCAATTTTAGAATTATGCGCTAAATCTTTCTGACTCAAAGTTTCTCGATTTCTTTGCTTTAGATCAAATATCTGCCCTTCATAACTTTCGGTAATATTACGCACCTCTTCACCATGCATCTGCTCCAGGCGCTTAATTTCGTTTCTACGTTTTTTTGCGTTTTCGGCTTCTCGGCTCTCGTATTCCTCACGAGCTCTACGAAGTTTTTCGTCCTGACGCGAACGATCTGATGATGAAATAGAAGACATCCTATCCTCCCAGACCTCAGATTAACATGAGGACCGCGAAGAAACTTCATTTCCTGTGAGCTGTTTTTTAAAATTAAGACCCTTGTCTAGTATTCAAAGACCTTTTTTCGATAAAGCTCTCGCACAGCGGCCCTTTGCTTGCGCACTTGCTCCTTAGCTCTCTCTATTTTTTCCTGTTGCTCTGTTTGCGAGGCGATGTTTCGCATCACCACAGATTGGTATATAGAGCTGCTTTTCTCAACCAAGTCGCCCCACGACTCACGCAGTTGAACCACTTCTTTAACAAAATCCTCTTTGCTTCCAGCGTACAAGGAATTCCACAAAGGTAAATGTTCTTTCATATCAATAGGACGGATCATTCCATACTCCGAAACACCTTTGGCGTTAATTCCGGACATCCAAAACTCAAAACCCTCAGGCAACTCTAGTTTTTTACCATCACGTAAAGTTACAACAACATCGGAATTTACATTTCGGACAACAACTTGTGATCCTTGATCCAAAACCCAATACTGACCCAAAGAAGCGCTCAGATCGCCAAAGACTGTACTGACTTCTAAACCTCGTCCATTTTCAACCCACAAGTTCCCCTTCACAAGTCTCCATTGATTTAGTGAGGAACGAACCAAAACAGAGTCAGTACTTGCCCTTAAACTCACAGATCCTTTTTGGTAGGTGAACATACTACCAACAACTTGAATAGCGCAGGTCTCGACCTTGCCCAAGCAAGCTGTCGGTTGAAGAAGCAACTCACCAGAAGCCCGAACCCGAACTTCCATCTGAAAAGCTAAAACAAAAATAAAAAAGCGAATCAGGTTTTTCATCAGTAATCAACACCTTGCGCAAGTTTCTTCGCCTGTTCTTGAAGTGTTTTATTAGAAAAATTCTTCATCACCGTTTGATAGATTTCAGAAGCTTCATCAGTCTGATTGTTGTATTCACTGATTTGCCCCATTCGCAGCAAGATAAAACCAGTCAAATCGTGCTGTGGAAAATGCGTGACCATTTGATCAATGGACGCAAGACTGTTGCGAAAATCACCTTTCAAGAAGTAGCTCTCAGCGATAAAAAAACGAGCCTCAACAGCATGACTGGATAAAGGATATTTATCGAGTAACTTATAAAACTCACGAATTGCAGCATCATAGGAAGACTTGTTAAAGTGCTTTTTCCCTTTCTCGTAGATAACAGAAGACAACTCCAAACCGACATCATTTGCTGGCAACCGCACAACAGACGCTAGATTCTGCAATTCATAATTTCCTTGAAGCTTTTTTTGATCTGGAAGTAACTGAGCAACAGACTGCTGAAAGTCCTTGATTTGATAAGTTAAAAGCGAATTATTTAAACGTTCTCTTTCAACTTGATCACGCAATTGAACAATATTTTTTTGATAAACGTCACTTCCATCAAAATGCTGCAAAAACAAAGAATAAACACCCAGCATTCCGACAGCGATACTAAGGCTAAAAACCAAGAATATTGTATTATGATTCTTCATGCCTCACGTATCGGCTAAAACTGATAAAAATTGAGACTGTTTTAATTTGAGACAGTCTTCTGGTCGTAGGTATAGACAGCCTCAGCATCTAGATCTCGCCAATCATTGCCGCTTCTCACTTTAGGCGTGACTCGCCCCTTCATCAACATCAGGCGCCTGTCTGACAATGAGTACCAAAGATAAATAGGATCTACTAAAGCAGAAATCAAAAAGTTGGATGGCTTAAACTTCAACTCCACCCATTTATCTTTTCCATTTTCGACCTCACCCACTTTCTGCAACGAAAAACCCACTGTTTCTAACCGACTCCAAACAGCAAAGCGGACCTGAAAAGACTTCCCCTGCATGAGTGAATCCCAATTCTCGCGTACAAAAGCACTAAAATTGGCAGTGCATAAAACGATCCCTTTAACTTTTTCTACTGAAACTTTACGTCTCCCATTTAATTCGTACTCAAAAGAAATCTTATCACCTTGAACGACAAATTTTCCTAACTCTCCTGTTTGAGCCTGCTTCATACGATAAGAAAGAATCTGTGCTCCACGAATTTGTGCTTCTTCTTTGGCAACAACTGCACCTTGCAAATCTGTGAAAGTTGCTGTCGTATTCATTATGTCAGACTGACCTTCAACTTGTATGTTCAACTTAAATAACTCTTGGGTTCTTTGTGACTTCAGATCAAAAAGTGAAGCAGAACCAGCGTCCCCAGCAAAAGCAAAACCAGAAAGCAAAAGCATCAAAACAGAGTCCATCATAAAAACTTCCTTTTTATGCACTCTAGTAGATATTTTTTAATTCTCAAAGCGAACTTGATAGTTGACATAAAGAGGCGCCCTCTTTAGGTTTTTCGAATGAATAAATCCCAATTGATCGAACTTGTCGCTGAAAAAACAGGATCTACAAAAGCTCACGCCGAACTCATCCTCGATGCTACGTTAGATGTTATTACGGAAGCATTGCAAAATGGCGAAGAGGTCAAACTTGTGGGATTTGGCAACTTCTCAAAAATGGCGCGAAAGTCGCGCCAGGGACGAAATCCTAAAACAGGAGCGAGTGTCAAAATACCCGGCTCCTTTGTGGCAAAATTCAAACCTGGAAAAGATTTAAAAGACGCCCTTAATTAGAAAACTCGGGGCGATCTTTTATCTTACACCACCCACTCAGACCAGCCTTCCACACATATTGCTCAAACGAAATTTTTTTGTTTCTCAAACCCTTCTGAATATCTTGAATAGAAAATGGTCCTTCCTGAAGAACTTGCCCATCTTGAGCAGGCACCAACAGAACCCATTCTGTTTCTTGCGACACGACATCCGATTCTAATGATAAAGATTGCGTCGCAGGAAATAGTGTAGACTCAAAACATCCCCATTCGCTAGCAGGCTTCCAATCCCCCCTGGCACCGCAGGAAACAAGATCTGAAGGCCCTACATCACCACAATGAATACGCGCACGCATTTCTTCATAACTCAAGGGCCCCTGAGGTTTTAGATTTTTATTGTAGTACCACAAATCATTCATCATAACTTCTCCCTTTTACTGTAAAACGGAGCAGGCAAAGACTCAATCACTTCCGCAAGTTCGTAATAAGCGATCCTAAAGGCATCCACATCAAATGGTTTTTTTATCATATTGACTATCAATGCTGGAGCTAGTCTTTTTTTACTGTACCCACTGTACATTCGCTCCCCCATCATTCCTCCAAGAAGCTCTGCAGCCAGCAGATAGCTCCACTTTTTTCGTACTTTCATAGGAGACCTTACAACTTTCCCACCATTAATAACCATCAACTCCTGCATCTTTTGAGATAAAGCCAATTGCATCGCTTCTTTTACAAAACCCTCGGATCCGCGTGAGGATAAGCTAGATTTAATATCGGCGAGAGTATCTGATTTTCTTTTATGATTAATAATCTTAGACCCAAAATAAGCGATACACTCTACCCAGATAAGACCTAAAAAATCGTCGGGAGTGGGGTTTAAAACTCTTGTTGCAGCCCCTGCTTCAGCATGAATATATCGCATCGCTAAAGCTGCCGCATGATTGACTGTTCCCCGCCCCAAAAATGCCGCCTTGATTTCTGGCAAATAAAAGGACATTCCCTCGGCAATCATTGTTTCTAACCAGAGCAGCTGCGCCGAACCGTATTGCGCCCGCAATTGTTCCCAGAAAGTATCATCTGCCGCAGTATAGACGGATAAATTGGCTGTCGAAATCTTCAAGCCCAACTCTTCGGAGATGACTTTCACATAGCTGCCAATATGATCCGTATAATCTAAAACACCTTCGTCCTCATCTTCGTCCCCCAGTTCCATGTCGTAGGTCTTCTCTAAATACATAAGGTAGTTTTGCCACTTTACCCACGGGGGAACGCTCATCAGGCAATAGACATTCTGTTTCAGGCGAACTAAGTCCGTCGTTGCTTCAATGTCCTTATTTAAAAGCTGAAAATAGATACGTTCCGAGTTTTGAAAAACACGAAGTACCTTTTTCATGAAGGCAATTCCCATGTTCTTTTCTATCTCGTAAGGAATATGCTCCTGCGCTAAATGCAGATCACCATAAATAACAATGAGCAAATGGTCTGGATTCTGCCTGACTATATCTGAAATCCTTTTCCCAGCAAACTCATCACGGGACTTGAGAGTGGTGGCCGTTCTTTTTTTATAGGTTTTATTCAACCCAAACACAGAAATCTTATGTTTCTGAGCCCAACGCATCAAAGGACGATAGTGCTCCCATGGAAATCCCCAGCGACTTTGCCATTGTATCGCCCGTAAAAACTCTCTTTCCGTCAAGCTACCAGCAAGAAATCGGTCTATTTTATCCTGGTCTGATGCCTCAAAAAACTCTACCGCCAAAATCTGTTTTCTTGTTCTGGGAATATGACGAAGGACACGCAGCTGCGCTTTCTGCGATTGATGGAGGGCATGAAAGTCTCCGAGCATAAGAACTTGAGATCTCTCAAGCTGCGACCAAAGCTCTTCCTTGGTAGCCGCAACCCATTTTCTCTGAAACTCCATATCATAGTAGTCACGATACTTCGCTAGTTCGGGAGTATCTTCCCCCAATCTATAACGAACCTGTCGCTCTACTTGCAAATAGAGTTCTTTACGAATCCGAATCCATTTTTTTAAGTCGTTCAAGCTGTCTTCCTTGATAGCTTTTTGATTTTTACACAATTTTTATTGATTTCAAACACGAAACTGAGATTCAATGGGGTCATGAAAAAAACAGGCAGTAGCAAAACCTTTATACTCATTTCTTTAATTGCAACTTTGATCGCCGTCGGCGTGCATACATATCTGACTCAGCACTATTACGGCCTGAAGTTCGGAACCATTGCTGGACAATCACTGTGCAACGTCAATGAAGTTCTCAATTGCGATGCGGTCTCCGCAAGCAAATACTCCTCTTTATTCGGCATTCCAATGGCGATCTGGGGCTTATTCACCAACCTCATTCTCCTTTATTTCATCGCCGTCGTGCGCTTCAACTTAGTGGCTGATACAAAAAAAACCACGCGATATGCTCTTCTTCTTTCTGGAGTGACAGTCGCTGCCTCTTTAGTGATGGGAACAATCTCGTTCACACTCATGAATAATCTTTGTCTGTTCTGTATCGCAACCTATGTTCTTTCTTTCATAGGCTTTTTTGGCCTCTGGAAAGCCAGCGAGGACGCGACAATTTCAAATATTGCCGATGACGTTAAAGACATCTTTTCAAGTGAAAAATGGGTTGGAGGTTTCCTCATCGCCATTCCTGCTTTGTCATTCCTCGGAAACCTCATGTACCTTGAGAGCAACGGCTTTAGCGAAATCGAAAAAATCACCAAGGAGAAAGTGGCTTACTGGCAAGTATCTCCACCACAAAACTTCAGCCTGACTGACGGCCTAAGCTACCAAAACGGTACCGTTGAAGCACGCATGACAATTGTGGAATTTGCAGACTTCAGATGTCCTCATTGCAAAACAGCAGCCCCAACGCTTCATGCCTTCGCAAAAAGCCACCCAGATGTGAAGCTGGTTTTCAAACCATTCCCACTTGATGGAACATGCAACGAAGCCATTAAAAATGGTGGAGATGGAATATCCTGCGGACTTGCTGCCGCCGTTATGTGCGCAGAGAAAATGTCACAAAAGGGCTGGGCCGCACACGATTTCATCTTCGAAAAACAAATGGAAATCACGCAGGCTCAAAACTTAGATAAAAATTTGGATGCTGTTGCTAGTGCCCTCAGCTTATCAAACGAAGAACTCAAAAAGTGCGTTAAAGAACCTGCTACCATTGAGTTGGTAAAAAAGATGGCCAAAGAAGGTGAAACCGCACAGATTCAAGGGACTCCAACAGTTTTTGCTAATGGGAAGCTCTTAAGCGGTGGACAACTTCTGCCTGTACTTGAAGCTGCCTACAGAAGCTTGAAGTAACAAATCAAAGGCCGGTGACGATCGCTATCCAATCAATAACTTCAGAAAAAAGATCGTTGAGGACGACGTAAGCCGTCCTCCCCAAATCAGTCACAAACTCCAACCAGAACGCCATAAAAACAATTGCCACAAGGGAAACCCAAAGCGCTCGAACGACGTATATAGTTGAGCGCGCGTCTTGAATTCTCAAATCACCCTGAATATGCTCAACAGTTTTAAGGGTTTCTTGCAACTCCCTAAAGTGACCTTTGAATTTCTCTCGAAGTTCTTGCTGCTTAGCTCGCGTCAACGAATTAATTCCGTGGAAACTTCTTTTAGCTTTGATAGCGTAGATAAGATCAATCGAATGATTCACGTAACGACTGACTCGGGGCTTAAAATTCGGGTAATCCGAAGGGGCTTCAATAAAATCTTTTAAGTGCTCGATTGCACGATCATATTTCTCATCCAGCACCCATGTAAGAATACTATACCGAAAAGAATCAGGTCTCCCTAAATCAGAACGATCAACGCCTGTGTCGAAGAAAGCAGTCTCTTCCCGCTTCTTGACCACCACCACCGCAGCTTCTGGATTTTTTAATGCAGCATCAGCCATAAACTACTTTTCGGCTTCTATACAAAAGAATTAACCCCTTTCGTTAAGTCTTTGGTCTAGTCTTATGACCTAGGTTTGCTATTTCTTTCTCAGTTTGAGAATATATGATCTGGGCGACCTAGACTTCATGGAGGAGGGCTATGGACACCGATGCGTTCCAAACGGCAAAATTAGATCACCTAGACTTTCAGGACAATGTAAAATCTGTCGGGCGTATTCCTTTGCCTGACGAGTTACCCAAACGAACTGACTTTAGTCATCTCCCCAAAGAAATTCTAAAATCCTCAACTGTAGAAAATCTGATTTCTCAAAATGAAGACCTTATGGCACGACTGAAGGTCTCGCTACGTCGTCTTTCTATATTGGAAACGGAAAATCAAAAGCTTGCTGAGGAAACCAACAAAGCTCGCCTGTCCCAGACTTCAATCAAAGATCAGCTTCTTGTTCTTAAAGAAAAAGACGGAATGTGGAAGCAAAAGATCGATCAACTTGAGCAGGAAAAAGAAATCCAAAATGAAAAGCTAAAAGCCTTGCAAGAAAGACTGCAAATGGCTTCTGCTGAGCTTACTCGACACAATAAATATCATGACCGAATCAAAAATCAGGTGAAGCCCTACATTTCTCAATTAAAGGAATACTCCAAGGCCCAAGATATTAAGATTCGCGAGATTGAAGGCAGCCTGACTCATAAGGAAGCTCTCCTGAGAGACTTGAGACATCAAATTATTGAGATTACAAAAAACTCGCGCTACCAAGTTGAAACAGCCGAGAAAAAATCTCAAGAAATGGTGCAGTTTTACGAACAACAAATCCAGTCCTTGCAGCGTGAAGTTCAGATGCTTCATAGAATTCAAGAGGAACTGGAAGTTAAATCTATCAAATTACACGCAGCCCTCGAAAGACAAGATGTTCTGGAAAACGAAGTCATTACACTTCGTCGCACCAAGGAAGATCTTAAGGAGCGCTTTGAAAAAGAAATTGAGCGCCAACAAGAGCGCCTGAGCGAACTCACACGCCAAAACCAGAAACTGGGAGTGGAGCATGCGGATCTACAGATTCGCGTTGTCGACGATGAAGAAAAAATTCGACGATTAGAAAAAGATAACTACCAACTCACCGAGCAATTAGAGAGTCTGCGTTTTATGTGGACCGCAAAAAATGACGAAAACGAAAAGCTCAAGTCGGCCGCTTCTGCACTAGAGCGCCTCAATCTTGAGCTAAGTCATAAACTCAACGAGCTACGAAAACAGGACGGGCCTTAAAAACTTTGTAAGGCCCCTTCAATGTTTTCATGCATCTCTAAACTAGAACAGTTTGAAAATGTAAAAAGACGCTGAAAGTCAGGATTCAATCCGGCAATTTTGGCGTTTATTTTTTGATTTGCATTCAATTCATCCAGAACACCGAAAAAACTTTTGATCCCTGAAGAACCCACAAAACTCAAATTTTTCATACAAAAAACAACTTTTTTGTTAGCAAAATTTTGAATGCAGGCTTTTTTAAACAGCTGAGTCTTTTCAACTTCAATACGCCCACTTAAAGATACAACGACAATATCCCCATCAAGTACTAGCTTAATATCCATGCAATTCCTCATCCTTGGAGTAAGTGACTTCTACTGTTCGGCATGAGGTTGTGACATTTTGAGTCCAAAAAGAGACCAGTTAAAATAAGATTTCGACCTCGACAAACGCCCATGATCTCCCTAAAATACTTTGGTGCATCATCGCTGGTTCATCTTGTTTATTATTTTACTATTCTCCGTATTCACGGCGGCTCCGCTGTGGGCTCAAGAGTCCGCGACCAAAATCCAAGGTATTTTGATTAATGCTGATAGCATGTTCAGAGACAGCGAAAAGGAAATCGCTGAACTTGAAGGCAACGTGCAATTAGTCTTTAAAGGACAACATATCAAAGCAGATCGCGCCAAATTAGATCTGCGTTCAAGAAAAGTAGAACTTTACGGCAATGTTGAAATCATGGACGCCAAAAACACAATCTCGGGCGACCAAGTTTTTTTAGACTATGACAATAACACAGGTGTGATTTACAACGGCTACGTGCAATCGGGCATGATCATGTTTTCTGGATCCGTCCTGCAAAAAACCGCAGACTCAGACTACATCGTCACTTCCGCAGATTACACGGCTTGTACCAATTGCCCTGCCTCTTGGAAGTTTACGGGCTCAGCAATTCGTGCAGAATTAGGCGGATATGCTTACATTAAAAATGCCGTCTTACGTTTCGGACCCGTCCCCGTTTTCTGGCTTCCTTATTTAATTGTACCGCTTAAGAGTGATCGTCAATCCGGACTTCTGACTCCGTCATTTGAAGTTTCTGACACAGGGGGGGTCGCTTACTCTCAACCTTATTTCTGGGCGATCTCTCGAAGCAGCGATGCCACAGTTGAACTCAAGAATTACTCCAAAAGGGGTTTAAAAACTTTACTTGAATACCGGTATCTTTTGAGCGAAACCGCCTCCGGCACTCTGTATGCGGGAAGTATCTTCGATAAAGGGTTCGCTGAGGATTCGCGACTGAATAACTATCGTCCTGATGACAAAAAGGGAACACCCCTTGAGAGATGGTTTGTAAGATACGATCACTTTTATGAATTTCCTGATGGTGGAGTGCAACGGGCAAAAATCAATCTTGCCAGCGACCTCCAGTACGCAAAGGATTTCCCGATCGAGACGATGAATCATGGCGATTCCGCCATGGAAAATCGTTTTTCTTACACGAAAAACACACAGAACCAACACTACAGCATCGACTCATCGTACTACATTAATATGCTTCACGGCGATCCGCTTTCAGGCAATGATGATGCTGTCCATCGCCTCCCCGAACTGCGCTTTGCTCAAAGTCAAAAAAATATTGGCAACTCAAATTTTATTTACGGCCTTGATCTTTACGTTACAAACTTTGCCCGCTCTGAGAACGCTTATGATGATATGCAAGAGACTGTCATCAATGGCGCAAAAATTCGCTTCCCGAAAAACACCTGCAATACTCCTCAATGGGAGGATGACCCCTCTTGCCAACGTATTTACGATGGCCAGTATGATCCAAGCATTGATCAAATTCGCACGGGACAACGAATCGACTTCAGGCCCGCCCTCTACTACCCGATCAGCTTGAGTGATGGCGTGGACCTTCTGCCTAAAATTAATTACCGCGAAACCCACTACAATTTTGAGATCAGCGAAAATCCGAATCTAGTTCGTCGTTATATCCGCACAGAATTGAGTGGGCGAATGAATTTAAGTCGCATCTATGGGGATACTATCAACCCTAAATCAACACGCTATAAACACGAAATCCTGCCCGAGGTCACCTACAGCCGACTGCCTTGGCTGATGCAAGACGATCATTCTTTCTTTGGTACCGGCTCCCTGTCAGAGGCTCCTTACTCTTCTCGTGATAGCATCACAGATCTTGATATTGGCAGCGATTTCAGAGCGCAGTTTGACTACAACGATAGAATTTATGACCGCAATCTTTTAACTTTTTCCGTCTTAAACAAAATAACCGAGAAACGCTGGATTGGCGAACGCCCGGACTATCGCCAATTGGGTTATCTTAAACTTGCACAATCTTACGATGCCACTCAAGAAAGTCGCACTGGGATTGATGAACCATGGTCGGACATCACTGCCACTTTGGACATGCGCCTGGACCGCTTCCAAACTTATTCTATTTTTAATTACTTTCCCTATCAAAATGTCACCAATGCCTCGTCGCGTGTGCGCTTTATCAACGACAAGGGACAGTTCCTGCAAGTGCAACTGACTCGACAATATAAAATCACCCCAGGACAACCGGTTGAAGGCAACGATCGCCAAGAAGACTATACAATGTCTGCGGGTTTTACGTCTGCTTATCTAAATTTGATGGGAAAATTTGTCTATGATGCCAACTGGTCTGCATCGCGCTCTAAAGATCAGATCAAATCATGGGCCTATGTGGCGCAATTAAAGCCACCCGGTGATTGCATGCTTATCACCTTCATTCACGATCAGGTCACAGGTGGTGACACCAATTTCAAATTGAATTTTGAATTCACTTTCGATGGAAAACCGAAGCCACCAGTGCCGCCCGAAGCTTTGGAGACCTACGGTTTCTAAAACCGCAATCTTTAGAATCGCAACAAAGTTGCATTCATTTGCACACCTTCGATTCTACCATTTTCTATTGTTGGAAAAACCGCATAGTCAGATTGAACTGCCATGTCCTTGTCTTGATTCAAACGCACAAGTCCGTACGCTATCCCCGCATACAATCCCAATGAGGCACCTCTGGCAACATTCCCCCAGGATTCATTAGGCTTATCAATGACCACAAGGCTCACAACACCAGCTGTAGCTCCACCCAAAGTTCCCCAGGCACAATTTTTAAGAAAACCACGAAGGTCTTTCGCAAATACAACCTGCACCGGAAATAAAAGAAGACAGCTGGTAAAAATAATTTTTCTCATATCACATTGTCCCTTAAAGAGCCGGGCTTTAGTCAACCACTGATGTCTTCTATCACCGTCAACTCGCCCGTTTTTGTGACAAAAGCCCAGTGGACTTCAACAAGGCAATTCTTAGTTTCAGTAAGATAGTGCAAGGCCCTGGCCTGCCGCTCTTTCTGCCGACGTGATACACGAAAGAAGTGAAAATCATCGAGATTGGCCGTTTTCACTTCAACCATCAGTATATGTCTTTCTGGTGTCTGAAATAATAGATCCACTTCAGCAAAGGGAGTCTGAACCCTTTGCCCCAATAAAATGTATCCACGATGAAGATAATAAACTTTTACTATTTCTTCTGACTCTAAACCACGACGGTGAGCCCAATACTGCGGCACCTTTGAAGCTGAGGGCGCCTTATCTGGTGATGAACTCTTTAACTCCCGCAAAGGTCGTGCGGTGCTGGATACAAGGCCCATGCGTGACGATGCTTTGCTTGTGGACCGGGGTGGAGTACCCTTTGTGAACTTCGAAGCCATAAACGGGGTACTGAGCTCCCAATTCTTTCATCAGACGATCACGAGTAACTTTAGCAACAATAGATGCTGCTGAAATAGGGGCTGCTCGCAAGTCCCCCTTCACGATCGTTGTTTGAGCAAAACTTGGCAGATGGGGAATTTTCTTATTTCCATCCACTAAGATGTGCCCAGTCGTTACTCCCAATTGCTCAACAGCTCTTTTCATCGCAAGAAGAGCCGCATTGAGAATATTGATCTGGTCAATCTCTTCTACAGAAGCACTTCCTATACCCACGTGATGCTCTTTTAAAATTTGCTCTGCCAGTTCTTCTCGCCGCTTTTCGGACAACAGCTTGGAATCAGTCACTAAGTCATTCAACAAATCAGAACGAAAGATCACTGCCGCCGCATACACAGGGCCAGCTAGACAACCACGTCCCACTTCATCAACACCAATAATTGGCGCTGGAGAAAATTCTCGCCAATCAATTTTTTCAAGTACGAGTTTTGAGGAAGAAACTTTTGGGTTCGTTCTTTTTGCCATGCTGTGATCTTTCTTGAATAGACTTAGCTGAAACTTAGATTCGTTTTCGACAACGAAAAAAAGACCTAGAACACCGTCCTAGGTCTTTTTCGCAACATCACTTTTTAAGTGAAGTACTAAGAACTAACTACGCCTTAGCTTCAACAGCTTTTGGAGCAACCAATTCAGATTCGATCTTAGCAGCTTTACCTTCAAGAGCACGAAGGAAGTAAAGTTTAGAACGACGTACTTTACCGATGTTTACAAGCTCAACTTTTTCAAGAATAGGGCTTGCGAATGGGAAAGTTCTTTCCACACCAACACCAGCAGAGATCTTACGAACTGTGAAAGATTTCGCAGCTCCAGATCCTTGGATTTTTGTTACGATACCTTTGTAAAGCTGAACACGCTCTTTTTCACCCTCTTTTACCTTAACGTAAACGTTAACGGTATCACCAGAGCTAAAGTTTTGAATGTTGTTATTAGCAGCTTTAACGCTTACACGACGAACGAGGTTTGTTTCTATAGCCATTGCTTAATCCTTGTAGCAGTCAATTTTCACAAAAAGTAAAACAAGGGTCTACCATGGACCCATTACGCGGTCAAGACAGATACTTACTGCCGATCTTACAGAAAGATGGCGGTAATCACTTGGGGGAGCCCCTCGAATACTCTCAAGAACTCCAGAGCAAGACCCAATAAGATCCTCTGTCATGCCGAACCCTGTACCAAATAACATAAAGACAGGCTTCTTTTCTACATGCATTTCATGTCGCAACTCGTTAAACGAGTATTTTCTTTTAGCCCACTCAGTTCGCGCAGACGTCGCTATGGTCAAGCAATCAGGGACATTCCAGTCCGCCAGTGCCTTTTCCACGCTTTCCGCCGTAGAAACAGGCCCCAGAGCCGTTTTACGCATAGGATTGAATTTAGCCCCCTGCCCGGTCCGCCAGTGATCCAAAACACGCTCTACGAACATCAGCTGCTCTTGCATTGGATGGATAATGTAATATTTTTCCACCCCGTAAACACGTGCCGCCCGCGCAATATCATGAATATCGAAGTTGGTGATATTAGTGGCCACTGTTTTCTGCAGGCGATCTCTTACTGGATAGTGAACCAAACCAATTGCTAATCTTGGAACATAGGGAGTTTCAGTCATTTTTAATATCTTCCTCACGCAAGCTGCTTAAACCTAAAACTTGGCGATCTTTTTCACTCAGTTCAGTAAAAAATTTCTTCAATTCAACCAGCGGTGACGCTGTTTTTTTCTTTTTTAATAAATGATATTTCTGCTGCTCTTCTCGAATATATTTTCTAAATAAATCCGGTCGTTTCACCAGAGTAACCAAGGCCGACACTTTCGCCTTCCAGCTATCGATGACCTTATGATTGCCACCCAAAAGAACCTCAGGAACTTCTTGGTCTAAATAAGTTCGGGGTCTAGTGAAGTTAGGATGTTCCAACAAACCCGCCGAAAAACTATCTTTGTCAGCAGAATCACTGTGTCCCAGAATACCCGGAATAAATCGCGCCAAAGCATCAATGACCACGAGAGCTCCAAGCTCTCCACCTGATAAAACGTAATCACCAATAGACAATTCTTCATCGACGTAAGTGTTGATGATTCGCTGATCGATTCCACCATAACGACCGCAAATAAAAACAAGATGTTCTTTTTTGGCCAAATCTCTGGCTATAGAATCTGAAAGTGTTTTTCCTTGCGGCGATAAGTAAATAACGGTGGAGTCTGGCTGATGAACCTTTAGCAGAGTTTTCTCCAGCGTCTCAGGCAGCATGATCATTCCATCACCGCCGCCAAAAGGCCGATCATCAACAGTGCGATGACGATCTTCTGCGAACTCTCTTGGAGTGTGAGCACGAACAGATAGAAGATCCCCTTTTAGACCCTGCCCCAGAACGCCGTATGAAACAGCGTTCTGAATCATCTCAGGAAAAAGGGTGATCACATCTATCTTTGGCATTAAACATTCTCAATATCAAAAAGCCCTTCAGGCAAATCCATGACGACCGCTTGATGTTTAAAATCAATTTTTTTGATGAAAGCATCCACAAAAGGAACTTCCACTTTTTTACCATCAGCTTCAACAATAAGAAGGTCCTGTGCTCCGTTTGATGAGAAACCAACGATCTCACCCAACACAGTTTGTTCTGGATTTTTTAATTTGAAGTTTTTTATTTCTGACAAATAAATAGTTTCACCAGGCTTAGAGACCAACAATTGATCATCAACAAAGAATTCCAAATGCTCAACGCCTTCAGCGGCTGTGCGATCTGCAATTTCTGCAGCTTTAACAATCAAACCTTTTTTGAAGGGCTTTGTGCGTTCTACTGTGAAAGTATGCATTTCATCAGAGTCTTTAGCTTTCAACCCAAACGACTTCATTCTTTTAGCCCAAGAGATGTCTCCTGAGAAAATAAGAACATAAAGATCCCCTTTGAGCCCATGAGCTTCGCGAACTTTTCCAACCAATTTCATTTTTAACTCCTGAGTGCACTATTCAACGCAATTTCGAGTGCGCTACCTAAAGAAAAAGGGGTTGCCAACTGACAACCCCTTCCCTAGAGAAATATATTTTTTCTGATTTTATCCAAAATCGCTTCAGTAACTATTCAACGATATCCAAGTGATAACGTTTGTTAAGCTTAGTTCCAGCCGCGCGAATGATTGTTCTCATCGCAGCAGCGGTTTTTCCTTGCTTACCAATTACTTTTCCAAGGTCTTCTTTGTCGACCTTCAAAGCAAGAAGCGTAGTTTGCTGACCAGGGATTTCATCAACTTCAACATTATCAGGCTTGTCTACAAGAGACTTTGCCATGAACTCTACTAGGTCTTTCAAGCTATCCATAATATCTCCCAAATAGGTAAAGCTATACCCGATATTCTAGAGAATGTCGGGTGTATATGCCAATGACTATTTAGCTTGAGCTAATTTAATAACGTGCTTTACACGGTCTGTAGGTTGAGCACCTTTTTTGATCCACTCTTCTACTTTAGTAAGATCAAGCTCAACTTTTTTATCGTTACCTTTTGGAGATGGAATGTAAGTTCCAAGGATGTCCAAGAATTTACCGGTAACATAACGACGTGAATCCGCAACAGTGATGCGGTACTTAGGGTCGTGCTTAGCGCCCATACGAGCCAAACGAATTACAACTGCCATTTCTAAACCTCGTGTATCAAAAACAGTAAGACCAAGTGTGTACTGTGTTAATTATTAAATATCAAGCCCTAAAATGGGAACTTCATCCCACCGCGGCCCATTCCCATCTTCATAAGCCCGCCCATCATCTTTTTTGCATCTTCAAACTGCTTTATAAGCTTGTTCACATCCTGAACCTGAGTTCCGCTGCCATTTGCGATCCTCAATCGACGCGATGCATTTAAAATCTTATGGTTTTGTCTTTCTTCAATGGTCATAGACCGGATGATCGCTTCAATCTTCTTCATCTCATTATCTGGCGGGGTCATGTTCTTGAGCTGTTTACTCATCTCCCCCATACCAGGTAAAAATTTCAGAATAGACTCAAAGCCACCCATCTTTTTTAATTGCTGAATCTGAACAAGAAAATCTTCCAAAGTAAACTCATTCTTCATGATTTTTTTGGCAGAATCTCGCGCCGACTTTTCATCGATCACTTCTTGCGCTTTTTCCACGAGTGACAAGACGTCACCCATATCCAAAATACGTCCTGCAAGACGATCCGGATGGAAAACTTCAAGGGCCTGGACTTTCTCGCCCACCCCCAGAAACTTTATAGGAATACCTGTCACTTCACGAATAGACAGAGCTGCACCACCGCGCGCATCCCCGTCGACTTTCGTTAAAACAAGTCCGGTCAAATTAAGACGCTTATGGAAACCCTCTGCGACATTCACAGATTGCTGCCCCAACATAGCATCTGCCACTAGAAGAATTTCTTGAGGAGTCCAAATTTCTTTAAGGCGACCCAACTCTCCCATCAAATCTTCATCAATCTGCAGACGACCCGCCGTATCGACGATAACAACATCAACCATATTGTCTTTGGCCCACTGCTTGGATTTTTCCAGAATTTCTTCTGGCTTCATGCCAACGACAGTCGGAAAAGTAGGAATGTTGTTTTGTTTACCAAGAACTTGAAGCTGATCAATAGCTGCAGGACGATAAATATCTGCTGGCACCAAACCAGGTTTTTTCCCCAACTTCTGGCGAATGTACAAAGACAACTTCGCTGCTGAAGTCGTCTTACCAGCCCCTTGCAAACCCACTAGAAAAATAACACTGGGATTTTCACGGACATTAATGTCGACAGCGCCACCGCCAAGCACATTCACTAACTCTTCATGGACAATTTTTACGAACATTTGCCCAGGATTTACGTTCTGCAAAACCTCTGCACCGAGTGCTTTGGCTTTCACTTTATCAATGAAGCTTTTAACGACTTTGAAGTTTACATCGGCCTCAAGAAGACTCAGACGGATCTCTTTAATAACTTCCTCAATATTGGATTCCGTGATCTTACTTTGACCACGAACCTTTTTGAGGCTTGTCATAATTTTATCGGATAAATTTTCAAACATTCAAGACTCCAGAGTACAACGAAAACAAAACCTTTAACTCATTGAAAACAGAATGACAAAGATCCCACAATATAACGCACTACAAGTCAGTTTGTATAATTTATAGACGCTACGCAATAAATGATTCAAGAGGCCTCTTTTGGATATATAAGGCGCGTCAGGGGGAACCTATATGCAAAAACTGACTTTAACGATTGTAAGCCTCTCTTTATTGGGAACATACGCTCAAGCACAACTTCGCAACTCTCAACAAAGCACTTTAGATAGCTTGAAAGATTCGCGCAAGCACATGGAAAACATGACAGAGCTGACAGTCCTTGAGCAGTTGGAAGCAGCACGCCTGCGCGACGAAGAAAAAAGACGCCAACAATATGAGGCACTTAATTTCTCCGTCATCGAAGAATCCAAACAATAAAAGCCTACCAGCGTTGGAAGGAGCCTTTTCTCAGGCTCCAACAGGCGACACCGTAGAAAAATCCAAAGCCAACGAGTGATACAATTGCGGCCGTGCCAACATGCACATCGCTTACCCCTAAAATACCAAAGCGCAGTCCATTGATAAGATACAATAGCGGATTCAATTTAGAGATAGACTGCCAGAATGAGTGCAAGTTTTCGATAGAAATGAAAACACCGCCCAAATACGTTAACGGCAATAAAATAAATGCCGAAAATGCTGACAATTGATCAAATGTCGTCGCCCAAAATGCCACACTAATGCCGATCAAGCCAAATATAAGCCCTGCGATGACTAGGAAAAATAAAGTGGTCAAAGGATTGTTGATCACAAGCCAGGAACCGCTTTGAAAATACATAAATAAAGCGCCCACAAAATAAGTGATCAACGCAACAAAACCACCCCTCACGAGGGAAGCAAGGCTCATGGCCCACAAAATCTGTTGATCGGAAACTGGAGCTACTCGCAGATCCTCCATATCCCCAGAAAATTTCGATGAAACGATAGAAGAAGAAGAGTTTTGAAAGGCGTTATTAATCAAACTCATCATCATCAGACCAGGAATTAAAAAAGATAAATATGTCACACCTTGATGAGGAGGCATTTGCGAGCCCAATGACACACCAAAAATCAGCAAATACAAAAACGATGAGACAAAAGGACTGATGACTGTTTGAACGATTACTTTCAAAAAGCGCGCAATTTCTCGTCTAAAAATTGTTATAAAGGCTGTCATCACATCACCTTTTCTTCTTTGGTATTTAAAATCTTCAAAAAGGCTTCTTCTAGATCGCCTTCTTTTATTTGCACATCACGAATCAAATGCGTCGGTACAGCCACTTCGGTCAAGAACTCGCCCAAGGTTTTTTCATGAGGTACGACGAACGAATAATCTAAACCGCGAACATCAACCAAGTACTTCGACTGGATAGGCAGAGCCTCCGTCAACATCAAGCAAATCTTTTTGCTCGTGTATTGACTGATGATTTTTTTGGTTTCACCGATACAAATTAAAGAACCCAGATTAATGATACCCACACGATCACAAAGGTTTTCTGCCTCTTCAAGATAATGTGTCGTCAAAAGGATCGACATTCCTTCTTGACGCAATTCCTGCACAAACTTCCAAAGATCTTCGCGTAAACCGATATCAACTCCAGCAGTCGGTTCATCTAACAGCAACAGCTTCGGATTGTGGACCAACGCCTTGGCAATCATCAAACGTCGTTTCATACCGCCTGACAATTGCTTCACTTTCTTTTTACGATGATTGTATAAGGACAACTTGTTCAGCAAAAAATCGATTCGTTCTTTATTGTTGCGAATTCCATAATAGCCCGAATGAAAATTCAGGATTTCTTCAACGTCGAAAAAACCCGAATTGATCACTTCTTGATGAACCACGCCGATCTGTTTTTTGATAAACATGGGATCTTCAGTCACATCAACGCCAAACACCCGAACAGCCCCAGAGGTTGGTTTTTCTAAAGTTGTGATCGTTGAAATGATTGAAGTTTTTCCAGCGCCGTTTGGCCCAAGAAGACCAAAAATTTCGCCACTGTTCACAGCGAAGGACACGCCTTTGACGGCCTCCACAGAACTTTTTGGATACTGCTTACGCAACTGATCTATCTGCAGAGGCAATGTCATTTTCATTTCCTATCGAGCACGGCTAATACTTGTGCAAAACTCAACTGTGGGGTTTTCACGCTTCAACCAGTTCAGATCCCATTCTTGATTGACCAAGACCACGGGATTGTCTTGCAGGTCGCGGTACATGTTAGCTCCACCCTTTAGCTCAGACACAGGTTTTCCATCTTCCGTGCGTGGCCATCGAGCCACACCATAAGGCAAGCGGTTCAACTTCACTTCCAAGTTGTACTCATCCAGCAAACGACGCAGCAAAACTTCGAACTGAAGCTCACCCACAGCTCCGATGATCGGATCTTGAGGACCTACTGCAGGATCAATGAACAACTGAATGGCACCCTCTTCTGACAAGTGATTCAGTGCCTCCTGCATTTTTTGGCGTTTCAAAGCGTCACGCACAGAAAGGCGGCCGAAAAGCTCTGGTGCAAATTTAGGAATGTCTTCAAAATGCACTTTACCAGATGCATAGACACAATCTCCGATAGCAAAGTTTCCAGTATCACCCACACCAACGATGTCGCCAGCATAGGCATCTTCAACAGTTTCTTTGTCTGCAGCAATGAATTGGCTTGCGTAAGATAATCGAAGTTCTTTGTCCAGTCGTGAATGCTTCACTTTCATCCCACGCTCAAACTTTCCAGAACAAATACGAATAAAGGCGATACGATCGCGGTGACGACGATCCATATTGGCTTGAATTTTAAAAACAAAACCAGAAAAATTGGTATCCAGAGGATCCATCTCTTTATCATCTTTTGTATGACGTGGTTGCGGTCCTGGCGCATATTTAGTGAAGAACTGAAGAAAGGTATCCACACCGAAATTCTGTTTCGCCGAACCAAAAGTCACAGGTGAAATTGTGCCGTTCAAGAACTCTTTCACATCAAATGGTGGCAGAGCGCTTTCAATAAGATCTAGTTCTTCGATCACTTGGTCGGCAGATTCTTTATCAAGATAGTCGTAAAGAATTTGATCATCTTTGCCTTTTTCAAAAGGGATGATTTTATAATCTTCTACTTCTTCACGTCGCTGATCGTAAATCCAAAGTTCCTTGGTTAATCTATTATAGATCCCACGAAATCTTTGCCCAATTCCCAGAGGCCATGTTACTGGGTAGCATTGCATATTCAAAGTTTTTTCAATTTCATCAATAAGCGTAAGAGGATCTTTACCTTCACGATCGAGTTTATTTACGAAAGTAAAAATGGGGATTTTACGAAGACGACAAACCTCATAAAGTTTTTTAGTTCGATCCTCGACACCCTTTGCCACGTCAATCAACATACAAGCGGACTCTACGGCCATCAAAACGCGGTACGTGTCCTCAGAGAAGTCTTTATGTCCCGGCGTATCCAAAAGATTCACACGCAGACCATCAAAATCAAATGTCATTACTGAAGAGGTGATCGAGATCCCCTTTTCACGCTCCATGGCCATCCAGTCGGATGTTACAGCTTTGGTGCCGCCTTTACCCTTCACTTCCCCTGTTTCATGGATGACTCCCCCATGATACAGCAGCTTTTCCGTCAGCGTGGTTTTACCAGCATCGGGATGCGAGATGATGGCGAAAGTTCTTCGCCTTTGTATTTCTTTTTGAATTTGGGGTGTTGCGAGCATTTTTTATCCTTAGTAAAGGCCTTTTTTACTTGGAAAATCAAAATGCTACAAGCAAATGTCGCTATGCATAGTTAATACTTGCTTATTGGAAGCGAGGGCCTTATAAAACTCCGGAACTTTTAACTCCCCGTGGTTTGGAGCCAGGGACGGACACAAAGGTGATAATATGACTCCTTCGTCGAACTATTATGTTACGACTTTCTATAAGTTTTTGAAACTTGCAGATGTTCCTGCAGTCCAAAAAGATCTTGAAACAAAAGCTGAAGAATTAGATGTCAAAGGCTTGATTATCCTTGGAACCGAGGGCTTCAACTCGACATGTGCCGCCCCATCCATGGAGTCTTTTAATGCTTGGAAGCAATTCATTCGTGATTACTTTCAATTGCCCAATTTATTTTTTAAGGACTCTGAGTCCCACAAAGCTCCATTCCGTCGCTTTAAGGTCAAAATTCGCGAAGAGATCGTAACAACGGGAATTCCTGAGATGATGCCGCCTGAGGGGAAAAACCACCATCTTTCACCGAGTGAGTGGAATCGCGTTCTTAAAGAAGAAAATGACTACGTCATGATCGACACGCGCAATTGGTATGAATATAAAATCGGAACTTTTAAGGACGCATTGAACCCTAACATTGAAAAGTTCACGGATTTTCCTGAATACATTGAACAGCAAGGAATTTCGAAGGACAAAAAAATGCTTATTTTTTGCACTGGTGGAATTCGCTGCGAAAAAGGCATCTTGGAGCTACAAAAACAAGGTTACGATAATGTGTACCAACTTGATGGCGGTATCATCAACTACATGAAAGAGTACCCGAACGATCAGTTCGAAGGCGAATGCTTCGTTTTTGATCACCGCGTGGCTTTGGATCAAAATCTACAACCTTCCACAAAATATGGTCTCTGCCCTCATTGTGGACAACCTTCTGAAATCAAGATCACGTGCAAACGCTGCGACTCTGAAGAATTGATTTGCGTGGATTGCGCTGAGCTTGAGTTTAAAAAAGACACTTGCTCAAAAAACTGTGCTTACCAATTCAAACTTCATCCTGGCAAAAAAGGACCTAAACAGTTAGTTCCTTTTGAAATCGAAAAAATGAAGATTTCTGGTGTCGAGGATGTCCCAACGATTCGTGTTTCTAAAACAAAAGTCGTTGCGGTTGATGAAAAGGGTCAATCACACACGGTGCCTGTCGCCCCATAAAGGCGAAGTAAGAGAGGCGTATTTTAAATATTTTAAAATACGCTCTCTGTCCCAAAGCGATTGCGCTTTCAAAGATTGGGTTGAACCCAGCGCCTTCGCAGGACCTTCCGATACAAATTTTCAATCAGTTCACTTTCTAATTTACAGATTAAAGACTGAAGCTATCATCGATCCTCTCACTTCGAGGCAATCCTATATCTCAAAGTGAGATCGAGGCTCGATTCCTTATAAAAAAACTCCAACACTTGATAGACTGGAAACTCAATCTTCTGGATTTGCTGAACCAAGGGTTTTGAGGGGAAAATGTTATGAAAAAAGTGGGGATAGTCTCTAGCTCTATACTATTTATTGCAGCTCTATCTTCCCTACTCGCTTTTCAAAATTGCTCGCCAGAAGGTTTTCTTGCTAATCACGAGTTCGCCTCAGAACAGAATTCAACACACTTTAATAATGAACTCGCCATTTCAAACGGGATTAACAGCTCGGGTTCATTATCACACGTAATGTATTATGGCTATTACTATGGTTCGACTTTCGTGGAGGAATTCAAAGACCATAGCAATATTCTTTTTGTCGTAAGCCCAACCGGACAAATCCCAGCCCTCGTCACTCAGCTTGAGTCTGCCAAGAGCAACAACATGAAGGCTATCGTCAGTATTCAAGATATATTTTATGAAACCAAATCCACAGGCTCTTACCGCTTACGCCCAAAAAACGAAGTTGAAAGCCAATGGAAATTATTGGCAGATGCCATCCGTGGACGCTATGAAGCAACTATC
The DNA here is from genome assembly GCA_964431515.1 of uncultured Bdellovibrio sp. Taxonomy (GTDB): domain Bacteria; phylum Bdellovibrionota; class Bdellovibrionia; order Bdellovibrionales; family Bdellovibrionaceae; genus Bdellovibrio. The sequence goes on from CAYSKF010000018.1 coordinate 74,528, forward strand.
CTGTCTTTTTACATAGACGAACCCGAGATGTATCAGAGAATCTTGGCAGCAAAGGGATATAATTCCGATTATATCGCTGAGCTAAATTATATAGCGAACCTGATAAAATCCACCTTCCCAGCGACCAAAATGCAAATGACATCCGCATGGGCCGATGTCTCGAAAGATATGAAACTCCCATCCTCTTTTGATATTTTTGCCTTCGATTGTTACAACGGATGGGATCTCTGTGGCGAACAGGGGCACCACAACACACGCAGTGTTCCAGCACACTTGGCTATCTTAAAGAGTAAAGTGGAAGCTTTAAATTCTCAGGATGGAGGTCAGCGTTTTCTTTTCTTAGTGCCACCGACTTTCTATCGCGAAAACCATCCTCACTACCCTTCAAAAGCTTTAACTGTGGACATGTTCTCTAAATACATTCAGCTCGCAGCCAGCGACAAAATGGTAAAAGGAATCATGCCTTTCCTATGGCAAAACCATCTACCAGAGCAGCTTATTGGAGCACGTGAAGTTTCCGAAATTAAAACAATGGCTAGAGAGCTGGGACAAATCATTGCAAAGAAAAACACAACGATTGATCCCAATCTGAGTCCGATAATTACTAGCTCTGGGCTCGGTTGTAGCGACAATTTTTGCATTTGGCTGAAAGTGCAAAACGCGTCTTCCAACTTTGAAGTATATCTCAGGGACCCTGCAAATTATTCTTCTCAAATTAAACTGGATTATATCAAAGATCAGATGACGAAAGCCTTAGAGCCCTCAGGAGAACTCAAAGTCACTTTCAGAATTCCTAATGCCGTCACTACTGTATTTCTTAATCGGGGTTTGGACGTTATTTTTACGAACGTCAGCAGCACAGGTAAAAAAGCTAACACGGCAAAGGTGCAGCCTGTTAACGCAAGCTACGCTTGGGAAGCTTCCAGCTATGGTGCTTGCTCAGCCAAGCCCAGTTATATCTACGGAGAGTGGTCGGCTTGCGGAAGCAACTCAAAACAAAATCGCACGGCCCAGTGCTCAAATACCAACGGTGTTCAAACACGGAATGTTGTATGTAAAAGCCCAACTGGTCAGACTGTTTCAGATTCGCTATGCCCTTCACAAAGCAAACCAACGACAACAAGCCCCTGCTCGGTGAGTTGCAGCGGAACAGCTGAAACTTCACGATCTTGTACACAGGGACCTGTCGTCATTAATCCCAATCCAACACCGAATCCTAATTTAACTCCGACTCCGACAATAACGAGCATTGGTCTGGGCTGTGACGACAATCTTTGCGTTTGGCTGAAAGTGCAAAATGTGGCGGCCCTCCACGAAATTTACGTCAGAGATCCAAGCAACTATTCAGCCCAAATTAAACTGAATTTTATTGCAGACAAAATGACAGAGACCAGAGAGCCCTCTGGAGAGCTCAAAATCACTTTCAGAATTCCGAATTCTGCAATTTCTATATTTCTCAATCGAGGGATTGATGTTCTTTTTTCTAATGTTAATGGCTCTGAAATAAAAACGTATGCGACAAAAATAAGTCCTAAAAAGTGATTTAAAAAAATGAATCATCCACAAGAATGTTTCATCGACGGAAGATGATACGGTCCGTTATAAATTATTTCCTCAAACATCAGTTGACTGTTTTAGCTCTGGAATCTATATCTAACAAACATCGTTATCGCGGGGTGGAGCAGTCTGGTAGCTCGTCGGGCTCATA
>CAYSKF010000019.1:0-75508 GCA_964431515.1 uncultured Bdellovibrio sp.
TCTTTGTTATAGCGTTTATTTTACTTAGATTGAACATTATTGTCTGTTACCTTTTCCTTTGGGAAGTACTTGCTAATAAAATAACGGATGCGCTTACTAACTGCTTGATGTGTTGTATTTAGCTGTGTTGCTATCTCAGTAACCGTCTTACCGTTAACGTAAAGTGAGAGTAGCTCTATGTCTTTGTTACGGAGGTTGTCAGCATAGTTGTGCAGTATAAGCTCAAGCATCACAATCTTTGCACTCACAACAGGCGGCTTTATTATCTCACGTCTAACAACGTAATCTTCTGTTCCGCCTTCAATGTCGTTAAAACCTTCTATTTTTAATTTATCGTACCACTCTTTTTGCAATGCTTTGAAATCACTAGTCATGCAACCACCCTTCATTAGGGCAAGAAAATGCAACCAATGCAGTGTTTGTGTAACAAGGTGCTAGTAGGTCATTCACAGTGTATTTATTTATTGCTTCAAAAAACAGAACGTCGCCTGTGGCTGTTGTAGTCCAAGTCAGTTGGTCATATCTTGCTTCAAAAAGTTCTTCTTCAGTAAGTTGTCTGCCTAGCTGTTTTTCTATTTGTTTAATTTGTAATGTGTCTAGCATAAGCATTACTCACCCTCTTGCTTAGCAAAGCTTAGGCCTGTTGTCGCCCTGATGTGGTCAAGGTTATCAACGTCAACTCTGTAACAAAGGTGTGTGCAAGCAGATATGGGGATAGCATAACCCTGTGTTGTGTAGCTTCTGCCGTTGTTATTGTTAGCCACGTGTTTGGGTTGGTGCTTTGCTATTTCATTATCCAAAAATGCAACCAGCTCACTGGTTTTAAAGATATAAAATGTGCCGTTTACACCAACGTTAACAAAGTAATATATAAACCAAGTGTTGGGGTTGGGTTTTTGTAGGGATTGCCACGGTCCACCGGGGGAGAGTGATTCGAGCGAACTATAACGCTCAAAAAAGAAATTGCGAGGTGTTGAGTAGTAATCTGTTTTTAGCTCAATACCTTCTGCGAGGTTGTTGTCCGTGAGAAGGTAGAAGTCATTGCAGAGGTTGGGTGAGTTAAGTAAAGCCAAAGGAAAAACTTCTTTAAACTTAGCTTCGCCTTTTTGGCCTTTATTTTTTAGGTCATTTTTAAAATTTGCAGGTGTTTTTGTTGGTTGCATTTTACCTCGCCTTGGCTTGTTACAGCACTTATGGGCTTGTTAAGGGTTGTTATATATATGTTAATTTCTACTTCATTAATTTAAGTTCAATGAGGCGTGCGTCTTGTTCGTGATATTTCATTTTTGTTTCGTATTTTTTGTTTTGCGGACTCAAAGCCAGCAGCAGTCTGTAGTGACTAGCTTGTCTGTTGTGTTCGCGTAGTTCTTTGTGCAGAGCTTGACGCTGATAAAAAGTAACAGCGTTGAGTGTGGCAAGAGCAAGAAGAGTTAGTGAAAGTAAAAGTGTCATTGTATTTTCCCTCTATAAAAAAGGCCCCGAGGGAAAGGAGGAGGAACCCCCCGAGGCCGCAAAGAAAACAAGTGTCTCTGCTTATAGAAGGCGATTTTAGTTAAATTTATTTTGAGATAATGAAAATTATTTTTGAAAAATGTTGATATAAGAGGGTGAATCGAACGAAACGAAAAAAAGGATATTAACCTTTAGTTTAAGAGTGACGACACAAAAAACGTTAAGACCTGTAATAAGGCGGAGAAATAAAAATGGAAAATAAAAAGGAAGAAATAACCAAGCAGAACATTTTTAATTATTATAATTTAAAGAGATGTGAGTCTGTGCTGTTCCGTAACTCAGCGATAATAAAAACCCACAGCAGAGAGTATGCGCAGGATATGCGAGAGTGTTTGTTGTTGTTGTTTAAAAAATATAAAAGTGAGGGTGAGACCAGGGAAGTGGTGCAAGGCTTTTTAATTTATGAGCAGTTGCTTGCGGAACTGGGCGGTTTTGTTGAGTTAACAGATGAGAGTGAGCATAAAAAAGTGATGAGTGAGTATCAGGCCAGACGCAAGTGTCATGTTAGCTATGCGCCGCTAGCAAAAGTTAAAAAAGGGGCTTGATGGCCCCTAGGGTTGTTTGCAATTAATTCCGTGTGTTGCCGCTATTTGTTTTAGTTGTTTTATTGCTGCTCTAAGCTTTTTTGCTTCTTCACCTTGTCCGAGTCTTTCTTTCTCCGTCGCTTCAGCTTCTGCCCTCTCTATTGCATCTTCAATCGCTTTTTTTAAAAGGTTTTTTGCCATCTCTTCGAGAATATCGTTTAACACATTTTTGTCGCTCATTCTAAACCCTTGTGTTTTTAAGGAAACGCCTGAATAAAAATCATTTCAATGTCAGATTGATGGTAAGTTTGCCTGGTAGAGTGGGTGCCTACTTGATGGGTTATTGTTATGCACTCAGAAGGAAGGTCGGTAACTTCACCATAAATTTCGCCACCGCTTCTTAATTTCAATAGAACTAAATCACCTACTTTAATTTTTCTATTCATCCTCCCCCCCCTATTTCTTTTTTTTAAACATCGGCCTGTTTGAGGTAAATCTTGAGGGGGGGGGTAGGAGTGGACAGCCTGTCCATAAAAGCCTGTCCAAAGTCATTATTCTCCTAACTACCTGATTTTAATGAATAATTACAAAATCTAGCCACGAAAGTGGACAGACCGGACGGGGGCGACAGCCATATCCTATACTGGCTATATGTAATACTAATTAGTAATAACTATCATTAATATTTTAACCTGTCCTGTCTGTCCATGGCTAATATAACAGTATTATCAATAACTTACCTATGGACATACTCAAAAACAACCCTGTCCACTTTAATAACAACCCTGTCCACTTTTACCCTGGTTTATAGGGGTGGCTCCATGCCCACCCCATTCCAGTTCCGAAAATAAAATATCAGAATCAAAACTTTCGCTGATATAAGTCAGCGGAGAGTAAAAAAAAACGAAAAATAATTAAAAATATTTTTTTGACCACTGGCCCATCTCAATTATACGCGACTTGAGCCACTCTCCGAAAAACAAAGGATTTTAACCTTTAGTTTATAAGGAGAAAGAGAAATGACATCACAAAATCTAACCCCCGAAATAATAAAGCAAGCTATGGACTTTTATGTGGGAGCCCCCGGCGTGACATGGCAGTGGGCAGGTCCGCAGATTATAGAAGCGCTAAGACGGCAAGGCCACGCTATCACCCCTGCAATTACTGACAGGATTGCGCTCGCATTCGAGGCCGAACTTCTCGGCGTGAAACTAACCTTCCCGAAATATAAAACGACGAACGAGGTCGACAAAGAAGGCAAGGTCACGACCAAGCGAACGCTAGTTGCTACTGCGCCAGAAAACATGGAACACCTCATCAATAAAATCCTCGGGTGGGACATTCAGCTTAATGAGCTAAAGCAAAAACTAGAAGTTAATTGCGAAGCAATGAACGATTTTAAACTTAGCGAAGTTAGGCAAGCGGCAAGAAAGCATGGTTTAAGTCCCTCAAAAGATTTTATCCAAGACACTATAAACCTACTTGGACAAAAACAAACATATCATCCATTTAAAAAAGCGGTCGAAGCAGCAGCGTGGGACGGTCACGATTATATAACAGACCTGTTCAATACATTTACTGTTGCTACTGACTATGCCGAAAACAAAGACCTATACTTTCAATATTTGCGGCGTTGGCTTATTGGCGTAATTGCTAAGGTGTATAAGCCAGGCAGCCAAAACCTAGTTCTAACACTGCAAGGTGCGCAAGGTGCAGGTAAAGGATTCTGGTTTAACAAACTATCTATCGCACCCGGTGTGTACGTTGAAGGGGCTTGCAATCCCGACAACAAAGACCACCAACTGCGGCACCTAAGTTATAACATTTGGACAGTTAACGAGCTTGAGGGTGTAACTCGCAAAAGTGACATGTCCGCGTTGAAAGATTTTTTTACGGCAATGGATATTTCAGCGCGTGGTGCTTACAAAGAGTATGAACAACAAGGGCAATCACAATTAAGCTTCTGTGCAAGCGTCAACGACGAAGCTTTTTTAAATGACCCGACCGGCTCGCGCCGCTTCCTTATTATTCCTATTGAAGCCATTAACCACACCCACAGCGTAAACATGCAGCAAGTTTTCGCGCAAGCAAAAGCAGCTTATAATGCAGGCGAAAAATGGTGGTTCGATAAGGAAGAAATTAAAACAATCAACAAAGTGAATGAATCGCACAGCCTTATCGGTCGTATCGAACACTTCGCAAGTAAAGTCAGTCCTGGTCATCAATGGGCAACAGCCGGTGAAATTATGGAGCGCTTAGACTCTAGCTACAAGTGGTCTGCAATGGATGCTCAAAAACTAGGTATTTTGCTGAACAAGAACAAGATTGAAAAAAAACGAACTGTAAAAAATGGCATTAAAATAACTGTATATAAAGTTGACCTGTTAGGGCTTAGCAATCCTATCGAGTTAGCAGCAGCAGATGCAGCACAGGCTTTTGCACAAAATTTTAATTAATTAATATTTAAAGTGACAAAAAAAGGAGAGACAAATGACGAAGCAAAAATTAAACAGTCTAGCCAAAAAACTATCCCTAACCCACCCAAACATTTTTAAATCATTTTATGGGGCTCACTGGCCCCTTCCTTTTTTTAAGATTCAAGCCAACTTTTTTATCATATTCAAAACTTTTGTTGATATACATAAAAGTGTAACAAAAATAATACCCCCGAAAATAGAAGTACAAATGCAAGTGGCATCATCGCTAAGAATGATGCTAGGGCAGATAAAAACATACCCAAAAAGCTGCGAAAAAAGAACGGTCGCAGCGGTCGACTGATAGCGGTTAATGACCCTATCGTTAAGCATTTTTTAACAGACCCTAACTACAAAGTCTTACTTACAGGTCAAATAATAAGCCGCTTCTCTCGACAAGGTCACTTAACTAATCAGTGGCGTGAGGTTAAGCCAGCAATAAGAAATGGGTACAGCTTCTTTAGATATAGAGGCTACCACCTAGCATTGCATAGACTAATTTTTGCTGCATTTGTTGGCGAGCTTCGCTCTGACTTAGTCATAAATCACAAAGATAAAAACCCGCTAAACAACTCACCCGACAACTTAGAACTAGTCACACAAAACAAAAACAACAAACACCGCCTACAAAAAAGATAAAGCCGCCTGATTCATCTGCCTTGCGTTTCTTCTCTGTATCCATTATGATTCAATTTCACAGGATAGAGGGGAAGTTTCCTAAACGATTGATCCCCGTTCGAGTCGGGGTGGGGTCACCACTGCTTTTTAAGTCTTTAGATTCTCTGCTTTTTAAATTCCTACAACGGAATGTTTGTTGGAATATTGTTAGCTTTGCGATCCGATCCGTTTTTTGACCTCTAAAAGTTGATGGTACCAATTACAACTTAAGAACTAAATCCCTTGTGATTCCTTTTTTCGCTAAGGCATCAAAACTCCAAGATTTAATAATGAGTTCTCCATTCAACTCCGCTATTGAAATACAAGCACCATCGATCGGTTGTGATATAGACACGCCTTTACTTTTTTGATCGATTATCCATATCTTAAATCTTGGTTCATTTTCAACGAGATCCCATTGGCAAAGTGCACACCGTTCCCCATGGTCAAAGACAACACCGACATCTTGAAACTCATGACCTTCTAAAGACGGAATAAAAGAACCAGTCAAAGTGACAACAGCCTTATTAAATGGAGAGCCCATGCGAATTTCGCTGATATCACGAAACCCCAATTTGTATGGAATCATACCCACCTCGCCGAAAAATTCTGACTCGCATTTTATCATTTATTTCTTCCTAAAGTAGTCAAGGAAGTAAACCCAGGCGTTGCGAGGCTTTCCAGGAACTTCCTGATCGAGAATATCTTTTTGGTCCTGATAGATTCTATCTAAGGCTGCGGGTTCGACGTAATCTGCCCAGTCGAAATATATGTCGGGCCACTCACCGCCATTCACGATTTTACCAAGATCTTGCTCTAAATGTTTTTCTAGCAAATCAAGCTCGACAGACCAGTTTTCCTTCCAAGATCTGCCTTTAATGACCTGCTGAATTTGATTATAGGCATCGTTTTTTTTTAAGTACGAAGACAGATATTTATCTAGCAGAAAGTGACCACACTTATTTCCAGGTTCTGCGTTTACAAAGATCACATTAGACATAAGAGAAGGATAGTAAAAACTGATACCGATACTTATATTACAGCCAGGCTTGACAAGCTTCCATTGCCATTTTTCATCAAGACTATCATGCCGGGGATAGCCTAAATCTTTGCTACTGGTATGGGTAATTTTAAAAATTGTCAGTCCAAATTTAGTTGCTAATTGCTCAATACGTTCACTGACTCGATTATCGGGAAATAGAGGAGTCTGCATTATTTGTCCTTTCCGAAGATTTCAATAATTTCGTCATCGTAAAAACGACTGGGGATACTTTTTTGGCTAGGATTTCCAACGTCAACCAAAGGTATTTCATCATACTTTACTTGCCGAATCCAATCCATGTTCTCTTTGTGTGCAAAAGTATTGGGAATTTTTTCGTAAGGAATGAAGTTTCCATCAAAGTTTCTAGCATAATCTGAAAGATTTTGAGTTGCCTCTGGCGATGGATAAAAAATCCGTGCCTTTATACCTGCAGCGTTGAGTCGATTGCCTGCTTCTTTGACATAAGTCATATCTCGACCGATGATTGCAACTTCTGTGGTATTTTTTCCTTCCTTAAATCTAACTGGTTTGAGATCTCCTAAAAAACTGCTAAGGCTCTCGACTTGTGCAACAGCTTTTGTAAGGCCTTTTCGTGACAGGGGATTACGTGCGATAATCTTCATCCCAGCAAAGGCAAATCCCGCCACTCCAGGCATCATCACACCAATTCCGGATAACAGCCTTTCGTTTGGAGTCAGAGTCTGCCCCGTTACAAGATTCTTCCCAGAAATCAGCTCATAGGCGTCTTTTGCCCACCCCAAAGGAGATATGCCAAGACCTATATCGACGAGTGTGGAGGTTAAATGCGCAGCACCCTCTTGCAGCGCGATCGCTTCACCTGGAAGTCTGTTTTCAAAAGCATTTTTTGCTTCATCGTTGAGATACTCTGCAGTTTGCAGCACCGCTACTTTATCCGAAGATCTAGATATACTCGGGTCGTCCCAAGCTTTATCAATCCCCTTCTTAATTTGAAAATGCCTTTTTGAAAATTGCTCTAAATCATACCACTCGTTCGCCTCGTCGCCATTATCGAGGTCAGGCCCCATGGAGTAATTCCACCAGTCTTCACGAAATCCTTCAAATTCGCAGTCAAAAGAGGGCGCACAAAGCAAAAGATTATTTAAATTAAGTAGCGCTTGCCCATCGTTTGATTTTACGAACTTCTGATCCTTATCATCAAAATAAATGTCAGTATGGTCTGCAGATGTATAGTCGCCCTCTTCGTCTTTTATCGATTCAGAAGGCGGTCCTCGATAATAGTTTTTTCCCTTTTCATCTCGAACGTATACAACTCCATCACCACGGTCCCTATCGAATGTGACAATTTGACGAGGCCTCTCATTTGTCTCATTAGTAAAATCAAAAGAACGCTCCTCTCGAGATCCATCATCTCTATCACTCGGAGCGTCCTTATAATCGAAATCATTTTCTCCATTTTCATGATGATCTGGTCCTTCGTATCGCTCTCCCTCCTCACGTTCCTCGGGCGATAATTCGTCACATCCAGACCCAGTACAGTTTCCATTTTCATGTCCACTACCTCTACCTTCTCCGGGGTAGACATAATCTGGGACATCACCCTCAAAGTCGAATATCTCGCGCTCTTCGGCTCTAGCTATTGGAGTGATCGCAAGCTGAAAAGAAAGTAGAATTTTTATAAAACTTTTTAAATCCATATCGGGGATTTAAAAAAAAGTTGAGGTTTTTGTAAATACTAATGCCGCTCTAGATGTCAACATTTATGGATTGACTAATTGATAGTCGATTTTATTTACCAAAACTTCCGATATCCGGACTGAACCTTACCAATATACACAGTTGCTTTTTGGATAATGAAACCAATTTATACGATATTGGCCACTTCATTCATACCAAACAAACAGACACTATTAAAAAATCAAATAGTACCTGTGTCTTTATTCTCAAATGAAAACACCAGCCAGATAAAAGACGCAAGCTTCTATTGTTTTGATGAAAATATTGTTGGAATTTTGTTGGAAGATAACACAAATTGCCAACATTCACCGCCAATCTACACCAATGTTGTAAAGTACGGTGGGGCTTGGCTTTTCACTCTGAAAAATTGATAATAGTAATGATTTCTTAACCTTAAATTATCCCCAGGAAAGATGCCCTAAATTCAGTATCTTGATCTCGGGGTGGGGTCACCACTGTTTTGTAGGTCTTTATCGTCTATATCAGCAAATCAGGGGGAAAAAGCCTCGTCTTCCTCCAACCCCTCATCTAGAGCCGCTTTACAGGAGAAAACAATAAATATCGTTTTATTCGCAGTCTTGCTTTAAGACCAGATAGGTTCCGGACTTTTCTATTTTCTGAAACTCAAAAGTACACTCAAAATCCTCTATCAAAGGCTTATTTCCATAAAGCAAGCTGATCACAGTCCCATAACAATTAATGGCCACATCGCCACCCACTTGCGGGGCAATGAAGGAACAGCCCTTCCAGCCGTCTTCATCCTCAATATCCCCGAAGGAGTAAGACATGGAGACATATTCAGCAAACTCCATGGGGTTCACAACTTCAACGGCTGCGATGGCAGCAGAACTAAGGAAACAAATAGACGAAATAACCGTTAATATTTTTTTCACTTTATGCCTCTATATTTTCATTTATTTTTTTGAAGGTCATAGGCGCTTCAATAAAATTCGGCAACTCAAAACGTGAGGAGCCTTAACTATTTCCGATACTGGCATAAATCCACTGAATCTTGGGAAACATTTTCAAGGTATTGAGGCGGGTCTTCTCCGCTGAAGACTTTCAAACCCGCAAAGAATGTCGCTGTTTACACAACGTATGCCGGCGTATTCTTCCTGCTGCACATGGGAACTGGCGCAAGAAAAGGACCATCCGTCTCGACAGGAATCTCACTGATTTGAAAATTCCCACAACAGAATGTTTCAAAGAATTGAGTGAGAATACTGACTATGCTCTGATTCGCCTTGATCGCCCTGTAAAAGGCCGACGCCCTTTGCCTTTACAGAATCAACCGGCTCATACTGGTGATGTGATTTATTCGATTGGCTACCCGTCAGGTCTCCCTGCTAAAGTCATGGATCAAGCCACTGTCAGATCTTCGCACTCTGAATATTTTATGGCCAATTTGGATGTCTTTGTTGGAAATTCAGGATCGGCAGTATTCAATGCAAAAACAAACGAAGTTATTGGTGTCTTAGTTCGTGGTGAAGAAGATTTTATTTATGACAGATCCAGACGCTGCAATATAACCAATCACTGCGAAGACGACTCCTGCAATGGTGAAGAGATCACTCACATCTCTTTTATTATCAAGGCTCTTGCCAAAATAAAAAAACCGTAAAGCGGCAAAAAAACCCTTATTATTTCCAAAATTGATCACATTGGGAATCTGATAAGAACTTTGTTTGATTTAGTACAAACAAATTACTAACAGATTTCTAAACAAACTGAGGAAATGAATTGTGCTATATTCCGCCACCAAGCCAAGGGAGCACTCAATGAAAAAGATATTTTTTGCCTTCATCATTTTTTCCACCAGTACAACGTTCGCCAGCCCACTATGTCAGTATTTAGAAGCCCAAATGATGGCCACTGTTCGCACAATCACACCCATTAGCGAAAAAAAATGCAGGGTGACTTTCAGCTGGGAAGGACGTTGGATTTACAACCACTCTTACTCGTGTCCTCTCGACATTGATGAAGTGAGTTCTTTTGGAGCTGAAACAACTTATTGTGACTACAAAGTCGGTGATGAAATTTCCGGCGTGGTTCTTCGCCCAACAGAGGGCACTCCTCAAGATATTATTCTTTACTAACATTTTGTCTGCATCTCATTTTGAGACAAATAGTTGCCTTGGCGAGGAACACTTTAGGACCCTTGCCTTCAGCTTAAACAGCTTAGTTGTTTATATTCGATTTGATTGTGGCATAGGAATTGTAAAGAAAGGATTGAACACAAAACAAACCTAAATAAAGAAAAGAGATCTGCCATGAAAGCGCTATTGCCTGTTCTATTGTTAGCCTTTACCTCTGTCGCTAATGCTGAGATTTCAGTAAATAAAAATGATATTAAAAGTTCAGAGGTAACTTTAAACATCACCGGTACTGAAGCCAGTGAACTAAAAAAAATCATACTAGATTACGAAGGTTCTTTGGATAGCATCCTTAAAGCAGGAATCAAAGACGAACATGATGCCAGCACAATCCGTTCGTTGAATTGCGGTGCAGACGCATGCCAAATGATCGTTTCCGCAGAAGCCCTTACAAACAAAGATACGCAAGATTATTACGATGACAACTTCAACAAAAAACTTCTTACTCTATCTAATAGCCAAGCCTTGGTGACCCCACAGATGGGGCGCGGACTGGATGGCGCAAAAGCGAAAATGGATGCACGCTTTCTAAGACTTCTTATGGAAAAATCCAACGATTCAAAAAACATCCGCGTATCCCGCTCAATGCCTTCTAACCTGAAAAATCCGGATCAGATTTCCAGCCCTCTATATGAGGTTACTTTGAGCACGGGAAATCTTTCTATTAAGTGCTACTCCTCAATCGTGACAGGAATGGGAGTTGTAAATTTTCTTGAAGAAAGTTGCTCTGTAGAAGCTCGAGCCAATTTGAAATAGAACTGAACCATTGTAATGGCGGTTGGCTATTCTCTGGATAAATTCTTATCTCAGCATACAAAAGTATTCTGCCATCAATACTCACCATATTTGATGGCAGAATATTTTTTAAGCTCTCTATTTTTCATTTTACAAAAACAATGCAACTCGTTGAAACAGAACAATATATAACCTACTACCCACCACTTTTATCCAATTTTCATAAAAATTGAATGACAAGTTTTTTGCAAAGTCTAAGCTTGTAATATGAACAAATTTCTAATTATTGCTTTGTTGTTAAAATTTTCTTTGCTTCAAGTTTCATGCGGCGGGAGCCTTACAATTGAAGGATCAAACGCTGAATCAAAGAACTCATTTCCTAATGAATTTTATTACAAATCAAAAGGAACCTGCGCTACTGGCAACCTCTTTTTTGAGCACCTACAAACCGTTGTCTTTTTAATCGATTCAGAATCTTCCACGTTTTTGTCAGTATTTTTTGGAGATTCAATACCAGGTTTCTTTGAACTCACCTTTATTAAAGGATAAAATCGCAAAGTTCAAAATTGTAAACACGGACCAGGGACTTGATTCTGACAGAATTGAATTCTGTCAAAATCAAAGTCCCTAAAATTCCGGCAAAGAAATAAAAACTACTCAACAGTATACACTAGCATTTTCAATGCATCTTTGCCCGCAAAAGCTCTTGCAAGACAAGCTCTCGAGGACTCAAAAGAAGAAGGTTTTTCTGAGCTGGAATAGGTTATAATCACTGTTCCATTGACGGCTTCACCCATAACAGAACATTTATCATCCATCAGTGTCACTACACGCCCAGAAGTCACGGCAAGTTCACCATCATTGATGTACTTGAAGTTACAAGAAAAGAACACCTTCGGTTTAGTGGTATCTGTATCCGTTTTTTTTAAGCAGGTCGCGTAGACATCGGAGATTTCTCGTTCCACAGCTACCACAGTACCAATTTTTCGGTCCCCTGCATTGGCAGTAAATCCAACAACCATCAACAAAATAGAAATAATCGCCTTCATAAATCCCCCCTTTTCCGCTAAGCCTTTCATGTTTTGCTTAAAGCACAAGGGTTTAGGCACTGTGTCTATTTCATCTTGTGTTTGCTTGTGCTAACAATTGTATCATCGTCTGATAAGATAAGGATCGATTGGCCACCTGATTGACTGTTCCGACAAGATAAAGATCCCACTCTTGGCAATAAAAAAGCAGTGCACCTGACGCCCCTGAGTGTATGCACCAATTTTATTTCTTTTTCATCTGCCAAGGATCATCCCTTCGTTGAGTCGAAATTTTACAAAGAATTTCTTAAGATTGATAAATTCGTTTGCCTGCGTCTATTTTATACAAAAGCTCTAGTCACACTTGCCGACATCGTTCCTGGTTTGAAAATGCAGATAGCATGCAATGAAAAAAATGAATTCTTAAATGACTCTACAACTGGACTCGTCCGTCGAAAGTCGTGATTTCGTGTGGCAAAAACACTCTTCAGTGACCCGAGCTTTGCGACAATGCAAGATATATTCGCATATATAAACAAGGAGCAGTTATGCAAAAAACAATTATCGCGCTTGTTGGCAGTAGCTTACTTGCCATCGGTTGCGCATCCACACCACCCCCATCAGCAAGTGGCTTAACTTTCAAAGAAGCACAGAATAACGTCACTTTATACGACAACAAATCTCCATTCGAAGATGCAAAAAAAGTGGGCCTTGCCAGCATCAACTTGCGCTTCATGGGAGCCATGAAAAAAACAACTGAAAAGCGTGGAACTGGTAACGCAGTAACCTGGGCTGTTCTAGAAAACGTCGACAACCAGTTATTCCAAGAAATAGCAGACGAGTACTACAGCCGATTGGCCGCAAAATTAGCGGCACAAGGATTGACCGTTTCCGATGACTGGAAAAATTCAAAACATTACCAAACCCTTGTCGAAGATAATGCCAAACATAAACGAGTGACCTTCGATAAAGATTGGGGTGTCTCTGAGCTGGTTACAGCAAATAAAGCGCCTTACATTGAATACGGCAGCATGGCCTTTGGAGCTCACGCAAAACTTGGCAATGAGCAAGAGTATCCCGTGGGACAAATGTTTTTGACCATCAATTTTGCCGACATCGCACAAAGTGTTTCCGAAAGTTCAAGTTTCTCTTATCGAACTATAGAAGCAGAATCCACGATCACTCCACTTGTATCTGTTTCCCCACCGACAATGGGTGGAATCTCTCGCGCCTTCGCAGCAGGTAAAGGCGATGGCTCTTACGCTACCTTCCAAGGAGACAGCTGGGGCAACACTTCTGTTGCGGTAAAAAACCCTTTAACTTCTTCTCTGCAATACTCTCAAGGAATTGAAAAGGCAGAGGGAATGCCTGAGATGTTCAGAAAATACAGTAGCTTCTCTGAAGATCTACTATCAATCGTCAGCCTCGGACGATTTGATTCAGGTCGTGGTGGTGCTGGAGAGTTTGTATTTGTTGTTAAGGCAGATCGCGAAAAATATAAAGCTGCTGTTTTAGATGCTTTAAGCAAATGGGATGATCATCTACTCATGATGATCGCTAGTACAAAATAAGTATTGTAAGAATCTTACCAAAGGAACTCTCGCAAGTTCCTTTGGTACTTAGTTCGCAACTCCCCTTCTCACTAGTCAAATCTTTCGATTTTCAGATAAAAGGGCTTTTGATTTTTAGAGTGAAGATAATTTTCAAAATCTTTATTCACTAATGTGGTCCGAGTATTCAAAACCCGCGTCAATCGCTGGGCTTCAAATGCCGACTGTGGCGAGCGTTCATTAAGAGCTCCCAATATTTTCTTTAGAGGAACTTTAATTTTAGAATAGCTCATACAAGCCAATCCCTCTTGAGTGTCGTCAGCATCAGTTGGCACTATGCCTAAGCAGGTATTCTCCCCAGTCCCAAATGTTGAATTAAAATATTTTAGCGTGAGGACAGCGTATTCACTCTTAAATTCAACTTTCCACTCGGCCTGCACTTGTTCGCTGAACTGGGGTGGCCTGAATCTGCGCAGAAAACCCCCACCATAAAGGTCGCTGGATAAATCCACCAGCACCGAGCGACGCTGCTTTTTCCAAGCTGGATCATTCGATACAAAATAATCTTGGAGCAAGCGACTCCAGCGCTCGTAGCCATTCGCAACAGAAAAAGCACAATGTCCACCTTGGGGAACAGACAAAACTTGCACAAGTGGATTGTCCCTTGGAATTAAGGCCGCGTTATCGTTAAAACGTACGATATCATCATTTGCCGCAAAAACCACAAAGGTTGGAATCTCAACTTGATGGACAAAATTCGCGAAGTTGTTGACACCCCATAACTGCTCCTGAGTCTGAATCTTCAGACCAGCAAAGGGTTTAAAATCCCATGGCTGTTTTTGAGTCCAATCTTGGTAGTACTTAAGACTTGATTGAGTCAATAGTTCGTAAAATTCCTGGGGATTGGTTTTCTTTATTTGCGCCAGTGCTTGCCTTAAAAAGGGCAGCTTATCTGCGAAACTCATTAAGGTGCGGAAAGTAATTAATGTATAGCCATAGGACAATAAGTCGTGACTATACAACCTCTGAAGAGAATTTTCGAGATTAACAACAGGGCAAATTGCCATAGAAGCATCAATAGCCCGATGACCGGAAGATAGAGGGTTCTGCGAACTGTAGAGTGCTGAAAATAAAGCAGCATGTCCTCCCAAACTCACCCCAAGCGTTTGCACGGTAGAAATTCGCTCCTTGAACCAAGACTCCTCTTTCAAGAAAGAAGCGATCTGAAACAACTGGCGTCCTTCATCAAAACCTCCAACGGCGAAAGAACTATTTTCTCCTTCAAACTGAGCACCTGTGATGTTCCCAAGAACTAAAACATGGAACGGACTTTCATCAAATAAATGCATCAAGGCACTCACAACATTTGCGCTTTCCTTGGCATCACAAAAAACACCACACTTCACTAAAATAAAAGGACGAGGCTTTCTATCTGGTTTTAACCCCAAAACTCCGCGAACAACTCGTCCTTCTGGTAAAGTTATTTTTGCCATTTTTAGATTCTGATTCTCAGAAAAAACGTAGCGAATCGCTGCAAACTGAATTAACGGAAAAACAGGAGTGCGACTCAATGGATTTGAAATATCTTGGTCACACTTACGAAAATAAGAACTCAAAAGATCAACCTGAGAAATAAAACTATCTGTTTGCTCGAAACTAGAAGTGATTTGGTCTCCTTGGCATTCTCCTGCCGCAAAACTCTTACTAACCCCACTGACATCACGACGTAAATCTGCCAAAGGACTCACTGGAAATGAATCAGAAAGTTCAATGGAAATACCCGATTGGGAAGACGCCAGTAATGTTGGAGCCCAAAAATGAAAACTTACTAAAAAGAACAAGGATATTATTTTCATAAAAATCTGTTTAGCATTGATTTTTCGTCGAGGCCACTGAAGACACCGAACTGCATTTTTTTCAATCACCTCTGCATGAATATTCTCTCTAGCCTCTATTAAAATCCAATTTGTATCTGCGACTCAATGAGACATCCTTCTTCCAAAAAAAAACGCACCTCAAGAGAGGTGCGTTGAATGCTCTAAATCAGTGGCTCTACCAATGAGCGAAAATAGATTTTTTAATTAAAAGAT
The DNA here is from genome assembly GCA_964431515.1 of uncultured Bdellovibrio sp. Taxonomy (GTDB): domain Bacteria; phylum Bdellovibrionota; class Bdellovibrionia; order Bdellovibrionales; family Bdellovibrionaceae; genus Bdellovibrio. The sequence goes on from CAYSKF010000019.1 coordinate 15,482, forward strand.
TCTGAATTTTTATTCTCTTTGATTTCGACCAAATCTAGATTTTCAACATGTGTGATGGGGCCCGAAATATCTCCGAAGGGTCGCAATAAAGGTGCAAAACCAGGCTCTAAAAAGACTTTACCATTGGCGAAGACATGCTTGATACGCCACTGGCTACCCGCCTTCTTCTCTCCAACTCTTTCTTTTAAAGACACCATGTCCCCTTTTTTAAAGCTGTTTAATTCGTTCAGTTCAAGCATCGTCGTTTTAAGGTGACCTTTGTAGTGCAATCGCCCAAACTGTTGTCCAAATGGTGTAGGTACGGACTCATCACAGAAAAAGAAAATCTCTTCATCTTCATAAATACGATATAAAGAACATAATGCCTCATTTGTGTAAGGAGTTCTTACGAGCACTTTGTGACGACCTTTGATTCCAGCTGCCTCAAAATCTAAAGCCTTAAAAAGATCTTTACGTTCGAAAGTCTGGCGTTTACTCTGAGTGCGATCTTGATTATACACCCACAACTCAGCCTGAGTCTCATTCAGATCGACTCCTTCAAACTGTTCACCCGTCGCTTTTGATTTATACCAATGAATAGACTTAATAAGACCAGCCTGCCCAACAGTTGAAAAAAGAACACTCAATGCCAAAGCCGTCACCGACAGGGCCTTTAAATTTGTCCAGCTCATGATAAACCTCCACTTCATTGAAGAGTTATCAAAGATCAGGCCAAATTATACGGGATCCAAATCAAATATATGATGTTTAGTGAGTTATCGGTGTCTAAATTTTTTTCACTCCAAAGGCCCCTAGAAAAAGAGCTTTGGAGGAATATTATAACTGTGAGATTCTGCTAGCAATTTCCAGCCTAAGCTGACTGTTTACTACCCATCACTTCCCTTGCCATATTTTGCACCATGTTTTGCATATTTTTGGCTTGAGCCGACATTTCCTCAGACGTTGCAGCGGTCTCCTCTGCTGCTGCCGAGAATGCTTGGGTCTGCTGCTCAAGAGCCCCCATAGCTTCTTGAATGGCATGTATACCCTCAGACTGATGATCAGAACTATGCGCAATTTCTTGATTCAAGGCTGTCACTTTCTGTACAGAATGAACAATAGTATCCAACACTTTGTCGCTGCTTTTGGCCAACTTAAGTGACACTTCCGTTTGAGTAATACTGCTGGTAATAACGGTCTTCACTTCTTTTGCCGCATCTGCAGACTTCAATGCTAGCCCCCGAACTGCATCAGCAACCACAGCAAAACCTCTGCCTTGCTCTCCGGCTCGTGCTGCTTCGACAGAGGCGTTCAATGCCAATAGATTGGTCTGAAAAGCAATGTCGTCGATGATGTCCATCGCTGCCGTGATCTTCGTAGAAATATTAGCCATGACATTAATCGACTCAATTAATTTTTTAACTTCGCCAGCCCCCTCTGAGGCTCCCACTTCGGACTGCTTTGCCAACTGAGCCGCTGTTTGGGCGCGGTCTTGATTGGCAACAACAGTCTCTTTCAGTTCACGCACAGAACGCAAAGTCTCTTCGATTCGTGCGGCTGATGCGACGGCTCCTTGTGCTACACTCTGCCCGGCACTTGATAACATGGTAGAAGCTTCAAAGACCTGCAGACTTGCATCGCCTGTGTCTTTTACGTTGCGAGACAAAAAATTCATCAGTTTACCGATAAAAAAGTAGAAAATCGTAAAAGCAGTAATAAATGCAATTAAAAAGCTCATAAGAACTTGATTACGAAACGCTGCAATGGCTTGTTCCAAATCATCAACATAAACACCACTGCCAACAACCCACTTCCATGGTTTAAACTGCCGCACGAAACTAATTTTAGGCTCTGGCTGCGGTGAACCAGGCTTAGGCCACATATAATTAAAGAAACCTTCACCGGCGGGTGATTTCCCAATATTTGCGAATCCTACAAATACGGCCACTCCATTGGGGTCTTTCATCCCCGATAGATCTTGACCATCCAACTCGGGTTTCATTGGGTGCATCAACATCCTCGCATCCAGATCATTGATCCAAAAATACTCAACACCGGAATAACGTAAACTGTATACAGCTCGTAGTGCCTGACTTTTGGCTTCTTCTTCGGAAAGTTGATTTTTCTCATAAAGAGAATAATAGTGAGAAATCAGTGTAGATGCCACATCCACCGTACTCCGAACGGCAATCTGTCGATCCTCGTACATGCTTTGCCTGACAAGTGGCAAGACATAAAAAAGCACAATCGCCCAAAGCGGAATCATGGAACCAATTAACATTATGATTGTTCTATATCTATAACTTCTGCCAGCCCAGAGTCCTTTAAGCATAGACTCCCCCTATTCATTGATAGGGTGTTTGATCGGCTACATACTTTGTAATCTAAACTACCTTACGACCTTTGCGAGAAAACCTTTCTTTCCTAGCAATTCTTAAAAATTCTGAGCAGTTAATTGATAAATACACAGGCAACAAGAGGAAACAATTTTTCTTAACGGATCAACTCCCGTAAAGAATCTTACACAAACTCATTCAAAAAATCCGAAAGCTCACTTTTCGACTGAACGAATGGTCGCCTGCGCATTCAAAAAATACATTTATAAAACTTAGCTTTTTTCCAAAGTGAATTGTCCAACGCCAATCCGTCCCGCTCGGAAAGCCCCCTCACAATACGCAAGGTAAAGATCCCAAAGTCTAAAAAATCGCTCATCGAATCCCATGGCAAACACGCTGTCTTTGACGGCGTGAAAATTCAAACGCCAGCGACGCAAAGTCTCCGCATAAGAATCACCAAACTCAAAAGTATCAGCTAAATTCATTCCAGCCCTTGCTCCTTGAGAAGCAAAGGTATTATTAGTTAGTAACATTCCTCCCGGAAAGACATACTGCTGAATGAAGTCGGTCTGTTTTCTATAGGAATAAAACAGATCTTCGCGAATCGTTATTCCTTGGATCAAGGAGGCCCCATCAGGCTTCAAAGAGGAAGAAACCTTATCAAAGTAGGTTTTCCAATATTTTTCACCAACAGCCTCTACCATTTCAATTGAAACTACTTTGTCATATTTTCCGCCGATGTCCCGATAGTCCATCTTCTGCAAATTAACGTGAGAGCCTAACTGAAGATCTTTAATTTTATTTTGATTGTGCAAAGCCTGAGCATCTGAGTTCATCACCGCCGTCACTTTACATCCGGTTTTTTGTACCGCATGACTGAAAAATCCACCCCAGCCACAACCGATCTCCAAAACATGATCTCCTGATTTGATGTCCAAAGCTTCTATGATCCGGTCATATTTTGCTTTTTGAGCTGCGTCCAGTGCCATCGTTGGTTCGTGAAAAATGGCTGAAGAGTACGTCATCGAAGGATCTAACCAAAGACGATAGAAATCGTTCCCAAGATCATAATGAGCTAGAATATTTTTCTTTGCTCCTTTTTTATCATTATAGTTCAACAAGTGGCGCAAACGACTCAACAAAGTTCCGTACCAAGATCCGTGAAGAGCATTTCCTAGTGCTTGGTCATTGCGACAAGCCCACTCAATTAACAGCGCAATATCATCGACAACTAGATCACCTTCGATGATCGCTTCCGCCAATCCTAAATCACCTTTACTGAAAAGTAGGTCAATGACTTCCCAACGTTTCACTTGAACGTTTATAAAGGGCTCCCCTTCACCAAAGACTTCAACTTTGCCATCTGGAAACTCAACCCGAACACGTCCAAAATGGGCCTTACTTAAGATTTGTAAAAACAATTGAGCTCTTATCGAAGGCTTGCTCATGAGGAAACTCCTTTATTAGGGGGCAGCGGCTTTTTAAAAAATGGAATCTTATTGCGCCATAAAATAAGAGCATGAAAATGAATGCGAATGACGATGAGAACAGTCATCCACCCATAGCGCCAAAGCAAATGTCTGAATTTGATATTTTCGAATTTAGAGAACTTTCCCTGTAACCAAGTTGCCAGACGAAGTTTTTTGTCTGATCCAAAATAGTTGATATCGATATGAAAGCGCTCCGCATGCATTTGAAAACGAAACCGATAGAAGCCTTCAACTGGAAAAAATGGAGAGACATGAAAAACTTTCTGTGCTTCATACCACTGATCAGCTGCGATCTCTTGATGCGGATGGATCCAATAGAAATGTCTTTCACCAAAGGTGTTATTCACTTCACAAAGAACAGCCTCCAACTTTCCGTTGCGCCGGGCAAACCAGAAACTGACTGGATTAAATGCATACCCAAACATGCGAGGTAAAGTCAGAAGCTCTACTTCTTCTGCCTGATAGGCGCACTCCTCTTGCAAGAAGTTACGAATTCCTTGATCTATACTTTCTGAATTCCCTCGCAGATAGTCTGTCGCCTTGATAGACAAAAATCTGCTGAAGCGGGATTTCAGCAGTCTTTGCAAATCGGCTTCCTCACGACTGGCAAAAAAGGCATAAAAAATGGGATACTTGAAGCGATGCTTAATCCCTTCTTCTCGCCCATGATAGACATGCCCTTCAGCCAATTGAATAGACACTATCCCACTCCCCAAGGAGTTCCGATACCCATCTTTTCCGCAACCTTCACCGCACTTAAAAGACCGTCTTCATGAAAACCATAACGCGTCCAAGCTCCGGCAAAATACACTCCACCCGTACCCTGCATTTCTGGTACCTTCTTTTGTGCATCGATGGCTTTTCGATCAAAAACTGGATGGTGGTATTCCATTTCACGAATCATCGATTTCAAATTTTGACTAGAATTCAATGTCACAAAATAATCATTTGTAGAAGGTAAGCTTTGCAATCGATTGATATGATAACTCAAAGAGACTTTTCTTTCTCTCTTATGATCTGTCGAGCCAACCACATTCCAAGACGACCAACAGCGCCGAGTTTGAGGCATTACAGACGAATCACGATGAAGAACAGTGTGATTAACTTCCGTCTGAATTGCCGAGAGAACTTCCTGCTCTAAAGCCGTTTTATTTTTGAGTAATTTATAGGTGACCGGAGCGTGTGTTGCCATCACCACCCGGTCAAACTCAAAAGAGTCTTTACCAGTACGAATGACGACTTTTCCATCCATTCTTTCGACTTCCAACACAGCCTCACCCAAATGAATATGAGGAATGTGACTAGCTATTTTCTTTACGTACTCAATCGACCCACCCTTCACTGTACGCCAAATGGGCCGGTCACTGACCTGCAAAAGTCTATGATTCATAAAAAAAGTTAAAAAGCTTTCAGCCGGAAAATCTAACATCTTTTTTTCTGGGGTGGACCAAATGGCTGCCCCGATAGGAATCATATAATCATGGCAAAATTCAGCCGTATACTTTCTTTCTGACAAAAGCTCTCTTAAACTCCAACCTTTTTTTCGAGATAGTTCTAAGTTTGCCTCTGCTTCACGATGAAAACGTAAGATTTCCATAAGCATGCGATAGAAGCGATAGTTAACAAGATTTTTTCTTTGTCCAAACACAGAGTTAAGATCAGTGCCGCTCCACTCGAGATTTTTTTCTTTAACTTGTACAGAAAGAGACATGTCGGAGGCGATGGTTTCAACACCCAATGTTTTAAACATGGCAATCAAGTGAGGGTAGGTCAGTTCATTATAAACTAAAAACCCAGTATCAACAGGGACAGTGTCTCGACCCTCAGTCACCATAACAGTATGTGCGTGCCCACCCAGCCTTGTTGCAGAGTCAAATAGGTGCACTTCGTGTTGCTGTCCCAAAAGGTAGGCGCTTCCTAAACCACTGATGCCCGAACCTACGACCGCGATTTTCATTTTAACACCTCTCCGTCTTTTTTATTTCCGGATAGCAGTTTTTTTATTTTTCTAATGATGAATCCTTGAAGCGGCAGTCTTTCGTAAACCATTTCTCCGAGGTCCACGTAGTCGCGATGAGAAATCACCAGTTCCTGTTCATTGAAAACAAGAATCGAGGCGCCGTGCACTTTGTAAGGTTCTCCACTATTTAGCCCCTGAACCGAAATTGTCATGACCCAGGGGGCAGCCACAACTTGGCTTTGCTCAATGATTTGTGAAAAATCAAATTTTATGGATTTCACATTTTCATAAGCATGACCATAGTATTTTTTAAGAGCCGGCAAACCTTGAACTTTCGTAACAGGATCTTCAAACAAAACTGCTTGATCATAAAATTGATCCAACATGGAAAAATCTCGACCGTTGAAAGCATTAAAAGTTTTCACAATCTTATCGTTATATTTACCCATAGGAACCCACCGGCCTTGCTGTTGTTAAAATCACGATACACCTTTTGTATAGAATTTTCTATACAAAACTTTTAACAGCCGTTAAGATGAATCTATGAGGAAAAAAGAAGATTTCTATGATATTCGGCAAGTTATTGAACTTACCGGAGTTTCCGAGTTCACACTGCGTGGTTGGGAGTCCCGATATAACGCAGTCACACCGGCCCGCGGAGAAACGGGGCGCCGAATGTATAGCCGCAAAGATATTCTAAAAATTCAGACATTGACCAATCTCGTCAACAGGGGATATCGAATCAGCTCTGTGGCCTCTCTATCACTAGAGGAGCTGCAACCCTTATTGGAAGATCGAGAAGAAATGTCTTCAAAAACAGCCACTCTTCTTGCAAAGCCTGCTAAAGTAGATCCAGCTATCCGTCAGATCCTCAAACTTTCCGATCGCTTTGATTGGGATCAGATCACGAAAATCTTCGTTAAAAAACGGACGGCATTGCCGCCTCGAGAATTCATTCTCAACTTTATTTTACCTTTGATCCAAGAACTCAATCATCAGATCGATCGCGGACAGTTCTCAATTACTCAGGAGCATATTTTTTCTTCCTTCATTAAAGAAAATCTGTTCCATATCAAGTCCACCTTTACAAGAACTCCACGCAAAGACATCCGACTCGTATTGGCAACCCCCGAGGGGGATATGCACGAAATTGGACTTTTAATCGCCTCCACACTGGCATCACTACATGGCGTGTCCGCTCTGTATCTGGGCCCTAATACTCCTAAAAATGAAGTCTGCGATGCATGTCTCAGATTTAAAGCGACTCACTTGTTAATATCGTCCACAGTATCAAGAGATGCTGGATCTAAAGAAGAGCTTTTAAGTTTTATAAACTTTCTAGATCGCCATCTTGCACCGGATATGACCTTATGGCTTGGCGGACGCCTTGGTTTAACGACTACTTTTAGCCTCAAACGAGATTTCTATTCTTTTAGATCTCTTGAGGAGCTCGATCTGCATTTGAAAAAATAAAAAATGCCGGAGAAATTCACCGGCATTTTTAAAATTTATTAATTTAGCAGGCTCAATTGCACTAAGCACTAAGCCCTTATCACTGTTCGAAGAAAATTATTCTTCGTCCAATTCGTCATCACCGACAACACCTAAATTATACTTCTCAACACGATAGCGCATCGAACGGAATGAGATGTGAAGAAGCTTCGCAGCTCTCTTCTTAACCCCTCCAGCCGAATGGATCGCCTTAATAAGCAGTTCTTTTTCAATCTGCCCCATGACCTTATCCAGATCCACACCATCATCTCCGATTTCAATCTCATTGGATGATGCCATTTTTCGACCTGATGCTGTATTTACCATTGGTGGCAAAGACTCTGGAAGAATCGTCGCCCCTCCCTCCAAGGCCACGGTACGCTCGATCATATTTTCCAATTCTCGAACGTTTCCGGGATAGTCATACTTCTTAAGTATTTCCATCGCCTCGGCACTAATACCACCAATATTTTTGTTCAACCGCTCGTTGTACTTCTTCAAAAAATGATTTGCTAACAAGGGAATGTCTTCACGACGTTCACGCAAACCCGGTGTTTTTATGTTGATAACATTTAAGCGATAGTACAAATCTTGGCGGAAACCACCTTTTTGCACCATCTCTTCAAGATTTCGGTTGGTCGCCGCGATGATCCGAACTTCCACCTTCATGTCTTCAGTCGCACCCACACGGCGGATCACACGCTCTTGAATTGCACGAAGAAGCTTCACCTGAATTGTTAATGGCAACTCTCCGACCTCATCTAAAAACAACGTTCCGCCATCAGCCACTTCAAAAAGACCCGCTTTATCTACAACGGCGCCTGTAAAGGAGCCTTTTTTATGACCAAACATTTCTGATTCCATCAGATTCTCAGGAATCGCACCACAGTTCACAGTAATAAATGGACGATCTTTCAAAGGACCATTGTAGTGAATAGCTTTTGCCACCACCTCTTTACCCGTTCCAGACTCTCCCGTGATCAACACATTTGTAGGTGTTTGAGAGACTCGCTTTACCATGTCATAAACGACATGCATTGCTGGCGAATTCCCCACCATATTTTGGAAGGAGTATTCTTTCACAAGCTCTTTTTTAAGACTTCTATTCTCAACTTCAAGATTGCGAGAACGAAGGGCATTTTGAATATTTAAACGTACCTCGTCGATCTTGAAAGGCTTCGTTAAATAGTCATAGGCACCCATCTTCATCGCTTCGACAGCTGTCTCTGTTGTGCCAAACGCAGTGATCAACATAAAAACAGTTTCAGGGTAAGACTCTTTGACATGCTTTAAAAGCTCAATGCCTGTTACATGCGGCATCTGTAAATCAGAAATGATCATGTCGAAAGTTTTTTTCGTCAGAAGGTCTTTCGCCTTTTGGCCATCTTCAGCCAAGGTGATTTCATAACCTTCTTTTTTAAGCATAATTTCCAAAAACTCGCGAATTGATTCTTCGTCATCGACAACAAGAATTCTCGACTTCATTTATTAGCTCCCACGTCCTGTGTTATATATTATTTTGTCAGCTTGCTTTAGGGAAAGTCAAAACAAACTCAGTCCCCACACCCACTTCACTCTCGACAAAAATCCGTGCTCCGTGACCTTCTAAAATTTTATGAGTCACAGCAAGACCAAGGCCCGTACCTTTAGACTTTGTCGTATGAAAGGGCTCAAACATTTTCTTTCTTGTCGCCTCACTCATGCCACAGCCAGTGTCTTTCAATCGCAACTCAATTTCCTTCTCTGTGACGAAAGCTTTTACCACAATTTGAGGTTGGCCTGCCTCATTCATCGCCTGATATGAGTTGATCACGATATTGAGGAATGCCTGTTTCAACTTATCACGACGTCCTAGAATCATTAACTTCTCTGGATAGTCTCGAACCTGCTCTACCCCGGCACGTACTTGGTTGTTCACCAACATGGAATCCATAACCTCATTTAATAAAGATGCTAAGTCCACTGGATCTGTCGGCGGAGTCTCTGGGCGCGAATAATCCAAAAACTCTGTAATCAAATTATTGAGTCGATCAATTTCCCGCAAAACAATCTTCATGAGACGACGATCATCGTCATTGGTCACTGTCTGACTTAACATTTCGATACTGCCGCTAATACCAGCCAATGGATTGCGGATTTCATGGGCAATTCCGGCTGCCAGACCACCCACTGCTGCCATCTTTTCATTCTGACGAGATTGATACTCCAATTGGCGCAACTTTGTCAGGTCATCGAATAAAGCAATATGCAACTGGGTCTGCAATTCGGAGCTATAGATCTTTGAAAGTGTCAGCCCCAAGGTCTTTGCCTCTTCCGTACCCTGTACAACATAGCGCACATCACCTTTGAACAACTCTTCAGTTCGAGTCACCTCAGGGAATAGCTGGTACCAATTTTTTTCAAGAAGAGAGGCTTCCGATAAAATCTCTGCCGCCGAAGAGTTACTTTGCACTATCTGCCCATCATCCGTAAATGTGAGCATTCCAGTCGGAATATTTTCAATCAGAACCTTGTTGAACTCTTGCGCCGAACGTAAATTAAGTCCTGTCTGACGAAGCTCACTTCCCACACTCTGCAATTGTTCACTCAGGTAACCGGATAAACCCGCCACAGAAAAGAAGGCCACATTATTTAGCGCCAAGAGAAAAAAGAAATTCAACGCTTTCATTTCCGGAGAAAAAAGGGCGGTAAATGAAAACAAAATACTCGTAATAAAGGCCAGAGTCACTGCACCTACACTACGACACGCTATCCCTGCCAGAAGAATATTTACCAGGTGCAAAAAAAGAAAGAGAGATTGATTCAGGCCCGAGTAGAAAATCAATGCCGAGATAAATATCGAATCTAAAACAAAACCTAGAAACAACAGCTTAGGCTTAGTAAGTAAACGATCCCAATTGGCAAACCACACTATGTGCAATGCGAATGCCGCCGCTAAAATTCCATACATAGGCCCCAAGATGGCCCAATTAACAAACCCTTCCTGAAAAATACTAGAAATAACACTAATCAGAAGTACAAGAACAAACAGACCCAGGCGGCCCAATTCCACCAAAAGTCCGTTGTTTTTGTTATTCTGCAAGACAAAACTAAGACGCATTTTTATTGAACCACATCTGCCATATTAAAGATCGGCAAATACATCGCAACAACCAGAATTGCGATAATTCCGCCAAGCACCACCATCAGCAAAGGCTCTAATAACGAAGTCATGGCTTTCACAGCTGTTTCAACTTCGTCTTCATAGAAGTCCGCAATCTTACCAAGCATAATATCCAATGTACCTGATTGCTCTCCAATTGAAATCATCTGTACCACCATCTCTGGAAATGCTTTTTCTCTCGACAACGGAGCCGCGAAGGTACGCCCTTGTGTTACAGAATCCTTACTACGCATTAAAGCTTGCTCGATGACCACATTACCTGCTGTTTTTGCCGAAATATCAATCGCTTCAATGAGCCCAACACCAGATGAGAGAAGTGTCGACAACGTCCGAGTGAGACGGGCTATTGAAGATTTCTGCACGACTTCCCCGAAAACCGGAGCTTTCATAATAAAACGATCAAAGGCATCTTTACCGGCACTAGTTTTTAGCCACTGCCCCAAAATGATGGGTGCCACGATCAAAAAGAGTAGATATATATACCAAGCACTGATCATAGAATTACTCAAGGCAACCACCATCCGAGTTAGAGCCGGTGGCTCTTTACCTGCAGACGCGAAAAACTCCATAAACTTAGGAATAATGAAAACCAAGATACCTGCAATAACGACGAGGGCCACGCAAACAATCACAAGTGGATAAACTAGTGCGCCCTTGACTTGGCTTCTAATTTTTTCAGATTTTTCTAGATAAATGGCCAAACGATTCAGAATCCCATCCAAAATCCCCGCCTCTTCCCCGGCCTGAATCATATTCACGTAAAGCTTATCGAAGACATTAGGAACTTGCGCCATCGAGTCAGCAAGTCTTCTTCCTCCCTCGATAGAGGTCTTCACTTGGGATGATGCCTCCTTCAGGAGGCCCGGACGAAGTCCTTCCGAAAGAATTTTCAAAGAATCAACGACTGTAATACCGGCATTAATAAGCGTAGCGAATTGGCGTGTGAATACCTGAAGATCTTTTCCGTTCACACGGGGCGCAAATAGTGAAGAACTCGCACCGACTCCGCGGCGACTAGTTCCTCCTTGAACTAGTCTTACAGGCAAAAGCTGTTGAGCCCTCAAACGTATGATTGCTTCCTGCTGAGATCCAGCGTCAATCTCCCCCTGCACCATTTGGCCGGAAACGTTCTTAGCTTGGTATTGAAATTTTGCCATTTTAGATTCCTACCTTTTTCAAAAGTTGATCTAAATTGTCTGGATCACGAGACACCTCGAAGGCTTTTTTCAAATCCAAACGGCGACGAATTAGGTGCTGAAGTAAGGACTGATTTAAAGTCAATATACCTGAATTTTCAGGTGAATTGAGCATCAGTGCCTCCAACCCTCTAACATCTTCAGCTTCGATCAGAGAACGCACTTGAGGTTTCACCAACAAAACTTCATGCGCAAAAACTCTCTCCCCGCCCGCACCCTCAACTGGATATTGACCTGCTGCCAAAGTTAACACTTCTGCCAACCTAGGAGCACCGTGGGATTTTGATTTTTCCGAAAGCACGGCAAGACAGCGACGAATCGCATTTGTTACGGACGGAGCTTTCATGGAATAAATAACGAAATAGCCTCTTTCAACTAACGCCAAGGCCTCTTCAAAAGAGTGATCATCACCAAAGCCCTCATAGACAACCATGTCGACGCCAGCTAAAAGACTTTCTTTCTCTTCCGCACGATCAAACTCACCGTTGTGATACAAGTAACAAGACTTTATTTCTTTAATTTGTGGAAAAGGCTTACGGGAAAATACCAAACCTAAAAAAGACTTTTCTTCACTCATCTTCTGCAAAAGGCGATGCAAAGCCCAAACTTGCCCTGACTCACCAGGACCAGAAAGCAAGACTAATCCCTTCATACGAAGACAACTGTCCACCAAAGATGGTGGTAATTGAACATCTCGTCGAGAACCATCAAGATCCAAATCTAAAACCGCTTTCATCGTTGTGCCACTTTGAAAGAAAGAGAATCCAATGCGAACACTTTCAAGAGAAGTTTCTCCTTGGACAACTCCTGCCGACTCCAGCGTTGCTTTCTGGTGCGCACTCAGCAAACTTTGCTGCAAAAGATTCCATTCGGTTATCAAGGCCGGCGTGTTTCGCAATATGGCCCAGCCAGTAGCCAAGCGAATGCGTGGCTCACTGCCAACGACAAACAAAAATTCTTCTGCTTTTTTGGACCTAGCCTGTAAAAGAAGATCAGTTAAACTCATTAGGTGTCCTTCACTGATGCATTCAGCACTTCTTCAATAGTGGTAATACCCCGTTTTAGTTTTAAAAGCGCACTTCGACGAAGAGTCCTCATTCCCTGCTCGCGAGCAAGATAGCGCAACTGCCCTGTGGAAGCCCCTTTAAGCACGGCTTCTTTCATTTTTTCAGACATTTGCATCAACTCATAGATGGCCGCACGCCCTTTAATCCCCGTTCCTCCGCAATTAGAGCAACCCTTGCCTTTGAAAAGTTTGTACTCCCCGACATCATTAGGAGCCACACCTAAATTGATCAGCGTCTGGGCGGGAACTTCGACAGGAGTTTTGCAAGCCTCACAAATTTTTCCAACTAATCGTTGGGCAACAATCAAGTTGACTGTCGAAGTAATGATGTAGGGGGCAATCCCCATTTCGGTAAGTCGAATGACTGTAGATGGAGCATCATTCGTGTGCAAGGTACTTACGACCAAATGTCCTGTTGAAGCCGCTTTAAATGAAATTTCCGCAGTTTCGAGGTCACGAATCTCCCCCACCATAACAATGTCAGGGTCTTGACGTAAAAATGATTTCAAAGCTGAAGCAAAAGTCAGATCAATATCCGGATTCATTTGAACCTGATTGATCCCTTCAAGATTGAACTCCACAGGATCTTCGGCTGTCGAAATATTCACGTCAGGTTGGTTAAGCTCAGCCAAAGCCGAATAGATCGTCGTTGTCTTACCAGACCCCGTTGGACCTGTAATAAGAACCATTCCTTGAGGAAGATTGATCGTCGATTTGAAAATTTTTAAATCATCTTCTTCGAAACCGAGCTTTGTCATATCCAATTGTAAATTGGATTTATCTAACAAACGCAAAACCACTTTCTCGCCCCAAAGAGTTGGCATCACGCTGACACGGAAATCCATCTCTTTGCCCTTAGTCGTTCTGACCTTCAAACGACCGTCCTGAGGACGACGCTTTTCGGCGATATCCAGTTTCGACATAATTTTAATACGAGAAGCGATCGCCGCTGCCATATCTGACGGAGGAGAGGTGGCTTCCATCAAACTACCATCAACACGAAATCGCACTCGGTATTTTTTCTCATAGGGCTCAAAATGAATATCCGAAACCCTTTTGATGATGGCTTCATTCAAAATGGAGTTCACAAATTTGACGATCGGCGCGTCCTCCATAGGACCACCGTAGTCAATCACTTCGGGCGTTGGAGTTTGAATGCTTAGACCATCATCTTCTAAGCTTCCAAGCCCCATCCCCTGCAAAGACTTTGTACTAATCGCACCGCCATAGTTCTTTTCAATTGCGGCCGTAATACCACTTTCTGTTCCCACGACAGCCTGAATACGACAGCGCGTAATAAAGCGCAGGTCTTCCTTCACAATCATGTTACTTGGATCACTGAATGCAACGACTAAAGTGGCTCCAGCTTTTTGCAAGGGAATGAGCGTGTTCTTTTCGCAAATATCTTTAGGAATCAAAGAAATTACGGAGCTTTCAATTTCAAAATTACTGACGTCAACTCCTGGAACCGCAAAATGCTTTTCCATGGCTCGGAGAATTTGATTTTCTTTCAAAAACCCTAACTGAGTGATTGCATTGGTTAGTTTTTGCCCGGACTTTTTTTGTTCTTCAACAGCAAGTGTTAATTGATCGGGTTTAAGCAAACCTTGCTTAATTAAAATCTCACCAATTTTAAGTGACGACATTATGGCTCTCCTAGACAAACTTTACTCTAGGGTGCCATTTTTTGTAACTAGGCTTACGGACAGATTTCCGTAGACCTCATAATGGAATCATCTTCCTCAAGAATTAAGAGGAGGATTCCTGCAGAAACTGAGTCCAACACGAGATCAGTTCTTCCTTCGAAAAACTGTGACCAGGCTTTAGTCTCTCCAACCAAAGACGAGTCTGTGTTGCTGCCAACCAAATAGGAGAAAGAGACTTCAACTCTGCGCGCTCCGCTTCTTCTAAAAGCAAATTGTGAGCTGGCAAAAGATTCAAGTCTAAAATGTAACCACCTTTTTTCATAAAATTAAAATAAGAAAGGTCCGTTAACAAAGATTTTTTCTCTGTCAAATCAACGGTGTTTACAAGAATACCAGCGCTGACTGCTTGCAAAGTCAGCTCTTCTGAATTGAGCATGTGAAATTGAATTCCAATATGTGAACGAGATAAAATATTTTTCTGCACTTTCAATAAGCCAACATCTCCAACCAGAAAAATATCAGTGACTCCAAGCTCTCCGAGCACTGAAGCTACAACGCGAACCTCGTCTCCATCCCCGACAACAAACGCGGGACAGCGAATATCAAGATCACGAGCTTCGGAAATCAAAACCTGGCGAAGCGCTTCCCATCCGATAAGACGCGGGTACCAACCTCCATCTTCGTAAAAAAAGCTGTCCAAACTTTCCAAACTACGAATGAGTGTTGGAAGGATTTTCACTTGTGGTAAGACTTGGCCTGCCAAAGAGGGATCAACATGAATCGCCAACACTTCATCCATCGGCATCCATGAAAAGTCGGAATGCAATTCGAGTTCCCAACCCCAGTTGTTTTGCTGTGAAAGCCAAATAAGGAAGCGAGCAAAAAGACTGGATCCACTCTGATGAAACTCAACGAGTTTTGTCTTGTTCATCGAAGAATCTCCTCGTTGTGGCAATATCTTTACTGATTTGCTCTTTGAGTTCGTCTATTCCCGAAAATTTTTTCTCTTCGCGAATGAAATGCAATAAATAAACCTCAACTTCGATGCCATACAGTTGTGCGTTGAAATCAAGCAAATGGGTCTCGATCTTTAATACTTCTTTGCCTTGCACTTGAAAGGTTGGATTGCAACCGATGTTAGTGACGGAGTGATGAAGATGGTTGCCAATTTTTGTTAAAGTACAGTACACGCCGAAGCGTGGCATGAACTCCACATCAGGATGCACGTTAGCTGTCGGGACACCGATGGTCCGACCTCGTTGAAAACCCTTTTCAACATGCCCACGCAAATAGTAAGTGCGCCCTAATAGTTTATTGGCTTTTTCAACCTCTCCATTCTTCAATGCTTCACGAATTCTTGACGAAGAGACCACAACACCATCGAGCTGAAAAGGTGGAATCACAACCAAACGAATTCCGTGACTTGCACAATAGCTTCCTAAAAACTGCAGATTTCCACCACGGTCAGCTCCAAAAGAAAAGTCATGGCCAACCACTAACGTACGGGGCTTCAAAGGACCAAAAACATAGTGATCCAAAAAATCCTGGGCACTGACTTGCGAAAACTCCTGGGTAAACTCCTCTATGATGACGTGCTCAATCCCACGTTGTGCAAATTGCTCTTGTTGGTCTTTGAGATCAAAAAGACGAAAAGTGGCACGTTCGGGATGAAGAACTTTCACAGGATGAGGATGGAAGGTGTAGACGACCGAGGGAATTCCATAGGACCTCGCTTCGTGCACCACCGAGTCGATAAGCTGCTGATGCCCTAAATGGACTCCATCAAAGTTCCCTATAGTCACAACAGATGAAGCCAATGGAGATTTGAACTGCTGAATGCCTTTATAAGTATGCATATTTTTCAATATACCTCTTTCTTCAGAACTCGGTAAAAGGTTTTAATAGTTGAATTTTTTAATAAATTTGCTATGTTGCGACGCGTGCAAAGACTTTCATTCCATCAACTCCAAATCCGTCTCGAAGTCCTGCTTCGATTCTTTTCTCGACGCCGAGGCTTCTTGCTTCGTTGCCTCGTTTGCTGGGTTGTGGGCTGCATCGCTCTTTCCAACGATGAAATCAATTCTTATGACCAGCGCTTTCAACTTCGAGGTGATCAAAAGACTTCTTCGCAAATAGTTTTGGTCACAATTCGACAATCTGACTTTGCGACAATTTACGATTCGCGCACGAACTACCTGGATAATATGAGCGAAGTTACAGATATCACGGATAGCTTTTTCTGGAACAAGCGCATCTGGTCTGATCTTCTTCTTAAAATTCTCATGCAAAATCCAAGGTCCGTTGGAGTCACTCTCTATTTTGGAGACAATATCGGTTCCGTCGAGTTGTCGCCCGAAGAAGAGCGTCTATTCATGGATAACAGAGTGTTCTGGGCCTCGACCACAAACAGCTTAGAACGCGTCTTAACCCCTGTCTTCACAAATCGAGAATACTCAAATCTTGGTAACAACGAAGTTCGTCGTGACGAAGACGGCGTGGTCCGAAGAGTCTTTCCTCAACGCTCAGAAATGCCCCATCTGGTGGAACAAATCACGAACAAAAGATTTCCCGTAACCCAAGCAGGACTGCCCTTAAACTTTCGCGGTTCCAGCAAAGTTTTCACCCAGTACTCAATGAGTGAAATTCTGTATGATGAAGTTCCTCTCAATGCCTTCTCGGATCGCATCGTTTTGATTGGAGCGGAAACCTCATCGGGCCCGGTTTATTTGACACCAATGGGAACGCTCTCGCGAACAGAAATTTTAGCCCACACCACAGACACAGTCCTAGGAAACAAGTGGATTAAAAGATTATCTTTCTTTTGGTACGCACTAGGTTTCTTCATTCTCATGTTGTTTGCTGTTTTTCTTATTACAACCTACCCGCAAACAGTCGCTCTCTTTTTTATTCTGTGGATAGCTACCTTGTTGGCAGCCCTCTCAGCTTGGGTTTTTGATACTTTCTACTTCTGGATTCCGGCTTACTCGCCTTTTGTCCTGCTGGGAACAACCTGGGTCATCTTTATTGGTTATCAAGCGACAAAAATTGAACAAAAAAACTTCGCTCTTCAGCAAGAGCAACTGTATCTGCAAGAGCTCGAGCAGCTAAAGAACAACTTTGTCAGTTTGATTTCTCATGATCTCAAAACCCCTATAGCCAAGATTCAGGCCATCGTTGATCGCCTGCTGACACACAATCAGGACTCTGAGTTGGGGCAAGACTTAAAATCGTTACGGCTTTTTAGTGACGAACTCAACCGCTATATTCAGTCTATTCTTAAAGTTCTTCGTGTGGAATCGAGGGACTTTAAAATCAACACGGACGTCGGTGACATCAATGAAGTGATTGAAGAAGCCTTACAACAACTTCGCCCCTTGGCGCGGGAAAAAAACATTCAAATACAGACTTCTTTGGAACCAATGTTTTCTTTGGAATTCGATACGACATTAATCAAAGAAGTGGTGATCAATCTGGTAGAAAACGGGATCAAATACACTCCAGCCGGAGGACAGATTGAAGTCATCTCCCAAGAACTCGATGATTTTGTTCAAGTCACCATCAAAGATACGGGTGAAGGAATTCGACCTGAAGATCTTGAAAAGGTCTGGGGTAAATTCACCCGTGGCAGCGACCAAGATCTAAAAAGCAAAGGCACCGGTCTTGGATTGTATTTAGTAAAATATTTTATAGAACTTCATGGTGGAAAAGTAAAAATGGAGAGTGTTGTTGGGCAAGGAACAACAGTGTCTTTTACTCTACCACTGGACAATGAAACCGAAAGTGAAACTGAGGTATTGGTATGATCAAAAAACTGCACACCCTAATCGTAGACGATGAAGCTGAATTACGTCGCTCGGTGATATCTATTCTCCAGTCCACAATGCCTGAAATTGAGTTCATCATCGACGAAGCTTCAACTGGAAAAGAAGCTCTGGAAAAGGTCCGCGAACAGCAATGGGATCTTGTTTTGATGGACGTCAAAATGCCGGAGATGAACGGGATTGAGGCGCTCACAGCAATCAAAGAACATGATCCACGAATTTTTGTCGTCCTGATGACAGCCCATTCAAATCTGCATGATGCTGTACTCGCCATCAAAGAAGGGGCTTACGACTACGTTGAAAAACCTGTTCAACCCAATCTTCTTGCCGAAATCGTGCGAAAATGTTTGGAGGCTCGCGAGCTGGTTTCCAGCCTGGCTCTTTCCAACCCGGTTTTTGATGACGATATCGAAAGCGAGTTCGTTGGTGGTTCTTCCAAAATGAAAGAAGTCTTTAATCTTATCTACCGCCTCTGCAAAGTCGATACGACTGTCCTTGTGCGTGGCGAAAACGGAACAGGGAAAGAATTGGTTGCACGTGCGATTCATTTCAACTCCCCTCGTAAATCCGGAAGCTTCGTGGCGATCAACTGTGGCGCCATTCCTGAAAACTTGATGGAAAGTGAGCTTTTTGGTCATGAAAAGGGAGCCTTTACGGGAGCTGTCGAAAGAAAAATTGGCAAATTCCAAATGGCGAACAATGGAACTCTTTTCTTGGACGAGATCGGTGAGTTAAAGCCCGCAATGCAAGTGAAGCTTTTGCGCGTTCTTCAAGAGCGCAAGTTCACCCCGGTCGGTGGCACTCGCGAAGTGAAAACCAATACCCGTATTATTGCTGCTACGAATAGAAATCTTGAGAAAATGATGGAAGAAGGGACTTTCCGCGAAGATCTTTTCTATCGCCTTAATGTCATGCCGATCTTTCTTCCGCCTTTACGTGAACGCACAGATGACATCGAAGCTTTAGCTCAGAACTTTATCAAAAAGTTCTCTAAACAACATGGTCGAGTGATCAATGGTTTGACTCCAGAAGCTTTAGAACTTCTCAAAAACTACCGTTGGCCTGGAAATATTCGAGAACTAGAAAACATTGTCGAAAGAGCGTTCATTGTTGAGAACTCTCAATTGATCACAGAACAATCTTTGCCAGATGCCATCAAGGCCCAGCCTCAAGAAAGCCGAAATAAATCTGCTCGTGTGGGCTATTCTGGTCCTCTGGATTTCGATACTTTCAAAGAGGGTATGGAAAAGGAATTTATTGTGAGTGCCCTTAAGGCTAACAATGGCCGAATCAATCAAACTGTGGCACAGGCAAATATTCCTAAGAACACCTTACTTAGAAAAATTCGCAAGTACGGAATTAACGTCAAAGATTTTACGAACGAAGAATAAAATTTGCGGTGCGAAGAACTTCCGCTGCAGAAATACTTGTCATACATTCATGTGTTTTTATTGGACAGACCTTGTGGCCATGTTTCCCGCAAGGTCTGCATTTTAGATTTTTATTCTCCACCACGTAACTTTGCGAAGACCATGGGCGAAAACCAAACTCTAAAATTGTCGGACCAAAAACGGCAATAAGCGGTGTTTCACAAACGGCTGCCAAATGGGTGGAAGCACTGTCATTCCCAATCACCAAAGCCGCTCGCGCAATCAACTGAGCCGACTCAATAATTTTTGTTTTACCAGCTAAAGAGACCGCTCCAGGAATTTGTGCAGCTACTTTTTCCGCAAGCAACTCTTCTCCGGGTCCACCCATTACATAAACCTGAAAACCCTTTTTTTGTAGTACCGCTCCGGTATTCACAAAGCCTTCTTCAGTCCAACGCTTTGTCGCCCAAACACTTCCGGGGAATAACAAAACAGCTTTACCTTCGCCAAATCCTTGCAATTGATATTTGGCTTTCAACGAATCCCAAAGTGAAGTCAAAGACATCACCTGAGATCGCAAACTCATAGATGCCCACTCTGGAACAGCTGATAAGTGACCATTTTCTTGAGGAGTGAATGGTTGCTCTGAACGACTAAAATGCTCTAATTTCTTCGCCAAACCGTCGTCTTCCGTTGCCAACAAACTCAACTGCCGGAGAGCATCTGGAAGCTTCTCATTCTTCTTTGTTCTTTTGGAGAACATCAAAAAATTCCAGTTTTTTTTGAAGGAAATTTTGTGTTTGGCTTTAATCTGTGCACAAAAAAGAGCGGTGCGCATCGACTCATGAGGTGAAATCAAATGATCCACATCCAAAAACTTCAGCTGTTCAATAATTTTTGTATAGCTGTCTGACTTGCCCTTTTCAATCTCGAACACTTGGTCCACAAGATGGGTCTGCAGAAAAAGATCACCAAAACCTTTGCGACAAACTAAAGCCAACTTATGTTGTGGCCACTGCTCCCGACACTTCTTCAGTAACGGAATGGAGAGCAACAGGTCTCCCAGAAAAGCAGTTTGCACGACAAGATTTAAGGGCATGGATGATTTCCTCTAAAGAGACCTGATCGTAGCACATAATACTTTTTTCACAAGTCCTCTTCCAGCAAGGACTGCAAGAGCTTTTGCTCAGAATCTTAACACCACGACCATAGAGTTCTATTTCTTGAGCACACGTAGGACCAAACCAGGCCACCACTTGTTTTCGCTGTGAGATTGCCATATGCATGCCAAGACTATCTCCCGTCACCACCACATCACAACTTGCGACACTCACAAGTCCATCACGTAGACCCGATTGTGTTGCAGACAAAATCACATTCTTTCCTTCAGCTATTTTCTGATTGCGCTCCGTATCTTCGGGTCCTCCCAAGAGCACAATCTCAACATCGCTCATCATAGAATAAATACGATCGATCATCTGACGATGGAATTCTACCGTGAGCTTCTTGTAAGGAATCACAGCACTGCAACCGGTATTGAGACCCAAGATCCACTTCTTCCCATTCTTTTCTAGCCACTCCGTGCGCCGAGTTTGGGACAGTTGTTCCTCTTGCAAGGTCAGAGGCAGCCAGTAATCATCTTTTTGATAAGGACCCAACTCCAAGGCCTCTATCATCAATTGAGTTTCTGGCTTAGTATTAACAAAAAACTTTTTATGATTGTCTAATCCGAGAGACCACAGTTCTTCCGCGGCTGGTGTGGCGGGAAGAATTGCTCCCGTCACGGCATGACATTTAAATCCATAAGTCTTCTCTACCCGAGTGCGACTCAAGACCCCTACAGCTGTTGGAGATTTATCGACAACAAAAGCGCACTCAAATTCAAAAGCACTTAACTTCAGTAGATCCGCTTCGGATGTCGTGAGCACTCGATCAATTGCCGGATGAGACTTTATCAGATGATGAGCGGGAGCTTCCGTCACCCAGGTCACCATAGACCGCGGATATTTTCTCTTGATGGCCTTCAACCAAGAGGTGCTGCGCACGACAGCGCCTAACGCCCCCAAATGAACAATTAAAAGAGAGATCGTGGGAATATCTTTTGAACTGCAACTCGCATCACATTGCGTGTTTTTTGTACAAGGCTTGTATCCATTAAAGAAACGACAATCAACTACTGGCATTATTTGATTGTAAACTAAACAGCAAAAATCCCTGAGTCTGGTTCCATATTCCAGACTTAGAGGCAGGTTCAAAGAGGTTCGAAAAGACTCTCAAGGCAAAAGAGGAACAACTAACGACCTGGCTTTAGTTCAACGATCTCTGAAACAAGAGTTCCGATTTTGATCTTTGATTCGATCCGCAAAACGTACTTCCTATCATCATCAGAAAGCCAGATGAAATTATCCCCAATAGGCTTGAATTTTCCTTTTAAGACTATATTCGGTTGAATCACTATGGCTTTCATAGGTCCCAATTTTGTATCCAGGACTTCGCGACGAATTGCTTTACCAGAAAAAACTAAATTTTCCTTGTCGTTGGCAACTCGGAATGAAATCTCTTTACCGATATCCCATTGAAAATTACGCATATAGAAAATGGCGCTATACACATTTTGCGTGAAAGGCAGAATCTCCCACTCTAACTTTTTCTCTTCAACCCCATGTTCTTTGGTCACTTTCTTTTCCCAGAAAGTGGCCAAATTTTTATCGGTATTGAATAGCATGCTCGCTTCTCGCAACTGTCCAGACTCTTTGACGTGCAATTTAAAAACACGGGGAACTAAATCAAGGAAATCCACATAAGTCTCAACTCGATCATCGACACTATAAAATGACGAAAAAAGAGTTCCCGTCTTGATTTCCATAGCAAAAGTATAAGACTTACGATTGTTCACCATCGCAAAGGGTTCAACTTTGAACTTCAATTCTCCAGCAGAGACTTTGAAGTAATGCACATTGTGAATCACTTCTTCACCAACACGGAAAGGGTCTACCAGAGGACGACGACTTCCTGACTCAAAGCCGGCACGATCTTCGAGGTCTGGTTGGCGAAGTGTTGGAGCTTCTTCAACAACAGTCGCTGTCGGAGCTTTGGTTGCCACATTCTTACCCTTCGTGGCCGGTTTTTCTTTAGGTGTCGTTACTATCTTAATTTCTTTTTTTACTGGAGCGGCCTTCGGAGTTGGAACGGTCTGAGGAGTCTCTGGTGGCGCACTTGGTGGTGCCTCCAAAGTATCCTTAGGGGCTACAATAACCACCGCCTGTTCAAATTCTTGGTTTTTTTGCAACTCTTCCGTCTTCTCATACTTCAAGCGCGAAGAGGAACACGAAGACAAAAATGCCAAGGCTAAAATTGCTTTGAACAGAACTGAAGATTTCACTAAAAATCCTTCCATCTCCGATGCACCCACATCCACTGATCCGGGTGCTTGCGCACAATCTCTTCAAGTTTATCATTGAAAGACTGAGTCAAATTCAAAATCGTCTGATCCTTATCATCGGTGACCCACTTCGCAGTGTCTAGGGCCGGCTCGACGACAATGTGAATTTTCTTATCTTCCCCTTCAAAGGTGTAAATAGGAAGGACCGGAGCTTTGGTTTTTTGCACAAACAAAGCTAGACCATAGGCTGTACCAGTGCGTTTGCCAAAAAAGGTTGTCGCTATACCGAATGGTTTTCCCATGTACTGATCTAAAACAAAAACCAAAGCGGCATTTTTCTTCAACGCTTTTAGAATCTCAAAGGCATTATTTGGAGCGTGGGCATCAATATACTTAACACCGTGAGCACCGCGAATTGAAAACCAAAGATCGTTGAACCACTTGGTTTTAAAGCTTTTTGAAATCAAATAAAGTTCTTGCCCGTTCATCACGATGGAGTTTGTTGCGACATCGGCATTACCCAAATGCAAACTCAGAAAAAACATTCCCTTGCCTTCAGCTCGAGCCTGTACAACATGTTCCCAACCTTCGAAGACGACATTTTCTTTCAACCATTCCTGATTCATCGAAGGAATGAAGAAAAACTCTGCAAAGTTGTATCCAAGGTTGTAAACAGATTTGCGGCCGATTTGATTTTTCTTCTGTTCAGACCAATCTGGAAACGCAATCGTCAAATTATCCATGACAATTTTCTTACGAAATCCAAAGATGTCGTACCACAAAAAGCCCAACCAAGCCCCGGACTTTCGCAGCCACGTGCGCGGAAAAAAAGAACTCAAATAGACCATTATTTTAACGAAGCAATTGACTAATAATTTCATGCAGTCGCCCCTTCTGACTCAGTTCTTGCAAAGTCAAGTTTGCTCCCCAGAGCATTCTAGGATCTGCGATCAAGTGGCGTAATTTCACGAGGTCTTTTGTCGTCGTCACTAAAAAATCACAATGGGATAGCCTGAATTCTTCGACAATTTTTTTTGCGTCTGGTTCGGTGTACTGGTGATGATCGCGATAGTGAAGACTCTTTTTAGAAACAACTCCGATATCGCCCATCATCTTCTCAAACACATCCGGGCGAGCGATCGCCGAGACCAAAAAAAACTTTTTATCCTTCAGCTGCAATTTCTCCAGTACTTCACTGCGATCTGCATTCTGCAAGTTCTCGATCTCGTAACCAAAGTACAAAACTTCTTTATTTTTTGGCAGGCGTTCTTGCAAGGACTGCAGTTCTGCTTCTGAAGTCAGGTTGCATTTCGTCACAACCAAAACATCTGCCCGCTGCAAATTATCCCAAGACTCACGCGCTCGTCCTTCTGGCAAGACGGCGTAATTTGCCAAGGCCTCTGTCGCATCCAAAATGACCACGTTCAGATTACGATGCAACTTACGATGTTGAAAGCCGTCATCTACAATCAACAGGTCAAAGCGATTTTCCGAAACAGCATATTGAGCTGTTTGCCACTTCTTGGGCCCGACAAAGACGGAAACTTCTGGATTGTTCTGCGCCAACAAGACAGGCTCATCGCCGTACATTCTAGCAGCCAATGGATTCTTCACATCTACCAAACAAGGACTTGAAGCCTCTGCCCGGTAAGAGCGACTGATCACAGCGACTTTCTTTCCTTGAGACACCAATGCCTTCAGACAAAAATCAGTCACTGGTGTTTTACCAGTTCCCCCCACCGTCAGATTGCCAATACTCACGACGGGAACGGGAGCTTTATAAACCGCCAAAGTGGCACTATTATAAAGTGAGTTTTTGAGCTCCACGATCTGATGGTATAAAAAGGCCACTGGCTTTAATAAAAATCTCATGTCCCTAAGTACTCATCTAATGCTTGAACCACGCGACGAGTGGCCCCTTTGTCTCCCAAGTGCTGGCGAACTTGAGTCAGGTCTTCAATCACTTGAGACTTATAAGCAGGATCTTTTATGTAACGCTCTAATAAAGCTGCCAAGTTTTCAGGATTTGCCTCGGATTGAAATCTTTCAGGAACTGCTTCTTTGCCTAGAATCAAGTTTACCAGGCCAAAGTATTTGGTTCCACGAACGATCAACTTTGCAATCACGCCCGTCAACCACTTCATTTTGTACATGATCACCATTGGCTTCTTAAGCAGGCCTACTTGCAATGTCGCGGTCCCTGATGCCACTAACATCATATCCACGACATGGATCATTCTAAAAGACTCGTCCTTGAGCAAGATATAAGGCAAACGGAAGTCTTCCAGATAATCTTGCATTTGCTCTTTACTAAAGTTCGGCGCAGTTAAGATCACAATCTTCAAATTAGGATACTTCTTCGCCAAAACTCGCGCCGTATCCAATTGAATCTGAAAATGTTGGGCCAATTCAGCACGCCGACTGCCTGGCATAAGCCCCAAAACAATATCGTCATCGGCAATACCGATTTGATTGCGATGAATTTTTAAATAGTTTGCATCATCCATCAGACGATCTTCAATTTCATCCAACAAAGGATGTCCCACAAACTCACAAGGTACCTGATGCTCTTCATAAAAGGGAACTTCGAAGGGGAATAAAACGAATACTTTTTTGCAATATTGCTTGATCGTTTTTACACGACCTTTCCGCCAAGCCCAAACTTGCGGAGAAATATAATACACAACTGGAATACCCAAAGCGTGCAGCTTTTTTGCCAACATCAAATTGAACTCGGGATAGTCCATGACAATGGCCACTTTCGGACGGCGCTTTTCCGCCTCTGCCACTAAATTATCAAAAACACTTTTCAGATGGCCATAATGGGACACGATTTCTGCCAACCCTACGACGGCCATCTCTTCAGATTTGCCGATGCGTTGGAAGCCTAAATTTTCCATTTCCTGACTGCCAACCCCGAACGCTTGAATCTTGCGACCTTGTTGATTCCACATTTCAAGAATTCGTTGTGCGTACGTCACACTGGAGGCTTCCGCCGCCACCATCAAAACCTGATCCATTAGGCACCAATCATTTTTTCGATATCTTCTATCACTTTCAATGCTTTTAATCCATCCAGTCCCATTACCACAGGCTGTTTGTCATTCAAGACAGCATCAATAAATGCATCTGTCTCTTTTTGTAAAGCATCGGCTTTTTCCACAGTCCACTTCGTGACTTTGACGAGCTCTTCACCGCCAGGTCCCACTTCAACTTTTTCAAGCTCATGAGTTCCGGTCAGAGCAAACAGAGTGCAATCGTCTTGAGTAACACGAATCGAACGTTGGCTCAGTGTCGCCACTCGGCTGACCGTGATAATCCCAAACACACCGTTTTTCATTTTGAAAGAAACAGAGGCCGTATCCAGCTCTTTTGAAACCAGTTTCGTACCTGAACCGATCATCGATTCAATTTCGCTACCACTGAGCCACAAAAGAAGATCCAAATCGTGGATCATCAAATCATGCAATACACTAACATCAGCACCGCGAGTTTTGTAAGGAGCGGTTCTGATAAGTTCAATAGTCTTTGGCTTATTAATATGTTTTTTAAGCTCATTGACAGAAGGGTTGAATCTCTCGATATGCCCCACAGCAAGCTTTAAGCCTTTTTTCTCAGCTAAAGCTACAAGCTCTTCCGCTTGTGGAACCGTCGCAGTGATTGGCTTCTCGACATTAACGTGTATGCCATTCTGTAAAAACATTTTGGCCAATTCAAAGTGACTCAAAGTGCTGGCCGCGATTGTGACAAGATCCACTTTACCCAAAAGATCTTCAGGCTTATGAAAACTAATCACACCCAACTGCTGAGCAATCTTATCGGCTTGAGAAGGAAAGTGATCACACACTCCCACAAGCTCAACATTTGGATTGTTCAGATATTTTTGTGCATGAAAATTACCAAGATACCCGACACCGATAACGGCTGCTTTGAGCTTTGCTTTATTCATCGTCTTTCCATCCTTTAGGACTGCGATCTACGGCGATGCCGCGTTTCGAGCTCTTAATGAAATCAATAAAGTACTGAATATTTTCACTCATCACACATTCTTGCTTAATACGCTCAATACCCTCATCAACAGTATGCGAGCCTAAAAGAATAATACGGATGGCTTTGTGAACATTGGCTACTTCTTCACGAGGATAGCCTTTACGTGCTAAGCCGATTTTATTAGTTGCACGAATCGTCGCGTGAATACCTTGAGCACGACTGAACGGCAAAATATCTTTATTAACGATGGAAGATCCGCCGATGAAAGCGCCTTTTCCAACTTTTGTGAACTGATTGAAAGCACAAACGCCACCGATAGTCACACCGTCTTCAATAACACAGTGACCGCCGATATGAGAGTTGTTGGCAACAGTCACAAAATTGCCAATTTTACAGTCATGACCCACGTGTGTATAAGACATGAAATAACAGTTATTACCAACTTCAGTCACTCCATCGCCTTTGCTTGTCGCTAAGTTGACTGTCGTGAATTCACGAAATGTATTGTTGTTGCCAATAATTAGTTTCGTCGGCTCCCCTTTATAAGATAAATCTTGTGGGGCACCACCAATAACGGCACCAGGGCTAAAATGATTGTTTTCGCCGATTTCCAAAATGCCGAAACGAGATCCCAAAGTAACATGGCCTTCGACAAAGGTCCCTTTACCAATTTTCACTTTACCTTGAATTAAACAATAAGGGCCTATCTCTACATCGTCCGCAATTTCAACATCAGGAGAAATGACACTTGTCGGATGAATCTTATAATTTGCCATATTTTTTTTCACCTTAAACTGGAAAAGGGCCCTTGCAGGCCCTTTTATTGTTCTTTGAATCTACTGCTATTTTTCTTTTTCAAAGGCCTTAACCACTTCGTCTGTCAGATCCGCCTCTGGAGTTGCATAAAGCACCATTTGCGAATTCTCGATCACCATTGTGTAGCCTTTTTCCTTAGCAAGCTTAGCAATCGTCTTTTTCATTTTTTCCAAAATTGGAGCTGTCAATTCACGCTCTTTCTTTTGGATTTCGATCTGACTTTTACCGACAACATCACGGTATTTCAACATTTCTTCTTGGAACTCAGCTTGTTTTTTATTCAAAGCATCTTCAGAAAGAACAGACTTTTTCTTTTCCAAGTCTTCGCCCATTTTTTTCAAATCAGCTTCTTTCTTTTCCAACTCTTTTTTCTTTTTATTGAAATCACCTTCAAGCTCAGTTTTAGCTTTCTTACCGGCAGATGTAGACTGAATAGCCTTCTGCATATCGATATAACCAACTTTAGCTTCTGCCTGTGCGAAAGACGCCGTTATTAGCATACTTAGCACGATCAACATATTCTTCATCTAAATCCTCCTTAAAGAATTTTCTTAACCAACCAAAAAATCAGCCGCTTAGAAAGACGGACCAATTGAGAACTCAAACACCGTTGCGTCTTGGTATAAAGGATCACGATTCAATGGGAAGCCCCATTCAAATCGCAATACTCCAATCGGAGAGTACCAGCGAATACCAAAACCAACGTCCATAAAGAAATCAGCTCCGGAAATGGAATCATCCGCCGCACCGGCATCAAAGAAACCTGCTCCCATAATGCCAGCTTCTTTAACTAAAGGGAACTGTAATTCTGTCTGGTACATCGCTTGTTGAGTACCACCATAAAATCTCATCGCACGTGCACGAGCATCTTCAGCCGCAACACCTGACGTCAAAAGCTCCTGATATATTTTATTAGAAAACTTCATTTTTCCGACGCGATAGGTGCGGAAACCACGCAAAGAATAAGGTCCGCCAAGAAGATAAAGTTCACTGAAAGGAACATCTTGCCCCTCTAAGGAGTCAATACGTGCGTACTGAAGATTGTTTCTCCATACTAAATCCCAGACGATATTTTTGTAATATCGGAAAGTTCCACTCAAACGAGTGTACTTCAAATCGCCACCTAGACCAGCATACTCGTAGGAGGTGCTGCCGTAGATACCTTTTGTCGGCATCTGACGATCATTACGTGTATCGTACTCCAAAGTACCCGTTAAAGAGCTGGTCACCCCGGAAGCTGTGTTCAAAGGGAATAGATCTGTATCTGTAATTGGACCGTTACGGTCGTATTTTGTTTCTAGTTTTGTGTCATCGTATTTGTAACGAATAAAGCCACGTGTGTACTCCGCAAGTGGATGCCCGAATCGCAAAGCCCCCCCACGATGGTTCTCATCGTAGTCTATGCGAGCAGTATTAGCGCTCTGATAGAGATCAGCGCCCACAGACCACATCGTATCGTTAAAATAAGGTTCAGTGAAAGAAAGACTGTAGTAGCTTCCTGTATTGCTCATGTTCAAAGAAGCACCCAGGTTCTGACCTTTACCTAAAAAGTTGGCTTGATTCACTGAGCCCTGCAACGTAAAGCCCTGAGAGGATCCATATCCCGCACCCAACTGAATTTGTCCGGTGTTTCTTTCCTTAATGGCGATATCAACATTCATGATATCAGTATTATCTGGATCAATCGAAGTTTTAAAATTCACTTCCTCGAAGTAACCTAGACGTTGAATGTTCTCTAAAGACTGGCGACGACGAGTCTCGTTGTAAAGCTCCCCTTCATGAATCTTCAATTCACGACGGATGACTTTGTCACGAGTCTTTGAGTTACCGACCATCGAAATTTTTCCGAAATAAACTTTTGAGCCCTTATCAAACTCAAAAATCAAACTGACTTTACGATCTTTGGCATTAAAAGCTGTACGAGGAATGACGTTCGCATAGGCATAACCCATGTCACCATACTTTGCCGTCAGCTCACTGATGTCTTTTTGCAACACATCGTAAGCAAACACACCATTGTCATCAATTTTGATGGCTTCAAAGAGTTCTGCTTTTGGGAAAAGAATGTCGCCTGCAAAGTCGACTTCTCCAACTTCGTATTGATCACCTTCTTCAACCCGGATCGAAATATAAATATTCTTTTTATCTGGAGTGACCGTCACCTGAGGACGATCCACTTTCGCTTGAACGTAACCTTGATTCCAATACAAGAAGCGCAAAATCTGAACATCGCGCTCAAACATCTCTTGCTTGTACTGACCCGAACCACTCAGACCAGAAAAGTAGCCCCCTTCTTGGGTCAACATTTTGGACTTCAACTGCCCATCTGATAAATGTTTGTTACCAAGAAAAGTGATCTTCTTCACTTTAACTTTATCGTTCTCGTTAATTTTAAATACAAGACGTACTGTTTCGTCTGCTTTGATCGTCTCTACTGCGATATCAACTTTGGCTAGAAAAAAACCTTTATCTTCGTAAAGCTTCTGGACTTTCTCGACAGAGTCTTTCACTTTCGCCATATTTAAAAGCTGGTAAGCCTTCAATCCTGCAGCGTCAGCAATATCTTCAGATTTTATTTCACTATTGCCTTCGTAGACAATCTCAACAATAGAAGGCTTCTCGAGCACTTTGAACGTCAAATTTACATCTGAGCCAACGACTTCTCGACTCACTTCAATATCATTGAAAAAACCCAAACTAAAAAGCGACTCCACATCTTTGCGAATCATCTGAGCTGAATACGAAGAATTCAATTGCGATGAAATCTTCGCCAGAATAGCATCTTTTTCAATTTTACGATTACCGACAACTTCAATTTTTCGAACAGTGAACTGCGAAGCTGCAGGAGCAGAGACTTGAACTGGAGCCGTCTTTTTTTTGCCACCATTTTTTTTAGCTGGCGCGGCCCAAACCGTTGAACTTAATGAAGTGATTAGAAGTGCACAAAGAAGCTTACTCAAAATTTCATTCTCCGCCAGATGATCGACCAATTTCTTAAAAATCTATAAGATTTCTCGATACTTACAAAATAACTCCGGAATCGTAACGTAAGACCAAGGTCCTGTCAAAGAAGACGCGATGCAAGATGCGATATGAAGGGAAATTGCCAAACTTTGTCACACAAAATGGACTTCGAAAAAAAGTTAACCATTATCTTCAAAACAAAAATTCTGTTTTCTCAAACTGAGACAACAGCGCTCAGCCCCCATGTGATAAAGTTATTTCTGATCTTTACTCGAGGAGCTAACTTGAAAAGCAGAATTTCACCAATCACAAAACTATCAACACTTCTCATCTCAACGCTTCTATTCACAAGTGGATGCAACCAAAATCAAGCTCTGCTAGATAACACTCTCAATGACAGCTCTTCAGATAAATGGAGTCAAGGAATCATCAGTGAGCAGCCTGAGAGCAAGTTGACTGCCACAAACACTCCCTTAATTACGACCTGCTCCATATACATCCCCGCAATCCTCGCGCGCCACCAAGAGTTACGAGTTGTCATGCAATCCAGAAACGTAAAATCAATCCAATTTAGTGTGAATGCTGGCGCCTATGAAGATCTTGGCGTAGTTAATGGAGTGCTCACTTGGCCAGGCAATAGCTTTTCTGCAGGACAATATCAAATCTCTTTTCGTGCGGTCAGTACCAGTGGAAACTTAGTGAACTGTTCACCCGCACAGAAACTAGTTACGATTACGGAAAGTTCAACGCCGCAACCTCCGGCTCCGACACCAACTCCACAGCCTCCTGCACCTGCACCTGCACCTGCACCTGCACCTGCACCTGCTCCTGCTCCGGCTCCGGCTCCGGCTCCGGCTCCGGCTCCTACTCCAACACCGACGCCTGATGCCGGCGGAAAGCCCATTGGCAATATCGATCGTACATATATGGCTCTGACTGGATACTCAGCTCCTGGATCCAGTGCGGATCCGATTACAAACTCTGGAACAAAAAACTTCCGAGAAATATATAAGCCACAAAATCTACTACTCCAAAGTATGGGCTCAAAAGGCGCACCGAATGAACAGTGCTATCGCATAAGCACTGTTCACAATTCACAAGTTCTTGGCAACGCCACCAAACTAAGAATATTTCTTCCGCCTGGAACAAGAAGTATTTCTTTAGCCACATTGACTTACTATGACAACTTTACAGAGCAGGCCGCTGCTTATAGATTTGGCACACCACCAGTGTCCACCTACGCTCAAGCCGGCGCAGATAGCAGTTACTGGAATCATGATCCAAAAAGAAATTTGGAAGATCTAATTCAAAATGGCAAAGAGTGTGCAATTCGAGCTGGCGCTGGCGGAAATGGAATGCCTTCTTGCGTCCTGAATTCCGGCACAGACTATCTCAATAAATATATTTACAAATCAACGCGAGGTGGATGGCTCTATATTAATCACCTCAAAATCATCGGATCCTCTGCCATGGACCTTCGCTCACAAGTCTGCGTAGATCCAGTTATCTATGAAAATTGGTATCGTAATGCTCAGTGGGACTCTGACGGCAACCCGATAGATTAGGAGATCAGGTCACAAAACACCTCAGGCGAGAGTTTACTCTCGCCTTTTTTTTTAGACAAACCACTGCCCATCTTTCATGCGATAAACTTTAGGAAATCTGGTCGCAAATGAAAGATCGTGAGTCACAACTACAAGAGCTAAATTCAAATCTTCTTTCAAACGAAAGAACAAATCTTGAATCTTAGCGCTTGTATTAGAATCTAAATTTCCTGTCGGTTCATCTGCAAATAAGATCTTGGGCTGCCTCACCAAAGCACGGGCAATCGCCACTCGCTGCAACTCACCACCTGACAATTGATTTGGGTAGTGTTCATGACGATCCGCAAGCCCCATGAATTCCAGTAAGGCCATCGCCTTGTCTCTAGCCCCCTTGATGGATTCCCCACCCACACGACAAGGAATCATGACATTTTCTAAGGCCGTGAATTCGCTCAACAAGTGATGAAACTGAAACACAAAACCCATTTCGGAATTACGAAAGCGCGATAACTCTTCATCGTCCATCGCCAAAAGATCACGCCCCTCACAAATCAGTTCACCTTTATTCGGACGATCCAAGGTCCCCATGATTTGCAGCAACGTGCTTTTTCCGGCACCAGAAGAACCTAAAATAGCCATCGCTTCACCGTATTTGATATCTAAACTGATTCCACGCAAAATTTCGAGCTCCCCTGCTCCTTGAGGATAAGACTTGTGAATATCAACTGCTCTTAGAAAAATTTGACTATCACTCATTACGCAACCCTTCCACAGGACTGAGGCGCCCTCCGCGACGAGCAGGAGCTAACGTCGCAATAAAACAAATTAACAATGTTGCAAAACAAATCGCTAAAGAATCGACCCAGCGAATACTCAACTCAATAGAGTCTAAGCGATAGACTTCTCCGGCGATCAAACCCAGACGATTTTGCGCAAACTGAAATAAAAGACAAAGGATAAAACCCAATAAAAAACCAAAAAACAAACCAATTCCACCCATAAAGAATCCCTGCAAGGCAAAGATTTTAATGATGTCTTTTTGTGAAAGGCCGACCGTTTTTAGTATGGCAATATCTTTAAATCTGCGGACCACATTTACAAATAAAGTGGAGGACACATTGAAGGCTGCAACCAGTGTGATAATCAGGACGACTAGAAAAATACTCGGACGCTCAACGCTGATAGCTTCAAATAAATTTTCATTTGAATCTCTCCAGTCTCGAACCCAATAAGGAGCCCCTAAAACTTGACTGAGATTAAAAGCTGCATCCCGTGCATAATTAATATCATCAAAGCGCAGCAAAAGGCCGGAATAACGATTGCCAATGTCTGCCACTTGCTGAGCCGCTTTCAAGTCCGCCAGAATAAAGCGTTCGTTCCAGTCGTATTTTCCAAGATCTAAGATTCCTTGAACTTGAAACTGCCCCATACGACGCTGAAACTTCGAAGGGTCTACGGTGTCTGCTACCGGAACCACAACACGAAATCGATCTCCGACTTGCAGATTCATTTTTTTTGCCAGACCTTTACCAATCAATGCCAAAGGAATCTCGCTGGCTTGAGTAAGATCATCAGAGCCACTGATAGTACGCTTAGAAAAATTCAACACGTCTCGAACTCGTTCTGAGTCAACTCCTTGAATGAGTATCCCGGAAATCTGACCTTCGCGCGCTAACAAACCTTCAATAAACACAAACCTTGAGGCTCCCACTAAACGTGGCTCTGCTTGCCGTATTCTGGCCTCAAGTTCTTGCCAATCATCCGGAAAACGCGAACGCTTCACAACCTGAGCATGACCCGACACTTCAGCCATCGCGTTTCTTAAGGTGGACTCAAAACCACTCATCACTGCCATAGAGGCAACCAGTGCCGCTACACCCAAAATCAGGCCCAATAACGACAAAGGTGCAGAACCACCAAACAAGGTCTTGCGCGAAATTAACAATCTCCAAGCGATCCATGCTAAAGATTTACTCACGAGGGTGTCACCTCTGAAGTGATTTGGCCTTTGAGGTAAGACATGATGAAAGCATCCAAGTCCCCATCCATGACGTCATCCACCTGATTGGTTTCACAATCCGTGCGATGATCTTTGACCATTTGATAAGGATGCATGACGTACGAGCGAATCTGTGATCCCCACTCATTGGCTTTCTTTGAGGCATTCATCGCATCTTTTTCAGCATTGCGCTTTTCGATCTCCATCTCATAAAGACGGGCCTTCAGCATCTTCAACGCTTTCTCACGGTTTTGAATTTGCGAGCGTTCCATTTGACAAGAAACGACAACGCCAGTCGGAATGTGATACATACGCACAGCCGAATCAGTCCTATTGACGTGCTGACCGCCCGCCCCGCTGGCACGGAAAGTTTCAACGCGCAGATCTTCCGGTCGTACCTCAATATTGATATCATCATCTACTTCCGCCCAAGCAAAGACCGAAGCAAAAGAAGTATGACGTCTGGCATTTGAATCAAATGGAGAAATACGCACCAAACGATGAACACCTGATTCCGCTTTCAAATAACCATAAGCGTAAGGACCCTCAATCAAAAGAGTGCAAGATTTGATCCCTGCCTCTTCACCCTCGGTCATATCCACAACTTGAACTTTGTAACCATGTTTGTCTGCGTAACGAGTGTACATGCGAAGCAACATCGCAGCCCAATCACAGGACTCAGTCCCACCGGCACCAGAGTTGATCGACAGATATGCACTGTTCGCATCCAACTCTCCGTTCAGAACTCTTTTTAGCTCTAGATCTTGACCGTGCTTTTCCAAGGCATTCACTTCTGCTTTAACTTCGGAAAAACTGCCTTCATCTTGGGCTTCTACTGCCATTTCCAAAAGAACTTCAGCGTCACTCAATCGATTGGCGAAAGAATCAAACTCGGCGACGGCTCTTTCAAGCAAGGTTTTTTCTTTATTTAGCTTTTGCATTTCAGCAGGCTTTTCCCATAACGCAGGATTCTCAGCCTGGATAGCAAGCTCATCGAGACGTTTCTTTTTCTTATCTAGGTCAAAGATACCCCCGAAGTTCCTTTGCGAAACCTTCGAGAGCGACAATACGGCTTTTTACTTCAGAAGACTCTGTAACTATAGACATAGGGCCAGTTTAGCGACCGCGACTCGGCTGTCAAGAAAAGCTTATTTCTGCAGAAGCTTTTCGAACACAGCATCTTGAATGGAAAACATTTTACGTTCATCTTCGGGACTGGTTTCGTGGTCGTAACCTAGAAGATGTAACACGCCATGCAATAGCATGTACCCCAACTCCTGCTGATAGGTCAGTTTGTGCTCTTTCGCCTGCCGCTTCAGCACTTCAGGACACATAATAAGCTCTCCAAGAGAGCCTGGCTCGACAGAATCAAAACTGAGCACATCAGTGGCATAATCTTTACCGCGAAACTCATGATTGAGCTTCTTAGCCGCTTTTTTGTCCAAAAAAACCAACGTTATTTCCTGGGCCTCCTTGGGAGCTTTCCAGACCCGGCGTCGTTTCAACTCTGAAACAACTTGAGACAACCATTGATTTATAAACTTCCTCGGAACAGAAAAAGAGCTCTCATTTACAATCACAATTTCCATCGAAAAAACCTATGCTTTCGTCTGTGCAACATCACCAAGTCCGCCGCCGGCGCTACGTGGGTAATCGATACGTTGATGATATATCCCCAACAAAATGCGAACGAAAGCAGTTTCAACTTTAGAGATATCTTTCAAGGTCAGGTTGCATTCATCCAACTGTCCGTCCGAGAACTTTCGCTGAATAATATTTTTCACAATATTCTGCAAGCGTGCCGGTGTAGGTTCGTCAAGAGAGCGCGCCGCCGCCTCAATACTGTCAGCCAACATACAAAGCGCCGCCTCACGAAATTGCGGTTTCGGACCTGGATAGCGGAAGTCTTGATCGCTGATTTCAGGGTCTTCTTCTTTTTTCATATCCAAAGCTTTATTAAAGAAAAATGAAATCAAAGTTGTCCCATGGTGCTGAATAATTCCATCGATAATAGGTTTTCCCAACTTATAAGCTGCACCCATTTCAACCCCATCCTTCACGTGGGCCACCAACAAAGTCTTACTCATAAATGGTGAAATATGATCGTGAGGATTTTGTCCTGGCTTCTGGTTTTCAATAAAGTAGTTGGCATGCTCCATCTTACCGATGTCATGGTAATAACACATCACTTTGCCCAACAAGGGGTTCGCACCGATTTCTTCCGCTGCTGCTTCCACCATCGATCCTACCATCATTGAGTGATGATAAGTCCCTGGAGCCTTCACGATCATTTCTTTTAATAAGGGATGGTTCAAGTTTGAAAGCTCTAAAAGCTTTACATCCGTCGTATAATTAAAAATCGACTCCAATAATGGAATGAACATCATCGCAAACAGCCCGCTGAAAATGCCTCCCAAAAAACCCGCCGGAATGGATAGTAGGATTTCTTTACCGCCGCCCTCTTGATCAAACTTCAGCATTGTCATAACAAATGCGATCATCGCAGCATTAACGATCCCCGTACGAACACCTGCAAAGTACAAATCATTTCTCGTTTTACAGTTGTAAACACCTCGAGCCGCAGCGATTCCGCCCACCAAAGACACGAACATGAAGCTGAAGTTGTAATCCACCATGATTCCCAGGCAGATCGAAAGAAATGCCGTGAACAGCCAAACAATCTCTCCGTAAGAGATCAAAAGCCCCACCAACATTGGACCTGCCGCCACCGGTGCCGCAAAAAGAAAAACAGCTGGTGGTAAAATGTGCCCCAACTTAAGAGCAAAAGCCGCATCGGTCACAAATAAATAGATCTTGGTGACAAAGATCACGCCAAAAGCAATCAACATCATCACAGACAAATCTTTAAATTCAATTTTGACTTTGTTCACCGTGAAACGCTTCAAATAAGAGAAAAAAACCATGATTGCGATGGACAACATAAATGCCATCGAGATCGCCATGACATCTTTACCTTTGTCAGAACGAATATTTTCAATCTGTTTAATCACGGCCATTTGAAAAGGCTGGATCACACTTCCTTGTGAAATGATGGATTGATTCTTCTTGATTGTGATGGTTACCGGAATAACGGCTTCTCGAGCAGATTCGCGTCGCGAAGCAGTCTCTTGTTTATTTAAAGTCAAATTAGGAACCAGCAAAGATCTGGCAAAATAAAGAATATTGGCCTGATCGCTTTCACTAAATTTATTGAGGTCTTTTTTGAGATCAAACTCAAAATTCTCTGGTGCCTGTAAATCAATCACGTCTTCGCGCGGAATCGAAAACTCTTTACCCAAATTATTTCGGTGCACCACGCGAGCGAGCACCGTGTTTTGATTTGGCGGAATGAAGCGATCCGGAGCCTCGGAGATCTTTCTATCATACCAATTTTCGAGATTTCGAATGATAATGGCTTCAACACGCGGGTTGAATTTCATTTCGATCAACCATTCAAACATAAAGTCGGAAACACCAACCCCGAGCTCTTTTTCGAATTGTTTTTTATATTGAAAAAAGTCTTTTACTTTCTGCCTGTGCAAAGCCGGTTGCGTAGGCCAATTGGTCTCGCGGTAATACCCCCGCATCGTACGAAAGGACTGAATCACTCCCATCGATACACGTTCGAAGACACTCGTGTCGTAGTCGTAAACAATGGGAACGCCATTTTCTGCTTTAAGGCGCTTTTCCTCTGTCGTGACCTCGTCCGTCATTTCAAAGCCTAACGGCGAAACAACATCAAATTTTGCCACGTCTCCGACATTGAAGTTGTAGGGAATATCGAACTGATAAAAAATTGTGTAAGACAGCAAGACACAATAAATAAAAACAATGGCGGTGCGCCGGATATAGAACTTTTCTTCTAAAAATTGAATAAAGCGGCCAAAAAATGTTTTTTCGAGACCAATAGAATCCACCCAGTCCAAAAACTTCAGACTGTGATCTTCGTAGCTTACCCGAGTTGCCGGACTCTCGCCCTTTTTTGATTGCTTACTCCGTTGCATATTCAATTTTATAAAATACCTTGTTTTGCATTAATTGTCGAAATCACTCTTAGTTTGTGCTAGCAATAAAGAGATTCCATCAGAAAGTCGAGGCTCTTTATGGCAAACATCCCCTCAAACCTACGCCAACTTTCGTCCTTAGTCGAGATCGTTGCGCAATTGCGCGGCCCCCAAGGATGCCCTTGGGATAAAGAACAAACTCATGAATCTTTGACTCAGTACGCAATTGAAGAAACCCACGAACTCGTCGAAGCCATCGAACACCCAAACAGCGCCTTGCGAGACCAAAAGATGAAAGAAGAGCTAGGAGATGTTCTTTTTCAAGTCATTCTTCACTCACAACTGGCCACCGAGCGTGGTGCCTTCACTTTAGAAGATGTCATCGCTAATATTTCTGAGAAACTGATCCGCCGCCATCCCCATGTTTTCGCGGGAGTCGAAGTTGCTGATTCTGAGGAAGTCATTCGCAATTGGGAGAAAATTAAAAATGAAGAAAAAGCGACAAGCGCAGAGGCTTCACCCTACACCTTGAATGTTCCTCCTTTACCTGCCTTGCAACGCGCCCACAAGATTGGCAAAAGAACTGAAAAGTTGAAATTCGACTGGGAAGACACAGACGGAGTGATGGTCAAAGTAGAAGAAGAATGGGCTGAATTAAGGGAAGCATTGGATTCAGAATCTGATGCGGAAATTGAGCATGAACTGGGCGATGTCCTTTTTTCTCTCGCTCAACTTGGACGACACTTGGAAATGGAACCGGAGCAAGTCCTGCGCAAAGCGAATCAACGCTTTGAAAGTCGCTTCAACAAAATGATCGAAATGGCCACGGCAGAGAAAAAAGACTGGGGCCAACTGACTTTGGATGAAAAAGAAATGTACTGGCAAAAAGCCAAAGCCTTTTTGAAAAAACAAAATTAAGAAATCGAACCTTTCGCCTTTCTCTATTTATCCAACAAGAAAGGCGCCACTTCTTTTGGGGTCATGACATACGTCTTACCTAGAGCTTGTGCAACTCGTCCAGTCAACTTCATCGACGAAAGATCCAATCCCATACGCTTCAACTCTCTGATTGCGATGAGAGTCTGCTCAACAGAAGGTTTGTAATGCCCGCTGCCGTCTGAAATTTCTCGAATTCTTCCACCCGACATTGAAATCGTTCCCGCAAAAAGCACTTCCTGGCCACCTGACAAAGTGGAATGATGAAACTTGCCACGCTCTTCAAATGGCAAAGAAAAAATTCGATGATTCTTATCTATCACCAGCAAACTATTACTGAACTCTGCGACTTCAGCATCGTATTCTGATTCTGCTTTGCGACCTTGTCGATCCCACAAAAATCCATCTTTGACGATCAACTCATAAGGTGCTCTTTCCACCGCAGTAAAGTATTTTACCTGCCATGGTCGCTTCGTCACGGGGTCAACGTAAAGCCCCCTATCCTCACCTTGATAACGAGAGTCCATGGAAATAAGCGGTAAGCCGCGCACAGATTGCGATTGAAAAATTCCGCCACACTGAGGCCCGGCGAATGCTGATGAACTTATCAACAGACCAACAAAAAGAAGCACAAACAGCCATTGCTTAAATGCTTTTTGGAATACGTTTACCATGTACACATCCTCATTTCGATCAGACTCTTCTGACGAAAAATACATCCGTGTATGTTGCACAACTTAGACCACTCGATTTTGCCGATTCTGTTTTTCAAAAAAACAAAAAGCGGTGTCTAAAAGTTCTGCATTTTTTAGAAACCTTCATAGTCTTCAACAAGTTAGGACTTTGGCCTGTGAGAAAATCATTAAATATCGTCGAAAATTTCGACAGAAGCATTTTTTTTAAAATATGATGAGAAATATAAATCCCTGAGATTACAGATACTTAGCATGTCTCAAAATGGTCACATTGCAGAAATGAAAAACAATTTCGATGAGTTAGCTGAAATTTCAGTTTTCGTCTGGATTGCACGAAACTAGTTCCAACACGAAGTAAGGTGACGCTCAGGAGGGCAGACCGCATGAAAAATTCAGTCGCACGCAAAGCATTGATGATGGCTTCAGCTGTGGCAGTACTAGCTGGATGCAACAAGAGTACAGATTCTTTCACTCTTTTGAAGGATGGAGCGGATTACAAGCAACAAGCTGTCTTCATTCCTAAAAAAATTGATATTCTCTGGGTTGTAGACAACTCCTTCTCGATGGAAACTTCCCAAAATAATTTGGCCACCAACTTCAGATCTTTCATCAATCGCTTTGAATCTTCTAAGTACGACTTCCAAATGGCTGTCACCACAACTGAAGCTTGGGAAAAACAATTCAAGCCTAATAGCACAAAAGCCCTCTTACGTGACGGCGCCGTCGTCAGTGAAGAACCTTTGGTTGAAACTCATTCAGGCGTGTTCATCATGGACCGCAACACACCGAACTTGAGCAATGTCTTTGCAACAAACATTAAGCAAGGAATTTATGGCAATGGTGATGAGCGCGCTTTCGAAAGCTTTAAGCAAGCTCTTGAAGAACCTGGTAACAAAAATTTCCGTCGTGAAGATGCCTTTTTGGCAGTTATCATTGTCAGCGATGAAGAAGACTTCTCTGGCTCGACAGATAAATTCGAAGATGCTGTCAACCGCTATCCAGTCAGTAAATATCATGACTTTTTAAAGAGCTACACAAAGGCTGATGTTTACGGCAACAACTTTTCAGTCAACGTCATCTCTGTGGATACACCAGCTTGTCAGCAGCAATTGGCTTCTGCGACTTTCACACCAAAAATTTCAACACGTTTGCCTGCATTGGCTGACATGAGCGGCGGAGTAAAAGCTTCTATTTGCAGTGACTTTGGCTCTTCACTGCAACTGATCTCAGATTCCATCATCGAACTATCAGCTGTATTCAAACTTGGCCGTGAACCCCAATTGGATACCATGAGCGTCGTTGTCGACGGTGTAAAGATCCCAGAAGATCCTGAAAATGGTTGGACTTACGATGCGACCAACTTGACGATCACGTTCCATGGTTCTTCTGTTCCTGGTGCCAATTCGAATATTCAAATTAACTACTATCCTAAATCACTGAAGCTGTAAGAAGGGAAAGTACCATGACAGGTTTACAAATAACTCCGTCATCAAATCAATGGTTCATCCTTCGCGGTGATCTCAAGTACGGCCCCTATGACTACCGATCAGTTCTGTCGATGCTACAAAAAGGTGAGCTTTTTGAGTACAACTATGTTTGGGCTTCTCACTTAGAAAACTGGACAATGCTAGGCGACATTCAAGACTTCTCCAAAGATCGCATGTGTCTGCTAATTAAAGAGCAGAGTGAACTTGCAGATGCATTTATTGAACGCACAGGGCCTCGAGTGCAAATGGAAATTCCTGTGTATGCACACAATAACCATAGCATGTTTGATGGACACACGATTTCATTGAGTGAAAATGGCGCCTTGGTTTTGCTCAACGATCCTCTATTACTACCAGGCCAAAAAGTGCTTCTAAGCTTTAGAAGCACTGAGGGAAACCCTCAGCCGTTCAATGTTCTCTGCGAAATTATTCGCAAGAACTATTCAAGACAAAGATTAAACGTTAAATCAGGTTTGCATTACGCAGTTCGTTTCCTCCAAGTGCAAAATTCTGGCAAAAATCAATTAACTAAGTGGATACGCGGTGGCGTTTCCAAGGAGGAAACAAATGGCATTTTTAAAGTTCATGAATGATTCTGGCTTTGTCGGCTGGGTGATTCTGTTGGTCGGTGTAGGTTCTTTGATGCTCGTCGCTGAACGTGCCAATGTTCTTTACCGCAAATACGGTATGAATGTTGACGAGTTCATGAGCAAGATTCAAAATCTTGTCCTAGCTAAAAAACACGACGAAGCTTTGTTGTTATGTGCACAGCTAGATAAAAAACCGTTGGCAAATGCCTTTAAAACGATTCTTGAAAAAGCCGATCGCGATGACGACACAATTTTTCAAGCGCACGATATTGCGTTGAGTGAAAATATTCCTTTATTCACAAAGCGTCTGCACTACCTTTCAATGCTTGCGAACGTTGCAACACTTCTGGGTCTACTAGGAACTATCCATGGTCTGATTCTATCATTCCAAGCGGTAGCGATGGCGGATCCAGCGCAGAAGCAAGCTCTATTGGCGAACGGTATTTCCGTTTCCATGTACACAACAGCTTTGGGTTTGGCAGTCGCAATTCCAGCTATGGTATTCTTCTCATTCCTAACTTCACGCCAGAACCAATTGGTTGAAGAAATGTCAGAGAAGACATCTAAGTTGGCCGAGTTGCTCACAAGCGCACACGTTCCAAGTCTAACAAGACAAAACGTGTACCCTGATCAGATGCCAACTCCGACAATGACTCCTCCATCTCCAAGTTCAAAGGTTTCTTAAACGAAGCCTAAAACAAGAGGATCTTTTTCTACAAAAACAGGGATGCGTTATGAGACGAATGCGAAAAATTAAAGTTGATCACAACAGTGAATTTGAGTTGGATTTGGCTCCGCTACTAGCGGTCATGGTGAAACTAGTCCCGGTTCTGTTAGTCTCCTCTGCTTTCGTGCAGATGATGGTGATCGAAACAGAACTTCCACAAGTTGTCAGCGAAGCTATTGAGCGGCAAGAAAAGGAAACCAACCCAGCTAATATTGCACTGGAAGTAGATTCCAAAGAAGGTATTCGCATCGTCGTCACCGACAAAGGCCAGGAGAAAGTTGAAACGATTCCGCTTAAAGACGGCTCTTTCGACTATGCCTCTTTACATCAAAAGCTGGTCTTGGTGAAACAGGCGCATCCAGAGATCTTCAAAATCGAACTCAACCCTGATGACCGTATCCCCTACAACGAGATCGTCAAGATTATGGATGAAGCTCGTCAGGCCCACGACACCAATATTCGTTTTCCTGTCTTTGACACTAAACAAGGCAAACAAGTGGAAACTCAGTATATGTTTCCAGAAATTATCTTTGCCAATATGATGGAGGGTTAGGCCATGTCACGTCGTCGTAGATATGAACCAAACATCAAAAAAAATTCAACTTTCGCTCTCAACATCACGTCGATGACGGATATGTTCACGATCATGTTGGTGTTTTTACTTCAGACCTACTCAACAGCTGAAGTCAATCTTACTCCTGACAGTGCAGTTCGCCTTCCAACATCAGCTTCTATGGTCAATCCTACTGAAGCCATTAAGTTGTCGATTTCCGGTGAAGCGTTGAAAATAGATCAAACAAAAATTGCGGATATAAAAAATGCTGAATTTTTGCCTCAGGACTTAGAGGAAAAAGACAGCAATTTTATTAAGCCTCTTTTTGATGAATTAGATAAATTGGCAAAATCTTCTGCTGATAAAGCCCATATCAAGGATGGAAAAATCCTGCTTCAGGCAGACAAAGAACTTCCTTATGCCACACTCAGAAAAGTGATGTACACAGCATCAATGGCGGGATTTCCGCAGTTAAAACTTGTGACCATGGTTGGAGAATGAGTTTATGTTACGCGCAACAGCTTTGTTACTTGGCTTACAATTAATCACAACTGCCGGCATTGCCGCAGAAAAAACCACGAAGGGGCTTATTCCGGAAATCACCCTCAATGGCAGCAGCGAAGCTGAAAATGACAAAAAAGCCCTGAGCAGTGAAATCATGATCACCCGCTCGGAAAACAAAGCTATTACGTCTCTTCAATCAATTATCAAAAAAAAGAAGGGTTCTCCAGAAGAAGCTGACTTATGGTATCGCCTGGCAGAACTTTATATGCGCCGATCAAAATCAGGTCGTTTTTTTGATATGCACCAGGATACTCCGTTAACGAAGCTCTCGCCTTTTCCAGTACCAAATGAAAAAGGTTCCGAGTCC
Source organism: uncultured Bdellovibrio sp. (assembly GCA_964431515.1). Classification (GTDB taxonomy): domain Bacteria; phylum Bdellovibrionota; class Bdellovibrionia; order Bdellovibrionales; family Bdellovibrionaceae; genus Bdellovibrio. Next base: position 59,558 of record CAYSKF010000019.1, read on the forward strand.
ATTAAGCGTGCAAGTAAGATCTATACGAAAATTGAACTAGATTTTCCTAAGTTTGCCAACATGGATGCAGTCTTGTTTAACAACGCGTTTGCGCTCCAACAACTAGGACAAATCAAACAATCGGAAGCCCTTTACCTAAAACTTATTACAAAGTTTCCAAAATCAGACCTCATCCCAGATGGCACACTGGCCGTTGGGGAACTCCTTTACGATCAAGGTAAATTTCAAGAAGCTTTAACACACTTTCTTGCAGTTGAAAAATTCCCGAAAAGCCGAGTGCATTCTTATGCCATGTACAAATCTGCCTGGTCTTATTACAACATCCGGGAATCCGATCAAGGCATCAAAAAATTGGTGCAAGTGGTGAAATTGAAACCCTCTTTGCAGGATGGCGAAATTCCTTCCAATCGCCACAACCTGCGCCGCGAAGCTCTTAGAGACCTTACCGTTTTTATCGGTGAAACTTATCCAGCAGATCAGCTCTACTCTTTTTTTGACGACCTCACAAATGAAGAGGAATTAGGCCAAGCGATGACAGACTTGGCAAAATTATATGAATCGCACAGCCGCCATAAGGAAATGAATATTTTCCTCAGCGAATACATTGATAAAAGATCCTCTGGTCCCGAAGTGGTCAAATCTCATCTTTTCCTCGTTGATGCCAACGAAGCATTGAAAAAGCGTGACAAAGTCTTGACCCATCTACAATACAGCAGTGACCTTTGCCGAGTTGATTCGACTTGGAGAAGTTTGCAAAAGCCTGATATCGCCACTTCTTCTTGCGATGAAGGATTCCGCCGAGTCAGCCTGGATATGGCCCGAAAATGGTGGGACATTTGGTTGAAAAACAAGCAAAACACAGATTTCGCCAACTTAACTCAGCAGATGTTCAAATTGATTTTGGATAACGAAGATCCTGCAAAACCGGATCTAAAAACTCGCTTTGCTTATGCGGAGCTCCTTTTTCAGTTGGAAAAATTTGAAGAAGCCAGTGCTCAGTATAAAATTGTGGGCGACAAAACAGCAGAGCCCGTGCTTCGTCATGACGCAAACTATGCGGCTCTTTACTCTAAAGAAAAAAGCATAGAGAAAGAAAAAAATGTTCTCAAAGAAGCTGAACGAAAAGATCTGGCAAATAATTACTTAACCAAACATGCTAATGGAAAATTTGCCACTCTGGTAAAATTCAAGTTAGGCCATATCGCGTACGAAGAAACGAACTATGCCGAGTCGGAAAAAATCCTCAGACCTCTTGCCCAACTGAAGGGTTCAGAGAATGCAGAAATAAAAAGAAAGTCTGAAGATCTAATTCTAGATATTTTAAATATCCGAAAAGACTATACCGGCATCAAGGATTTTTCAAAAACCATTCTGACCACAACAACAGATGACACACGCAAAAGCTCAATGAATAAAATTCTTGAAGAAGCACACTTCACAGAAATTCAAGAGTTTGCAAAAACTGGTGACAAAAATCAGGCATCGGAAAAACTCATTGCTTTTGCAAAAGAACATGAAGAGTCAAAGCTTTCAAAGGAAGCTTTATGGCAAGCTTTAAGTCTCCTCTATTCAGAAGGTAAACTCTACGAAGCTGCTGAATTGTCTCTGAAGTATGTCAAAAAGTATCCAGAAGATAAACGCAACCTGGATGCCTTGAAGGAAGCGGCGAAAGCCTATGCTGATCTTGGCCAAATCCAAAAGTCAGCAGAAACATTGGTCAAGATTGCGGACCTAGATAAAAAGAACCGCAACACTCACTTAGAGCTGGCAGCCGACATCTATGTGCTTGAGAAAAAAGATGAGGAAGCGCGAAAGGCTTACAATAATATTCTGGAAAACGCTGACAGCAAAACTTCAGTCAGAATCTACGGAAAGTTATTAGATTCCTATAAAAATGAAAGTAGATCTGCAGAGCTTGAAAAGATTCAAAATCAAATTCTTGCAAAAGGGATTGAGCCTTATACAACACAAATCATGATTACAAGAGCTCAAGCACTTTTAGATGCTGGCAAAAACACAGCTGCTTTTGATCTGGCAATGAAAGCCAATGGTCGCAGTGCGCCGGCTGAAACCAGAGCCGAAGCCCGCCTTATTCAAGCACGCATCCTGGAAAAAGAACTCGTTCAACAAAGTGTTAAAGCTCGAGAAGAAAAGTTTGCTCTCGTCTTGTCTATGAAAACGGAGAAGCTTGATAAAGCTCATACGGCTTATTTAACAGCTTTGAAAATGAGCAAAGATCCTTACCAACAGCTTGAAGCTCTTCGTGGCATTGACCGCTGTTATGGAAACTTCATTGAAAGTTTGACGTCGATGCCTCTCCCTGCCAGCTTGACTGCGGCAGACCAAACAGCTCTGCGTGAAGAAATTGCCAAAATGATTTCTCCTATTCAGAGCAAAAAGGATGAAAACGAATCCAAACTGAAAGTTTTGGCGGCGCAAAAAGGTCAATCGGCTACTTCCGAACGCAATTTTGCAGGATTGCGCGTAGATCAAACAGTGACTCCTATTGTTCGCTACCCTGCTGCTGATAAGCTATCTCCTTTCATCCCAGCATCAGCTAACATGACCATAGGTCAAGTCCGTCGCCTTGAAGCTTCATCTGCAAAAAATTGTAATAAAAGTGCCATCTTAACTGGACAACTAGAAAAACTGAATGTCTTTGAGCTGGCGGGTTCTTGTTTCAACGGGAAGCAGTACGACTTAGTTGAACGTCTAGGGCTAGAAATGGCCAAAGTAAAAGAGACTCGCGCCGTAGGGCTATATATCGCAAGCTTGGGTTCAGAAGCTAAAGGTTTCACGGAAAAATCTATGTGGTTGACTGAAGCCGCTTTAAAAAATGAGCTTGAAGTCGCACCTTACGTTTATCAAAAAGCTCGCTTGCTATATCAAGCTGAAGGTCTGAATGCCGCAATGCCATTTTTTGAAAAAGTTTTGGACATGCAATTGCCTGCAAATGAAATGACTATCTTTGCCGGTGTCAAAGCTTTCTCAGAGGGAGATTTTACGCAAACTATTTCACTTTTTTCTACACTGACTAAAGAACAGTTGTACACTCTGGATGTAGGTCTTTTGATGAGTGAGTCCTTTGCACAGAAGGGCGAAGTAGAAAAAGCACTGAACACCATCAAAGAAATGCTTAATGTTAAGAGCCAAAATGCCGATATATTGCTGCAGCAGGCTCATGTACTTGAGACCTATAAAGGAAGTCCAACGCTTGCGCTGGACTCTTACGAAAAAGCACTCAAAGCAAGTACGCAGCAGGATATGCGCACTTGGGTTGAAAAGAAGATACAGTATTTGAAAACGCAAAACAAAGTCGGTCAGCACGTTATCTCGGGAGACTTGTAGTATGGAGGTTACAAGTGAAATCTATCATCGCATTGATGATCGCTTTCGGTCTCTTGGGAGCGTCGACGGCTTCTGCTAAAAAAAGAACCGTCCGTAAAATCCAAGAAGTTAATTTCGGAGATATGAACCTCAAGGGAACGATTCGCAACCCTGACGGCGCCTATCTTGTACAAAAACGAGGTATTAAGTTTATGCCTCTTTACGATGTACAAAAAGATATGGATAGCCGCATTCGTGAATCTGCTCTCTATCTAAACAACTAATTAAATTAGTTTACTGGGGTGACATATGCTTACGTTAATCGTTAAACAGTCTCTGAAAGATGGGACCGCAAAAACTTGGAAACTTCGTCCAGACAACAAAGTCCAAACCTTTGGCTCATCCAGATTGGCCGATGTCATTTCAATTTCTTCAGCCACTAATGGGATCCAAGGACTTTTTGAGTATCGCAATGGCAATTGGTGGTACGTCGATATGGATATCAATAACAGTGTATCCAAGACAGCTTCCCCTGCTACTCCCCTACAGCACGACACCAAAATACAGCTTGATGACTGCACACTTCAGTTTACACCAGTAACAAAAGAACAAGACCTTTACTACCGTCTTGAAAAGAACGACTTCAGCGGTCTTGAAAAAAATAAGAAATTTCAGCTTTATATTGTTCGCCAAAATGGCAAAGTCGTAGAGACAAAAGTTCTACCCCTAAATAAAAAATTTAAACCTGCCTTAGCTAGCCAAAATGAAAAAGTTCCATTTCTTGCAAGTGAAGAATGGCAACAAACAATCGTTGGTAATCTTGAAGTCCGCCAAAAAACCGTCAATTTAGAAGATGCGGCAAAGTGGGGCCATCTATCTGCGAACCAACTTGTCGACGAGGATTCCAAAAAAGGCGTGTTCATTTTTCTTGGCGTGACTCTTCTTTTAGTGACAGTTGGACTCTTCGCTCCGAAGTCTCAAACCATCGAAACTGTTGCGACACCTCCTCGAGTCTCGCAAAAAATTGTTGTGAAAACAGAGATAAAACAAAAGCGTAAAAAAAGTGAAACTGCAAAACCTCAGCAACAAGTGGTTATACAAGAAGCCGCAGCACCTGCAGGCGACAAGAATGCTGCGACCCCTTCATCTGGCGGCGGAAGCAAAGTTTCCAAAATGATGCAATCCATCGCTGGTGGAAGAATTTCGCAATTGTTAGGGAAAGTTTCAGCGCAAGCAGCCCGTAGCAATAACGTTGTCTTTGCAAATGGTGTTAAAGCCGGCAGTGGCCCATCAGGACGCGCTCTGGCTGCTGTTGGCAGCATGGAAAAATCAGGACGCGACTGGGGCACTGAAGGCAGTGGGTCTGGAGTCGTGATTTCGACTGCAGGCCGTGGTGGCGGAAAAAATGCTTCTGGTATGGGAGGCTTGGCAGCTGGAGCAACAGGCACTGGTGGCGTGGGCCTTATCGAAGAAGAAGGCGAAATCACTGGCGGTTTAGATCGTGAAATAATCGCTCAATACATCAAATCCAAATTAGGACAAATTCTCTATTGTTATGAAAGACAACTGAGTGCCAACCCGGATCTTTTCGGTAAAGTCGCCGTCAGATTTACCATCGGACCATCTGGCGCTGTCGAACAACAGCTTATCGGAGACACAACTTTGAAAAATGCAACAGTTGAGGGATGTATCTTGAATAAGGTTGCAGCCTGGAAGTTCCCAACCCCTGAGGGCGGAACTAGAGTGCTAGTGACGTATCCATTCTTATTCAAAAGTACAAACTAAGACTAAAGGATTAACTTATGTTTAAAAAAATCATTTTATTTTTCATCATAGCGACCTCACAAGCCTTTGCCCAACAAGGCAAAGAAACCAAAAGTAATGACCGGCTAGATATCAAAAAGCTGGAAGAAAAATACTGGGCGGCTAAAGACGATGATTTCAGCGTGGTGCAAAATCGTCGCTACACCAAAGCAGACCGCTTTTATTTAAATATTGCGGGTGGTACTCCCATTAATGACCCTTTCGGAACTGGCAGTATCACATCTGCGCAGCTAGGTTATTATTTTAATGAACGCTGGGGTTTAGACGTCAACTATACAAAAGCTGAAATGAAAGATAACGACAACACGGACCAATTTAAATCTACGTTCGCGGTTGCTCCGAACTACAATTTTTTTGAAAGCTCAACAATGTTGTCTGCAACCTATGTGCCTCTTTATGCAAAAATGAGCTTCGTCGACAAGTACATCATCTATTTTGATATGGGAATCTCTTTAGGTGTAGGTACCGTTGACTACATTCTAAAAAAAGAAGAAGGGGATGAAAAAAAGAATGCGATGAGCTATCAAATTGGCATCAATCAGCAGATCTTCTTTTCAGAGCACTTCGCCATTCGCATGGATTTTATAAACAAATTTACGAATGAAGATCGCATGAAGTACAGCACAAATGCTGCCGATCGCAATCTTGGTCCTAAATCTGTGAACGACACGCAGCTTTTACTTGGTATCACTTACTGGCACTAACTTTCTCCATGGGTGGGGGATTTATGAAAAAGAGTTTACAGTTATTAATCGCGATTCCAATGATGTGCAGTGCTGCTTGGGCCGACAGCGCACTGTCTGTGAAAAAATCAGGTCGTGCTCCCTCTCCGGCTTTGAAAGTAAAATCAAGCCTGGTCCCAACTTTTGAGGTCTATCATAAAAAAGTCGTCAAAGGAAAAGTTGAAGTTTTTAAAGTCAAAAATATTCCAGCACTGGATATTGGAGAAGAGCGCCAAGTCGAGTCAGCAACTCTAGCACCTCTTCGCCTCCCCGCTTCAAAACAACTCGTTTTAAAAGACATCCGTCGCAAGGAATCTCCACCACTGCTGCAAATTCAGCTACCTACCACAATTGCTGACGTCACGGATCCCAAGAATGTGACTTCCACCCAGGCATTTAAGGACATTCCGGATGTGAAAATGTTGAGTCCATTTCCGGAACCTAAGATTCAAGATCCTCTGGTTCAGTTAGCAAAAATCGAAGACATGAAGCCCAATGACTACAAGCTGCTTCAAGCCTTGATTTTTCTAGAAATTAAGAAGGATTATGAATTGGCGATGGGTCTTTTTGCAGAACTTATGGAAGATCCTGTTCATCGTATTGAAGCTCTCTACAACTACGCAATGACGGCGAAGGGATTGGGACTCAACTCCGAGTTTCGCCAGTATATGATTCAAGTAGCTCAAGAAACTAAATCCAAAGAATGGCAACAACTAGCCACCGAAGCTTTGGTTAAAAATATCAATATTTTACAAACTTCTGATGTTGCACTGATCGATCCCCTCGTTGCGAAATACGATATCGATGTCATTAAGAACGACGACTACCAAATTCGCCGAGCGAAATACTACTCTGAAAAAGGCGACCTCGGTCTTATGGAAGACGCCCTTCTTTTCATTTCTGAAAAGTCTCCTCATTATTCAGAGGCACTGCTTTTAACTGCCCTATTTAACTACCGACAGGGCAAAGTTGATGATGCTATCATGCAACTTGAAAGACTGATGTCTGCAACGGAGTCAGATAAAAAATCTCAGCTTCGTTCGGTAGCGGCATTAACTTTAGCACGAATTCAATTCCAGAAAAGTCAGTACAAAGAGGCCTTTCAGTCCTACTTAAAAGTCGACAAATCCAACCCATTATGGCTGCAAGCTATGGTCGAAAGTGCTTGGACACAAATTCTCAGTGAAGACTATGAAGGTGCCGCCGGAAATATGTTTTCTTTGCACACAGATTTCTTTAAAAATGCGTTCTCTCCAGAGTCTTATGTTGTTCGAACTGTTGGCTACTTGAATCTATGCCAATACGGTGACGGAGCCCAAGTTCTTAAGGAGATGAGCAAAAAGTACACTCCTTGGAAAAAGAAACTCTCAACTTACGGAGCCAGCAACCAAGTTGCCACAAACTACTATGATACAGTAAAGAACTGGGTCAAAAATTCAGATTTAAAAGAAGTAGACGGTTTGCCACGCTCTTTCATCGTCGAGTTGGCTCGTCACCCTGCTTTTATGAAGCTGCAAAGTCAAATCAACACGCATGAAGATGAAATATCTAGATTCAATAAAATTGCGCTGACTTTAATCAAAAAAGAACGCGAACTGATTGCGAAACAGAATGAAGCTAATAAAGGGCTGCAAACTGCTAAGAACGAAAAATCAAGCGTCGAATCCGCTGAACAGAAGCTGATGAGTTATCGCATTCAATATCACATAGCTAAAAAGGCACGCCTCTCAATTAAAAGCTTGAGAGCACAAGGTGTCGCACGAATCGAAAAAGAAAAAGAAGAGTTGAAGTTGCAGGCCTCACAGGTCTTGCAAGGTCGCTATAAAGAAATGGTCGCGAACCTCGATCGCGTTTTAGACCAAAATGAAGTTCTACAGTATGAACTTTATTCCGGCGCCGGCGAGCACATCCGCTATCAAATGGCTGGTGGAGACGTAAATGAAAAAGAAAGACCTGAGCTTACAGTCAATAAAGAAAAAAGCCTCAACTGGAAATTTAAAGGCGAAATCTGGGAAGATGAAGTGGGTCACTACCGCTCGTCTTTAAAGAATGTTTGCCCGCAAGAAAACAGTGTCGCTGGTCTTTCAGAGTAACTTATTGATGAATTACGAAAGGATTTTCAAGATGAAATTAACAAACGCTCTTACAACTCTATCTCTAGGATTGCTCCTTGCCCTCCCTTCTGCTTATGCGCAAAACACAGCAAAAGAAGGCTTGGAAAAAATTAAAACCAACCTAAATAACTCCAAGTCTAATCTTGCTGAATACGAAAAAAACCTAAAAACCGTTGAATCTAATATTGAAGAAGTAACCAAAGCAAAAGCACAGGTCGCGGGACAACAGAAAGAAGTTCTTCAACAGGTTGATGAAAATAAGCAAGCCATGGGCAAAATTGGCAATCAAGAAAAAGAACTTCAGCAGCTGATCAATGAAGAAAAAACGAAGATGTCACAAGAGACTCAAAAAATTCAAGAAATGGAAATGATGATTTCTAAGCTCAAAGAAAATCAAAAAAAGAGAGAGCTGAATATCAATGATTACCAATTGCAATTAACTCAACTACAAGAAGAAAAGAAGATCTGGAACTCCCGTGCGAGCAATCTCAAAGAACAGTACGATCAAGTCGGACAAAAAATGCGCTCTTTAGCTAGTGAAGAAACAGAATGGAAAGCGAAACAAAAAGGCTATCAAGGCGAAGTGAAAAGATGGACACAAGAAGTAGATAGACAAAAGAAATTGAACGACAGCTACAGTTCGCTAGCTGAAGTAAAATAAATTAAAATTTACTTTCATACTTCCTCTTCAGCAACCGAACAAATATGAGTTCTGAATTGTCTTGGTTCAGAAGAACTGAAAGCAAACGACCGCTCGCAACGGCTGTTCCTATATTGGGTTTTGGTAATTTCTGGTATCACCACTTTTGATGATGAAAGTGATGGACGCGCTAAAGGCGGAACAACGAGCGGATTTTAGGCCACTCTTCACTGCGCAAAACTGCAGTGAATCCGAAATATGCAACTGCGGACACCACTATCGTTACAAACAGGGTCAGAACATTCTGGCCCTGTTTCATTTGTAGCGCAGCCCACTGACAAGCCTGCAGAACAAAAATCATCCCCATTCCACTCATAGCCATTTTTATGAGCTCTCTACTCACTTTCAGCCAATTAAATGAAAGCTGCCAAAACTGCAGGCCTAATAACAATAGAAGCATATTTAAGGCCGCGGACGCCATACTTGAAGTTACCAACCCGGCAACCCCTTGCTCCTTCATCAAAACAGGCGCTAAAGAAACATGAGCCAGTAGACAAATCACTGCGGCAATGGCTGGAAACCAAGCCCGCTGTACCGCATAGAATAAAGGCATCAAAACCCGACTCATTGAAATAACAACCAACCCACTCGCGTAAACTTCTAAAATAGATGTCGTAACTAGAGCATCTTGAGATGTGAACTGGCCCCTGTAAAACAACACTCTAACGATATCATCGGCCAAAAAGAACAAACCCAAAGCACTGGGCCAAGCCAGAAATGCCGTCATCAAAAAGCTGTCTTGCCCCGTATTTCGAAAGGAGACCCAATCTTTCTTTGATGCCAAAGCACTCAAGGTGGGCAACGAAGCGACTCCAAGACTGACTGATATCAACGACAATGGAAGCTCTAGCAGTCGATCTGCCCAATAGATATAAGAAACAGCCCCCTCTTGCAAAGAACTTGCGTAGTACAGATTCACCAATGTCGAAAACTGCAACAACCCTAGGCCTAACACTCCAGGTAAAATGCGACGTAATACACGCCGCACATCTGCACTCCAAATATTGAGTTGAATTCTGGGTAGATAGTCGTGCGCCCTTAAGGCCATCCACAATAAAACTGCCTGTAACAGCCCCCCCACCAGTACGCCCCAAGCCAATCCATCACCCAGTTGCGAAAACCAATGTGCAGGCAAAAATGTGAAGGCTAACATTGATATATTTAAAAGTGCTGGCGCCATTGCAGGTACGGCAAAGCTCCCGAGAGCATTTAAGACTCCCATAAAGTAGGCATACATGCAGACAAAGAAAACAAATCCAAACATGATGCGCCCTAAACGCACAGTCATTTCCCACTTTGCAGTCATCAAACTGAACTGTTCTGATAATAAAAGACGAAATACTTCTTCCGCGTAAACAATCCCCAGGATAGTTAATACCCCTAGCGTCAACAGAAGAAACGTATACATGCCGTTGATAAGATTTCTGGCGCGAATGCCTTCGGAATCAGCACCTTTGGCTTCCAAAAAAACGGGAATAACACCGACAGAGAGGGATCCTTCCCCCAAAAGACGTCTGAAGAGATTAGGCAACCGGAAAGCTGCGGTCCAAGCATCCGTGACAGCGCGATCAAACAAGGCTGCCATAGCCATGTCGCGCAATAGGCCCAAAATTCGGCTTGATAATGTACCGGAGGCCATCAAAAAAGCCCTTTTAAAGACCTTTTTGCGATCTTCTTTTAATCCGCTTGCTTCCTGAGACACCCTATGTTAATCCCTTTGGTTCCTGTTTAAATAAGATTACTGTGGAGGTTATCCCTTGGCAAATCATAAGTCTGCAGCAAAAAGAGCTCGTCAGTCTGTTCGTAAAACTGCTGTTAACAATGCTCGTAAAAGCACTGTAAAAACTGCTGAAAAAAATCTAGTAAAAGCAATCCAAGCTAAAGACTTGAAAGCTCTTCCTGAATTGTTGAAGAAGTTCTCTTCTCAAGTAATGAAAGCTGCTAAAACTGGCGTTATCAAAAAAGAAACGGCTTCTCGTAAAATCAGCCGTCTTTCTTCTCGCGCATCAGCTGCTAAGTAATTAGCGCTAATAAAGATCAGTTTGAGTTCGGCGCTGAATCACTTCGTGCCGAAACAAATGTTCGTATTTGTCTTTTCAATGAGAAATCTACAGAACTGAAACTCAAGCCATGGGTGACGAATTCGTCACCCTCTTTTTTATGTGTTGAACGCACAACGGCTCGCAGAAAAGCGAAGTCACCGCCTGGAATTTGGAAGCTGACAACCAGCTCGTGCCCTTCAGTCAAAACGTACTCTGAGCTGATGGACATCCCCCCTTCGCCAACTTCTCCTGAATAACAAACAAAATAAGAGCCATCACAAAGGACTCCCACTTTGCGTTTCATTTCTCTGCGTGGATATTGACGACGGTAAAAGCCGCCATCTTCGTAGGTTTTAATCATCAATAGACTTATCGGAAATCAGCGAAAAAACTCAATGAGCAGGCGCAACCACAGAGGAAGCACAGGTTTTAAGAACCATATTTTCTAGCCAAATGTGACTGGACAAAGGGGAGGATTTCAAAGCTCGGTCCGTTTCAGACAAGATGACAAGCGTTTGCTCCAACTTTTTCGTCGTCCAAAGTCGAGACTGGTCTAGATAGCTTTCAAGGAAATAGGGTGGAACTTGTGCATAATGAGCCAACTTAGCCCCGTGCAAACCTTCCTCCACGCCCCGCTTGAGACTTAAAAGAATTCGCACATGACGAGCAACAAGGGAAACGATACCGATTTCACTTTGCCCCTGATCCAACAAATGAACCAAATGCTCCAAAGCTTTGACTCGGTCATTTTCACCAATGGCTTTGGTAAAATCAAAGACGTTTTCTTCTTTAGAGCGAGAAACGACCTGAGCCACATCGGCCGCTTCAATGCGACGCTGTCCCCCCGTAAACTCACCTAACTTTTTAAGCTCGCCTTCAATCTCTGTCAGGTGGTGCCCCACCAACTTATGCAATAAATGAATCGCTTCGTTACTGATCGTGAATCCCAATGTCTGAGCAATATAATTGATCCACGAAGGAACCTGATTTTCATAAGGCTTTTTAAATTCCACACAGTCCGCTTTTTCAAGCAACTGGCGAATTTGCTTTTTACGCTTATCTATGCGTGAAGCTAAAATAACAAAAACAGTGCTTTCAACGGGCCCTTCAATCACGGGCTCTAGCTCAGCCCACTCTTTATCTGTTAGCTCTTGTGCTTCTTTCAAAACCACAAGACGACGAGCTGCCATCATCGGCAAAGTTTCAACCGCATCACGAACTGTGACCACATCAGCATCACTTGCGTAAAAAAGACTGTAATTAAAATCCACCGCCCCTTCAGTGAGGACGGCATATTTAAAGCGTTCAATGCTTTGATTTAGAAGATAAGGCTCTTCTCCGAAAAGAAAATAAAGAGGCGCAAGCTGACCTTTCTCAAGATCTTTATAAAATTTTTGCGCATCAACCAGTGCCATCGTGCAGAGTTACCTTTTTTAGAAGTTCTCAGTAATACGATCATGGGCCTCGACCATTATATCGTTCGCCATAACGTCAATGTTCTGCCTCCGAGCAGAAAGATTGTAAAGAGGATTTACAGAGTTCACACCGGCGAGCGTCACCTGAGGAGCGGCATAAGTGCGCTCACCACTAAACGTTCCACTCCACAATTCTGTTCCATCCGCCTGACGAACAACTTTCACTGTGACATTCAGAAGAATACGATATTCTGAAGCAATAACCGTCCCATTTGGTAAGTAAGAAGAGTCTCCAGCAACCCGCTTTGCACCCGGAAGATATTGGATGTTGTCAATTTGACCAATGACAGCCACTTCCGACAAAGAGTTGTCTACCACCCGAGCAATTCTGGACCTTTGAAACTCTTGAATCAAAGCATTCGTGAAAGCCATTTCAATACCAGCTTCCTGAGTGTTATTCTTAAAGATCGGTACTGAAATTTGCTTGTAGCCACCAGGAATTGTGCGAGTGCCGACCCCTAAACGATAGGCACATCCCGAAACCAAAACTGAAAATATTAACAGGCCTTTAAATATTGCGTCCACGGACCCAGTTGAGTATAAAATGAACAGGATATCAAGGAAGAAAAATGACATCTACAAACGCAGATTACAGCTTGTTAGCGCCCGGCCCGGTCAACCTTCATCCTGAGGTGCGTAAAGCTCTCGCCCTCCCGATGATTCATCACCGCACTCCAGAATTTGACCTGATCTTGAAGCGAGTTTTAGGCGGAATAAAAAAGATCTTTCAAACGGAACAAGATGTCTTTCTTCTCACCTCCACAGGCTCTGGGGGCATGGAAGCATTGATTGTAAATACCATCTCCCCCGGTGATAAAGTCCTTGCTATCGTATCTGGAAAATTTGGTGAACGCTGGGCGGAAATGGCGAAAGTATTTGGCGCTGAAGTGACAACGATCGACGTCCCTTGGGGAGAAGCTGTAGAAGTATCCAAAGTGGAACAGTTTTTAAAGCAAAACCCAGACACGCGAGCCGTGCTCTGCCAAGCTTGCGAAACAAGCACTGCGGTTGCTCACCCTATTGAAGCTCTGGGGCAAGTCATTGCACAATATCCAGAAACACTCTTCCTGGTGGATGGAATCACAGCTTTAGGTGCCTACCCGCTTCCCATGGATCTTTGGAATATTGATGGCATCGTTGCTGGCTCGCAAAAAGCCTTTATGCTTCCCACCGGAATGTCCTTTGTTTCTTTCTCTAAAAAGGCCTGGAAATATATCGAAAAAAATGAAACCCCTCGCTTCTATTTTGATATTCGCAAAGAACGCAAAGCTAATGCAAACGGAGAAACTTATTTTTCTTCTAACGTGGCAATCATTCGCGCCTTGGATGTGGTACTTAATCTGATTCAAACACAAGGGCTTGACGATCTCTTTCACGCAATTCGACGTCGGGCTGATTTCACTCGGCATTTTGGGCAAAAACTCGGATTTACTCTTTATGCAAAATCTCCAAGCGACTCTGTGACAGCTTTGTCTGTTCCCCCACAAATGGATGGACAAAAAATTCGTCTGTACTTGGAGCAAGCACACCAAATCACACTCATGGGTGGACAAGATCAGGCCAAAGGTAAAATCATTCGTATTGGCCATATGGGATACATTCAGGATTCAGAATTAGTTCAACTCGTAGAGTGCTTGGGTCACACGCTCAGATATTTCGATCCAGGCTTTCTATCATTAGAGCAAATTTCCAACGTAGCCCACGAAGCAAAACTCTATTTGGAGCAACATCCATGAAGAAAAAAATTCTAATTACTGATCGCTTTGCTCAAGATAGCTACTTATATCTACAACAGAATAGTCAGTTTGAAGTGGTCCGCTCTGACAGCCCTCAACACCTTCCTCTTGAACACCTTGTCACCGCCAATGCGTTGCTGATTCGCAGTCGCACGCGTATTGACGAAGAGTTACTGAAGAAAGCTCGCCAACTTCAGCTCATTATTACATGCACAAGCGGTTTTGATCATATTGACCTTGATGCCACTCAAAAGTGGGGCATCACAGTCATGCATACACCCACCGCCAATATTGATTCCGCAGCACAATTAACGTGGGGCTTAGTTCTGAACTGCGTGAACAATATTCTACAAGCTCACCGCATGATGAAGTCCGGCGAATGGAATCGCGATCTCATCACAGGTATTGAGCTCACGGGTCGTACCTACGGAGTCATTGGTATCGGACGCATCGGAACTCGCGTTGCCGAAATCGCACAAGCTTTCGGCATGAATGTTGTAGCTTTCGATCCTTATCAGGATGATGAGGTTTTTGAGCGCTTGAACATTCCTAGATTGAGTTACGAAGAGGTTCTAAAAACAGCTGACATTATCAGCTTCCACGTTCCCAAAACTTTAGAAACAGAACACATGTTAAACAGATCCCAGTTTGAATATATTCATCGTGGAATTATTTTAGTAAATACTTCACGAGGCTCCGTCATTAACGAAAATGATCTGGCCGAAGCCCTGGAAAAAGGCTGGTTGCGATCCGTTGGTTTGGATGTTTTTGAAAAGGAACCTCTGCAAAGAAACTCAAAACTGCTGACCTTTCCAAATGTTGTTTTGACACCACATATCGGAGCTAATACGGAGGATGCCTTTTTTAAAGCATCTCAAATAGCAGCTAATAAGCTTATGGCCTTTTTTATAGACGGCTCCACCTCTGACACACTTCCGCCGCGAGCTCCTTGGTACGGGGCGACCCCTTTTAAGGGTGAATAAATCTTGCCTGACAACCTCTCTTGAGCGAAAACGGAAGATAGAGGTTGTACATGGCTGGTATAGTAGTTGTCGGTGCTCAATGGGGCGATGAAGGTAAAGGTAAACTGATCGACGTCTTTTCTGAAAAAGCAGATATGGTCGTTCGCTACCAAGGTGGGGCCAATGCAGGACACACGCTTGTTGTTAACGGGCAAAAGACGGTCCTTCATTTAGTGCCAAGCGGGGTTCTACATCCTGATACAACATGTGTTATTGCCTCTGGTGTCGTCATCGATGTCTTCTCTGTTCGTGACGAAATCAAAAAGCTCAAAGAAAATGGCTTTTTACAAAACCCTAAGCAGTTGATGATCTCTGATACAGCTGCCATCATTCTGCCTTACCACAAAGCTCTGGATGCTGCTCGCGAAGCGGCCCTGAGCGATAATAAAATCGGTACAACTGGAAAAGGAATCGGTCCTGCTTACGAAGACCGCGCTTCTCGTCGTGCTGTTCTTTTTGGAGATATCTTTAATAAAGAAACTTTAACGCAAAAAGTGGAACTCGCTTTGCGTGAAAAAAACTTTATGCTTGAGAAGTTTTACCAAGCTCCTACTTTCAAAGTAGCGGATGTCGTGAACTCTCTATTAGAAATTGCCGAAGAACTTGCTCCCTACAGATGCAAAGACACTTCTTTGCTGATCAATAAAAGCTTGAAAGCCAGCAAACGAGTTCTGTTTGAGGGCGCCCAAGGAACCATGCTGGATATCCTTCACGGGACTTATCCATTTGTGACTAGTTCTTCTACCCTCTCAGCAAATGCTTGCGCTAGCGCGGGCGTGGGTCCGATGAGTGTGCAAAAAGTCATTGGTGTTTTCAAGGCGTATACAACTCGCGTTGGCAGCGGGCCTTTTCCTACCGAGCTGACTGATGAAGTCGGACAAAAGATTCAAGCTGACGGTCATGAGTTTGGCTCGACCACAGGGCGCTCACGTCGCTGTGGATGGCTCGATCTTGTGGCTTTAAAATATGCAATTC
Organism: uncultured Bdellovibrio sp.; assembly: GCA_964431515.1. Lineage (GTDB taxonomy): Bacteria > Bdellovibrionota > Bdellovibrionia > Bdellovibrionales > Bdellovibrionaceae > Bdellovibrio. The sequence continues at coordinate 75,495 of CAYSKF010000019.1, forward strand.
GCGTGAACGGCATC
>CAYSKF010000020.1:0-73872 GCA_964431515.1 uncultured Bdellovibrio sp.
AAGGGCCAATGCCGACCCAGACGGAAAAGATGATGGCCCATATCATCGCTTCTACCGATCGAACCGTATTCAGAATAGTGCGAAGGGCGACATAGATGGGAAATGTCACAGAGCCGTTCATGATATTTTTGGCGCACATAAAGCTAAGCACGAAGGCAAAGGGGATTGCCAATATCGTTGCCAGAAAGGCCATGAAAATCGTTTCGATGATATTGTTGATAGCAGCGGGAAGGACTTCCCAGTTCGGATCGAAGATCCCTTTGAAAAGTCTCATCGCTCCTGCAAACCCGTCTTTATCCAAAATTTCCCAAAATGAAAATTGAGTTTTAAAAATGGCAACGACAAAAGTCACCATAAGGACAACAGCCAATTGCCAACCCCAAATTGTGCGGTACCAAGGATGCTCCTCTTCGGTTTTGCGCTTGTTTTTAGGAGCAAATAGAACATCACCGGCAGTTTTGTGTCCAAGGGCGGAGAGGCCTATACTGATGAGTGCTCCCAATCCGACTCCAGTTAAAAACAGGAGGACATTGCGACCTAACATCAACATCTGTTCCTCATTTGGCTGGAAGACCACTGTCAAGAAAACACAAAATAAGAACGCAAACATCACTGCATCAAAGATTATTTTTTTAAAATTAAGATTTTTCATTGAGATCGTTCCTTCTACTGGATGTGAACTTCTTTTGCACCTTGACCGTAAATTCTTTCGAACCATTCTTCAGTGATTTCTTGAGGGGAGCCTTCAAAGACGATCTCGCCATTTTTTAAGGCAATGACTCTGGTGCCATACTCTCGCACCAAAGATAGAAAATGCAGATTGGCGATGATGGTAATTCCTAGCTCCTGATTCACTTTTCTAAGATAGTCCATCACTGTGTGACAGGTCGCAGGATCCAGCGAGGCGACAGGTTCATCGGCCAAAATTATTTCGGGATTCTGCATCAGGGCGCGTGCGATGGCGACTCGTTGTTGTTGACCGCCGCTTGTTTGGTCGACACGAATCATGGCTTTGTCAGCAATTCCGACAAGTTTTAAATATTCAAAGGCTTTATTTTTTTCTTCCTGAGGAAAAAGTCCTAAGAAGGATTTCCATGAGCTCATCCGCCCCAGGCTTCCCATTAAAACATTGGACAAAACAGTGTGACGAGGGACCAAGTTGAAGTGTTGAAAAATCATGCCTATTTTTTTCCGTATTTCACGAACTTTTTCGCCTTCAACTGAAGCAATGTTTTCACCATTAAACAGGATCTCGCCCCGAGTAGGATCATGAAGACGATTGATACAACGAAGAAGCGTTGATTTTCCCGAGCCAGATAATCCAATGATGATAAGGAATTCTCCTTTTTTGACATTAAAATTTATATTCTTTAATGCCCGGGTGCCGTTGGGATATGTTTTTTCTAAATTACGCACTTCCAGAATATTCTGCATGGTGGTCCTACTTCTCAGATTGAGGTTCATCTGTTTTTTGCGTTAACAGGGATCGAACTACTTTGTAGTCATCATCGGTCGCTAACTTTAAATCGTTTACACTGTACATTGCATTGAAGGCATCGCGGCCTTCCTGTGTTTTGATGAAATTCAGTAAAGCATTTGTAATTTCCAGCTTCATGTTTTCAGGCATGTCTTTACGAAAGACGATGGGATCATTTGGAATTTCCGGTGTCAGTCCGATAATTTTTATTTTATCTGTGACGTCAGGATACTGCTGTATTACCAAGCGCCTTGCATCGTCGATCACGCCATCTATGGGCGGGGAGTAGAAGGTCGCCCCCGCATCTACTTGGTTTTGATAAATCATAGAGACAACCGAATCATGCTTCATTGCGAATACTGTTTCCTTGGGTTTTATCTTTTTATCCTTTAGTGTTTTCAACGGAAGTAGATATCCAGACATCGAGGCAGGATCGACAAATGCTACCTTTTTTCCCTGCAGATCTTCTATTTTATTAATGCCACTGTCTGAGGACGCAATGAATTGTGCCTTATAGAATGCAGATCCGTAGCGAAGAACAGTCAGACGGGCCTCCGCTCCATACCGTTCGTGCGCTAAGACATAGCCGAAACTGTTCATGGCTGAAATGTCTGCTCTTTTAGTGCCAAAGGCTTCAACGACGGTGATGTAACTTTGTGGGATTGTGATCGTGTATTTGTAGGGAGTTGCTTTTTCTAAAAAGTCTTTAAATTTTTTTGAATTATCTTGCAGGACTTTAGCTTCAACCGAAGGGACAAAATGGATTTTAATGGGATTCTCAGCGCTCCCCAGCGGCTCTTTCCGAGTTGTGCAGCCGAGCTGTGAAAGTGATGAAACCCCAATTATAGCCATCAGACATATAATCCACCGAGACATATTTCCTCTTTTCAGCGATTATGAGCGTCTTCTTTGCGATAAATTTATAAACAATATAGTTCTCTCTCGCAATAAAACTCTTCGCTTAGGGACTGTATTTGTCTCACTTGCTAAGAATAAGCCAAGCTTATTTACGTCAGGTTTTTGTTAGGATTGAAATATCCACAGGGTGGGGGGGGATTTGTCATCAGATTGTCTTATTCACGCACAAGAGTTTTACCTTGTGAGTTGAGAGTGTTGGGTTCAGAAGTAAAATCAGTTTCAAAACCGATACTAAAGTTTCCGGTACCAGATCCTATAGAATCCATAACTGTCGGTCCATACTGGCATAAATAGGAAGCTTGTAAAGTTCGCGCAACACCTTCATTCCATCCAGTCAGTCCACAGGCCGAACGAGCACTCCAGTCGCTTGCCACAACACTCGTTGATGGGGTCATATCTGTTTTTTCGACAACAACGATCAGGCTATAGAGCGTCGAACTTGATTTGCTTAAATCTGTTATTGAAGCGGTTCGAACCAATTTTCCGATTTCATTTTGAGTGCACTGACTGTCGTTAAAATAGGTGTTTGTCAGCACGATACTCCATCCAGAGATAGTGAATTGAACTTTTCCATAATAGGTGGCCTCCTCTTGCTTCGAACAGTCTGTGGCCTTCCATGTGCCCTGAATCTTTGAGGCAAACTGCTGCAAACCTTCATTCAGTGCGCTCCCATCTGGTAAAGTCGTTGGCACCGTGGAATTACTAAGGTTTAGATTGGCAACAGGCGTATCGTTGGAGGTGCCGCTATTACAAGCTGTTAGGAAAATGGGCAAAATGATAGAACTCGCTAATCTTTTAAGTAAATACTTGTTTAGCATTGCTTTGCTGTCCTTTTGAATGATTGATTCTGTTTGACCAACTTGAAAAATTTAAGCATGTCTTAATTTCCCAGGGCCCATACATCGGTAGGGGCACGTATCAGTTTTTTTGTGGTTGTATTTAATTTCGGAGGGGTTTTGCTGAACATCCCGACTTTGGTAGTAAGTCTTTATATCTGTATATTTATTTTCGGAGCATTGCTTTTTGGAAAAGCATTCTCGAGCCGAAATCGAGTTGAGATTCGGTGGCTGCTTGTTTTTATTGGTGTGGTCTGTCTTATTTCCTTCTGTTCACTGAATGTCTTTATTCAAGATGACCTTTCGCAAAAAGCCTTTTTTTCTCGTTTAAGATATTTGGGTTTTTCAATCATGGGGCAAACGTGGTTTGCTTTTTTACTTTATACTTACGGGCGCAGTCGTAAATTACTATTTAATAAGGTATTAAACGTTATCGTCCTGATTCCCGCAATGGTAACGTGGGCTTTGATTTTAGTGCCTGCATGGAATGATCTTTTAACCACAGACTATGAACTTTTTCTTTGGGAGGGAACTCGACTGGTGAAATGGTCAGCGGGACCGTGGTTTACGTTTCATATTGGCGCAACTTATCTGGTCGTTCTGATCGGCGTGGTGCGTTCGTTGTTTGAACTACGAACTGCGGAGTCATGGAAAAAAAAACAAATACTGTTTCTTGCTGTTGGTGGGGTTGGCAGCGTTTCTTTGGATTTTTTTCTTGTTGTCAATGACAGTCCCCTCCGGTGGGTGATGCTTCCTGGTGCCATGTATGTGGTCTTGGAAGGACTTATTTTATATTCGATTCTTAAGCATGGACTTTTAGATTTGTTGGTTATTGCTAAAGATCAAGTTTTCCATCAGATGCCAGCGCCTCTTATAATTTTGGATCAAAATAGACGAATTTTGGAATTTAACGATTCGGCGGCTCGTATTTTTCAATTAGCTTCCACGACTCTCAATCGGTTCTTTTATGACGAAAAGAAGTTATCGGCACTGGATTTGAAAAAAACATCTCAAGAGTTTCAATTTTTCGATCAAAATTGGGGAATGCGATTTTTCCAAGTGGTCGAGGAGCCAATTAAATCACATGGAATCATTGCAGGTAAAATTTTGCTGTTTCACGAAATCACTGCTCAGAAAAAAATGGAACAGAATTTAAGTAATAATCTAGAGTTCAAAGCACGTCTACTTTCCATGATTGCACATGATTTTTCCGGAGTCCTGCAGGCCCAGAGTCAACTGTCGTCGACGTTAGAAAAATACGTAGGACCGGAACTAAAGAAGCAAGCGATTGCGCTTGCAGAGTCGACCTTCAGTTCCCAGGATTTTATGACGAATGTGTTGCAGTGGGCGCGAACGCAAGAAACGAAGTTTCAGCCAGTGCTTCGTCCTTATGTCATGAATGTGCTCTTGAAAGAAGTTGTTAATAATCTAGAGAGTGTGTGGAAATCGCGTGATCTGAGAATAGCTATTGAGATGGAGGATGAGAATCTTATTTTAAATGGCGATTGTATGATGATTGAATCAGTCATCCGCAATATTCTTACAAATGCTATTCGTGCCTCGGTACCAGGGCAAAAAATTGAAATTCAAGTGACCAAGAAGAATGAAGCTATTCAAATTGTTGTAAAAGACGAAGGGGTGGGGATTTCCGCTAAACATTTGGAGACTATTAGACGAAGTACAACGGCTGGTTTTGCTGATGCAGACATTCGACCACAAGGGTTTGGTTTAGGGCTTGCAATTGCACAACGTTTTATAGATCTTCATGACGGTCTTTTAGAGTTTGACTCCAAAGAGGGGGTTGGGACTTCAGTTATGGTGACGCTTCCCGCGTAAGAACCAGGCTGCAAGTTCTGCTCCGGTGCGAATGTTGGCTTTCTGTAAAATGTTGGCTCGATGAAAACGCACGGTGCTGAGCGCACATCCCAATTTGTCAGCTATTTGCTGATTGGAAAGGCCCTGGGTGATCTGTTCAAGAATTTCATACTCACGAGGTGTGAACTCGTTGAGTTCAGCTCCTTGTAGTAAAGAACAAATCACTGGATCCAGGTAAGTGCCGGGTTTTTCCAAGGACTGAATTGCCGCTATAAAGTGTTCTCTGGAAGCTCCCTTTTGCATGATAGCTCGAACTCCCAATTTCTTGACTCGCATCAAAGTGGGGGGAGAATCACAGCTCGTAATGACAACAATTTTGAGGTCGGGCCAGAGAATATGGAGCTGCTCAATGAGGTTGATGCCGTTCATATCTGGCAGGCCCAGGTCTAAAAAGACAAGGTCTGGTTTTTTCATTTTTGCCAGGTGCAGGGCCTGTGTACCTGTCGAGACCATTTGGCATGATTCAAGATCTAACAGGTTTCTTAAAGATAGTTCTAGCCCCAGCTGTATCAGCTGATGATCTTCACAAATCAAAATATTTTTTATTGAACTCAGCATCTGCGCCTCTACAAAAAATTGTAAATATGTAATCCGAGACGTGTCCACTGGCTTTAAGAAATAGTTCAATGGAACCCTGGGTTTATGCTATGCAGCGCGAAGGTCGCGACCTCCATTGTCTTTAGTTTATGCACAAAGATTCCGATCTGTATTTTATGAAAACTTGTATTTTACTTCTAAGTCTTTTCTATTCAGGACCTCTGTGGGCTCAAGCCACCTGCACCAATACGAAGGATGTGATGAAAGATCTCAAGAGTCTTTGTGCAGAACTGGACAAAAAAAACTCGGCTCATTGTGCTCAGGCATCATCCAATAAAAAAGAGTCCATTCCGCCAGTGACATATGGTGTGTTCAGTGCCTCTGGAAAAATGAAGTCTCTTTTTGAGAAAATGGAGTCTCTGCAAAATGAGTTTTTGAAAAGTGATGGAGGCTGTCCAGGGGGTTGCTCGAAAGTCAGCGTGCCAGTTGTTGAATTGACTACCAGACCGACTGCGGTTGTTGCGGACCCTGCCTGTCCTGATTCCTATATACCGATGAAGCTGGCATCAAATGAGTTGCAAAAGTTTGGTGTGGGGCAGACCGAGGTTTACTTGAAAAAAGCCTTTCGCTTGCGAGCGACGGAGCAAAAATGTCAGGAAGAGGCGTCTAGCTTTGCGCAGAAGACACTCATGGGAGACAACGAACTTGGGAAGTTCTTAGAGCAGAACAAGTGTAAATCTCCGTGTTCTTATTCGTCGACTATTAGATTGAAGACGACAAATGTCGGTTCCGGAGAGTGCAGTGTGGACCTTGAGTTGGCGATTCTTTGTGGCCCGCCCAAAAAAGAACGAGAATGGGTGACTCAGGCCTCTTTACACAAATCTTATCGCTGTGAGGTGGCGCCGTGAAGATATTATTTTTTTCAGTGACGATGTTCTTTTCTCTGTATGCGAGTGCTTATACCTGCATTGACTCTGATAATGGCCTTGTATCTGATGTTGCGGGAAAAGTTGTTTATTCTTTGGGTGGTGAAAACTGTTTGGCAGATACCTGTCATCAACAAATGATCAAGGAGTTCGATCGATGCCTTAATTCCAAGGTCCTGCTTGAGTTTGCTTGTGGGAAGGGAGAGGTCTTGGAGAAGGAGATGATGTGTTCTTCGTCCCAAGTCTGCAGTGAAGGTGCCTGTCGGTAATGGACCTCTCTGATGCGCGTCTAGCGCACCAGAGGATCCGTTTTTTTATCAGAAACCGTCAGTTGTTCCGACCTTTGCGAGTGAGTCATTTTGATCGTCATCAAATGGAATCACGGCTTGTGCTTCCGATTTTTCAGGGGCTGGTTTCTTCATCGCAAAATTTGATTTGGCTTTTGGATTTTTGGAAAGCTCAAAAACATTGGAAGGCTTGGTGCTATTTTTGACACCCGTCGGTTTTTCCGTTTTTTCAGAGCGTGGGAGAGCGCTCGACGCATTTCTTCCACTAATGACTGCCGACAGTTCCTCTGTGAGTTTTTGTGAAGTCACTGCGAGGCCACTGATCTCACCACTAGTTGCGGCAATCTCTTCTGCTGAGGCGGCATTGGACTGAGAGGATTGATCCAGTTGATTCATGGCTTTGCTAATTTGCTGAATACCAGCTGTTTGCTCTGCACTTGCTGATGCAATTTCGTTATTGAGGTCCGCGACCTTCTTAACGGATGTCACGATATTGTGTAAGACAGTGCTACTTTGTCCTGCAATTTTTCCGCCCTGATCAACTTTTGCTACTGAATCTTTGATCAGCACGTTAATGTCCTTGGCGGCATCAGCACTACGTTGTGCTAAAGCTCGAACAGCATCAGCAACCACGGCGAAACCTTTACCTTGTTCCCCAGCCCGTGCGGCTTCAACCGAAGCATTCAGTGCCAGAAGGTTGGTTTGGAAAGCGATATCATCAATGACACTGATAATCTCTTCAATTTTTTTAGATGATTTAGCGATATCTGTCATTGCATGAATAAGGCTTTCGATTTCCTGTTCACCCTTTTCCGCTGCCTCACGCGATGAAGCCGAAAGAGCTGCTGCCTGTTTGGCATTGTCTGAGTTCAGTTTCACCATGGAAGTCATCTCCTCAAGGGAGGCGACAGTCTCTTCCAGTGAAGCTGCCGCTTCAGTAGAGGATTGGGAGAGGCTATTTCCTGCTTGAGTGAGCTGCTCGACAGAGGTCGTTACGGAGCTGCTAGACACACCAAGGCGGCTCGCAATTGAAGAAAGAATGTTCGAAATACTGATGGCATTCCAAGCAGACAACAAGAGAGCGATTATAGTTGAAGACGCAATCACAACAGACATCCAAAAATAGACGGAAGCGGAAGTTGCTGCGGCTTCTTGTCCTTCGGTATCAGCTCGTTTTGTGTACATGTTCAGTGTCGCTTCCGTAAAGTTGCCGGTCAGCTTGCCAAGCTTGGTCAATTCGAAATGGAGAAGACCCTCTGCTTCAGGTAGTTGTTTTGCATCTTTTGATTCGATCAGTCCTTGAATTCTTTCCATCATTGCGATGAATTGGTGGAAGGTGTCCTTCACTTCTGCGAATTGTTTGGCTTCTTCTGGATGAAACTTGGCTTTTGAATAGTGGTCGAGAGCTGTTTTATATTCTTCGAGCGCACTGCGAGCGGCAGCGATATCGTCTTTTGGGTCAATTCCTAACTTCATATCACCCAAAGAAGCCAGGGCACGATAACTAAATTTATTTCGTGCTTCTCGCAATTGATATAATACTTTTATGTTCGGAATCACATCAGTATGAGCGCTCTCCAGGAAACCGTTGAGCTGAGATGTTCCTGAGAACGAGATGTACCCCGAAAACACAAACCCCACAAAAGGGACTGTTGCAGAAATAAGTAGTTTGCCTTTGATGCCTTTGAACCATGAAAGAAAATTTTTCATCGTGACCTCATCTATTGATGGCAACTTATCGGCAAAAAAATCTTTACAATTTAACAGAAAACAGAGGGTTGCTACTTTGACGAGCAAAACTGGACCTAGGTAATGAAAATCTCAAGATGAGATGTGTTTTTTCTGAGTGAAATTCATTTAAGTGAGGCTGGTTTTTTGTCGATAAGATGTCTATGAAGAACTATTACTCTATTTCTCAATTTTTCCGTTTTATTATGACTGCGACGTCTTCGCTGCCGGCAACCGTCTCTGAATTCACAACATTTTTGATGTGGTTTGTATTTACTAAGTTGTAGTCGTTCATTGAATTTTAACTCAGAGAGGGGGGGCGTGCATGAAATACACTCGAGGGCAATTTACTCAAGAATACTATCAACTTTGGCAGATGGGTTTGTTGATATCAACACCTGCCGATTCCTCTCTTTTTTCTGTTAAATATCGAATTGGCGTCTTTGATGAATACTCTCGGGTGACTTTACATGCAATAAGTGTCAGCGATGCTCTTGAGAGAGCGTGTTACGCAGTCACTTATGCCAGTCCTTGGCGACCAGAAGACGTGGAGCTTCATGCCGTTTATGACATTGAAGATAATTTATTGTGGGTCGATGAGCCGTTCTACGATCTTGTCCAGAAAAAGCATGAGTTTCGTGGGATGGAACGCCGAGATTTTTTAGCCCGATTTGGGGCGACATCCGCGGCAATACTTTTTGGCCTGGCGCCAAACAAAGTATTTTCAGCTACCACGTCGGTAAATCTTAGTGGGAGCTCCATTGGGTTTCCAGGATCTCAGTTATATGTCACAGTTGGTAATGTCTCTTGGAATGCTCCATCAGGGGTGACGAATGTTTGTGTCGTCTGTATTGGCGGCGGTGGTGCGGGTGGGAATGATAATTACCTCTATCAGACCGCGGGAGCTAATGGCTCTTCGGGAGGTGGTGGGGGCGGTGGTCTAGCGTGGAAAAATAATATTGCAGTCACTGCGGGGCAATCCTATGCAGTTGTTGTTGGGGCTGGTGGATTGCGCGGTCAATCTGGTGCATTCAGCACAGGTGGAGGGCATTCAAGTTTTACCGCTGGCTTCGGTACTTTGCAAGCCAACGGCGGTTCACCATGTCTTTCAAGAACTGTTGTGGCAACTGGGGGAGGTCCCTCTGGTGTCTATGATGGAGGAGGAACTGGCGGTTCTGGTGCCACAGTGAGTGGTGCTTATTCGGGCGGTGGCGGAGCTGCGGGTTACGGAGGAGCAGGAGGAAATGGTGGGCAAGGCAATATGAGTTCCGGTGGAACTGCCGGCGGCAATGGAGTTCAGGGAGGCGGAGGAGGTGGTGGTGGATCTGGAGGATATAGCAATGGGGGTGGCGGTGGAGGTGTTGGACTCTATGGTCGAAGTGTCGATGGATTGGGGGGAGGAAGTGCGCCTGCAGGATCAGGCGCCGAACAAGGAAAAGGTGGCTCTGGTGGAGCGGACGCATATTACAGAGGAGGGGCCTATGGTGGCGGTTCTGGCTCAGGTAATGACGGCGGGATCGGTGCCGTTCGCATTATCTGGGGTGGTGGGCGAAGCTTCCCAACAAATGCGGCCTAATTGGCAGTCCATTCTTCTTTTGTCGTTGCATAAATAAGCACATCAACCCACTTTTTATTTACTAGCAATCGGCGCTTGCTCAAGCCCTCTTTGCGAAGTCCTAATGCTCTGGCCGTTTTGATGGACTTTTTATTGTCAGGAGAAATCCCTGCTTCAATACGATGAAGTTTTAATTTTTTAAATGCGATCTCAATGGCGGCACGGCTGGCTTCTTGTGCAAAGCCGTTGCCCCAATAGGTGTTAAAAATCCGGTATCCTAAATAAGCATTTTGGAAAATACCTCGAGAAATATCCATCAAACTGACAATACCGATCAGAGTGCCGTCGTCTTTCAAGAACACTCCAAATTCATAATAGTGATCTTTATGGCGCTGCTCTTTTTGAATTTTTAAAAGAGCTTTAAACTTTTTATAAGTCAGCTCGGACTCGTCCCAATTAGTTTCATCCCAGGCGTTTTGGGGTGGCTTTTGTAGCGAGTAGGCCTGCACCCAGTTTTCGTAGTCAATTTCTTGGAGTGGACGGATGATCAGGCGATTCGTTTTCTTATAAGGAAGCACGGAAGTGGTTTTCATTAGTTATGAGTCTAAGAGGAATGCGCTTTAAGTTGCAATGATAATAGGTGAGCTCATGAGAACTGCGAACGTATGCAGTGTGGTCTTGGTGAGCTATCGCTTTTAAAGTTAATTTGACCTCTGTGTTTTTTGGTATAGAAATCAAATGAGGAGTCACGAATCCTGTTGGGCGATCATCAAGCCAAATCTCGGCCCCTTCTTGTTCAGAGACAACCATGCAAAGACATTGTGGATTTTTTTGAATTCCAAGTAATTCACGAAGGTTTTTGAACCAAGTCATGGGTATTCCTCCTTTGTCGGAGGAACGTTTAGCACAGCTTGGTTTTAATATTCTAGCGTTTTATCAAAAACTAGACCCTAGCAAGTTGTTGCGACCTGATTTAATGCAATGCCTGCGGTGCGATAAGGTAAAACTCAGGTACATCTACGCTAAAGCTTTCACCATTTTCGGCAACAAAATAATAGCGACCTTTCATGCTACCCGTATTTGTTTGCAGTGGACACGCACTGTCATATTCAAACTGGTTTCCAGGTTGAATTTTGGGCTGAACTCCGACAACTCCAGGTCCACGAACTTCTTCCTTGTGCCCTCGCGAGTCCGTAATGGTCCAATGGCGACTCATCAATTGTGCAGGCGAGTGGCCCGTATTTTTGATGGAAATTTTATAGGCAAAAAAATAGTAGTCTTGTTCGGGACGTGACTCTGACGGGACGTAAACCACTTTGACAGAGATTTGAAAATCAGGAACAGAAGTTTTTTGCATCGACATAGTGGAACTTATTCTAAAACGAACACCGCCGCTCGACAAGTGGTAAAGAATCACTCTGTCTTTAAATCAACAATTTCAAAAACCAAAGGATAATGGTCCGAGGGGAGGTTGAGTTTGGCATCAAGGCTTCGTGGGATGGGATGTTGGAGTCCGAACTCGTCACGGTAGCGATAAACAAATGTCGACTGAGGCTTCAGAAGATTTTGAAGTGAAGGGGATAAGAAAGCGTAATCGATTTGTCGGCCTTCGGTTTTTCCAGCGTTACGAACCTGATAAAAAGTGGCGCGAGCATCAGGTGCTACGCCAGCGACTTCAAGTACATCTTTAAGTTGAGTCAGAATGTAAAGATCTTTGAATTCTTCATCCGTGTTGTGGGCACTGGCGTTACCGTTAAAGTCACCAGCGACCAAGACTGGAAGATCGGGGTGGACGAATTCAATTTCTTTATAGATCTCAAGCATCGTGCGCAGCTCAGCTTGGCGCCGCTCGAAACCATTTGGATCGATGCGATCTGGGTCGAGGCGTGACTTGAGGTGTGCAAGTAAGATGATCAAGAACGGTTTTTCTTTGTCTTGTTTAAAAAGACGCAGCTCAGCGACGTCGCGCGAAAACTTGTGACTGCCAACGACTTTTCCACCTTTGATGGGATATCCATGGGCCAAGCTTTCGCGTTCATGCGGGTAGAGGTAATTGATAGGTCTATTTTTATTCGATTGAAGATCGAAAAACATCGGAAGATTCTTGCGGATCAAAAAACCAACATCGATGTTTCTTTCTGAATTTCCTTCAATTAAATAAGGTGAATAGGCCTCGTCCATAAAGAGATAGTTGAAGTTTTTTAAAGACTCGTAGCCACCCACTTCGCAGAACATAATGATGTCAGCATCGATTTCTTTCAGGGCTTTGGCGATTTCCTGAGATTTTTTGAGGGGTTTGTTCTCATAAATTGAAGTAGACAATCGTTGCCATTGGGCCTCTTTTAAGTTTAGGACATCCTTACTAGGAGTTCCATCAAACATCAAAAAGAGATTCTCTGCGTTGAGTAAGCAAAATTTTAAATTTGTGGTCTTTGTCCACGTCATATTATTATTTTACGGAATTTATCACCCTAATCACAAACTAAAAGTGAGGAAATAAAGTGGCAAAGCGAACAACAGCCGGAAAAAAGGCAACCAAACTGCAATTTCATTCATGGTTGGAAACATTCGAGCTCGGAAAAGAACTTAAAGTAAAAAATGAACTTGTCGGTTTTGTCTATTTCTTAGGATCTGATGAAACAAACAAACTCACTTCTTTGGTGGAGCAGCATGCATTAAACTGGCAAAGTGAGTCCCTGAAAAAAAGCGAACGTGAGTTTGTTTACTTCGTAGGTCATCAGGGACCCGTTTGGATTCTTCGTCCACGCGTAAAAAACTCAGCAGGTCATCAAGGTTTGATTGATGAGGCAGGTTATTCTTGGGCGCGCGATCAGTTTGGTTCTTTAGTTGGTCAGTTGAAAGCTCATCAAGTGAAAGCCGTACAGATCGAGTTTCATGGCACGGATGATTTACAAAACCTGGGTGCTTTAGTGGGTTTAGAGATGGCGAGCTACAACTACCGTCAATTTGTTGACGGTAAACAGTTGTTGGATTTGCCACGCGTTTCTTTGAAAAAGGCAACGGCAGGGTTTGATAAGGCTTTAGTTAAAGAAGCTATTTCTCGTGGTCGTGCCGTGAACTTTGCTCGTCACTTGGTGAATATGCCACCGAATGAGCTCAATCCTCAGACTTTTGCGGAATTAGCGACGAAGGGTTTTGCTTTTCCTAAGACTTTAAAGGTTTCCGTTTGGGATACCAAAAAACTGATTCAAGAGAACATGGGATTGCACGTGGCTGTCGGTCAAGGGGCTGAGCACGGACCGTGCATGATTCATCTGAAATATCGCCCAGCTAAAAAAAGCAAACTAAAGCCGATTGCCTTCGTTGGTAAAGGCATTACTTTTGATACTGGTGGTCTTGATATTAAGCCATCCTCTGCCATGCGATTGATGAAAAAAGATATGGGTGGTGCAGCTGGAGTTATGGGGCTTGCCACTTGGGTTGCAGAAAGCAATTACCCTGGACCGGTCGATTTCTATTTAGCTTTGGCTGAAAATGCGGTGGACGGAAAGTCTTTCCGCCCAAGTGATGTCCTGACAGCAAGAAATGGATTGAAAGTTGAAATTGATAATACGGATGCAGAAGGACGCTTGGTTCTCGCTGACGTGTTGGATGTAGCTAGTTCTGCCAAGGGTGCGGATGAGCCAGAGTATGTCATTGATGTGGCCACTTTAACTGGTGCGATTAAGGTCGGACTGGGCGCTGAAATTGCGGGCCTGTTTGCAAATGATGATGAGTTGGCACTGGCCTTAAATAAAGCAGGGCAGAGAGCCGGTGATTTGAATTGGCGCATGCCACTGTTTGAGAAGTATTTTGGCGAGATGTCGTCGCCATTTGCGGACTTCAAGAATTCTGGTGGTGGTTTTGGTGGTGCTATTACCGCAGCACTCTTCTTGCAGAAATTTGTTAAAGCTAAGAAATGGGCTCATTTGGATATTTATGCTTGGTCTGATAAGGCTCAGGGAGCACTTTTGAGTAGCGGGGGAAGTGGACAGGCTGTTCAATGTCTGATTGAGTTCCTCAATCATCGCACAAAATAAAGACGGTTGATGTTGATCAACAAAAAAAAGCCCCGGGGATTTTCCACGGGGCTTTTTTTTATTTTTTGTTCTTACCGTTCATTTTGTCGACCATTTCCTTCATCGACTTGAGTTCCTTTTCGACATCTTTCGGAATGTGAGTTCCTGAAGACCCCGTGTAGGCCATTGTCACGATATCTTGATATTCTTTCAGACAAGATACTGCGACTGGAGCTTCTGGATGCTCAAGTACACATTGCTTTAGATAAAGTTCTGGTAAAGAGTAAAAAGCTTTTTGTTCATATCTTCTTTCACAGAAAGAAAGCCAATACAAAACATCTGGCTTCAAAGTTGAATCCGGATTTTGTTCAAGGAACTTATAAAGCACGCTGGAAACTTTTAGATAAGAAAGCTCTTTCTCGACTGAGTTTGAAAAATTGCCTTGCAGCTCTTCTTTAAGAGCTGTTTCTGCATACTTTCTAATTTCTGCCTGTTGTGCATCAGAATATTCTGGATAGCTTTCTTTTTTAAGCTTGTCCGCAGACTTGCGAAGAGCTTTTATTCTGTTAGCGATCAGAGTTGGCAATTTTTTATTTTTTTGGTCCTTCTCTAGATTGGCACTGAGTCCTGCAAAGTCGCGTTTAACTCGGACAAAGTAGTAGACCTTACGGGCAATAGCTTTCTCAAGGTTTTCGTGAGAAAGATTATTGTCGGGGTAACCAGCAATCACTTGGTCGTAGACAGGAATTGCTTTGTCAAAGTTGCGAACTATAAAAAGGAATTCTGCTTCGTCGAAGGGCTTTGTTAAGAAATTGTCTTTATTGAAAGCTTCAAACTTTGTAGAGCTTGCTGGCAATTGGGTGTGGCAAGACATGCAGACACTCAAGGTTGAGCGCAACATCCAAAGTGAATAGTCTTTGTTGCCCACGCGATAAACAAGCTCTGCCTCACGCAACTGTTCATTTAAAGCTTTGCTAGAAATAGCAAAGCCTGTTTTTTTGATCTTTCCTTCGTGAGAAATCTTCTCGCTGAGTTCCACCATCTTTTTTAGTGAGGATCCAATGGTGTCCGCATTTTTTGGATCACGATATTCAACGTCGTTTACGATGTAGGGCTTCAGCGTAAAAATCTCTTTTAGCATGAGGTCCATTTGTGGTTTGACTTCGGCATGTGCCGATAGGGACACAGCCAGCGATAGCATGATCGATGAAAATTTGAACATAGTGATTCCTCTCTAAACAACCTTAAGAATAAGGCGGCATAACAAAAATGCAATAAAATAAAAAGTGTTGAATGCCTGTTTAATTGCATTATGGCGACACTTGGACCTACACTGACAAAGGAGGAACTTATGTCTTACGTAAAGTTGATACTTTTAGTTGTGGTTATGTTTTCAAGTGTTTCATGGGCGCAAGAACCACCTCGCCCAGGTGATCCTCAGATCGGAGCTGAGGGCCGTTTGGTTGTATTGAAAGTTGTTCCTGGCGAAAGCACAGTTAAATTATTCTTTGCAGGTAAAAAAGCGGCAGAACTTGATTTCGTAAAAGATCATAAATTGCTTTCGGTGACAGCTTTCAAGGATGGACAAAAAGAAACTTTGAAATTCCGCAATATGGGTGATGCTTACGAAGTGACTGATTTGCCGAAATGGCAACAACCGTACTCTTTAGGAGTTAAATCAGAAGTTCGAGGTAAGGTTGAAGAGTTGAAAGTAGAAATTAAAAATAGCAAACCTTGATTTGACTGCTATCGAAGGTAGTAATGTCAATATAAGCTCGAAGATGAGAGATGTCGTCGGTGAGGAATCGTCGAATTCGAAAGCAAAACATCTCTGTGGGAACCTCCTGATGCGCGGTCTGCGTATCAGGAGATGCATTTTAAGCCCAATGCAATTGAGAGGTCTGTTTTAAAAGGCAAATTTGAATTCAACACCTACAGAGCTCACGCGAACGCCGTCACGATTTTGAGTGCGGACGACCCAATCCGCTTTGGCATCTTTAATCACTTTTGAACCGATAGCTTTGTTGATCGAGTCTGAAACAGCTCCCATAGGGTTTAGGACGACCAAGGCAACTTTTCCCAGCTTTTTACTTCCGGCCAGGCGACCATCATTGGCTCGAATGTTCTGTTCGGCGCGATAGAACATCTCGCCCAGCAAAGAACCAATAATCGGTGTGATCAGAAGATCTTGTATAGAGGGTTTTTCCGCAAAAGCCTCAAAACCATATTCCCAGAAAAAAGTCGACATAACTACGGAGTACCCAAATGACTGCATCATAGAGAGGTTGTTGTGACGTGCCAGAGTGTAGTAGGCGGCTCCAGACAGAGGATGACCTATCCAATTGATGGCCCAATCATCTTTGTCGACTACAGGTTTCCGAGAGACATTTTCAGCATATTTAGTGAAAATTCCATTTCTAGAGTTCCGTATATCATCCTTATCCCACTTCGAAATGGACTCGGGAAGGACCCATAAAAGTCCCACCATGCCCACCATTGTGAGGGCTAGGTTTCTCGTGTCTGTCATAAGGCTTTGATCAGTGGTTTTAAGTTTTGATAAATTAATTTCTCGGCGAAATTCGGTGGCATTGACATCTTGAAAAACCATGATGGACAACATTGGATTGGCTGGATCTAAGCGACAAAATTCTTGTTGGCTGGTGGCAGCAGCATTGGTCTTTAAGTTGCGGATGCTATGGTAGACTTCTTGGCAGGCTTCTTGGTCGCGAGTGTCGACGTTGATCCAAAACCCCTGGGCGACACCTTTTTCTGCGCGGCGAGCTTTCGATGCTTCGTAAGTAAAGGGCGCATCAGAATTTGCAGTCTCAATGGCTTGTCTGATATCCAAGTTGAGTACTTTGTTTTCAGTTACTTCAGCTAAGCTGTTTAAGCTCCAAAATAAAATAATCCCAGATAAAAACAGAAGCCTCATATGAGTATTCTCCGATCGTCGAGGCTTTATTATTTATCATGAAGCGGGGAGCTTTTCGAGGTCCCCCGCCTGAACGTGTATTTTCCTCTGGGGTGTTCAAAAGTTTGACAAGTTTTATTTTCCGCAGGAGATAACTTCACCTAAAACAGCGTCTCGATCGCAGTTTGCTCCGATGCAATTCCACTGCGGCCCAATATTTCTGTCGAAATGATTTTCACACCACCAATGGCCTGTTTGCCCTCGGATATTTCCTACTGTGATTTGGACTCTTTCCACCTGTGCATAGCGAGAGCCGCCTTTGGCGATCGATATCGCTTGGGACATGAGCTTATAGTACTCGTCACCCTCTGTATCCGGTTCAAAATCTCTGGAGTATTCTCGGTTAATAAGGTCGACAAAAACTGGAAGTCCATTGTACGGAAAGTGATTGTTTATGAAACTGATCGCTCCGGTTTTAGGATCAGTACTGTAGCAATTGTCAGTTTCTCTGAAGTCTGGTCCTAAGCAGAATCGTTGAGCAATCCATTCATTCCAAGTGTTAATAACAATCAGCGGGGCTCCTCTTTTTTTAGCTGTAATAAGTTGTTTCATGAAGGTTCGACCCGAAAATTTTGGCACTGCGGTTTGAAAGTTGGACATGTGTGTTTCTTGATAGGCACCACTGACGGAGGCAAGCTCTGGATGAGTATACTGGTCGCAAGGAGTTTTTCCCTGGTTGGCCTTAAAGTCGGAGCGACACTGCTCCATGAAAGACCAAACAGGAATGCCCGATGCATCTTTCACTTGTCCTTTTGTAAGACCCCACATTTTTTTAACCATGATTCCAGCGGCTTCGACTTGGTTGATTGCAGGCTGGACTTTGTCTTGGTGCCTTTCTGCATCCCAAGATGCAATGATCAGGGGTTTGCCTTGGTGGTAAAATACAGCACTTTCATAGGGGTTTGGTGTGCGTTTGGGAAGAAGACCCATTGTATTTAAAAAGTAGGAATGTAAATTTCCTTTGAAAGTGACCCAAGGGACGATTTTAATTTTTCCGCCTCTTTCAACGCTCACATCAAGTAAATTTTTAAAGCCATCGATCATGCTTTGAGGTGCTAACTCTGGGTCGACACCCGGCGGAAGATCGCGAACTGTATCTGGAGTATAAGATTGGTTTGTAAAATCAATCACGAGGAAATCGATCTTGGCTGCTTCCAGCAACTCAAAGTGTTTGCGGATCATGTCTTTATTGGTAGCGGCACAATACGTTCCCGTATCATTGGTTGCAGATGGAACATCTCGCCAATGAAATGAAGGAATGGGGCCCCAGTCTCCGGTTCTTAAGGCCTGAGATATAACTTTGTTCACAGCCGGATTGTTCGCCATACAATGCCAGACCATGTAGGCGATACCAACTTTGGGAATCACAGCTCCTCTTTGTGAGTTAAAATTTTCGAGGGTGTTCAGATCTGCATTTAACAGTTGAATATCATCCGCCGACATTTCAAGAAGACTTGAATTTTCAGTAGAGTTTAATGTGGTATCTTCTAGTTGGGTTTTCTGGCAATTTTGAAAGGCCAATATGCCAATTGCAAATGAGAAAAGGCTCAACGCTAGCGAAAATCTTTTTATTCTGAGTTTCATTAAGTTTTTCCCCTTAAGAGTCCTCGATTATTTTGTGGGAGATGCTCTTAAATAGATAGAGGATATTTCTTTTGTCTCATAAAAATGCGTTTTGTATTTCTATGATAAGTGGAAGGATCGAATGTCGATATTTAGACCTGATATTATTTAACATAAAAAAAGAGTGCACCCCAAGATAGGCACACTCAATGCGAGTTCAGAACCAGCTTTTAGAGCTTAAAAAAATCAGGATTTGTAGCCAAACAGCTTTTTAGATTTAATCAGCTCTTTAACTGAAGGGGGGACACATTTTTCCCATTCAGAATTTCCAGTTTCAATCATTTTCATCACGTCCATAGAATGGAGATACTCTGCCGTTTCATCGCAGCCAGAGATGTCAACGATTTGCTGGTTTTCGATAAAATACGAATAAATGTGTCGAAGGTGAGGAGGAGGAAAGAAACTCTTCGTCGTTAAACATAAAGTAGAAGTTTTGTCTGGATA
The DNA here is from genome assembly GCA_964431515.1 of uncultured Bdellovibrio sp. GTDB lineage: Bacteria > Bdellovibrionota > Bdellovibrionia > Bdellovibrionales > Bdellovibrionaceae > Bdellovibrio. The sequence continues at coordinate 19,197 of CAYSKF010000020.1, forward strand.
GATATAAAGCTTCGTCTTTTGCTCTAACAATTTACCTAAGCCTTCAAGTAGACCGCCTTCTAAATTTCTATAATGGTCTTCTGTGAAAAGTTTATTCAGATGTCCAGCTCCTACCACTAAAGCCATGAAGTGTGGATTGTAGCGACGGAAGAATCTTTTAAGACCGTAGAACAAAAAGAAATTTGAAATTAAAACGTGATGACCTAAGCTGGTCAAAGTTTCAACACGCGCTAAAAAATCTTTTTCGTTGATATGGCCGTCTGTTTGCAGATTGTGCATAGTCAGCTCGAGCATGGGTAGGACTTCAATTTCCTTCCCTTCGCTTTTCAATGAATCTGCTTTGATTTGCAAAAGTCCTTTTTGTAGGACATCTAAATGGGTCGTCGTCACTGGACGGAAGGTTCCACGTTGAATTAACAAGGACCGTCCGTAGACAGCATCGGCGATATTGAGGATTTCATTTTTAGGAGAGAATAGAATCGCCTCAGCCATGCCTCGACGAACCAACTCTAAATTCATCAACCGATTGTCGAAGTGAGCAACGTCCGGACCTGAAAAGCGAATCACATCGATGACCAGTTGTCCTTCTTTGAGGTTTTCAACTAAGCGAGGCATGAATTCTTCAGGCTTATTAAGATGATAAAAGGCACAACTCAGAAGATTGACGCCTAAGACTCCCAAAGCCTCTTGTTGTTGAAGGCGATATCGATCCAGCATGCGCACGTGTAAAATAATATCATTGCTGGGACCGCCAGGTTCTGCCTGAAATCGAACTCCCATCCAGCCATGTGATTGCTTGCTGCCACCGGAAGAAGCAGTGGCGACAGTGTTAGCAAAGGCAAAGAATCTAGATTGAGCACCACGCGGACCAGACAAACGATCTACGAGCAGGTCATACTCGTGACCAAGCATTTTTGACAGACGAGATTCGCAAACGTAGCGCCCGTGGGCTTCGCGTCCATAGATGTCATCACTAACAACCATGTCGTAAGCAGAGATGGTTTTGGCGATGGTTTGGGATGCTTTTCCTGCTTGGAAAAAATGACGAGCCACTTCTTGTCCGGCACCAATTTCTGCAAATACACCGTAACGACTGGAATCTTTATTTATTTTGAGTGCTTTACTTACTGTGTTTTCAAATAAAGAAAAATCAGACATTATTTTCTTTCTCCGTCATTTTTGTCTGCTTTCACCCATCCAGTGATCGCAAGGCTCATGGCTTTTTCAATCGGCATGTCTAAAGGAGTGATACGTGAGCGGGGGACCATCAACGTAAACCCTCCTAAACCGTAACTCATTGGAATGTAAACCGCAACTCGATCTCCCGCATTTTGCTCGATGGCTGGGATGTCGGCAAAGCTTTCTCGAGTCACAAGTCCCATGGCTCGAATTCCAGATTCGGCAATATCTACGAGGACAACTTTTTGTAGACCACCGGGGCCGCCACCTTTTGAAAATAGATTCATCAAATCGCGCAGAGGACTGTAGATCGCTTTGATGAAGGGAACCTGAGTCAGTTTTTGTTCGAGCCTTTCAAAAACCCCACCGGCGATTAAATTATTCAGCATGAGACCAAGCAGCATAATCAAGATGACGGTCAGAAGGAATCCCAAGCCAGGAATGTAAATTGGCAGGATCTGTCGTAGTGAATCTCCGAGAAAACTATCAACAATCGAGATTCCGGCATAGACGATATAAATAGTGAGAGCAATGGGGAGAAAGGTCACAAGACCTTGCAAGAAAATTTTTTGCAGTTGTTTCATAGCTGGAAGTCCTATTCTACGATTCCTATCGGTTGATTTCTAATAACAGCATAGTCGAGTGTCTTCAAGCTCTTACGGTGGTCTGTGGGTATTGTCTCAAAAAGGTGCAATTTTTTTCTTTAAACTTCCTGGACTTTTGACCGATAGAGATGAGGTTGGAAAAGGAGCGCCGGTGAAACCCTTTATAAAAGGTCTCTTCATTACATGTTCGTTGGTTGGCAGTACGGCTATTGCTCAGATGCGACCGTCACAAGTCGTTGAGGGTGAGTACCTTATCAAATTTAAGGTCTCTTCAGGTGGGACAGCGGTTGCACAGCAAAAACTTTCAGGTAAAGCCTCTTTTAAGGCGTCATTCCCTGGTATGGGGTTGCTGCATGTGTCCATGAAGGCTGGCCCGGATCAAAAGGCCAATTATGAAGCTCTTAAAAATGATCCTGATGTTGAATATATTGAGCCGAACTACATTTATGAAAAAAGTCAGTCAGAGGCAGATTCCGATGCTGGAGTCGCGGCTTTTGCATCCTCGGATCCAAATGTTTATGCTCAATCCTCGGCACGCACAGGGGTCGCAGATTCTTGGAAAATTGAAACGCCTTTAAGTCAGTTGCCATCCAAAGTAGTTGTTGCAGTGATCGATACGGGATTGGATAAAAATCATCAGGTATTTAAACCCATCAGCGATGGCGGTACCGGAGCGCTTTGGGTGAATCAGGCAGAGGCCGCAGGACGCCCTGGGGTCGATGATGATCAAAATGGTTTTGTTGACGATATCAATGGTTGGAATTTTATCAATAACACCGGAAACTTTGCAGACGATGATGACCATGGAACTCACGTAGCAGGTATTGTAGTCGGTGCTGGGCAAAATATTTTTGCACGCCCCTTAGAAGAGTCTAAAATCACTGTGATGCCATTAAAGTTCTTAGGCGAGGGTGGTTCGGGGACAACATCAAACGCTATTAGAGCCATCTATTATGCTGTTAATAATGGGGCTCGTATTATTAATAACTCATGGGGAGGTCCGAGCTACAGCCGCGCCCTTCATGATGCTATTATTTATGCTTACGATCGTCATGTGTTAGTGGTCAGTGCTGCTGGAAACTATGCCAGCAACAATGATGCGAGTCCGATCTATCCTGCGAACTATGATGTTCCAAGCAATATCTCGATTGCATCGGCATCAAGATTCGATGATTTATCTGGCTTCTCGAACTACGGGGCTTCGACCGTTGCGGTTGCTAGTCCTGGAGAATATATAGAAAGTACAGTCGTTGGAAATACGACAAGAACCATGTCAGGAACCAGTATGGCGGCTCCTTTTGTCGCGGGATTAGCAGCCCGTGCTCTGCGGGAAGCGCCCAGCCTTTCAGGATATCAACTGAAAGTATTGTTAATGCAAACAGCTGACAAAGCCTCCTATTTGAAAAATAAAGTTGCGACTGGGGCTCGAGTCAATGCCCTGAGTGCGGTTCAAGCTGCGCAACAAATGGTGAGCATGAGTTCTTCTCAACCAGCTTACAATCCTTCTTATCTGGCAGATCGCTCTTTAGCTTCTTCAGCCGATTCTGGAGCAGCTGGAGGATGTGGACTTGTTAAGGCCGTGACTAAAAATGGACCTGGCTCAGGAACTGGTTCCGGATCAAATCTGGCGGTCATCATCGGTTTGTTGTTAGCGCCTTTGGCACTTTGGCAGTCGATGCGAGTCCGTAGTCCAAGAGATCAACGTCGTTACGAGCGCTTCAAAATGAGCTCGGAAATTCGTGTGAATGTCGGTGGTCGAGAACTGGTCGGCGCCGTGAATACGATCTCTGAGGGTGGACTTTCTTTCAATGCGGATGCAGCTCTGGAAAAAGGCGGTATCGTCACCATGAGAGTTCAAAGTCCGGATGGTCGCGAGGTCATCGAAGTACAAGGGCAAGTCATGTGGAACGAGAAGAACCAAGCTTATGGGGTTCAATTCGCCAATGCGAAGCAGGGAACTTTGGCAATGATTCGAGATTGGACTACGAACCTAGTTAAAACATAAGTCGATTGAGGCTAGTGAAATTCAAAGGGTTTCTCTCTAACGAAAGAAACCCTTTTTTGTTTCCTTAGATCAATTCCGTACTTTTAAACCGCGGCAAGATCTCGTTGGTGGGCCCGAGAGCCACAATTTCTCCGTTCTGCAGCCACAAAATTCGATCGCACTTTGCCAAAGTCGAAAGACGATGAGCAATGATGATTTGCGTTCGGTCCGAAAAAAACTCCTCGGTGGCTTTGACCATAATCTCTTCGGATTGAGGATCTACAGAGCTTGTTGCCTCATCCATAATGACAATGGGAGCATCCTGAAGAAGACAGCGAGCCATGCATAAAAGTTGTCGTTCACCAACGGAAAGGTTTTTACCACGCTCTTCAATGCGCATATTCAGTTTTTCTGGTTGAGCTTCTATCCATGTGCGAAGGCCTACTTGGTCCAGCACGTGCCAAAGTCTTTCGTCTGAGAATTCAGCTTTGATATCCAGATTGAAGCGCAAAGACCCTTGAAATAAAATAGGTTCTTGGGAAATGAACGACATGGATTGTCGGTACAGATTTAGATCTATGCCGAGAGCTTTTTCGCCAAGTTTAGGCTGATGATCATTGATTGAAATAGCACCTTCCGCAATGGGGTATAGGTGAAAGAGAGCTTGAATGAGGCTGGATTTTCCAGATCCTGTTCTGCCGACGATTCCCAATCTTTCTCCAGGCTGAACTTTGAAATTGATATTTTTCAAAACCCAAGGCAGGTCCTCACGATAACGGAACCACACATTTTGGAGTTCTACGGAAGCACTGCGATTTTCAGTCAATCGACGTCGGGCAAGATAATTTTCTAAGGTGGCAGAGTAAGTGGGATGCCCAGTCGGAAAAGTCGCACTCGAAGGCAGGTGGCTGCCGGACTCAAGTTCCATGCGCATATATTGATCGAGTCTTTCCACGCCGATAATGGCTTCTTCAAATTGCGCCAACCACTCGAAAAACATTTGCACTGTATTTCCTGAAAGGGCGATGAAACTGAACGCAACACCCACAGAACCAACAGTGGCCCAGCCTTTTTCGACCATAAAATAAGCCGAAGCTCCCGTGATGAGTAATAGCAGGGCAGTCAAGCTGTTCATCTGCAAAGAGAAGCTAATCAAACTGCGCGAAGTGGACAGTTTTTGATTAAGAAAGTAGCGATCCAGGGACTCAAATCTTTCAGCAAAAGACTTTTGTCTGCGAAAGGTGCGAATGGTGCTAGCGCCTTGAGTAGTTTCAGCAAAGTGCGCGATGCTGGGCGAGCGACTTGCAGAGAGCGCGCGGCGAGCTTTGCGCAATTTCTCTTGGTTGGCTTTGTAAACCAGAAAATTAAGTATTCCTATGAAGACCACGAAGATCAGATAATAGGGATTCGCAATTGTAATTAGCAGAATCATCATAATGAGATCAAAAATAATCGAGATAAATTCCGCAAGAGGTCCACCGAAAAGACGAAACACATTGCCATAGTCACTTGAAAAGCGCGTGATGATTCGTCCCGCAGGTGTATTGTCGAAAAAGCCCATGGGAAGACGAGAAGTCCGCAGGGTTACTTCGTCATAGAACGAAGAAATCGCCTTGGCAGAAAGTCGAGAGAAACCAATGCGGAAGTAAACGGTAAAGGCAAATCCAGTAACGGCCATGCCACATAACAAGCCGACAATTTCAACGGGTGAAAAATTTGCCAGGAGATTTGTCTGGCCCGTGATTTTATCCACCCAAAGACCGATGATATTGGTGTTAGCCAATAGGAGTCCTCGGCCAATAAGACCTAACAAAATTCCAATAGCAATGCGTGTGAAATAAGGACGATATGCAAAACCAAGAGTCTGAAAGAGAGACTTATTGTAGCCCCCTTCTTTTTTAACATCGCCATCTGAAAGATTTTTAGACACGAGAGACCTCTTGTGTTTTTGTGGCCGCCTCTTTGGCAACAGTCGTTGTGTATTCGCGGAATTTTTGATTGGTCGCGAGCAGTTGTTCGAAATTGCCTTCAGCTATAATTTTTCCATCTTCCATAAAAATAATGCGATCGACTTTTGTTAGAGCACTTAGGCGGTGTGTAACCAGAATTCGAGTTCTCTCTTTCCAGGCGCCGTTGATCAGTTTTTCAAAAAGTTTTTCCTCTGTGTCTACGTCGACAGCACTTAAACAATCATCGAGCAGCATGATCGGCGCCTGATGATAATGAACACGTGCCAGACTGACTCGCTGTCGTTGTCCTCCAGAAAGGTTGACACCTCGTTCGCCAATTTCTGTATTGAGGCCGTTTTCGACTCGTTCAGAGTCCAGGTCGAATTGGGCTAAACGCAGGGACTCTTCGATCAGAGGATCACGCTCTGCTTCAATGTCATAGAGGAAGGCAACATTTTCCCGGAGGGTCGCGCTCATGATAAAGCCCTCTTGTGGAACGTAAGAGAAATAATTGCGAACTTCATCTGCCGAAAATGCCAGAGCGTCCTTGCCTTCAAGTTGATAAGATTCAAAGCTGGCGCCAGTTTCTCGTAAGAGCGATAAAAGCAGCATCGACTTTCCAGACCCCACTTCGCCTACGACGGCCACAAACTCGCTATGATCGACTTTGAAGTCGATGGACGAAAGAATCTTTCGTCCAGACACAACCAAATTAAGATTTTTGACTGCTAACGCAAGTTTTTGATTGTTGGCAAAACTAGGAGGAGAGGACTGAAGAGATGTTGTCGTTTCATTGTTTTGTGTCGCAAAGTATTTTTCCAACCGTTTCAGAGAAGTCCAAGAGTCAAAAGCAAATGTGAAAAACCACGGCATCTGTCTGAATGGCCTAGTAAGAAAGACTCCGACAATCCAAAGTAAGGCGAGCAATTCGCCACTGGTCATTGTTTTATTTGAATACAATACTAAGGAGCCCAAGGCGACCACATTCAGGAAAAACGTGATTGAAGAGGAGAGGGCATTCATAAGCTGCCCATTGGTAACCATCTGAACTCGGTTTTGCGTTTCAATTTCTCTTTTTGCAAAAATATTTTTTTCAAAATGATGAGTCCAACCCAGAATTCGGATTGTTCGAATGTTTTGAATCCATTCGTTAACCAAGCCAATGCGCTCGGCTGCCAATTGTTTAAAGTTAAAGAAAAACTTGGACTGTCGAAAAGCCAGGAACGAGTTGAGGCTGATAATAAAAAACATAACCATCAAGATAGGCCACAAGGGAATATCGAAGAGCAGCGAAATTGCATAGGGAGCGAGAATCAAGGGAAAAAGAGTAGAAGCCCCGGCAGGCAAAGTCTGATCGAGAAACACAGTGGCCCCTTGGACATCCGTTGCATAAAGCGCTACCACTTCACCAACCGGTTTTCCACTCATAGTGTCGACACGAAGGTGCAGAGTTTTTTCGTACACTCGTTGCGCTAAAACTCGTTGCATATAAATAGACTCACGTATGCTGAGATAAGATGTCAGTTGCGAGAACACTTGAGATAGTAAGACACAAAGAAAGGCGCCAAAAATGTAGCCGAGGGGCGAGCTGAATTGAATCAGGTGCCACTTCGTTTCAACTCCAGTGAGTTGATCGACGAATTCCTTTTGGAAAAAAGGGCCTAAAAGTCCAAGTGCTGCCGCGATAAAAGACATCAGAAGCACAGTGAATCTTGCGTGCAGACGTGTGAAGAAAATTTCAGAAAAAAGTGACTTCATAATATATCATCCCTAAACCATCCAGTAACACTCAGACGATTTTGAAAACTCTTCTCGACTTGATGAGGGAAGAGATCACTCCGAAATAGAACAAACGTTCCTAGATTGGGAGCGACTTTGGCAATCAAATGCTCCGGAGAACTCGGGTCGTAGAGACTGAGTTCTCCGCCATGATTTTTTTGCCAATGTTCATTCAAGTAAAGAATGAAAGTGATTTTCCTTGCGCCACTGCCACGGTGATTGTCGATATGCTTGTCATAGCCAGTCCCGGGTGGATAGAAAGCAAAATGAGCTTCATACCTTTTGAGCGCCAAATAAAAATGACGGTTGAGGCTTTGTTGAATCTCATCGAGGGCTTTGCGCATTAATTGCTGCGAGGCAGAAGTGGCATCTTCTTGTATCCAATGGATGAAGTCCCCGCGAATGTCAGCGACAGTCGTTTTCGTGGTGCCGTGGCCGATACTTGCCTTGTTCAGTTGTCCCTCAGTCTGGAGTTTTTGACACTCATGGGCGAGAGACTGGCAAAATTCGAGAGGAAAGACGGATGATGACAGCGCCCAATGACGAGCTTCGAGTTCATCGAACATTTTGCCGAGCTGGATGAGATTGATTTGATTCTGTTCCAAAGTGTTGCCATTCTAGTCATGAGAGGGATTAATGGCAAAAAGTTCTTTGACTCGTCGTCAGTTTTTAAGAGTTTCGGCAATGGGCACCACGGCTGCCGCACTGAGCAGTTGTGCATCTTTGGACCGATACTTTATGGGAGACACTGGAAATCTTCAAAACGAAGTGGTGATCTTAGGTGCCGGAGCTGCGGGGCTTGCCGCTGCCTACGAACTAAAAAAGAGGAAAATTCCTTTTCGCGTCTTTGAAGCTTCGTCACGAGTCGGTGGACGTGTTCAGTCAGTAAACGTCTCTTCGAACAATAATCTTATTGCCGAGCTTGGAGCAGAGTTTTTTGCGCAAGAGCATTCGCAGGTTCATAGGTTTGCTAAGGAACTCAATTTATCAACACAGGAAGTTGTCGCGAGTGCAGGGTTTGAGCCTCATTTTTTTCGCTTTGCGGATAAAAATTATCGCGTGAAGGATATCTTGCCTTTACTCAGACAATTGCAGAAGCCTTTACAACGTGTCAGATCGGATTTGTATCGAGATCAAAAGGTGGCTTTGACTTATAAAGAGGCCTTGTCTTTCGAAAGATCGAAATACTACGACAGCTTGTCTTTAAAAGATTTGCTCGCGTCGTGGGGAAATGAAGTTGATCCTACTGTGTTAAAGCTTATTGAAGTGCAAGCTGTGGCGCGATTTGGTGTTGATTCCTCGGAACAGTCCTCTTTGCACTTTTTAGAGACTTTAGATGAGCAGGGGAGTTCCTTGTTGCGCACGGATTCTCAGTTTCGTCTGGAAGGTGGATTAACTAAATTAATGCAGACCTTGGGAAGTCGAGTGGCGGGAGTATTGCCAGAACATTTTGTTAAAATGAATCATGCTCTGACAGAAATTTCTGAGAAAGGTCAAGTTTTCGAGTTCACTTTTTCCACGCCAACAGGAGTAAAAAGGTTTTCGGCTAAAAACGTGATCTGCACAATTCCATTTTCAAAGCTAAAAAATGTGAAAGGGTTGGAGCGAATGCAGTTTTCTGCTGCAAAATTGGACAATATTCGCAACCAAAAATATGCGTCTCACAGCAAGGGGGTTGTGGTTTTTCCGAACCCTTTCTGGCGACAAAAAAAGGGAAAAATGCCGGCGAATCTGGGTAATTTTACCGGGGACTTTGTTACGCAGAAACTATGGGACTCTGGGCGTTCTCAGACGACCGATCAGGGGCTGATGACTTTTCAGTGTGGTGGTAAGAACGGACAGATTGCGAACGCTGATTTTGGCAATGTGCTTCTAAACGACTTAAAACATTTTTATGACGTGTTACCTTCTGGTGGATCTTTGGGCGCCTTAATCAACTGGACACAAAAGAAATGGGCTGAAGGTTCTATGGCTTACTTCAAGCCTGGACAATTTATGAAATTTAAAGGTGTGGCTGGAGAGGCTGAATACTCAGGGCATTTCCTATTTGCAGGAGAGCACACAAGCATTGAATTCCCTGGGACGTTGCAGGGGGCACTGGAGAGCGGCGTTGAAGCCGCCTCCCAAATTGAATTTGTTCTTACTTAGTTAAGTTAACACGAAAGATCGCAGCTTCCCCTTGAGAGGAGATGATGCTATCGACGTCACTTTTATTAATCGCATTGACCAACGAAATCATATGATTGTTCGTGACGGCCATGCCTTGTGGAATGCTGCCATCGGCATTGATCCAGCTGTAGTTCGGCTGAGGTGAGATAACGAAAATAATAACATTGTAAGAAGGTCTGAAACCTTCTTTTTCAACCTGGACTGGTGGCAGGCTCATAACATCATCTGAGATGTAGACAGTTCTGGCTTCTTTTACTTGAGAAACAGTGATTTGCGTTGAGTCTGTAGAAATAAAGGGACGAGAGCCAACAGCATAAAGAACTGTTAAGTACTGTCCGCGATAGTTTCCAAGCTGGTTCACCTGAAGAGAGGGGATAGATTCAAATCTTGCTGCTTCTGCGTTTCGATGAGAAACAGATCCACTCATAATACCTAATCCGATGATCAGCGTGAGTGCGTTGATGATGATAAGTTTAAGCGATCTCATTTTTTTGCTCCTGTTTTCGCGTAATCTAAGTACATGACCAGGTGTCCATTGGGGTCCATGACGATGCGATTAATATCTAATTTAATTCCTAATACTTCGGGTGGAAGTGGCAGACTTCCGGGAATAATTTCGTTATTCACCTTCCAACCTGCACTTCGTTTAGCCAACTCGTCTTTCACACCTTGGCGAACTTTGCCTTTGAAGAGGGCGCCGGCCCACGTGATGTATTTGTCGTCGAGGTGCATACTATCGAGATCAATCGAATAGAGTGCGAGTTGCATGCCGCTCTTATCGCTCAATTGGCGAAGTTTTGCAATGATATCGAAATCAATAATGATAGTATCTTTTAAGAATACCGATCCAGGATTGTTTTCGACCGAAACGCGCAACTTGACGAAGGTTTCTTCGGGTTTCAACGCAACATTGGCCGGTATTTTTACGGAATCTATCAAAGGTGCGGCTTTGAGTTTCAAAATGGAACCATCTGACTGCGGAATTTTTTCAAAATTTTTGCGTTCAAAACTCAGTTGCAGAACACGATTGATCAAAGCTCGGTCGACGCTCAATGCAAGATCATAGGAACTTTGCGGAATGACAGCAAAAGAAGGAGCCCCACGAGAAGCGTGTGACTTGACCGGTGCACTCGCAGGATTTGTTGCATCTTCAATATAGGCCGTGAGGTCAATATTCAGCGATTTTTTCAAATTGATATTTTGTAACTGCAAACCCCATTTAAAATTAGGACGAGTGTCATAGTCTTCTTTTCCAGGGGGGATCATGTCTTGAACTTGTTCCAAAGAACCGCCTAGGAATTCTTTGGCTTTTTCGTTGAGCATAATGGGCAACTGTTTTCTCGCAAAGTCGCCCAGGTTTTCACGGACTTTTTCAAGAATCATCGGCGCTTGAGATTGGAAAAGCTTGTCGACTTCCGTGTTGTTTAAATAAAACTTTTTTCCATTAATCTCGATAGCAAAAACCGGAACTATCAGCTTTTCATATTTAATTGCCAACGGGATTTGGTTCAGGTTGTTGTTAATTTCTAAAGCTTCGAACTCAAGTCCACCTTGATTATTCATACGAATATAAAACGGGAGGCGGACTTTCAGAGGAGTCTCAGGACTGCCTGCTGTGATGGTGACGTTTTCGCCACCGGCTTTTCCGAGATATTCATTATTTAGGTCCCAAGCTAAGACTGAGTTCGTGAGAATAGAAAGTTGTTTTACTTCAAGTTCGATCGCTAGAATTGCACCGTCTCTTTTGCCCAAAACATTCATGAGGGCTTCGTCCGTGACGAGACCGAAGCGAGAGAACTGAGCAATATATCCGGATTCGCCAATTTCAATGACAGGTCGATGATTGTTCATCGAAAAACCAACAAGCCATTGAGTCAAAAGATCTCGAACTTGTTTGTACATTTTGACGGCATCGGGTTCCGTTTCCAGGTAGTCATCAGGGTTGATGTCTTTTTCAAAAGTGTATTTCATCGCTGGAAAATAACCCTCGTCCAGCTTGACGCCTAGATTCCCTAAAATATCACTCAACTTTGAATCAAAATAATTCATGCCACGAGGAGTGATTTGGAGTTGAACCGCATTAGGCAGGAGGTGTTTTTTTTCTAGTAATGGCAAACGTTCTGCCGCTAAAGTGTTTCCACTTTGGAAGGCCAGCAGTAACGGCAACATCATTTTTAGACAAGGAATCCTACGCTCCATTTACACCTCATCGGTTGAGATTACGAGTGTCCGCTGGTGACGATGCAAAAAAGAATCCAATGCGAAAAAATATCAGATCTAAAATATTGAGGTTTCGGTGATCTTGCGGTGTCAAAAAGCGCACTTTTGACAGAAATTGACAGTTTGTGGAGGCGAAGGACATGGCTATATATAAAAAGGAATAAGGACATCTTTTATTAATCCACAAACTGTGTAAACGGATGCTTTTGTGTTGGTCAGATCATTTGATCATTATTTGTACATATAAGAATTTTTTTTTGGGTGTGCGTAATTGTAGGACTTATCCATTTAGTTTTGGTAGAAGCTCCCTTCAATTGAGGAGTTTTTCTATGATCAAAAAGATTTCGAGTCTTATTTTAGCCGCAAGTTTTCTTGCTGCTTGTAGTGAAAATGCACCCGTATCGAATATTCAGATGGGCGAACAACAGCAAGGTGTCATTGGTGGAGATAAAGTTCAAGCAGGTAGCTCCGTCAGTCGTTCGACAGTAGGTTTGTATGATAGTGGTTCTCAATCTCTTTGCACAGGGACTCTGATTTCTGATCAATTGGTTTTGACAGCAGCTCACTGTGTGACACCGAATTCAGACAAAATGATCGTCTATTTTGGTCGTGATTTTGGTCAAAAGGATCAGAGCCTCGTTCGTCCCGTCGTGAAGTCAGTCGTTCATCCTAATTACAATAATAACTATGAAGACATGCATGATGTTGCGGTCATCCGTTTCTCTGGCGGGCTGCCTTCTGGTTTCGCACCAGCACCTTTGTTAAAAGATTTTTCTGTAATCCAGAAGGGCACGCGTGTTGTCGTTGCAGGTTACGGATTGAACTGGGCTTGGGGCATTAAAAAAGGTGCAGGTGTTTTGCGCACGACAGATTTAAAAGTAGAGCAAGCATTGTATGGCAGAACTGAAATAGTCCTAGATCAATCTATTAGAAAAGGTATTTGCAGCGGAGACTCTGGTGGACCTGCTTATCTTGAGGTGAATGGTCAGCTTTATTTATTAGGTGTTGCAAGTCGTGGCGATTCGTTGCCAACAGTTCTAACGCCGAAATGTTTTATGTTGTCAGTTTTTGCTCGAGTTGATGCGTTTTCATCTTGGATTCAGACTTCATCAGATTACTTGATGTCAGTGCAATAAATAGAAAAATTATCTTTATTGAGTTTTTAAAGCACCTTCGCAGGTGCTTTTTTTTTAAAACCGACTTCCAAAGCCAAACCGAATAACCATCTGACTTGCTGTTGAAGTGCTATTGTCAGGAAATATGACGTAATCTACCGATAGTGGCAGGAACATATCTTTGCTGATACTCCAGTCGCCCCCGAGGGAAGCAAGAAAAGTGGAACTCATAGTTGAAGTTTTCAGAACGTTACTGCTGTTACTGCTGGCAAAAAGAACTCCTAGACCTGCTCCAGCCCAGAGATTCAAGTTCGAGTTTTTGATCATCGAATACTGAACCAAACTTTCCATACCCATATAACTAATTTCAACTTTACAACCACCAGGGGTGCAGGCTGAGATATCTTTTGAAGGCCCACTGGCTATCAGATTGTAGGATCCTCCTAGGATGCGAACACTGAGTGAACCATCGAGTTCCCTTTGGTAAAAACCCGTGATATTCGTACTCGATCCGCTGAGCGCTGTTGTGGTGTTCCCGGGTTTGACAGTCATACTATTGGAAGCCATGCCCACGACCAATCCCCAGGCTGATTTAGGATTGCGCGACTTCTTTTTGCTGGCTTTCTTTTTTGGTTTTGGTTCTTCCTCTAATTCTAACTCCTCATCAGAGGATTCTTCGTTCTTTTTAGCTTCATCTTTTTCGATCTCGTAGCCGACTTCAATTTTACCTTTGATAATTGTAGCAATAGCCTTACTGCCTTTGACTTGTTTGATTTGCATGAGGCCTTTTCCTTTGCCTGAAGAAGAGGCGGCGACCAGACGGTCCCCAGGTTGCAAGTCTTCGCCATCTAAATCTAATAGAACGCGATCACCTTTAATATTAAGGATAGAAACAGAATGTCCCATCAGAGGGATTAGAAAAACCATAATGAACAGAACTAAGAACTTCATAAAAGGAGTATCGACGTTTTCAAATTGAAACTGTAGCTTTGCGGTCGCGACTGGACATTGATCGCATAACATCTTTTACATGGATCAAAGTGAGACACAAAGTACTTCAAGTTTGCGATCAGTGATGCTGGGGGCTACACTAAAAATGTTTGGGGGAGTGATGGGGATAAAAGGCAAAATGAGTCTAGTCGCTATAGGCATCAGTGCTCTTTTAGTGTTTAGTTTTCAGAACTGTGGCGGCGGCTTTGAGCTGCAAGATGAAGTCTTATTTGAGCAAGGGCTGATTGGTTCGACAAAGGCTCTTGATGATAAAGTTCTTCCCGGTCTTTTGAGTGCTCCCACCTTGGCCGTTTGGTCCAAACCAGGTGAGCCCAACTTCATGAACAAGGAAATTGTAGATGCCGATCAATGGTCTTTCGTCATAGCTGCGGATACGTCAGCGACGGGGACTCTTCTTAAGATAAATACAGAGCTTCCTGAAGATCCCAATGAGATTGTTGAAGAGTGCAGTGTTGCCGTGGTTGACGGTAAGATTAGAGCCACTCGAAAGCACACTTTGAGTGTTGATTATGAAGAATATCTGGAGGTCGAAGTGCCTTCAGTCGGTGAAAAGATGGTTATCGCAGCGGCCTTTGGTCGTTATGTTTCTGAGATCAAATTGATGGTCAATGGGGTTATGCAGTCCGGAACTATCGTGAAGTCGGGGGCACCCAATGTTTTTGAGCCTATGAAAAAAGTGGTTTCGTCGGCTCCGACCTCTGGAAATGTCTACGAGTATGTCGTCTATGCTGGCGGGGCTTTATTTCCGCAAAAAGCAAAGTTGAGTCTAGAAGAAATGAACGTGATGTCTCGCTACGTTGCGGGAAACAACTTGATTGCCAATGTTGTTTTAGATCCTTCGCTGATTCCATCGGGTGGAGAAGTGAAAGAGACACCTGAGTTTTTGGCGGCCAAGGCCGTCGTCGATGCTAAGTGTATCCATTGTCATAAGGCTGGAGGTACGATGCCGGATTTGGTGGGTCTGACGGCCTCCAAAGCTGTCACAAAGGGGATTATCGTGAAAGGTAATGCTCAGGCCTCGAAGCTCTACTACCGTTTGAAAAATGCATCCGGCATTGGGCCTCAAAACATGCCAACAGATGCTGGTTTTTCTTCTGCAGAGACCAAAGCGGTTGAGGATTGGATTAATAGTCTTTAGTTAAACTCAAAATATACTTTTATAAACACAACAAGAGGAGAGGTAACATGAGAATATTTGCAGCAATGTTTCTAACATTGAGTTTTTCCTGCGCAGCGATGGCACAAAGTGTGGTTGTCGACGTGGTTTTAAATCCTATGGGAGATTTCAAAGCGAAAACGTCGGATGTTTCAGGCGAAGCTATTGTTAAAGGTGACACAGTTTCAGCAGAAAATATTGTCGTTAACTTAAAGAGCTTAAAAACTGGAGTCGAGCTGCGTGATAAACACACGCTAAAGCATTTGGATGTTAAAAAATATCCAGAGGCCATCTTAGTGTCTGCCACCGGCAAGGGCGGTAAGGGGACCGGTAAGATTAAAATTCGTGGTATCGAGAAAGATATCGCCGGATCTTATAAAGTTGACGGCAAAACTTTGAAAGCTAAATTTAAACTCAAAATCAGTGACTTCGGTATCGGCGATATCAATTATATGGGTGTCGGTGTCGAAGATGAAATCACACTTTTGGTTTCAGTACCTGTGAAACCTTAAAAGCGATAATTCACACCAATTTTCCATAAGGTGGCCCCTTCACCAAGGGGGCCGATCCCAGTGTAGAAGTCCCAATTTCTGAACACTCTCGCATTTAAATCAAACAAGGCCGTCGCATTCATTTTTCTTCCCGCATCGATGATAATATCTGCAGAGGTGGTGGGCCAAGTGATATCATTTATGAAAGCATTCAAACTGATTCCCGCATTGATTCGTGCGGAAAGACGATTGAAAAGTCGAGGGCTAATTCCAGAGACACTGAACGGTACTTTGCTTTTTTGATAAGTTATAGTCTGCGCGTTTCCGCCACCAACCGCGTGACCTGATCCTGCGAAGAGCCCGATGGACCATCCCCACGCTGGGTGATTAACCTCTCGCTGAAGAGTGACAATCATGCCGCTATAATTTGCATAATCTTCAGCAAAGGTCAGTCCTTGCTGAAGTTTAAATGTTTCATTCCACTGGATTGAGGATAAGCTGAGGCCCCACACAGCATAAGACTTCATTGGTTTTCCGCCGCTCTCTTCTCCCTCTTCTTGCGCCAAGGCCGTAGAAGTAGTCACGAAACTTAACAGTAAAATAAGAAATATTTTTTTCATGAAAGACTCCTAGTAAGAGAGGTGAAACTGTCCTTGTAAAGCCCAAGCATCCTGGGTACCCGACGTTTCTGCATAAGTCTTCGCATTGGTGGCCATAAAGCGAAACTCAGTGCGAGGGAGAGGAAAGATCATGGCGCCTAAACTCCATTTAATATTTTCCGGAGAGGAAGCGTTGATATCTGATTTGCTATGCTCAACCACCGAAAGTAAATTGTAACCGCGCCCAAGACTGACTAGAGTCTCAACGAGTAAATAGGTCCCGAGTATGGCAGGATCATTTGTTTTCTTATCCGTTTTCTCTTTCAAGCCCATTTCGGTCATGATAGCAGAACCTTTGGAAAGTCCCATGCGAGTATGGAAGGCCAAAAGTTTCCAGCGAGTCAGATCGCTGGCAGAGCTTAAGAAAGAACCGCCAATTTTGAATTTTTCATAAAGTTGGTACTCGCCACTGAGTGAAAACCCTTTTTGTTTTTCGGCATCCTCTTGGGCCGCGTTGCCTAAAAAGCCATTGAAGGCAAAGTCCCATTCTGGATAGGTCAGATGCCCCACAAAACCCTGTGACTGGTCGAACTGTCCCAGCGTGATGGCTTTTCTGTTCACGGCAGTATGATCCACATTGCGAATTCCGAAGACTTTGTCGAGCTGGCCTAAATACATCCAAAGGTTGTTGCTGTGTTTATAGCGCAGGTAATATTCCTTCATGAACCATGTATTTACTTTTCCATAGTAAGGCTCAAGGCCTGTATAGGTGGCTGTTGTGACCAAGGTGAAATTTTGCCGTTTATCCGCAAAAAGGGTGAGATTCACGTCATTTTGCATGCTGATATATTTATCGAGCGATCTTTTCGATCCCGGGTCCATTTGCAACCAAAGACCACGGTATTTGAGTCCGGGCCGAATCCACCAAGGCATCTGGGTTGAGCCCAGAAAGCCCGACATAGCCGCAACTTCTTCTTCGTCTGTTTTTTTCGAGAAAACATGGCGCGCCGTGATTTCTGTCGCATAAAGAGCACGACCGTAGTCGTTGAGGGCGCCTCCGCCGTGACCATTATAGTGGCAGGTGATGCAAGAGGAGTAACTGTAGCCGATAAAATCAGGATAAGCCTGGGTTACCGAGGTGAAAAGTAGTGATATAAGAAGGATAAGCTTTGGATGATTTTTCAAATATGTCACAATAGGTTAAATTCTATTGGACCATCTCTCAGAATCAATAAAAATCTACGTTTTAAGCTTTCTCCAAGTTTAAATTTAGTGCATAAGATGGGTTTTCCATTAAAGGAAGTGTTATGGCAAAAAAAGCGCAAAAAAAGACCTCTCTCAAGACCTCTTCCGCCTCTTATGAATATGCACCAGAAGTTCCAGAGGCTGTGCGAAAAATACTCGCAAATGTTCGCCCGACACCGATGATCGACACGGGCCTTGAAAGCTCGCAAAAAATTGAAAAGATCACGGAAAAATTTGGCGAGATCATGCAGATTTTAGGTTTGGATTTGGATGATGATAGTCTACGTGAAACGCCGATGCGTGTTGCGAAAATGTATGTCAATGAAGTCTTTGGCGGCCTAGATCCTAAGAACTTTCCGAAAATGACTGTGATTGATAACAAAATGAAATATGACCAGATGATTGTGGTACAAAACATCAGTTGTCGTTCTTTTTGTG
The DNA here is from genome assembly GCA_964431515.1 of uncultured Bdellovibrio sp. Taxonomy (GTDB): domain Bacteria; phylum Bdellovibrionota; class Bdellovibrionia; order Bdellovibrionales; family Bdellovibrionaceae; genus Bdellovibrio. The sequence continues at coordinate 37,137 of CAYSKF010000020.1, forward strand.
AGCATCACTTTTTGCCGATCGATGGTTTCGCAACAGTGGCCTATATTCCAAATAAAAAAGTGATTGGACTTTCTAAAATAAATCGCATTGTGCAGTATTTCGGGCGTCGTCCCCAAGTGCAGGAACGATTGACGAAGCAGATCGCTGATTGCTTGCAGTATATCTTAGGAACTTCCCATGTGGCCGTTCATATCAATGCCAAACACTATTGTGTCATCATGCGTGGGATTGAAGACACGACGAGCACGACATCGACATCAGATCTTCGTGGGCACTTTAAGACACGTCAGGAAACTCGTGAAGAATTTTTGCAGCATTGTAGAACGAAATAGTTTTAACAGTTTAGAAATAAAAAAGGCACTGTTCACTGTGCCTTTTTTATTACCCCAGAATCAGGAAGATTCTAGGGTTCATTTTGGTGGCATTTTTAGATCAATGCCGACTGCAAAAGCTCACGAGAGTTCTTGGATAGAGTCTCTACCGCGACCATGCGTTTGATCTGATTTAACGCCTTTTCTTTCATCGACGGTTCTAATTTTTTCACAAAGTTGAATGCGGCACAAAGGCGAGCTGCAACTTGTGGATTCTTAGCATCGATTTCAAGAATCATGTCGGCGTAAAATTCGTAGGCATTGGCCTTCGGATCGTGGAAGCGCACCAAGTTCGAACCAAATGAACGAAGAAGCGAGTAGACGTTATTTGGATTCGTGATATTGAAAGCAGGATTTTTAGTCAATGCCTTCACATCTTCCAAGGTCTGAGGACGACTTGCAATTGCTTGAGCGGTGAACCATTTGTTGATCACAACGGAGTCCGCTTTCCATTCTTCATAAAAGTGTTGAAGAGCTTTTTCGCGTTGTGAAGTTTCGCTGTCTGCTAATAGCATCATTGCAGACATACGATCCGTCATATTTTGTGCACTCCAATATTGTGAATCAATAAGGGTGGTGAATTCAGGGTCATTCAGCTCAGCCAAATAACCCAAAGCTTGGTTTTTCAACAAACGATGGCCAAACACTTTGGTGTTGCGACTTTTTGGTTCGACACCGTGGAACTGTTTATAGATTGCAAGAAGCTCAGTGCGGTTTGCAAGGGCAATGGCTTTACGCAAAGCCAAGCGCGCTTCATGGAAGGCACTGGCGTCTAGAACTTCTTCCTCTTGCGCTAAGATCGCAGGGCTTGGCAATTGCAACATTTTGGCCTTGAAACCAGGATCCATTTTTTCATCGCAAATAATCGCGCTCATTGCTTTTACAAAACGATTATCCACGACAAGCGCTTGCTGTTTGCGTGCTTGTTGAATCAAAGTGTGCAAAGTTTGAAGAGCCAACTTCTGAGCCATTTCACGACGATTGAAAGAGTCCGTATCTTTCTCCATCAAGAAGTATAAATCGTCTTGAGAAGCTTCCCATTTCAAATGAATCGGCGCTGAAAACTCACGCAAGATAGAAAGAACCGGACGTTCTTTCAGGCCTTTAAAGACATATGTCTGTTTTTTGTCTTTGAACTCGATCACATGCTTTCCATCTGAGTTGATCTCGATCTGATCACAGCTCAGTGGCAGTTCATGACCTTGTTTATCCAATAAACCCATCATCAAAGGAATGTGGAACGGCTCTTTGGTGGGTTGATTTGGAGTCGCAGGACAGTCTTGCTCCAGCGTCAGGTGATATTCTTGTTTGTTTTCGTCGTACTTTTCCTGAACAGAAACCACAGGAGTTCCTGCTTGATGATACCAACGACGGAATTGAGTGAAGTCCTTGCCGTTGGGTTCGGCGATAGCGGCGGCAAAATCTTCGGTGGTCACTGCCTGTCCATCATGACGACGGAAGTATTCGTCCATCCCTTTGCGGAAGCCTTTGCGACCGACGATTGTTTGCATCATACGAATGACTTCCGAGCCTTTTTCGTAAATGGTCATCGTAAAGAAGTTGTCGACAGCCATGCACGACTCGGGGCGGACCGGGTGAGCGTTGGGGCCTGCATCTTCAGCAAACTGACCAGCTCGCAAAGAATCCACATCTTCGATTCTTTGTGTTCCACGATCAGTCATGTCCGCTGAGAATTCTTGATCACGGAATACAGTCAGACCTTCTTTTAAAGACAACTGGAACCAGTCGCGAAGAGTGACACGATTTCCTGTCCAGTTATGGAAGTATTCGTGAGCCACAACAGATTCGATACTATGGAAATCCGTATCTGTGGCAGAGTTGGAGTCTGCGAGAACCAAACGTGAGTTGAAAATATTAAGACCCTTATTCTCCATCGCTCCAGCATTGAAATCATCAATTGCCACGATCATGTAGTCGTTCAGGTCGTACTCTAGGCCAAAAGCCTCTTCATCCCACTGCATGGATTTTTTTAGTGACTCCATGGCGTGCCAGCAGCGGTCTTGTTTGCCGTGGGCTGCATAAACTTCCAAGTTCACTTTACGTCCTGACTTGGTCATAAAAGTATCTTGAATCACTCCGAGATCACCAGCGACGAGGGCAAATAAATAACAAGGCTTCTTATGTGGATCTTTCCAATAAGCTTTGTGGCGGCCATTGCCCAAGTCTTCGATTTTGATGCGGTCGCCATTCGAGAGCAAGACAGGGTATTTTCTTTTGTCAGCTTCGATAGTCACTGAGTAAGAAGTCATGACGTCGGGGCGATCAAAGAAATAAGTGATCTTTCTGAAGCCTTGAGCTTCGCATTGGGTGCAAAAAATATTATTTGATTTATAGAGACCCTCAAGGGACGTGTTGTTTTGAGGCTCAAGCTCCGTCTCAATTTCTAACAAAAATGCATCTGGGGTGGAGGCGATGATGAGTTCATCTTCTGTCATTTGATAGTGGTCTGCAGAAAGGGCCTGGCCATTTATCTTAACAGAAATTAGTTTTAATTCTTCTCCATTGAGGCGCAGTTCGGCGCCGCTTGAGAGGGTTTTGATCTGTGATTTTGCTACAACTCGACAAAAGTCGTCGTTGAGGTTGAAGTCGAGGTTTACAGACTCGACCACAAAAGCAGGCGATTTATAGTCTTTTAGGAAAATTTTCTCTTGTTTCATACCGTCTCGATTCACATAATAAACGAATGGGTTTGCTAATTACGTCTATCACAATAAATACCTCTCATCTACAGGACATGCTGGCTTTTTACCGAATCATCGGTTTTCAATTTACCGTGTCAAAAGTAGAGAAGGGCAGCGAGGTTCACCGAGCTGTCCACAATGGTGTTGAGTTTTCCTTGTATTCAATTAACAAAGTTCAGAACTCCATTATTCCGAACCTGCAATTGGGCTTTAAGATAACAGAGCTTGAGAAGGCTATCGAAGAGTTGGTTAAGGTTCCCGGGGCCATTTGTATTTTAGATCCCACGGAAATGCCTGATGGTAAGAAAGCCATTGTTTTGGATCCAGATGGGCATTCTATCGAACTTTGTGAGATCTAGCAGTCTTGCATTCGGAGATTGTGAGGCTCTGAATCGAATGCTTGTATTGTTGCAATTCCATCTAAAAGTTTGTGTCCTTCATTCCTTTTGGCTTTAGGTTAAAGGGATGGGGGGCGACTATGAAACTCACTGTACATTTCGTATCACAGGGACGCATGCTTGAGGGCATTCTCTACATACCTGAAAATTCAAACACTTCACTTCCAACCTTACTCTTTGAGAGCTCAATGACCGGAGCTACATCACGAGTGGCAGAATATCTGGCCCGAGAGATCAGTCAGGAAGGATTCTCCTGTTTGATAATGGATCACAACTATTTTGGTGAAGAGGAGGGAGCTCCTCAGCCCTGGGAGTCGCCAAATAAAAGAATGGAAGACATCAAAGCGGGGCTTACCTTTTTAAGTGCTCATTCGGCAGTCGATAGAGACAAGATTGTCGGTGTCGGTATCAGCGTGGGGGCCGAGTTCATGGCGCAAGTTTGTCGGGAAACTCAACTTTGCAAAGGGCTCGTCTTAGTTCAAGGACCTTTCGATGATTCTCAAAATGTGACTCGCGATTTAGAAATTCCGACCGTCGTGGTTGACGAGACTCGTTTGGAATCCGCTGTCGATGAAATTGTTTTATGGGTTCAGACGTTGTTTGGTACGCAGATTTCTAAAAAACAAACAGGGGCGAGTATTGATTGGGGCCTTTTAGATAAGTAAGAGTTGCGCTGCTTTTGGAAAATGGGAAGGTCCTCTTTTTTAGTGGACCTTCCTGGGTGCAAAACTATTTTATTTTAATATCGACGGAGTTCACGGTCGTGCCGTTAATATCGCGGACTTCAAATTTCATCATCTTTTTTTTCCAGTCAATTTGAGCCAAACCAAAGTTTTCCTTGTTAAAAGCGGAACCAATGTAATGGCTGTCTTTATCCTCAAAGTTATTTGGGCGATTCAGTGCGCTAGACGTGATTTCGTACAAGGGGCCATAAGATTTTATATCTACTTTTGCGATACTTGCAGCATGGCGATCTCCACTTAAGATCACGACGTTTTTAGCTTGGGTTTTACGAAGAAGATCAAAAAAGCGTTGTCGTTCCTTCGGAAAATTATCCCATTTTTCATATTTTGGCTCGTTAGCGATCAGTTGAATGCTACTGATAATCAGACGAATTTGCGCCGGTTGTTTCAGTTGTCTTTCAAGCCATTGCCATTGCTCCTCACCTAGGATCGTGCCCTCATTGCTGGGCTCGTAATCAAAAGCTTTGCCTTCATTGCCTGGGCGTTCTTTAAGGGGGCTTCGGTAGTACCGCGTGTCCAGCATGAGAATCTGAACCATCTGCTTTTTGGGTCCAATCACTTTAGAATGATAAATGCCCCCTTGCTCCAAGGGAATGCTATGGCGGACATAAGCCCAATAGTTCAAGAAGTCCCGTCGAGCATTTTCTTTACCGCTCCAGTCGCTACCGCCGTCGCGCAGGCCAAAATCATGATCATCCCAGGTTGCCATGAAGGGGACTGTTTCGCGGAGGGCACGATAGTCAGGCACAAGATCTAATTTGCGATACTGTTCGGCTATGGGTTGTTGTGAACTGTGACTGGCATAGACATTATCACCTAAGAATAAAAACAAATCGGGTTGGATGCTGCTAATGGTTTTCCAAATAGGTGTTGGTTGGTCTTGGTTGAAGCAGGAACCAAAGGCGATATTTTGTAGTGATGTATTGAAATCGATGCCACGGGCATGAATAGGGGAGTGATATATATTAACGACGGAAGTTTCTGCGTTGTTTTCAGACTTTTTTTGTGGGGTCTGGGCGCAGGCTGTTAAAAACAAGAATGCAAGAAATACCTTCTTCATGCGATCTCCTCTAGGTGCGGAAATATTTCAAGCGACACGGACCGTTTTTGCAACATTATTTCACTCAATAAAAAAAAGGGATCCTGTTCGGATCCCTTTTCGTCATTACTCAAAAAGTAATAGTCAGTTTATCTGCGTTCGCTGATAGGTGTTACTTTGCGTTGTTCGTGACCAACGTACTCACTCAATGGACGAATGATACGGTTGTTCGCAGCTTGCTCCATGATGTGAGCAGACCAACCAGTGGTACGAGCCATCACGAAAATAGGAGTGAAGAAGTCGATTTCAAAGCCCATCATGTAGTAAGCAGGACCCGCTGGGAAATCCAAGTTTGGATAGATCTTCTTTTTGTCTACCATGACTTTTTCCAAGCTGTTGTACATCTGCATCCATTTTTGATCGCCGATCACATCAGCCATCACTTGCGCGTATTTCTTCATTGTTGGTACGCGAGAGTCGCCAGATTTATAAACACGGTGACCGAAGCCCATCACTTTTTTCTTCTGAGCCAAAGCATCCAACATCCACTGTTCAGCTTTTGCAGGATCTGCGATTTCCATCATCATGTGCATAACTTGTTCGTTAGCTCCACCATGAAGAGGTCCCTTCAACGCGCCGATACCCGCAACTGTTGCAGAGTAAAGATCAGATTGAGTTGAAGTCACTACACGAGCTGTGAAAGTAGAAGCATTGAAGCTGTGTTCAGCGTAAAGGATCAAAGACACATCAAAAGCTTTAACAACTTCTTTTTGTGGAACTTTACCAAAGCACATGTGGAAGAAGTTTTCTGCGATAGAAAGATCCGCTTTTGGAGGAATAAAATCCAAACCTTTTTTGAAGCGGTAGTCTGCAGCAACCATCGTTGGAATTTTCGCCAACAATTGGATGGCTTTATCCATGTCTGTTGCAGGAGAAGAATCCCAAATACGTCCATCTTCGCAACCTTGGAAAGAAACCGCTGTGCGAATAGAATCCATCGGATGACATTTTTGTGGAAGAGCTTTGATAACATTTAAAAGAGTCGTTGAAATATCACGGTAGCCACGCTCTTTTTTGGTGAAGTCAGCTAGTTGAGCTGCATTCGGCAACTCGTTATTGTATAACAAGTAAGCCACTTCTTCGAATGAACAGTTTTCAGCCAAATCCTGAACAGGGTAACCACGATAGATCAACGAGTTCGTATCAGGATTCACTTTAGAAACAGAAGACGTATCGATAACAGCGCCCTCAAGTCCCTTTTTCACATTCATTTTCTCTGGTTCTGGAACATAATCCGGATTGATATACTCAGCCATTTTTCCTCCAACTAACCCCGCTCCACCCGAAAGGTACGCCGTACCTTTTTGCATTGCGGTGTGTAATGTGTGTTAAAAACAATGGCCCAAGCTAGCTTGGGCCATTGGGGTCGGTCAATAGTGGAAGCGAAAATGGCTCTGAATTAGGCGCAGCGAGCCGTTGAATTAGATCTCGATTTGCTTACAGAGCCAATTTTCCAGCTCTGTCAGGCCGTCCGCAAGATCGGGGTACTTGGTTCGGAGTGCTGCAACAGAAGTTTGAATACTTTCGCTGCGATAAGGTTGACCACGCAATGCCACGGTGAGCTCTTCAATCAACTGTGGGTATAGGCTGTCAGTAAAGATTTTAAGATCCTTGATGACTCCATCTTCAACTTGAAAATGAAAATCGAAAAATCCCAAAGACATGTACTCATCCATCTTGTGGCTGAACTCTAAAGTACTGCCGTAAAGCCAGTCCCACGAGCTGAGAAGTTCGTATTGTGCTTTCAGTTCTGGTAAGTTCTGCAAGCTCTGCAAATTGAGATATTCAATATCTGCTTTGGCCTTATAGAAACTTTCAAAGGACTCGATCATTTTTTCCACGATGTGTTCGTGTTTCAGGTCCGCAGCGATTTCGCTAAGATTGGCGACGCGAGCTCGAACGGATTCCTTCCCTTTCGCCTGAAGCTTTTTCGGGTTGGGGGTGAGAAGATTTCCTAAACGAGTTAAATCGGCGTGAAGCAACAGCGTGCCGTGGTGAAAGGCTCGATCTTTCTTTTCGCGATAGGCGCTGCCGCTGAATTTTCTGGGACCATCAGCAAAAGGAATCAACAAATCATTGCGGCCTGAAGCTTCGCCCTGAATGCCAAAGTTCTTCAAGGCATCAAATATAATTTGAACGTTGTTTTCACGCTTGTAGGATTCACGCGGAGAAAGAAATGTGAAATTGGTATTTCCTAAATCTTGAAAAACAGCACCGCCACCTGTCGTGCGACGGGCTAGATGGACCTGTTCGCTTTTCATCTTTTCAAGATTGCACTCAGACCAAGGATTTTGATTTCTTCCGATAACAACGGTGTTTTCGTTGCGCCAAAGGAAAAGAACTTGTTGTGAGGGATCTAGGTTGTGAAAAATCCATTCTTCCGTGGCCAGGTTGAGATGAGGATTGAAGCTGTCTGATAGGAATACTTTAAGCTTTTGCATGGGCGCAAATTATGCCAAGTCGAGGGGGCGGTCAAGGGCCGTACCGGGTTTGTTTGTCAGTTGAAAATTGACTTTGCTTTGTAAGCCGCCATAAATAGGGTATGACACCAACGACAGCATGGATTCTTTTAGTGATAGCGGGGCTTCTGGAAACAGGATGGGCCATAGGATTGAAATACACCGAAGGTTTTTCTCGGCTCACGCCCAGTCTTCTGACCCTTTTGGCTTTGGCGGGAAGCATGTTTTTGTTGGCAAAATCAGCAACGGTATTGCCAATTGGAACAGCCTACGGTGTGTGGGTGGGGATAGGCGCTTTGGGGGCAGCTATTCTCGGTATTGTTTTATTTAAAGAGGCTGTTACGCCTGGAAGAATTTTCTTTTTAGGGCTGCTATTGGTTTCTATCATTGGATTAAAGATGACAGCGGGATCTAACTGACCCACTGTCAAATTTTTCTCTAAAAGAACCAAAATACCGAGCACGCAATCAAAGTGGGTAGCAACGCGTATAGCAAGAGCAGTACTGGCGAGATCTGTCCCTCCGGAAATTTCTTATGTAAAATCGAAACTCCCGCTGGATTCGGGGCGTTGGCGATGATGGTCAAGCCGCCACCAGCCAGGGCACCGCTGACAAGTGCTAGCTTTGAGGCCTCTGACAATCCTTCCACTTGCGCACCTAAGAAGGTGAGGGCGGCATTGTCAGTGAAGGCAGTGAGTATTGTTGCTCCTATGAATAAGGAGCCTTCTCCCATTTCAGCTAGTAATGGTTTTAGCCACCAAGCTTGAAAAGGACCAAAAATAATAATACCGCCAAGGAAAAAAGCGACCAAAAGACTTTCCTTCAGGCGAAGCGTATCCTGAAATTTTCGAGTGGCACTGTAAATACCTAAAAAGAAGAGTAAGAGACCCAGAAAGACTTTTTCGTAATGGGCGGTCAGAATGATGGCCAGTAAAAATGCCAAATGCAAGGCTGTGACACCCACGGGAATAAGCGGGCGCTTTTCTTCGGATCTTTTTTCAATTTCGTGTAAAGAGATAAAGCCAGAAGTAATATTTTTGCGCAAAAGCACGGTAAAAAATAAACTATTGAAGACAACAGCAATCATCGCTTTCCAACCTAAATTCGAAAAAATATAAGCAAAATCCCAGTTCCATTTTGCCGCTACCATGAGGATAGGAGGAGCGGCATAGGGAGTTAAAGAGCCACCGATAGAAATATTAACAAAGAGCACGGCTAGCAAACTGTAGAGCACTTTCTTTTCTTTTGTATTAATCATCGACAAGAGCAGGAAAGCAGTCACAGTCATCGCTGCAGGTTCTGTGATAAAACTTCCGGCAAGAGGGCCGATTGTTAATATCACGAATATCTCTAAGAGGACTTCAGGGACGGGGAGAATTTTTTTAAGCACCAGACTGAGGTTGAAAATAAGCACCCGACAAGCGTGCAAAATGGGCCTGGTTGAACAGACAGTCATCACAGCAAATATAAAAAGCGGCTCGACAAAATTGACTCCTTGAAGGTAGCCGATCGCGGATGCCGTGCTTTCTGTTAAAGCGTAGACAATCAGAAACAGGGCAGCCCAAATACCAAAGACGACTTCAATTTCACCTAGAAAATGAAGAATATTTCCACGAAAGCTGTCTTTGGGAAATTGGTGGGAATAGCGTAAAATCGGTGCTGTTAGAAATGTGTGTAGAACGGCAAGAGCAAAAAAGAGCGACGCAATGACTTCTAGATTCACAGTTGTTTCCAGGGTTTTGGGTTTGAGAAGAACCTCGAACGCGTAAGAGACGATAATTGTGAAAATGACTTCTTAGCGAACGAGGTGACTTGGATCTTTATTTGATTTGAAAGTTTTTATTTCTTTCGTTTTTTCTCAAGAATAAAGAAGAGAGTAATAAAGAAAATACCAGGAACAATAATAAATAATAAATCGAAAAGCTTGCTTTGCAATTCAGCCATAGGATCTCCATTTTATTTAAATGGCGACCCTACCATTTGATTACTTTCACTCGTGTTTATATTTTTTTTGAGTGAAACCCATTTATTTGAATTTAAACTCAAAATACTGAATACCAGCAGTGCTTGTCAATCAAACCCTGCTGATCCAGTCGTGTTTTACGGCAGGAGGTGAACTTATCTGCCTGAGTCCGGACTCCAGAGGGGAGTGTTTTGTTTTAACTCTTCGACATAAGAACTCACGACAGATTTTAAGTCTCCAGTTTCTTGAAATACTTTTAATTGTCTTTTGGACGAAGTGCCGAGTTCTATAATTTCTCGCAGTGTCTTCATGTAGCGCTGATATCCGAACATTTCCGCGGAGGGCTCCAGCACATCTAAAATACTTAAAATATAGTCTTTAGCGGGAATGGTTTCTGCGTTGTCCTTTACAATAAAATCAAAATCCAAACCGTGGCGAGTCGCACGCCATTTGTTTTCACGGTAGGACCATTCTGAAAGATCTGGCCATTTAAAATCAGTGGTGTGCGCTTCGTTGGCAGCTAACCCCAATAAATGGACGAAAGCAACGATGGCGGCATTTTCTTCCAGTGTTGGCATGACATCGCAAATTCTTAATTCGATGGTGCCGTAATCAATACTAGGGCGTAAATCCCACCAAAGATCTTTGTGTGAACCAATTGTTCTTGAAGATAACATCTTATTAAATAAGCCTTCAAACTCTTGCCAGCTGGAGAGGCAAGGGGGGTGCCCACCCGCTGGAGTGCTTTCAAAAAATGTAGAACGCACTGAGGACAAGCCAGTATTTTCTCCTTCCCAGAAGGGGGAGCTTGCAGAAAGTCCAAGTAATAGCGGCGATAGAGACATATAAAAGCGGTAGAATCTGATGGCATCTTCTCTGCTTGGCATACCGACATGAACATGCAATCCAAAAATGGCAATCCGGCGCGCAATCCATTGATTCTTTTCCATCAGCTTATGATAGCGGGAGTCGGGCGACAGAATCCTTTCCGATATGAGACCGAAGGGATGTGTTCCTGCTCCGCCAAGGCGAGCGCCATGTTTTCTCGCGATCAGACTCGCTCTCTCTAACTCAAGGGCCCAATCTTTCTCTACATCCAAAGCACTGTCACACACGCTGGATTCAATCTCGATCATGCTTTGAAAGATCTCACCTTTGGTTCTTGCTGTCGGATCATTGATTTCATCTAAGATCAAAGAACAGATCGGCTTTAGGTCCCAAGTTTTATCATCAACAATTTGAAGCTCGATTTCTCCGCCCAAAGACAGTCCGGCAGAATTACCGAACTTAATTTTTTTTCTTTTAATTAATTTTGCGCTACCAAAATATTTTCGATTTTTGGCCGCCCGATAAAGACTTTCCAGTAGGGGGCCCGCATCCAAATGTTTATTCTGTTTTTCATCGTGAAACTCAGGATGCCATTGAACGCCAACAATATAGTTTTCACCTTCATGGCTGAAGGCTTCGATAAGTCCATCCGGCGATGTCGCTTCAGTGTTTAAGTTTTGCCCAAGGAGCTTAATGCCTTGATGATGTATCGATGTGACGGATCCGCTGTTTTTTTCGCCGTAGAACTCGGAAAGAAAACCTCCATCAGCGAGATTGATTTTATGTTCGTGATTTCTGTTTTCTGAAATATTCAAATGCCCGGGTAGGCCATTGTACTCTAAATCCTGGTGTAAAGTTCCTTTAAAGTAGACATTGAGCAATTGGAAACCACGACAAATGCCCAGAATAGGTTTGCCTTCTTTAATAAAGGCTTCGATCAAGGCCATTTCATAGAGATCTCGTGCTTCATCGTATTCGTAGGGTGAGGGGAGAGGAGTTTCACCATATAACTTTGGATGTACGTCAGCTCCACCCTGAAGGATCAACGCATCTAATTCTTTGGCATAGCCTGCTGGATCTAGATCATTCGCGTGAAAGTCCCCTTTTTCAGAGATCGAGGGGATCATCAGTGGCAAAGCCCCTTTTTTTCCGATCCATTGGGCGACGTTCGTTTCGAGATATTGAATATGTCCGCTGGTCTCACCAAAAAAAGTTGGAACATTTTTGTAGAACTTTGCTGAGATACCAAATTTTAAGTTCATGGACATAGAGCCTCCCGGAAAAGCGACCCTACTTTTCAAATACTATGAGAAATATCTCACACCCCAGAAGATTAAAATGAGGACTCTAGAATACATTGAAGGGTTGATGATCGCACGGAGCAATGCGTTTTTATAAAACCATTACAACGGCACAATCCAATTCATATCGTCTTTAAGAGCACCCTTCTGGATGCCAGTGATTTCACTGTACAAAGTAGAGCTTAATGAGCCCACTTGATTATTATTGATCATCCAATCATGTCCCTGATAGTGAAGTTCACCAATAGGGGAAATAACTGCAGCAGTCCCTGTGCCGAAAGCTTCAAGTAGTTCACCTTTTTTGAGCTTATCGATCACTTCGGTGATAGTAATTTTTCGCTCTACCAAAGGAAGATTTTTCTTTTTCAAAAGTTCAATGATCGCGGAACGAGTTCCACCAGGTAAGATGCTGCCGTTCAGAGCTGGTGTGACGATTTCATTTTTGAAAACAAAGAAGATATTCATGGTGCCAACTTCTTCAATGCCTTGATGTTCTACATCCAACCAAAGAACTTGGGCATAACCTTTTTCTTTCGCAGCGAGGGCAGCTTTCAGGCTGGCAGCGTAGTTCGCACCAGCTTTCACTGCACCTAATCCGCCAGGGGCAGCACGGAGGTATGTTTCCTCAGTCCAAATTTTTATAGGGCGCGCACCTTCAGCATAGTAGCTGCCAACAGGAGAGAGAATTATAAAAAAAGTAGTCTCTTTGGACGGGCGAACTCCTAAGAAAGACTCAGTTCCAATTAGAGTAGGGCGAATATAGAGAGACGTGTTCGGGTGGCTCGGCACCCATCGTTGATCGACGCTAACGAGCTCTTTTAAGCCCTGGAGGAACAAATCCATCGGTGGGGCCTCGAGGCAAACTCGAGCGGCCCCGTCTGCGAGTCGGTGGCCGTTGAACTCAGGACGGAAGAAAACAATCCGGCCATCATCCTGACGAAAGGCTTTCATACCCTCAAAAAGGGATTGCCCATAATGGAGAACTGAGGCGCCTGGTTCAATGGAAAGCGGACCATACGGAACAATCTCAGTATGGTGCCAGCCCTGACCTTCGTTAAATTTCGCTACGAACATGTGATCAGTAAAATATTGACCGAAGCCTAATTTGTCAGGGGAGGGAAGTTGTTTTGGCGAATTTGTAAGAGTTTTTTTGATAGTATACATTTGAGACACTTCCCTCTTTTAAGGCCTATTTGAAAAACTTTATTCTTAAGAAGCCCTCTCCTGTTGGTCAACGACTTTTAGCTCTCATTTGTTGGCATAGAGGGGCTGCAGTGCTAAACTAGACGAATGAAGTATGATCTTTTTTTATTTGATCTAGATGACACGCTGTTAAATTTTAAAGAATCAGAGCGAATGTCATTTTTCTCTGCGCTACAAGGCATGGGTATCAATTCCAAGCTGGAAGAACTGTATCAACAATATCAAGTCATCAACAATAGTCTTTGGAAGATGTTTGAACAGGCGCAGACCAGCAAAGAACATCTGAAAGTAGAGCGCTTTCGTCGTCTTTTTTCTGATAATAAATTAGATCTGAATCCGGAAGATGCCAGTGCAACTTATTTAGATATGTTGCCCAAAAAGGTTGTTCTGATGGACTCGGCAGTCGAAACCTGCAAGTTATTAAGTCAACATGGAGAGATTGGAATCATTACCAACGGGATTCATCACGTCCAAACACAAAGAATTCAGAATTCAGAAATTGCGCCCTATATTAGTTTTGTCAGTGTCTCGGAAGAGTGTGGCTATGCAAAGCCTGATGTGCGATTTTTTGAGTACAGTGCAAAGAGGGCGAAAAGATTTTCTAAGTCTTCTTCCTTAGTGATTGGCGATCGTTTTGAAGCGGATATTTTAGGGGCTCACAATTTCGGTGTGGACAGTTGTTGGTTCAATCCCCATAAGAATCAGGCCACAGAAAATTTGTCACCTAGGTTTGAAATTCAACATCTATCGGAATTGCATAACTTGGTTTTAGGAAAAGAAAAAAAGGGAAGTCTTGATTAGAACTTCCCTTTTTCGATTTTATATTTTTTCACCTTTATGTTTTCACAGTGAAATTGAAAATACTGCTATCAAAAGAGTTGTACTCATCGTAGCGAGTGAGAGTGTAAAGATCTTTACGATGTTGCATTTTATCGAGCAAGCCTTCTTGAGTTCCCTTCGCTTTGATTTCTGCTAAGCCATTCACTGTGGCACCCATCGCAAGACGGAATGTCGTCACTGGATAGATCACAATGTTGTAGCCTAGATTAGAAAGCTCTTCGTAAGTATAAAGGCGACCTTTTCCGAACTCTGTCATATTGGCCAAAAGAGGCACGCTCACAGCTTTGCGGAAAGTTTCAAATTCTTTTTCGTTCTCAAGTGCTTCAGTGAAAATACAGTCCGCACCAGCATCGATGTACGCTTTCGCACGGTCGATAGCTTTATCAAGACCTTCGACAGCACGAGCATCAGTGCGAGCGATCAAAAGGAAGTTTTCATCCAATTTTTTACCGCGCGCAGCTGCCGCCACTTTGCGTGTGGCCTCTTCACGAGTCACAAGACCTTTGCCATCTAAGTGACCACAACGTTTCGGATTGATTTGATCTTCGATGTGGCAACCAGCAAGACCCATTTCAATCATTTCTTGCACGGTGCGAGTCGCACTCATCGGCTCGCCAAAGCCTGTATCGATGTCGATAATTGTCGGTAGGGAAGTTGTGCGAGAAATTTGGCGTCCACGCAAAGCAACCTCAGTCAATGAAGTCAGGCCGATGTCAGGGTATCCAAGATCATTGGATAGAACAGAACCAGAAATATAAACACCATCGAAACCTTGCTTTTCAATAGCCATGCTCACCAGAGGAGACCAAGAACCTGGGAATTGCAAAAGTTTGCCGGACTTCAAGGCTTCGCGAAAATTTTTACGTTTTTGTGCAGGGGTGATTTCAGGAAATAACATTGAATCCTCCGTGAAAGAGAAATGAAAGTCTTCGGTCGAAGAGTGAAGACCGAGACTAGGTGAGAGTGGAAGAGGGTGGGGGGCTCCAATGGAAATTCCCTCACCCTTCCTCGACCAGGATTTATCTTCTTAGAAGATCCCTTTAGTGTCGCGTTTGTTGTTCACAAGCTTTTCGATTGGAATCTGAACGTTCAACTGCTGAACTTGTTCTGCAGTCAGGTTCTCTAGATTCTCAACAAGATTGATGAAACGATCGCGCTCTGCTTTTGTGATAATTCCTTCAGTCAAAGT
Organism: uncultured Bdellovibrio sp.; assembly: GCA_964431515.1. Lineage (GTDB taxonomy): Bacteria > Bdellovibrionota > Bdellovibrionia > Bdellovibrionales > Bdellovibrionaceae > Bdellovibrio. Next base: position 52,232 of record CAYSKF010000020.1, read on the forward strand.
GTCAAACTTACGGATGTAGTCAGCACGTTTGAATGGACGAGCACCTGCTGGATGCGCATCTGCAACGCCTAGTTCATCAACGATTTTAGAACCATCTTTCATCGTGATTTCTACGCGGCCACCGAAGCGTTTTTTGTCTGGATCTTGCTCGTGGTACCAAGCTGTCCATTGCTTATCTTCAACTGTAGAAATTTTATGCCACAATGCCACTGTGTCAGGGCGTTGTGCACGCTCAGGAGCATAAGAGTTCACATGGTGCCAAGTGCCATCTTGAAGAGCGACTGCGAAAATGTACATGATAGAGTGATCTAGTGTTTCGCGTGATGCTGTTGGATCCATTTTTTGTGGATCGTTCGCGCCAGTTCCGATCACATAGTGAGTGTGATGAGAAGTGTGGATCACGATATTAGCGATATCATCAAAGTTTTTGATCATTGGCTTCATTTTGCGAGCCAAGTCGATCAAAGCTTGTGATTGATATTCAGCAGAGTGCTCTTTAGTGTAAGTTTCAAGAATAGCGCGTTTTTCTTCGCCAACTTCTGGAAGTGGAACTTCATATTTTCCATCTTTGCCATCAAGCATGTAAGCGATAACAGAATCTTCACCTTCGTAAATTGGTGATGGAGCGCCTTCGCCGCGCATAACACGGTCGACAGCTTCAACAGCTAATTTACCAGCATGTGCCGGAGCATAAGCTTTCCAAGAAGAGATTTCACCTTTACGAGATTGGCGAGTCGTGAATGATACGTGCACAGCTTGTTGTACAGCTTGGAAGATAGTCTCTGTTGGCAAAGACAACAAAGTACCGATACCCGCAGCTTGTGCTGGGCAAAGATGCGCAATATGGTCTTTTTTGTGCTTATGAAGACAGATAGCTTTAACAAGATCTACGTGAACTTCGTAACCAGTCACGATGCCTTTCAAAAGCTCTTTCCCGTTTTTGCCCATTTGCTGAGCAACAGCCAAAATCGCTGGAATGTTGTCACCAGGGTGAGAGTAGTCCGCAGCCAAGTAAGTATCATGGAAATCCAATTCACGAACTGCAGTTCCGTTGGCCCAAGCTGCCCATTCACAATCAAATTTTTGATCGTTAGGCATCCCGAAAACAGTGGCACCGCCATTGCGAGGGTGAGCGATCGCCATAGCACGTGCAGAAGCTACGGGACGACGGTTTGCTGCTGCAATAGCAACAGACGCATTGTCGATGATACGGTTGATAACCATGTCAACAACATCAGCTTTGATAGGAGCATTGTCAGAAGCGATTTCAGCAATTTTCCAAGCAAGTTGGTCTTTGCGATCTAGCTTTTCTTTAGAGGGATAAACGCGAACGACGTGTTTTTTCATTGAATTTCCTTTCTGGAGTTCTACAAAACAGCCAAAGCTATCCTGTGCTCCAAAAAGGGTCAAGGCTGCGGCGGGGGCGTTATCCTTCGCTCGGCGCGTCGAGAAGGCCTATCCACCCTTCTTTGTTGTGAAAGTCAGGCTGCGGGCCAGGGTGAGAGAGGGACCAGTAGGTCTTTTCACCGCTTAAAAGCTCGATGACAGCAGTGAGGCCAACTGTTGTCATACTTAAGTTCTTGGCACTGCTGATTTGAATTTGAAAGTGAGCTCTGTTGCTCTCAGACTCCCAGTTTTTTAAATGCACTTCGATATTTGGATCGGGACTTATGCCTTCACGGTAACTGGTGAAGGAATAGGCATTCCAGTTCCCATTCGGACTGCAGTTGATCTCTGTATAAGGCGCTTGGGGAGTCGTGGCGGAGGCCCAAAAGCACTCGAAGCAAGTGTGCTGCCACAACTGATCCATTCGTGCAGGTGAGGACTCCGAAGTGGGCCAGCGTATAGAGTCGACAGCTCCGTGAAGCTCAAAACTTATCAAAACCTGGGTGGGTGATATCTGAAAGAAATCGGCAGTGATTTGGAGAGTGTTGAGCTGAGATGTTGTCGAAAAGGCTTTCAGTGTTTTCATTTCTTTTTCCATTCAAGCAAAGCTGAAAATAAAATTTTATGATCTTGGGCTCTGACGCCTCGGTAGATGCTGACGCCGCTATCATTCGTTATTGGATCGGTGGATTGGATCGACTGATCTATTTGCACTTTATCCCCTAAGTGGGTTTCTGCTAAAAAGTTCACACTGTATTTTTTGAGTTGGAGTGCTTGGTGGATTGGGTAGGGAATAGCATCGAGAATCCACTGTGCATACTTCGTGTTGTTAACATGCTGATTGATATCAAGGTCTGAGTTGCGCACGCGGTACCTCGCAAGATACTGATATTCACCACTGACTGGGATTTTTTCGGGAGTGATGTTGGTAACTTGAGTGTTTGTCATCTTTCCCCAAGGAGCTAGGTCCAGTGCTGGAAGAATTTTTTTTGTGGTTTTGTCTAAAGCCAGCCAACTGGTGGAGCAATTCCCCAGAGTGTTTCCATTTTGATCAAAAAGAGAAAACTCTCGAGTCACGAAGGCCCCTTCCGGAGGTCGCAACCAGGTGTGTACTTGAATGGTTGCATGTATGCGAGGCCAATAATCCATAACTAAAGATTGTCTAGTCAAGACCCAGTAAGTATTGGTTTTTTCCATGTCGTGAAATCCGAGCCCAATGGTCTCTGCATGGCTCCAGGCTGTCTCTTGAAGGAGATTGAGAGCACCAAACAGACCTAAATTTCCTTGTGGGTTCGCAAGCAGCGTGGTGATTCTATATTCGTCTTTATAAATGTTCATGAGAGCCTTCTTCAGATTTCATTTTTCATTGATAATGCTCGGAAGTGAAGCTCGAGTCACTTTTCAAATAGGGTTTCTACTTTTGATTCGTCTGTCTGAAAATAGCGTGCAAAATTATGCAAATAAATTAAACTGTATTTGTTACAGTGTTTTCGCGGGGACAAAAAAATGAAAGCTAGTTCTTGTCACTACTTTATTGTTATGTTTATTATTATAATATATTAGGTGGTACAACGTGAAACAGAAAAATATGTTAGCAGATTTCTTGAAAGAAAAGCGAGTCGCAGCGGGCCTATCACAGAAGGATGTTGCCGATAAATTGGGTTATTCAACACCACAGTTTATTTCTAACTGGGAACGGGGAGTGTCTCATCCTCCAATCAATGCTTTGAAAAAAATTGGTGAAATGTATAAAGTTTCAGCTGATGAGCTTTTCGAAGTGACTCTGAATACGACTATTCAAGATGTGACGCAAGATTTGCGTCGTAAGTTTGCCAATAGTAAACGCTAAGACTCAATCAAACTTATAACTCAGAAAAGAAAAAGGCTGGTCATTACCAGCCTTTTTCTTTTTGTTAGTGGGGACTGTTCTCAGTTAATTGACTGCCGTCTCCTTTTTCCCGAAAAAGTCGCATATCAAAGTTACGGTTGTGGATGATGTTTTGAATATACATCAAAGCCTGATAGATTTTTTCTTCCGCAAAATAGCCAAATTCATAAATAAGAGGCTTTTCGTCTTTTGCCGTTAGGACCATCTTGTAGCGAAACATATTATGTTGTTTGTTTTCAGGTATCAGGGAAATGAGAAAACCCAAGCCTCTTTCTCTCCAGAGTTCGATTTTTTGCAGTTCTTCGAAAGACTTAAGACGAGTTTCAACCGTCGTTTGTGGAGAGATAATAAGCTCCAAGTTCTGTGCGACCTTTCGAATGTCACCAGTAAAAAAGGACACCCAGTTAGAGATCATATTCTTCGGAATCTTATCTAGCAGTCCAGGGTAGGAGCGCGGCGGTCCTTTTTGTTTGAGATGAGTTTTAAAGTTTTCAGCGATCAATTCTTTACTCATCTGGGGTAGCGACGAAAGTGCTTGAGGGTTGAAGAACACTTCTTGTTTGAAGTAAGCATTTACTCGTTTGTTTTTTGTGTTGTCCCACTGGTTCCAGGGTATTCTTGTGAAATGGTTTTCACCCAACGTTTCGTGCACTATTTTTTGAATCTCGCGGAAGTCTTTTGCCGAAAGATCACGAATCTTCATTTCATTTCCCGAAGTTAATGTGAGAAAACGCTCTGGTTTCCAAGACTCATCTGTTGTGAAGAGGAGGTTCGAAGTCACCAGTGTTTCATCTCCAAAAAGGCCAAAAAGAAGTTTGCTCTTTTTATGCTGAGCAAAGGTGTCTAATAAAAAATATTGGGGATTTTCGGCAGCATCGTAAGACAAGACTTTATTCTGTCCATAAGCCCTTCCGGCCTCAAATCTGAAAAAGGTTAGGGCGAATCTAGTTTTAGCATCTCGGTGCAGGCCTTCTGACGAGCCTTTAAAAATACGCTCGATACGTTTTTGCTCAATTGGAAGAGAAACATCTTCGGCAGCAACCTCTTCAACATCAGTCAGATCTGCCAAGAGTGTCTGGGTTAAGTCATGTCTTGATGCTGTTGGGTTGAGAATCTTAATATCTTTTAGAATCACTTTGTTTTGCATCAAGCTGTCGTAGGCTTGGGCGGCCGTTGGATTATTCAGGGCAAAAACATAGTCCAGCATGACAACATCGTTTTTGCGAAGACCAACGTCGGCTTTCAAAGGAGTGAAGCTCAACCATTTTTCAAGGCGGTTGTCGATAAGGCGCATGCCGACGACCTCAAAGTCATCTATGCCAATACCTGCATTGGCTCCTAGTCCATTGCTACGCACGCCAATAAGTTTGACTCGCATTTTATTATCTTTCATGCGGAATAGGTGAACGATGAAGTTTCCCGACAAAAAGGCATGGGTAGATGCACCCAGATCGAAATGACCTTGAACTGTATCGATACCGAGAGAGATGATCAGGTTGATTTTTCCCTCAAAGGCAACGAAGTCCCCGGGAGTGAGGCGTGTGATGGCTTTTTCTGCTGTGAGTGGTAGATTGTACATCGTATAAGGACGATGCAATAAGGATTCTTTTTGTGATTTGAACTGACGGGCAAAAATGATCTCGGCATTTTTATTTAATGCAAAACTCATGGGGCTGTCTAAGTCATTAATTAGATCGCCGATATCAACTTTTGCGTTGAGTGTGTATTTATCGAGGCGAATGTAAAAGCCATCAATGTAAGATGGTTCAGACTCAATCCGATATCCCAGCGATGTTGAAATTCCATCGAGAATGGCGGCGTCGACGAGAGTGATTCCGCCGCTGATATCTTGCTTGGCTATTTCCTTTTTTATTTTTTCCCAGGCATTGGCTGGCTTTAATGCGTCCCAACCGGCAAGAGCATGAGGGCCGTGTAGGGCTCCCAGGAGAGTAGAGATGAGGAAAAATAATTTAATGCCAGATATTTTCATGATGATCCTTGTTACAACAAAGAAATCATCATTATAAAAAATTTAGACAAATGACAAAGTAAAAGCTCTATTGCCCATAAGTCGGCGCACTATTGTTTGTGCGCCGCATTTTTGCCCATTAGAAGGTGCCGATGGATAAATGAAATCGCCAAGGTTCTTCGTTAGGGCGGGCATCCAGCTTCCAGGCCCATTCAAGACTCAAAGGTCCGACAGGCGTGTTGTAACGAATCCCAAAACCTGCGGAGTCTCGGTAAGAGTCTTCAAAATCGAGACCTGAAATTTGCACCGAACCACCGTCATAAAAAACAGCGCCACCGAGGTTGCCAAAAACAGGAAAACGAACTTCTGATTTCAAAAGGTACATGGATGAGTCTGTTGTTAAGGTATAGGTTCGTTCTGTACCAGTGAGCTTCAGATCTAGTCTGTTGGGGAACACTTCTTGGGTTCCGGCTTCATAGCCACGAATTGTGGATTGGCCTCCTAGAGTGAAGCCTTTCTTATCCCACGGGATGCCGCCATTAGTTCGATTGCTGAGATTCTTGAGGTAGCCACCGCGAATCTGATTGGCCCATACCACGGGCTGTTTTAAAATTTCTCCTACGTTCCAGTAGTGAGTGACGTTCAAAGTGCTTCGCCAGTATTCAATCGCATAGCTTTCTGTACGAGTACTGCCAATTGTGGGGGAAGAATACTCGGCATTCCAGCGAGTAAAAGTTCCACTCGTGGGATTGAAGGGGTTGTCGCGGAAGTCGAGATCTAGAGTCGGCCCCGTTGTGGCGATCTCTTGTTCGACCGTTTGAAACGGATAACGCTCATCGATACCGAAGTCTCGAATAGTAGCCAAAGACCAGACATCCCAGATGCCAAGAACATTGGTCGAAAAATCTTTTTCTACCGAGTAGGTTGTCGAGTTGACTTCGGAGCCTTGTCGCAATTCATAATCTGTCACGGAAGTCGAGCGACTGATGTTAATGCGGCCACGAACACGAGTGTTGAACAAGTAGGGTTCAAGGTAGCCTAAGACAATTCTTCTCTCCAAATATTTTATGTCAGCAACATTGTAATTGCCTTCTAATCTCAAGGCCACCCCTCGTCCTGTGCCCCAAAGATTGCGATAAGCGACGCCGGCGTACCCGCGCAGGGTTAATGTGCGTTCATTCGTAGCGCCAGCTCCAAGAGTGAACAGGCCCGGCTCTCTTTCACTGACTTTGATCAGAACGGTGCGGTTGGCAACGTTGGTTTTTTCTTCGAGCGTGCGAATTTCGGCAGAGCTGAAAAATCCGGTTCTTTGTAAACGGGCAATGGAGTCCTGGACTTTTCTATTGGTGACGAGATCCCCAGGTTCAAATTCGAGCTCCTTCAGTATGACAGAGTCTTTGGTGAAATCGTTGCCTTCAAGAATGATTGCGGCCACACGAACTTGTGGGCCTTCAAAAATTTTAAAATTCAGAGAGGCCTTGGTGTTGGATTCGTCGTAAGTGACCAAATCTTCGCGCTCGTTTAAAAGCAGCATTTCAATATAGCCTTGCTCTTGATAGAAGTTCTTGATGGAGACAATGGCTTCATCAATTTGCTTTAACTTGAGCGGTCCTGGATTTAAAGACGCAATCTTTTGTAGCTTTTCGCTTGAAAAGTCTTTATTGCCCGTAAAAGTGATGCGCTCGATCTCAGTCAGAGGGCCTTCGTCCATGTTAATGTACAAGGTGACTTGATCTTTTTCTTTATTGTATTGAGTGCGCGTTGAAATGACTTTCGCTTGCAAGAATCCGTTGTTTTGTAATTCCAGGAATAGATTTCTTAAGCCGATTTCAAAATCTTCTTTGTTGTAATAGCCACCTTGAATGAGCTTTGAACTGTGTTCCTTCAGGAAATTGATGTAGTAAGACTCCGCTTTACTGTAACGGCCCGTGAAAACTATTTTTTGAATTTTGATTTGCGGGCCTTCATCAATATCGAAAGTGATCTTTCGTTGGAAAGGAGTTCGTCCATCTGTTTCACTGACTTTCACATCCACACGGGCATAGCCTTTGGCTAAATAATAGTTGCGAATTTTTTGCGCAAGCTCAGATCCGATGGATGGGTTTCCTGAGTAAAAATTATCGAGATCCAAAGATTTTTCCACGTCTCGAATACCAAGAAAACGAATACCTTGATAGTCAAAGCTGTACTTTTCAGTTTTTTCAAGCCGGTAAAGTAAAGTCACCTCAGATTCGTCGCTATTAAATTCCGTCGAGGGTCCTAGGATATTGGTACGGACATAGCGATTTAATTGCAAAAACTTGCGTGCTTCAGTTTGTGCGGCCGACAAAGTCGCATCTGTAAGTGGGGAATCCACGAAACTTTTGAGTTCCTTGGCAATCTTCCGGTTCAATTCTTCATTGTTACTTTGTACTAAAATATTGCGAATGGTGGTTTGGCGATTTTCTGTGACTTTGACAAAAATCTCGACTTTGTCATCGCCATCCGGAGGCATTTCAATATCCACAGTGGTGTTAAGAAAACCGAGTTCCTTATAAGCTGTCTGTATTTTTTCTCCGCCTTCGATGACACTTTGTTGATCGAAAACGGCCCCTGGGCGCAGTCCTAAAAACGACTCTGCTTCAGAGCGAGACATGCTACTGAGTCCCGCAAATTTGACTGAGGAAATAAGTTTGGTTCTTCTGAATTCCAGACGATACGGCTGGCCGTTGCCATCATCGAGGACACGAATGTCCTGGTATTGAGGTTTGAGTTGTAAAAAGCGGATGATTTCATCGACCTGATCTAAAGAAAGCTTTTCTTTTTCGACTCCAGGAAAACGCTTCAATAAATCCTGCTGGGTATCCGGCGGAAGGTTGGCGTAATTCAAGTTTTTCTTTGCCCAAGAGGTTTCAGTAAAAACAAATGCCCAGCACAAAATGACAAGACAAAGGAGAGTTCTATTCCTGCACATTATTTGAACTCCCGTTTAAATTCGAGATCCAGACCAAAGATGCTCTGCGCAGCCGGTTGAGTCGTTTGTAAAGTTGTACTGTCTTCAATACCACGACTTTCAAAAGATCCAATGGCAGTGACGTTGTTATTTATTAAGTATTCCATTTTTAGGTCATAAGAAATTGTGTCCCTCACTGGACGACTGCCAGATACTTTGACTCGATCCGAGAGCTTTCGACTGAGAGTGATCTTGGGAACGCTGATGTTTCGTGTTGAATCATACTCGGAAGTCACTTGCAGGTTGAGACCCAAAGTGCTTTCAAGTTGTTTGCTGATTGGTTTTGCTAGTACTGCGCCACCGATTTCAACTCCCAATTGTTCAGCTTGTTGGCGAGACTGAAGATTTTGGTCCATTTTTGCTGATGTGACTCCCAACGCAATCAAAGAAATAATGTCCTGTTCAGACAAAGGTGGGACACTTGTTAGGCGAATGGCTAAATTTTTTGAAGACCCTTGAGTCAGCAAAGTGATGTCATAATCATTAATGCGTGAAAGTGCTGTTATATAAAGATTGGGATTGATTTCTGTAGGGTCATCAAACTCAATCGAGCCTGTCTGAATTTCAAAAACCTTATCTTTGAAATAGAGCTTGGTTTTTTTTGTGACATTTATTTTTCCAAAGAGAAGTGGGAAAGTGGGAACCCCTTTAACTTGAAGGTTGCCAGAAACCGAGCCATCAAGAAGCGAGTTTCTGATGAAAATGTTTTCATCAAGCACGATTTGTAAATCAAGGTTTAAGGGTTCGAAGTTGCTTTCCCTGATAACTTTCGGCAGGTAAAGGCTCTGCTTGACTCCCGTGATTCCACCAGAATCCTCAGTGAACTCTTTTTCTACGAGCGCATTATTAACATGGTAGGTACCAGAAAGAGTGAATGGGAACCATCGACCTGAGATCAATAAGTCAGCATTTCCATTGGTGCGAATCTTTTCAGGAACATTCATGCTGACGTTATCAAGGCGTAGGCGCAAGGCAATAGGTAGGTCACGAATTCCGTTGATCGAGATACCACCGTCGCCAGTCAGTGTGCCACCGGCTATTTGAGCTTTGATAGAATTAATAAGAATTTTACTCTGAGAGAATACAACGTCCGTAGATAATTTTTCTAATGGATGTGGGAAGCCTTTGATTTTGACATAGGCATTTTTATTTTGCAGGTTGCCGAGTATTTCTGGTTTTTTTGCCGGCCCAGAAAAAGTTGTCGCCAGTTGTACCTCACCACCAAGATCTTCAAGGAAAGGGGTGAGGATCTGGAGCAAGCGTAAATCTGCTTGTAGGTTGATTGCCAAGTTTAGGTTGTCGGTAGTAAAGTTCGTCCCCTTTATTTGTAACTGACTGCCGGGACCTTCAAGATTAAAATTCTTAATATTCATGACACCATTATCACTGTGGATTTCTATTGGCTCCGGATTATTGAAGCTCATGTTTCCACGCTTTAATGATAGTTTTTCAATGTTGATTTTGCCTGAGGTCTTGAAAAAGTCTCCACTAGGGGATCTAAGATCCACCGTGGAAGTCAAAGCACTTGTGTACTCGTTGGCTAGACTCGCCCCTCCGACAAGACCCAGAAGTGAAGAGTAGTTCCAGTTGTTGGTTTTTACTTTCAGTTCTAAGGGCGTTGTGCCTTTTTCGTAAGGTATTTGTAAGTCACCCTGAACTTTATCACCAAATAGACTTAGCTGCAGGCCAAGGCCTGAGCGGTCGGCCTTGAGAATAAAGTCTGAATTAGGTATTTCTTGTTCCTCGATCAAGGTGTCTGAAATGGCGCCTTTTAGTAAAATTTTGGGGTTCTGTGTAGATTCCTTCAGCTCAGCGGCAAAGTTCAATTGTCCGATAATACTGGAGTTCGTCTGACTGGCATTAAGAAAATCAGATTCTTCCAGTCGCCAATTCTTTCCATCAGCATAGAGATTGAGTGTTTGATCTGAAGAAATTCCGCCTTCAAGTTTCAAGGTGGAGCTGTTTCTTTGTAATAACACTTTATCAGTGGAAATGTTCCCATTTTTTGCCGACACATCAAAAGTGAGAGCGTCAAAGTTTTCACTACCAAGTGATATCTTTTTGAATTGAGATTCCAGTTTATAGTTGAGTTTCCAGAAGTTGAGAGGCCCTTCGACTTGAGCTTTCGCAGCGCCCACACCTTGAACTCTTAACGGGAATTTATAGATACGCTGAAAAACTTGTGCCACATCCTCAAGGTCTGCCGTAGGCACTCGGAACTGACCTTTGAGTTTTTCGTTTGTGATATCGACATCTAGTTCTCCAAGATAGTTGGTTTTATTCAGAGCTCCGGCGATGTCCTCAAAAATAAGATGTCCACTTTGATATTTTAATTCTGCCAAAAGATTGCCAAGGGCAAAGTTTTCGAAAATAAAATTCCGAGCATTGATGGTCATATTGAAAACTGCTGAGTTGGAATCCCCGGAGGTGCTTCCATTTATGCCCGCAGAACCTTCAAATTTTAGTTTTGCTAGGTTTTCAACATTTTTGAAGTCCAACTCTTTGGTGTTGAAATCAATTTTAAAACCTTTTTCAAAATCAATCAGTCCGTGGCTTGAGCCAGTACTACTTCCCAAAGAAACAGTGGCCGCGTATTCAACAAATTCTTTTGTGATCCGAACCTGGCCACGGGCCCCCATGTGGTGAACATTGACTAGGTAAGGCGTTTTAGCTGTATTTTCGGTTTTGACCCAGAGGTCGTGTGCTTGAATTTCCGCTTGTGTACAGGTGAACTGAAAGAAGGGGTAGATTTGACCTTCACAGGGAAGGATTCCCTGTAGGTCCATTCCAACAGGAATGCTAGCAAGGTCGATAGTTTGAAAAAGCTTTTGTAGATCTAAAGTTTTGACATTGATTTTTGTTTTGAAAGCATAGTTTCCATCCAATGACATCTGGGATTCTGTCAGTACGGCTTCTCCGGCAGGATGAAAGACTTTCATTTCAGAAAGGGTGATCAATTCATTTTTAAACTCACCTTGGACTTTTGCATCCCCAAGCTGAAAGTTGTCAACGACGAGAGCACGAGTTTTTATGTCTGCTTTACTGACAAGGTCCTCAAGGCCACTAAAGCGAGTGTCGACATCAAAATGCAATTCACCACTGATTCGAGGTAATTTAAGATCGGGGCGAGTGCGCATGATCTCTTCGTAAACTTCGCTTAAGTTTAATTGTGCAGACAAGTCCACGACTCCTGTGGGCTTCAGCAGCAAGTTGCGAATATCAAGAAGCTCCCCACGGGCCAGGAGTTCAGATTCATTGAGATGAATTCCAAGTTGAATGATACGCAAAGATTGACGAGTCAAATACAAATGCGTATCGAAGGAGCCGTGAAAATCTCCAATTTTTTCGTGCTTTAATTGAAGATCAGGGATCGTTGCTTTTGCTGTGAGATTTTTGCCCATGTTTGTGGTCAAAAGATCTCCTTGAGAAACGAGGACTTCGAGGCCTAGTTTTTTTGAAGTCAGCTTTAAATTCAAATCTTTGAGAAGCAATCTCTCCAACGGCCATTTTGCCAGCTGTGCAAAGAGCTGATCAATAGGCAACTCTTCAGGGGGAGTGTCATGCTCAAGAAAAGGGTCGATATCAATTTCAACTTCAGGAGTATTCAATACGACTGCTGAGAGGGTCAATCGTCCGCTGAGGAGATCTAAAAAATCGATGTAGACACGAACGCTTTGCAGTCGCAGAGATTTTAACGAAGAGGCTAGGGGGCCCGTCGGTTCCAGCTCGAGTCCTTCAAGGCCCAATGATGGCTTTAATAGTCCTAGTTGAATATCCTGAGCACGAATTTTTACCGGCAGAGATTCTTCCGAGTAGGATTGAATTTTGTTAAGAGTCCATTTTTCAAGTTGAGGCGCAAAAAAGAGAGAAACTAGGAGCCAGAGACTTGAGATGATAACAAGTGGTGTAATTAAAATCCACAAGATGCGTTTCACTGTTGGCTCCAGATGCTAAGCAGAGCGCTGGCAGCTCTGTAGTTAGGGCGAGCTGTCAGTAAAGCCTCCAGGATCTCCATTGCAGCGTGTTTTTGACCTAAACCCCAAAGAGCCTGGGCTCTGTAGTAGGCCGTGCCAAAAAAAGTTTCGGGATCACTGGCAAGTTTTAGTTCCACATTCGTAACTTCATGTAAGAGTTCGAGGAAACGTCTCGCATGCAAAAGGGTTTCTAAACGCAACCACAGGAGGCCGTTTGATTCTGTGCATTTTTTCTGCAGTTCAAGGGAAGTCTCAAACTCCTCTAACATAAAAGCCACAATTGCAAAATCAAAAGCCATTTCAGGCCATTTCTCAGTGTGCTCTTTAAGGCTTTCCATGAGGGCTTGAGTCGTTTTTTCTTCTTCTGGAGCTTGTTTAACTAAATCCGAAGTTTGCACAGAACGCTGCCGAGGAGATTTCTTCTGTAGAATATCCAGCGCGTGACGTTGCCTGTGTTCTCTCACTTCCTGAAAAACATCAAGATCCCCAGGATAAAGTTTTTGCAGACGATAGAGGACTTTTTTTTCCTGCTCGTAAAGTTGTTGAGTTCGCAATGTGATAAGTTGATTTAATAAAAGTTCCTTATTACTCAAGTACTCGTGCTGTATTTTTGTTTTTCTATCTTGGCTCCACTGCTGCAACTCTGGAATAAATGCACCTAGCTTGGTAGATCGAGCCGCATCCATAGTGGCATTGTCTTCGTAGATTCCTTCACTCAAAGATCTTGCAGTTGTCTCATCAATTTCGACGCCCGTGTTTGCAAGGGCTTCTAGGAAATACGGCCACGGTACGGGGAATTCTTCTTTTTCGATATATTGAAGAATAAAAGCAACCAAGGTGTTGTTCAGGTTGGCGTTTAATAAAAAACGAGAAATGGCTGTGATGTTTTCTGAGTTTAAGTTTTCAGGATGAGCATTCAAATACTGGAACAATTGCTCAGCAATCTCGTTAAGATCCTTCGCCTCGTTCAGTAGTTTTTGAATTTCGAGCTCGATATATTTGGACAAAAAAAGCCTCCGCGACTTTATGCTCAACCTATTGCTGTTATTTTGCGATAAAATTGAGTGGTTGCGGAGACTTAATATATTGCGTTAACTATTTTTGAGTAACGCGTTCTACGTAATCGCCACTTGCCGTGTCGATGCGAAGGACGTCGCCTTCATTGATGTGTAAAGGCACATTCACAACAAGGCCAGTTTCCATAACAGCTGGTTTTGTTGCTCCAGTCACACGGTCCCCTTTGATGCCTGGATCTGATTTTTCAACTTTAAGGTTCACAGCCTTAGGAACGTCACATGCAACCGCTTTTTCGTTGTAGAACAGGATCACAACCTTAAGGTTTTCAGTCAGATAATACTTAGCATCTCCCAAGTCCTCTTCAGACATTGCGATTTGTTCGTAAGTTTCTTGAGACATGAAGTTGTAACCTGAGTCGTCTTTGTAAAGAAAGCTCATCTCTTTATTTTCAACATTTGGAACTTCAAATTTTTCACCAGACTTGAAAGTAGACTCAAGGTTTTGTCCTGTGAGCATATTTCTAAGTTTTGTTCTTGTGAATTGGTTCCCTTTGCCAGGCTTAACGTGTTGGAAATCCACAATCACGTAAGGCTTGCCTTCGATCATGATTTTGAGACCTTTTTTAAAATCCGACGTTTCGTACATTGTATTATCCTTCTGAATTAAAATGCAGGAGGCTATATTGTCCTAAACGGGCCGGTAAGGTCAACCTTGGGTGCGGTACTCATCGATTTTGCGAAGCATTAAATTTAGAACTTCCAGTTTTCGTTCGCGCACTTGTTTGCCTCGAGGTTGAAGTGGCTTGAGTGGGATGGCTTCGTCAGAATCACCATATCGCACTTGAAGGGTTTTAATGCGTCTTTCAATTTCCGGGTGACTCCCGAACTCGGAGCGGGTGTCTTGCAGAAGGGCGTTGGCTTTCTCTAAGTCGTTGCGCACAATAAAAGCATCGATTAACGACAACATGCGTTCTAAAGCTTTTTGAGGCGCCTGAGTGAGGGGGGCTTCGGAAGATACGGCTTCGTCTTTGCGCGCTACAACAATTGTCGGCTCCGTTTCTAAGGCTACTTCCGGCAGCTTCGTCATAGCAAAAACGTCTTCGTCGTACTCGTCGGCAGTGAGTGACTCCAGTTTATTGACGGCTTTTTGGGCGGCTTTAGAGTTCGGATTTAAAAATAAAACCATTTTGAAAGCTTTCAGCGCTTCTTTTGGTTTTTTCTGTGACAAATAGGTTTCGGCAAGAAGTTGATGTGCCAAAATGTTTTCAGGTGCCAAAGAGGAGGCCTTTCTTAAGGCATCTAAGGCTTTCTCAGGTTGCTCTAGGTCTCGCATCACTTTAGCGTAGGTCACGAGCCCGCCAACAAATTGGGGATGCCGCTGCACGCCGGCAGTGATGGTTTTCAGAGCTTCTTGTAGTAAACCCATTTCGCGGTAGGCTTCTGCCAAAGGCGCGAAAACCTGAGAATTGGGATCTTTCTCAAGAATCATCTGATACTTCTCAACTGTGCGAGCATCTATTTTCATCAACAATCCGTTTATTCCTATTTTGCGACTTGTTATGGCTTTTGTTTTAAGCCGTGCACATCAGGGATCACAAAAAAATTGTATTTCAGATTCATTGACTAAGCAATAGCTTCAGCTTCAAATAAGGCCACGGATAGGTGTTTTGATGTCATTAATTCTTCTTGGTGTGGATCCTGGTTCTCGCGTGACTGGTTTTGGAGTGGTGCGAGTTGATGGGGGGCGCATCGAACATATCAGTCATGGTGTTATTGTTTTAGATGCGGAAGAATCCTTTCCGTCACGGATGAAAGAGTTGGGAATGGCTTTTCGTGAGGTGATGGAAAAGTACAAGCCTCATCAAGTCATCATCGAAAAAATATTCCTAGGAAAAAATGCCGACAGCGCGTTCAAGCTTGGACACGCTCGCGGAGTGATTATGTACGAAGCGGGATTGGGCGAGGCACCGGTCTTTGAGTACGCCACGCGTGTGGTAAAAAAAGGCGTGACGGGTAACGGTGGTTCTTCTAAGGAAGACGTTCAGGCGATTTTGAAAGCCATTCTTAACTTAAAAGCCATCCAACGTATTGACGCTTCGGATGCCTTGGCTATGGCCTGTCATCATGCCTATGAATTGAAGAAAAAATCTGTTTTAGAAAGAGCCATAAATTTATGATCGGTTATTTGCGTGGAAAAATTATTGAAGTTGCTAGTGACTCAGCCTTGATTGATGTTCAAGGGGTCGGCTATGAAATTTTAGCATCGGCGAACACGCTAGGGGACTTGCAGACTCTTTTAGGTAAAGACATCATTGTTTGGATTCACACTCACGTTCGCGAAGATGCTCTGCAACTTTTTGGTTTTCATGCGAAAGACGAAAAGAATCTTTTTCTTTCACTTCTTAAAGTGAATGGCGTCGGCCCGAAAATGGCCTTGAGCATTTTATCTGGGGGACGACCGGCACAGATTCAAGAAATGATCGAAGCTGGAAATGCCAAAGCGTTATCGGGTCTGCCGAAAGTGGGAAAGAAAACAGCGGAGCAAATCATTTTGACCCTTAAAGGCAAGTTGGTTTCGATTGAAGAGACGATCAAAGCTCGTTCGGAATCCCATACACAAATCACATCAGCCTTGCTCAATTTGGGTTACAAAGCTCAATTGGTCGATCAGTTCGTGGCCTCGTTGCCACAAGATATTCCTTTAGAAGATGGTGTGCGTAAAGGGCTTCAGACTTTATCTGGGAGCTTATCGTGAGTCGCATTCTTGAAGGCGATCCCGTCGACGGCGAAAAAAGTTGGGAAAACGAACTGCGTCCGCAAAAATTTGAAGATTTTCCTGGGCAAGATGATGTGAAGGAAAAATTGAAAGTTTTTGTCGCGGCAGCAAAAATGCGAGGCGAATCTTTAGATCACGTTCTTCTTTGTGGTCCTCCTGGATTGGGTAAGACAACATTGTCGAAGATCATCGCCAACGACATGGGCGCTGAAATTAAAATGACTTCTGCACCAGCGATCGACAAAAAAGGTGATCTGGCGGCGGTGTTGACTTCTTTGAAGCCGCACTCTGTTTTATTTATTGATGAAATTCATCGCCTCAGCCGTCATGTTGAAGAGTATCTGTACACGGCGATGGAAGACTATTACATCGACATTGTTACTGGGGATGGTTTAGGCGCTCGTTCAATGAAGTTTCAGTTAGCGCCTTTTACTTTAGTGGGTGCGACGACGCGTGCCGGTCTTTTGAATCCTCCTTTCCGTGATCGTTTTGGCATCGTCGAGCGTTTGCAGTTTTATGATCGTCCTGCCCTGCAACAGATTCTTCTGCGTTCGGCAGAGATTTTAGGTGTAAAAATGGATGAACAGGGAGCTGAAGAAATTGCTCGTCGTTCCCGTGGAACACCTCGTGTGGCCAATCGTTTGTTAAAACGAGTGCGAGACTATGCCCAAGTTAAGGGTAATGGTACGGTGAGTGGAGATATCGCAGTGTATGCCCTTAATCAGTTGGGTGTGGATCAACACGGACTTGATTTGATGGATCGTCGCATTTTGAGTTTGATCCAAGAGAAATACGCCGGTGGTCCTGTGGGGATTGACACTATTGCAGCAGCACTCAGTGAAGAACGCGATACTTTGGAAGAAGTGTATGAGCCATTTTTAATCCAAGAAGGCTTTATTCAGAAAACTCCTCGTGGCCGAGTGATCACGGAATTCGCTAAAAAAACTGTGCTGATGATAGAAAGTTAAAAAAATATGTTTTTGCAACGAACCATTCGTAAAAGAACTGTGGTCACTGGGGTGGGTATTCATTCTGGAGATGCTTGCACATTGACATTCAGACCAGCACCTCCGGATTCAGGAGTTTATTTTATTCGCAGTGATTTGCCAGGAAAGCCGTCATTGAAAGTCACCGCACGAAATGTGCAAGCGACATCTCATCAAACGACAATTGGTGGCGGCGCTTTTTCGGTGGCGACGATCGAGCATTGTTTGTCTGCTTTGTCTGCTTTGCGAATCGATAATTTATTTGTTGAGCTAGATGGGCCGGAGATTCCGATTTGTGATGGAAGTGCTCGAGATTTTTTAAAAGCCTTATTGGATGTGGGAATCGTAGAGCAGGATCAACCTCGCAAGTATTGTTATATCACGGAGCCTATTTATTTTAGTGAGGGTGAAAAGCATGCCTACGTTGTGCCTTATCACGGCCTCCGTTTGACTGTGACCATTGATTTTCCGCACTCCAAAATCGGCAAGCAAGTGATTGACGTGGATGTGAATGAGCAGTCTTTTGCACGCGACATCGCCAGTGCACGAACTTTTGGCTTTTTAAAAGACGTTGAGGCACTGCAAGCGCGAGGTCTGGCTAAAGGTGGAAGTCTTGAAAATTGCATCGTGCTTGATACGGACTCGGTGGTGAATCCCGAAGGCCTTCGTTGGGTTGATGAATTTGTGCGCCACAAGGCACTCGATGCTCTGGGGGACCTTGTGACCTTGGAAATGCCCCTGATGGGACATGTGGTTCTTTATAAAGCCGGCCATGATATCATGAATAAGCTAGTGCGCAAGATTTGGGATTCCCCAAACAGCTACCGTCACGTCGAATTGGGCGCTGACATCACTGAAGAAGTGCAGCGCTATTCGGGGTGGACGGTTCCAGGATAGGTTCACTTTGTCTGGATCTGGTATTTAGTCAGTTTGGTGTAGCTATAGAACTAGCACACTGTGGATTCAAATTTTGCTTGTTTTGTAAAAGGCAGGTTCTGATTTCTCCGGTGCCATACAGAAGGTTGGGGCAATATTTTGCAATTTCTTCTTCGCAGGGTTTCAATATTGTTTTGATTGGTTCGATTTCAGCTTGATAGCAAGCAGCTGTTAGTGCTTTTTGATTTTGGATAAGGCACTTTTTTATCTCAAAACTATTAATTTCAGGGATCATACTACAAATTATTCTTCTATCTTCATAGCAAGGGTCCATTTGGGCGATAGCCTTTTTTTTCTCTAGTACGTTTGTTCGAACGGTCAGCCAACGATCGATTCTCGGTGCCACAAGTTGTGCCGCCACCATGGATAGGAAGAAGCTGATTGTTAAAAATAAAATATCACGTGGCTTCATAAACTATTTGCAGCACCTATAAGCATAATTTGTGGTCATGGTTGAACTGCTGCAGGATGGGTAGTAATTTCCATATCCGTCGTTTGTCCGTAAGCAGTAGTATGGGCGCACATAAGCGGTTGACCCATTTCTGTAGTAGTACCAATCTCCGGCCCACTCTTGGACACCTTGATTAAAGGTAACTCCAGTACCTCCACTTTGTGGTCCAAAATAAATCATATGGCTCTGCAGCTCAGCACTCGTGCAGAGTCTGTAGCCCAGAGATTCGCAAGTTGATTTCGCCCCAGCGTGATTTGTTGCAGCCCGGGCGCTATTTTCTATACATCCACCATCGAAATTGTTTTTGCTCATACCTGATGGGCATGAAGCTGTTGATTGGGTGCTTTTTTCGCAATAGGTCTTATAGATATAAGAATATCCAGAGACCGGCTCGATCGTATAGGTCGTTTTTATTTGCGCATAACCTGCTGGGCAAGATGCGTAATTTGGAGTGGATGTACTTCCAGTTTGTTCCAAAACCAGAACACCGCTGCTGCTAGATCCTGCGGCATCCACATATTGCTTGTTAGCAGCATCCTCGCTAGCGGTTGGTGCTCCTAAGTTTGTGATTTTATTTCCACCGACATTCAGGTTCCCTGACATTGGAATAGTGCCATCTTTTTGCAAAGCATTTACTATTCTAGAGTCGTTTCCGGCAGCTATTGTATTTGCAGCAGTGCCCGTCGGTAATCTTGAGTAGCTTATTGTGCCGCTGGAAATATTGTTAGCATTTGTGGTGTCAGTAGTAGCGGATGCAGAAAGTCCGGTTACATTTGAAGCTGGAATACCAGCGATTGCTGCACATGAGAATGTGTCTGAAGTTGAAGACCAAACTAGTACTTGTGACTGGCTGCATGTCGGTGGATTCACAGCTTCCCATCTTGCCTGAGTCGAATTCCAGGTCAATATTCCATCTGTAGGCGTTCCAGAAGCGATTGCATTTCCCTGAATTTTCGTAACAGTGGCGAGGACTGAGCCAGAACCAGATGTCGTAACATCTCCGCTCATGTTTGTTATGCCTCCAGATGGAATAGATGCCCACGATACATCTGATCCGTTAGTTGAAAGGAATTTACCACCTTGAGAGTTTTGTGAAGGTAAAATTGCATTTACAGCGCCAGATGGAGTTGTTGCACCAGTACCGCCTTTTGAAATTGGTAGAGTCCCTGTGGCTTCGTTACTGGCTAGATCTAAATTAGATTTTGCTGCTAAATTGCCAAGCCCCGCGACCTGTGATTTATCAATTGCGATGTTTTCACACTTAAGACTGTCCGTTGCTGAATTAAAAGTCAGAGTTTGATTGGGTTGACAAGTTGCTGCCAAAGTTAAAGCTCCAGTGACATTGGATCGTAGATCCAACATAGAAATAAACCCCGGCTGTAACTGCCCATCCTGCATACGAAAGACTTGTCCATTATAAGTTGGTGCTGCAGAGATCGTTATATTTTTAATTTTATCAACGGAAGTTGTGACTGTTCCATTTGTAAAGGCACTTGAACTCACATCGCCCTGAAGGGTTACAATGTAATTTCCAGCCGGTTGTTTTGCGGCAAAGCTTGCGAAATCTGTTTTATCTAAATACCCATCTACAGAGCCGGTTGCTTTGGGAATAGACACCTTCGGTGAAGCTGCGTTGGTAGCATCAACCGCTAGTGGAGCTGTTGCTTGCACTGAAGTAACAGAGCCGACTGAGGGAGAAATCCATTCCAAAGCTCCAGTGCCATCTTTAGCAGCCAGCACTTGACCAGGAGCTCCTTTACGATCTGGTAAAGTTAAAACATAGCTAGCTCCGCCACTTGCACTCATATCTGCTGGGGCCTTTAAACCAACTGAGTTTGGTGAAGGCAATACTTGATCAAAAACATAGAAAGTCTTTGCAGTCACAGCTTTTGCAGCTTGAAGGTTTTCAGTCGTTTTAATATCTTTATTCATCTCGAGAGCTGCTGAAGGTGCAACCCCAACAGCAGTGACATTTGTGACTTGAGAACCATCGAGGGGAGGCAGCTTTCCACCAGATTGAACTTGCACAATTTGTCCTGACGCAGTCCCAACGTCAACACTGAGTTCGCCAGAATCGGTAATAGCTCCATTGCTTGGTTTGTTCGTTTTAAGACCCGCACCAGCATTCAGGCTGTAGACGGTCCCCATATTTCCAGCAGGCAAACTTTTCCAATTGCCATCACCATATAAAACCATGGAAGCATCGCCAAGAGGTTTAACAGCTAAAGGCCCCAGTTCTAAATTAGCACGAGCTTCTGCTGGCGTTGTCCCGCCTGTACCACCTTTAACAACAGGCAGAACTGTGGAAATTGTCGTGGCTGTTGTTGCTGTTGGAGCGTTATAGTTTCCATTTAAAATTTGCCCCATGACATTACTTGAAAACCAATCCTCAACATTTTGTTGCGTGACCATTTTAGAAGAATTGGTGTGAAGAAATTCATCAGCTGTCTTGTTACCAAGCTTTTTTGAATCATCAGCAGTTTCTGCATTAATTGCGTAGGCCACCGCACGCATGTTGAAATCTGCGACAACTTTATGTTGATCAATATCAAGAGAAATTCGCAGTTTACGGACATCACCTAATTGAGGTTCATAGTTCGTCTTATTCGCATTTAAAGAACCATCTGGCAACAAGCACGACAAGCCAGAGAAGTTATCCAAATTGCTCATCACAGATTTCAAATCTCTGACTGGATCCGGATTGTTACTCGTCGGAGTTCCTCGACCAATAGCCAAATTCAGATAACCGTTGGAAATATTAACACTATTAAAAGTCTCTTCACGCAAAATACAATCATTTGGGCTGAGGATCTTAACCAGGACTTTTGTTCCTGATATCGTTGGGAATTGCCCTGTGGGTGCTTTGATTACTCCCTGAAAAGTGATTCCCTTGTCCGGCACTTGAGGAAAGGCGGTGCCGGCTGTAAACGTAAATAAAGTCGCTAAAAATAACGCACTATATGATCTATTTTCCATAAGTTAATTATCGGCAATTATTATAAGAACTTTAGATAGTATCCCGTGATGACTGATTCAATGGCAGAAGAGTTGTAGATTGGGTTTTGATATCAATTTGACACAGCACGGGGCGCTCAAAAAACACCTTCCTCGCGATCCGAGATCGATAGAGAAGAAGTGATTTAAGGCGCCGATCTGACGATAGCTATCTTAGAGAGCGAAGGTATCCAACGATATCTACATCTGGCGGATTAGCAGTGCCGACTCCGCCTGGCATGGGGCCAGTCAGCTCATACAGAGAATAGTCCA
>CAYSKF010000021.1:0-73679 GCA_964431515.1 uncultured Bdellovibrio sp.
GCAGGCCAATGGGAGTTTCCTGGTGGAAAAATCGAAACTGGTGAAACTCCAGAAGCAGCCTTAGCCAGAGAACTCAATGAAGAGCTGGGTATTGAGGCCGAGGTCGGAGAGTTGAAACTCGCCTGCTCACACTCTTATGGCGATGTGGGAATTCTGATTCTGTTTTATGAAATTTTGTATTGGAAAGGCGAGCCTCGAGCCAAACATCATATGATGCTTGAATGGATTCACCCTGAAGAACTGCAAAATCGCAATATCCCCGAAGCTAACAGAAAAATCCTGAATAGAATTTATAAAGCTTTAGGAATTGAATGGCGAAAATAGTTTTGGTCAGCAGACATGTGAATCCGACTTCTTGGCAACTCGCAATTGCCTTGAAAGCACAACAACATGAAGTCATTTTGCTAACCAGCTACGACGAAGTTCCCCCACAAAACACAGTGGGGATCGAGCTCATGGGTTACTTCAGAAAATGGAATCTTTTTGAAGGCCTCAGATTGCTCCCCACTCTATTTGCACTTCAACCACAAATCGTCCATATCCTTTTAGACGATGATAAAATGAGTCCGGCCCAGATCCTTTTGTCCACTTTTGCCAAATCACACCCACAATGTGTTCTGACAACTTCACTTCTAAATATCAGCAAAGGTCTGAGCCGAAGAAATCCCGTAAGGTATCTTGTCGAGGAAAGTGACATCGTAACTTGCCCGACAGTGGAGACTCTTGGACAACTTCGCGGCTTAAATGTTCGCTCCTCCCGTCAGGGTCGCGGAATCCTTCCTCCTGTTTTACAGTTAACAAAAGACACTCCAGAAGAGATCATCGTCGACGATGTTGAAGCTCATCTTTTAGATTTCATAAAGCAATCGGATTTTATAATACTTCCTTTTCAAGAGTCGTCCTTTTCTCCAGAAAAATTGACCTTTAAAAATATTCAAATTCTGGCACAAAAATATCGTTTAGTTCTTTGGGGTTCTTATGCCCACTGGACTTTACGTGATCGAAAAAAGTTTGCCGCCTGGATGAAAGAAACGCAGGTTGCTGCTAATTGGATTGTGACCGGTCCTATATCAACTTTGCTGGCGTCCCATCTTCTGCAAAAGACTCAGGCTCTGATGCTTGCAGGCCAAAGCTTTAGTCCGATTGAAATGACCGAATATTATATGCAAGCGATTCACGCCAAATCGGCGCTGATTTTAGACTCGGCACAAACCAGTGTTCATGCAGATCTTTGGAAAAACAACGTCAACTGCTGGGTTTTAAACTCCGAACAAATCCAAAAAGATCTCACAGAACTGGTGGCAAAACACGATCTTCAACTCCCAGAATGTCTATCCGAAAAACTAGCCCAAGAGCGACATCTGATCGATTCCTCTCTCAATGAGCTCAATCGCCTGTACAATCGGGCTTTGACTCATTTAAAATAAAGTCTATTATTCAGAGGAACTATGATCAAAAAGTCCCGCTTGCCGGAAACTTTAAATATCTGCCTGACGTCTTATCGCTTCCCCATTTTGAGTCGAGCGACAGACCACGGTTTCCTATGGCCTATTGCCAAAGGCTTGGCTAAAGAAGGTCATAAGGTCACTGTTCTTTCCGCAACATCCGCATTAAAAAAATCCGAAGTGGTACGTGATGGAGTGCGAGTCTTTTATCTGAACGAAGGCAATAAAAATCTTTCTCACTTGAATTTTCAAGCCGCCGTTCGACAAAAGTTTACTCAACTACACAAAGAAGACCCTTTCCACCTTGTGCATAGTATCGACAACTCTGGTGTGCGCATTGGAATACGAAAAAAAGCACTCAAAGTGGCCATGGCTTACGATGTAGAAGCCACACAAATGTCTCAGCTTTTTGCTATTCTTGCGATGAAACAAGACACACTCCAAAGTATGGTGACCACGGGCTTGGCGACTGCTTATAAGTTTTTAACTACTTATTACGGCGGAGACCGCAGACTGCTTTCCACTGCAGACGGAGTTTTTGTTACCAATCCTCAGCAGCGCATTATCCTGGAAAGATATTATCTGTATCCGGATTTCCATACTTACACCGTTCCCTATGGGATCGAACTGGGCGATCTCACTCCGAAAGAAAAATCTCTGGAGCTGAGAAAACAACTAGGCATTCCTGAAAACGCCCATGTTGCTGTGACAATTTCAGATATGACAGAGATTCAAGAAAGCATTCCTCTGCTAAAAGCTTTCGAAAAAGTAGCAATAAAAAAACCCAATAGTTATCTGATCATTGTTGGCAATGGTCCGAAGTTTAAGGACTTAGAGTATCAAGTACTCAATCTTGCCCTCGGCAACAGAGTCGTCATGACTGGAGCTGTTCCTTCTACCGAAATTGAGGACTATATTGTTTTAGGAGATGTCTTTGTGAATCTCGGATCTAGAACAACTGGTTTTGAACCCTCAACTCTTGAGGCCATGGCACAAAAAAAGGTCGTTTTGGGATCTGAAGTGTCCCCAATTGCTAACGTTATCGAAGATGGACGGGATGGATTCTTAATACGTCCGGCTGATGTTGATTCTATGAGCAACATATTAGTCGAGATCTTTTCGGGAACCATGCCTGCGGACGAAATAGGCGAACGGGCTCGACAAAAAGTCGTAGACCTCTTTGACACACCGAAAATGGTGCAAACAACCCTCGATGCCTATCGAAAAATCCTGGTAAATACCGGGATGTATAAGAAGCAATGAGTTAAATCCTTGAATTTTGGTGGTCAGACCCCCACAGTTCTGTATAATCGAGAGTGTTATCAATACTTTAAGCTCAGCAACCACAGCTAAGGACGCCGAAGATGACAAAAGCGGATCTAATCAATTTGATTTCTGAAAAAGCGGGCATCACTCGTGTGAAGGCGGAAACCGTAGTGAACACAATTTTCGATTCTATGGTTGAAGCACTGATGCGTGATGATCGTATTGAAATCCGTGGTTTTGGCTCATTCGTGAATCGTCAGTATGGAGCCTACAAAGGTCGCAACCCGAGAACAGGTGAAATTATTAACGTAGACGAAAAGAAGCTGCCATTCTTTAAAGTCGGCAAAGAACTCAAAGAAGACATTAATAATAGCTCTAAAGAAAAGAGTTAAAAAAAAGGGGCTTAAAGCCCCTTTTTAATTATTACTTTTCAGCTGTGCACTTTGTTTTTACAACTTCGTAAGAGCTGCCTGTTTTTACGAAAGTCGTTAAACAGTCAAAACCTGCTGGAGCGCTGTCCATGCTGTAGTACATGCGAGCATAAGTGCTCACTGCTAAATCAGCACCTTCAACGGTAACGAATTCCCAGCCTTCGATTTTTACAACGTTTTCATCGAAACCAAGAACGTCCATCACGCTTTCATGAGTCATAGTGTAGATTTCTTTCATCTTTCCAGCAAAAGCAGGAACAGACGCAAACACCACAAAAGCAACCAACAACTTTTTCATATTCACCTCAATGTTTAATTTAAGCCGACGTTCTATCTGAAAACGGCCAACATTCAAGGTGAAGATCACTTTTGTGGTGAAATTTACAAAGAGACAAAAGGAAACAAGCGTAAATCCTTGATTTCAGGAGTGTCCGTGAGCGCCATAAAAAGCCTTTCGACCCCCAACGCAATCCCCCCTGACGGTGGAAGTCCTGCATCAAGGCATTGAAAAAACTCATAATCCAAATCAACAGACTCTTTTCCCAGCGCTTTTTTCTTTTCAAGATCCTCTGCCGAACGAAGTCTTTGAATTTCAGGATCATTCAACTCGTGAAAGGCATTCGCGAGCTCCAACCCTTTCCAGTACACTTCAAATCGATCTCCCCAACCATCAGCGGTCAGGCGCGCTAAGGCGGCTTGATACGGAGGATACTTCTCAACAAAAATAAGCTCTTCCTGCGGTAATTGAGATTCGATCTTGTCCATAAAAATCAGAAAGAAAAAATCATCGATGCTCTCGGCGCTATGAACATCAACTCCTAATTTTCCAGCCAAGTTTCGCAAATCTTCCAAGGAAGTATGCGGCGTGAGTTCAAAATCACAATAGATCTTAAATAACTCCGCCACGCTAAAGCTGAGTACTTTCCTCGGCCCAGGAACGTCCATTTTTTTTACCATGAAGTCGACAAGATTTAGCACATCCTGTTTTATTGTACCCAAGTGGTCGTAGGCTCGATACCACTCCAACATTAAAAACTCCGGCTGATGACGTTCGGTGATCTCACCGTTCCTATAGCACGGGGCCATTTCAAATATTTTTTCAGCCCCGAGGGCGAGGGCTTTTTTTAAGTGCAATTCAGGACTTGTCGGTAGATAGAACTTACGACTTTTTGATCCAACACTTAAGGTCGTAGAAAACACATCCAAACTGGGCTCAGTACCCGGACATGTCACCAAAGATGGAGTTTTAATTTCTAAAAACTCAGCGGCTCGAAAAAACTCACGCAAAAACTGCAAGTAGTCAGACCACTGAGACAAAACTTCTTTATGAAAAAAACGCCCAGGAACTGCCGATTTTTGCGGAGCTAAAAGAACTATTTCTTGCTCAGAAACAATCGCAACAAGATCACCTACTGAAAAAAATTCAGAGTTTTCAGATGGCTGAGAGAAGTGAAAGGTCTGTTGTCTCTGATCACGAAGTATTGTCAACTCAAGCCCTGCTTGATTTCGCACAAGACTGACAATTCGGCCTGCCGCCTGATAGGTCAAGGGCATTGCCGGATAAGATTTCCAAATTGTTTTTAGATATTCATTTCGTTCCAAAGCTCTGCCACATTACCGGCAAAGCCCCTCAGAACGCAAGATTTCAAGTTGAGAGAGCACAGAATCCATATCATTTGCCCCAAAAACGACTTCATCCTGAATAACAATTCGATGTTTAAACCAATAGCCTGCAAAGATTCCTTCGCTCGTAATCTTACAAAAGGATTCTGATTCTCCAGCTTGCGCAGGAAGATGAGTAAATAAAGCAATCAGTAATGTCGTCATCGCGGCTAGAAAGATCCTCATATTCAACTTCTCCTCTGACTGGTTCACGGACTGGTTCCAAATGACACCAGCGCTTCCTCTGAGTTCCTTATAAGCAATCTCTTTGCCAATAAATTTTGGCCCTGAATTTTCGAGTTCTAAGTTGTCTTTTCAAATAGCATCCTTTAAGGAACTTGTTCACTTACACGAAGGAAAGGAGACTAAGATGCTCGATTTGCAACGCAGCCTTGGTGCTCTCAAAAATCAGGCTGATTGGGTCAGCCTACGACTTGTCAGCGAACAAACCACTTACCGCACCATCCGAGATGAGAAACCAGATCGGAATCATATCAATGTCGATCACGGAGTGATGGTCGAAGTCTTAGTTAACGGTCATTTTGGTTATTCAGGCACAAGTGACATCAGTTTTGACGGCATTCAAAAAGCTTTTAAAAAGGCGACCGTCATGGCCAAAGCAGCTTCTTACTTAAAAGTTCATCCTTTTGACTTGGACCATCGCCCTCTTGCCAAGGGAACATATCAGTCTCCAGCTGTTGTGCCATTAGATTCACTTTCGGCTAAAGAGATCTCAGATATCCTCATCGATGCAACAAAGGCCATGAAAGTTTCGGATAAAATCATGAGCCGCTCTGCCACTGCCATGATTGTGCAGTCAGAAATTCACACAATCAGCTCCAGTGGAACTGAAACTCAGCAAAATTTCTCTATCGTCAGTACGGACTTTTCTGCCACTGCGGCAGAGGGTAATGAAATTCAAATTCGCTCTGACAATGGCGGTTTGGCGCGTTGTCGTCAGGTCGGCGCTGAGATCTTCAATCGCGCTTCTATTCAAGAACGATGCAAAACAATTGCCGCAGAAGCCTTGGAACTTTTAGGTGCAGAAAACTGCCCAGAAATGACAACGGACTTGTTGCTTGCTCCTGATCAAATGACTTTGCAAGTGCACGAATCTATTGGGCACCCTCTAGAGTACGATCGCATTTTAGGTGATGAACGAAATTACGCTGGTTGGAGCTTTGTAAAACCAGAGGACTTCGGCAAACTTCAATATGGTTCACGCCTTATGAATGTGACTTTCGATCCGACGATTCCAGATGCCATGGCATCTTATGCATTTGACGATTCTGGCCACCAAGCGACAAAAGAATTTTTGATCAAAGACGGCCTTCTTCTTCAAGGGCTTGGTGGTCTTGAATCACAAGCTCGATTAAATCTTCCCGGAGTCGCCAACTTCCGTTCCGCTTCCTGGAACCGAGCTCCCATTGATCGTATGGCCAATATCAATCTTGAGCCTGGCACTCAATCCCTCGAGGAAATGATTGCCTCTGTAGAACACGGTGTTCTGATGATGGCCAACAAATCATGGTCTATCGACGACTACCGCAATAAATTCCAATTTGGTTGCGAATACGCCAAATTGATCGAAAACGGCAAACTGACTCGCACTGTAAAGAATCCTAACTATCGCGGAACAACAGTGAAATTCTGGAACAACTTAAAGGCTGTCAGTCAAGTGCGCGAAACCTATGGGACTCCTTACTGCGGAAAGGGTGAGCCTAATCAAGTGATTCGTGTAGGTCATACCAACCCTTATTGCCTGTTTTCAAATGTGGAGGTTTTCGGTGCCTAACTTTATCGAAAATACCAAATCGAACTTCAATATCGTTGCTGATCATATCATTCAAAGCCTAGTTCCTGGTGAAACAGCAAATATCAATTTGCATGCAGAGGATTCACTGTTCGTACGGTTTAATGGCAACAAAGTTCGCCAAAACACTCACGTTGAACAACAATCTTTGACTTTGCTTTTGCAAAAGAACAACCGTTCAGCCCAAATCACATTCTCAATAACCGGACAAACCACTGCCGATCTCCCGCGGGCTGAGAAATGGCTTGGGGTGGCTCGACAAGAATGTGAAAATTTGCCGGAAGATCCCTTCTTAGTGCCACTAAAAAATAATGGTACAAGTGATAACACCGTCAAAGGTTCATTATTGTCTGACGAACAAGTTATTGCGGCGATTACAGAACCTGCAGGCGATGCGGACTTAGCCGGTCTTTACTGTGCTGGACCGATCATCTCAGCCAATAAGAACTCTTTAGGACAAAGTCATTGGTTTGCCACTGAGAACTTTTTTATTGATTACTCACTGTACGCTGGTGAACAAGCCGTTAAGGCTGTTTACGCGGGCACAGTGTGGGATCAACAAGCTTTTGTGAACAACATTACACAAAGTAAAAATCAACTCAGCCTCATGAGCAGACCTAAAATTAAGGTCCAACCGGGAGCCTATAGAACTTACTTGGCACCAGGTGCGGTCGCGGAAATGGCCTCGATGTTCTCATGGGGTGCCCTCAGTTTTAATGGGTACAAACAAGGTGGCAGCGCTTTACAAAAACTGGCTGATAAAGAAAAAACTTTATCGCCGTTGTTTTCCTTGCGTGAAAACTTTCAAATGGGCCTGACTCATCAATTCAATTCTTTAGGTGAACTGGCTCCAGAGACTCTGGACATCATCCGCGAAGGAAAGCTTCTTAACTTCTTAACAAGCTCTCGTTCAGCAAAAGAATACGAAACTACCGGAAATTTTGCGGACCCAGGTGAATTCCCGCGCGCCATGGAAATTCTTTCGGGCTCTTTAAGCCAAAAGGATATTCTAAAAGAACTTGGAACCGGACTTTATCTTTCAAATTTGCATTACCTCAATTGGTCTGACAAACCTACAGCCCGCATTACTGGGATGACTCGTTATGCCTGTTTCTGGGTTGAAAACGGTGAAATTGTAGGCCCTATATCTGACTTGCGCTTTGATGAAAGCCTTTATGATTGCTTAGGGGACAACCTTCTTGCAATTACCGACTTCCAGGAAATTGATCCTATGGTTTCAACTTATGAAAGTCGTTCCATGGGTGGAAAAAAAGTTCCTGGCATGTTAATCAAAGATTTTAAATTCACACTTTAGGAGCGTTTATGGTTACTTACATCGTACATTTGATGGTTCGTCATGAAGTTTACCCAGAATACGTAGAATGGCTTAAAACGGAACACATCCCTGAAGTTCTGGCTTGTCCGGGATTTGTAAGTGCGGAAATGTGCATGCGCAAAGGTGGCAACATGGAAGCCTCGAGCAAAGACGTCAAAGTCATCTATCAACTTAAAGATGAAGAGCACATGAAGCTCTATATGACAGATTATGCGATGAAGCTTCGTGAAAAAGGACTGGAAAAGTTCCCTGGTCAATTTTCTGCGCAACGTGAAGTTTGGTTAGAAACTGTTAAGTTTACGGCAAAATAAAGGCACAGGACTTTTAATTATATCGACATCCGTGTATGTTAAAAAGGTCAAACAAAGGAGACTCTTGTGACGAACGCTGCTTTTCAAAAAATCTTGGAAAACCTATCTGAAACTAAAGGCATTCAAAACCTGTTAGAAAACTTCCAAAAACTAAATGAAGAGATCAAGAAAAAAGAATCTGAATTGAAAACCTCTTTTGATCAGAAAAAAGAAGCTCAAATTGAACTTGCTTGGAAAAAATACCAAGAGATCGTAAAAATCCTCGGCGCCTCTGAGGCTAAGCTTGAAAAAGAAGTGAATACGACGATTGCAAAGATTAAAAAATCTGCGACATCTTTGGAAAAAAATATCGCTTCCTACAAAAAGAAAGCGATCATTCAAAAAGGCAAATTAGAAAAAGCTTTGTTCAAAAAAACAACCAAGAAAGCATCTAAGAAAGCTACGACTGCAAAAACAGCTAGTGCTCCAAAAGCTGCAAAAAAGTCTGTTGTTAAAAAAACGACAGCGAAAAAAGCCGTCGCAGCAAAAACAACGAAAAAAGTAAGTAAAAAGAAAGCTTAAAATACGACCTTGAGATGGCCTCTCCTGGCGAGGACTCGCTCGCCAGGATTCCTGTTGATGAAATTTTTAAAGTCTTTAACCTCACATCTTGCCTTCTTTTTCCTGGGGCTCATTGCTGCAGCTGTCCTTAGCTTCACTGCCTTGTCTTACTTTACGATTGACCAACTCAGTAAAGCATTTCAAGAAACACCAACTCCCGTTACGACTCCTTCTGTTTGGAATCAGCCGCTAAATCCAAATCTTAAAGAAGTTGTTTTGATCGGTGCCACTTACATCAAAGAGCTGGATCTTTTTGATCAGCTGCAGGCAGAAATAAATAAAACCACCGTTCCAGAGATGTGTTCTGTGCTATGCAATCCCATCGGTTTAGATTCAGAAGCTTTAGCTGCCGAAAAAATACAGTTTCTCGTAAATTATTTTAAACAAAATAAAATTGCCGCACTGAAAGACCCTTTATTCCGTTTGCGCATGCAGGAAATTGGGTTTCTCTCACAACTTTTCCCACCCTCCTTCAGGGGCATTCTCAAAGAAATCCAAGCAGGATCCGGTGGGTGGTCCCTCGTCCTCCAACTACAATGGGCCCTCTTTAAAGAAATGACCACTATGGTCTATCGCTGGGAAACGATGAAAGCTCAGTTACAAAATATCGAAAAACAGCGGAATCTTTTCCAATCCTGCCGCAAAGGCACCGCCCCTAAAAAAATATTGCAGGACTGCCAAAACGATTAAACTCTGAAAACACCATATCGCCTCGCATTAGAGTGCTAGAATGTCATCAGTCCTTTTCAGACTAAGAACCGATATGCTAGGCTCTGTCCCGTCATTGAGGTGTATATGAAAATTGCTGATCTTTCTCCTAAAAATGAGTTCACTCCACGTCACATTGGACCTACAGATTCTGACATCCACGAGATGTTGAAAACCCTAGGTTTTAACTCTTTGGAGCAAATGGCTGAAAAAGTCATCCCCGCTCAAATCCGCAGTCAACACAACTTCCAAGATGTTGGAACTGGCGTTGCGGAACACGACCTTCTGAGCAATCTGAAGAAAATGATTAGCAAAAATAAAGTCTACAAATCGTACATTGGCATGGGTTACCACGACACCATCACGCCGACTGTTATTTTGCGCAACGTTTTCGAAAGCCCGGTATGGTACACGGCTTACACGCCTTACCAACCTGAGATTTCTCAAGGTCGTTTGGAATCTCTTTTAAATTTCCAAACGATGGTTGCAGATTTGACTGGAATGGAAATTTCCAATGCGTCACTTCTAGATGAAGGCACTGCTGCTGCTGAAGCCATGTTCATGGCTCATTCATTGTGTAAAAATAAAGCCAATGCCTTTGTAGTTTCTCCAGATATGCATCCCCATGTCATCGAAGTCTTGGGGACTCGCGCAGAGCCTTTGGGCTTTGAAATGATCATCCAAGATCCTGCTCAATATGATTTTGCTAAGCCTGTTTTCGGTGTGTTCTTCCAATATCCAAACACCCATGGCGCAGTTGAAGATTACTCAGCACTCGCAAAAAAATACAAAGACCACGGCGCTCTTGTAACAGCTTCAGTAGATCTTTTGGCGATGACTTTACTGACACCTCCAGGACAATGGGGTGCAGATATCGTCGTTGGTAACTCGCAACGTTTCGGTGTACCGCTCGGCTACGGTGGACCTCATGCTGCGTTCCTAGCGACCAAAGATGCATACAAGCGCTTATTGTCAGGCCGTTTGGTTGGCGTCAGCATCGACTCACAAGGTAAACCGGCACTTCGTTTGGCTCTGCAAACTCGTGAGCAGCACATTCGCCGTGAAAAAGCGACTTCCAACATCTGCACAGCGCAAGTGTTACTAGCGAACATGGCAGCAATGTACGCTGTTTATCATGGACCGCAGGGACTTAAAAAGATCGCTTTGCGTGTTCAACGTCTGACTGGCATTCTATCAGAAGGTCTGAAGAAACTTGGCTTCCAAGTATCCCAAGCTTCCTTCTTCGACACAATCACTGTGACGACTGACAAAGCTGCTGCGATTATTGCTCAAGCTGATCAAATGCAGATCAACTTCCGCAATTTCGGCTCAAACAAGCTAGGTATTTCTCTTAATGAAACCACTTCGTTGGAAGACGTAGAACATATCTGGGCAGCTTTCAATCTTGGCAAAACACTTAGCTTTACAGCTGTAGAAATCGACCAACAACTTGGCGATATCGAATTGCCAGCCAACTTGACTCGTTCGACTCCGTACATGACGAATACAGTGTTCAACTCGCACCATAGCGAAACAGAAATGCTTCGCTACATTCATCATCTACAAAACAAAGATCTGACTTTGACTCATTCAATGATTCCACTGGGATCTTGCACAATGAAGTTGAATGCAACGACAGAGCTTGTTCCAGTTTCATGGCCAGAAATTAACAAGCTTCACCCGTTTGCTCCGACTTCTCAAGCTGCAGGCTTGATTGAGATGATTCACGATCTAGAAAAGAAACTAGTCGACATCACTGGCTTTGCAGCTGTCAGCTTGCAACCAAATGCAGGCTCACAAGGTGAATACGCAGGTCTTCTTGTTATTCGTAAATACCACGAATCACGCGGCGAAAGTCATCGTAACATTTGCTTGATCCCATCTTCAGCCCACGGAACAAACCCTGCTTCGGCGGCTATGGTGAACATGCAAGTCGTCGTAGTGGCTTGTGACGAACTTGGTAACGTTGATGTGAACGACTTGAAAGCCAAAGCGGAACAACATAGCAAAAATCTTGCAGCTTTAATGATCACTTACCCTTCAACTCACGGAGTGTTCGAAGAAAGCATCGTTGAGATCTGCAAGATCATCCACGACCACGGTGGGCAAGTTTACATGGATGGCGCTAACATGAATGCCCTTGTAGGCGTGTGCCGTCCTGGAAACTTTGGGCCTGACGTTTCTCACATGAATCTACACAAAACATTCTCCATCCCTCACGGTGGTGGTGGACCCGGCGTTGGACCTATCGGTGTAGCAGCTCACTTAAAAGAGTTCTTACCAAAACATTCTCTTGTGCCAGAGTGTGGACCCGCTAAAGGAATTTCAGCTGTGACTTCTGCTCCTTGGGGAAGCGCGAGCATTCTGCCAATCTCTTGGGCTTACATCACAATGATGGGTGCAGAGGGCTTGAAAAAAGCAACTCTTGTGAGCATCCTCAGTGCGAACTACATTGCTAAAAAATTAGAAGCTCACTTCCCTGTTCTTTACAAAGGGAAAAATGGACTTGTGGCTCACGAATGTATCGTTGATGTTCGTGAAATCAAAAAGACTTCAGGCATTGACGTGACTGATGTGGCGAAACGTTTGATGGATTTTGGTTTCCATGCGCCAACAATGAGCTTCCCGGTCGCTGGAACACTGATGATCGAGCCGACTGAATCTGAATCCAAAAAAGAATTGGATCGTTTTATTGAATCCATGGTGACAATCCGCAAAGAAATCTCTGCGATTGAAACCGGCAAAATGGATAAAGAAAACAATGCCCTTCGCAATGCACCTCACACAGCGCAGATGATGATGAAACCAGAATGGAATCATCCGTACTCTCGTGAAGAGGCTGTTTACCCAGTGGAATGGTTGCGTGGCAATAAGTTCTGGCCAGCAGTAGGACGTGTTGACAATGCCTACGGTGACAGAAACCTTGTTTGCTCTTGCCCGTCTATCGAAGAATACAAATAAAAATACACTCGCTGCTTTCCGCTCTGAAGAAAGCAGCGAGTGATCTATTATGATGAAAAAAAAAGTCCTTCTTATAAGACTCGATAAAATTGGCGACTTAATCTGCACTCTTTGTGTGGATCAAGCATCGTTCCTCCATAACTGCGAGGTTCACTGGGCCATTGCTCAGGGTCTTTCCTTTGTTCCTGATAATGCAGATCCCAAGCGAAATTATATCGAACTTTCTAAAGATGACTGGAAAGTATCTCTAAAAAAATTAAGAAGCTTTCTTAAGGACTACCAACCCGACGTTGCTGTGAGCTTTCAAGCTCCTTGGTGGGTCAGCTATGCTTTGTGGTTAGAAAGAGTGCCGGTCCGTGCGGGTGTTCTTTCTCAATGGCACAGCTTTCTTTTTCTCAACAAAGGTCTCCGTCAACGACGCAGTCAAGCTGTGCAACATGAGGCTGATTACAACATGGAGCTTTTGCAGCACGCTCTGTCTATTCCAGAGGGCTCACGTGAAAAAGCCCCGACATTGCAACTGATTGCTCCTGAAAATTCAGCTCTTCTTCATCAATACTCCTTAGAACCACAAAAATATCTGGTGGTTCACCCAGGAATGGCAGGTTCAGCACTGAATTGGCCAATCAAAAACTATATAGATTTTATCGCACAAGCCAGCCAGCAAAACACTGTTGTGCTAACTGGTACGGCTGCTGACGAGCCCTGGCTGAAAGACATCAAAGCTCACTTCAAAGACAATTCACAGGTACTTTGCTTGCAAGGACTGCTAAAACCTGCAGAACTTTTTTCAGTGCTAAAAAATGCGAAAGCTGTTGTTGTCCCTAGTACAGGTGTGGCACATATGGCAGCGTCTCTGGGGGCTCACGTCCTTGGCTTGTATTCTCCTGTTCGTGTGCAACACCCACGAAGATGGGCTCCTCGAGGAAAGCACGTCAAAGTGTTCCTCCCCCCTGTTGACGAGAAGGCTCCAATAGATCCGCAATGTATGGAGCAGATCAAAGTACAAGAGCTACTGACCGCTCTTCACGAACTCTAAAAGGAATCTTTATGCAAAGACAGTTTCAGTATCCATCCTCTTTTCATGATTCCATTCAAAAGGCCTTAGCAAGTCATGAGATTTCTCTGACGGAGCCAAAAACGTTAGCCAAAAATGTCTTAATGTTGTCAGACTACTTCATCACTAAACCAGAGGCTCCAACTCCTTGGAATGAAAAGTGGGCGCAAGTGGCCTATCTTTGTTACTACTTGCCTTTAAATGCCACTCGCCTTCAAGGCGTGGTCGAAGAGGCTGATAAAAGAAACTTCTTTAAAGGCCTCGATCGAGTCATTGATTTCGGTGCAGGACTGGCGACAGCTTCGATGGTTCTTGCTGAAAAACACGCCTTTAAGTTTCAGCTGATTGAAAGATCTAGCGAACCACAAAAGTTGATTGAAACTTTTTTCCCTCAATTCAAACCAGACGAGTGGCAACGCAGTCTTGATACAAAAAATATCCGTGATCCCAAAAAAACGTTAGCCGTTTTTTCATACTCGCTCACCGAACTAAGTGATATTCCCGCCTGGGCTTATGACTGCGAAGCTTTAATGATTGTCGAGCCTTCCACTCAGCAAGATGGCCGAAAACTTTTGGAACTTCGTCAGAAGTTGATCAGCAAAGGCTTCCACGTGTGGGCCCCTTGCACTCATGAAGGTCCTTGCCCTTTGCTGACTCAATCAAAGACAGATTGGTGTCACGATCGAGTGCACTTTCAAGCTCAGGAATGGTTTCAAAAAATGGAAGAACAGCTTCCAATGAAAAATCGCACCTTAACAATGAGCTATTTGTTGTTACGCAAGACTGCTCCGGAAAAAATCACTGCCGCACGAGTGGTAGGAGATCGCTTGCAAGAAAAAGGCAAAGATCGACAAATGATCTGCCGAGGACCTGATCGCGAGTTTTTAGCATGGATGCACAAGCTCAATATTGAGCAAGAAATTCCAAGGGGTGTGCTTATTAACATTCCCGAAGACGTGCAAAAAGTTTCAAATGAATTGCGTTTAAAAGCGCCCCTCGAGGTATAAAATATGGACTACGAAATAACAGACAACCAACCCCCTATTGAAATCTCACAGGAAGTTTTGAGTGCCGATGCCATCAAGGGGATCATCGAAAGCTTCATCCTCAGAGAGGGCACTGACTATGGACTTAACGAAGCCCAATTTGAAACAAAGTATCAGCAAATTTTAAAGCAACTGAACAAAGGCGACATAAAAATAGTCTTTGATCCCAACACAGAGTCTGTCGGTTTGATCACTTCACAAGATTGGCAAAGACGAAATAAGAAATAGTCACATTTATCCTGCGCATCGTCTTCCGTTGCGCTCTGAAATCAAAAGCCTATAGTTGAAGAACTTATTTTTCTTCTTCGGAGGTTTACATGATTCAAGTTAAAGGATACGCAGCGCCCGCCCCTAAAGCTCCCCTCATGCCTTTTAATTTTGAAAGACGCGAGCTTCGTGAAAATGATGTTCACATTGAGATCAAGTACTGCGGCGTTTGTCATTCTGACATCCACCAAGTACGCGACGAATGGGGACACGGCACATTCCCAATGGTTCCCGGACACGAAATTGTTGGTGTCGTAAAAGCTGTCGGCAGCAATGTTAAAAAATTCAAAGTCGGAGACCTTGCCGGAGTGGGATGCATGGTCGACTCTTGCCTGCAATGTCCTTCGTGCAATGAAGGTCTTGAACAGTACTGCGAGCAAGGCTTTGTCGGGACTTACAACAGCACTGAAAAAGACGGGAAAACGAAAACTTTCGGTGGTTACTCTAGCTCTATCGTCACCCGCGAAGAATTCTGCTTACGAATTTCTCCGAAGCTGAATTTGGCCGCTGTTGCTCCTTTGCTTTGCGCAGGAATCACAACGTATTCTCCACTTCGTCATTGGAAAGTTTCCAAAGGACAAAAAGTCGGTGTCATCGGACTTGGTGGCCTTGGACATATGGCCGTTAAGTTGGCCAATGCCATGGGTGCAAATGTTGTCGTCTTCACAACGTCACAATCAAAAGTTGAAGATGCAAAACGACTTGGCGCCCACGATGTGGTTGTTTCGAAAGATGCTGAGGCAATGAAAGCTCATATGAGAAGCTTCGATTTTATCCTCGACACAGTGTCTGCCCCACATGATTACAACATGTATCTAAGTTTATTAAAGCGAGACGGCAATATGGTTTTGGTCGGCCTGCCTGATAAGCCACCAGAACTGTACGCAGGAAGCCTTATCATGGGTCGACGTAAACTGGGCGGTTCCTTGATAGGTGGCATTGCAGAAACTCAAGAAATGTTAGACTTCTGCGCTGAACACGGAATCGTTTCAGATATTGAGTTGATTCCTGTGCAAAAAATCAATGAGGCTTACGAAAGAATGATTAAAAGTGATGTGAAGTATCGATTTGTGATTGATATGAATTCACTTTAAAAAACACGGCGATCTCAAATTTTGAAAACTTATTTGAGATCGCGTCAACTGAGGCAGTTCGCAAGAGCTGCCTAATCTTGAGAGCTAAAACCAGAAACTGGGTAGACAGAAACCGAAATCTGGTAAGTCTTTCCTTCACCCGATCCAGCTTCTAAGAACTGCACAAGCTCCTTGCGGAACTCTTTAATTTTTTCCTTCGCTTCTGCTAAGCGGCTTTCATCAACTCGGATAGAAATAGTCGATTGCTCGCGCTCTTCTGACGG
The DNA here is from genome assembly GCA_964431515.1 of uncultured Bdellovibrio sp. Taxonomy (GTDB): domain Bacteria; phylum Bdellovibrionota; class Bdellovibrionia; order Bdellovibrionales; family Bdellovibrionaceae; genus Bdellovibrio. The sequence goes on from CAYSKF010000021.1 coordinate 16,261, forward strand.
CATTTTTTCCAAAAGACGTTCAAGCTTGCGCTTCATCTTTTTTTCACGGCTGACCTCACCGAATCTTTGCAACTCTTCAGGAGTGAGGTTCAAGCGCTCGCCAAACATGCGAATTGTTCTCATGGTTACAGTTCGTTTTCCATTAAGAATTTTAGAGAGGAATGACGAATCCACCTCAAGATGTCGAGCGAAAGCACGTAAAGAATATCGAGGATGTGTGTGCGAACGACGAACAAGTTCATCTTCAAGAAACTGTCTGAAATCTGAGTTTTTATTTACATTCTGCATACTGACAGAATTATTTTCTGCTGAAGAAACAATCAATATTTTGTTCTAATCTTACAGAAGTTTAATAGATAGATTTGCGCCGCGTCAGTCTGTGCGCAAATCAAGAAAACTCATCGCTCGTAAATAAAACACTGACGCAATCGCCCTCTCTCACTAACACTTGTAAGAGGATGTCTAAGGCTATAGCCAAAATCAGCATTTTCTTCCAGAAGAGCTCTGAGCTTTTCTTCGTCTTTCTGGGGCAATAAAACGAGCCGTGTCGCATGCAAAAGATTCTTTGTGTGCAAACCTTGCAAAATTTTAAAAGTGGTGTGAGCCCCCACCCCAGCAATCACCACGGTTCCTCGAACTTCTTTCTCCACCGCCTCCCCAGGGCAACAATAAAACTGAGCGTCCGCTAAAATCTCGGGGCGGAGGTGGCTTCGCTCAAAGCGCTCTCGCAGTTTTTTAACGATAGACTCAACTTGATCGACAAAATAAACCTCAGGAAAAAGACCACTGCGGTAAGCACTTAAGCCTAAGTAACCATGATCACAGCAAAAATCCCAGACCGGCTGGCCCGGCTGAAGGTGATCAAAGATAAACTGCATGCGAGGAGATAATTTGAACATAAAGGCCGCGAACCTAACATAAGGGGCATTTTGTGCGCAAGCCCGCACTGAATCCTCATTGACTGATCCCCCCTCTGGGAAGGAAACTCGGGCCCATGAAAAAGACTCCATTAGCACAAACACATGAAAAGCTCGGCGCCCGCATGGTGGATTTCGCCGGTTGGTATATGCCTGTTCAGTACATCGGACTGCGTGAAGAACATGATAATGTTCGCAAAAACGTAGGTCTTTTTGATGTTTCTCATATGGGCGAAGTTCGCTTCAAAGGCCCTAAAGCCCTAGAAACCCTTGAGTGGCTGACAACTAATGATGTGGCAAAACTAAATGACGGCGAAGCCCAGTACTCTTTGCTACCAAACGATCAAGGTGGCTTGGTCGATGACATTATCGTCTACTGTCTTAAAAAGAACGAAGACTACTTAGTCTGCGTCAACGCCTCTAACAAAGATAAAGACTTTGCATGGATGACGAAAAACAACAAAGGTGCTGACATCACTGACGAAGGTGACCTTTGGGGACAAATCGCCATTCAAGGCCCTAAAGCTTTAGAACTATGTGATAAGGTTTTTGGTTTCAAGGTTAGCGAAATGAAGCCTTTCACCCACCAGGCTGGACAATTTAAAAACTTCAAAATCATTGTCGCAACAACCGGTTATACTGGCGAAAAAGGCTGTGAAGTGTTTGTTGAAGCCGCAGGAACCCCTGATCTGTGGATGCACCTTTTGGAGCAAGGCAAAGACCTTGGCACTATGCCGATTGGCTTAGGCGCTCGTGATACTTTACGCACAGAAATGAAATACTCGCTTTATGGTCACGAGATTGATGACACAACGAATCCATACGAAGCTGGCTTGGGCTGGGTGATCAAACCTGCAAAAAAAGATTTCATCGGCAAAGCTTTGATCGTTGGCAAAAAAGAAGCTGGCTTAACTCGTGGTTTGGTTGGATTTAAGATGCTCGATAAGGGCATCCCCCGCCAAGGCTACAGCCTATTTTCTTTTGACAACAAAGAAATCGGCAAGGTAACTAGTGGAACACACTCGCCATCTTTGGACGAACCGATCGGCATAGCTTATATCGATCTTGCTTTTGCCAAAGAAGGAACGGAGTTCAACTTGGACATCCGCGGTCGAAAAGTGAAAGCTGTCGTCTGTAAGACACCATTTATTCAAAAATAAGGAGCCGAACATGGGATTTCATATTCCTGAAGATTATTACTACACAAAAGAACATGAGTGGGCTCAGGTTGACGAAAACATCGTCACAGTGGGTATCACAGAGTTTGCACAAGACTCTTTGGGCGAAGTTGTTTACGTTGAACTTCCTGAAGAAGGTCAAAAAATCACTCAAGGCCAAACTTTCGGCGTTATCGAGTCTGTAAAAGCAGTGAGCGACCTTTACGCTCCTGTTTCTGGAACAGTTATCGAAGTAAATACCGCTCTTAGCGATGACCCTTCTGTATTGAACGATGACCCAGTAAATGAAGGCTGGTTGGTTCGCATCGAAATGGATACTGAAAAGGAACTTGCGAACCTAATGAGAGCTCCAGATTACAAAAAATTGATCGCTGAGAAGTAATCTCAGCAAAAAGCAGGAAAATTTGTTGGTTTTATCGCAAATTTTCCTTGCAACAGCTTAGGCAACTAGGCTATCAATAACTTCCGCAATATAGGTGTGCCCCGCTGGTGAAATTGGCAGACACGCTAGACTTAGGATCTAGTGCGCAAGCGTGGGGGTTCAAGTCCCTCGCGGGGCACCAAATCTTCTCCAAAAAGAAGAGCGAAAATGAAAAAGCTGACTGAAAAGTCGGCTTTTTTTATTTCTACCATCACAAAGCTCGTAATTTAATTTTAATTTATTAATACAATCGATTGCTTCAAATACTCAGAAAAACTTGTGCTACAAACCTGATTGTCCTGAGTAAACTCACAAATGCGAAACTGAACTTCCAAACATCGAGTCACGTATTGATTAGCGCCTAAACTATTGTTTTTCTGATTGCAGTACTTTTTCAGCGGATGAGAAACAGCTGACAAAGTGACAGGCGAAGCAATTATTGTATTTTGCGCATATGCGGGCGTAAGTAACAACTGTGGCCAAAAGAAAGTTGTTACAGCTGGAGCAAAGGGTTCCACCTTAAATTTGGCAGCCGACAGATCTAAACAATACCAAAACTGCCCCAGATTATTTACTTGAGGCTTTATACAGATATCATTACCGACCACTCGAACCAAAGATTCAGCCACCAAACCAGGTTTAAAACAAAACTTGTGAGACTTGCCTGATGAATCTTCAAAACTTTTCTCTACTACTTGGCCTTTTGGCGATGAACAGACTGCCAGATCTGCATCTGTGAGCTTGCTGAATGGCTGATTGGGACGATACAAAGTACCATATGAATAAGCATCCTGAATCAAAGTAGCAAAAATTTCCGCAACGTTTTCTGCATGATCATAACTGACGGCAAGAGAGTCTTTCTTTGAAGGAAAACTAACCACCAATCCTAACACCAAAATAGCAACCAATGCCGAAACAATCACCGCCGCGGAACCTTTGTTCGAACTTAAAAACTTCACAGGCCCTCCCTACTTGTCTCTCTGCGGTTGAAAAAAATAGATCGCTCGAGGTATGTGTCCGATGTCATCAGGTTTATGGTAGTTATTTTTTAAAGGTATATGTATCCACGCGGGTATGTCCTTAAAAACACCCGGCGCACAGTTCAGAGCTGTTGCGTGTTCTACTGGACACCATTGCTCAGTTTTATTACCTGGTAAAAAATGACGAAATAAAAATGAAAAAGTGACTCCGGTGGCGGATCTTTTAAAACCTTCCGGCTGAACTTTAAAGTCGACAATATTATCTACAATAAGGCCACTGGTCTTTAGCTCGTTAGGATCAAATGTAAAATTGGCAGAGTTCGCATCTTTGACCGGCTCTCCAATATAAATAATCAACTGACCAGCCTGATGAATATTTGATCCTGCTGGATATTTTGCACCTTTAAAATATATGGCAACTGGCACCTGGGGTAAATCAGTGCGATCTAAATTTCGACCTTTCTCCATCCAAAATTTAGCGATCGGATAATAGTAGTCACGATCTGCAGGACCACTGGAGTTCGTAACAATTTCTGTCGCAGAGGAGTCGAATGCAGCGACTCCTCCCGTACTCACACTTGGAGAATTCGAGAGACCTAATTTTGTTGCATCTGTATCAATACTTAAATCAAGAGCCCGCGAGACATAGTGGCGCAGAAAATACAGCCCCTGTCGCTGTTCATCTTTGATTGTCTGGTAATCATTAATCGACTTTTTTTGGTTAAATAGAATCTGTATTCCATTACTCACCAACATAGCACAGAGCAGCCCCACCACCGACGCTACTATCAATTCAATCAAAGAGAATCCTTTTTCATTTTTCATCATGCCTAAGGATCCGGACAAGCGCCGCAAGAAACTGGCACCGTGATCTTTTTAATTAGAGGCGGGACTGAAACATTGCCATAGGGTCCAGAATCGCACGCTGGAATAGGTGTATTACCGCATGGAACATCTTCGCACGTAGTTCCAGACCCACCACATCCAGAACAAGGTTGCGGCGTGCACTTAAGCGGTTGGCAAGAGGCTATTTGTGCCGCCGCCTCAGCCTGACAAGCTGCTTTTGTTTTATCTTCTGTTTCCTTTTTCTCTGCAGCCAACTTATCAATCATTTTATTAAGCATCGCGCGATCCTCACCATGCTCTGGTCCTTTACTTAGCTGCTCTTTCAATTGATCTAATGCATCCGCAAATTTTTGCTCTAAATTTTTTTGCGCATCAATGAGCTTATTTACACCACCTGGATCAGGTAGTTTTTCATTTTTTACGTCTACGCTATTAAACCCATCACGACCATCGAAGATATTATTCAAAATTCCTGGATCCTGAGGAGGCTGGGTATACCATTTTGGCCCATCGTCTTTACCTATCATTCCATAAGTAATACCGATCCCAGTCTCTTTCGAAACCCGGTCCGCGATTTCAGCGGAAGCGAACTGCTGTCCGCCAACCCAAAATCCACCATAATCTACCGGTGGGCCCCAAGGAGGATTGGGACAACAAGACTCTGCTCCAGTCGTACAGGTACAAACACAAGAAGTACATGTGGAGTTGGCTTGAAGAAGATTACCACTCCAATCCAATAAGAAATAATTCACATAAATAGAATGCCCTGCGGATGTCCCGCCAGGAGGAATACCTTGATACGTAAGTATCATGTCACCATTCAAAGTTTCTTGGATCGCACTAGGCAACTTCCCAAAAACTTTTAACGTATGACAAGGCACCATCTTAGAATCTTGATCCGCACGAAGCTTTACTGGAAATGGTAGAGTGTCATAAAAGTAAACCTGATTCTCTAACCACTGAGCTGCACAGAAAGGGAAGACACCATTTTCTCTTAAGGCAGGCATGTTGGAGATAGTAATGCGCAGATCACTGCCATGACTGACATTAAGTCGAGAATAGGCCTCCGGTCGGTAGAAGGCATGATGACGCCGAGGAGGAGTAATCACCGCTTCTGAAGTACAGCTATGCTGCTGAACTCCATCTGCGTTCTTCTCGCCGCGGCCCGCATTATGGGCAAAATCGACTTTTATTTCTAAACTAAAAGGTACACCACGCTGCTTGATAAAGTTTTTGCTAATTCGGACTGCCGTTGTCGCAAGTCGATCAGGATGCGTCGGAGAAAGACTCGAAAGAATGCTTTCACCTGTACCAGTAAAGCCTATTCCAGGAGGCGGATCGGTCAATGCTAGCGGCCAAATGTATTTCCCATCATTTAACAACTCATTCACTGATATCGATGAATCTAAAATCGGATTTAATTTGAAAGTGAGCTTAAGATTCTGAATATTTGGATCAAGACTCACTGATTTGTTTATAAAGTATGATAACAAGGGAGCTTCCGAAAAATCTCCGGAGGTCAAATTGGGATAAGTCTTAATTAAAGCTGTCAAAAAATTGTTTGTTTCCACAGCTAAAAGTGAAGCCGCAAAGTCGGTTTTATCGTCTGCTTGCGAGTTCTTACTAACATCCAGATATGAAAAGCTCCAAATTGGAATATTCGGCCAACGATGCTCCTCGAATTTTTCCAGATCGGCCGCCTTGTTCAAGCTTTGCCACTTGGTATCTTTATCAATCTCCGAATACCACTCTAACTGCCGAAGAAGCTCTTTGTTTTCTGAAAAAACGTCCGCCAATGTTAAGTTGGCATGGATCTGAGGTAAACCGCTGTAATAAAAGTTTTTTACCAAATGAAGTGGGTAAACAATTTGAGAATTTTTTGAACGAACTCGATCAAGAGCAGTGGTTGCTATATGTCGGCACAATTGATTGGGCTCATTGATCTTAGAAAGTTTCCTCATGTCATTGAGATAAAACAATCCAAGTGAGAAAACCACAACGAAGGCACCGGCAAAAAGCAAACTCTGAATTAACATAAGTCCGTTTTTGTTATTCAAAAATCTCATTCTTCAAGATTGAAGTACGCCAATATACGATGTCCATTTTATATTCCCAATTCTTGGGTGGATCTAGCAAATGGTCTTGTTCAAAACAAAGCAATGTTTTTGAAACCAGACCAAATGCCGTTGAGGAAAATATAAAATCTTATCTGCTCTTAGAATTTCAAATATCTCTACAAACAGAGTATTTTTACGGCTTGATGGCCACCTTCAATACACCATCCCGCTGATGTCCGAACAAATCATAGGCAGCTACGATATCATCTAGTTTGTATTTATGAGTGACGAGAACCCCCAAATCCACGCGATGAGACTCGACAACATTCATAAGTCGGCGCATACGTTCTTTACCACCCGGACACAAAGCCGTGTTGATCTTGTGATCACCTAAGCCCGCAGCAAAAGCTGACAAAGGAATTTTCAAATCGCTAGAATACACTCCCAAGCTAGATAGTGTTCCACCAGGTTTTAGAACTCGCAAAGCCGACTCAAATGTCTGTTGAGTTCCTAAGGCTTCGATAGACGAATCCGCCCCTCTGCCACCGGTAATCTTCATAACTTCATCTACCACATTGCAGTTTTTAAAGTTTAAAGTGACATCGGCACCCATTTTTTTAGAAATTTCTAGACGATGTTCATTCCCATCCACAGTGATAATGGTCGAAGCCCCCAGCAAACGCGCCCCGGCCGTTGCACAAAGACCAATCGGACCTTGAGCAAAAACAACGACCGTATCCCCTATTCGAATGTTCGCATTCTCTGCTCCTTTAAAACCCGTCGACATAATGTCTGGACACATCAACACTTGCTCGTCGGTCAACCCATCAGGAATCGGTGCTAGGTTGGCTTGCGCATCTGGGACTAAAACATATTCTGCCTGAGTCCCGTCGATCATATTACCAAAGCGCCAGCCCGCAGTGGCTTTATAGCCGTGACATCCACATTTGCCACTTTCGATAAGGTAACTACCATCCTGTGAAGGGGCTCCATCTTGAGCAGCATAAGAGTTAAAATTCGGACAGATCGCCCCGGCAATAACTCGTTGTCCTTCCTTATATCCGGTGACTGCACTGCCCAGTTTTTCGATAACACCCACAGGCTCGTGACCAATCGTCAAGCCTTTCGCAACTGGGTACTCTCCTTTTAGGATGTGAATATCGGTACCACATATTGTCGTCGTCGTGATCCGAATAAGAGCATCATTCGGCCCCACATTCGGAATAGGTTTATCAGTTAATTCAATACGCCCTGGCTCCACAAACACTGCCGCTTTCATCATCTTCGCCATAGAAACCTCACTTCATTTTTAGATTTATAAACATTGAAAAAGATATTCCTCACCAAAGCAAATTTAAAAACCCATTAAAAAGGTTTGCAACTAAACACACCAGACACTGACGATACACAATAAGTAAAAATTTACAGACTCGGCAATAAAATAGACATTTCCATTATTCATCTGAAGTTTCCAAAACATAGAGCCAATATTGGACCCGTTCTGAAAAAACATTTCACTTTAATTCAATCACCTTACTTTACTTTTGCACACTTCTACATATGCGCTATAAGTGCCCTCCCAAGAGGTAAAAAATGAAATTTTTGATGGGTCTTGCCATGGGACTACTGGGACTAGCTCCTGCACATGGATATATTAAAGCTGTCTATCCGGGTACTCCGGGAACAAAAACACAACATATTTTGATCGCAGGTGAAGGCAAAGAACTAGGAACAATGTTTTTAGATTCAGCTCTTGGCAAAGCACATAAGATCATCGAAGCAGATCCTAATTCCAAAGTCATTATCTACAGCAACATCAATAAAAGCCTGGAAAAAGAAATCGAAAAAGTTCAGCAGGCAGATCTACAAGTAGAGTTTGCAGATAGTAGTAATTTCGGCCTTCATACGTTGAGCAACGAACTTGCAGCCAACTCACTCAGAATAAAGTCACTACACATTCTTTCCCATTCTGCCGTCACCTATGGAGTTCATTTATATAAAGGTGGACGTTTTTCCAGCACCAACGCCGCTTGGAAAGGTCTGAATGGCAAATTCACAGAAGATGGATATATCTACCTTTCTGGATGCAACACAGGATTTGAATTAGCTCCTGAATTGGCACGCCGACTGAATGTCCCAGTTGCTGGGACCCTCACTTCGGCAGAGTTTCAATTTTTGGATAGCGCTGGGCAATGGAAGTTTTCTGCACCCATCAGTGATTTAAACTCGCCAGCGGTCAGCTCCAACACGATCTCTTATAATACGCCAAAATCCTGCAGAGCAGGTGCGTGTATTCGTATGCAAGCACTCTATCAATCTTATTCAGGCTACTGGGGTGACTACAAGAACGGAAGCTTCCCTGCTTTTAAATTTTTCTGTGGCAACGTGCCCACGGCTCGTTGTGAAAAAGTAATGGCTACTTCACTGCAACACCAACAAACAGATGTGCCATTAACAAAAGAATCTTCTTTTGAAGACTTCAAAAAAGCAGCTACTTCCTATTTATGTCCTAAGTTTAATAACCAAAGAAGAAGTGAAGACTGTGAAAAAACGCTGAATGCCCTCTCACTTTCAGATGAGCTTTCTACCTTTTCACCAGCCACTGACTTTACACTTCGTTGTGATTCTCAAAGATGTGAGCACAAATTCGAATGCGCTAAAAGATATGTTTTTGGCGGAGACATCAAATGCTCTCTCACCAAGGACGAGGGGCTTTCGAGCTCTTTCGTAGATGAATTCAGAAGATATCTACGGGGATATCAAGCACAATAAAATACGTAAAAGCCTTGGTGAATATAACCAAGGCTTTTTTTATTCCTAAATTCGTTTCAAAGCCACATTAAGATCCGCAATAATATCATCAGCATTTTCAAGCCCGATACTTAAACGAATCGCACGAGGATCGATTCCAGATTCCCCACGCTTATCAGACGGAATTGCTGAATGAGTCATGAAGCCAGGAACTTCAATCAGTGTTTTTGTTAATCCTAAGCTAACCGCCAAGGTGATCGCATAAGAATTTTTTGCGATATCATCTACAAACTTCTGACAGCGCTTCATATCACCTTTCAGCTGAAAGGAGATCATCGTGCCCGGAGCAAACTTCCCCTCCGGCGATTTCAAATACTTCTTAGCGTATTTATTTTGGGGGTGCGTCTTCAAACCGGGATAGATCACACTTTGCACTTTAGGATGCGCTTCCAAGAATTTTGCAATCTTCAAGGCAGAGTCCTGCTGCTGCTCAAAACGAATCGCTTGAGTCGAAAGACCATAAACCAGAATATGCCAAGCGGAGTATGGATGAATAATCGCGCCAAAATCTTTGCGAGCCATGCGCAGCATACCTTCGAAGGATTTCGGTGCGATAACGGCCCCACCCATTTCTGTTCCAAAGCCTGAAATGTTTTTTGTTAAACTTTGAATGACAAAATCAACTCCCCACTCAATAGGGCGTAAAGCCCATGGTGTTGCAAATGTATTGTCGACGACAGTGTAGATTTGCTTATCTTTGGGACGCTTCTGGTTGGCCTTCTTCACAAGTTGTGTGATTTTTTCTAGATCTGCAATCTCCAAAATTGGATTCGACACAGATTCAAAATAAACAACTCGCGTTGCCGGATCTGCCAACTCAGTTTCTAACTTTTTAAAGTCGTTGATATCCATCAAAGTATTCTGAATACCAAATCGCGGGAGCCAATTCGTCAAAAGACTATAAGTACATCCATAGAGAGTTTTATGCGCGACCACTTTTTGTTGTTGAGATACCAAGGTCATCAATGTTGAGGCGATGGCTCCCATCCCGCTTCCAAAAGTAATAGCACATTCGCCCTTTTCCAGAAGCGCCAACTGGTCTTCCAACATCTTAGTTGTGGGCTCCTCAAGGCGGTCATAAATCCAAATGGGCTTTTCTGCTCCCGAACTTCCAAAGGTGTTAAACCCCTCTGCGCCTCTCTCTAATGAATCCAAACGAAAAGTTGTAGAAGCGGTCATCGGAGGTATCAAGTGATGAGAAAACTCCCAGGATTTAGATAAAAACTCACCATGAATTGCTTGAGTCCGCGGTGACATTGGCTTTTTACTTTTCTTCTGAGACATAGATCCCCCTCTATAAGGGAAAAATAGAGCACATATTCTACCCATTGAAAAGATTAAAGCTGCTTGCGCAGCTTCCAATTCATATTTTTGGCCCAGCAGGACAAAAACCTTTATTTTAACAATTGAAGTTCCAAAATCTAAAAGCTTCTTAAACAGCGACGAATCCACCCGAATCGGATTCAAGAATTGTTTCAATTTTTGGTCCTCGACGACGGACAGAAACCAAGGAAACATCATCCGGAAGAGGAATATTACCACGGTAGTCATTAAATTCTTTGAGTGCTACATTTGTTAACTCATGCGCTGTGGACACAAAGGATAGACGATCCGCAATTTTTTTTCCGAACCTTTTCTCGCTCAGCGTCTTACCATCCTCACGAGTCACCGAAAAAAGTCCATCCGTATAAAGCAACAAGGACTCATTAGGCTCTAGCTTAAACTTCTGCTCTTTAGCTAACTGAATGTTGTCACCAATTCTGGTTGTTGCGTCAGACACCAATGTATCATTCAAATAGGTTCCGTCATTTTTCAGTCTAAATATCCAAGGCACTTCGTGGGCGGCATTAACAAAAGCCCCCTCTCCAGTGTTGATATTTATTTTAAAAAGAATAGCCGTCATCATGACTTCTTTTTGCGAACAACTGAGAACCGCATGATCCCAAACCTTGAGCATATCAGATAAGGTCATTTTCTCGTTTTCTATTCGCGAAAAAATAGCGCGAGCAGAAGCTGTGATCAAGGCAGCAGGAGTTCCATGCCCAGTTGCATCTGCAATAGTGAAGTACAATTCATCGTCCTGCTTGAAATAGTACCACCAGTCTCCACCACACTCACTTGCAGTAACAATCCTCCCACTAATTTCTATCTCTCCAAATGCAGCCTCTGGCTGAATCGGCAGAAGACGCTCTTGAACCAGCTTGGCGGTATTTAACTCTTGCTCCATCCGAGTTTTTTCTTCTGTTTCCACAAGAAGCCTTTTGATCTCTTGAGTCATCACCGTAAATGCAGAGGACAAAATCCCCATTTCGTCATTAGATTTTACACTTGGCAAAATATTAAAATTCCCAGAACCAATAGATTTTGCCGAGGCAGTGAGAAGTCTTAAATCACTGGTGAGACCTCTCGACAAGACGAGTGACACAATGACAAGTCCAAATAACGAAAGAAATAGAAAGATCAATGATCTGTTAAATAGCGTACCTAAAGCACCCAATGCCTCGACCTCTGGAGTCACCGCGATCATCTTTAGATTTGCTATCCCTAAGGAAACTTCACTCAAAAGAAAGCGATCACTTCCAAAGTTCCATATTTTGGTTCGTTCTTCACTACTCTCTAGATCTATGGCTTCGGCGATTTCCAAAAATAGCGACTTATCAAGACCTCGCTGATCCATGATCGCTAATATTTCTTTCCCCTTAAGCATCGCAAGAGATTCGTTAATTCGAAGTTGTGGTTTGATTTCAGTCCAATCAAGGACTGTATGTAACCGCAATACTCCCTGACCCTTTTGAGAATATCTGAATGTCATCAGAAAAAAATTATTCCCCAAACTCGATAGATGAATTTGATTCAAGCCAAATATTTCTTTATCTTGATAACTTGGAGGCAACAATGAGGCCTTCTTCTCCAGTCGCATCAAAGACTGCTGCTTTTCCTCGCTCCAAAGCTCAATTGCAATTAAGGCTTTCTCTTCATTAAAAAGTGATTCACCGGTGGGACTAGCTTTGCCCAGCGCCGGATCAAAAGTCGCGATCAGACTTCGAGAGGCAAGAATAGTTCGCTGCAGCTTGCTATTAATTTCATTCTTCGAAGACTCTAAGCGAGCTCCCTGAGCCTCGAATACGTAAGAAATTTTATCGTTTTCAAATACATTTTTAGCTAAGTAAACGTAGGATGAAACCAATATCAGACCGGTCGCTATTAACGACAAAGACAATTTCCACTTAATCGATATATCTTTTAATAGTGCCATCGCAATACTGAATACCCTTCTCCGTAACCTTCTTTATAAGGCAATCGTAAAGGCGAAACCGCAGCAGATCCAGCTTCAAATAAATGCACTCTATAACCCAGACCCAAAGACCACGCTCGATTGAATGAGTAAATCAGGTTCCCATTTACCTCATATTTTTTACTCGAATCCAAACCAACCCCGTAAAGAACCTCACCACCCGTTTTAAACTGGGAAAGGATAGGAAAGTCCAGACCAAAGCCCAACTTAAAAAGATCATATCCAGGCGAAAATAATTTTTGACCTGCGTTTTTGTAGCTTTCTAAGCCAGCAATAAGAATAAAGTCTGACTTTTTTAATTTTGAAAAGGGATTGAATGCCATATCCCAGCGATGACGATACCTTGCCTCCAATACTAAGGGGGACACATCGCTCTCCGCCGTGCTTTCAATATTGGAAACCTTTGTTTTTGCTGCACCTTCAAAACCATGAGCACCATTCCACACCTGCCATCTCAGACCGAATAGCCCGGCTATCGGATTTGCCTTTTCTTGACTTATTTGCTCTTGCGAAAACATCGACATGCCTGAACCTTCAAAAAGCACCATTGAATCAAGATTGCTTTTTTCTAAATAGGCAGGAGGTCCAGTTCGTTCCTGTGGGGCCGTCACTGGTACTGCTGCCACTTGTCTTTTTTCGTCCGCTGGATTCACTGGCAGTGTGGGTTTAACTAGGGTCGGCTTTTTTGAAACAATAACTTGGGCCTCACTAAAATTTTCCGAAGATCTACCGTGAATATCTGAAGATTTAATATGCACCTTATATTTTCCGGGTTTTTTAGGAGTGAATTTAAAACTATTATTAGCAGTCTCAATTTTTTCTACAGTTTTATTATCGGTATCTAATAATTGAATTTGAAAAGATCTTGCTCGCGGGGCATTTTGCCAACTCACTTGAATATCATCACCTTCAAGTCCTTTCAAAATATTTTGGCTTAAAGATGGCGACTCGGGCAAAAGCGGTTTGAAAACTTCATATCGGTAGACTGGCGAAGCTGCCGTCATCTTCATACTAGAATCCACTCCTCGAAAACGAAAAAAAAGTGTGGCTTCTTGTGCGACTGTATATTTCAATTTTTTATTTTCAAGCCATAGTACTTTTGTTTTACGGGCCGGAAAATTGAGATCAGTAGAAATCTCAACTACAATATTCGACAAAGGTGAAGAAATCCCTTCTGAGATCACTGCATACTCCTGAAGGATATTTATCTTACTCGAGTGTTTCTTTAAAACAGGAGGTGCCATATCTAAATTTTTAGTTTTTATTTCAAAAGACTGCGCATCCGTCCATTTATAACCATCCATCGAAAGACGGAAATAGTTTCTCCCTCTAGCGGCTCGTGGAAAGACGGATTTGGAATCAGTCCTATTTACGGCAAAGGATTCAAAAACGGATTTAAAATCGGCACTTTGGGAAAGCTGCCCGTAAACTTTTTCAAAATTCCCTTCAGACTGCCAACTCACCTCCACTGGAACATCGACGATCACTCGTGGATTCTGACGCTTGAATATAACATTATTTTTAATCTCAAATTCATCATAAAAACTTAAAATGTATGAAGAGTCTTTAAATACTGCTTGCGGAACCAACTCATTCGCTTTAACGATAGGAACCGCGACTGGCGTATTCTCTTCAATACCATCGGAAATTTGCTGTCCTGGTAGTTCTTCGGCTTTTACATCAGTAACTTCAAAAAGGCCGTCAGATAGAAAAATATCACTTTCCTCCAACATATCCGTATTTAATGAACTCAGCTCAAGATCTTTAATACCAGAATCCATTTTTTTAAGCTGTGCCTCGTTTTTTTTCGGAGGTGAAGATAAATGAACTCGCATCACTTTATTTGGAATCAGTTCTTTCTTAAATTTCGTTGTCTTTATTTTTGCAGATCCTTGCGTCAGCCTTAGTTGCGGTTTTTTGGGATTGGCCATTGAAATTTGAATTTGTGAATTTGCTCCCTCAATCTCGGTGACCATTCCGTTGATGGCAATTTTCATTGTTCCATTTACAGCCACCGTAAAGTTTCCGATCGAAAGATCTGGAATATCAATTTGATCCACCTTTGAAAACCGCACCATTGAGTTTTCATCTAGGACAACTTCTCCACCTTGATTCATACGAACTCGGGACTGTGACTTTTGCCCTGTAAATACACTATCTCCAGCCCGTATCCGCTGGTCCCCTTTCGCTGGCTCCCAAGCCAACGAAATCGAAGATTTATGACGGGTGTCGTTTTCTTGAAATGATATTTCACCAACAATCGGCGCTTGAGTATTTTCTAAATTGCGTGGAAAAAAGTAGTCATAGGCAGATTCAGAGGTGAGCAATATTATACAAATAGCGATACCGATTGCACTAATGCCCGCAACCAAATGATCTATTCTGTTTTTGATCCAAGCAACCTGCTGCCTCATTTTCAAAGGATCGGCTTATTTTGAGACTTTCATAAGTCCTGCGGACAAATACCATTCTCAATTTAGATCAAGGTAGAGAAGCTAACTCACACTTCAGTCCTGAACAAGAATCATGCATAAGTGTATAACACTTAAGTAATCGGCATAAAAACCGATAAAACTAGCTATGGGAACATTACGATTTAGAAGTTTTTTGTTTATTTTTTCACAACTACTTTATGTTTGCCCAATGCCAGCGTCAGCAGCCGGGGATCTTAGCCAAAGCTTCACCGTTGACGGTCAGCTTTTCCAAGCAAGTGCAGACGAACCATTGCTCGACTCTGACGTCACGATCGTTGTTCAAATTTTGGACCCATCGAAGAAGTGTTTGCTGCTAGAAGAAGAACATAAGCAGATAGACACATCCTCTAAAAATGGTTTCTATAGCATCACTGTCGGCTCTCCCGTTGGCTCGTCCCTAAGAAGTACTAACGACCCTGGACGAACGATGGTAGAGATCTTTCAAAACGGTAAGGATATCATTAGCAAGAATGTCCCTGGTCAAACCTGTGTTGACTTAACTTACAAACCTACAGCAAACGATGCTCGATACTTAAGACTGATAGTTATACCCTCAGCGACAAATGTACCGGACACACTTTCACCAGACACAGTTTTAGGTGCTGTCCCCTCAGCTATTGTCGCGCAAAGCTTGCAAGGATTTGACTCAAGTCAGTTGTTAAAATTAAATGCGAGCACTCTAACTCAAAACAATGTTGAAAACATTTTCAATCGATATACCAAATTGGATGCCATTCTTACTAATTTTGATGCGACTGCCACGACTTTAACATCTAATATCTCCGGTAATGCCGCAACAGCAACAACCGCCGTCACAATCAGTGGAACTGTTCCTGCTGCGAAAGTGACTGGCTTAGCCGGCGTCGCTACGAGTGGTAGTTTTAATGATCTATCCGACAAGCCCGCATCAGTCCCATCACCCAGCGGAAATTCGGGAAAATTTCTAACAACTGATGGGACAGACCTATCTTGGGCAACTGTCTCTATCCCTAATGCACACCCAATAGATGACGATCAAAAGTTCATGAAGTTCGTAAACGGCAGTGGTTGGCAACCTCATTTCGTAAAATTATCAGAATTGAAAAACTTTGCAGGAACGGCATCTGCCTTTAATGTAGGAATCGCAGGTTGCACATCTGCACAAACACTGACCTGGACTTCCATCACAGACGAATTCCAATGCCAAGATATTAGTCTTCCTGCAGCCAAGGTCACAGGATTAGGTACGGTTGCCACTACAAACAGCTATAATGACCTGACCAACAAACCTTGGGGTGCCGTCAACGGTGGAATTAGCTACATGGGCGACAATATTGGAGTTGGCACAGAAACATTAAATCTCAATTCTAAACTTTTGGTAAAAGGAACAATAGCCAACGATGTCCCTGCCCCAATTGTCGGACCAAATGTTGATTTATCTCTAGGCAATACATTAATTTTGACGGACGTCGGTGGAACGACAATCAATCTTAGCAATATGGTGCACGGTGGTTCCTACACTCTTGTAGTGCAGGACATGACTTCGCGAACTTATACTTTCAGTGGCTGCACCAACAGCAAGTTCTTACCCACTAATAGCAATACGATTGAAAACACCCATACAATCTACACAATTCTAACGGTCACCAACGGTGTTAACTTCGATTGCTACATTACATGGGCGACCGGGTACTAAAATGAATTCAATGTGCAAGGCTCTTATCATTGCTACTTTCTTGCTGGCTGCAAAGCCAAGTCAGACCTATGCACAATTTAATTTTCTACAAAGAGCACAAATGGCTGCGACGGCTCCTCGCTGCCAATCATTGCGTGCCGATGCTCCAGGGTGGAGCACTCACTTAACAAGCTTTCATAAATTCGATGGCACCGTCGGGGTAGTCACTAATGGCTCGACGACTCCAGCCACGGCCACAGGATTCAATCCTGGCAATGCAGCAAGCTTCGTCAATCCGGGTTCCTCACTCTCTTATGCTGATGGACGCTTTGGACAAAGTATTTCATTTAATGGCACAACGGGCGACTACATTGACATGGGTGACACGGCTAATATTCAAGATCTGGCAAATGCCCCTGGATCCGTCATGCTCTGGTTCAACCAAACGAGCGTGCATAAAGGGGCTTTAATTTATAAAAGTAATAATAACAGTAACGCAGGTTTGATGGCTATTGTTTATCCTGCAAACGCTGGAGCATCTACAACTGATTACTACTTTGAATTCAGGTCGGTATTTAGCGACAGCAACCTCAAAATTGAATCAGACAATATCGAATTCACGCCCAATACTTGGAATCAGTTAGTTATTACATGGGATGGAACTATACAGGTTTCTCAAGTTAAAATTTATCTCAATGGAACTCTCTTAGGCACTGACAATGTGGAAGATGGGATAGGCTCAAAAGGTAGCGATGCCGGGCACTCTATGAAGCTTGGCGCACCCGGTGCTGGAATGATCGGCGACGTCGGTCCCTTCCAAGGCAAAATGGACGAAATCGCTTTTTGGAGAAGACAGCTCAGCCCGCAAGAAGTTCGTAGCCTCTATTTGATGCAAGCATGTAAACCTTAATGGTTTGAAAAGGTCGACAAGGAAAAGATGATGACGAATATAAACTTGATTCTAATTTCAACTTTCTTAGTAACGACTCTGGGCTGCGGTAACGCTATCAAGGACTATGTCGGCACGAGTCCGGCTCCGGCTCCCTCTGCCCCCACACCCCCTCCGGGATCTACTCCGCTTCCCTCTGAAGGACTGATAGGTACCGGCAAATCCATCACTGTCTCTACGGGCTCTGGAATCGCGATTGGAGCGAATGTTAAATCCGCTCACTCAGTGTCAATCCATCAGCAAGTAAAACAGGGTAATCAAGTTCGCGCCACAGTCAGTGTTAGCTCCGCCAAATTCAAATAAATAGTGAAATCTTTTTAAGCAAGGCCCCCCCCAAAAGAGCCCCCCTCCCCCTTGCCAATCGCGAAATTAGCGATATCGCGTCAGGCACATTACGAACCGTGAATAAATGTCCGAAAAGTCTTAGTTTAGTCCAAATTTACTTGAGATGAAATATGACAGATTTGAAATCGAATATAGAAGATTTCAGCATTCTCATTTTATTTTCCGCTTTTTCACTTTCAATTGCCCTTTAACTAAGCTACAACAAGGACTCCAATATCCGTCTCTCTTGAGTTAATAGCGTTCGGCTCATTTCTCTTTAGTGGCACCCAATCCTAAGGAGGAACTCATGGGCAAAAAACTATACGTTGGAAATTTATCTTATTCTTTGGACGATCAATACCTAGTTGATCTTTTCTCTGAATTCGGAACTGTTGAATCAGCTCGCATCGTTACTGATCGCGATTCTGGTCGTAGCAAAGGTTTCGCTTTCGTTGAAATGTCTTCTGACACTGAAGCAGCTACTGCTATCGAAAAATTGAATGGCACTGACCAACAAGGTCGCGCTATGAACGTTTCTGAAGCGAAGCCAATGGCTCCTCGCGAAAACCGTGGCGGTGGCTTCGGTGGCGGATCACGTGGTGGAAATTCACGTGGTGGCGGTTTCGGTGGCGGATCTCGCGGTGGTTCACGCTACTAATAGCCTCTCACTCTTAGGAGGCTACGATGGCTAAAGACGATTTAGTGACCATCGAGGGAAAAATTTCGAATCTTACCGGCGGCGGCCAATACCATATTACCTTGGAAAATGGCGCCGAAATCACAGCGAGACTGTGTGGTAAAATGAAGAAGTTTAAAATCAAAGTTGTCGTGGGTGATAGAGTTTCTGTAGGGGTTTCCCCTTACGACCCAACTCACGGCCTGATTACTCATCGTCACAAAAGTTAGCTTTTAAGAAAGGGATCTGAATAAGATCCCTTTTTTTATGTCCAAATTGAAGTGGGTTCGCCACTGTTCTTCGCAATTGAAATCTGGGTTATTTGAATAGATTGAAGCAGCTTTCGATGCAGCCTTTTTTGTTGTGCTCCAGCACTGATCCCCGACGCTGCTATCATCACAAAACTAAAAAAACTCACGAAAAGCATCGTCCTGTTACGCATATGCAACTCCTCCCTGCTCTTATTATAGAGCCCTAGACTAGCTAAACGGGTTAAAGACTTTTGAAAAATGAGGAGGACCGCTATACAATTTTAATTAGTGGGAGGCGTGAATAAGTTGAAAACCCAGCTCATTTCTGCAATTCAAAGTCTGCAAGCAGTCGATCTAGAATCAAGACTTCATCACCACGCCTGTGTCTCCATTATACTCAGAGGAAATAGTATCGAAGATCTTGAAGTCGGCTTCATCCAAAGAGCCTTTAATCCGGAGGATCGCTGGTCGGGTCATATTGCATTTCCTGGCGGACGACGTGAAGAATATGACTCCTCGGCCTTAGCTGCTGCCTTGCGGGAAACACAGGAAGAAGTGGGAGTCGACCTTATTACAGACGAAATGATCGGACAGCTTAGCGATGTCCAAGCACGAAAAGCCGGAACACATTTGGACTTCTTTATTCGTCCATTTGTTTTTTTCACACAACGAGAATTCGCGATTACCTTAGATGCGGCAGAAGTCGCAGACTTTTTTTGGGTTCCTCTGAAAGAATTAAAGAACCCAAATCGGATAACCAAATTTTCTGTTAATCATGACAATGGAACATTTACGCTGCCTGCTGTAGATTTAGATCGGGACCCGCCATTGTGGGGGCTCACTTATATGATGATTCTGGATTTACTTGAACGATTTGAAACAATCGAACAGAAACATCAAATTGATAAATAAATTAAGTTCTCAGCTTCTTCGAACTACTTGAACCATTGTCTCAATTTTTAACAAGCGAACAGAAATTTTTTTATTTTTTTCGAAAAAAACTCCTCAACTATTCCAAAGTCCAGCCGATAAGTTAGCTACCTTGAATGAAAGGAGCCTTGAATGGCTAAAAAAAGAGTAGTTCGTCACGAATACATCTGGAACAAGGAGCTTCGTGAATTGGGTTTCCGCGGGGAGCTAGGTCCACCTTAAGTAGCATTCAAAGTTTAAAAATTAATGGTTTCGAGAAACCAGAATCACAAGGGATTCTGGTTTTTCTATTTTACCAACATTAGCGATGTAGATTTTCTAACCAAGCTTCCAGCTGTTTCAACTCATCAAGCTTAGGTTGAAGCTTACTCATCAAAGACATTCTTGTTCGAGCTGTCAAAGAATCATATCCCCGACGGGAAGAAAAATTCCACGCCGGATGTTTACGAAAAGCTCTTATTTTTTTCTTAAGGTTTTCTAATTCCCCAGCGAATAGCAATGAACTTTCATAAATTTCATCCATCGTAAGACTATTCAGATGCCCTAGCTGCAACTCAACCATAAATTCAAGGCGCTTCAACTTTTGTGCATCCCGCTTCTGATAAGCTTCCTGCACTTTTTGCCAAGTTTTCAACAACCAATCGCGCATCTCAAAATTATTAGTTTCCACGAAAGTGTCAGGATGTAATATACGCACCAATTTTCTGTAGTAAGTCTTCACTAAGACCTCCTCTGCGTAATGATCCACCGGCTTCGCATGACTCGTCTCACTATGCTCTTGAAGCACCTGACTCAAAAACTCTTGCAAATGAAGTGGCATACTTTTCAAAAGACGCTCTTGAAAAACTTTTTGACTGCACTTCCAAATTTTTGCCAGCAAGCTCCAATCAGCACCCTTCATTGCAACCTGAAAGGACTCTTTAAAAAAAGTAAAACCTATTTTTGTATCGTTAAACCGCTGTACTAAGGATTCTTCACGAATCTCTTTCAGATAATAGAAAGTCGTTCGTTCCTTCCTATTCAGGCTCGCAAGAGTTGTCTGTTCGGACACGTCTTCTTCTTTAAAAAGACGACCGGTGTTGTGGACCTGACTTTGCGCTTTTAACTTATGATTACGTATTTTTTTAGCATTCTCAAGTCGCTGCTGACGGAGCATATCTATCACGAAGCGCCAGTCTTCGTCGCCTCTTTGATATTGCTTTTCTTCATCCTGCAGAAGGAGATAGGCCTTGGCAGGAGAAATCTTTGAGGTTTCCACTAAATATTCGAGATGTGTTTTAAAGGTTCGAAGATTCTGTAATCTGCGATCAACCTGTTCCTCTTGTTGGCGTTCTCGGCGAAACGTCAGGTTGTACCAATCTTCATAAAGACGTTGATCTTGATTTTGAAAAGCTTCGAAATCACGTTCTAGCTTGTTCAATTTTTTCAATAGCGTTGCTGTATTGGCAAATAGAGCAAGACGTATCTTTTGATCATCGACGACCAAAAGGCTACAAGGGGGGCGAGCCCCCTGGCTTGTCTCTGTTGCATACTCAAAGCTGTTAATCAAAAAAATCTCGTTAAGTAGAATCTAAAGAATCGAAAAAATAGTTGAAAAGCTGACTGTTGTTGTCTCTGTTCTCGGATTATCAGGGTAGAAATTCAGATACGGGGCGAAGTAAATATCGCGTGTAAAGGCCATGCCCATCCCTAAGCGCCCAGTAATCGTTTTATTCCACAAATCTGCCTCACTTGAACGAAATCTTGGATTCCAGAAATTCATAGCGACAGAAGTATAGATATTTGTTTTGTCGTTAATGTTGTATTTCACTTGTGGATAAAAACCGACAACCCAGCGGCTGGCCTTACCATCCTTCTTCACATAGTCACGCTCATATAGAAAAACGTTCGCACCGGTGTCTAAACCTGCGGCAAATCCGGAAGTCCCAAAATTATAAATCAAAGAATTATCATATGACAAAGAGGCGTACTGGCCGACATCACGGAAGTTCGGAACTGTGGTCACCGAAGCGCCATAAGAGTTTCGCATCTGAACATTCCCAATGCGGGAGTTCCTATCGTAACTAATAAACGGCGTCTTCACATCGATACGCTCGACACCATGGAAAGGCGTCAAGGCACTGACTCCCGTTCCTACGCTGATCGCACTCTTGCTATCCATGCGATAACGTCCACTAATAGAGCCGCCCAAGGAAGTCGAATAGACTCCTAAAGAACCATCTGGGTTTGGTTGGTATTTATTAGCTACGTCGCCAATTGGAGGACCAAAATAAGAAAGTGAGAATTTCAAAGAATAACGAGAGAGAGAGCCAGAATCTGCCTTTAAGCGTGAATCCGTAATTTCTTTATCCTCTTCGAACTTTTTGTTTTTAACAACCTCATCGACCTTTAGGGTGGAGGATGTTGAAGTTTGGGCGTTAGCAACAGCACTCAAACACGCGAAAACAGCGACAAAAAGTCCAAATCTCATGAGGATCTCCTAGTTTCGGAGAGGTTGTACCTGCCCGCTGGAAAAAAGGAAAGCCCAGCTTTCATCGTCGCAATGAGTAAGTAGTTTTTTCACAGATCTTTATCAACTCCGTCGCAGCTCATAAAGAACTTTTGGCAAACCTTCAATGACATCCACTGCTCGCATAGATAATAAGTCGTTTTTTTGAGCACTCCAACGGTTCGCCGTGGTTCCGTGTATATAGGCCCCCAAAAGAGCAGATCGTAGAGGCGATAAACCTTGCCCCCGTAAAGCTGTAATAATGCCTGCTAAAACATCACCAGTTCCGGCTTTCGCTAAAGCCGCATTGCCCGTTTTATTCTTATAAATTCGCCGTTTTCCAGCAATCAAAGTCTCGTGCCCCTTCAACAACACAACACAGCCCAGAAGGCTCCGGGCCCGCACAATAGCCTCATATCGATTTGTATTCACATCCTCAGCAGATACTCCCAAACATCTCGCCAATTCTCCAGAGTGGGGTGTCACAATCCAATTACTTGGTAGTGGAAAAATTTTCTCCTGAGCACAGACAGTGAGTGCATCAGCATCCAAAATCACTTTTTCTATTTTTTTCCTTTTTAAATCTCGAATAATTGAAGCCGTAAAAGAATTCACACCAAAACCGGACCCAACCAAAATGGCATCAAACTTAATGCTCTGCCAATGCTGCTTCTCTAGGTCACAAAAAAGAAAGTCTGGGTTTTCTAAAGAAAATTGAATCTTTTTTTGTGCCAATGTGACGTAACCACAGCCCATTCGTGCCGTTGCTTGCGCTGCCAATATGCCAGCGCCAGGATATTGTGCACTTCCTGCCAACAACAAACAACGCCCACGGGAGTATTTATGATCGGTCTTAGAAGCAACAGGTAAAAGTTGCGCGGCACCTCGTTTATTTAAAACATATGTGATTGGATCTGTGGCTTTCTGCATATTTTTAAGTGTATAACTTGGTTCTATGATCGTAAAGACAGAAGCAGACTTGGAAGGTCTAAAAAAAATTGGCAAAATTGTCGCAAACTGCCTGCAGTACATGATTCAAAAAGCAGAGCCGGGAATGACAACAAAAGAGCTCGATGAGCTTGGGGGACGCTTTTTAGAATCCCATGGTGCTCGTTCTGGTCCCATGCTGGTTTACAACTTTCCAGGCTACAACTGTATCAGCGTCAATCACGAAGTCGCACACGGCGTGCCTTCTGACAAAAAACTGCAAAAAGGTGATTTGATCAATATCGATGTCTCTGCTGAGCTCAATGGGTACTATGCAGATAATGGTGGCTCCTTCACCCTGCCGCCAGAAAAGAAGAAAGAATTGCACCTTCTCAGTGCCACCCGCGAAGCCCTTGCTGCAGCTATTGCGGCTGTTCGTGCCAAAGAGCCTTTAAATATTATCGGTCTTAATATCGAACGAGTTGCAAAAGAACATGGATTTTCCGTAATCCGCAACTTAGGAAGTCACGGTGTTGGCAGAAGTCTGCACGAGGAGCCTAAATTTATTTCTGGGTATTATGACAAAAAAGACCGACGCACACTCAAAGAAGGTCAAGTCATTACTATTGAACCTTTTCTTTCCACCGGTGCGATTTTCGTCGATGAGGAGCCTGACAATTGGACTCTGGTATCCGGACGCGAGTACAGAAGTGCTCAGTTTGAACACACGATGGTCGTTCTTAAAGATCGAGCGCTGATTTTAACAGTGCCCGATCCTCTTTAGAACTAGATACTTTTAGTATTCGCCATTCAAAGTACAAGATAAAATATTTTCCATTGTGAAGCCGGAACCATTCTGAAATGGTGCAAAATGATTGTAAGAACGCCCCACTGACATATGAGGACTGACACAACGATCTACCGGCGCCTTTAATCCACCATCTGATTTCACATTGTAGGGATGAGTATTGTAAGCCTTCACGGAATTAACCTGAACAGAGAACATTCCTGTGACCTTCGAAGCTGCACAAAATGCATTGAAAGTCTGAAGAGAACTTCCCAACACTTTTATCAACTCAGCTTGAGATGCTTTTGGCGATATGCCACAGTTTGGATAAAGATCATTCCACTCGCGAATACAAGCTTGAACATTCCCACCCGCATCCGGAGTAAATTGAAAAAGACCTATATTTAAACGTGAAACAGCTGGCTGCGCAGGGTCTTCATAGAAGTTGACTCCTGCTGGGCGGCGGTATCCTGGAGGCGCATACTTTTGTCCCACATTCTTAGATTTTGTAGTGTCCGCCGTTGTTAATGACTCCATATAAGAAAGACACATCATGAACTTAGACCACAACTTTGAGGCCTTCACATAACCATCTCTATTGCCAGCTAAAGCTTCACGTCTGTAAGTGTTCATCTTATTTGCAAACTCATTGGCTTTTGCAATGGTCGCAGCTGATGGAATATTCTTCCCAGAAAGTGTCGTGTTCAAGGTCGAACTCGTTACATTGCACAACGGATGAGAGATCAAGCTATTTGGCAAATAGGTTTTAACATCACTTTTCAAACCAAAATAAGAAGCTACATAGCCCAACTGCGCTGTGGAAGGTTGCATTTTTAACTCAACGGCATATGCAATTCGATCAGCAAAGCGATCTTTATTCTCTAATGAAATATCACAATTATCAGTGCGATAAGATTGCTGGGCATCACGTACGGGGATAAGCTCCCGATAGTTTTTGTAAGTTGTATCAACGATACCACCTACGGGATAAGCTACTTCGTTAAAAACATCGAAACCCTCAGGAGTTATTGAGTCGCCAATAGCTGCAGGTTCTCTTGCTGGTGGCTTTGTCGGTGGAGGCTCTGGCTTGGGTGCCGGTGCGACTACTGTGTCCCCGCCTGGGTTAATAGGCTTCTTTGACATCGCCTGGGCAGGCTGAAGAAAAGTATTTGTTAATAGAAAAACCGCCAAGATGCTGATTGTATGTTTGTGAGTTTTCATACCAACCAGATCGGGAATACGTCTTAAGACTTAAGAATGCCTGGACCATTTTTTCAAAAAAACACTGGAAAAAAGTAAAGTTCAAAAAAATGTAAAATTAATAATCAGCCACAATCAAGACGAAGAACCCTTGGATCTAGTTAAGGATTCCTCACGGGGCACCGATAATAAAAGGCAAACCAAAAAAGGGAGTCTCAATATGAGTCAACAATATGATGTACCTAATCTTTATAATTTTCTTCTCCACACACCAGAAAGCGGACTCAGAAAAATGCTCGTTGATAACAAGCCAATGACAGAGCCTCATTTCAACTTGATGTTAAAAGTTGTTCGCGCCTGCAATGAAGCGCAATTTACTGAGCATTTTGAAAAGCAAGATTTTCCAAAAATTAAAATGGGCCCTGCTGATCAAAAAATTAAAGAGAAATTTTGGGCCGATTGCATGACAACTTGGAACAATCGTGGACTTCTGACTCCAGCTGTGGCAACTAAAGCGGCATAACTATTTCATTGAGTCCATTGCAGGAATAATACAGCATCATGATTGGATACTTTGCCACTGAAAAATTTTTGCCAGAGCTTCAGCAGGAACTTAAAAACATCGTTTCTGTTCACGGAAGCCTGGTGCTAACTGATGGGCCCTTACAAGATTCTGTATGGGCTCAAAATATTTGGCTTGATGCTGAAATCATCCCTTTTGAATCCATTTCACAAGCAGCAAAGGCCCTGAAAAGCCGAGGCAAGCTTTGGGCTCCTTACACTATTAATCATCATCGTCGAGCACAACTGATTCAAGAGCAATTGCCCAACGTAAAACCGCGAGTCATTGATTTTCTTGGACCCGTCCCCGAAGCAAACTTAGGGGCTTGGACTTTGACCGATAAAAACACTCTAATTGCATCTAGCAAAACAACATCTTCATTTCCCTTAGGCGAAGTCAGATTCAACGAGGATAAGAAAAATCCTCCTTCGCGGGCTTATCTGAAATTGTGGGAGCTCTTTACTGTCTATGGAGTTCGTCCAACTAAAGGAAGCAAAGTAGTCGACTTTGGCAGTTGCCCCGGGGGATGGACTTGGGTTCTTCAACAAATTGGTTGTGAGGTCATCAGCATTGATAGGGCTCCATTAGAACCCCATATTGCTGAACTTCCCCGAGTTCACTTTATGAAAACCAATGCCTTCACGGTTAAACCAGAAGATATTGGAAAGATAGATTGGTTCTTTTCAGATATCATCTGTTATCCAGACAAATTATTTGAACTGGTCACAAATTGGAAAGAAACAGGTCTCTGTGAAAACTTTGTCTGTACCATCAAATTTCAAGGCGAAACTGATTTTCAGACTTTGGAAAAGTTCAAAGCTTTAGAAAACACTCGCATTCAGCATTTACATCACAACAAGCATGAGGTCACTGTATGGATAAGCAAATCTTCACACTGATCGCTCGTATTGATGAAAAAGTGAAGCTTTGGAAAGATATGGCACAAGTAAAAGGAGAAATTCTTTGCAAAGGAAAAGGCAACTCAGTCTGCAAAGTGCGTATAGTCTCCTACAATTCAAAGACACACAGCTTAGAATGCCATTTTGAATCTCAAGAGAAGCTAAAAGACAAAGAAGAATACCTCGGACATTTTTTTATTGGCGGAGAAAAGTACTACTTTCAATCTTCAGCCCATATCTACTTGGGAAAAATGATGATCTCACTGCCTGCAGAGCTCTACCACTTACAGCGCAGACAGAATTATCGAGTTCCCATTCCAGATGGCTACCCTGCCCACTTCAATATCATTAAAGTAAATGAAAATTCACTGAAAATCACCGGAGCCTTAGCCGATCTCAGCAGCCAAGGATGTAAAGTTATTTATCGGATGGAGTCACCGCTCATGAAAATGGGCGATGCTGTGGTAGGCCTTTTATCCATCGAAAAAAGACCCGCTCTGGAGTTGAATGGCTTTGTTCGACACATTAAATACGACGAGGGCAATAAATTCATTCAAACATTCGGTATTGAATTCACACCCCTAGCACCAGCTGTGGAAAACAAACTTTTTGCCATCACAATGGAAATTCACAAACAACTATTTCGTAGATTTTAGCCTTCCCTATTCTTGTTTATCCTGAGGCTCTAGATAAATAGGCTGTTTTTTGCGAATCGGTTCGTATTCCATGTCTAATGATTTTTCTGTTTCTTTCGCAGCTTTATCACTCAACTTTTTTGCATCCGATTGGAGCTTCTTTCTTTCCTGATAGCGTCTTCCATAGTCACGGTACAGTTGATTAAATTCGCCATTTTTCGCACGAACATAGTCTTCAAAGTTTTTTCTCTTATCACGAAAGTCTGCTTCAAATTCATCACGCTGTTCTTTTTGTTGGCTATAGAATTCTTTTCTTTTTCCATCAAGTTTATCAAAAAACTCTTTACGCTCGTTAGAGGTGGCCTTTTGCCTCGAGAAATCTTTTCTCAAACCACCTTGCTCTTCAGTGAAGGAGTCGCGGGCTTTCTTCTGCTGTTCATTAAACTGCGCACGAACCTTGTTCATGTCCTTATTAAAAAGATCCCTCTTTTTATTCATCATTTTTGTGAATTGATTTTGCACTTCCGAAGGATGACGAGATTCATCAGCCATCAACTGATCGAAAAATGCTTTTTCATCATTTTCTTTTTTTGTTTCAGGAGGGATGTCCTTGCGCAATTCTTCAAGGGCTTCTCGATCTGCTTGTAATGAATATTTTGCATCGACCAAAGTCTCTGTCGAATTCTCTCTCGACTCACCACTTGCACAAGCCGTTGCCAAGACTAAAGGAAGGACACTCAAAAAAATTAAAGACCTACGTCGCAGATCAAAGCGGATCTTAGACTCGGCTAGCTCGAAATACCGTGTAAGCCCCATAGAATTCTCCTAAAATAAAAAATGTCTCTGTATGAGAATAATTGGACTTGTTCCGAAAAACAATCAACCGATAAGTGAACTATGCTATACGGAAGAAGAACGTTGACACCGCAAAGAGTGCCTGAGGGAAATTCCTCCCTGCGCCTGGTATTGGAGAAAAGATTTCAGTACAAATACACAGGATTTATGGTCACGGCGATTGTTGGTGGTGCAGCCCTCTTCCTACTCCCGTCTCTCTATTTTATTAATCAGAACTACGAACTCTTCAAAACACTGGCATTTGATACTCACCCCTATTTGGTCGAGCACCTTGAGCGCGAGATCAGTTGGCTCAAGTTTTTCCTTATTGCCAGCCTAACACTTATGATGGGTTTAACATTCCTTCTTAGTATTAAGATGACCCGCAATATTTTAGCTCCGCTGGTGAAAATGGAAAGACACATGCACAGTCTCATGCTCGGACACTGGCACATACCGGATTACCCAATTCCAGAGCGCGAAGACTTCCGAGATCTATCCCTCACCTATGACTATTTTTACAGATCCCTCAAAGCTAATACGGAAGCAGAACTGAAATTGCTGGAAAAGCTGAGCATTGACCCCCAGAACCGTGAGGCCTACACCGCTTGGCGAAGTCTCATTAATGAAAAAAGAGCTCGCCTGGGATTGAACGAAGAGTTTATTTCTAACGAGAACGTCGTAAGCTTGAACGAATTTGATCAGAAACGTCACGTTTCTTAATGGCCTCACGTTTGTCGTGAGTCTTTTTACCTTTTACCAACGCGATTTCGACTTTTGCACGGCCATTCTTAAAATAAATCTTCAGAGGAACACAAGAGTATCCTTTTTCACGAAGAGCCCCGTAGATTTCTTCCAACTCTTTTCGATTTAAAAGAAGCTTACGCAGCCTTTCGGGTACGTGATTATTGTAACTGGAGGCCTTGTATTCAGCGATATGAGCGTTTTGTAGAAATGCTTCATCACCACGAAAAGAAATATAAGAATCTTTCAACTGCACATCTTTGTTGCGCAATGATTTAACTTCACTTCCCGTCAAAACCAATCCGGCTTCGTAGGTTTCGACGATGGTGTAATCAAAGCGAGCTTTTTTGTTTTCCTGAACAATCAAGATGCTCATTATTCAAATCCAAAGTTTTTATAAAGTTTAACGAACTGAACAGGGCTGAGTTCTTCCGCTCTTGCCGTCTCTTTAAATCCCATATCGACCAGCCACTGGACTAATTGGGTATCAGAAAGTTTTTTCTGACTCAACAATCCAGAAAGATTGGATTTTAAAAGCTTTCGTCGTTGAGCGAAAGCAGCTTTGACAAAAGTCAAAAAAGCCTTGCGATTCTGAACCTCGGATACAATTCGAGAAAAACCCAAAACGCGGCTAGCCACTCGGGGTGGAGGATTGAAATCTCTAGGGCCCGCCTCTGTGACCATCCATGTTTTCCAAAATGTTTGCGCAATCACACTCAGTAGTCCGTAGTGCTCAGTTTTTGGCAATGCACGGATACGCTGAGCTACTTCCTTTTGGAACATAAGGACCATGTGTTCGACACCCTGAGCTTCCAAAGACCGTTCGATCACAATGCTTGAGGAAATCTGATAAGGAAGATTGCTAACAAAAACGACTTTTTTGCCCTTGTAAAACTGAGACCAATCTAAGCGCAAAGCATCTTCTTCTAAAACCGGCAGCCCCTGCTCACGCCAATAAGCCGCGATCACTCGATCCAATTCGATCAACTGCAAGGGAACATTCATTTGACGAAGAAAGTAAGTCAGTGCCCCTGGACCAGGGCCCACTTCAATCAACTCTTCTGGTTGAAACTCTTTCACTTGATTGATGATCCGCTCGATGACCAGATCACTGACCAAAAAGTTCTGACCTAAAGATTTTTTAGCTAGAATTCCCAACTCTTCAAGGGTCTTCTGCAGACGTTCACTGGATTCGCTCATTTAAAGTCCGATGCCAAGGCTTGAGGCGAAGGGCCGACGTCGATAGAAGAAAACTCACCACGGGCCATACGCAAAACACCTGCATACCCAATCATCGCGGCGTTGTCAGTACAATATCTTATCGGTGGAACAACCAAAGTAAGACCTTTTTTGGCAGCCCACTCTTCAGCCCGGGCGCGCAGGCGGGAGTTTGCACTCACGCCCCCCGTCAAAATGACTCTTTTGGATCTAAACACTCGGGCAGCTCGATCTAACTTGGCAATAAGCACATCCACGATCGCTTCTTGAAAGGAAGCACACAGATCCGGAAGGTTCTGCTGAACAGCCTCCGGTCCTAGCTGCTCAATCATTCTTTGGCCTGAAGACTTTAAACCCGAGAAACTCATATCAAAAGTTTCATCATGAATCATACTGCGTGGAAAATCATAGGCCTTTGGATTTCCGGTTTTAGCTAATTGATCGACCCGAACACCACCAGGAAAGCCCAAGCCCGCCATTTTGGCAAACTTATCGAAACACTCTCCAGCGGCATCGTCTTTTGTTGTTCCTAGGACTTTGTATTCACCCAGCTCTTTAATTTGATAAAGACTTGTGTGCCCACCACTGATTGCCAATCCCACATAGGGATAGCCAAAATCATCTGGAGGCGCATATTGAGCATCCCGCAAAAAGGGCGCTAACAAATGACCTTCCAAATGATTGATTGCTAAAAACGGAATCTTCTTCGCCTGAGATAAAGACTTGGCCGTCACCAGTCCGACTATGAGGGCGCCCACTAAACCAGGTCTGTTCGTAACGGCAATCCCCTGAACGTCATTCCAGGTCATATTTGCTTTTTTAAAAGCCTCTTCGATCAAGGGAATCAGTGCGATGGAGTGATTGCGGGCAGCAATCTCAGGAACAATACCACCATACATCTCGTGCTCTAGATCTTGAGATGCAGAAACAACTGAATGAACCCAACCGGAGCGATCTACAATCGCAACGGAGGTATCATCACAGCTAGTTTCAATGGCCAATACTCTTTCAATCACAAATTTTACTTCACACTTTTTAAACGGATTTTAGCACGACGAGCTTCATCTGATTTAGGATACTTATTGACGACTTCATCGTAAAAAGTCTTGGCCTCATCGCGCATACCAAGTTCTTGAAAGGAAACACCAATTTTATAAGTGGCATCCGCAAATTTACCACCCTTAGGGTTTTCATCACGATATTTTTGATAGTTCAAAATAGCTTGTTTCCAATCTTTTTTATCAAAGTAAGACTGGGCGACATCAAACGCATCTTTTTTACTATTGCTAGACGCTCTCTCCGCGGCAGCACTCACTCTTTCAGCCTTAACAGCTTGCAGTTCCGCCTGAAGGGCATAAATGTCTTTTTCCATTTTTACTAATGCCTCTTGCAAAGCCATTAGTTTTTGATTCAGTTCAATATTAGATTGCTGAGAGGCTTTAAGTGCGCTTTCAACACCCACGTCATTTTTACCTAGACGATTTTCAACGACGTCAACGCGGCCATTCAGGGAACGAACTTCCTCTTCCAAATCCGTAAAACGAGTGCCCACATCTGCATTAGTTCTCTGCAAAGTGACAACCTGCTGTTGCATGACCTGTCTTTGTTCATTTTCTCGAACATCGTTTCGAGTTTTCAAGCATCCGGTCAGAAAAAAAGTGGCAATGAAAAGTGAAACAACCAACTTCATAAAATATCTCCGGTTCTTTGACGAATAGCCCTTGCCGAGTTCTCTGCACGCTCCGCAGCGGCTTTGGCACGTATAAATTGTTCTTGGGCTTTTGCAAAATCACGGTCGTTAAAATAAATACGACCTTTTCGGTAGGCTTCTTCCGCTTGGTGCCAGTTTCCAGGAGAATAGCGTGCGGCTTGAACAGAACGAGCCGCATCTAGTGCAGCTCGTGCGAGAGAATAATCCTCAATAGGTGCAGGAACTGTCTGACAGCTGACAATCACCGAAAAAACTAAAACTCCGATGAACAGTCTCTGTAACTTCACTCCGCACCTTTCTTAAAAAATATTACTGAGCAGGAACAAAGTTCGCGCGGCGATTTTTCGCCCAAGCTGCTTCAGTGTCTGCTGAATCCAATGGCTTCTCTTTACCGTAGCTGATAACACTCAAACGGTCACCAGAAACACCCAAGCTGATCATGTATGATTTAACAGCGTTGGCACGTCTTTCACCCAAAGCCACGTTGTACTCAATTGTACCACGAGAATCACAGTGACCTTCGATTTGTACTTTAACTGTTGGATTTGCTTTCATCCACTCGACGTTAGTCGCGATATCTTTCTTCGCTTGAGCGTCCAAGCTTGATTTATCGAAACCAAACTGAACAGTCACTAGACCTGCGATTTTACCAGAATCAGAGCCCATTGGATCAAAGCTCAAAGGAGCGGATTCAATTGCTGTCCCGCCACCAGGAATTGTTTCAATAGATGAATCTGATTGCTTCTGTTTTCCTTTACAGCCAACAACCATTGAACAAGCAACAAGACCAAGAGCCAATTTACGAAGCATAATATCCTCCTATGAAGATCCTATAGTTATGATTTACAGATAGAAACTTTAATTTATAGCAGCTTATTGTCAAACCTTAGATTTTCTAAATTGATGATGTGTTGCCGTGCAACTATGAGATTTTATGCGCAAATACCTTTCCACCTCTGCCCTCTTCTGGATTGTTTTCTTTCTGCTTTCACCATTCGCTCACGCGCAAATTGAAGTCCCACCCAATATCCAATGGAAAACAGCAAAAACAGCACACTTTGAAATCATATATAATGCCAAGCAGCAAGAACTCGGCTTTCTTTATGCTGAAAAACTTGAGGTGGCTTACAAAGAACTTCAAAAATATTTTAAAACCATGCCCGAAAAAACCATCGTCATCATCAATGATAAGATGGATGTCACTAATGGGTATGCCACACGCCTCCCCTATCCACATATTATGATTTATCCAACTCTACCTGGCCCTGAAGAAAGCTTGGCAGACACCGGGGACTGGGCGTTAGAGCTTTTAGCTCATGAGTTTACACACATACTGACCTTCGAGCCCGCCAACGGTATCATGTCGCCCCTGAGAGGGATCTTCGGCAACATCATTGCTCCCAACATTTTACTCCCCCAGTGGTGGAAAGAAGGAATCGCTGTTGATATCGAAACACGTATTGGCAACAACGGACGCCTACGCTCTTTCTTTCAAGACGCCACCCTGCGCGCCATGGTTGATGATGAATCTATTTATGAATTCGACATTGCCGAAGCCAATGAAGCTCTTCCATCTTGGCCGAAAGGCATGCGCCCTTACCTTTTTGGTTCACTCATGTGGAGTAAAATGATTGCCGATCGGGGCACCAAAATCATCTCTGAGCTCAATGAAAGATATGGGGGGCGTGTGCCTTATCTTATTGAAGCCCCAGCAAAAGATATTTTAAATCGGAGCTACACCAGCGAGTATAACCATATGCTTGACGAGCTAGTGGAACGCACTCAAGTACAACTCAAAACCCTCCGCGAGTCTCCGACAACGAACCCCATCATTCCAAAAAATAACTATCTAGCGGTGACCGCCCCTTCTATTTCTCCGGATGGCAGGCACTTGGCCGTCGTCGCAGAAGATGATACGCACTCAAGAGCCATTAAAATTATCACGCGCGGCTCTGAAGCAGAAAGCTTCTTAGACGCCAAAAGTGCTGACACGGTTGAAAAGTTTAACGAATCTCGTGAAGTGCCTGCCACCCAGGACGCACCTCCATCTGGGAGTATCCAACGAATCAGTTGGTTTCCAAATTCACAAAAAATTATTTACGACAAAGTTGATTTTATAAATCGAATTGAACGCTACTCCGATCTTTATAGTTACGACTTGGTTTCAAAAAAGACTCAGTCCCTCACGAAGGGCTTGCGTGGACGCGAACCTACTGTATCTCCAGATTCTGAAAAAGTGGCCTTTGTAAAATTGGCGGGAGGAAAAACAGAACTCGCGATTTTAAAACTCAACGAGCCTCAAAGCCCAGCTGAGGTACTTTATACTCCATCTCTGCAAGAGCGCATCTCCTACCCGATATTTTGGAACCAGGAAACTCTGATCTTTTCATTGCGAAAGCTCGACGGCACGGAACATCTTTATCGCCTTAATCTGACCTCAAAAGAAGTCACCGTCCTTTTTCCAGAGTATCGTATAGCCCGTTTTCCCAGAAAAACGCCTGAGGGGCTTTTATTTACCTCAGGACAAAATGGCGTGTTAAATCTGTATCTAACAAATCCAGATCTTACCAATCCACGTCCCATAACAAATACAACGACAGCCTTTTTTTCAGCCGACATGGACCCTGTTCGCAAAGAAATTTTTGCCAGCCACATGACTTCTCAGGGACTTAAGGTCGCTGCTGTTCTACCCAACGACTGGCAAAACACACCTGCAACAATTCCCCAAATCTCTGCCTTAATGAGTGATCGTTATCCACCCAAAGAAACGACTCCACTGGAAATGCCCCAAATAGAAGTTGAGGACTATTCACCGGCAAAATATCTTTGGCCACAATACTGGATGCCTTTCGTTGCAGGCTCTTCTAGCGAAACGGGTACGATTTTGCAGGCCCGCACATCAGGTTTTGATCCACTTAAAAAACATGCTTACTCTCTTATTGGCTCATGGGACACAGCTTTAAATCGTGGAAGCATTGAAGGTGCCTATATAAATCAAACGACAAGACTACCCTTGGCGATAACAGCCTATAAGCGCAGTACCTATCTCGGCAACCTCAGCAACGAGCTGATCGATAAGGGAGGGGCGCTGACAGCTCTTCCAAGTTTGTTTAGATTTTCTCGCCATGCAAGTCTGCAAGCTGGTTGGCAATATCTTGAAAGATCAACAGCCACACGCTCCATCACGAGAACGGGCCCCTATGGCATGCTTGCCTATACCAACTACTCGCAATCGGGGGCGCAAATTTCACCCGAATCCGGGGGGGGCGCTTATTTCGGAGTCTCTAACTATATCGCTCAGCCAGGACTGCTGGACCATTCTCAATTCCAACTGGGGGGTGAGATCTATTTGTCTTCGCTGCTACCAAAGCACCACGCCATCATGTTGCGAACGAATGTCGTAGCAACGCCTGAAATCATCCACCCTGCCTATGGCGTTTCTACTGAGCCGTTGGTTTTTGTCGCTGACAGCCCTTTGCCACAATATATTTTGCGCGGTTATCAAAGAGGTCAAATCTATGGCAACAATCTTGTCGCTTTCAGTGCCGAGTATCGCTTCCCATTAAAGGACATCTATAGGGGCTCCGGCACAGATCCCCTCTTCATTCGACGCTTTTCTGGCGCCTTAGTCACAGACGGGGTCGCAGCCGACGGAATTTTTCAAAGTCTGAAACTGGGCAGAGAAAATGTCACCTTCGATCGCTCCTTCTGGAGCGCTGGAGCCGAAATGAAAATTGAAACGACTTTGGGATACATCATCCCTTTGAATTTAGTTTTGGGATATTACGTTGCTTTCAACTCCGGTGACGGACCTGAAGGAGTCTTCGGCACGACCGTCCAAGTCTCTGGTTTTTAATTCTCTTTCGCGCTGGGCCAAACTCCTCCACCTTGACAAAGAGTAAGGCCCTCGAAATTATTGAAGTTATCGACAACTAGCGGCAAAAATTGCACACTAGACGCATGGAGGAGCTCATGGAAAAAATCAGCTGGATTAAAGAACTTGTGAAGGCTGAACAGCAAATGGAAGAATCAGGACTCGTGGATATGAGTTTTGGCTTCGAACCAGAAAAAATTCTGGTAACAGAGACTGTTCAATTCCTGCTCGCATTAAAAACAGAATTCGTCGATGCCTCTTCAGCATTCAATGAACTAAAGCCCTCTGCTCTGGGCAGAATCAAAATATACGGCATTGCTAAAACTCATGCAGACTTCATGCTGTTCCGTAATGGCTTTAAAATGATCTTTTCTTTAAAAGCTCCAGGACAAATCAGCATTCGCTTCAACTTTATTGGTACGAATTACATTCCAACACCTGGCTCTGAAGCTCAAGCTGCTGCAACAAATGTGATGGATGAGCATATCGTTGAAGCCAAGTGGGGTGCGTTTGGTGAGCTCATTTGGACTTACCAAGGAATGTCAGTCAAAATCGACAACATGGTTCGCCACTATCTGACTCTTTTCATTAAAGAGAGTTCGAAGTAAATCCTTCTGCTGCCGCTGCTGTTTCATTAATCACACGTTGAGAGAACACAGGCCACTTCATAAAGTAGCCAAAAGCTCTCAGTTGATTAGTGCGCAGCGGGCCCCAACTGGTATTTTCTAAATTTCTTGGGCTTCGAAAAGCCACATTTGAAAAATCTTGAGCCCAATTCCATGTTGAAAAATTCATTCTTCCCCATTGGTGAGCCGTGTTTGCCAAGTGGCAACTTACACAATCTAAAGTTCCTGGATTGTGCTTTAACGGGTTTTCATATTCATGAACTTTTCCGATCACAGCCTTTATCCGCTCCTCGGTAAATTGTTTTTTGGTAGTTATCGAATCAGAGGTCAACTTCACAAAATCCAAATCCTCGCGGGGTGGCGGCATCATATTGCCGCTGAACTGACCTGAAGCCGAAGATCCCTGCACAACTCCTTGAGACCATCTCTGAATGCGGGGAATATGAATCTGCGAAGGACGTCCTTGCTCAATATCAAAGCCCATGAAAATCCACATCTGCTCACCAGCCATGACATTCATGGTTGTCATTCGAGTTAGATTTTTTTCTCCGCAAGTTTCTAGAATCAAAGAACGAACTTGTTGCCAATAAGGCCCTTTAAGTCCCTCACGAGTTATTTGTGGATGAATTTGCAAAGGTGTACTTTCGGGGCCGCTGCTTTTTGGCCAGCGCTGCCAAAGCCGAGCAAACTGAATCTCATCAAAGTCATAAAAACTGTGAATAGCCGCATCACGCGTACTGACCGTGTCTCCCGCAGAGAAAACAGGCTGCCACACCAACCGCAACTGGCGACGACATGGAACCGGCCCTGTGCCTTCTGTAAAACAAGGATCCAAACGAATGCCAATCACCTTCAGAGACGTACTCCAAGTGACATCATTTTCAAATTCGGGAACTAGTTGAGGCATCTCATCAAATGTAGTTTTAGAAAGTAGTGGCCCCTGAAGAAGCCCATCTTCTGGAGACAAAAGAAGATTCATTTCTGAGGGCTCTGGAAGTGGTAACAAAACCGTCAGGTCATTCAAATTCAGAGCGAATGAAAAAGACGCGAATAATGAAATGACAACAACTGCATAAACACTTAATAACTTATTCATGTCAATTTTGTTGCAAAGACTTTCAGCTTTGGCAACAAAGATCGCCTTATCGCAAACCAATTGGCAAAGATGAAAACATCAGACAACTCTTTGAAACTTGGTCGCTCCCGGGGAAAAAATCTGAAATTGCAATGGACTCAAACTTTTCACTTGAAGAGTGATGGGATCATTTCTTTTTATCAACCGCCCCGTATGATTAAAGATCAACAACAACTCGCCTTGAAAATTACACAAAACTTCTGTGGAAGAAGTCACTTCTTCCACGTTGGCGTGCAAAATCTGCCCTTTTTTCAATGAACGCAAAAAGGACTGCGATGCCATGGCCTAGCCTAAATCCTTTGCCATATCGATTCGTTTAAATTCCACAGGGCGAACGACGGCTTCTTTGTTTCCGTTCACTGGTTTAACAGACACGATCGGTGCGGCTGTCGGTGCCACTGGGGTCGGTCGGTCGCTCAAGAAATTCTGCGCTATATTTTGAGTGACATTAAATAGCGCTGAAACACTATTTGCCACTTGCTGAGATGAATCCTCTTTCTCTTCAGCCTCTTGACAAGCTGCTTTGAAAGCATCCCCTAGCTTCTTTAATGCTTCTTGATCTGCTTTAGGCACTTCGAAAGCGGCACTTAAATCCTGCGGCACTTCTCTTTGTAAGGGCGACATAAAACTAATATTATCAACATCACTCAAATCACTTTCACTATGAGTGTCGTTTGTAGAATCTTCTTCTTGAATCCACTCTGGTAAAGAGTCCTCGCAGAACATCAACTGATCACGATTTACTTTTGCAATAAACTCAATCTCACCGCGAGATAACGAAACCTGTTCGGCAATTTCATCTACACTCATCCCTTGATGTGCCAAACGAGCTGCTTTGACATATTTAATGGTATTTTGGCGCTCAAGAATTTCATTGTGGGGAATACGATCCTGAAAAATTTTCGCCACTTCCAGACTTTTCTGCATACTCTGATCAATCTTAGCAAGTTGCTTGTCCGCGGCTTGAATCTTTGCCTGAATGTCTTTCACCTTCTGCTCCAAAAGGGCCGTCAGCTGATTGACCTGTGTTTCGGTCCGATCGGACAAGTCTTCAAGAACAGCAATCTTATTTTGCAGAAGCTGAAGGCCTTTACTTAAACGAGGATCATCCTTCGGCGGACGACTGAGACGAATCCACATTCCTACAACACCGGCCACTAGAATTAAATTTATAAGAATTTGCAGTAGAAACCAAAAACTCACACAATCCCCCAAACTTACGAACCTTACCTTTATTCTAGGTGTCTAAGGTCGACCTCACAATATGCCTAGACAAATGAAAGAAAAACTAACCAGAAGGCCGGGATCAAGCAAGACCTAGACCCCGTAAGACTTTGGGGCTGCCCATGCATTATGTTAAGCTCAAATAATAGGGAGTGTGAGGTATGTTTCTGACAAAATTTAAAAGCGTATGTGCCGCTAGCCTGCTACCGGTTCTGCTATTGTCTGCTTGTGGACAGGTGAAATTTTCAGGCGACACCAGTCAAAATAGAGTGAATACAAATTCACCTTATGATCCAAACAACCCCACGCCCGTAGACAACTTGCGTGATGTTCACCAAAATCACACAGTGGCTCCTGCAGCCAGCAAAGTTGACGTTATTTTGGTTATTGACGATTCCAATTCGATGTTAGCTGACAATCAAAAACTGGCAGCAAACCTTTCCGGTTTTGTTAGCAAGCTGCAAAACTCAAGCATAGATTGGCAAATGTGTGCAACAGTCACTCGAGCTATTCCCATCACGGATACAAGAACTGCTTGGGGAGCCTCCATTTATTGGCAAAGCTCAGACACTCCCTCATCAGCCCTTGGAATCGTCCTTAAAAAAGGCGCTGGGGATCTGCCGACCATCTTTTCAAAAACAATCAATTACATCAATGCAGGTTGGGTTGGTTCTGATGACGAGCGTGGAATCAAAGCCGCCTACAGCCATGTCTACAATGGAGACCTTAGATACCAGCCTAATAGTGGTTGCTACCGTGCAGACTCTGCCATTGCATACATTATTATCTCTGATGAAGACGAAAGAAGTATTGGTGGAGACTCTTCCCAACTAGCTTACGAAGGTGAGTTGAAAGAGTTAGAAGAAGAAGACAAACCGCAAGTTTTCGTTAACTTTGTTAAAGATACTTTTGGTGCAAGTCGACGATTCACCGTCAATTCCATTATCGTTAAACCAGGGGACTCTAGCTGTAAAAGCACTCAGGATGCAGCCGGCAGTAAAAGTCACTATGGCTTTAAATATGCAGAACTTTCGGGACTAACCGGCGGTGGCGTCGGCAGTATTTGTGACTCTGATTACTCTGCGAACTTAAATCTGTTTTTTGATAGAATTCAAGACTCTTTAAGTTCAGTCCCCCTTGAATGCCAGCCCTATCAAGGCAATATCTCAGTGACAATCACTCCGAACACAGGACCTGTGCAATCCAAAATCGAGGGAATGAATTTGGTTTTTGATACACCGATCCCAGCTGGCCACACTATCGATATCAGATACAAATGTGCAGACGGTGGACGGGGTCCTAGCTCCGCAGGTCCTGCAAGCACTCAGGGCGAATTAGGCTTCTGGGCGCGAATCACGAATTTCTTCAAAAATCTTTTCTAGTAAATTTTTTGCAGAATAAAAAAGAAGGTTGGGCGATAGACTCAACCTTCTTTTTTTTTAGACAAGCTTACTTACGAAATCTTTCATTCGGTCAACAGCTCTTTGCATGGTTTCTTCAGTCACGGCAAAACTTAAGCGCATAAAACCTTCGGTTCCACACTCGGCCCCAGGGACTGTCGCGACAAAAAACTCGTTCAAAAGAACATCACAGAAATCTTTTGAAGTTCTGATGACTTTGTCTTTATAAGTTTTTCCTAGGCAACCACGTATATCGACCCAAAAATAAAAAGCTCCTTGAGGCTCTGCCACCTTAAACTGAGAAATTGCAGATAAAGCTTTCATCCCTGCATTTTTTCGTTGAATGAGCTTTTTAACCACTTCAGCAATGTCTGGCTCTCCAGCTTGTATTGCTGCCAGCAAAGCATGTTGGGAAATGCTAGACGGCGAACCGGTAGACTGACTTTGATAATCTGCCATTGCTGTGATCAGCTTCTCTGGCCCTGTCGCCCAGCCAATACGCCATCCAGTCATTGAATAAGCCTTCGATCCGCCGTTTACTAGGACAGTTCGATCACGCAGATCTGGCGCTACATGCAAAAGATGAGGTGCTACTTTAGTGCCATCAAAGACAAGACGGTTGTAAATATCGTCGGAAATAATGGCCACCTGTGGGTGCTTACGCAAAACTTCAGCTAGTGCTTTGAGCTCTTCTGCTGAGTATTGCAGACCCGTCGGGTTGCTTGGGGAACAAAACAAGAAAGCTTTTGTTTTTAGATGAATCGCTTTCTCCAATAACGCCGGAGTTATTTTAAAATTCTCCAACTCACCACACTCAACGATATGAGGCACCCCATCGGCCAACTCAATCATCGTCGGATAACTCACCCAATATGGGGTGGCTACAACAACCTCATCGCCAGGTGAACACAGCATCTGCAAAGCTGCGAAAATAATATATTTCGCGCCAGAAGCTACCGTGACCTCTTTCACAGAATAATCAATGCCAATCTCTGTTTTGATTTTTTCTGCAATGACTTTACGAAGCTCAACAGTTCCACTCGCGGGTGTGTATTTAGTAATACCTTTTTGGATGGCCTCAACTCCAGCCGCCGCCGGAGTTGCAAAAGTCGGCCAGTCCGGCTCTCCCACGGTTAAAGAAATCACATCATGCCCTTGTGCTGCCAATTCCTTAGCTTTAGCGACAAGAAACAAAGTTGGAGATGTCTTTAGATTTTGTGCTCTTTTTGAAAGTTGTAACAAAACCCACTCCTTTATTTTTTAATCTTGGCCTGCATCGCCTCAATAACTACCTGAGGTACTAATCCTTTTAGAGCCCCACCATTGATTGCCACTTCTTTCACTCCTCGAGAGGAAATGTAGTAGTATTCGGGGCTTGCAAAAACTAAAAGTGTTTCGATATCTGGCGCCAATTTTTTATTCATATTCGCCATGGTCATTTCATACTCAAAGTCCACGACAGCACGAAGTCCACGAACAATGACTCGTGCATTCACCTTTTTCATATATTCGACAGTCAAGCCTTCAAAAATATCTACTTTGACGTTTTTGGCACCGACCAATGACTTCTCTATCAACTCCTTGCGCTCTTCAACGGAAAACATGGCTTGTTTTTGCGATGACTGCGCAATAAGGACGATCACTTCATCATACAATGGAGTTAAACGATTGATAATGTCCACGTGCCCCATTGTGATGGGATCAAAACTTCCAGGATACACAGCAATATTACTCATTCTCACTACTTTCTTGCAGAGCGCTCACATGACAGAACATATTCAGGTATTTATCACCGTAATCTTTCTGATCATAGCGAACCAAATCACCATAACGTGCTTCCATGCGCTCTTTTTTCTCAGACTCAATCGCTAAGATCGTATGCGCTGCGAATCCAGCTGACTGACTCGCGGCCTCCATTACAGCATGGGCCATTTTTTCGGTGAATGGAGGATCCGCCAAAATAATATCAAAAGGATCCCCTGAATAACTTTTTAAAAATCCAATCACATCCATATTAACGATTTTGTATTGATTGGACGGAACTTTAAGTTTTTCTAAATTCTGTCGGGTAATAGTCAAAGATTTTGGATTTTTTTCCACAAAGGTGCAGAATTTTGCATCGCGAGACAAAGCTTCAATACCCAGATTTCCAGTGCCACAAAATAGATCTGCGACATTGGCATCCTCAATCTGAAACTGAATTTTATTAAATAGTGTTTCTTTGACCCTGTCTGTTGTCGGCCTGATATGATCCGCTTTGAACGCAACTAGTTGATGCCCGCGATATTTGCCTGAAATAATTCTCATACAATCAAATCCTCCGCCATTTTAACAACGACGAATATATCTTCAAATGGTTTAGGAATAAATAAGCTAGCCCCCATTTGTTGGGCTGTCTGCATATTGTGTTCACCAGAAAATGCAGAGATTAAAATTACTTTCGCAGTGAAATCAGTTCCCATGGCTTTTAACACTTCGGGACCTGTCATACCAGGCATCAAAACATCCAAAAATACTAGGTCCGGGTTCGAAGACTTCCAAACAGCCAATCCTTCTGCCCCATTTTCAGCTTCTAAAACCTCATGCCCATTCATTTTGAGCGCTCGCCCTAGAGAGCGTCGAACCAACGTTTCATCATCTATGATCAAAATTTTCAAAACTAACTCCGGACTTTTAATGGAAGCACAATAGAGAAACAACTGCCACGAGGTTTCACATTGGAAAAACGAATCGTACCGCCAAACTTTTCAATGATAGACTTAGACATACTTAACCCAAGACCGGTTCCATGTCCTTCTTTTTTTGTCGTAAAAAATGGCTCAAAAATACGTCGCTGCACCTCTTCGGACATACCTGGCCCAGTATCTTCAATTTCAATGAAGACCTGCCCTGCGTTGACGCCAGTTCGAATTTTCAAAGAGCCAGGATCTTTCATCGCTTGGCAGGCGTTGTTTATTAAATTAAAAACAACTTGTTGCAACAAGTGTGGCTCTACCCAAACATTTTCCGTTCCATTATTTAAATCAACTTCCAGTCGATGATTGCGCAACGCAGACTTCAACATAGGTAAAGTTCGTTCGACCACTTCATCCACATTTACAAATTCCAAAGGCTGATTTTCACCTTTTGAAAAATCTAGCAAATTTTTAATTATTTTTTGCGATCGCGCCGTGGCTTTCTCAATTTCTACAAGATCACTATACAAATTTTCGCCCTGTGGAGCTTCTTTCAATAACACCTGAGTCAACGAGCGAAGACCAGTTAAGGGATTATTCAATTCATGGGCAATATTACCCGCAAGCATCCCGATAGCTCCCATTTTTTCGTTTTGCAACATTCTGAGATAGAGCTCACGAGATTGGGTAATATCGACATATTGATGTACAACATTCGTAGGCTTCAAACCATGATCCAATAAAATTGGATAGCTATGTACCTGATAGATCCGCCCACCTACTCGAATCTGCCCAACTTGAGATTGCCCCTCGAGTAAAGCCTGTTGAGCCGGGCACCCCTCGCAGGGTGACTGCCTTTGTGCAAAACTCTCGTAACACTTTTGCTGTATAAAACGCTCACTGAATTTGCGGTTGGAGCGAACGACATTAAATTCCATATCTAGAATCGCAATGGGGTCTCGCATTCCATCAAAAGTCTTTTCCCACCTATAAGAAAAACTCGAAAGTTGGTTTTCCAACAGAACGCGATCCAAGGCCATGCTTAAAGGGCGCATGCGATCACCGATAAAATCTAAAAAAGGAGTCATCTCTTTATCATTTAAAGAGTTCTCTACGCACAATATCGCCTCAGCATCTCTTCCCACAAAACGACTCGTCAGACGAAGCTCCAAAGGGACAATATAAGCTTTTACAAAAGGCCGACCAAAGTGATTGGCAAAAATTCGCGAAAATCCAGCAGAAGGCACCCCTGCACTTTTCGGAAAATCAAAGTGCTTGGGTGACTCGGTTTGATTAAAATGCCCCAGGTGAAAGCTCATAAAGAAGGTTTTGCCGCCTCCCAAACGATAGGCAAGAATTGGATCTCCCATTTTGTGGAACTTTCGCAGTTCTTTTCTTA
This sequence comes from uncultured Bdellovibrio sp., assembly GCA_964431515.1. Taxonomy (GTDB): domain Bacteria; phylum Bdellovibrionota; class Bdellovibrionia; order Bdellovibrionales; family Bdellovibrionaceae; genus Bdellovibrio. The sequence continues at coordinate 60,362 of CAYSKF010000021.1, forward strand.
AGATCCCCAGGATCTCTTCAAATGAATTTTGACTGGCCAAATCTTTAATAAACCGAATCAGCTGCCTTTCGCGATTCAACTTTTCTTCCTCTTCGCGATGAGACATCTGTATGTGCTGAGTTCGCTCCTCAACCATCTCCTCTAAAGAATTTGTGAGGGCTTCAAGCTGTTTATTCTGATGAGAAGACTCTCGGAGCAGTAAGGACCGCGATAACAAAGTGGAATGACGGTCCAATGCGGATTCCAGCAAATGCCAGACTTCTTCTTCTTTGGCTGGCCAGTGAAAAATGCGAAAAACCTGTGCCTTATTGATAGCCTCTCGCACCTCTTGTTCAAGTAATTCCTGTGCCATAAAAAGGCGAGGTGCCATAGGCTGAAGCAGTCTTGCCTGCATTAAAAACTCAAGTCCTTCAACAGCCCCATCCGCTTGAACGATGATTGCAGAAAACTTTTCGTTCTTTAAAAGAGTAAGAGCTTCTTCATATGAAGCTCTTACCTGTATTTCTATTTCTCGTTTTTGAAATGGGAAAAAATGAGGAAGTCTAATTGGCAAGACGTTTCCGACCCACAGGATCGGGTCCAGCTTTTTCGGAATAGCTATTAAATTCTCCACGTTCCCCATTAAGTGACTTCTCCAATACCCTTAAGTGCTCTAACCACATTTGTAGGACATTGTTTAAATCATACTCCAGGACATCTGCTAAAAGAACAAAATCCTTATTTTCCAAGGCTCGAAGAGCCTCTTCAACCGTCTTGCGACTTTCTTGCTCCGTCTTGTACCAATCCACTGGACCAGCGCCAAAAAACTGATCTCCCATGGTCATTTTTAAATTGATTGTACTATCAATTAGAAATTCACAATTCTGGACTAGATCATGTATCGACTTCATCAGTCCAGAAAACCCTTGTATGCGCATGCGTTTTGCCAAGTGTTCCGTTTTCGAAATCAACTCAGGCAACGCTTCGATCCACCCTTTCAAAACAAGAACGGTGATATCTCGACTATTTTCAGTCAAATACTCCAGCGTTTGAACCTCATCCAATTTGACCGTGGAAAACTTCTGCTCTTGAGCTTCACTCACTTCCAGTCCATTCACGATATAGCGACAAACAACTTGGTTTGTCGCTCGCAAATCGGTCTCAATATCGTGAAACACTCTCTCTAAAGAAATATTCTCACCATAAAAATTTCTCAGATCCTGGCCTGAAACTTTAAAGCGCTCCATCTAAAGCCTCCTCCTCATTAGTCAAAAAAAGGGAGTCATGAGGAATGTAGGCTTGTAGATGAGCGGCAAAGCGCTCATGAACACTCAAAGTTGCAGAACAAATCTCCTCTAATGAACCTGGACCTATGCGAACTTTCTCCGCTAAATACCAGTTAATTAAAGGACTCAACTCTGGCACAAACTGGCTAATATTTTTAATAACTTCATCAATCTGATCCAACATAGGGCCAGCCAAAGCCAGACCTTTTTCTGGAATTTGAGAAATTTGTTCAATAGCCAATTCATTGACCTCTTTTAGCTGGACAGCACCTTGAACAATCTCCATCCGGTCCGCCATCGGGTAGGCTCCGCCCAAATAAATAGCCTGAAGCAAATCCCACTGAAAACGGTCCTGAGTACTTTCTATTCGATCAAAGCTGACGACGCCCGCAGAACGAATAATCAATTCTGTGGAAACCTGTCCATTCAGTAGAAGACATAATGTCTCCCCTACTTTTTTTGCATCAACAGAAGCTCCGTCTTCCACCTTATAGATAAAGCTGAGACTCGCTTTAGGGCCCGTCTCCCAGAAGTTGACCTGCCCAAGACTGATATTCAACGTGGGAGTGTCAGTAAGAGATGCCATGTGCATCGGCGCACTGTCACAGCCAACCAGCAAATCAGCTTCTTGTAAAACCGCAAACAGATCGATAATTTTAGTGCGACCAACAAGGTTGATAAAACTTAGATCAGGGACCGCCGTCGCTATATTATGCGCAATCTCAACTTCGTTTGCAGCGCCCACAAGCACCACATTGAGTTGTGCATATTTCTGCGAAACTTCAGTTAGAATTTGAATCCATTTCTGAGCAGGCATGGCTTTATGCTGCTCACTAGCACCCACGTGCACGACGATATAGCTCTCTGGCAGCGGAATTTCATTTACTAGAATTTCGGGCGCTCTCCAGTCAGTTTCGTTGTACTGCAAGTCCAACATAGAGGCGAAAATATCTGCCAAATGTACTCGATTTGCTTTATTCGTACCAACCTGTGCATAAAAATAAGCACTGACTTCATCAGCAAGACATAAAGTTCCATCATCGTAGCGTGAATAGCCATAGACCTGAGTTTTTGGCTGCGCAATTAAATGCGTCAAATAGCTAGATGCAGGCGAAAACGTCAAATTTACGATGATATCATAACTCTCTTCTTGCAGACCTTGTACAGTCTCATCAAGTCTCACCAAAGAACTGTCAATATCCGCTTCTTCTTGAACAAGAGGCGCTAAAATTTGACTCACGGGAAGAGACAGATGCTTATCAATAACATCCAACCCTTCGACAGCTCCCTCAAATCTTGGACGCGTCAGGAAATGAATTTCCGCCGCTGGTTGAGACCTTCTCAAGGCCCGCAAAAAAGGCCAAGTCATATAAATATCGCCCAATCTAGCGAGCTGTATTATGAGTATTTTCATTCTTCACCTGCTCTTTAGTGAGTTCTTTAAGGAGTTGCAATTTCTCGGCTTCGCGATTGAATCCCTGAGTCTTCAGAATCTCGTTGTAAGCTTTTTCCAGCCTCTTCAAAGCCAGCGATAGGTAAGTGTCCAATTCCTTTTGCATAAAAATCTCCTTCCATGGAGTATGTTTGCATCTGACGTATAAATGATTCTCTAATTGTTAATATCTCTTCAACCTCTGAAAGCGCAGCTGCCACCCTGTCGTAAATCTGGACCGGCTGATTAAATCGGGACAGCAATGCTTCTACATAGGATTGAAAATATCCCGCCTGATCCATCCTGGACTTCAAGATATTCTGCGCCCAAAATATTAAATCGGTAACATCTGAAGACTGAAAGCTTCGTTTTGTTGCCAAAAACTCGCGAGACGGAAGCGCATTCTTAATACCCTCCAGCCACTTTCTATAATGCTCCCCCTGCTCAATCCAAACCGTCAAAGCGGACGCTCTTCCTGCGGATGTGCCCATAGTATTATACTTTTCAATCTCCGTCCGATAGAAAGGTTCCACTTCTTGATGGGCTTTACCTAAATAGAGCCTCCAAACGGACCGATCCAATTGCATCGTAAGATCTAAATCTGATATTGGTTCATTACTTAACTGCTTCCAGATAGATTCAAACACTCGTTCAGCAGAAATTTCTTCTGCACAAATATGGGAATTTTGTGTGCAAGGTTTCGTGTGTGAACAAGGTGCACATGGAACAGTACTTTTAATAATAATGGCGCGCTCAGCAAAAGCTCCGGTTTTATCACTATCACTGCTACCAAATGCCAATTCAACAATGGGCGTATTTACCTGAGCGGCCAAGTGTTTAATACTCGTATCCCCAGTCACCAGCAGAGCTGCGTTCTGCAGGTGTTGGCGAACCTCTAACAAGTCACAAACAAGCAAGTCTTTCTCGACAAAAACTTCCAACAAAGTAGAGCGTTCAAAAGGTGCAGACAAAATTTTTACTTCGTAGTCCACCAAATGACTTTCAACTATTCCCTTTAATTGGTGGAATTTTCTTAATCCCCAATTTTTCTTCTCGTCGCTGGTTAAACATTGAAATAAAACAAGCTTGCGTCTTTTGCCCTGCACTGATTCTAGGGTCCTATTATCTACAGGGATAGAAAATGAATTAGCTAATAGCTCAACGTAATGAAATAAAGATTTTTGGCCGCTAGGAAAACGTTCATTGAAGTATCGCAACCACCGATTCGAAAGTCCCTGAAAACGATCATTCGAGTGATGAAGGCCTTTTTTATCTTTCACCTCAATTGCACCTAGAAGGTAGGCACTGAGCTTATTGTGGGTAAAATTATAAGCGACATCGAATTTCTCAGCATCCAATTGACCAATAAGCTTTTCAACCTGCGTGTAAGACCATAGTACGTTGTACTCCGCCTCTCCTAATCCCTTCTGAATCGCATCTCGATCGAAATAGTGATAAGAGTTAACCAAACCATCGAAAATTTTTTCGATTTGTGAAAACTGTCTGTTCACTAAAAGATGAATTTCAGCATTTGGATATTGTGCAGCCAACCCCTTTAATAAAGGCAACTGTTGAATTAAATCCCCCAGCCTCAGTAGAGAAATCACCAATATCTTCATTACTTCACCAACTCATCCAGTATTCTAAAAATTTGTTTTTGTGGCGGCTGAAGAGGAGCTGCCTCAACAATGGGCATGATATCTTTAATTGAAAGAAGATGTTTAGGCTTTAAATATAGAGCTTTGATATTCACCCCAAAATCATCAAAGTGATACTTCAAAGACTCAACAGAGCGCCCAGTTAAATGGGAAAAGGCTTGTGACAAAAGATTTACCTGCCCCGCCCAACACTCTCTGAAAGACAGAACATAAGAACGATTATAAATAATTTCTTGAAGTAATTCGCTCTTTAGAACATCCGAAGCCTCTTTGACTACTACGATCTCAACACGATCTTTCAATTCAGGAAACTGCGCGCGAAAAACAGGAATCAGCGCTTCACGCGAATCGACCACAGTAATTTTCAATCCAGGGTCTAGCTCAGACAAAGCAGCAACATGAAAACCAGAACCTAAGCCAACAACAACAACATGAGATGTTGGAATTGAGCCTAATGAATAAACCCATTTAAGTCCTTCTTCACTTGGATCTCTTAAAGAAGCTAAGGGCTCTCCATCTTCAAAGGGAACAAGGCAAGATTCATGATTTTCAGAAAATGTGATCATAGACATAACTAGGCCACCTTTTGTGAGTTAAGAATTTGTTTTTTTAGTCTGCGTACTTCGCCTTGGTCAGGATTCCACAACAACACTCGTTCAATTTCCAAAAGAGCGCCATCCAGATTTCCGACAGTGCAGAATAAATTAATCAGCACGAGCGACATATCTTCATCTTCTTCCACTGAAGCTAAATAGTCCTGCAATACCTCGATGGCCTTCTGAATTTTGCCATCACGCACTCCCCAGTTTGCAGCTAAGTGAACAGCAGTCCGATTTTTTTTGTTGATATCAATCGCAGATTCAATATTTGCCCAAGCAAGATCACTATCACCGACTTGATTATGAACCATGGCTAAACCAACCCAAGCTTTATCATTTTCAGGATTGATTTCTACAGCTTTTCGAAAGCAATAAAGTGACTTATCAAAGTCATTGCGTTGAACCTCAAGAGTCCCGAAGTTCACTAACAACACATCAGACTGAGAATTGAGTGTGTAGGCTTTGTTATAGTATTCTTCAGCCGCGTCAAAATCTCCCTTGCGTACAAAAATATTTCCCATATTTTTATACAACTCAAAAAGGGTCGAATTTTCCTCTGTCAAAATGGCTAAAGCCTCAAAATACTTATCTAGAGCCTCTTGATCATTTCCCGACTTATAAAGCGCAGAGGCATAGGCATACAAGCTATCGAAACTATAATCATACTGCGCTTGCGCTTTTCGTACGATCAAGGCTTCCTTCATATTTGAAGAGTTCTCAAGACAGGTGGCCAATAACGATAAAACTGCAGGATCTTTGGAGTTCAAATTACTTCCTTGACGCAGTAGATTCATCGCAAGTCGGTATTCACCATGCTTCATCAAAATTTTGGCATTTTTAATATATTTTTCAATTTTAGGATCGACTAATTCAACAGTGGGCTCTACTTCAAGATGAGCCTCTTTTTCGAAATCTGCTATAGCTTGTTCAGCATTCAAATAGACACGGCTATTTTCTTTTGATGAACCTGTGTAGTTTTTAAGTACGTCAGTCGTATCACTAGACCTTTGAATGAACTCTTTTTCCAACATCTCTGATTGTCTCCTCAGCAAAATTAGAGGAGCAACACAGATGCCAGGTCGTCTCTTAAGGTTTTATTGAATCTGAGACAAGTTCAGCCAGTAGTTTGACTCTTTTGCTAAACCTGCCGTCATGTTTTTGTCAGGAATATTTTTCCTAGACCTCTTCATCCAACCTTTGCTGGAAGGTCTTGCTTTTGTAGCTACCTACAGCCTTTTTGTTCATTCGTACTTCTTGCAATTCTTTAATGATGGAGTTCTTGGCATTTTCAATACAAGCCAATACTTGAATATCTTGCTCTACGATTCTGGCTACGTACTCATCTTTAACAGCAAGAGCTTCACGAATACTTTTACGCCCATCTTCAGTAAAGACGCCATTCTGATCCATCTCCATATGAGCTTTTTCTATTTGTGCATCTACATATTTCACCACGTCTAAAATGCGCTCTCTTGTCTGATAGAAATATTCAAGATTATCAAACTGCCCTTGTGCAAAGTTTGTAAGCTCACTTTCGGTCAGGGAATAGAACTTTTCTAGGTAGTGATTTTTTTCATTTAATAATGCAATAATTCGCGTCATGAATTGCTCCTAGTTTTAGCCGGTTTTTTTATCTGTGTGTTCAGTTTCTTGTTTTAATTTTTCGACAGCCTGTACCCAGCCATCATATAACGTTTGCAATAGTTTCAGATTGGTCTTCAAAGGCTCGGGGTCACCACTGATATTGGCCTTAGTGTACTGCTCCATCATGAACATATAGAGCTGTTCTAACTGCACGGCTACCGTCCCACCAATTTTATGATCGAGAGTATTGTTAAGTTCCATGATAATATCGAATGCTCGCCCGATATTAACACCGCGATCAGCAATCTTTTTTTCTTCGATTGCTTTGATGGCTAGCTTTGTAAACTTAATTGCTCCCTCATACAGCATGAGTAGAATCTTTTCGCGGCTCGCACTCTGTACCGAAGTCGTTTTATACTTCTGATATGCATTTTTGTTCATAGTCCCTCACCTCGTCTCATCACTTTAAAAAATACCTGATTCTAACTAACCTGGCGGCTGCGCCATCGCGGCCACTCGTGCCTGCTGAGAGTTTAAGCTCGACATCTTTTGCTCAAGATCTGCAAACTTACGTCTTAAGCTCTCTTCCTTACGCTCCAACTGTCGTTCTTTTGTTTCAATGCGGCTGTTCGTTTGATTGATTCGGTCTTGCAGTCCCTTTTTGCGATTCGCAATCACTCCGAACTGGCCATTCATTAAATTGCCTATTTCTCGTTTCAAACCAGAAACAAAACCTGTGCTGAACCCATCTCCCCTAAAGAAAGCCGCCACACCCTGTGGATTTGCATTCAACACCTTATTGAATTTGTCCTGACTAAAATTTAAAGTTCCGTTTCGGTTGAACTCGATTCCCAACTCACCCACGCGACGAATAGGACTTTCAACACCTAGTTGCGGATTCAAAATCACACGGCGCAAAGAGTTTTCGATGGATCTCAACATACCATCGCCACCCAATGGTCCTAGCCTTGGGTTCTTGCCGTCACTTCCCTGAAGTTTACTTTGTTTCTGAATAAATTCTAATGCGCCATTGTATGCATCAACGAAGCTTTTAATTTTTCCACTAATGACTTCCAGATTTTCCTTTACACCCAAACGAATCTCTCGGCCTGGGGCTGCTGATTTAAGGTCTAAAGTTACACCTGGAATCAACGTTGTAATTTTATTATCTGGTAACTCAATTTCGAAACCATCCACTTTCACTTTCGCATTTTGTGATGGGCGTGATTGATCGAAATACATATCCTGATCACCATCTAAAAGGTAAATCTTCGGAAATTGCACTTGATGATCACTTCCAGTTTCCAAACCTGAAATTAGCAATCGATATGGATTTTCACTATCTTTACGATCTTCTAAAACTTGGGCCTTCAATCCAAAGTTAGATGCATTTATCTGTTTAGCAACGCCTTCCAATGTTGAATTCTCGCCTTTAATATAGACTTCTTTCGTACCCTCTGGCGTTTGGAACTTAATATACCCCGTCCCTATCTGTGTTTCATTTTTATCAGGAAATCCGTTTGAAATTGCTGCTGGCTTTTGCGCCAACTGCACCACTTCCAGTGAGTAATCACCGGGAATCGCTGTCGTAGGATCCACTTGTCCATCAACTACATTTGGATCACCACTGATAAACTTCTTATCCACAAATCCGCTAGTAGAGGTGAGTTCTGACAGATTCTTTGTGATGTCGTTCACCTTAGTTTCCAAATCCGTCACCAGCTTGAGCTTGTCCTCCTGTTTAGCTTTCCCCGCTTCCATCTGCTTCACAGGAATTTTCTCAGCTTCCATAAGCTGTTCTACTATGTTTGGTGGTAAGCCAGAGGCCATGCCCGTAATTCGTATTCCTGCCATGAATTTATTGTGACAAAACGATTGGGCAAGCGTGAGTCAATTAAATGTCTCTCAGAAGGACCAGGGATAAGGCTTTTACAGCTAATGAGAAATATAACGAGTCGCCATTTTGACAGGGGCTAGTTTTGCTAGACGAGAATCTAGGCAGCAAACGTCCTAAGTAAAAAAATATTATGCAGATCTTTTTAAAAGCTGTCCTCTTGGTGAGTCTCCGGAGGGTAAAGACCAAAGATCTTTTTCAGGAATACGGCGGATGACATTTCCTAGGTTGTCCTTCACAAAAACAAATCGCCCCTCTGAAAGTGATTCAAGGTGCGCTGTCCATTTATGTTCTTTGAAAGCTGGTAAATTCTGAAGATGCTCCAGCGAAGCGGCTAACTGTTCATCACTCATAGGACCGTGTTGATCCGAGTTGTTTTGACTGTAAGACTCTTGCCCATTTGCATCTCGGTCGTGGGCTTCGTCAGACTTAATAGTCTTCCCGATGTTCTCTACATTTCGAACATCATTGATACCGAGAATATTTGGAATAAAGCCTTTTATATTCATACGAGGAATTTATCGGTTTCTATCAAAGAAAACTTAAATTCTCGCCCCATCTTGAAACAATAGCACCTAGACTACTAGTACCCCAGGTAGCTTTAGACTGCCTGGGTAGGTTGGTACCGAGAGACCACGGAGGCGGTCTCTCTGACTTAATCTAATATTTCTATATAATTTTATTGTAGCTACTAGCCAATCAGTTTCATCGCTGAATTCGCCATTGAATTCGCTTGAGCAAGAACGCTAGTGTTAGCTTGCAACAAGATCTGATTTCGAGTTGCATCTGCTGATGCCGCTGCAATATCAGTGTCACGAATACGTGAATTTGCTGCTGAGATATTTTCATGCTGCACACCGAGATTGTCGACAGTAGACAACAAGCGGTTCTGCAAAGCTCCAAGATTTGCACGGAATCCATTTACTTGAGACTGTGCTTCATCTACCTTCGTAAGTGCACTTTGTGCGCCTTCTTTAGTTGTAAAATCAAAATCTGCAATTCCTAGTGCATCAATGCCGGCATTTGTTTCGCCTGCATTGTACTGAATTCTATCAGCCTCAGCATCGTTGCCGATACCAATTTGGAAATCATACATATCGCCGGATCCATCAAGAAGTTTTGTCGTTCCGAATTTAGTAGTTTGTGTAATACGCTGAGCTTCTGCTTTTAGTTGCTGAACCTCTTTATCAAGAAAACCACGCTCTGCCTCACCAACAGTATCAGAGGCTGCCTGTACACCAAGTTCTCTCATACGAGTCAGAATATTTGATACTTCACCTAAGCCGCCTTCAGCTGTCTGAATCATGGAAATACCATCATTCGCATTTCTGCTTGCTTGCCCCAAAGAACGGATTTGAGATTTTAAACCTTCACTGATTGCCAAACCTGCAGCATCATCAGCTGCTTTGTTAATTCTGGAGCCAGAAGATAGTTGCTCCATTGATTTACTGATTTGACGCTGTGAAGTCGTCATTGTTCTTTGTGCATTGATCGCAGATACGTTTGTTGAAATTCTCATTCCCATGGGGAACCTCCATTATATGCGGCTGCCTTATACCTACTTAGGCAAACCAATCGTTACTTGTTGGTGACTCTACTTTCGTCTTGGCTCCCTGCGAGCGAAATCTCATTTGGCAGTCACTCCATTTGAGCTTCTCAGGAACTTTCGACTCGGTGTCGTCGTTGCTTCTGACATACCTTTCGGCGAGGTCTTGGAAGGCTTTAGTCGCGTCGAGTATTTCTGGACTATGATCCAGCGCAAACTAGACTTTAGTAGGAAAAAAAGGACCTAAAACCAGTACTTTTCAATACTATGGTCTAGCAAATACAAAAGTCTGACTCGACGATTGAAAGGCATTTTTAAGGAGAGGGAATTCTATAAAAGAAAGAAAGACTGAATGAATGAATGAGTGAATGAGTGAATGAGTGAAAACCAACTCACCAACTTAAATATAGAAAAAATGTTTTCAACAAAACATTAAAGATAAGCAATCCATTGTGAAATAAAAAGTGCACACCATTTTGCAGCGATATTTTCTGATCTGATCTCTCGAATGCTGTTTGAACTTATCACCACTGCGTAAGTCTATACGATTTATTTGTGTCGCCCCTTCCGAAAAATGCATCCTAAAAAATGTATAGGAGTCTTCAAGCACACCTGTTCGAATCAGGACTACTACTTGCAAATGACATTGCAAATACCCTCTTCGAAAAACCCTGGGAGCGGATGCCCCCAGGGTGGGCTTAAGACACGAGGAGTATATGTGGGCGACCCCTCATTCTCGAGTGAAACCTATCCCAAACAAGCCTCACCCGATATATCACTAATAGTATTTATATTTTTTGTTTTTATATTTTAAATCAGTTTCAATGCCACATTTGGAAGTTGATTCGCTTGTGACAAAACTGACACTGCTGTGTTTTGTAAAATACTTGCTGAAGCCATCTCAGCAGTTTCTTTGGCAATATCCGCATCACGAATTCGTGAATTTGAAGCTGCCAAGTTTTCATAGGACACATCCAAATTACTGACCGTAGTTTCAAGTCGGGACTGAATCGCACCGAAGTTGGCGCGTAAAGAACCAATTTTCAACATGGCCTCATCGACAGAGGCCAAGGCATCACGTGCGCTGGATTTATCAGCAACACTCAAGCCGTCAACCCCGAGAGAACTTGTCGTGGCATCGGCATCAAAATCAAATCCGATAATATTATCTTCTCCACCGTAGGCACCTACGTGAAACTCAAGTTTACCACCACTCCCATCCAACAACTTCGCATTACCGAATGTTGTGGTCTTCGCGATACGATCTGCTTCTTGAATCAACTGCTGTGCCTCGTTATCCAAGAACCCTCGTTCTGTTTCACTAATGGTATCTGAAGCGGCCTGTACTCCCAGCTCTCGAACACGAACTAAGACGTTAGTTAATTCGCTCAATCCCCCCTCACCCACTTGGGCAAATGAGATCGCGTTGTTCGCATTGTTACGCGCTTGGGCCATCCCTCTTAATTGACCTTTAAAGTTTTCTGAAATTGCCAATCCGGCGGCGTCGTCGGAGGCATTGACGATTCGAGAACCAGAGGCCAATGCCTGTGCGGCATGTTCTGCTCTCTTCTGTTGTTTACCTAGCACTCGCTGTGCTGCGATAGATGCTGTATTTGTTGCGATTCTTAAGCCCATAGAACCCTCCTTAGGGATTTAGTGATCACTTCCTTTGACTTAATGGGATTGAGACATGAACCAAGGCAGCACCACTTGCCTTTAGAACATTCTGTAACCCCGTCATCGTACAATGACCTGTTTTGTTTATGTTTTCTTCTAACTAAAACTTTTTTCTATTTTTTAAGGTTGGAAAAAGTTCCTCGGGATCAAGGTGACTGTCTCGATCGTCGAGGAACCATTTGCCACGGAGGTATTTCTTCGTTGAAAGCTCAGGGAGCTTTTTTGGAGGAGGTCCTTACCGCAACTTTATTTCCCAACAAGTAACAGCAAACTATTCGGACCATGGTCCAGAAAACTTTAGGGCCTTGGTCTAGATTTATTTTGCGCAGTGCGTCTAGTATTTGATTTTATTGAATTTATTTTTTAAAAAATTTTCGACCAAGGTCCAGGAAGGACTCGACTAAGGACTCGAAAGTGAAGAAAAATCGAAAGCTTATGTTACGCAAATCTATCGAAATGATGGCGCTGAACTCGCAGCACCATCTTCTTTGAACAAAATTACCGAGAGTTTTCTTGAATCCACTGCTTCAAGGCACTCTGATCCTTCCAGTTCAATGTCGCCAATCCATCTGCAGAATCTACAAAGGCAAATTGGATATTTCCCTTACGAGATTGGGATGCTAGCAAGCTCACGACACCAGAATAAACCGACGGTCTATCAGAAGGCAGCACATGTCCTGCCTTTGCCACAACAACTACGCGCACGGGCTTACCACTTGCAATGTAATTCTTTAAAACTTCAATTTGATTTTTCAAACGCTCCGGATTCTCTCTTTCACCAAATACAAAATCACGCGTGCGGTTCTCTGAGTTGAAATCCCACTTAGAAAAATTAAAATCCTCTACGGCCCGAGCTATCGTAACGTAACCACTCTTGATATCGTTCACTCTTGGATTGTCACCGTAAAAAGTGGGATCGCTTTTTAAGTTTGCATCAACAGTTTTCCCCCAATGCATACTGTAAGCAGCATCACGAGATTCGCGAATCCAGAAAGGCGCCATAAATGGATTCATCCTCAACCATCCCTCCCAAAGCTCTGCATTTTTAGCTGCTTCAGGATTGGCTTCTGTTGCTATCCCCAAAGGAACTGTTTCAATCACGTGAGGAAATTTCTTTGGATTTAAATACGCGGCAACGGAAGAACTATAGGAAAGAGAAACAGGGATTGCTTTGTTAATTTTCAATGCTTCAACAAGCTCTTCAATATCATTAGCAAAGTCTTTTACTCGAATTGACTTATCAAACAAAAAATAAGGGATTTCAGATTTTCCAAGAAATTGAATCGAACGAGGGTGACTTGTCAAAGATGGCATCAATAGATTCCAACCTTGAGATGAAAGTGCACGTACAGAATCATCCCCCCAATACAGAGCACGGTTCACACCAGGTAATAAAATAAGTGTAGGGCCTGCGGGGTTATTTACCACATGTTGGTACGCTATCACTTTACCAGGCCCTAACCTTAATGACTGGAATTCAGCGGCGGCTACGCATGACAGAAGAAATACAAACAAAAAAAGTTGGCATTTTTTTAACATAAAACAAGAGCCCCTATTGGTTAGAAATAACAATTGAGTGCGATGCCGGAACAGTTAGCAGAGCCCCTGAACCTTGGCAAAAAAAATCGATACCACTCTCAAGATTGAAGCATTTACTCTAAGT
>CAYSKF010000022.1:0-61020 GCA_964431515.1 uncultured Bdellovibrio sp.
TATCGCACAGAGTGGATGCTGCTGGGACTATTTGTGGTCCTGCACTCTGCCTTTCAGAGGCTTAAAATAAAAAAACCAAGTCTTATGGACTTGGTTTCTTCATTTTTTCACAATCTAAAAAGATTGGCTCAGAAGGAGGGACTCGAACCCCCGACCCAGCGGTTAACAGCCGCTTGCTCTACCGACTGAGCTACTTCTGAACTCGGTGAAGTTTTATAATTAGGGCTTTGTCTTTCTGTTGTCAAATATATTTAAATGCTATTTCGCTTCCAAGCGGACCAAGGCATTAACCAGCCCTGGACACGAAAAAGGCATACCTTTGACGCTAAAGACTGTGTTTTTCACAGATTGTTCCAAATCAATAGGTGCTTCTTGTGTTTTCGAGTGAGAACGAAGCTTCAGACTGAATACCTGCTTTTCGTCACCTTGAGAAAATCCACCAATCATCAACTCACAAACGGCGGAAATATCCTGCGCGCTGGTCAGGACTTTGATGACTTGCCCTTTTTGATCGAAAACTTCGACGCGCTCCACATTTGGGTGGCACCAATTAAAGAGTCTTTGATCACCACCTAACAAAGCACCCAGAAAGCTATCAGGATCACCCACTTTTGTTTGAATTGATGGAGACTTAAGCTCGCTAATTCCATAAATCACGACAATAAAAGCCACAACAAGCATCGAAATTTTAAAAACAAACCCTGTATTCATGTACAAAAGCTTAAAATGAATAAATAGAGGCTGTCATTTGTCTTTAGAAATCACTTTGTAGTGGGGATTTTTTAATGCTACGCGGAATTGGGAGAAAAAATGGTGCACTCGAGAGGATTCGAACCTCTGACCACATGATTCGTAGTCATGTACTCTATCCAGCTGAGCTACGAGTGCACTGAATGAGACGTATTGATAGACTGCGGCCGACAAAAAAGCAAGTACTCTTGATAAATTTACAAAAAGAAATGGGGCAACCCCTTGATTAAACAGCTTCACTATGGCACTTTTAACTTTCAGTCGAGAAAATCGACCCGCGGAGAGGTGGGTGAGTGGCTGAAACCAAGCGTTTGCTAAACGCTCGTACACTCAAAAGGTGTACCGCGGGTTCAAATCCCGCTCTCTCCGCCATTTTTAATCCCCCCAAAAAACTGAACCAAAAGACTGCCTTTTTGATTTTTTGCGGTTTTTTTGCAATTCGCGGCCCACAGCTATTGAGCCATTTTTAGTTAATTATCAATTACCGCTCTAAACCTCAGGGTTTTTGCTCTCGAAAGTTTCTCGGTCTATCTATTCCGCATTATGAAAAGAAGAGACTTCCTTAAAAACTCCGCCCTCCTAACAGCCGCATCATCCTTACCATTAAAGTCTTTAGCAAAAGGATCTAAATGGGCCGCCACTCACCTTCACGATGATATGCCCATTGCTAATATCACAGACTCTCAATTTAATAGTGTGGCTTTTAATGGCGATGATATCGATCGCCCCCATGACCTTCTTTGGAATATAGACGGCTATATTGCCAAGAAGGGTGGAGAGCCCCCTGTGACTGAAGAACTTGATGTGGCGATCATCGGTGGTGGAATGTCGGGGCTTATATCTGCTCATTATTTAGGGAACAAAAAAATTGCTGTTCTTGAGGCGGACCGACGTTTTGGAGGAAACTCTAAGGGAGAACAGTTTAAAGACTCCATTTACAGCATTGGTGCTGCTTACATTTGTGAACCCGAAAAAGACTCTGCCGTTGAAGCTCTTTTAAATGACATTAATGTCCTTCACCATGGTCGTCTTGAAAATGGTGCCGACACTTCTGTTTTTCATCAAGGACGTATTCATAAACACTTTTGGGCAGGCGCCACTGCGCCAGACGCTAAATCTCAATACACTCAAATATTTCAACGTCTGAACGAAATCTACAATGACTCCGATTGGGATTGGCAAGGTGACTTTGCAAAGTCCATCGACAATCTGAGTTTTGAACAATGGTTGCAAAAAGAATTTGGCGATGTTCATGAACACATCCGAGAGTACTTTCAACTTTATGGCTGGAGCTCTTTCTGTGGATCTATCAATGAGATCTCAGCTTTTCAATTTTTAGGTTTTATCACTGCAGAAACTGAAAGCAACATAGGTGAACTTATCAAGGTTCGCGCAAAACATGCGATCATGGCTTGTCAAAAATTCGTGGCTCGCCGCCTGATTCCACAAATGTCAGAACAGCAAGGCAAAGCAATTCAATTCCTACCTTACCGTGCATACTTAGTTGGAAATGCCATATTAGTAAAAAACTTCCAAAGCCCTAGCTACGAGCTTTTTCAAATCAAAGGAAAAATGCAAAAAGATCCAACGGCGATGAATCGTGGTGATCGCACCTTCACAGATATTTGCTTTGGCTCATGGGCCGGACAAGATCGAAATGAACACAGTATTTTAAGTCTCTATCATGGAATCCCGTACGATGGAGCTCGTCAATTTCTATTCAGTCCTATGTCTCACGATAAGTATCGCGAAAAGTACGAAACGGAACTTAGAACTATTCTTCCAGGGCTTGGAATTTCGGAAAGTGATTTACTAGGTATGCGCCTCACCCGTTGGGGACACTCACTACCACTTTCTCAAAAAGGCCTTTTGGCTTCAGGTCAGGCAACCACAGCTAGTGAAAGTATTCTTGGACGTATCCACTTTGCTAACCAAGATAACTGGATGAATCCTTGTTTTGAAACTGCGCAAGAGGTTGCGGAGGAAAAAACTTCACTCATTCTAGAAAAGATTTAGCACTGCCTCGATATCAATGTGCAGCTAAGGTTTGCAGGATCTCTTTCTCTCGGGTCCAGAGCAGAGATCCTCCCTCGCCTTGAATAACGACATGTGTATGGTTGAGAAATCTTTTACTAAGAGTCGCTCCAAAGTTTGGCGAGTGAGTTGCATTGGCATCCAACTCTCCATACCAAAAATCCACTGGGGTCGTGATCTTCTCTATCTCAAATGGCCAAGGCCCTAAGCAGTTCATCAAGTCTTTGACGTAACCAGACGGACCCACTCGAAAGCCTTCCACCAAACAACGATGATACGCAGATCGAAATGGCTCTGTATCATATAGTTTTTTATCAGTTTCAGAACTCATAGAAATAATCAGATGGAAAAAACCATCTGCAGTGCCTGCTTGCCTTAGGCTATTCAGTAGATCTTGATCGACAGATTGAACACGCAGAACAAAATCTTTCACTTGAGGCGGAAGCAGCGACAACACTCTGAAATCTGAAAAATCATCTTGTCCAGAAACGATTGCGAGTGCCTTTAAGAGGCCACTTGCTGCCAATGCAAAAGCAAAAGGTGCACCTTGAGAAAATCCCACACCAAGTGGAGGCACTGTGATTTTCTGATTTAGCAAAAACTCCCTAATATCCTGACACCAAGTAATCAGTGTCTTATCTTCGTGCGGATCTGAATCACCCAATCCCGGTCGATCTATCGCAATCAGCCTTAAGTTCAATTCACTCAAACTTGATGCACCAAACGCAAGGCTTCCGGACATTCCCGCCCCTGTACAAAATATAACAGGATAACCAGATGATGGCCCCCACTCATACCAAGCAAGCTGCCGACCATCTGACAATTGAAGACCATTTTTTCTTTGAGCAGAAAGATTTGCGGTATCCATCTTTACATCTTAATATAACTTAGAAAGCTCCATAGAGAATTTACCTGGCGCATACTCCGCAAGGCGTTTTTTGTATAGATCTTGAAAAAATTTATCCTTAGAAGCATAGCTCGCATACGGATAAATTGCGATACCCCCACGCGGAGTGAATTCACCGATAACTTCGATATATTTTGGCTTCATCAATCGCACCAAATCATTACAGATTTTCTGCACACAATCTTCGTGGAAATCACCGTGATTTCTGAAGCTGAATAAATAAAGTTTCAAAGATTTCGACTCCACCATTTTTTTGTCTGCAATATAGTTAACAAAAATCTTAGCGAAATCCGGTTGACCCGTCTTCGGACATAAAGAAGTAAACTCAGTACATACAAAAGTTGTCCAAGCCACCTTTCCTGGATTCTTGTTATCAAAAGCTTCCAATACTTCGGGAGCATAGGTCGACGGATACTCGGTGTGTTTTTCACCCAAAGCAAAGTTTTTTAATTCTTTTGCGTCTCTACCAGCATTCTTTTTCATATTCGCCTATCTTAACTTTTATAGGTTATAAATTGATACTGCCTTTTACGCCGCCTTCCGCGGCTTAGCAAGTCGTGTTCTTTAACATGAAATATATTAAGAATCGTGCTTCAACAGTTGATCTACTCATCATAATGGACTCCAGAATAGCGTCCCAACCAGTAGGCGTAAAGATAGTCAACCCCAGGGCTGCCTTGTCCTTTTATGTTCTCAGTGGAGTAGCGAAATGGAGACTCTTCCCATATAAAATTACTGGAAAATGCATTCAACTCAAAGGCTGGAACACTGACCCCACCTTGATACATATTTTGGGGAATCTCTTTTTTATTTTTCTGGGTATTCCAAAATTTTGCAGGAGTCGGCGAAACACACCAGCGAGTATTCAATGAATGATCTACATGTACAACTTGTTGCGGTCTTGGAAATGGAATCTCTCTGAGGGCCCAAACAGCTTGGGAGAGAGCAGAATTAAACCGATCCACGGTGGCCTTGCTACTTTTTTCCACTTCCACTTTAACTCCATCTTTATATGCAAAGCTATACGCCATCAGCGTCATCAAACCTCGCTGTGCGGGAGCATATTCACTCCACTCGTCCAACAATTGTTTACGAAGAAGATCTCTAATTTTCTCTAGCCCCAAGGCCTCTGTAACAATGATTTCAGTCACATGATTGAACATTCGGTTTTGCGCTGCAATCCAATCGGCGGAACCTTGCCAGTAGAATGCAGAATCAGAAAAATTTTTATTTTTATTTTGGCTCGGCTGCGAATAATAGGCTTGATAAAGTTTCTGCAGATTTTCATCGCCCGTTAAGAACGATGCCACAGCCAAGGCGGTTGCCTTTGTTTTTCTGTCGCCATTTTTTTCTGAAATCGCCAAGATGTCCATTGCGTATGAACGCAACTCATTGCGAAGATTCAACTCAGTCTTAGGCAACACGATACCCGCCCACGCCAAGCTGTGCAGAATGCCGCCGATGCCTTTGCTGTTCATTTGAACTGCAGATGAATTCTTCTTAGCATTTTCAATCGACTGCAATAGGCCCGATAACGATGTACGCACATTCTTTAATGCTTCAGGCTCTTTGGTCGCTTGATATCTCATGGCCTGTGAACTGAGATAGATCCCCGTTAAAAATGAAATATCATTTTCATCTAAGCCATTTCCATCCACCTTAATTCGGCCAGATGGATCTTTATAGGAGGTCTGAATAGCACGATCAAAACCAGAGGCTTTTTGTTTTAACAAAGGAGCATATGCATTTCTTTTTACAACAGCCTCAGAAATACTAATTGTGTCTGTCACTTTATTCACAACACGAATTACGTCGTTATTACTTCTGTAGAAATCAAAATCAGTTGGATCAAAAGTGATTGCCAACCCGGAAGGCGAATCAATGGCACATTTTTTATGAGCCTTCCAAAATTCAGATTTAGTAAAACCAAAATCTTTTTTATAAGACTCCATCTCCTTTTTCACCGCTGTAGATATTACGCCACCCCGAGCATCTAAATATTTTTTTTGATCAACCCACAAGGGCTGCTCATACAACTTTCGTTGCGTCGTTAACCATTCTGAATACTTAGATGATTTCCCGTCATCAAACTGAGCCGCTAAGCCCCGCGAAGATTCTTTAAATAGAACATTAACTGTGATGGGATTATTAAACTCACTGGGATTGCGTTTCACCGAACCAAGCTGAGTAATAAAACCGGCTTGTTGCAAATCATAAGTAATAACTATGGAATTGTGGTTGGGAACTGCTTTACCTGTCCACACCTCTTGAACCTTCAACCCATCATAGAAATAGTTTATATAAGTGACAATGCGGACAACTTCGTAAGTCCCATCATAACTTCTTCGTAGCTCTAGCTCACCATTATATGGACCAAGAACAGAAGAGGTTCCCTGAAGAAACCATATTCCCTCCACTCCCCCCGCAGCCTGGAGAGAGGCAATATCTCGAACAACTTTTTTTTCATTTTGTGCACAAGAGCTAAAAATAATTAGAAATAGAAATAAAAAAAGGGATGAACAAATCTGTTTCATCCCTTCATTGTCGCTAATAAGTCTTTTTCACAGCAGTCCTGAAAGACCTTCCTCGCCTTTAGTACGGAACCTTGTCGACTTTATTTTGCCATTCTTTGAAAACATCTAAAGCCTCTTCGTGCGCACATTGTGCCATTGGGACTTTGCGATCTTTTAGATCCTTGGGAATTTCTTGGTAAAGAAAATCATCATCAAAATCGATATTGGCAGCATCTTTACGAGTGTTCGCATAATAGATCTTACCGATACGTGCCCAATAAATTGCAGAAAGACACATCGGGCAAGGCTCGCAGCTCGTATAGATCTCTGCACCGTCAAGATTGAAGTCTTTTGCATTTTCGCAAGCGTTGCGAATAGCGACCACTTCAGCATGAGCCGTAGGATCATTAGAGGAGGTTACTTTATTCCAACCCTCTCCAATAATTTTACCATCTTTTACGATAACGGCGCCGAAAGGCCCGCCCGCGCCAGCCTGCATATTTATTCGAGAAAGCTCAATTGCTCGGAGCATGAATTGTTTGTTCATAGGGTGGCCATACTGGCCGCGCTGGAGCAAATAGTCAACCTTCACGAGCACTAACTGGCACGTTTTACCTTCCCAAGGCGACTTGATACCCATGGCCATACCATCGGCAACAATGAAACTCCAATCACACCGAAGATCACAATGTGAAAATTCTTTTTAACTACGGGCAAGTTTCCAAAAAAATGTCCAGCCAGAATGAAAGTAAACACCCAAAGAATGGCTCCTACTACGTTGTACGAAATAAATTTTTTATAACTCATAGAACCAATGCCTGCCACAAAGGGAGCAAAAGTTCGAACAATCGGCGCAAAGCGAGCTGCAACTATTGTAAATGCGCCCCAGCGCTCATAAAAAGCGTGTGTCTGCTCAAGATACTGTTTCTTGAAGATTCGCGAATTTCCCTCAAAGACTTTGGGGCCAAAGTATTTTCCAGTGTGATAATTAACCGTATCACCCAAAATACCCGCAATGGTTAGGCTGACCAGAAGCACCCAAAGATTAAGACCATTCTCCACCACGGTGAATGCACCCAAGGCAAAAAGCAAAGAGTCCCCAGGCAAGAAAGGTGTGACGACCAATCCTGTCTCAGCAAAAATAATTAAAAATAAAATGACGTAAAGCCAAGGACCAAAAAAAGCAATCCACGTAGGAATATGCTGATCAAGATGCAAAATAATATCGATAAATTCCATCATGGGGGACCTCGTTGTTTTGAAAAAGAATGGCTGCTGAAAAGCAAAGGGGTCAAGATATAAAAAAAGCCGCTTAATATGCGGCTTTTTTTAAAATGGCGGAGAGTGAGGGATTCGAACCCTCGAGCCCCGCGAAGGGCTGCCAGTTTTCAAGACTGGTGTATTCAACCGCTCTACCAACTCTCCGTCGACCGTTTTATGGGTTTTGACGAAGGTATTCAAGCAGTTGTTCAATTTAACGCGTCGAGACTTAAAAATCCTCGGTTAAATTTTGCGAATTTCGGTCTTGTTGCCCATATAAGGCTGAAGGGCCTTCGGAATAGCAACAGATCCATCTTCCCTTTGGTAGTTTTCAAGAATCGCCACCAAAGTTCTACCTACTGCCAAAGCAGATCCGTTCAAAGTATGAACAAACTGCGGCTTGCCGCCAGCAGATCTAAAACGAATATTGGCACGACGAGCTTGGAAGTCCTCAAAGTTTGAGCATGAACTGATTTCACGGTAAGCACCCTGACCCGGAAGCCATACTTCAAGATCATAAGTCTTAGCGGATCCAAATCCCATGTCCCCCGTGCATAGCAACATGCGACGGAAAGGCAGTTCGAGATCAATCAAGATTTGCTCTGCATGAGAAGTCAAAGCCTCATGCACTTCATACGATTTATCCGGATGGCAAAAAGTCATCAATTCAACTTTATCAAATTGATGTTGTCGAATCAGTCCTTTGGTATCACGACCAGCACTTCCAGCCTCAGATCTGAAACATGGAGAGTAGGCACAGAAACTCGTTGGCAAATCTTTTTCGTCCAAAATCTCATTATTAAAGTAATTCGTCACAGGCACTTCTGCTGTCGGAATGAGGTAAAGATCTGAGCCCTCAAGGTGAAATACATCTTCTTTAAATTTAGGAAAGTTCCCTGTTCCCAAAAGACTATTGCTGTTAACCATAAACGGCGGAATCATTTCTGTGTAGCCGTGTTTAGAGGAATGCATATCCATCATAAACTGGATAAGCGCACGCTCCATTTGTGCTGCCGCACCTTTTAAGAAAGCAAAGCGTGTTCCGGTTGTTTTGCCCGCTCTTTCAAAATCAATAATATTGAGGCTTTCTCCAAGCTCCCAATGCTCTTTTGCTTTGAAAGAAAATTTTGTAGGAGTTCCCACAACCTTCACTTCTTTATTTTGTTCCGCAGAAGAACCCACCGGAACTGAACTGTTCGGTTTGTTGGGAATTACTAACGCCAAATTCAAAACCTGCAAGTCCGCCTCAGCAGCTTTACCCTCGAGCTCTTTCACTTGAGACTTCAAAGATTCAACTTCAGCCAAAAGCGCAGAAGCGTCCTTCCCTTCGCGCTTCAACTTACCAATCTCACCGCTTAATTTATTTTGGTTGGCTTTGGCAGTTTCGGCCTGAGTGATCATTTCTTTACGTTTTTTATTAAGCTCCATGATCTGATCAAGGATATCTACGGAAGCGCCTCGATTGATCAATCCATTTTTGTATTCATCAAAATACGAAGGGCCATTTTCAGATTTTTTTTCTAGAAGCTTAATATCAATCATTTCTCAAGTCCTTTTCAAGGTGCGACTAGTATATACATTCTCAAGAGCATGCCGACAAGGACGCAAATTAAATCAAAAATCAAAATTTGTCCTATGCCCCAAGTTGCCAAAATTTTTAGCGACGCTGCCAATGTCACAACCATCACCAACAACAAACTGAACAAACCGTAACCCAGAAGCTCTTGCCCGATCAGCGCAAAAACCAGACCCAAGAATATTCCCGTCAAAAAACGTAAACTAAAGTGCAGCAATGAGATTGACGTGGTTTTAACTCCTTCTTGAGCTCCGCTTGCCAGTCCTCTCATTCTATCGCCAATACTCATGGCTATTCCTCCGTGACACACTATTAATAACTAAATCTATTCACTTTTCTTTCTATTTCAGCACGATCAGGGGCATTTGGCGAGAGCCCTAAATATTTATTATAAGATTGCGCCGCAGAGCGGGCATCTCCCTTTAATTCATAGATAGCGCCGAGCTCTCGATAAATTTCAGCATATCCACTTTCTCGCTCTCGGGCGAGTGTCAGCATATCTTCCGCCACATCAAATGAACCCGATTGTCGATAACACGTTGCCGCTTTGACGTAAATATCTGCCCCCTGTGGGCGTAGCTTCATAGCATGAGAGTACTCAGTGGCACATTCTGCATACTGCTTGCGGGCAGTATAAACTTCCGCAGTCAAAATGAAAGAGTCCGCCACATTAGGATTTAATTTTTTTTCTGCCTTGGCTGCATCTAGGGCTGTCGTAAAGTCACCTGAAGCAAATGCTGCTTTTCCAATATAATAATGAGTCCTCGGATAATGGGCATTGAGACGTTGAACACGCTTAAACTGCTCAATGGCATCCTCATACTTATTCGCTTCCAAATACCACTTACCAGCCTGGAACAAGGCTTCTCCATCTGTGGGATCTAAGACCGCAGCCGTTAAGAAGGCTCTAAGGGCTTTGTCATTCAAAGCCAAGGCCAAATAGCTCTCACCTAAACCCAACCAAGCTTTTTTACTTTTTGGATCTGCCTCAACGATGCGTTCATAGATTTCCCGCGCCTGGGTGTAGCGTTCCTCACTCTTGTACACCTCTGCCAAAGCCACCCTATAATCCAACGTATAGGAAAATCGCTTAATCAGTTCATTCAAATAATTTATACCTGAATCCACACCGCTTGATTGCGCCAATATTTTTGCGTAGGTAATCTGAGCCTCGGTATTGGTAGCATCAATTTCAACGGCTTTGGTGGCATAGCGAATCGCATCTCTGGCAGCATTTTCTTTCTTTTCGATTTCCTTTTTGTTAATCGGCATCACCGTGCGAGCCAGTGCTGCATTGGCTTTCGAAAGTAAAATATAAGTCTCTATATCCCCGTCATAAGCGCGAACCGAGCGTAACGCAAAATTGATAGCACCACCCATATTGTTTTTACGGAACTCAAGCAAAGCAAGCCCCCGCAATACTTCATAGTTATTTGGGGCAATTTTTGTAGCATTTGTTAATACAATGGTAGCGCCAGTAAAGTCATACCGTTGTGACATATAATCAGCCTGCAAAACATAAGCAGATACAAGCTTGGGTTCGGCCTTAATCGCTTTCTTCAACCACTCGATCGCCTCAAAACTTTGGTTCAATTGCCACAATGCTTTTGCTGCTTTGACTGCTGCGGTACCATTTTTAGGATCTACTTCAAAAGCCG
Source organism: uncultured Bdellovibrio sp. (assembly GCA_964431515.1). Classification (GTDB taxonomy): domain Bacteria; phylum Bdellovibrionota; class Bdellovibrionia; order Bdellovibrionales; family Bdellovibrionaceae; genus Bdellovibrio. The sequence goes on from CAYSKF010000022.1 coordinate 10,699, forward strand.
CCTTGAACTCGGCTTGTGCCGCCAGAAAATCACCCTGCCGCACATATTGATCACCCAAAAACAACAGCTCATTGTTCTGTCCCTTTTGACCACTGATTTTGTCTGAACCTCCAAGACGAATAACCAACTGCCTTAACTCGCTGTTGTTGGGATTCATAGCAAATCCCTTTTGTGCCATACTGAGCGCTCGCTTCTTTTCTCCTCTTGATAAAAGAACCTCGGCCAAAACTCCATAACCCTCAGACTCGGTGATGGGACTCATTCTACCTTTGGCCTCAAGAGCACTGTTTAAATAGTCATAAGCCTCATCAATTTTTTTAAACCCTTTATATTCAATTAAACCCAGCAACACTTTGGCTTCCCGATGTTTTGGATTTACGCTCAGTACTTTTTTGAGTAGGTTGCCAGCGGAAGTAAAATCACCCTGCTCAATAAAGACTTTTCCTAGAGCGACCTGGGGATGCAGCCATTTATCCCAGAGCTGAACAGATTTTTCAAAATACGGAACCGCATTGTTAAAATCTTTTTCTCCATCAAGCAATTCGCCTTTATAGTTGTACATCACGGGCAATAACGAAAATATCTCATGACTTTCAAGGGTGGCTTCTATCACGCCTTTTGCTTCTTTATAACGCCCCGATGTCATCAACTTCACAGCTTCACAAACTTGCCCAAATGGACTGACCACATTTAAAGAACGTGTCGCTTGAGTTGCATTAGCAATCGTTTTTATGTCTTGTGCATCTTGAGTCGAAAACACCCAGAGCTCTTTGTAGACCACACATAAAAGACCTCGCACTTCGATGTTCATCGGTGCACCTTCTATGATAGACACCAACTTGTTTTGTGCAGAGATGTAACTTTCAAAAGTATCTTGTTCGATTGCAAATAAAGCCTCATTCAATTTTTCTTTTACTTGCTGGTCGGATAACGCCGATGAAGCTTTGCCTGGAGCCAGTAAATGAATTTTCCCCCCGGTATTGGAATCCGAATCCATAACTAAAAAAGCCCCGATAATAACGACAACGACGAGTAAAATTGCTGGCCACTTAATGTTCTTCTTAATTTCGACCTGTTCAATTTTTTCTAAATTAGATAGGTCAATAACATCACTGCCCAGATTGCCACCCGCACTTCCTGGATGTGCCGGGGGCACATAGGCTGCTGAGTCTGTAGTATCAGAACTTGGTGGTGGAAGAAGACCGGCATTTTGCGTATTGTTTTTAACTACGAGCGGACCCTCATTAGAAACTACAGGCGAGACTACTTGCGGTGGGGAGATAATGGTCTCCGCCTCCATTTTTTGTGTCTTCTTAGGATCGACATGAACCACGCCTTCGATAGCCTCTAGCAACTTATCATAAAACGCAGGCTCTTTAGAGATTTTCATCCACTGCCCATCCGGCAATCGCGAGATCATCTCCTGGCCAACGAAAGCTCCTTCGCCGATCATGCGCAGGATGGCTTCCGTAGAGTATGGACCTTTCACTTGTCCATTGCTTAATTTTACAACCCAAGTAACTTGAATGCGCGACATAGATGGTTAATAATACTAGTGATTTTTATAAAGAACCATTCTACACCGCTAAGCCCGTAAAGGTCTGTGCTTTAGTCAAGATTCGACCAAATAGGTGGTTCCATAATTGAACTCCGATCTCAATATGGGATTACCCTTAGTGCCGATATGAGCTTCAAAAAATTCGTTTCTCGACCTCAAAATCAATTTAATTCATTTTAAACCAACTTTTTGAGTTGGCATGACGTTTGCTTATAGGGGAAGTGAAATTGTTGTTCTGTAGGAGTTAAGTACCGTGCTAAAGAACGCATTAATTGCAGCATACATCTTGGTTGTCCTTGCGATCTCTGCAGGAGCTCGCGCTGGAGTTCTTCCTAGTCATGCTCATGGAGAAGAGTTTTCTTCTTCAGAAGTGCAAAACTACAATTTTAAAACTCAAGTAGGTGAGGTGGTGATTTTAGCCGATGGCTCGTTTGCCTTGGCAAGCGCAGATCAACAAAATGTGTTGATTCTGAAATCACAAATCGATCTTACAGCTTATGTTGGTTTAAATGTTATGATTAGTGGTATCGAACTTGAGCATCAGCTTGCTCCCACTTATGAATTAGACACCGTGGACCCCCTCCCTGGTTTTAGTTCTGGAAGTAAAGCCGTTGTTTTCTTTGTACTTGGTATCAGCGAGGTTAGATAATAACCTTTAATCATTAAGTCTCAGCCCCATCCCCTCCGCGGGCTGAGACTTTTCTTTCTTCTTCTAAAAGGCCTACGGATCCCCCTCCTAGTAGGCCTTTTTCTTTTTCAGCTTCCACCCTGTGATTTTAAGATGGAAGCCTTCACTAAGAGAACTATTCAGTTCGACGAATGCGAGCACCAAGGCTGGATAACTTATCCTCTAACTTTTCGTAACCACGATCCAAGTGATAGATTCGATTTACAACAGTTTCGCCACTTGCAACCAAACCAGCTAACACAAGCGAAGCACTCGCTCGAAGATCCGTTGCCATCACCGGAGCACCAGTTAATTGACCTGGTCGACCACGCACCACTGCCACACGTGTTTTAGGTGTGATATCAGCACCCAAGCGAATCAGTTCCTGAACGTGCATAAATCGATTTTCGAAAACCGTCTCAGAAATCACACTGGTTCCATTAGCAACTGTCATCAAAGCCATGAATTGAGCCTGAAGATCTGTTGGAAATAAAGGATGAGGTGCCGTCGTGATGTCCACCGCATCCCAAGAGTCTGCTTTGAAAATGGTCATCGAATCTTTCGTAGTATCAATTTTAAAACCACTTTCACGCATTTTTAAGATTAAAGCCTCTAAGTGAGCAGGCACACATTTTTCAACTGTGACTTGACCCTTCGTAATGGCACCAGCGATCAACAAAGTTCCAGCTTCAATACGATCAGGCATAATGGAATGTTCAGCTGGATGCAGTTTCTCTACGCCATCGATAGTGATAACACTTGTTCCATGCCCACTGATTTTCGCACCCATCTTGATCAGATATTCTGCTAAATCGACAATCTCTGGTTCTTTAGCTGCGTTTTCTAAAATGGTTCGGCCATCAGCCAAAGCTGCTGCCATCATGACATTCTCAGTACCACCGACAGTCACTGTTTCAAATAAGAAGCTGGAACCCTTCAATCGTTTTGCTTGAGCGTGAACATATCCCTCACGCTGGGTGATCTCTGCGCCCAAAGCCTTGAAGCCCTCAAGATGAAGATCAATAGGACGGCTTCCAATTGCACAACCGCCTGGTTGTGAAACAACAGCCTCACCGTATTTTGCCAGCAAAGGCCCCATACAAAGAAAGCTTGCACGCATTTTACGAACTAAATCGTAGCTGGCCTCGTAGGACTGAAGACGACTGACTTTCACGCGAAATTTATCGCCATCCCAACTTGTCTCACATCCAAGACTTGCAAGAAGGGCTGCTGTGGATTCGATATCTTTTAACTTTGGAACGTTTGTAAAGACATGCTCCCCTTCAGCTAGAAGAGTAGAAAAAAGAATGGGAAGAGCCGCATTTTTTGCACCGCTCGTCGCCACCGCACCATGAAGAGGGCCATTGCCCGTTACAACCATTTTATCCATTTATTACCCCACGAATCACTCTATCATGACCGGAAAGATCCTTGATGACATTGATTTCGTTAAATTTATTTAAACTAAAAAAGTGATCTTTCATTGCGCGCCCTTGATGCAAACCCATCTCCATTAACACCAAACCCTTTTTTGCCATGAAAGGTGCGTATTGCGCTGACCATGCTTTTAGCAGAGCAAGTCCTTCATCATCTGCAAATAAGGCAGTATTTGGTTCAAATTTTTTGACGTTCACTTCAACGTCGGGATCTTGATGAGCAATATAGGGCGGATTCGAAACAAGGACACTGACTTTTTCAAGACCGGTAAATTCCTTGTAGTTAGACATAATTAGATCAGAACGTAATGCATCGGCATGAACAAAAAGAACTCGGTCAGAAAGACCTAAAGCTTCGGCATTTCGACGTGCCACTTCAATGGCTTTTTCCGAAATATCGACCGCAATAAGACGAGCATTTGGCAGTTCTTTGAGAAGACTCAATCCGATGCAACCAGAGCCGCAACCCAAGTCTATGAGTCCCAAAGACTCATTCGGATCAGCAACCCACTTTAAAGTCTCCTCAACGATGTGCTCTGTTTCGGGCCGAGGAATTAAAACGGCTGAATTCACTTCAAAGCGACTTTTATAGAAATCTCGGTAGCCAAGAATATACGCCACAGGCTCACCTGCAGCTCGACGGCGGACAAGTTCACGCAAGACAACCAATTCATCTTCTTTCATCGGTTGATCAAAGCGTAAATAAAGCTGAATGCGCTCCAGCTTCAATCCATGAGCCAACAACAGCTCAGCATCCAAACGAGGACTGTCGATTTTTTTATCTCTAAAGAAAGCTGTTGTTTTGTCGAGGATCTCTTTTAATTTCATTTATTATGCAGAGGTTTGTTTCTTTAATGCCTCTGCCTGAAAGTTAGCAACGAGTGGATCAATCAGCAACTCAAATGAACCATTCATGACCTGGTCCAGCTGATGAATTGTCAATCCAATGCGATGATCAGTAATTCGCGTCTGCGGGAAGTTATAAGTTCGAATACGCTCAGAGCGATCTCCGGTTCCGATTTGTTCCAAGCGAACATCAGAAGCCTCTTTACGTGCCTTTTCGTCTTCAATCTGCTGAAGTTTAGCGTAAAGAATCTGGAAAGCTCTTTCGCGATTGGCTGACTGAGACTTCCCTTCCTGACATTTTACATCTAGACCTGTCGGAATATGAACAACACGAACAGCTGATTCAGTTCTATTCACGGACTGACCACCAGAACCTTGAGAGCGCATGGTCTCGATGCGAACATCGCTCATCGGGATTTTGATTTCGTTGATTTCAACTTCAGGAATCACCGCAACTGTAACTGTAGAAGTGTGAATACGCCCAGCTGCTTCAGTTTTTGGAACACGTTGAACGCGATGAACTCCGCTTTCGTACTTCAATTTACTAAAGACAGAATCACCCGTGACGCTGGCAATAATCTCTTTGGCTCCGCCGGCGTTACCTTCGGAGTATGAGATCATCTCTACCTTCCACCCTTGAGCGGAAGCATAGTGCATGTATCCACGGAACATTTCATCAGCAAACAATGCTGCTTCGTCACCGCCGGCACCAGCACGGATTTCAAGAATGATATTCTTATCGTCGTTGGGATCTTTAGGAATAAGGGCAATTTTTAATTGATGCTCTAATTCAGGCAAAGCAACTTCAAGTTCTTTGACTTCTTCGCGGATGAGCTCGCGCATTTCGCTATCTTGCTCAGCCGTTAGAAGCTCTTTGCTTGCCTTTAGATTTTCAATTTTCTTCTTATAATCACGATAGACAAGGACAATCTTTTCCAAATTCCCAAGCTCTTTCATGAGCGCTCGGTATTGTGTTTGGTTTGAAGCAATATCGGGCCTTTGAAGAGCCATATTGACTTCTTCATAGCGTGACTCCACCTCATCCAACTTTGAGAACATGGGGATAACTCCTAGATTGATTGTATATTCGTGTTGATACCCAGAAACAAAAATGCGGCTCGACAAGTGAACCGCATTTCATACAAGAAAGCCCTCCGGTAGGAGGTCTGAAATTTATTTCTTGCCGTAACGTTTTTTGAAACGATCGATACGACCTTCAGTATCCATTACACGTTGTTTTCCAGTGAAGAAAGGGTGAGATGCAGAAGAGATCTCAACTTTAATCAAAGGATACTCTTTACCATCTTCCCATTTTACTGTTTCAGAAGAGTGAAGAGTCGTAGTTCCCAAGAAAGAGTAGTCGCAAGAGATATCTTTAAATACTACTGTATTTACTTTTGGATGTAAGTTTTGTTTCATGACCTGATTCCTTATAAATAGTCAAAACTATGGGTCTTAAGCTGTAAGGGTTTAACACACTGGGTCCCCCCTGTCGAGCATAAAGCGCTGCTTTTTTTAGCAACACTTTCGGCCAGGAGGACTCCCTTTGTATTAAGAAAGTCCTTATATTTCAATAATTTACTGACCTGGTCCCGACATCGCTTTTAAGAAGTCGAGATTTGTTTTCGTATTTCCCACTTTATCAAGCAAGAATTCCATCGCATCAACAGGGTTCATTGGCGCCAAAACTTTTCTCAAAATCCACAAGCGATTGAGATCTGCTTTTTCGACCAACAAGTCCTCTTTACGAGTTCCAGACTTATTGATGTCCATACATGGGAAGATACGTTTTTCCATAAGCTTGCGATCCAAATGGATCTCAGCATTACCAGTACCTTTAAACTCCTCGAAGATGACCTCGTCCATACGAGAGCCCGTGTCGATCAACGCTGTTGCGATAATCGTCAAAGAACCGCCCTCTTCAATGTTACGAGCCGCACCGAAGAAACGCTTTGGCTTATGTAAAGCATTTGAATCTACACCACCTGACAAGATTTTTCCAGATGGAGGAACAACGGTATTGTAAGCACGTGCCAAACGAGTGATTGAATCTAACAAGATGACAACGTCATGCTTATGCTCAACCAATCGCTTTGCCTTCTCGATAACCATTTCAGCAACCTGAACGTGACGTGTTGGTGGCTCATCAAATGTTGATGATACAACTTCACCCTTCACGGTTCTTTGCATGTCAGTCACTTCCTCTGGACGCTCATCAATCAGCAAAACAATCAGTTTTACTTCAGGATGATTGTGAGTGATTGCATTGGCAATTTGTTGCATCAATACAGTTTTACCTGTTCTCGGTGGCGCCACGATCAATGCACGTTGTCCTTTACCCAAAGGAGCCATCAAGTCCACAACACGAGTCGTGTACTCACCAGGGCTATGCTCAAGCTTCAATCTTTGGTTTGGATAAAGCGGAGTTAAGTTGTCGAATAGAATTTTATCTTTACCATTCTCAGTTGTTTCAAAATTTAATGAATCAACTTTAAGTAGGGCAAAATAACGTTCACCTTCTTTAGGTGGACGTACTGTTCCAGTAACTGTGTCACCAGTGCGTAGACCAAAACGACGAATTTGCGATGGGCTAACGTAAATATCATCCGGACCTGGAAGGTAGTTATAATCTGGTGAACGCAGAAATCCATAACCATCAGGAAGAATTTCTAATACACCAGAACCATAGATATCTTGACCAAGTTTAGCTGCGCGCTTGAGGATTTCGAAAATCATGTCCTGACGACGCAAGCCTGCCGCATTTTCAATTTTTAGTTTGGTTGCTAACTCAGTAAGTTGCGTGATGTTTTTTGACTTCAAGTCTTTAGATGACAACCATGACTTCTCTTCGTCTGTTAACTGGATGTCCGCCAAGTCCACATCTTGAGTCTGAGCAGGCTGGACAGAATGTGTGTCATCACCCACTGGCTGAGCTTCTTCACGATAACGATCCCCACGTTCGCCTCGGTCACCGCGATCTCCACGGAAATCTCGACGTTGGTTGTTTCTATCATGTCTATGACCGCCGCCACGATCTCCACGTTCGCCTCGGTCACCACGATCGCGGTTATCTCGATTATCTCGGTTATCTCGGTTGTTTGGTCGGAACTCTCGACGCTGCTGATGCTGAGGACGATCTTGTCTTTGTTGAGGCTCTTGAGGTGCCGATGCTGGCGTTACTGCTGCCGCTGGGGCTGACTCCTGGGGAGCCGCAGCTTGAGCTGAAGTCGGTTCAGGGGTCTCTGCTGGAGTTGGGGACGCCGTTGCCGTAGTAGCCTTAGGGGTAGACTCAGCGGGTGCCTCTTCAGCGGACTTTGAACGAGTGCGCTTTTTCACGACTTCAACGCCTTGTGAATCTTTAGGTTCAGACAAACAAATTCTCCTTGTGGGATTAAATAAGAAAATAGAGATAGATTTAAGAAGCTGGGTCGGACTAGACCTAAGCTATTGCGTTCTGGCCTTACTTTCTGACAAATGGACACTCGTTGTCAATGGAAATTTCGACTTCTCAAAATGAGAACGACTCCCCTTTTCCGCCACCACCCCAGACAGACAGGCCCTCCAAACACTATTTTATTGTTTGTAAATTGCAATGTTATTCTAGGTGTTTAGAACTTCATCATTTTTAGTCCAGTTTTTCTAAAAAGACCGCTTTTTTTAAAAAAAATATTTTGCGGGTGTTAATTTTTAATCACAGACAACCGAAAGGAACATAACTTTAAGCACAAGGAGTCGATTGTGGAGGATACATCATCCGTTCCAGCCCCAAGAACACCACTAAACCTGGAAGTTTCCTTTAAGCGCAATTACGCGCGCGAAGAGACCAAGGGCACGCTTAAAAACATCAGTATTACTGGGGCCTTTTTAGAGTTTACGGGCGGACTTGTTCGCGCCAATGAAAAGCTAAATCTAGTGTTCATCGTCGCAGGACGAGAACGCAAAGTCGCAGCACATGTGATTTGGACGAACTCTGCTGGCTGTGGGATCAAATTCGTACCCGCTAACAATCGCGACGTACAGATCGTCGACGACTTGATTTATTTTGTAGAAAATAGCCGTTCAGACCGTCGATCTTTGATGGATACAATCTTTAAGAAAGTTGGTTGATAGTTCAATCAATGCAAATAAAAGAAAGAGCGAGATATTCCTCGCTCTTTTTTTTACTAATTTAAGTCCCTACGTGGGTATTCTCCATAGCCTGCATATCTAGCTCTTTTTGTTTGCGCTTCTTGCGCATAACGATAAGCACTGCCAAACCAGCCGCAGCCAAACCAACAACACCCAACGCCATTGTCATGTCTTGACCTGACTCTCCTTCCATTCCTTCCTCGATCGGCTCGCCTTCAGAAGGTGGCGGATTCATTGCCTGAACAGGTGGAGGTGGTGGCATTTGCTCCACAGCCGGCATATCTGGCGGAGGCGGTGGAGGGATATCTGCCATCGGCTCTTGTATTGGCGGAGGTGGAGGAATGTCCGCTTGTGCCTGCGATGGCGGCGGAATTGGCTCGTTCATCGGAGGTGCTGGAATTTCTGGAGGAGGCATTACTGGTTCCGCTGCAATATCCGGCGGCATTGGTTGCTCTACAGCAGGCTTCGGTGTGCTCACCGCTGCTACAGCTCCACCTTTCCAGAAGCGCAATTCAGTGCCTTCAGGCAATGCACCTTTAGAATCTACAGAGTTACTAGCCCAAACTTCTTTCCAAGCGCCTTCATAACCTAAAAGATTCTTTGCAATTTTTCGAATATTATCACCAGGTTTAGCTACATAAACCTCTGGCGCCATTCCGTTATCTTCATAATAGGTCAGAAGACTTGCCGAATCTGAAGGACGATTTGGAGAGTTGTAATAAACCTTGTCTCCAGGTCTCACATCGCGGGAATTAAAAAGTGGATTTCCCTTTTTAATTTCTTTTGTCTTATCGGTTCCATAGATCATCTGACTGATGCTTGCGAGCGAATCACCCGGGCGAGCGAAATAAACTGCATTGAACCAAGTCTTGCCAACTTTCCAAGGTTCTGTCGCAATTTTTTGCAAAGGAGCACTTGGTTTTTTAACTACGGGCTCTGATGGCTCCGAATCGACGTATGTCGTTGAAACCGAAGATTCCATTGCAGGGCTAGAGTAGGTGTTTGCTGGCTCTTCAAATTTTGGTTGAACCATTTTTGGTTGCTCGACTTGAGCCATTTTTTTAGGTTCCTCAGGTGGAGGGGGAGGAGGCGTAGATTGCGCCACGGCAGTCGTATCCGAAGGAGCAAATGGATCTGGCGGCAACGGATCATCAACAGATGCCATTTCTTCAGCAGGAAGTCCTAAAGATTCTTCTGTTGGAGGTGCATCTGATATATTAGCTGGTGGAGCCGCTGCCACATCGTCAGCTGGTGCATCAGCAAATCCCGGGGCATCAGTAGGAGCCTCATCAGCCTGTGCAATCTCGGTTGTTTCACCAAGAGCTTCTTCTGGAAGCTGGTCGCCTCCCAGGGACTCTTCATCAGCGATCTCACCACCTTCACTCTCTAGCTTTTCCAGGTCTGCAGAATCTACATCTGCTGCGACTTCTGAATCTGCCTGGCTGTCATTGGAGGTGCAGCTCATCTGCTGGAACGCGAGACCCAAGCAGGCTAGCAAGATAACTATTTTCCTCATCATGTGTTCATCCTTGATTGATGCCACGAAACATACTGTTTCCGTGAAGCTTTATTAACAATCTAAAACACAAGGGGGAAAGGGTGCAAATATTTATCAATCCCCCTAGACTTCAGGTCCACTAGACTTTTACGGGACTTTCAATTTGCTACCAATTTTAATTTTGTTTTCAGCAAACCATCCCTTTCGCATTTCCAAAGCAAACTTAGCCGGCTTTGCACTTGGATAAGAGGGGAGAGCAGAGTCCGGAATCCCTTTACCAGACTTCATTTCCTGGATATCAATCAAATCACCATTTTTATCAAAATAACCAATTGAAAGATCTATCAACGTGTTCTTCATCCAAAAAAACCTTGGCGCCTCTTCCTTAAAAATAAATAACATACCCTCATCATTCGAAAGTTTGTCTCTATACATAAGTCCACGTTGATGCTGCTCATCGGTCTCTGCTATCTCCACAACCAAAGTCTTGCTACCTAGTTGAATCTGTTTTTTTGCAAATGAAAAAGCTAAACCCTCGACCGCAATCAACAAGGTCATCAAAAAGAAAAAACCTCTCTTACTTTTGAAGCATTTCCAGAGCGACACCATAACGAACCCCTTTTGTGGATACAAATATTCCAGGTAAATTCAAAGCTTCTAAGGCTCTCAAAATAATCGAAGAGCCAGCGAAAATAATATCCGCTCGACCGCCAAGGCCGTATTTATTTTTTTTCTCTTCAACTGTGGTATTGGCAAATTCATGAACCCAATACTGAAGCCTGTCTTTGGTAAGAAAAAAACCGTCCACTTTTTTTTCATCAAATCCACCCACTTCAATCGCAACAATCGAAGTGGGAGTTCCTGCAACAGCGATGACTTGATCAATTTTCTCTCTCTTCAGCTTTTCAAATATTGAATGCGTTTGCTGTTGGATGAAGAGGTTCATATTTTCTTCGTCGTTGTCGTTGATTGGTTGGTGTGAAATAAATTTTTCGGTCAAACGGACGCCACCAATATTAACGCTCTCGCCAACAATAATTTTCTTGTCGCGTCCTAGAATAAACTCCGTTGATCCACCACCAACATCGATGACTAAGGAAGAAATATTGGGCCTTAAATCTCCTGCTGTTGCGCCCAAAAAAGTAATTCGCGCTTCGTCCTCTCCTGGGATGATTTCTATAGGAATGCCTAGTTCCTCACCAATTTTAAAGAGCTCAGATCCATTTCTCACATCCCTAGCTGCCGAGGTAGCCATGGCCAGAATGCGATCTACACGCTGGTCTTGAATTTCTTTTTTAAACTCGGTCAAACACTCACGAGCCCTGATTAAAGCATCTGGATGGAACTCTCCTCGTTGAGCTACTTCCTGACCCAAGCGAACGACTTTCATTAAGTCTTTGTAAACATGGGTAATACCATCTTTGTTACCTTCTGCAATTAAACACAGAAATGTATTTGTTCCTAAATCGAGTGCTGCGACTTTCATTTATTTCAACTTTTCCAAAAGAATTTTATTAACAAGATCTGGGTTGGCTTGGCCTTTTGATGCTTTCATAACAGCCCCAACAAAAAATCCAAACAGGTTCTTTTTCTTGCCTGATTTATGATCGTCCACTGCTTGCGTGTTCGCAGTCAGAACCTCATCAACTATTTTTTCAATGACCGTTGGATCCGAAATTTGCACTAAGCCCTTTTCTTTGACGATATCTTCTGGCTCTTTTCCAGATTGCCACATTTCTAAAAAGACAGTCTTAGCGATTTTACCTGAGATCTTTCCGCTATCGATCATGGCAATTAAGCGACCCAACTGAGTTGGCTGGATGGGACAGTCTGTGATACTTCTATTTGCTTCATTCAGCTCGCGCAAAACTTCTGTCATAATCCAGTTAGACGATGCTTTATAATTTTTGGATTCAAGTGCTGTCGCTTCATAAAAATCAGCAAGTGCTTTTTCGTTCGTCAACACAAGTGCATCATACTCGGGAAGCATATGCATTTCCTGAAACCTTTTGGCCCGCGCAATAGGCAGTTCGGGCAACTGAGCGCGATAAGATTCAATGATCTGATCTGTCACGACTATGGGAAGCAAGTCAGGATCGGGGAAGTATCGATAGTCCTGTGCATCTTCTTTCGCCCGCATTGCAAAGGTACGATTCTTGTCAGGATCCCAAAGCCGTGTTTCTTGAATAATCTTTTCACCCCGCTCGACCGCATCGATCTGACGTTCAATTTCATATTCAATGGCCTTTTCGACAAAACGGAATGAATTGATATTTTTCAACTCAACCTTAGTGCCCAACTGCTTTTCTCCAACACGTCGAACAGAAACATTACAATCACATCGCAACGAACCCTCTTCTAAATTCCCATCACAGACTTCTAAGTAACGCACGATTTGGCGAATTGTTCTGGCATATTCCGCAGCTTCTGCCGGGGTGTTCATGTCAGGCCCGGAGACAATCTCGAGCAGAGGAATTCCCGCACGATTGTAATTGATCAAAGTGTAGTCGCCTTGATGAATCGACTTGCCAGCATCTTCTTCCATGTGGGCACGCGTGATTGTGACTGTTTTTTCACTGCCATTAAGTTTGAACGTGATAGAACCATTTTCACACAGGGGCAAATCGTATTGTGAAATTTGATAACCCTTAGGCAAATCTGGATAGAAATAGTTCTTACGTGAAAAAACAGACTTACGGCGAATTTGGCAACCCAACGCCAGTCCTGTTTTTATCGAATATTCAATGGCCTTAGCATTCACCACTGGCAAAGAACCTGGCATACCTACAGATACTGGCGAAGTGTTTTCATTATCACCCGCATTGAATTCTGTGGAGTCAGCAGAAAATATTTTAGTTTTAGTATCTAATTGTACATGTATTTCAATACCGATAACGGCTTCGTATCCTCTAGATGACATGGGGCTTTTTTCCTTGAGCTGATGAAACTAATTCTAAAGCTGAAGCGACATTCAACATTTTCTGTTCTTCAAAATGACCTGAAGTCAACTGAATGCCAATAGGTAGTCCTTCTTGAGATAGACTGAATGGAACGCTCATACCAGGAAGGCCCGCTAGGTTGGTCGACGTTGTGAAAATATCATTGAGATACATAGTCAGTGGATCAGAAATTCTTTCTCCGATCTTAAAAGCTGGAGTTGCTGTGACCGGACTTAAAATCACATCACATTCGCTAAAGGCTTTTAAATACTGATCGGTAATAAGGCGACGCACCTGACTTGCTTTGCTGTAAAACGCATCGTAGTAACCACTAGACAGACAATAGGTGCCTAACATGATCCGACGTTTTACTTCCTTGCCGAATCCTTGTCCGCGAGTTTCACTGTAAAAACTCTCTAGGTCTACAGAGGATAAATTTTTAAAATCCGCTCTAAATCCATACTTCACGCCATCGTATCTTGCTAAATTCGAAGAGGCTTCGCTGGCGGCAACTAAGTAATACACGGGCACTGCATACTCTGTGAGTGGGACTGACACCTCAACAATCTCTGCACCCATTTTTTTTAGTTCAGCAACAGAGTTTTCCACAGCCTTTTGCACATCTGGATGAATGTCATCAGAGAGGTATTCTTTGATTAAACCAATCTTCATTCCTTTAACATTCGAATTTAGGTTCTGACTCCAGGCCGGCACTGACTTCTGAGATGTTGTTGCATCATGGGGATCAAAACCTGAAATCACTTCCATCGTCAAAGCTGCATCTTTTACAGTGCTGACCATTGGACCCGCTTGGTCTAACGAAGAGGCATAAGCAATAATTCCATAGCGACTGATGCGACCATAAGTAGGTTTAACACCTACAATGCCGCAGAAGCTTGCCGGCTGACGAATCGACCCGCCTGTGTCTGTTCCCAAAGTGCCAGCAACTAGGCGAGCAGCTTGCGCGGCCGCAGAGCCACCCGATGATCCCCCTGGAACACAATCTAAGCTCCAAGGATTTCTGACTGGACCAAAAAATGAATTTTCATTTGAAGATCCCATAGCGAATTCATCTTGATTCAGCTTGCCTAAAATAATAACTCCTGCATTTTTTAGACGGGCAACAGCTGTGGAGTCATATGGAGGTATAAAGTTTTCAAGAATCTTAGAGCCCGCCGTTGTCTTAAGGCCCTTCGTGCAAAACATTTCCTTAATGCCAAAAGGCACTCCAGCCAAGGGACCCGGATCTTCTCCTCGCGCCAAGCGTCGATCGATTTCTTCGGCCTCTTTTACGGCCGAACTATTTAATGTTGTGAACGAATTCAGCTGCCCATCATATTTTTCTATTCTCTGTTGAAAATGAGTGGTGACTTCTTTAGCGCTGACCGCTCTGGTTTTGATTGCATCGACGATTTCAGAAATTGGTGCGTGGGTTAAATCCATTTTATTTCCTTATACAACCGGTGGAACTTTAAAAAGGTTGCCTGCTTTGGATGGCGCATTGGCAGTCATTTCCTCTGCAGTGAATTCTTTCTTCACTTCATCGGGGCGCCAATAGGTCTCAATTTCTGTAGGTGTAATCAAAGGCTCGACACCGTCGGTATTAATTTCAGAAATCTTTTTGAAAAAATCTAATGATTTCGCCAATTGCTCACTATACTCTTTTGCTTCTTCGGGACTTATGCGAAGGCGGGCGAGTTTTGCAATATGCTCAATATTTTTGCTATCAATCACTGGAGGGCTCCTTCGGTGGAGTTGAAACCATTAAAATAGTCAAAAAATAGAAGGGCGTCACTCTTTCGACGTCGCATCCTGTCGCGACTAGACCTTTTCCGATCAACTTAAGAAATGGTAGATTCCCGTCATGTCTAAAAAGCGCCACGACGAACTTAAAAAAATAATTTCGCAACATGATTATAAATATTATGTCCTCGATCAGCCAACGATCACTGATTACGAATACGACATACTTTTTGCGGAGCTGTTAAAGCTGGAAAAAGAAGATCCAACTTTGGACTTATCCGACTCTCCATCACAACGCGTTGGCGGACAGCCGCTAGGTGCCTTTGAAAAAGCCTCCCACCGCTTGCCAATGTTGTCTTTAGCGAACAGCTATTCTGCCGAAGACATCTTCGAATTCGATCAACGGGTAAAAAAGTTTTTAAATTCTGACAACGATGTTGAGTACCTGTGTGAACCCAAATTCGACGGTCTTTCAATGGAGATTATTTACGAACAAGGCCACTTCGTAAAAGCTTTGACTCGAGGAGACGGCACCGTTGGCGAAGATGTTACCCAAAATATCAAGACCATTAAGAGCATCCCCCTCAAGCTCCCAACATCACATCCGCCAGATCTTTTAGAGGTGAGAGGTGAAGTCTTAATTCAAAAGGAAGATTTCGCTAAATTAAATGAAACTCAGCAAGAGAATGGGCAAATGACTTTTGCCAATCCCCGCAACGCCGCGGCTGGAACTGTTCGACAACTAGATTCGAAAATTTCCGCCTCACGGCCTTTGCGATTTTTTGCTTATGCATTAGGAGCTACTGAGGGAGTTCGTTTCGATTTTCAAAAAGATATCGACAATTATTTTGAAGAGAACAACATCCCAACTGTTCATATTAAAAATCCAGAACTTGTGCGGATTTGTAAGGGCCCTCAGGAAGTGGTCGAATACTATCAAGATATTGAAAAATTGCGCCCCCATCTTCCGTTTGATATCGATGGTATCGTCATCAAGGTGAATTCTCTTCGCCTGCAAGAAGATCTGGGAATGGTTGCTCGCAGTCCGCGATGGGCGACTGCTGCCAAGTTTAAACCAGAACAAGCTCTGACTAAAGTTGAAGACATAATAGTTCAAGTTGGACGCACTGGTGCTCTTACGCCTGTGGCCATCATGTCGCCAGTAAAAGTGGGGGGCGTGACCATCACTAATGCCACTTTACACAATCAAGATGAGATCAATCGCAAAGATGTTAGGATTGGAGACACTGTCGTTGTACAAAGAGCTGGTGATGTGATTCCTGAAATTGTTTCTGTTGTCGTTGATAAAAGATCCAGCAACAGTGAACCTTTTGTGATGCCCAACCTTTGCCCTTCCTGTGACTCCGAGGTTGTGCGCCTAGAAGAAGAAGTGATCACTCGCTGTATAAACCCTCTATGTGGCGCTGTCGTAAAAGAATCACTCAAGCACTTTGTCTCCCGCAGAGCCATGAATATGGATAAAATCGGCGACAAACTGATTGAGGCTCTAGTCGATCATAAATTGGTTCTTGGTTTTTCTGACTTCTATAAATTAACGAAAGAGAAGATCCTGACACTGGAACGGCAAGGAGAGAAGTCTGCAGATAACATATTAAAAAGTATTGAAAATAGTAAAACTCCAACACTTGCAAGATTCATTTTTGCACTTGGAATCAGATTTGTTGGCGAGCAAACTGCAAAACATTTAGCCGACCACTTTTTAACCATCGAAAACTTTTTAAGCACCAATGAAGAAGATCTTCTACTTGTTCCTGAAATTGGTCCCAAAGTCGCAAAGGCCATTCTTGCCTGGATAGGCAATCAGGCTCTTGTTGAAGAAATCTATAGAATGCAAGAGCTGGGTTTAAAGATCTCAAATCCCGTGCGATCTCAAGGAGGCCCTCTTTCAGGCCTGAGCTTCCTTGTGACAGGCACCTTGCCAGTCAAAAGAGATGACGCAAAAGATGTGATTGAAAAAAATGGCGGAAAGATCCTGAGTTCTGTGTCTTCTAAACTAAACTATCTAGTTGTCGGAGAAGACCCTGGTTCAAAAGTTGAGAAGGCTCAGACCTTAGGAGTTAAAATAATTTCCTGGGAAGAGTTTTTGGCAATGCTTTAGAGCGAAAGATACAAAAAAACCTGCGAATATCTACTTCGCAGGTTTTTGATGTTGCCATGAGCTTTGCAGATAGTGTTACAGGTGATCGATAACAATATCACGAGCCATAACTGTTTTACGGCCATCAGCTTTTGCGCTTTCAACGCCTTTTAAGCAAAGTTGCTCAATAGCCTTGCTAAGAACATCAATGGTCTCAGCAGAGGTGTTCATCTGACCTTTTTCTTTGATAAGTTTTTTTACTTTGCTTGTCACTACAAGTACTTCTGCCATGATAAAATCTCCATCCTTGTGGTTTTAACAATAAAAGGTTTGCATAGGGTCGGGGGATTGACAATATGAAACCTTCTTGCGGCGCACTAATTTTTATTTGTTAAAATGAGTTAAAACTTCAGATTTGCCATCTACAAACTTAAAAACATCTGCTTGCCGACCACCAGACTCTGCGGGGGAAATCCAAACAAAAGTCTTCTGATCTAACGGGTCGGTGCATTCGACATCTAAAAAGGCCGGTGACCAACAGCCACTATTAAGATGCTCCACAGATCCGATCATTTCATGGCGAACATGATGGGTATGACCAAACACAATGCGCTTCACCTTAGTGATCGCACTTGCCATAGATAACACTCTCTCGTCTGGCTCTTTGTAGCTTGAAACAAGGGAAGCCACCGATTTGCTATAGAATAGAAAAAATGGCAACAGGGCAAAAAGAGGAATAAACGCCCAAAAAAATGAGATCTCAAACACTGAACGAACGAAGACCATCAATTGGAAAATTAAGAAAAAGGCTATAAAAATGATAAAAGCACGATCCAACCACAACTCGCGCGCCAACAAGAACGGGCTGCTGGCCGCTGGTGCCACAAACAGCTCTTTGAGTTCACGAACCATTCTAGGTTCGGCATTGGCCCGCTCTGCAATCAGAGCCACGCGATCTTCAATTTTTAATGGATTTCTAATTGGTGCCGCCAATCGATCGAAAAATGAATGCAGGAGTGTTACGACAGAACCCCAGAACCATGTGAACACAAGCCCTGGCTGAGCTCGAGCCACATACTTAAAGAAAAACCGAATGTATTCTGGCAAAGACATGATGTAATTCGTGTCGACGTGTGGATTAAAAAATCCCATCCCATTCATGATGTAGCGACAAGCCAAATTGCCAAATGGCAGCTTTAAAGAAATAAAATTATAACCACGAACAAAGGGATTGATCGGGTCCTCACACATACAATAGGGATCGTATTGATTGCCATGCTCAACTAAAGTGTCTTGATTGCTGATATAGAACCATTCCACAAAGCGGACTTGGCCTACCTTATCACTCGGCAAGTTCAGATGACGAAGAATTTCATTTTGCACTTCAAGAAAATGCAGTTCCAAATCATGATTACCAATAACAAATACAACCCGGTTTCCTCGTTTGATAAATTCGGCTAAAGCCTGAACGAAATCAGAATGATCGTTCAATATGACTTCAATCTTAAATCGCGATCTTTCCTCTATCGGAAATAAACCGCGATGTCTTTCCAACCAGGCCACATGAAAAACAGGTTCATCCGGTAAGCGAAGCACACTGTCAAAATCAAAAATGTCGCCATTTAAGATCAGCTCCACGGGATTTCCTTGAGCCTTATCTTCTAGATGCCTTAAAAATGCCTCGAACACGTCATCATAGAAAAATTGCTTCGTTTTAAACTTTTTCCACAAAGGAAAACGTAAATTAACAGGTTCTGCCTCCGTCAGGTGCAAATCACTGATAATTGCCGTATGGCTTGCCATCTTAAAATCATGTTCTGGTTTCGAAAAAAAAGTGGGCAAATCTGCCTCCCAAGAATATGATCCTGCAGATGAGCGAATTTATCAAGAACCTGAAAACTCCAATTGCAATTGTCGGAATGGCCAAAAGCGGCGAAGCTGCTCTGAATCTCTTATTAAGTCTCGGCATTCCTAAACAATCTATACTAACTTTTGATATAAAGCTGGATAGCGCTGACTACAATGACCCACAACAACTCATGGAAAATGGGCGACCAAAAACCCTGGTTGTTTCACCGGGAGTTCCCTTGACGGCCCAGTGGATTCAAGAGGCTAAAAGGGGAGGAGTTAAAATAACCAGCGAACTCACCCTAGCAAGCTCGTGTCTTGAAGGCGAAAAAATCATTGGCGTGACAGGCTCCGTTGGCAAAAGCACAACAGTTTCAATTCTTGGAGCAGGACTTCAATCTTTTTCAAGCTCTTATTTTGTTGGTGGCAATCTCGGAATTCCATTTGCTCAATATGCCTTGGATGTTGTCACGAACAAACGGCCTCGAGCAGATTGGGTCGTGCTAGAGTTGTCCAGCTATCAACTTGAGAATTGTGAAAACCTTCAGCTAGACTATTCAGCTATCACTTACTTAACATCCAATCATTTGGAGAGATACGATAGCCTTGAACACTACTACGAAACGAAGTGGATCATTCAATCGATCACGAAGAACAAGATGTTGTTAAATACTGAGGGTGGCGACTTGGTCCCCTACTTCGAAAAAACAAAGCCACATGATAAAGTTATATTGGTTTCGGCAAAGGACGCTGGTTTAAAAAAGTTTAAATTACAAGAAGCCCAACTAATAGGTCAGCACAATCAAGACAATCTTGCATTAGCTGCTTCTATTGCTACTGAAGCGGGCTGGCCTGAGAAGGCAATTGACGGCATGAAGGCCTTCCAGGGTCTCGTTCATCGCCTAGAAAATGTCGGCACTATCAAAGGGATTCGTTTTATCAACGACAGTAAAGCAACAGCAATGGATAGCGTCCTGATTGCAGCCACGGCCGCATTCGACACTCTCCCAGAGCAGGGCCGACTCATTTTGCTTCTGGGTGGCCGCGATAAAAACCTTCCATGGCAAGATCTTCAGCCCTTAAAGAATTTCAATGGCATCGAGTTCATCTTTTTCGGCGAATGTCGCGAAATTGCTCAACACAAATCTCTTTTACCAGGTCCTTCATATCCAACACTAAAAGAAGCCCTAGAGTTTTGCTTTAGCCAAACAAAAACAGATGACACCGTATTACTCAGCCCCGGAGGCACAAGCCTCGACGAATTCAAATCCTTCGAAGACCGAGGCAACTACTTCAAAGCAGCAATAAAACAATTATTCGAATAAAAAAGTTGTTTTTGAAACAGATAAACCCACAACCCAAATAAAAACACGGACGATCGGGCAAAAAGGCCCAGATGCAAGGCGGAGGGTTTCAGCTGCAACGGAGGCGTACCCCAGGTACGCTGCAATGAAAGCTGAGGCCGGACAACGCCGCAGATGGGTCTTTTTCACCGATCGGGGTTAGTTGCTTTCGCGGAGGCTCAAAACTGATACAGAATTCGCATCAATAGGCAAAACTCGTGAATATATTTTTTGTGTTCGACTGCCGATCACAACAATTTCATGAGTGTCTTCTGGAACATTGAATAATATAAACCCGCCACCGGCAATGCCCTTCCCATTCGGCAACACTCGTCCTTGCATATCAAAATACACAATGTTTTGGGCGGGAAAATTCTCATGACCAGCAATATAGACTTCAAATTCCTCGTCAGGAACAAAACCCACGACATGACCAGCGCTTGGGTGATCATCTATTCTTAAGTAATTTTTAATCCCACTCAACCATTGCCATTGAATGAGTGGAACGTGCACATACTCATCATTATCATTATACAAGTACCGAGCAGGAACGTAATCGCTCCCTTCCACTTGGACAGTCAGCATGCCTTGTCGATGCACCTGGGGAAGACTCACTGTCGCAACTCCATCAAGAACCTCAACCTCTGAGTCTAAACTCTGCATGGTGATCGCCCCTGACTTAACTTCTCCAGAAAAAGCATCGAATAGCCTTAACGGAACAGCCTCAACTCTGGAAGTTCCAAGAACATCACCCTGAGCCACCGATCCTTCTTCAATAACGACGTTCTGATATCCCACAATTTTCTTAGCTTTTGTTGCCAGAATCGAATGAAAACCAGCCGAAACTTCAACAAAGGCGTATATTCCATTTTCGCCCGTTGCTGTGAGACTTGGATCTGGAAGTAAAAACTGATTGAAATAGATGGGCTGTAAGTCTGGTTCCGACTCCACCACGACTTCAACTCCCGCACTTTCTTTGCCATCCACAGAAACACGACCCCAAATAATAGTGGGCGCACCATCGAAAGACATCTGACGTTGTTGTGCAGTTATATCTTGCAAGGCTTGGATCATTGATAGAGGAAAGAGAGAAGTTTTAAACTCTTCTCCTGAAGTAACAAGCGCAGCAGTTTGCAAATGATTAGGAGCAGCGGCTCGCATGATGGTCGTAGAGCCCTTGGTAACATTATCCATGGCGACGAGGCCATCTTTCTTTGCTAGCACCTCTGCAGCGCCCTTCATAAATGTGACTCTTGTTTGTGGAGGTGCCACTTCTGAAGGTCGTGAATTATAAATACTAGCAACCACACCCGCGAAAGACGGGTGTGGTTCGATTTTTAACTTCGGTCCTTGCAAAGATTTCGCATTCTGAACACCCAGGCGGCTCAAGCGGAAAGACCCCTCACCCAAAGTTCTTCCTTCTTTATCTACAAGTCTAGCGACAACAGCGCCTGTGGTGCTTTCAACTTCAATGTTATAAAGTCCTTGAGATAAATCGACTCTTCCCAATTCTTTTAGTACACCTTCATCACTGCGACGTACTTCAATATGATGTTCGTTAGTGACCGCTAATCCACCCGTGATCTCAATAGGCCCAACAATGGCCCGACTTCGCACATGTTCTTTGGCTGGCTCTGCAGTCTCAAAAGACACCTGAGACTGAGGCACCTGAGATCGAGTCGTTCCTGAAGAGTCCGTACCTTGAACAAATACTTTTGAAGGAGCTGCCCCTGCGACCAAAGCACCCGATTTTTCTAGCACTTCACGCGCGGACTCAGACCAAGAAGGCCCCGTCCAATTTTCGCCAATAATTTCACTGCGACGCTGAGCCTCTTGCAAGCGGAGCGCTTGCGATCGAGGAAGCTCTTGCATCCACTGATGATCATCGACACTCGCTGAATCTTGAGAAGTCTTTTCAAAGTTCAAAATTTCAGTGTTTTTCCTAATGACCATTTCTGATAATTCAATTTTTGTCGGCTGGAAAATTTCTGAATTATTTTTATTAATCATGAGCGTTTGCGGCTCGACACTTTCGAACCTTGCCCACTCAGTTTCTTTTTGTTCTGACTCAATGATCTCTTCAAAAGCGATGTGCGGAGGGGAGTTGCGTTGGGCTTTAATAACAAGTGGTTCGTGTATAGCAAGAAACTTCAAACCACCAATGTGGCTTGACCAGCAAAGACTCACAGTCATTACTGTCAGCGAAACCAATCGCTTCAGTTTTACTTCTTGCAACAGTCACCTCACTCGAAAACGAGTTTTAGCTAACTGTTATATGGTATTTAAAATGATCGAAAGTCGTCAATCACGTTACGGGTGTCGCGACTTTGGTTAAGGGACTGACGAATCTTCTCTGCCATTGTGGCAGCTCGATCATCGTCTCGGTCTGGGGAGGAAAACTCTTCTCCGTCCTCTCGAGTTTGAACAAAAACCTCGACCTGAACATCATAAGGACGACGATCACCTAGAATAGTGATCATTGCAAAATAACGTTCTTGAACACTGTCGGGCTTTTCAATGCGTTTATTTTTCTTATCAAAATAGTGAGAAATGAGTTCTCTACCATTGCGGCTCATATCGCGAGGCTCACCAATGATGCCAACAACAACTCGACGAGTTTCAGACAAACTGGAAGGGGTTTCACGCAGAATCACCCCGCCAGTTCGACACCCGGCCAAAAGTAAGATTATTGCTAAAAAACAAAGGCGAGCCATGATCATTATTATTTACTCTTACCTTTACTCCAGTCATCCATGAACTGCTTAATACCTTTGTCTGTTAACGGATGATGTGTCATTTGTTGCATAACTTTGAATGGGATCGTTGCAATATCGGCACCCATCTCTGCAGCTACTTGAATATGCATCGGACTTCGCACGCTCGCAACCAAGACCTCAGTCTGGAAGTCGTAGTTTTGATAAATCTGAATCACTTGGTCAACCATGGTCATGCCTTCAGCACCAATGTCATCAAGACGCCCAACAAAGGGAGAAACCATCGTCGCACCCGCTTTTGCTGCCAACAAGGCTTGCATTGGTGAAAAAACAAGAGTTACGTTCGTCTGAATGCCTTCAGCAGTAAGTTTTTTGACAGCAATCATTCCATCTTCACACATTGGAATTTTCACTACAACGTTTGAAGCAAGTTTTGCTAACTCTTTTCCTTCTCTTACCATCTCATCTGATTGCAAGCTGATAACTTCAGCTGATACCGGGCCAGAAACCACAGAGCAGATTTCTTTGATTAACTCATGAAAAGGTTTACCGGTTTTTGCAACAAGTGATGGATTCGTAGTCACCCCATCCACCCATCCACGCAAATGGGCTTGTTTAATTTCTTCAATATCAGCTGTATCAATGAAAAATTTCATGAGATCTCCTGGGAGTAGTAAATATATAACGACACATCCAATTTGTACGTTGGCAAAAACTAAAAATCAACCAAGGTTTTTCCCTGCATATAAAACTCGGCCCAGCGTGCATCGGGTGCTGTCCGAGAAATATCATTTAAATTTTTTTGGTAGATCGGATGTTCATACTGTCCCCACGCTTCAGCTGCACAGCGAATTATCAGAGGATCTGTATGAAGCTCTGGATAGGGCAGGGTTAAGCGGGGAGACATCAAAATAAGATTGTCAAATGTGAGCAACAGAAGATCCGCGCGAGCTTGTTGTTTCAATCCCTGAGCCCCTTGACGAGCCTGGGAAAGAATAAAGTGAAGCGTTTGATCAACAGACATCCTGGTTGAAAATCTTAAGACAAACTCCAGGTGTGCGCTAAAATCAACACGCTCCTGAGTTAAAAATCTCTTGTACACAGATGAAATAGAAACAATTTCACCACACTCATCAAGCCCCCGAAGAACAGTCTTTGCATACTGGGGCCCCCCAAGAACATCTAACGATATGTGAATAAGCGCAGAGTGGGAAGAAGAGCTCATTTCTTCTTTCCAAACAACACATCTCTCATTGCATAAAGTCCCGGCTTTTTCTGCTTAATCAGCCACTCGGCAGCGCGCACGGCTCCTTTAGCAAATACTGTTCTATTCAGGGCACTGTGCTCAAACATTAAGACTTCTTCATCACTCATTGAGTACACTTTATGAACACCAAAAACACCGCCGCCTCTAATAGCCAAGGCTTCTGGAAGTTTTTTACCCACAGCCTGTTCTAAATTTTCCTGAAGAGTAATAGCCGTACCAGATGGTTTGTCTTTTTTCTTGTTATGATGGATTTCTTCAATTTGGAAATCAAAGTGTGAAATCGCTGAGAGCGACTTTATCGCCTCGTTAAGAACAGCCACACCAATACTCATGTTCGAAGACCACAAAATTGGAATCACTTTGGAATATTTAGCGAGAAGATTTTTCTCTTTCTTGCTGAAACCAGTAGTTCCACAGACCACTGGCGTTTTAGTTTCTGCCGCTCTCTTGAGAGTATCCTTCAGGGCTTCCGGTGAGGAAAAATCAATCCACACATCGACACTAACGCTTTTTTTTGCATCCCATTTGTCATTTCGTCCAAGGGAATAGCTCAGTTCGCAAGATGGATGGTTTTGCAGAATCTTTTCAATTTCTTGACCCATGCGACCAGATCCACCGATGAGGCCTACTTTAATCTTTTTCACAGAAGGCCTACTTTCGTCATTTCTGCTTTTAGCTTTTGTGTATGCTCAGAAGACAACTCAACAAGTGGTAAGCGCAATTCCGCCTCATCCAAAATACCCATTAAATGTAACGCCATTTTCACTGGAATTGGGTTTGCCTCACAAAACAATAAGTTTATCAAGTTGCTGTACTTTTCAATTTCTGCTCTTGCCTTATTAGTCTCGCCACCTTGAACCCATTTTTTCCATTGTACCATTTGTGCTGGGATAACATGCGAAGCAACTGAAATGACCCCATGACCACCAGAAGCAAGAAACTCCACATATGTACCATCATCACCAGATAACATCACGAAGTCAGAACCACATTTGGCAATAATATCTTTAGCAAAAGCAATATCACCAGAAGCCTCTTTAATGCCAATCACTCCAGGGACTTTTGCTAATTCAGCTACCGTCTCTACTTGCAGGCTAGTAATCGTTCGCCCGGGTACATTGTAAAGAATGGTTGGAATCTTTACGGATGATGCAACGGATTTAAAGTGCTGGTACAAACCTCGTTGAGGCGGTTTATTGTAGTAAGGCACAACAACTAAAATACCATCAGCTCCTAGCTCTTCTGCTTGCTGCGAATTTTCTATCGTGTGCTGAGTGCTATTTGACCCCGTACCAACGATCAAAGTTTTGTCTTTGCCGACAAAGCGACGAACATGATTAAAGATCTCCCGAACCTCGTGAGTTTCTAAGGTTGGGCTCTCTGCTGTTGTCCCATTGACAACAAAGCCATCAACGCCCCCATCTAGTTGTTGCTTCAACAAACGATCCAAAGATGCAAAGTCGATTTTGTTATCTTTAAAAGGAGTCACCAGGGCAGTAAATGTGCCTTTAAAATTTTTCATTTCATTACCTCTAAATTATATTTAAATTCACCAATAAAAAGAGCCTCACCAGACATCACTGGGTGCTCGTCCTGTTTTCCAAATTGCACATTTAGAATTCCACCTGGCATCTTCACATCGACATTGGCTAATTTGCTATATTGTGAATACACCATAGCTGCCGCAACTGCACCGGTTCCACATGCTAAAGTATAGTCCTCAACACCTCGCTCATAAGTCACTGCCTGGATGGCGCCTGGTGAAGTTTCCACAAAGAAGGTGACATTCGCTCCGGATGGCTGCAAATCATGATGAGACCGCACTTCTCGAGCCATTTCCTTGAGAAATGTCACATCATTCATGTCGTGAATTTTTTGAACCAAATGAGGCACACCTGTATTTACAAGAGCAAACTTTTCTAGGGAGCTCGATTTTGTGCGCAACTCAATCTCTGGCTGGAGGACGCGAGCTGGAGGCATTTGAACTCGAACACTCTGTGCCCCTAGATTTTTGGTGGTCACCATTCCAGCTCCAGTCTTAAAGCGAATTTCCGATAAGATATTGGTTTGTAAGCTTTCTGAGCAATAGCGAGCAGCACATCGAGCTGCATTTCCACACATTTCTGCCGTTGATCCGTCAGAATTATAGAAATCCCAATCATAATCAAAACCTGAAGAGCCATTTTGAATCAACAAAAGCCCATCAGCGCCAATGCCTAAAACGGAACTACAAATTTTTTTCGCAAATTCAGATCGTGAGGAGACGTATTTTTTCTCAAAGACATTCCAATCAGATCCATTCCGAGCGTCAATCAATGCGAAAGTATTTCCAGCTCCGGACATTTTTATAATGCGAAGTTCAGTTAGTGAATCCACTCAACCTCCACCCAAATTGTTCGGCTGAATTTGTTTTTTAGGAGTTTGCTTTTGCGGATCTTGATAATTGGACTTTCCTTGGCCGATAGGTGCGGGGTTCAATGGGGGAAGAGGACGGCCCTTTACACCACACCCCGAAAGAAACACCAAACTGGTCAAAAATATCCATTTACTTAGGTTTTCCATTCATCCCCTTTTGTTCACTTTCAACCGCATTTAAATTTCGGCAGAGTGTGGGGTCCATCATATACTGTCTATACTGATTCGCTGAAATGTTTTTGCAGGTCATCACATATTTCTGAGCATCATTGTAGGCTGATTTCTTCTGTGCATTTGCAATCCGCCACGACCAATAAGGAACTCCCGGGAACTTTTCGTCTAATTTCTTTAAATTTGCGAATGTTTCTTGTGCTTTTACAATATTTTTAAAAGAAATATGTTTTTCAATTTCTAAAGTGAGCCAATAGATTTGTTGTGAATTCTTTTTGCTCCCCACCGAGTCAAACAGCTTTTGATATTCCGTCCATTTCTGTAAACATACATACGATTGAGCCAGAGCAAGACGCACCTCTTCATCAAACTCTAAACCCTTGGCATTTGTGCGAAGCAAATCTAAGGCTGCCGAACAATCTCCCTTGGCTATATAGATACGGGAAAGATCTAAAATGATAGCAATGTTATCGGGCTCAACCCGCAAAGCCTCTGCCATCTTTTCCTGACTTTGATTCAAATCAGTCCATCTTAATGCCACACCAGACTCATAAAGCTGCTGCGTTTTATCATTTAAAAAAACATGAGTAATTTCTGAGATCGTCTTTTGCAGTTCCTGAACAGCCTGAGAACGAGTTTCCTTCTGTAGAGCATTCGTAAGAATGATAAGAGCCTGCTGTCGATCTTTTTGCAGAATTAGGTTCTGGGACTTTTCGATAATATCACGATAGGTCTCGGACTTAACTCCCCGAGTTTGCGCGGAACTTAGTGAGGCAGATAAAGAAAAAGCCGCAATAAATGCGGCTTTTAATAAACTCAATTTCATCGTTCTTAGTTCTTTTTGTAAGACTTCAAAGCAACTGTCACGTTTCCAAATTGACTTGGAGCTACCTGCTTCAACATTCCTGACATTGGAATAAGTTGCGGATTGATCCAAGCATTGATTTCGTTGTTATTTTCTTTGTCTTTCAAACGAGCATGGATGCAATCAAAAGTTCCAGCTGGAACAGTCACACTTGCTTCTTTCACTTCAATAACTTCAACGTCTTGTTTGGGAATTTGTTGTTCTTTTCCATTCACCAACATTTTTTTGATTTCGCCAGTATTTGGGTCAATCAAAGTTTCCATTTTTTGTTTACCAGCGAATCCCAAGTCCATATTTTGATCCATCCAGATGCCATCCGCAGCAACCGAACGAACTGACATCACCATAGATCCTTTGATGAATCCCATATCCACGTTGTAGCTAGCAGTGTCGCCAACTTTCCAATCCAAGCCCATAGTGCGAGCTTGATCCATGATAACTGGCATTTGCACATTTGTTAGCACGTCAAAAGCAGTGGGAGCAGCAAATGCGCTCATAGAAAACACAAGACCGATAGCGGCGATTAAAGCCTTAACCATAAATTCCTCCTTGAATGGTTTTTGATTAACTTAATCTCACCACGACCAAGGGAGGTAGAGTCAAGGCTCAAATTATTGTTCTCTGAAACTACCCACAAGAACTTGACGCGGCTTGCTGCCATTGGCGGGCCCTACAACGCCTTCCTTCTCGAAAATCTCGATCAAGCGCGCAGCCCGTGGATATCCTAGGCGAAATTTTCGCTGAATTAAGGACGCAGAAATTTCTTTTTGATCTGAAGCCCAGGATAAAATTTCGTCATAACGTTCATCATATTCTTCATCACCAAAACCAGAGCCTTCAGTGTCGGCTCCCTCGGCTCCATCACTTGCGAATCCATCTAAAGCCCGCATTGCCAATGGATCATATTCTGGTTCTGCCTGTGAGGCCCAATGCTTCACAACGTTGTTAATTTCTTTATCTGAAAGATAGGGACCATGATGACGAGTGGGTTTGCCCACGCCAGGAGCCTGAAACAACATGTCTCCATTGGGCAGAAGTCTTTCTGCGCCAGAATCATCAATGATAATTCTTGAGTCCATCTTAGAAGCCACCTTCAGCGCCACTCGACCAGGAATATTAGTCTTAATTAAACCCGTGACGACATCTTTACGTGGTGACTGTGTAGCCACAATCAAATGAATACCACAGGCACGAGCTTTTTGTGTAAGTCGCTGAATAGGCTCTTCAATATTTTGTTTTTCAACAATCATCAAATCAGCCAACTCATCAACAACAATCACGATGAACGGAAGTGGTTGATAATAATACTGCTCAAGTTTTGCTTTACCTTCTTCCAGAGCCTGATTGTGACGTTCATGCTCTTCAACTTCAGCTTTTGATAGACTTGCTGTCTTTTCATTGAAGGCTTCAATTTTCCCCACACCAAACTTCGAAAGGGATTTATATCGTTTCTCCATTTCACGCACAGCCCACTTCAAAGCTGTCGCTGCTTTCTTTGGTTCCGTAACATGCGGTAAAACCAGGTGAGGCACCGATGCAAACGGCGCCAAGTCCACCATCTTGGGGTCAATCAAAACCAAACGTAACGTTTTAGGTGAGTGGCGAAACAAAAGACCTGTAATGATTGATCCGACAAAAACAGATTTTCCCGAACCTGTCGTTCCGGCAATCAACAAGTGAGGCATCTTGCGTAAGTCGACCACTTTAGGAGTTCCATCAACTGCGCGCCCCACAGCCATCGGTAAAGCAAGATCTTCATTCCAGAAAGTGTCTTCTGCAATGAGGTCTTTATAGTAAACAGTTTCTCTTTTTAAATTTGCTGTTTCTATACCAACAACATCAGTGCCAGGAATATGGCCCACAACACGCACGGATTCTGAAGATAATGCCAAAGACAAGTCGTCTTCCAGCTCCGAGATTTTACTGATCTTTACATCCGCATTTGGTTTAAATTCATACATCGTTACCAACGGGCCTGGCTTAGCATCCTGGATCGTTCCTTCGATAGAAAAGTTTTTCAGCTTTTCTAATAACGAATCAGCCTTACGTTGAATTTCTGCTTTATCAATTTTGATTCGCGAAGCCGGAGGATCTTCAAGAAGTCCCAATTTAGGCATCTCCCAATTCGCAATGCGACGGGGAGGCTTCGCCTTCATGACCACCTTACGCTTTTGCGCCAATCGCAAGGCCGGTACATCTTCTTCTTCCTCCTCCTCTTCATCTTCTTCTAATTCTTCGGCGTCTTCTTCAGCCTCTTCAGCTTCTATCTCGGCCTCGAATTCTGCAACGAGCTCTTCAACCGCCTCATCTTCGGCGTCTTCTTCCTCTTTTTTATCTACAAATTTTTTATCAGCTAATGGAAATACTTGAGAGACCTTGTTTTTTGCATCCTGCTTTTTAGCGTCTTTTGCTTTTGTCTTGGTACCCACAAACATATTGCTGAAGAATCGCGCCAACATCTCTAGGGGCTTTTTCTTTCTTATTGCAGCCACGAGCTTCCGTGGAGCCATGGTCAATTCCTCGATTGATTTTTCAAAATAAAACACAATCAACACGGCCATTAAAGAAAGCAGGATGACCTGCACTCCAATCGAATTGAAGGCTCGCATCAAAGCTTGAGAAACACCCAACCCGAGAAGCCCACCCAGATAAATTTGATTCTTAAAAAGTTTTGTTTCTGGCAAATAAAGTGAAAGTAGTGCTGCCACATTGATTATTAACAAGAGCGCCCAGATAAATCTAAGATCTTTAAGATTCAACGATTCGCCCCGAAAAGCAGTGTAAGAAATTTTCAACATGCTGCCGACAACGACCCAAGCAGCAAGGCCCAAGAACTGATATAGGAGATCAGCAAGAAAGCTGCCCACAATACCGCAATAGTTTGTCGCTTTAAGTCCCTGGCCAATTGAATTGAGTGATGGATCAAATGGATTGTAACTAATCAAGGCCAAGGCAAGAAAAAGCCCTAAACCCAAAAAACCTATTGCACTGACGTCCTGTCGATACTTTTTAAGGAATTGATTCATTTAAAAAATTTACGAAACTTCGCTAAGTTAGTCATGCGCCACAATCACTTACTTGACTTAGGGCCTGTGGTGCAGGAATAAATGCAGGAAATCTCAATAAGAAGCCCTCAACCTAAAGAGCCCCAATGCTTAAAATAAACGAAATTTTTTATAGTATTCAAGGTGAGACAACCTATGTGGGGATACCCACTGTTTTTGTACGGCTGACAGCATGTAATTTACGCTGCACTTATTGTGACACTAAGTATTCCTATTATGAGGGCGAATCGCAAAGTCTAGACTTGATAATACAAACAATTGAATCACACAAAACTAAGTTTGTTTGCATTACTGGTGGTGAACCTTTATTGCAAAAAGAAGTTAATACTCTAATGACTGAATTGTGCGATCGCGGTTACAACGTTTCATTGGAAACCAGCGGCTCTAAAAGTATTGAGTTGGTAGATCCAAGAGTGAAAATTATTTTAGATGTTAAAACACCTGATAGTGGGGCTGCGGATTCTTTTGTGATGAGCAATATTCATCACTCCACATCCTCCACTGAATACAAATTTGTTATCTGTTCGGAAAAAGACTTTCAATGGTCTGAGGATTTCTGTCGTCAACATAAATTATTTGAAAAATTTGTTGTTTTATACAGCCCATCATACGGGCAAGTGTCTGAACGCTGGTTGGCAGAAAAAATTTTGCATCAAAATTCATCTGCAAGGTTGCAATTACAGCTGCATAAGTATATTTGGTCATCCGAAACACGCGGAGTATAGGCTTGCACTTCATTATTCGTTGAAGTCGTCCCTCCAACACTAAGCTGACAATTTTGGGAGTTCCATGACGCCGAACCTTAACAGTTCAGATAATCTTTTTGTCGCAAATCTTCAGTCCGTAAGCTTGGAGAAGCTTGTCAAGAGCAAGCTTGAAGTTTTGTTCGCACAACAGAAGGAAGCCCAAGTAGAGTTAAATGGTCTTTACAACGTCGTTATTGAACAAGTTGAAAAACCACTCCTTGAGCTTGCACTTAGAGCCTACAATGGCAATCAAGTAAAAACAGCGCAAATGCTGGGAATCAATCGCAACACACTTAAGAAGAAAATTGACAACTATAAGATTCGTGTCAAAAAATTAAACTAAGTTGATTGCACCAGCGGGCCACCTCGAACCACCATCACAGTATGAGGCCCGCAATTTTTGGTATTATTAATTTCGTTACTCTAGAGGGGTTCAATGAGTGCGAGAATTCCACCTCAAAATCTTGAGGCCGAACAGTCAATACTGGGCGGTCTGATGCTCGACAGAGAAGCTTTAGATCAAGTAGGAGATCTCTTACTTGCTGAGGACTTCTATAAGCCTGCACATCAGAAAATTTATAATGCCATCAAAGAATTGCATAGTAAGGGTCAACCCATCGACATCATCACCGTGACCAACGTTCTTCAAGGTGAAGGATCGATGGAAATGGTAGGTGGACCTGAGTACCTCATCAGCTTACTAGATAAAACTATTTCATCAGCGAATATCTCTAGCCACGCTAAGATCGTGAAAGATAAGGCGACACTTCGACGTCTTATTACAATTAACAGCCAGCTTATTGAAAAAGCCTACAACCAAGAATTTGTGGATGTGGAGTCTTTCGTAGATCAGGCTGAAAGTGAAATCTTCAAAGTCAGTGAAAACAAAACCCAGACGGGACTTGTTGGATCGATGGAGATCGTGAAGGCCTCGATTCAAAAAATCGAAGAGCTCTACAAAAACAAAGCTGAAATCACCGGTATCGGTACGGGCTTTAAAAAACTTGATGAGATGACAGCGGGACTCCACCCTGGTGAGATGACTATCATTGCGGCTCGTCCTTCAATGGGTAAGACGGCCTTCTCTTTGAATATCGCTCAGCACATTGCCCTGCGCTTGAAAAAAACAGTCGCGTACTTCTCTCTCGAGATGGGCAAAGAATCCATGATGATGCGTATGTTATCTGCAGAATCTAAAGTCAGCATGAGTGAGATTCGTAATGGTCGGATTCAGGACTCTGCATGGCCAAAGCTCATCAATGCTGCCAGCGCCCTCAGTGAGGCTTCGATTTTTATCGATGATACTCCGGGCATTTCTCCATTTGAAATTCGCTCTCGAGCACGACGCCTCAAAGCCGAACATGGTCTTGACGTTATAATGATCGACTACTTGCAGCTCATGAGTATGAAACAAAAATACAGCTCAAGGGAGCAAGAGGTTGCTGAAATCTCTAAATCCTTAAAAGCGATCGCTAAGGAATTGCAAATTCCAGTCATTGCTCTTGCACAGCTAAACCGCGGTGTTGAAGGACGTACAGAAAAGAAACCTATGTTATCCGATCTGCGTGAATCAGGATCTATCGAGCAAGATGCCGACGTGATCATGATGCTTTATCGTGATGATTACTATGACAAAGAAAACCCCGACAAACAGGGGCATGCTGAAGTGATCGTCGGTAAACAGCGTAACGGTGCCACTGGGCCGGTGAAACTTCGTTTCGACGCTCAATACAACAGATTCCGTGACGCTGAACCTGAGGCCGGTGGTGGAGGCGCAGCAGCCATGTTTCCTCCTCCTCAAGCCCCTCCGCCAATGCCAGGTGGAAAACCTAAAAACTTTGCTCCTGGAGCTCCATCTTAGCGCCTGAGGGAATGTGACTCACTAGACCTTCGGCGTGAAATTCCAAATGCTATTGTGTTCTTTTTAACCTCTTGATGGACTTGCTATGTCTTCTGAATGAACCCTTGCAAAGCACGGAGGCTTATCATGGGAGAACGCTTATTTCAGACCCTCGTAGAGGCAACAGGATTACCACAGAACCCAGTTGAAAAAGAGCTAACAAGCTTATTGGTTAAATTCGAAAAACATCCAGAAACACTGACTCTTGAGGAGCTCAGAGAAGTGATGGCCGATTACCTTCAAACCGTATTTCTAGAACTGCATGATGAAGACATGAGCGCTTAAGTGATCACTTAAGCCGAGGTGTTTAAATAAAAAAAGGGACTCTTTTAGAGTCCCTTTAAGAATAGCTTTTCTAAATTGAAAAACTATGCGCGCTCAACAGAGATCTGAATGTTTGCATCCAAACCTTCGCCGAAATGAACAACCGCTTTGTGTTGACCCAAAATTTTGATTGGCTCTTCCAAGTGGATGTCACGACGATCCACAGAGTGACCCAATTTTTGCAATTCTTTTGAGATATCAGTTGTTGTAACAGTACCGAAAAGTTTGTCAGTTTCACCAGCAGGCAACTTGAATGTAACAGTTGTTCCGTTGATTTTTTTCAACAATTCTTGACGTTCTGCCAAAGCTTTTTTCTTTTTCGCTTCAGCAACACGCTTCAAGTGTTCGTATTCTTTAACACGCTTTTCAGTTGCTTCAGCAGCAAGTTTACGTGGGAACAAAAAGTTTCTTGCGAAACCTTCAGATACATTCACCAACTCACCAACACGACCTACATCTTTAACATCTTTTTGAAGAATAACTTTCATGTGATCTCCATCTCTAGTTACTTCCAGCGGTCGTCATTTTTTTAATACGACCTCTGAAATCAACCCAGTAATCGATCAAACCAATAATACTTAAAACAAGCAACAATTGGCCGACCAGAATTATGTACATCAAAACTCGAGTGAACACGCCGGCTCTCATCGAATTAAGAAATACCTCCAACACCGCCAAACCTTGAAAGAAATAAAGAACGATAGCTACGTTCACTATATTTACTGCGAGGATGGCAATGGCCTTACCGCCAAAACTCACCATTGTTAGAAGGAAGGCAATCATCGCTACCCAAATAACATAATCAGGCACACGATATTCTAACAACTTGAGCTGAGAGGCCGTTCTTTCACGGGGCAAATTGAGCCATGAAAAAACCCTTCTCTCAAAAATAAACCCAACACCCAATGCCAACAATAAAACGATGACAACGGCCGAGGGGATTTGCTGAGCAAGAACTTCGGGATCCAACTTTACAGCTGGATTCATTTCGGTCACCCTCTGTGTGAAGGTTTCCACCAACTTCAAAACTTCAGCGTACGTGTTAATTCCATTCATTTTAAATGCTACTAAGACTCCCAGGCCTGAAGCCAAAGAACCTACTGCAAGACTTAAAAGTCCAGAAATCCACCACCCAATTCCTCTTTGCTCCATCTCCATATAGGCACCTAAAGTCATCCAAACAGAGCCTAGGAAAAGTGCGAGAGGTTGTGCGTTCAGGAGCCACGCGCTCCCTGTAACCAATAGTCCTAAAACCCAGAAAGGCAAAGGACCAAAGGCCTTGCGTAAAACACGGAGAAGAGGAGCACCAAACACAACAGTTAACATCGACAACAAAATCGAGAGAGATGAAATTGTGATAAACTTTTGGACTGATGCCGTCTTTTTCATGATCTACGCTCTTTTAAAGACTATTCGCCTTTTTCGAAGCGATCAGAACGGTCTGCTTTTGCAGCTGCGAAAGCAGCTTTACGAGCAGCCATTTTTGCTTCACGTTCTTTTTCACGAGCTGCAGACTCAGAAAGACCTTTTTTGAAGCCTTCCATGAATTTCGCCAATGAAACACGCTCATCAAGACGAGTGTGCATAAAACGAAGAACTTTGTCGTTGATACGCATAGTTCTTTCAAGCTCAGCAATAGCTTGAGTGTCTGCTTCAAATGTAGCGTGGAAGTAGACAGCTTTCTTTAGCTTGCCAATTGGAGTTGCTAAAGTTCTTTTTCCCCAAGTTTCCAAAGAGTTTACTGAACCTTGGTAAGATTCAATAGTCGCTTTGTTCTTTTTGAAAAGCTCTTTTTGCTCTTCAAGAGTTGTATCTGGGTGCAATAGAACCACAACTTCGTATGGCTTCTTCGCGATCGTTTTAGAAAGTTCCATGTAACTATCCTTTCGGTTTATTTAGTCTTCCGATTTTCACCGGACTAACTTAGCCCCCACCATCTAGGAGTGGGAGCAAGGATGACTTTTTTAAATTGTTCTGAGGGTTTAGCACGGCTTAAGCCCAAGCACAAGGATTAGGCAATTGAATCCCCAATAATCCAGCCTTAGAATGTGCATATGGTCACATTTATTGAGGTCACTAATGGGGTTTACCAAGGGCATCGCTTTCAAGCGGTCGAAGGACTCACCATCGGCAGGGCCGGAGCCGACATCATTATTCAAGACCCCAAAATTTCTTCGGTTCATGCACAGTTCGTCACCGATGCGAAAGGTCGACTGATTCTCTTGGATCTAAACTCTTCTAACGGCATACACATTGGCCACCGCCGTGTGAAAAAAGTCGCGTTAATTTCAGGGGTTAGCTTCGAGCTTGGACGAACCCAGTTTAGAGTTTTTGAAATCGAAGAGAGCGAGATTATTAACGTCTCCAAAATTATCACATGGCGTCGAAACCTCCGAGATCGCCTCGCTTCCATGAACTTAAAGGAACCAAAGCCATCACAAACTATCGCCAGTTTCAATCCCGCAGTAAAACTCATGTTCATCCAAGGTATTCAGACGGACCAGGAAATTATTTTAGGGTATGGACCTCGATCCGCTGGATCAAAGTCCCTGGATATCGAATTATTGGATGAGTTGGCGCCCCCGGAAGCTTTTGAGCTGCACCCTCAATCAGGTTTAGTGCAGCTCAAAATCCTAGCACCAGGAAGAGTCACCCTTAACAATAAGTCTATAGATTCCGAAACGCTAAAAGATGGAGACTTGATATCTACGGGAAACACCGTAATAAAAGTACTGTATTTTTAACGCGTGAAGGACAGCATGGAAACCATCCCCAAAAAAACGGGTCATTTTGAAAGTTTTGATGGCACCCCCATCTATTATGAAGTGCGTGGTGAAGGGGAGCCTTTGATCCTTGTGTACGGCATTGCCTGCATCATTAATCATTGGCATCATCAGATCGAGTATTTTTCAAAAACCCACAAAGTCATTACTTTTGATCTTCGCGGCCATCAGAAAAGCAACCCCATTAACGACATCAATCAGATCTCAATGGACGCTTTAGCTAAAGATATTTTGGGGCTCATGAAGCATTTAAAAATAAAAAAAGCCCACTTCGCCGGCCACAGCTTCGGTGCGCCGCTCATCCTCAACACCTATGATCACGCCCCTGAAGTCTTCTATTCAATGACCTTTATTAATGGGTTTGCGCGCAATCCCATTAAGGGTATGTTCGGTCTTAATATCGTCGAACCATTTTTTAATTTCCTTAAAACTCAATACCAAAAACAG
The DNA here is from genome assembly GCA_964431515.1 of uncultured Bdellovibrio sp. Lineage (GTDB taxonomy): Bacteria > Bdellovibrionota > Bdellovibrionia > Bdellovibrionales > Bdellovibrionaceae > Bdellovibrio. Next base: position 47,500 of record CAYSKF010000022.1, read on the forward strand.
CCAGAAGTGTGGAAAACTCTGTGGAAAACAGCTGTCGATAATCCGATGTCCATTTATATAGCAGCTTTGGCAGGTGGGTTTAATTTAAAGGTGACCCACATGAAAGACATTGAAGTTTATATGCGGGGTGTTGCAAGACTGAATTTGGATGTTTTCTTGAGCATGTTTGAAGTTTTAATGGAGTACGATGGGGAATCTGTCTTGGAGAAAATCGATGTTCCGACCCTGATACTGTCGGGTGAAAAAGACAACGTGACACCCATTCAATTTCAACATCACTTTAAAGAAAAAATTAAGCATTCGGAGTTTGTTCTAGTGCCATATGGATCGCACTGCACCCAATTGGACTTCCCAGAATACACAAACCTAAAGATTGAAAAGTTTTTGGCTGAATCTAGGAAAAAATAAAAAGGCCACACAGTCTTCATTGTGGCCTCTTATCCTCCGGCTGCCTTTTGTATTATCTCCAGGCAACTTTTGTAATATCAAATCCATAGCGATTAACAGAGTCATCAGAAGTGAAAACAACTTTCACATACTCTCCATCAATCGGTGTTGAGAAAGAATCATCGTTCTTACCGCTGATTGTTGCAACTTTTTTTCCAGCAGCATCAAAAAGCTCAATCTTATCATAATCACGTTCTGTATCAAATTTTGCGAAGTACAACGCAATTTGTTTTGCTCCCGGAACACGAACTTCAAACTCTTCTTTCGTTTTTTCCTTATAAGGATGAGCGGAAGAAATAGAAGCTGTCACCGTTTGCCAGTTAGCAGGATCATTCACATCTGGCGGCGGAGTCGTATTCGTCAACATCGCATAGGCATTAACCATCCCGCCACGAGCTTTGCCACGAAGACCTGGGACAGGCTTAGATGTTGCGATGATTCTTTCTTTCATTTCAACATTGCTCAAGTTTGGCTCATTAGAAGCCAAAAGAACTGCCATACCAGACACGTGAGGTGTCGCCATTGAAGTTCCTGACCAAGAATCATATCCTCCTTTAATTATTGAAGAATAGATATTCACACCAGGAGCTCCCACGTGTACTTTGCTTTTTCCGTAGTTAGAGAATGAAGCAATTTGACCTCTGTTATCAACCGCAGCTACAGACAACACATTGGGCACATCGTAAGTTGCAGGATAAGTTGGATTTGCATCATTGTTATTTGATTCATTACCAGCTGCTGCAACGAAAAGAGTGCCAGCCGTATGGGATCTTTCAATCGCTTGTTTCAATGTTTCTGAGTAGCCGCCACCGCCCCAAGAGTTGGATAGAATTTTTGCACCCATTCTTGTTGCATAGTCGATACTTTTTAGCGCTCCATCCAAAGAACCAGAGCCACTTGCAGAAAGGAATTTAACACCCATGATGCGCACATTCCATGCAACACCCACAATGCCTTTTCCATCGTTACCGCTGGCACCAATTGTTCCAGAGCAGTGAGAACCGTGGCCATGGTCATCTAATGGGTTTCCAGTTGGCTTTGCAGCATCAACGAAGCTTGCACCGTAGATGTCATCAATGATGCCATTTCCGTCATCATCAACACCAGGGCTTCCTTTGAGTTCTGCCTCATTAGTCCACATGTTACCTTTAAGATCTTCATGATTGTAATCAACGCCCGTATCGATCACAGCCACAATCACATCTTTAGATCCTGTTGTGATGTCCCAAGCTTGCTCAGCACTGATGTCAGTTCCCGCAATACCGGTTTTTCTTTCTGAGTCTTGTTGACCAATATTTTTTAAGCCCCACAAGCGGCCCAAAAGAGGGTCGTTCGGAGTTTTATTAATTCTGTAGATGTAGTTAGGCTCTACAATTTCCACTAATGGATTTTGTGCCAAAGACTTTAAAACATTGGATTGTATTTCAAACACAGGTCGTTTGATCACAACGATGTTTTGACCAGGGATCGTGTCTTTAACGTATGCGCCTAATTGCTGACTCAATACATTTACAGACGAATATGCAGAAACGGAGTCCTTAAGCTTTACAATGTATTCACCAGGAACTGATTCGGGTGCGGATGCAAATACATTTGTTCCAAAGAATAACGCACTCACTGCAACTACTTTGGAAGCTCTCTCAAAAAGCCACTTCATGTCTTTCTCCTTCACTGGGTGGTTTTGTCACATTCCAGTTCCAAAATGGTACCAATGTGAGAAAGACATAGTTATCTATTTCTAGAGCTATTACGGAAAGAATAGTTTTTTTAGTTGTTAGTCTGGGATTTTCAATACCTAAGTCGAGAAAATCTCCTTCAATTATTCAAAGCCCTAGACTATGAAACAGCCTTTTTTGGAGAAGGCGAGGCGGGGTTGGGTTCCATAAAATCAAAACTCAGCTGCTCGGGAGTCTTTAAGGAAACAACAGTCTGAGGATTTAAACGGATCTCTTGCTTCTCGGATGGGGTCATTACATTAACACCCGTAGAAGCTTTAATAAGATGCTTTATAAATGCTTCTTTCACACTGTCTGGAGCATCTTTTTTGAAACCCAATTCTTGCATTAACAAGTCAATTTTCTTCATAACTCAACCTTTAGTCTGGTTTCGGAAAATTGATGCTTATACTTAAGAAGAAAATCGTGGAAGTTGACGTGCTCTTGTTGTCTCTCTTTGAGAAAGACTTTCGACGCGTAATTTAAAGGTTAATGAAGTTAGCAGAAAAATAACAAAAGGAGCTCCAGGGAGCTCCTTTTAATAGAAAACATTAAGATTTTAACAAACTAACCTTAGCCTGCACCGCCATCTTTGTGCTTAGGGCGCTGAGTAGCACTAGCAACAAAGAACTCACGATTCATGCGTGAAATATTTGTTAATTGAATCTCTTTAGGGCACGCAGCTTCGCAAGCACCTGTTGTTGTGCAAGATCCAAAACCTTCTGCATCCATCGCCGCAACCATGCGCAAAGCCCGCTCTTTTCGCTCGATTTGACCCTGAGGTAACAAAGCCATATGAGAGATCTTTGCAGATGTGAACAACGCCGCAGAAGCATTTTTACAAGCTGCTACGCAAGCACCACAACCGATGCAAGTTGCTGAAGACATTGCTTCATCAGCGTCGGCTTTAGGCACTAACACTGCATTGGCATCTACTGCATTACCAACATTGGAAGTGATATATCCACCTGCTGAAATAATGCGATCAAAAGCCGATCTGTTAACCATCAAATCTTTGATCACAGGAAATGCCTGCGCTCTGAATGGTTCGATAGTTAGAGTAGCTCCATCATTGAAGTTTCTCATGTGAAGTTGACAAACTGTGGTCGACTTCAAAGGACCGTGAGGTTCGCCATCAATAACAAAACCACAAGTTCCACAAATACCTTCACGGCAGTCGTGATCAAATGCAATGGGCTCATCTCCTTTGGAGACAAGCTCTTCATTAACGGCATCGATCATCTCTAAGAAAGATGCATCGACAGAAACATTCTTGGCCTTGTATTCGGCAAAAGCCCCTTGATCTTTCGGGCCTTTTTGTCTCCAAACTTTCAAAGTTAAATTGATATTTTTATCAGCCATTTTACGCCTCTTATTTATAGCTACGAGTTGCCAAGTGCACGTTATCAAAAGTCAGTTCTTCAGTGTGACGAACCTCAGCTTTGTTTTCTCCTGTGTATTCCCAAGCAGCCACATGGCAGAAGTTAGCGTCATCACGCTTAGCTTCACCATCAACTTGGTACTCCTCACGGAAGTGACCACCGCATGATTCTTTACGCTCCAAAGCATCACGACACATCAACTCGCCAAGCTCCAAGAAGTCTGCCACGCGGCCCGCTTTTTCAAGCTCTGCATTGATGTAATTCGCATCACCAGGAATTCTAACATTGTGCCAGAACTCTTCACGAAGCTTTTGAATCTCAGTGATGGACTTTTTCAAGCCAGCTTCATTTCGAGCCATACCACAGTTTTCCCACATGATATGTCCCAGTTCTTTATGGAAGCTATCAACCGTTCTGTTGCCCTTGATTCCCATCAGCTTAGAAATATCGCTCTTAACACCATCTTCTGCTGCCTTGAAGGCATCATGATTTGTATTAACTTTTTCTAGCTTAGTTCCACCAAGATAATTTCCAAGTGTGTAAGGAAGAACAAAGTAACCATCCGCAAGACCTTGCATCAACGCAGAAGCACCAAGGCGGTTCGCACCGTGATCCGAGAAGTTGGCTTCGCCCGCAACGAACAAGCCTGGAATTGTTGATTCCAAGTTGTAGTCTACCCATAGTCCACCCATAGTGTAGTGTGGAGCTGGATAAATCATCATTGGTTGTTTGTACGGATTTTGACCTGTAATTTTATCATACATTTCAAAAAGATTTCCGTAACGTTCAGAAATCTTTTGCTCACCCAATCGTTTAATAGAGTCTGCGAAATCCAAGTAAACTGCTTTACCAGTTTCGTTAACGCCACGGCCTTCATCACAAGCGTATTTCGCTTGGCGAGAAGCCACGTCACGAGGAGCCAAGTTACCAAAAGAAGGGTAAACACGCTCTAAGTAATAATCTCTTTCGTTTTCTGGAATGTCGTTCGGATGACGTTTGTCACCAACTGCTTTTGGAACCCAAACACGTCCATCATTTCGCAAAGACTCTGACATCAAAGTCAATTTAGACTGATTTTCTCCGTGTACGGGAATGCATGTCGGATGAATTTGGGTGTAGCAAGGATTCGCAAAATAAGCACCACGCTTATGCGCTTTCCACGCTGCTGTCACAGCACAATTCATCGCATTTGTAGACAAGAAGAACACGTTCGAATAACCACCGCTTGCGATAACAACCGCATCGGCTTCATAAGATTCGATTTCGCCCGTAAGAAGATTACGAACGATGATGCCTCTTGCTTTGCCATCGACAACGACAAGATCCAACATCTCACGACGATAGCGAAGCTCAACGTTGCCGGCATCAACTTGTCTCATCATCTCAGAGTAGGCACCCAGTAGTAACTGCTGACCTGTCTGACCTCGAGCATAGAAAGTACGAGAAACTTGAGCACCACCGAATGAGCGGTTCGCTAAAGTTCCACCGTACTCACGCGCAAAAGGAACACCCTGAGAAACCATCTGATCGATAATATTCGCTGAAACTTCAGCAAGACGATAAACGTTGGCCTCACGAGCGCGGAAGTCACCACCTTTGATGGTGTCATAAAAAAGACGATAAGTGGAATCACCATCGTTCTGATAGTTTTTCGCCGCATTAATTCCACCCTGAGCCGCAACGGAATGCGCACGACGAGGAGACTCATGCACACAGAAAGCTTTTACTTTATATCCAAGCTCTCCCAAAGAAGCAGCCGCAGAAGCTCCCGCCAGGCCAGTCCCTACAACAATAACAGAGTGCTTACGTTTGTTCGCAGGATTGACTAGTTTATTTTCAAATTTTGTTTTTTCCCACTTGGACTCAATAGGACCACTGGGTATTTTGCTGTCTAGTTTAATAGCCATTTTCAATGCTCCTTAGTTCCCAAAAAGAAAGAGGTAAATTGGTTGAGAAAGAAAACCCGCAGCAACGACAACTGCATAACCATAGCTGAGCTTCTTCCAAAGATTGCGATATGTGCCTTCCATAAGACCTAACGACTGAAATGTAGAACCCACGCCGTGAGACAAATGAAAGCCTAAAAGAACCAAGCACACCACATACCAAATTACATATCCAGGGCTCTGGAATGTTTCGATAATAAGGCGAGCCAAGTCACGCATAACAACGCCATCAACTGTTGTTTCGTAGTAGGTACCGTACTTGAATGTTACGATGTGAAGAATAATGAAAGCCAAGACCAGAGAGCCTTGAACTGCCATCGTGCGCGAAGCCAGCGATACTTTTTTCTTCCCACTCGCTGCCACCGCATAGCGAGATCCTTTGGCGCGACGATTCGCCAGCGTCAATGACACTGCCATCGACACATGCACCAAAAGGGCCAAGATCAACACCGCTTCTGCGACGTAGATAATATTACCGCTCGTCAGCGCGTGTCCGTAGGCGTTGTACGCATCGTGACTCACAAATATTAATAAATTACCGGCCATGTGCGCGAGAACAAATCCCGCCCAAACTAATCCGGTGATTCCCATTAAGTACTTTTTCCCGATAGTGGAGCCGAGAAATCCAGACATGGTATTGAACCCCTTGTTTTGTTGATAATGTATTGAGAACTTAACTTACTCCTCAGGGGCTCAATTTGTCTATGAGACCCACCAAGTTTCGCAATACGTTAAATATGGAATTTAGTTTTGCCTTTCCTGGACTTGGGATAGAACAAAACATCTAAAATACGGGGTAAAAAATGAAAATTTTTGTGTGCATTAAACAGGTGCCTGACACCGAAACAAAGATTAAGATCACTCCCGATCAAAACGGAATCGACACGGCGGGAATTAAGTGGGTCATGAATCCTTACGATGAGTATGCAGTTGAAGAGGCTGTGAAACTTCGTGACGCAAATGCTGACTCTCAGGTTTGGGTTTTGAGCGCTGGGCCGAAAACTCGTGTTGTTGAATCTCTTAGAACAGCACTGGCAATGGGTGCGGATGAAGCTATTGTAATTAATGCTGAAAACCTAGACAGCTTCACAACAGCCAAAGCTCTAGCTGAAGTTATCAAAGCTGAGGGTGGAGCAGGGGTTGTTTTCTCAGGAAAACTAGCTATCGACGATAATGCTTCTTCTGTTGGTCAGATGGTTGCTGAGTTTTTGAATATTCCTCACACTACTGTTGTTTCAAAGTTTGCTTTCGGTGGTGAAAACATCACAGTTGAGCGCGACGTAGAAGGCGGCTCTAAAGAAGTCGTACAGATGATGGCTCCAGCAATGGTTGCTGCCAACAAAGGTCTTAATATGCCTCGTTACGCAAGTCTTCCTGGCATCATGAAAGCTAAGAAAAAAGTTATCAAGGAAGTTGAGTTTGCTTCTTTGAATATCCCAAGCAGCGACATCAAAGTTAAATACTCAGGCTTTACTCTTCCGGCGGAAAAGCCACCGGTAAAAATGCTTTCTGGTGATGGCTCTGCACAAGTTGCAGAATTGGTGAAACTGCTTCGCGATGAAGCGAAAGTTCTTTAGGGGTTTAACATGAGCAAAATTTTAGTTTTTGGTGAACACACAAATGGGGCCCTTAAGCGCAGTACAGTTGAGCTGATTCAGGCTGCTGCTAAGTCTGGCAACACAGTCTTGACGGTTCTTTTTGGCTCACAAGCTGGAGATGCGGTGCAAGCTGCAGCACAAAACGGTGCGAACGAAGTTCATGTCATTAAAGATGCAACTTTGGATGCCTACAATCCTGAGCTTTTTACAGCGAATGTCGCTGCGGTGGTTGAAAAAACTCAACCCTTCGCAATTCTTGCCTCAGCTTCAGCATTGGGTAAAGATTTGTTCCCACGCGTTGCTGCTAGACTTGGGACTGGGGTCGCAAGTGACTGCACAGAGCTGGTCATTGCTGGGGACAGCATTACAGCAACTAAGCCAATGTATTCTGGAAAATGCTTTGCAAAAGTTCAGTTTGAGAACTCACCTGTAAAGATCGTTTTGATGCGCGCGAATCAACTGCCAGTAGGACCTGCTGATGCTTCAAAATCGGCAACGACAACTGAACATGCCTTGGTAAAACCTGATTTAAAAACGATCATTAAAGAGATCGTAAAGGGTGCCACTGAAAAGTTAGATTTAACAGAAGCAAATATTATTGTAGGCGGAGGCCGCGGTCTTAAAGAGGCTGCTAACTTCAAAATCCTTAATGATCTTGCTGATGTATTAGGTGCAACTGTTGGTGCTTCACGTGCTGTCGTTGATGCGGGCTGGGTTGGACACGGAATGCAAGTGGGTCAAACTGGAAAAACTGTGGCTCCAACTTTGTACATTGCTGTTGGTATCTCAGGTGCAATTCAGCATCTTGCTGGAATGAGTGGATCTAAGGTTATCGTTGCTATCAACAACGATCCAAATGCTCCTATTTTCCAGAAAGCAACCTACGGAATCGTTGGCGATGCTTTGGAAATCGTTCCGAAGTTGACTGAAGAATTTAAGAAAGCTCTTCATCATTAATCGTGTTTAGAAAGTATATTCTTCCGATTATTGTGTTTGTCTTTTACCGAACCCTTTCATGGACTTGGAGGGTTCGGCTTATTGAACCAGATTCTCTTTTAAGTGATTTAAAAGAGCGAAAGCCCTTCGTTTTATCTCACTGGCATGGCGATGAATTAGTTTTACTGTCCATCATTACTCGATATCGTCTAGCAACAATCGCCTCGACATCAAAAGATGGCGAATTGATGGCAACAATCTTAAAGTGGCTTGGCGTAAAACTCAGCCGAGGTTCGTCGACTCGAGGTGGCGTTCAAGCACTCAAGGGCTTACTGAGATTGGTAAAAGAAGGTTATAATTGCAGCTTTGCCGTCGATGGCCCCAAGGGACCAATTTATAAAGTAAAGCCTGGTGTTTTCGAACTCTCACGAACAATTTCTGCACCTATCTACGCCGCAGGAGTTTATTGTGATCGCGCTATTCATTTTCCAAAGTCATGGAATAAGACTTACCTTCCGAAGCCGTTCGCAAAAATTGTGATCGTTTGGGTTGGTCCACTACCTGCTGTCCCACGAGAGGTGGACCCTAGAAACCCAGACCTTGCTCTAGAGTTAGAGGGCCTTTTAGACCATGCAAGACAGCAAGCTACTAAATTCATTGCGGATAATTGACCCCAATGCTAGCGTTTTAAGGTGACCTGTATTCAACTTTTTAAAGGGACTTTTAAAGTATGAAACTTTTTATCTGCATCTTGTTGCTCATCTCTGGAAACTCATACGCACAAAAATCTGCCGACATTGTGGCTCAAGTGGGTAAGAAAAATATTACGATCGAAGAGTTCAACAAAAAGTACAGTGATGTGAAATCACAAACTATCAATCCTCCGCCTAAAGACCTTTTCCTAGAAGATCTAGTTCGTTATGAAGTGGGACTACAAGAAGCTGAAAAGCGTGGCTTCCAGAAAGATCCTATTGTTTTGGAAAGACTCAACCAGGAAATGTATAAAGCATTGCTAGAAAAGGATCTTGGCCCTCTTATTCAGAAAATCCAAGTTTCAGATAAAGAAATGCAGGCTTGGTATGCAAACAATCCCGAGCTCAGAACCAGCCATATCCTTATTGAGTTCAAACCTGGGGCAACTCCCACACAAGTGGAAGAAGCTAAAAAACGCGCAACTGAGATCTTGGCTGAAGTTCAAAAAAGTAAACGTCCTTTTGAAGAACTGGTGAAGCTTTACTCTGATGATGCTCTGTCTAAGCAGGCCGGCGGTGATATTGGTTGGCAATCTCGTGTAACTTTAGTACCAGGTTACTATGAGGCAGCTGCTAGCATGAAGGTTGGAGAGCTAAAGGGTCTTGTTGAATCTCAGTTTGGCTTCCACATCATTAAGCTGACTGGACGAAGAAGTTTTGAAAATGCAAACAAAAGACAAATCAGAGCTGCTGTGTTTGACGAAAAAAGAAAACAAATCTTCAACAGCTACTTTGATAAACTAAAAAAATCTTATTCAATAAAAGAGAATAAGAGCTTGATAAAATAGGGACTGATTTTCTATGAAAAGCTGGAAGAGCCCCGCCATGACGGGGCTTTTTATTTTAATGACTTCTCTTCTCTCTGGATGTCCTTCGAAATATCAAAAAATTTCCACTAAGCCTGTGGAAAAAGTGAATGACCACATACTGACGACAAAACAATTTGCCACTCAGCTCGCGCGTCGGCTTCGCAGTTTTGAAGCTCTCGCAGCTAAAGATCCAAATAACATTCAACGAGTTAAAGAAGAGATCCTGCGCGATTTTTTGGTGAAAAGCCTAACACTCGACTGGGCCCGGTCTCAGAATATTGTTATTACAGAGACGGCACTTGATGCTGAAGTTAATAAGCTGCGAGCAAACTATCCAGACGATCTCTCTTTCAGAAGAGCTCTTGCACAGGAAAATATTTCGTTCTCTGACTGGCGAGAAGACTTACGCTACACTTTAGTTGAAAAAGAAGTTTTTAAAAAATTGAACGAAAAAATACGGCCACCAACAGATGAAGAATTAAAAAGATATTACGAAGACCACAAAGACAGATACAAACTTAAAGAGCGAATCTATATTCGCCAAATTGTCGTAGATGGAGAAGCCAAGCTAGACGCTATTAAAGCAGATCTGAAAAACGGAGATTTTGAAAAAATCGCAAAGAAATTTTCAATCTCGCCAGAAGGAAAGAACGGCGGTCTTGTGGGTTGGATTGAAAAGGGTACGGTCGACTACTTTGATCCACTTTTTACAGCGGGTGGAGGATTGCAAACGATTCAAAGTCCCTTTGGATTTCATTTAATCAAAGTTGAAAAGAAGTCTCCAGCCACGACACAAACCCTAGATGAGGTTCGAGAAAGCATCATAAGAGATCTAAAAGCACAACGCGAGCAGGCAGAATACGTAGCTTGGCTTGATGCTCAACTGAGAAGTAGTAAAGTTCTAAAGGACTATGAACTTATCAACTCAATAAAAGTGGATACGAGAGGTTTCAATGATTAAATTTGTTTTGGCACTTTTTATAACAACCCCTTGCTTTGCAGAGGTTGTGGAAAAAACTGTTGCTATCGTTAATTCTGAAATTGTCCTTGAGTCCGATTTTAAAGACTTGGAAAGAAAGATTTCTCAGCCTGGATTGATTGATGAATCACTGCTTTTTAACAAATCCCCCAGTAGTCTAAAAGGAGACCGCAAGGCTCAGTTGGACTATTTGATCAGTGAAAAACTTCTTCGTTCAGAAATAAAACGATTGAACTTGGTTGTCACTGAGGACCGTGTTGAAGCAGAGCTCAAAGACATGGCGAAAAGAAATAATGTCTCTCAGAGCGAGTTGCTGAATATTATCAAAGGTCAGGGAATCAACCCTGAAGACTATAAATCATTTTTGAAAGATAATATTGAAAAACGCTCTCTTATGGATTCGGAAATTATCTCAAAACTTAGAATTTCTGATGAGGATGCTTTGAATGAATATACAAAAAGCAATCCTACGGGGCGTCCATCAATAGATGAGTTCAGTGTCTCTCATATTTTTTTTAGTCCAACAAAGGGCGGAGCTGAGGCTGCCATTAAGCGGGCGGAAACAGTCCTTGGAAAGCTACGCAATGGTGAATCCTTTGAAAACCTAGCACAGCAATTTAGTGAAGATCAAAACTTTACAGCTGGGGGATCCCTTGGGACTTTTAAATCTGGAGAGTTTATAGCAGAAATTGAAGAGTCTATTTCTAGTTTAAAAGTCGGCGAAACCACACCCATCGTGAAATCTCGTCGGGGTTTTCATATCGTCAAATTGACGAGCCGAAAGTTGACAGTCGACCCTAAGTTTGAAAAAGCCAAAGAAAGAATAAAAGCTATGCTTCTTGAGGCCAGCTTCAAAAGGCAGCTGAAAAGCTGGTTGCAAGCCAAACGAGATGAGTCCTTCATTAGAATCAATGAGTAAAATAAAAATTGCACTTACAACGGGCGATGTTGATGGCATTGGATTTGAGGTCACAGCTAAAGCCCTCAATCAGATTGGTCCACAAAAAAATGTGCAGTTTATTTTGTGGAGATCACCGCAGGCATCTGCAAAATATCTTCACCTGATTGATCAAAAATGGAAACGGCAAACTGTTAAAACTTTTGACGAGGCCTTGAATCTAAAAACACCAGGTCTCATTGATCTATGCTCTGATCTATCTCCCGCTCATTGGGTTGAGGCTACAGCAAAAGCCTGCTGTAAAAAGAATCTTCAAGGAATGGCAACAGGTCCACTTTCTAAAACTAGTATTAAAGAAGCTGGTTTTGACGACTTAGGACATACTGATATTCTCAAACGTATCTCTAAAGTTAAATCTGTGAATATGGGATTTTTGGGTCAAGAATTCAATGTGGTACTGGCGACAGGACACATTCCTCTTGCAGCTGTTTCTAAATCATTGAACTCAAAAGTACTCCAAAATGCGCTACTCAACGCCAATCTGCTGAGAGAAAGACTTGCTTCCTCATCCAAGAGAAAACCTATAGGCATCTTGGGCCTAAACCCTCATGCAGGAGAGTCAGGACTTATTGGCCAGGAGGAAAAGTCTCTTTTTACAAAGATCCACTCCTTTGCTCTGGCTCATGGCATTCCAATAGAAGGACCCCTTGTGCCTGATGCTGCTTTTTTAAATAAAAATTGGCAAAAATACTCGGTCTTTTTAACTTTGTATCACGACCAGGGTTTGATTCCATTTAAGATGATCCATGGTCAAGACAGCGGAGTTCATGTTAGCTTAGGGCTGCCATTTGTACGTACTAGCGTAGATCACGGTACGGCCAAAGACATCTTCGGCTTGGATGTCGCAAATCCAAATTCGATGATTGATGCCATAAGATGGGCCATAAAATTAGCTCGACTCTAAGGCTCTAAAATTATATTTCTATTTTTTCGACAATATTGAGGTGTTTATGTTTCAACCAGTCATTTTTAGAGAATACGATATTCGCGGTGTGTACAACGGTCAGTTTGACGATCACTTTGCTTACCTCCTGGGTCGCGCCTATGTTGTTTATATGAAGGAAGTGGCTGGGGTTATGAACCCCACAGTGGCTCTTGGTCACGATGCCAGAGAAAGTTGTCCGGCAATCATAAAAAATCTATCCAGGGGTCTAACAGACTCTGGGGCAAAAGTTGTTCATCTTGGACTTGTCACAACTCCTGTTTGTTATTTTTCAACTTTTGAAGTGCAGGGGATTTCTGGAGCTATTCAAGTTACTGGCTCACACAATCCTCCAGAGTATAATGGTTTTAAAATCTCTGTTGGCAAAGGTACAATCTTTGGGGCTGAGATTCAGAAACTAAAGCACATCATCGACCAAGGAAACTTTATTGATGGTCAGGGCTCTGAGGAGCACTTGGATATCAAACCTCTTTACTATCAGCGATACGCGAAAGAGTTTGGAAAAATCAAGGACACAAAAGTTGTTCTTGATTGCGGCAATGGGGCAGGGGGTTCTGTCGTACGTGGGCTCTTTGAAGCTGTTGGTTTAAAACCAACTATTTTATTTGAACAACCAGACGGCACTTTTCCAAACCACCATCCAGATCCTACAGTTGAAGAAAACCTAGTGGACTTGAAAGCACAAGTTCTTAAAGAAGGTGCTGTTTGCGGTATTGGTTTTGATGGGGATGCCGATAGAATCGGTGTCGTCGATCATACTGGTCGCATGATTTATGGTGACGAGTTGATGGTTATCATCTCTCGTTCCATCCTTGAAACACAAAAAGGGGCCAAAATCATTGGCGACGTAAAATGCTCTGATCGTCTTTATCAGGATGTTGCGAAACATGGTGGTCAGCCCATCATGTGGAAAACAGGCCATTCTCTTGTTAAAGAAAAAATTAAAACCGAAAAAGCCCCATTTGGTGGAGAAATGTCTGGTCACGTGTTTTTTGCAGATCGCAACTATGGGTACGACGATGCCCCTTATGCGGCTCTTCGTTTAGTTGAGATCTT
>CAYSKF010000023.1:0-58567 GCA_964431515.1 uncultured Bdellovibrio sp.
CCTTCAATTAACCGCCGATAGTTGCGATCAATTGTGCGATCAACAAAGAAACAACAGACATAACTTTGATCAAGATCGCGATACCAGGGCCAGATGTATCTTTGAATGGGTCACCAACAGTGTCACCAACAACGGCCGCTTTGTGCGCGTCAGAACCTTTAGGATGTCCAGGCAATCCACCTTTTTCGATGAATTTTTTAGCATTATCCCAAGCGCCACCCGCATTCGCCATGTACAAAGACATAGTCGCACCAACAGCCAAACCACCGGCAAGAAGACCTGCCAAAGCTTGAGGTCCCATCAAGAAACCAACAGCTACTGGAGCCAAAATTGCGATCATGCCAGGAAGAACCATCTCCCACAAAGCTGCTTGAGTTGCGATATCCACGATTTTCGCAGGTTGAGGCTCAGCCTTACCTTCACGAAGACCTGGAATTTCTTTAAACTGACGAGCAATCTCAACTACGATTTTTTGAGCCGCTTTACCAACCGCAGTCATTGTTGTTGAACCAACAAGGAACGGCAGGATAGAACCCAACAAAATACCGATCAAAACGCCAGAAGAAGTTAGATCCAAAGACATTTTTGCAAGACCTGCCGTCTCACGCACATGGTTTACTTCCATGTTGAATGCAGAGAACAACGCCAAAACTGTCAAGATCGCAGAACCGATCGCAAATCCCTTACCGATAGCTGCAGTTGTATTTCCAACGGCATCCAATTCGTCAGTGATGTCACGAACGTTTTTACCAAGACCAGACATTTCAGAGATACCACCCGCGTTGTCAGCGATTGGACCGTAAGCATCTACTGTCATAACAACAGCAGTACCTGCCAACATACCAACAGCGGCCATAGCGATACCGTAAAGACCCAAAGCTTGGTCAGCAACGTAAGCTGCTGCAACAACGATCAACATTGGGATCGCAGTTGATTCCATACCGACAGCCAAACCACGGATCACACCAGTTCCCGCACCAGTCAAAGCGGCTTCAGCAACTAGACGGATTGGACGAGCTGCTGTGTAGTACTCAGTGATCAAACCGATCAAAGCACCACCGAAAGCACCTGCTGCCAAAGCAACAGTCACTGCTTGGCTAATGCCGAACATTGGCATGATGATGTAAGAAGCAATCGTCAAAAGAATTGGTGGAACGATCAAAGCGTTGCGAAGAACAGTTGCAGGCTTGCCATTTTTAAATGCACGAGCCGCAAAGATCACAACGATTGAAATCACCAAACCAAGAGTTGAAAGCAACAAAGGCAAAGTCACACCCGCAGTGCGAAGTGCTTCTGGAGTTCCACCTTCGATCAACTGAGACAAACCTTCAGTAGGAATAGTCAAAGCAATCGCCATTGCAGACACGATCGCAGCGACCATCGACTCATAGATGTCAGCGCCCATACCAGCAACGTCACCGACGTTGTCACCCACGTTATCAGCGATAACACCAGGGTTGCGAGGATCATCTTCAGGAATGTTCTCAACAACTTTACCCGCGATGTCCGCTCCCACGTCAGCCGCTTTCGTGTAGATACCACCACCGATACGCGCAAAAAGTGCGATCGAAGAAGCTCCCACTGCGAATGAGTGTAGAATTGTGCCAACGATTTGTTGACCTTGGAACATATAATAAAGAACACCAAGTCCGATAAGACCTAGACCGGCAACAGAAAGACCCATGACAGCGCCGCCATCAAGAGCAACCAACAAAGCTGCGGCTTTAGAGCCACCCGCTGCTGCTTGAGAAGTACGAACGTTGGCATAAGTTGCCGCCTTCATACCGAAGAAGCCCGCAAGCAAAGACAAGAAAGCACCGAGGATGAAAGATCCCGCTGCGATTCCGCCCAAAGCGAACCAAAGAGCTGCGCCTACGAAAATAGCGTAGACAAAAAGAACCTTGTACTCACGTACAAGGAAGGCCATAGAGCCCTCGCGAACATAGCCCGCGATGCGATTCATTGTCTCATTGCCTGCTGGCTGTGCCTTCACTCGAAGGTATAGCGCCAAAGCAACGAACAAACCAACAACCCCAGCAATCGCCGGAGAAATTAGCAAAGATTCACTAAACATTGTTGCACTCCGTGTTTGATTTCTCGTTTAAAATACGAAGGCTTAGAGGTACCCGACCCCACCGCATGAAGTCAATCCAGGAGGTACGCCGTACCTTTTTGAATTGCAGCGCATTAATGAAAAACTTTGCTTATTTTTTTAGCAATTTTTTATTCTAGCCTGCAAAGAAAAGGCCGACTAGGATGAGAAATCCTTTTCAGACAACGAAGCGAGCAGAATGAGCAAACAAAAACCAAATTACTCCGATGAAGAGCTTCTCTTACACCTCGCTGACGGCGACGGCTCTGCGTTGGACCAGCTCTTTGCTCGTCATGCTTCGCGAATTAAAAGCTATTGTCTAAGACGAGGGTTGTCGCCGGAACGCTGTGACGACCTTCTGCAAATCGTTTTTCTGCAAATATACCGTAAAAAGCACCTTTACGACCCTCGCCATCAGGCCCTGGCCTGGATCTATGTCATTACTCGAAGTGAGCTTAAAGACTATAAAAATCGCGAAATTAAGGACTTTACTGAGTGGAGTGACTCCGTCTCACAAAATTCTTTGTCACAAAACCAGGAATTTGCTCCTAAAATAGAATCGAAGGACGAGGCCCACGCCCTCCTCAAGGAACTAGGAGATCGCGAGCAAGAAGTGATGTCTTTGCGCTACTTAGAGGAACTGGAGTACGAAGAGATCGCCCAACGACTGAAAGAGTCCGAAGCGAATATTCGTCAAATTGTCAGTCGCAGCTTACGCTACTTGCGGAATTTAAAAAGGAGGACTTAATGAAAGACATAAAAAAAGATTTCCAGTCTTTTGCCAATGAAACCTCCCCTTCCGCAGCCGCTCCCTCCTCTGCGGTACTAGCGAAAATCCATCAACAAATTTTGACGGAACGTCCCTCAAGCTGGCTCGTGGCCACTAAACTTGGCGGAGCCCATCTTGTTGGCTCCTTCCTGACCCTGATCAGCTGTGAACAGTTTGGCGTGCAATTATTTTTTCATGGAGGAGGCCTTATGCACTACTTCATGGAAATCAGCCCGACTTTTTGCCATGCCTTGTGCGGTGCTCATTACTTTATCATCACCTTTTTAGTCGCCCGATTCCTACTAAAACCAGAAGAGTGGCTGCGTATTAAACTTTCTCGCACTCTAACAGTGGCCACTCTGGCCTTGCTATCTTTAGGTGGTTTTTCCGTCATCAGCCACGAAGTCACCCTTGAAGGGGGCTTGTTGTGGTTTATCGGGGCAAGCCTTGGCGGAGAGTTTATGACTTGGGTTAAATCTCCAAAATACTGGTTCGCTTCCACCAATTCCTGAAAATATTCTAAACCCTTTCGGGCCCTTGCCTTTGGGGTTCTGCCACAGTAAAAGTCCAGCCATGAAAACGTGGCTGGCTATTCTCACCTTCATCATTGCAAACTTAGTCCTTCAAACTGATGCCTTCGCAGGGTCCCGCATTGCCTTTCTAGAGATGTACGATCGCAACGGCAATTTGGTGCAATACGAACCCGGTGGACGCTTCGTGCATACAGCTTTGCAGTTTGATGAAATCGGCGACAAATGGTTGAACGCTTATCCCGGTGAAGGCGTTGCTTTAATCACGTGGGAGCAGTTGCAAAAACGCGGCGTCGTTGCTGAAGTTGTCGAAATCCCGCAAACAATCACTCTTGCTCAAATAAATCCCTACTGGAATCGACCTTTTGATTTTTGGTATTCCTGGAGTGATGATGCAATTTACTGCACGGAACTGATTGGCAAGCTTTTGGGCATTCCACCAAACCCGATGCGTTTTAATAAAAACTTTTGGCCAAAGAACTATTGGAAACTCGAAGGCACCCCAGGGCTTTCTCCGGATGAACTTTTCCACTGGGCACAAGAGCAAACAAAAAAATAAATCACAAGAACTCATATATCAAAGCTGCTCGACAAAATTCGTTTAGGGCAGCTTAATTTTTATTTCCAATGGAAAATGATCCGAACTAATCACAGTGTGAAGAACTTGCGCTTTGACGACTTCCACTCCACGAACAAAAATATGATCCAGCTTTAAAAGACGGCCATCGTTGTCTAGATCCACATGCTCAAGCCCTAAATCTCTAAAGATATTTTTCATCACTAGGTAACGTTTAAAATTCCAAGTATTAAAGTCCCCCGCTAGTACAACAGGCCCCGAAAAGGAAGAAATTTTTTGCGCAACTTCGTATAGGGATTCCGTAAAGGCTTTCAGCGTAACAAAATTCAACATGTGAGTACAGACCATCAAAACGCGATGACCACCAAAGTTGTACTCACTAAAAATAGTTAACTTCGGGGTTAGCAAAAAGAACTCGCGACTTTTTGCCCGAATGAACTCAACAGATTCGGAACGGACTTTTGAACCAATAGCCACTCCCGTGCTTGAAAGATCTTTCTTATAGTGAAAGCTCTGCGCCAGATTCCATTGATATTTACTAAAGTCCTCTTTCAAAATTCGTGGCATGCGCTGATCGATCGTCGCTTCCTGCAACAGAATAAAATCTTTTCCCTCGCCCAGCGCACGAAAGTCAGTTTCAAAAATATGTGCTTTCTGCCCTTTATAAACATTCCAAATAAAGATATCGAACTCGGTCTGAGCCAAGGAGGAAACTTCTTCCCCCTCGCCAATACGCAATAGAACTTTATCTTTAGCTGGAACAATAAAAGGCACCATACTAAACTATTTCACTCGTACCAAGTAAGATTCATCCACAGTGGAAACAGGCAAAGACAAAGCTTCTTGTCGCTCCTGCTCGGCTAACAAAGTAGATAAATACCTTTCTGAATAACTTGGAACAATCACGACGATATTTTTACCGCGATTTTCTTCTTTCGCTGCCAAGCGCAGACCTGCAGTGATCGCAGCACCTGAAGAAATCCCCACAGGGATGCCCTCGGTTTTAATGACTTCTCTGGCCATCTTCAAAGACTCTTCGGAAGTCACTTGCTCAACTCCATCAACGACAGAGCGATCCATCACTGAAGGCACAAAGCCTGCACCGATGCCTTGAATTTTATGCGGCCCCGGTTTTCCACCTGAAAGCACCGGGCTTTCAACAGGTTCCACCGCAATCATTTTCACAGAGGATTTTTTTGCTTTTAAAACTTGCCCGACTCCCGTGATTGTACCGGAAGTCCCAACACCACTTACGACAATATCAACTTGCCCATCGGTGTCGTTCCAAATCTCAAGTGCTGTTGTCTCGCGATGAACTGCCGGGTTGGCTTGATTTTCAAACTGAGAAGGCATCCAGCTGTTCGCCGTTTTTTCTGTTAGCTCTATTGCTTTAGCAATAGCACCTTTCATTCCCAAAGGCCCCGGAGTCAAAACAATCTTCGCGCCTAATAACAACAACAAAGTTCTTCGCTCTGCCGACATAGTTTCAGGCATGGTCAACGTCAAAGGATACCCTTTGGCTGCGCAAACAAAAGCCAAAGCGATGCCTGTATTTCCACTGGTAGGCTCGATGATCTGCATTCCTGGCTTGAGTTTCCCAGTGCGCTCTGCTTCTTCAATCATGGCATTGCCGATGCGATCTTTGACGGATCCCAACGGATTGAAAAATTCTAATTTTAGTAACACCTTACCTGGTAAGTTTTTGCCAATTCTTTGCATTTCAACCAAAGGGGTTTGACCAATTGTCTTTGTAATATCAGAATAAATTTTCATTAGTTTGTACCTCGAATAAGACAGGTTTTACCGTAGTGTGATAATACTCCTTCAAGAGGCCTCTCACAAAGATTATGTTGGTAAAGTCTGTATTCTGCACCGCCAACTCAACCTGCAACGAAAGGGAGACCCTGTGAGCACTCAACCATTTACTAGTTCTGTCATCAGCCATTGTTTTCGCCTTAAACCAGGACAAGATTTAAAAAAAGAGCTTCTATTTTATTGCCAGCAGCATCGACTGCACGCAGCCACAGTCATCAGCTCTGTCGGCAGCCTGACCAAAGCCCATATGCGTATGTCGGGAGGCAAAGATGTCGTCGAATTTCAAGGTCCGTTCGAGATCATTTCACTTAATGGCACACTTAGTTTAGACGGCATTCATTTACATCTCTCAGTGAGCAATTTTGAAGGCAAAGTTTTAGGCGGTCACTTGATGGACGGCTGCGAAATCTATACCACAGCGGAAATAGTTCTTCTGGAGCACACAGATCTTTCCTTTAAACGCGAGAACGACGGACACACTGGTTACAAAGAATTGATTTTGGAGCGAAAATAATTTCAATCTACAAAAAGCTGCACAAATAAGAATAAATTTTGGCGCGCCGCAATTCAAAAAGGTACGGCGTACCTTCTGAGGAATTCTTAGTTTACGCTTTAAGCATGATTATTTTAATAAAGCTTTTGCTTTTCTTAAGTCCGGCGTTTGCACAGCTTGCGAACTACAACTCTATCATTTTAGGTGATCGATCTGCGGGTATGGGTGGCGCTGGAACGGCTCTTCTTAACGATACATCGTCGGCAGCTTATTACAATCCCGCACTTCTCGCGCAGTCAACTGGTTCTGCTTTTTCAGCGGCAGTGGGAATTTATAAAAAATATGATACGCAATATGGATCAGAAAGCGATTACACGCAAACACCACTCAAAGTGAGCACTGGTTTTTTTCGTTCGCTGCCCTCTTCTACAGGAAGCGTGATCCGCAAAGGCGAATGGACGATGGGTCTTTCGATTCTGGTTCCTGAGTATGAAACTTTCAAAGGAGACTTAAAGTCTTCCAATGAAAACACCAGCACTTTGTCATACACCGACGAAACTCTCTGGGCTGGTGGAACTCTCTCACACAAGCTTTCTGAAAATAGCTCTTGGGGACTAACAGTTTACTATACCGCACGAAACTTTATGCGTTCGATTCAAGACCGAAGCTACCCCAACGCCAATGAAGCTATTATATTCAATTCAGAAGAAACTCTGGTAGAGAACGCTGTTGTGCCGATTTTAGGTTATCTGCATCGCTTTGAAAATGGCTGGAACTTTGGAGCCAGTTTCCGCACTCGCGGAATTCCGGTGAACAATTCAGCCACTTACTTTGAGTCGTTAACCAAAACCAATCCTTACGCTTCGACTGAAATCAATCAAAACAATTTAGAATCCAAAGCTTTCATTCCTGCTAAGCTCTCCATTGGCACCTCTAAATTATTTGATAACGGTATTGAAATTTCAATCACCGGAGATTTCTACGAAGGCCTTACCTACGACATGATCAACAGTCCATCACGTGGCACTCACGTTGTACGCAGACCAGTTACTAATTTATCTCTGGGGCTCGAAAAAAGATTTACAGACTGGCTTATGCTACGAGGAGGACTTTTTTCAAACCTCTCTCCTTACCCTGACCCGGACCCCTCAATAAAACGGCATCAAGGTGAACATATCGATCAAGCTGGATTCAGTGCCAATATTGTCTTTATCGCCGACAACAAAATCGCTTACACCTTTGGCGGATATTATATTGGTGGACGCGGCAGAGCCATGGAGCGCATTGACCAAGACTTTCACGTTGTCACAAAATCGCAGCAGGTCTTCACAATGCTAGTTGGGACGAATTTTCACTTCTAAAGCCTCGTGGTATGTCAAAAATTTAAACACTCTTTTTTTCACACCCAGTGTTCCAGACTAGATTAATTCATTGGGCTTCGCTATAAAAACCCATGCTCATCAGCTTAGCCATCGCCTTTCAAATACAATGTGGAATCCAGCAAATCGGCACTCAGTCCCTAGCTTACGGTGTCCTTATTTACACAAGTCCTCAGGCTTCAAGCCCACAACTTGCATATTTTGAGCAATACACTTCTGGTTTTAAAGAGCATCCCTTTTGTTCAATTTTAAAAGATAAAATGAACAGTCAGCAGACACTCGATCTACATTTATCCGATGATGGAAAAAAGATCCTCAACGTGCGATAGCCGCAAAACTGAGTCCCCTTCCGAAGTCCAGCTTAGGAAGGTTCGGACAGACTGTCTCTTGCTCCCCCTTGAAGCAAAATTTGACAATAGCTCCTGGTTTTGTGACGATTGATAGAACACCCGACTTACGGAGCTTTGATGCTTTTTAATAATCACCGCAAACTTAAGAACTTCCTACTAAAACCAGGCTCACAGCTTCAGTATGGACTTTACATTTTCATCACACTCATCATCGCCGTAGGCTACCTGCAAGTTCACTTGATGGGAGTGGTCGTGGAAACTATCACGAGCTATGCAATTAAAATGAACTTCGAACCTGGGATAATGATGGAGCTCGAAAAAAATTTAAATTGGGCTTGGTTTCTTTCGATTGCCGGTATCATTGCCATATTTGTTCTTTCAGTTGGAATTGGCATCTTTGTATCACATCGCTTTTTAGGACCTGCTGTGCGAATCAAAGCTTTGATTGCAGCTTTAAACGCCGGAAACTATTCTGCTCGTGAAAAATTAAGACGCAATGACGAATTTAAAGACATCATCGATGGCCTCAACTCGTTGGCTGCTGATCTGGAAAAAAGAAGCGCCAGTCCATCTAAAAAAGACACTGCTCACTAAAACCTTCCCCATTAAACAGGCCAGGGTTCAAGCTATAATGAAGCGATCTCAATTTCTGTTATTAGTGGCATTGCTTTTTTTATTCAGCACACCTTGCCTTTCCAGTGCTTTTGATTTCGAAGAAATTAAAGTTCGCCCTGTCCGCACCTTTGAAGGTTTTCTGGGGCTTGGAGCCCCCGCCCTTAGCATTTATGGTCTGACCTACTACCACAACAACCCCAACGATGTGGGCATCCGCATTCAAGGAGGGCAAGGTGCTATGTCTGGTCGAGTTGGCTACAACGACGGCTTCAAAGAAATTTTGTTTTTTGCCAACAGAAGCAATAAAACTTCGGATTGGGAAAAGTTTGTCGGCGTGGGAGTTGGTCAGCAAAATTTAACGATTGAAACTAACTATAGTGAAAATGCTGGACGTCAGTTTATAGAGACTCAGCAGATTGAAAAAACCTATCTCACTTTAAATATGACAGCTTCCATGTTCTACTCAAATGGAATCAGCTTAAGTACCGACTTTAGCTTGCGCTATTCAATGAACACTGAGTCTAACTACACAGCCAATGCCAACGCCCAAGGAGAGGCTCCCTCAACTTATAAATCAATCCAACGTGATTTTGATTTCTTAAAAAACGTAATGGCTTCCGAGCTTTCGTTTCAAATAACTCTGTTCCGTCTTGGCTGGTACTTTTAAAAGATATCACTTTACTGAAGAACTCTTTAACTAGATCATGAGCTATGCCACTCAAACTTAGAAACCTTCTATTTTTATTTCTTGTTTCTTTTACTTCCTCTGCTTTTGGTAAAGAAGGTGAAGTTGAGCTTTTTGGTGGGATTGGAATGTCTTCAGTCACCAATATTGGTTTAAGCTATTATATCGAAGAGGACCGACAATTTGGTGTTCGCTTTCAGGCTGGCAAGGGGCAGCTGAATGGAGCTGTCTCCTACACGGATGAATACAATCTCGCACATTTTTTCTGGAAATACGCATCGAGAGACCCAAAACAAGAAAATGAATGGGAAAAGTTTCTCGGTATCGGCATTGGTCAACGAAGCTTCAAAGCCTCAACAAATTTTACTGACAATCTTGGAGCACAATTTGTAGAGCAAGAAGACATCCACCAAGTTTACCTCAACCTCAACTTCAGCGCTTTAGTCTTTCAGTCAAATCGCTTTGTCTACGGCACTGATTTCAGTTTGAATATTCCGTTCTCCAAAACGGGAAAATACTTTGCTAATGACAATGCTCGGAGCATTGCCACCTCTGCGTACCAACCGACCCATCGAGATTTTCAACTTCTCAAAAATCTTTTTGCCGCTGGCATTTCTTTTCAAGTGAATCTTTTCCGTTTTGGTTGGTACTTTTAGAGTCTGAAAGAAGTCGGAAAAATTTATTTCCGACTTTAGCTTGCGAACTAAGTTACAAACTCTTGGGCAGCTGCCGTCTTCGTTTTTACCGTCGCCATTAAACCTGGTAGTTTTTGAAACTCAACAATCAGATGATTCTGCAAAAGAACTGCTGGAGACAAAGTCAGTCGATACGACTCACGAACCTTTTCCGCAGCCTCTTTCCCCTGCTTGCGCATCATGCGACGATAAGATGCCCAGGAAAAATAACAGATGAATGGATATAAAAAAGGAAACAGCAACAAAGCCGTATAGTTCACTCTGTTGGCATGCACCTTTACCATTTTAAAATCAGCAAGTTTAGCAAACAAACGCAGTTTTTGAATTCCGATCAAATTGACATGTCCGAAATAAACTTTGTTCTGATCGCCAGGGCTGAACCAAACGCTATCGACTTCGTTCGGTGGCATGATCTTACCCATCAGCTCACACTCGTTCAAAAGATAGGAAACTCGCGCTCTTAAATTTGAATAATTCGGAGTCGTCACTACTAAAGTTCCGCGATCCTTGATGATGCGTGAAAACTCTTGAAACGCATGAGCTTGATCTGAAACATGCTCGATGCCCTCCTGACACAGAACGAAGTCCATAGACTGATCCGCATAAGGCAGTTTTTCAGAGAGATCGACAAAATCACACTTCAAATCAGGCACACGAAAAAACTCTGGAAACAGATCGCCTGCATAAACATTGGCACCGACAGATTTTAATTGCTGCGCAGAAACACCGTTTCCAGCAGGCAAGTCCAACACGGCTTTCCCGACAAACGATTCTTTACGAGCGTCGATCCAGTTTTTAACGTAAAATTTAATATCTTTTGAGCCAAAAAAATACAAAAGCCAGCTCCTTGTTTGGTCGATACTCTAAAATGCCATTTTTTGTTTTGCAACAGGGTTCCGAGCCTTAAAAACACCAAAAACATCCTTCGTGGTCATTATTTAAGCTAGATTTGCCGCAATTCTGGCTTTCGACAGCTTTCTGCGAAAGCGAATTCACTCATTTTTTTCCATGCTAGCATTGATTTCAAAAAGGGGGTTTTATGGTCAGCCTCACCTACATGATCTTAACCATGGTGGCGATCCTTATTGGCCTTTACTATGTTTTTAAAATGAACAAAAGTGGAGACCTTCCCAAAGCGAAGCGCCGCCATCTACATCCACCAAAAAATTTAAAATAGCCTTTAACAGCACCCAGGGAGGTTCCCATGAATAACCTTGAGCAGATTCACCACCCGTCCTATTTAACTTTGCCCAGCCACTATACGACGGCATTTTTTGCAACCGCTCGAGACGCGATCCAAGCGATTGAAGACCTTGAGGCTCTCGGTTTTGCATCCGAGGATTTAAGCATCCTAGAAGGGCCTCAAGGCATTGAAGCCATTGACTTAGAAGGCAAGAAGCACAGCTTTTGGAGCGAGTATCGGCGGAAAATAAGTCAACTTGCTGACGGAGCTGAATGGCACTTTTTGACGGAAGCTGAAAGTGAGTTAAGAAATTCACATCTTCTTTTGCTGGTTCCGACCCAAGGAAAAGAAGTTAAGGAAGTCGCCATCAAAAGCTTAAAGAAGAACGGTGGTTTCGGCATCCGCCATATAACGAATTTTACGATTGAAGAGTTCGATTGATTTTTGAAGCCAGTTCCAACACTGTGTGCCCTGCAACTCCGCAAGAAGAATCACCTTGTTTTCTCAGATTAGAACAATGTGGTCTCCTTTTTTTATCAGAGACGCCCAGCACTGCAATAACAGCACGTCGAGAAAAAACTCATATATTGATTTCAATTTTTATGTTTAATAAAATAATAGCATAGATTATCGCTGGAGGACGTTTAGATGAGCATTCGCGACCTGATATTTGCCGCTAATGGAAACAATGCTTATCAAACTTTTACCGGAAATATCTTATCTGGAACCAGCAGCAGTGCTTATGTTTTCACAGACTGGTCCGCAAACTACCTTTGGCTTTCAGTCAATGATGGTTCCGCCTGGCATGTCAGATCTATCACATACAACCTGACATCTAATTCATTGGCGATTAATGCATCTTTCAATGCTGGACCAACTGTAAGCTATATCGGAGGCATCAAAGCTCTTTCTGCTGACAAATGCGTACACATTGCGGGCACTTCGGCACAAATACTTCAGGCATCTAGCGGCACTTTAACTAAAGTTGCAGCTCACACAGGTCCTTACTACATGGCTGAATTCATTGATTACGTTCCGTCGGGTAACTACATCATAAGCGTTGGCGACTCAACTTCGCCGGGCACTTGGAATCCATCTGCTACTCAGTTCACTGTTGATGCTAATTTGACGAGCATCACTCAACAGGGCGCAACTTCACTGATTAGTGCAGATAGCTGGCCAACTTCTGGAGCCAAATTTGATACAACCAACACTTACTATTTTGCTATGGAAAGAACCGCGGGTCGACGCTATTTAATGTCGTACCCACGCACAATTACTTCAAGCACAGATGCTGGAGCTTCATACAACTTAGCTGCAGCAAATTGCCGCACGGATGTTGTTGTTGCTTGTTGGGGTGGAAATATCTACACAGTTTCACGTAGTGGAACCTCGTTATCCTACTCAGCCGCTACGAGCATCGGAATGAAGTCTAGCAGTGGAGCCAACGATCATATGTGTTGGCTTGCTAAGATTTCAGATAACAATTTAGCACTCGCCTACATCGATCCAAGCAATAACGTAACCCTTAGACGAGTCACTGTCAGTGGTACAACAATCACTCTGGGAGCTGCTGAAACTCTGGGAACATCCAGTGGAGCTAATATTCATATTTCGTATAGCACTGCAAATAAAGTTCTCGCTTTAGCAACAATCGAAGGCGTCCGAGTTTTGAGACGATCTTGGATGCTATAGGATCGCTCTATTTTTTTACCCCTTTTAGTTGGAACTTTAACTTCTTAAACTTGACGCCGTTAATGAACAACTCCAGATGATGATCACCATCGTACAAAACACGAGTCGTCACGATCTTAAAAGAATGACGACGTTCGATTTTCAAAGGCATCTTTTTTTGCACTGACTTTTTTGCTAGCTTAAAGACTTTCGGTGATGTGCCGCCATGGGCTTTCTGATAATGTATTATATAATCAATCATGAGTTCGGCATCTGTTGCACTGACCAACTCAAACGAAAACTCCAGACACTCTCCGACACGGATGACTTCTTTTTTTAATTTAAGATTTTTGACTTTGAGATCAATACCTTTTTTATACCCTAACAAGGCCAAAGCTTCAGGATGGCCCTTCTTGACCAGCGTTCGCAAAGCATGACGAGCAATCCATTGCAATTTATCTTGCTGCTTCACTGGAGCCTCTTTGAGCCATTTACGCAAAGTCTGTATGGCTAAATCCGGATGATCCTTTGAAATATCGTTTAAATGATTCGCCACGGATTTTCGAACGTACATCTGCTCGTCATACTTCAACAATTCTAACAGACGTATCGTGGGGCGTGGGTCGGAAATAAAAGTTTTTAGTTGCTCGCCCCAAGGCAACCTGGGCCGAGATCCTTCGGAAACCAATCTTCGCACGTGAACATCAGCATCTTGTGCCCAACCCCTCAAGACCTGCAACGTTTCCTCGGTTTGATGAATGAGAAAGGGGCGAATAGCGAACTCTGCCGTGAATTTTGATGTCCAAAAATACAAAGCATCCAAAGATTCTTCAAAATGGTCCAGGCCATAAGCTTGCACAAAATCCGTAAAAGGCCAAAGATCAAAGCCCTTTAATTCTTGTACTTTCGGCGCAGGAGATTTCGTTGCTTGCACAAGTATTTTTAAGGCGTCTGGATAAGATTTTGGAAGCGTCTCTTTTAGAGCCCTAGAAATAAGCTTCACTCGATCCTTCATTTCTAGATCAGCCAATTGCTTATTTACTTTTAGAAATGCTTTTTTATCTAGTTCACCATAGTGAACCGCAATGTGCCGGTAAATACGGTTCACCAGGTCTTGATTGATAAAATTCTTAAATGCGCTGCTTTCCTGCTCTGCCATGGGATTTTTTTTACCACATATATTCACGGTAAAATAGTATTCTTATAAACATTGGCTTTCCCCCTCTTGCCGCACCCTAGTTTTAGGGCCCTTTGCCACTTTTCTTTTTGACTGAAGACGCTCCCTCCACTCTAATTGTTTTTTTGAATTCGTTAAGGATGGTATCGTGGGAATTGGCAAGAAAATCCGTAAATTCAACCACTGGCGCATAGATGCTGGCCGGGCGCTGTTACTAAAAATAATTCGATCTCTTTTTGACAGACCCAATAAACTGGCCACTTCGACGACAAAGGAAATTTCTAAAATCCTCGTCCTGCGCTTAGACGGCAAACTTGGCGACTGCATCACTTCCACAGGTTTTCTGCGCGCCCTCCATCACGCCTTCCCAAAAGCCGAGATCGTTGTCCTGACAGCGCCGCAAACTGCGACAATATACAAATCTTTTCCCTTCCTAAAGGTTCTAGCAGTAAAAAAAGGACTGGTAGGGTCCTTGAAAGCATGGTGGCACCTACGCGGTAACATTTTTGATGTCTCAGTGAATACGTCACACATCATGATCGCACGCACTGTTTTTTTGATGGCCGCAATTCGTAGTCATAAAAAGATCTCTTTCAACTGTCCTGATTTTCCTTTATTTACGGACCATGCGTTGTTCAACCCTATGAAGGATCACGTTACAAGCCGTTATCAAAAAGTTTTAAATATTTTAAATCATCCCAACGAAGATCTTTCATATGAAATTCCCATCAGTGATGCCGCAAAAAAGACAGCAGACAAAGAGTTGTCCACTCTGCAAGGTGCGCCGTACATTGTGATCAACTCCTTTGCGGGCGCTCGCTTTAGAAATTTCAATGAAAAAACAACTGTGGCCTTGGTTCAGCATTTCAGAAAAAACTACCCCGACTGCAAAGTCGTCAGCATTGGCAACTGGGGGGATTTGAACATCATCAAAGAATGGCAACAAAAGCATCCTATCGAAAACTGGATCTCTTTTCCTTCTTGCGGGGATATTTTCGTCAATTGCCGCATTATCGAAAAAGCCCAATTAGTGGTCAGCCCTGACACTGCTGTTGTCCACATCGCCTGCGCATTGAAGAAGGATCTTCTGGCCGTGTATCGCACAGACACCACCGCAGAAAAGAATTCTCAAATCTGGGCCCCCTACGGCTGTCGTCACAAAATTATTTTGTCACGCCCCCAACCTGGTGTGCCCGAAGAAGATATTAATGAGTTTAATATCGATGAGATGGTTTTATAACACTTTTATTTCTTCAACCTCGGACTCACGAGTGTCTTCGGTGGGTCCGATACTCCAAAAGACGTCATTTGAGAAGTTGTGAATTTATATCCCTCCATAACTCCCGAGGTCGGCGCACAGTGCGCTGGATTGTGGCTTCCAGAATACATCTGATGAGAGGAAGCATAAGATGACACTGTGAAACTATTTTGGTAAGTGCCTGAACCGCTCAAACGATAATAGTTATAATTTAAGCAACTCCACGTGTAAGAACCTAATCCATTATCAGCTTGAGTGCAATTCTGAGGGATCAAAACAATATTGCCTAACAATGAAACATCACTCTGCGCGGAAACAATAAAATCCCCGGTACAGTCAGAATTTGCAAAATATATAATTGTCGATCCAAGTCCGAGACCGTGAATCGCCATATCCTTCAGACTGATTGACGCGTCTAACTTATTAGACTTCAAATAAACACTTGATTGCAAATACATTGCTACGTTGCTTGGGCCAGACGTCACACTGTTATTCATAAATGAACCGTAAGTAAGATACTCTCCACTTGGCGTCAGCACCGTCAAATGACTTCCACTGATTGGCGGCAAGACCTCACCAATCAACTGTGTCCCATCATACAATTTTAAAAGTGAGCTTGCCCCATTCGACTGACTTTTCCAAACCGCTTGCCCCGTGGCAGAGTCATAAGTCACAACCTGCCCATCACTGCTTGCTTTTTCTAAAGAACGTAAAGGCACAGATCCATCTGCCAAAGTTAAAGAGAACGGCACCTGAACTTGGCTATATCCCGTCTTAACAAGAAGATGATAAGCCGCACCAGCTTTCATCGTGAAGTTTTTTGCAAGACCTGCAGTCAAAGTTTTCTCTAACTTCGAAGAGATCGTGAGCGCAACTTCTTCTATGCCTTTATCGTTAAGCAACGATAAACTTTGCACTTCCCCTAGACAGTCTCCAGACACTTCGACTTGATTATTATTGTATTTAATATTTGTGACTTGAGTATTGCAGATCGGCAGAACCAGTTGATTTTGCACAACACATTTCTCTACAACTTGAGCGGACTCCAGCGAGACATCCACAGTGATCTCCTGCGTCCCCGGCATCAAATCGACCGTCTTTTTCCCAACATGAACTGGGCGGGAATACTGACTGCTTTGGAAGTCAAGAGCACCCACATTAGAACAACTGCCGTTCTTTGCCGTGAAGCCAATAAGACCTATGGTCTTTTGTTGTCCAGACTTCATCTCAAGGGCAATTTCAGATCCTGCGGCATACTGACCTACGACACTGTCTACTGGAAACAATGCTTGCCCCGATAGATCGTAACACTGCCCCGATGGGGAGCTTTGTTCTTGTGTATACACCACATAACAATCAATGGCGTTAACAGAACTAGGCTCTGCAAAACCCCAACGGGTCCCCGGCAATTCAGAGGCCCTCAAAGCTGCGGATTGATTTTTTTCAGGGAGCTTTAATTTAAACTCCACCACTTCGCGATTCAACAAGCTGCATCCACTCAAACTTAAGCCCCATAAGCACAGCAAATACAACTTACCCGTCACGCAGTCCTCCTGAAAAATTCAACTTAGTTTATTCTAAGCAATTTCAAGAAAGGAACCAGAATAAATATCGCTTTAGATACTTTGGGCTTGGTGGAGGGTTTTACTTAGGTCTATATTTCCACAATCTTGCAGCTGTTCTTAGATCTTTGTCTGTAGGATTTCTCGTGCTGGATATGATGTCAAAGCTTCAAATACCTGCCGAAGCCGATTTTCTAAATTATTGATTTAGTTCATCTTAATAATGTTTTTCAGATTTGATAGGTAGACCTATCAAATTTAATAGGTTCACCTATCAAAATTCTCTTTATCAAAACAGAGACTTCTGTCGAATCTATAACCCGCTGTTTGAAACTTATCTCTCTGGGCGAACTGAACCCTAGCCTTACCAAGATTCCCTCCAATCACTCCCCCAGCTCCTGCAGCGCCTGCAGCCCCAGTTGCGACACCTCCACCGATACTGACCGCTCCGCTGAAAACAATTATTTTGGCTCGGACTCATTCACAATCAACTCACACGCTTTTCGCGCCTGCAGATTGTGGGTGTGCTGTATGAAAAAACACTTCTCGGAATAATCCATTTCATAGGCATCCTTCGGTTGCACGCCGTACCCTTCAGTCCATTCCATTGTTTCGGGGGCCATCTTGAAAACTTCTTCATCAATGATTTTTAATAACACTTCCTCTGGATCTTCTGGCTCTGTCGCAGAAGAGGCCACTGAGGATCCAAGAATGGAAGTCACCAAGCCGAGGGAACATAGAAGGTTTCTAAATATATTCATCACTACTCCTTTTTTTGTAGTGAATTCGGTTAGCAAACAGCATTCTCAACTTTTATTGCCTTCAAAGAGGTTTAATGTTCGGCTGTCGAATACTCCTTGGGGTCTGTTCGGATTTAGGTTCTCAAAAAAATTTCAGCTTTAGTTTTACAAAGGACTGTTCTTTTTTAGGAATGACAATGAACCTTGAAGTCTTAAATAGATTAAGACAAAATCTTCTATGACGACATTTGACGAAGCATAAAACCAGGAGCCGCAGTGAAAACTTTTTTTCTTTTGATCCTCACTCTTTCACTCACCGCTTGTTCAACAACACCGACGAACAACTGTGCGCCAAACACCCCGAGCTCGCCAGACAAACAGACGATTCAAAACGCAACCCCAGCCATTTGCCAGCATACTGAAACGTCTTTTAGATGCGTCAAGGTTGTCGAAGTTTATGACGGAGATACCATCTTCATTGACCTTCCAGATCAACATCCCCTGTTCGGTCGAAGAATGGGAGTCCGAGTTCTCGGAATTGACACCCCAGAAGTCAGAACAAGCGACAAATGCGAAAAAAAGAAAGCCCTTGAAGCAAAAGCAGCTCTACAGAAAATGTTTAATCTGTCAGGGTCTGTGGATATCAAGAATGTTCAAAAGGATAAATACTTCAGAATTTTAGGCGATGTTTATGTCGATGGGAAATCGGTGGCCCAGGAGCTAATAAAGCTGAATCTAGCTTACCCTTATATGGGCGAGAAGAAGGTTCAGCGTGATTGGTGTCGGTGAGGGGTTGCTATAGTTTTTTACCTGACAATGACATGACCGCATTTGCAATATCCTTGTGGCGCATGGGACATCATTATCAAAATTCTCTTTAAACTTTATTTCAGCAAGTAAGTGAAATCAATACCAAAAGCTACATAAAGAAAGGCAAATCATGACCTGGAAAAGATTCATGCCTGGATACACGAAAGATCTTATTTCTCGAGCCTTAAAGTCAGGCGCCGAGTTTGATAATCTGAGCTTTCCACTTAAGTCTTTGCAACATTACAACGTAATTCAATTCCGATCCGGAATAACAAATGAATCTGCAGGATTAGGCGCCAGCCGAGATCTTGCACATGCATATAAGATTGCCTACTTTGAATACCTAGAGCGAAAAGCACTATTCGATTACGGCATTGATCAGGGGTTCTCATCAACAAATGGAATAGCTCTTCATAAATTCAAATTCTTAGCGGGGCTAGCAGCCCAATCAGAGCTCTACGAGCGAGATTCATTCTTACTTCATTGGTATTCCTCTACATCTTTTATATCTATCGACATAAAGAAAGTACTCCCAGAAATCTCATCAAGCATAAACGAACTTAAGAATCTTGGGTTTAAGGCGCATTTCGGAAAAACATTCCTAGGCGAGCAAGAAACAATAATAGCAACATTGATGAACATTGATACACAAGGGTTTGTGCTTGGACTATCCTCCGGAAGAGGGCTGCAAAAAGATCTTGAAAAAGCATTCTTAGAGGCGTGTATAAACCTATTTCATGGAGATTGTGGAAGGTCAAAAAACGATCTCCTCATGCAAATTGAAAAGGAAGGTATTACCTCGCTTTCTGCACATAGAACCCTATGGCTATACCTCAAATCGCTCCCTGACTGGTTTTACGGGGACCAAACCCAATCTGTATTTTATGAAAAAATTACCACTAAGCTTGACGAGCATCTGCTCACAAAAAGCCCCTTTCCAGTCGTAGGAGTCAAATCAAACGATCTGATCACCTTAGAGCTGGGTAATCCTTCTAATACCACAATCGATGCGTTGCGAAAAAGATTGAGGACTGGTAAACACAAAGAAGTTAAAATTTGGAATTGCCCTCACCCTATTCCATGAAGCTTTGGAGTTAATATGAAAAAAATATTCACGACCGCCTTTATCTTATTGTTGTCCACAATCGCTAAAGCTGCAGATCTAGGTATAAATACCAACTCACTAACTACTCATACAAACACAACTGGTGTCTCTGCACGAGAAGGCACCGGAACTTGTATTGTTGCTGGCCCCAGAGAAATCAAAATACCACATGATATTGAAAACCTTACTTTAAGAGAGCTACGTATAAAACTTCAACAAGCACCATCTCTGGAACAACGAGAACAAATTTTAGATCGCATAGAAAGAGCGTTGAATGTTGAGAACTTTAATCAGCAGTAGCATTGGTATTTTTATCATTTTATTTTCTTGGAAAAGTATGTCCTTAAATACAGAAAACACAAAAGAACTAAAAGTACGCCTTGGATACAGTCTTCCTGTGGACCCAAGCCGAGTACAAACGATGGCAGATTATGATCTTGCCTTGCTTTTAAGTAGAACATGGTTTGATTACGATGATTCACGTAAAGCAATTCCAGGATTGATCCAATCTTGGGATTTTGACACAAAATTAGGGGGATATAACTTTAAAATTAATCCTCAAGCAAAATGGTCCGACGGGAAACCACTCACAGCAACTGAGCTTTATCTCAACTTAAAAAAAGGAATTGATAACCCTAACTCTACCTTTGGGGCTGGTATGAAAGGGATTATTGATATTTCAACATTCAATAAAAAAAATGAATCTGATTTTTTTATTGGTACGATCTCGAAAAAACCATCCGAAGCATTTTTTCAAAGAATGGGTTCTATTTTTTGGTCAGTCGTCGCACCAAGCGATTTCTCGTCGAACCACTTTGAAAAAATAAAGGGCAACACCAGAACTCTTGGCCCATACGTAATTACAAGTATTGGTGAAGATGAAATCCATCTTTCGCAGAATCCACACTTTTGGGGCAACCTCAATGAGGCGCCAAAAAGAATCACAGTCAAGAAGGTAAACGACTCTTTCAATCTCGATGCATTTTTAGAAAATCAAACTTGGGAAAATTATGTTCAGATAAATACACTTATAGATACTAAGTTGGGCGAAAAACTAATCAATAAAAAATACCCTTACTGGACTCGAGGATCTGACCGAATATCGCTACTAAAACCTCTCGGAAAAGGAAATGAGCTAAAGAAAAGACAACAACTTGGTTTATTAATTGCAAAAAAATTTCATCACATAAAAAGCAACTTAAGTTTCAATGTTAAAAAAGCTCAATCAATACAACCATTAGGCTATCCGCTTCACAATGAAATCGATTATGCAAAGATAAAGACTGGCAGCACTGCTGCTATTCAAAAAATAAAAATTCTGAGCCATAAGTCAGATCTTCACAACTATCACGAACAGGCGTTAAATCCAATTTTTAAAGAACTTGGCGTTACTGTTGAATGGGATGTACGAAACAAATCTGATTACTTGAAGCTCACCCTTGGAGAGAGCGATAGCGATCATGATTTTACCCTAATAGGTTTTGGCGTCGCTGACCCAGAACCAACCACTTGGCTTGGTCTTATTTTTGGATCAAGATTTATTAAATTTACTGAGGATGACTACAACGAGTTCAAAAAAATTGCTTCAAATAAATTTGACGGCAATGAAGTCGACGCCTTCAAACAACTTATTAAAAAAATTCAAACTGACGGTGGATTTGTTCCCTTATTTTTCTTTTCAACTTTATCCATAGGAAAACCTCCAATGGATTTTTCAAAAATCAAAGAACTTGATGAAACAGTGGATTATTCAAAAATTATTTTTAAATAGCTCTCTGGGTCGAGCAGCCTTTCTCGCAGGGGGAATTTTGTGGGGCCTTTTGCTGGTGCCGGCTGCATATATAATTTTGAATATTCAACTATCAAGCATAAATACAATTGAAGGTGAAAAACGCGACTCGATTCAGGAAGTTTTAGCTGAAACATTTTCGACATATGGTAGATATGGCGATTTAGTTAATGCCCGTGGTTTAGTAATTAAAATTGGAAAACCTTTGGGGCTTAATGATTTAGGTGTGTGCATTGATGGGAAGGATGCTATTCCTAGGGTTTTCGAAGATAGATGCCAAAAAATTGTTTCTGAAGAATCTGAAATAACGCTCGATAGTAACATTACTCTTCGATTCTACTGGTCTGATTACAAAATAAATTGGGCGCAAATTATTTTAAAAACCATTCTATCATCGTTACTGTTAAGCTTATTAATGTTCTTTTTAACAAGCGCATTTTACTACTACATTATTAAGAAAAGAATCCACTTTTTATCTCAAAAAATCTCTGCAGAGAATGCCGAAGAGACTAACCCCCTTGAAACATTTTCGATTCCCGAAATGCAACCTATTGTTCATGCATTGAAAACGTATCGCAATAGAATCAATGTATATCACGAAGAAAAAAAACGCTTGGAAAGTCTTGCTATTTTCGCATCCGTGGCAAAGCAAGTCGCCCACGACATTCGCTCTCCTCTATCAGCATTAAATATGATGGTCGGCCACTATAAAAGTATTCCCGAAGAACAAAAAGAAATTATCCAACAAGTAGTTTTACGCATCAATGGTATTGCTGACGACTTGCTTAATGATACTAAAAAGCAATCTCTTTCAACCCTACCGGTCACGAATTCGAACCAAGAAATAACAAGATATAAAATCATTCCCGCAATTAAAAATCTCGTGAACGAAAAAAACATTGAAGTGAAAAATATTCCTGGGGTGGAAGTCGTACTTAGACTAAATAACTGCCCCGAGGATATTGAAGTAGCGATTCCCGATAAATCTATTCAAAGAATTCTCTCTAATTTGATCAACAACTCCATCGATGCAATAACAGACAATGGACTGATTTTTATCGAAGTGCAAAATCGCACACCGACACTTATTATTTCAGTCATCGATTTTGGTAAAGGAATTCCGCCGGATGTTCTCGAAAAACTGAATAAAAAAGAATTTCTTAGTCATGGAAAGGAACAGTCTAATAAATCTGGCTCCGGTATCGGACTGGAGAGCACCTATAATGATCTACAAAAAGCAGGCGGAAGCTTAAAAATTGAATCCAAACTAGAATTAGGAACACGTGTGACAATTGAGGTTCCAATCATTGTGAGGTTTCCCCGATAATTTTAGGTCTTAAAGATAGAGAGAAGATGATGTTATCAAAAGTATCGATTCCATTATTCGGAACAAATGAACTAGCAAACTTAGATCCTGCTTATATAACCGATTCGACACAGGCAAATTTTTTGCGCTCGATATATGCTACACTATTATACTTTGA
Organism: uncultured Bdellovibrio sp.; assembly: GCA_964431515.1. GTDB lineage: Bacteria > Bdellovibrionota > Bdellovibrionia > Bdellovibrionales > Bdellovibrionaceae > Bdellovibrio. The sequence continues at coordinate 22,783 of CAYSKF010000023.1, forward strand.
CCCTAAAGGTAACCTCACCGTTGGAGCAGCTTCGGATTTTAAGGTGAGTGACAACAAAATCCAATTCTTTATAAGAAACTCACTTAAAACTAGAGATGGTGATCAAATCGGAGCTGAAGACGTCTATTTATCCTTTAAACGACAACTAATATTACAAAAAAATACACATGGTAATTTAACGAACTTTATCGATTGCCAATTAATGCCTCAAAAAATTTGTGATAAATGCAGCGGTCTTCACTTTGATGGAAATCTTTTTGAAGTCACATTAAAGTCGAAAAATCATGTCCCCTTCTTTTTATCCATGGTAACAACACCAGACTTCTCCATCCTACCTAAAAAATCTGTTGATTACGCAGATCCTAAAATGAAGATACTCAATTTACAAAACACATCCGGTGCCTATTACGTCGAAAACCAGACTGCTGAATATGCATTATTTAAGCAAAATCCATCCAGCTACCTAATAGATGAACGAAATCCCCAGGAAATTAAGGTCACTTTTTGTGTCGGAGAAGACCGAGATACACGTTTTGAAAATGGTGACTTCGATGTCATTCCAACGTTTGGTATTTTTACGCAAAGGAATATTAAACAATTCAAAAATATTTCAAATTTCAACATATACCAAACAAATCCGATACAACTGACTTATATTGATTTCAAAAAAACTGGTTCCAATCCTTTAACTACGCAAGAAAGACTCTCGGCCGGAATTGCGTTAAAAAATGCTTACTTATCAAATTTTAAAGAACAGTATGGACTGATTGAGACTGATCAATATTTTCTTCCTACAGGCAATGCAAAGCTAACAAGCGAACAATCCATAAAAATCACTGAGCTTTTCAAGAATGCAAAACCCCTTAACCGTAAAGTATCTGCGGATATTGCCGTCATGCGACCTCAAAAAGCTCAACCAGTAATAGATTCCTTAGTTAATTTTGAATACCAAGAACTGTACAGCATTAATGATATGCAGACGGAAAAATCACCAGATTTATATATATCAATGTCTGACACTGGTGGAGCTGACGATTTATCTCTTCTGTCATACACGCAATTCAAACAACAATTTGGCATGAGTGACAGCGAGTTTGCCCAATGGCTAGATGACTACATCGGCACAGAAAGTGAGTCGCTAAGATTTGAGAAATTTAGAGATTTACATTTTAAAATGCTCATTGAAGTTCAAGTAATACCAGTAGGTACAGAGTGCTACTACGGCGTAGCCCGCAAGCCATGGAAAATCGAGGCCAATCAAAAGCTTCCAGGCTCTGCTTTTTGGACTATAAAGCGTGAAAAATAGTTTCTTGACTTTTAAATCAAGCAGACATCTTCCTAGAAATTTCTCACTTTTGGTAAAAAGGAATTCCAACACGATGAATATGATCGATCAGGTTGGGATTGTCTATCTTACTCATTAGCGAAAGATCTACCTTGTATGGCAGCAACAAATCTTCAATTTCATTTTCAATTGTAAAAAGCAGAGTCAAATCTGCCGTCGAACTAATTATGGTAAGATCAATATCAGAGGCAGCCCGGTGAGTTCCCATCGCTCTTGACCCATAAAGCACGACTTTGTTTACTTGAGGGTGAGACCGAAAAACAGCATTGATTTTTTCAATCGCTGTCAATGGCAATCCGTATTTGTATTCGTTCATCATCTAGACTTAAGTTCTTTCATTTTTAAACGTAGCTCAACAAATTCGAAAGAGTAGCTTTTTATAATTTTTTGTGTGATTTCCTCAGAAACACTTTTGTTGTAGGTGTGTGAAGTTTTATTGCGACTACTGATCATCTCCATCCACTCCTGGCCGTTTTTTATCAACCCCTTTTGAAATGCCTCTCTAGCAGCATCTCGAGAACCAGTAATCTGTGTGTTCCCCTGATATTGAAAATAATCTTTGATTAAATTCCAGGCCAGTTCATGCGTAAACTCAAATGCCTGAATTAATCCTTGCTTTTCGAGATCACTCAATTCTCTCGCTTGTGACAAATGCACAGCATTTAAAAGCTGCTCAAGAGCTTTTTCATAATTCTCTAATCTTTGATGCCATCGAATATCTTGCATAGCTACCTCAGTGGTCACAGACTAAACTTAGAATTAGACAAGCGTCAAACTGAGCGATACGAACTAGTTTACGCACCGCAATTCAAAAAGGTACGGCGTACCTTCGGCAGAACAGCTCCCAGGCGCCATGCAGCTGCTCTTGTTCAATACGATGGCCATTTTTACATATTTCTATGTAAAAATCTTTAAGACTAAAATCGCTGTCAGTAATCGAAGGCGAAGGATTTGAAGATGGAACTTTTTGCAGCAGGTCTCTAAATGCTGTAAAAGTTTGTGCATCCATTAAAAATGGCAATGGAGGATGCGGCACTTTTTGACTTAAAGAGAAAAAAATTTCAATCCCCTCCTTGTCGATATCACCCCAGTAATAAACTGGCTTTGGCAAAACATCCCACATGCGGTTTAATTGAACTGCCCTCCAACCACTGCCCCAAATAAGAAGATGCTCTTTCGCTTGAGCAGAAAAATCCATGAAACTTTCGAAATTCTCAATAATCAAAGTGCCTTTCATGAGGAAAGACCAAAACTTAACAGAGTCCTCACGTAAAACTCCGTGGAAACCACCTCCTATTTCTTGACCTTTCCATATCGCCCTATCAGAAAAGAAACGAAACTCCGAACCATTATCTGTGATTTGATACTCTTCAAAAAGTCGATCCCACGTCAGCAAAGGGTCACTTTTATAAAACCGAAACATCGCTAAAAGGATCGCTTCACGTCCTAACAGCTTCGTACTTTGCCCATGCGAAATTAAACGCGAACTCTGTCCCCGCACTCTTTCGGGAAATTGAATCATATAATTAAAAACTTCCAGACTTGCTTCAACAACTTGCCAAGAACGTTCGAGTAGCTCGTAATTGCCCTCTGCAAAATCATGGAAAGTAAAATACTGACTTTTATTTTTACATGATTGTACAATGATTTTTTTACCCTCGAGCTCAGAAATAATGTGCAATAGCTCTGACACCTTGATGGCTAAACTCGCCGGCCTTGGCATTGCTACCAAACCCTCTTTTACTTTTCTAAATGAGTGAATACGAAATATTTTTTGGCGACGCAGATCTTGATCCAAGAGGGCATAAAAATTTTCCACCCCTTTTCGCTTTCGTATCTCAAAAACCATTTCATCACCATTCTCAAAGTCTCCAAGAAGGTAACCTCTAGCTGCCTTAGATAATAGCCCTGCAAAATCTAATACTGCGTAATTTTGTTCCAAACTACACTCCTGCACTCAGCGTCTGTAGCACTCTTTCATATTCATCTCGAGTCACGACAGAATAGGAACAGACTTTAGATTCCTTCGCTGAAACTTTGTGCACCATCACTAAATGGCTCATACGATCGGCCAATAAATCAGCTTTAGACATTGGACTCACCAACAAAGATTGGAAGCCCATTTTTTCAAGAAGCATCACAATATCTTTAGGCTTTTCATTGTCAAATTTGCCGCCAAATTCATCCAGAATCAGGCAGCGTAAAGTGTTGGCCCCAGCAATGCGATCGTTAAACTTAAAACGATATGCCAAAGCAGACGCCAACAAGGCATAGGCCAACTGTGTAGTCTGTGCTGAGCTCTTTGCATCCTTCCTAGCACCGGTGAATTCCTCCACCTTTATATCAGCAACATCGTTAAAGTGCTCACCGGCTCGCCTAAAAGAATGCACATGATAATAAAAATGATTTCTCACATCTGTGACAAAATACCTGTCATTGCTGTCTTTCTGTAGATCCTCAACAAAGCTCATTAAAGACGCCATGACCTCTTTGGAAGCTTCTTCTGCTTGAGAGCGTAGGGCTGGGGCCAACAGTTCTTCCATCCCTTTCAGTTTCCTCTTAAAGCGAATAACTCGATCGTCAACAGAGCTACCGAAAACAATTTGTAAGTATCTTTTTTCATCTAAAAGATCCTCATAGTTGGTTAGCTTCAAAACTTCGTTGATAGAAGCTATATTCCGTTGAATGTCTATGATCTGAGTCTTAAACTCATTAATCGTTGTCTTAACAGATTCAATTAAAATACGATCAAAAAAATCACGAAAACGTTCTTTTGCTTGAACCAGCTCAGTAGAAACCAAGCGTTCATAAGCCTCACGCCAGTCTTTCAGAAAATCTTCAACTTTACTTAAATCACCTGGTAAAGTGTAAGATAAGTTGGGATCAAAATAGTCATTCTGATACGTCATCAACCCAGCAGTAGCCCGACTTATCAGTGGTCCCCGGCCGCCGTCCAAGTTCGTCAATGCCTTATCAAGGTCTTCGATTATAAAATTGAGCTTTGCACCTTTTTGAATCTTTTTTTCGATTGAATCTAAATACGTATTCAAATAGGAGGCGCCATCACCATGCCGGGTCCGTAAGCGATTCAAAATTGCTGTCGAATTTAGTTCATTAATTTTGTCTGGTAAAACTGAGGAAATAAACAATTTTCTCTGCTCCCACAGTTTAATGCGGCTGTCCTCTTCCAACACTCCCTGTTGCGCCGACAAAACTTGCTTTTCCAAGGATTCGGCTTCAACACGCAAGGATGCAAGTTTAATATCATTGGAAACCAGTTCTTGCTCACGTGTTTTTAAAGCTGCCAAAGTGTCTTTAACTAATGGGATTTGTAAATACTCGAAAACACTCTCACGACTAAAAAAATCAAAACTGCGAAGCTGAAGGTCTAAACTCGCCATGACCGTTCTATGACTCTCCAGCTCACGATCCAGTTGTCGATCTTCGTTATGCAATTTTTCTAAACTACGTACAATTTCATCGATTCTTTCCTGGGGATTCCAACCCAAACTATATTTCAGGTCTTGCCGCAGTTTTCGCATCGTGCGCACATCGGACTTCACTAGCCCCTCTACAGTGACCACTTTAGCGGTGTTTTTTTTGAATTCTGCTAGACTAACAATTTGATAATCAAAGACATCTAGAAGCCAATTCCACATATAGTGGCAAAATGGATTCTGTGACTCATCCAAAACTTCTATTTTAGCCAGAATTGAATCTTTCTGTATATCTTTCGGGGTCCTATTTCCTTGAAACTCAGCCGCAGCGATTCTTTTTACAACAAGAGTCGAGCTTAAGTTTTGCTCATTGAGCCACTTCGTGAATCTTTCCAACACATCAGGATGACAAAGCAGATTTTTTGCCACAGGCTCAAGAACAGATTCAATAGCTCTGCGATACTCCCCTTCTTTTTCTGGAACTTGAATCAATTCTCCGACAAACAACAGCTGCTTATCTGACAGCTTCAATTCAGAAATCGCCTTCTCTTTAATCGAGTAGATATTCGCGGGAATCAATGTACGATTTTTTTGCAAGTGATTCAGTTCTTGACGAGACTCTTCAGACGTTCTTCGAATGCCTTCTTTGGCGTTTCTTATTTCTAGTAGAACATCTTCGCCCGATTTCTTTTTTTCCTCAAACTCTGATTTATTTTGTTCTATTTTCGCCAAAAATGTTCCCACATCCTGATTCTTTTTGGGCCCCTTTATTTTCAGGATATCTAAAACTTTCTCGGCCTCTGCCGACAAAATCTGTAAACGAGAGAGGCGATGTTCTAAGTCAGCTATTTCACGACGAAGCATCTCAACTTGCAAAAAAGACGAGTTTTGTGCCAACAATGTTTGAGTCTCAATTTTCTTCCTGGTCAAAGTTTCAAAAGTTAATTTTAACTCTGGCAGCCGCAAATAAGACTCTTGCAGTCGAATCTCTATTTCGTCTTTTTCGACTTGCATTGATTGTATCTCTTTCCAATCATGAAATAACGACAACATGTCTTTTTGCTCGCTGAGCCTTATTTGTTCCTGTGAAATAACAACTAGTTTTTCAAGGGGTTTTATCACCTTTTCAATAGTGGCCATTTTTTCTTCACAGATTCGAATCGTTTCAGATATCTCCTTACCGCTTTTGACATTCTGTAAAAGAATATCCAAGTGAGGACTTTCGCTCTCGATCAACATATTTTCACGAATAAACTGGTCAATATTCGAGATAGATTTTACATAAAAAGCTCTGTTGAGCAGTTTCAAGTCTTCCCGCTTAATACCACCAAAGCAGACCGACAAAGAGTTAAAATAAGCCTCTGCTGTTTCAAAAAACTCAAAGGACTTCTGTTTTTTTTCTACTTCTTCTTTAAACGCCCGAGGACTGTTGGGAAAGATGCCGTTCACACATAAGCTTTCGATACTGATATCACGATGACAGATAAAAGAAATCGACGTTTCATGCAGTTTTCCGTTTTTATACCACCAGACTCGCCCCAAAGTGATATTTTTGCTTGAGTCCGCATTATGCTTAAAATTCAAAAGCACTATGGAGGTTCCCGTTTTTCGTGAATAAACCTGATCATGGTCAAAGTCTGCACTTCCGCCCATCGAAGCGTATTTACCTAGCACGTAATCTTTGATACTTCTTCCTCCGGCGTTCCCAGACTCCACATCATTGGTAACACCCAACTTAACGGACTTTTCAAAAGGCAGCATGACAATCATAAAGCCATCGATTAAAGTTGATTTCCCAGAGCCATTGACCCCTAAAATTGCCGATGCAGAAGGTTCAGCAAAAATTCCACCGTCAGAAATACCTCTGAGATTGAATTTCTGATATCCTTGAAAATTGCCCCAATTATTAACTTCGAATCGATGAAGTGAAAAACCATTATCTAGCATCTTCTAATACCCTTTGTTGACCCAATAAGAAAAACTTAATTATCAGCTTGCAATAGAACTTCGTCATTTACAGATTCTTGTGCAAAAAAATCCTCAAAGCGTTTTCTATAAGATTCAATTTCATCTGCTGGTAAAACGATGTCACAAACTGGACTTATCTCAAAAATATCGTCTTGACCCCACTTCAACAAAACATCCAGCTCCAACAAATCTTGAATCGCTTTGTTAAATTCTCTCTCGAACCGAGTGCTTTCTGCGTGTCGGTTAAACTCCTGCAAGAAAGTCTTTAGGTCTTCTCGACTAATGACAGGCGCATCCTCGTCTGCAGGATTTCGGTAGAATGCCAGCCTTTTCAGACGCAAAAAAAACAACAATAAAGATGCATAACGCGAAAGGGTCTTTGTCGCCCCTAGCTGATATCCTATTGACTCCTCGCACTCTTCAGACAAGGGAGTGATATAGGCAATTCCCCAGACAATATCCAAGTTCAGTCCCGCCCCCATTTTAACTAGCACATCACGAACTTGCTCTTGCTGATCTACGAGAACTTGAAACCATTGTTCCGATTTTCTTCTCAGCAAAAAACGATTTTTAAAAAGTCGGCGAACGGCCCCAGCGATTAAAATATCTTCCTTACTAAGCATTTTCGCCTCACTTCCCTTCTGCTCTAAAAATTTTATAGTCGTCTGAATCTTTGATATAATACTCGCCGAACCGAGATTGAACTTTTACATCTGCTTTCCCACATGACTCTTTCACGAAATCTGATGAAAAAAGATCTACCTGCATCAAGACATAAAACTCGGTCAAGCCCCACTCTAAGTGATATTTTGACAGTTGAATACTTCCGGAGGATCGAAACAACTCTGTACGCAAGCGATCGAGTGTTTTTTGAATAGTGGCCTCTTCAGCCTCAAGCAAGGCCTTGGCCAATGCCTGCATTTCATCGGCCCGTATTTCATTGTATTCAAGACTTTGACTGGGTGTTTCGATTGGGACTTCAAAAGGACACATCACAACCTGGCCCCATTGAAGATCTGTCGGCAAGGTTACGACGATTCCCCTTTCTTCAAGAAAGCTCAATCCCATATCTTTATATTCATATAGTAAAGCGACAATTTCTTTTAGATCTTGCTCAACTTTTCTTGATTCTAATGATATTGCATATGCTACTTGCTGCTGCAAAAGATGAAGCTGTGTCTTATTCTGCTCCTCAATCGCTCTATGATCGCGGTAAAACTTTTGCTTAAAGCCATGAAGGTGTGATCGTGCCAAAGTTTCTCGGTCAAATATCTTTTCTTGCAAGGCTATTTCAAGCATCTCTTCCGTATCACGATAGCGAAATCGACTGCCCAATCCATCGATATAAGATAATAAGTCAAAGGCCTGAGTATAACTTCGATACTCCGGTGAATTCTCTAATTCATGATAAAAATCAGCGACAACATTGATGCTTTTACCTGCACTTCGATCTTCCCTAAAGTAGCTCTCAGCGAGTTCGCGACGAACATTTGAAATACCAATTTTAACATCCTCAACCGCAGTTAAAATGTGCAGTGCAGCTTCTTCAGCCTGTTGCAGAAGTTCTTCTTTAGCGTAACCAGCCGGCAAAAGCTCAGCTCGACTGACTCCATACTTCTCGATCAACTTTATGTCCTGTTGATAGGCTTTGATTCTTTCCCGATGGTGAGAAACCGCCTCGTCTTGAGTCATTAGTTTTTGTTGCAAAAATAAATTATTCAACGACCCCAGCATGGATTCTGCACTCAGGCCGGTAAATCGTATTTTTTCTGACAACATGGACTCGAGCATTTTTAATAAATCTTTGCCTGAACGAGTTGTTTCGATGAAGCGATTTCCCAGATGATCATGGCGATCTTTCAAAACATGAAGTTCGGCAATAGACATCGAAATAAAGCTTAAAACTTTCTGTTCGGGATTTTGATTTTTCTGGTTTGAATAGAATTGGATTAAAAGACTTCTCAATGTTTCATAGGGAATTACTGCAGCCCCTTCTTCCAACAAATCATAGATTTGCGCCAGCAATAGGGCATAGTCTTGCCAATCATCTTTCTGAAAAATTCGCAAATAAGGATGGTTTAGGTAAAGCCCGCTCAGAGCATCTGCTGTTATTGATTGAGTTCGTTTTGCCACAATTTTCTTTCGACATCACTACATTATAAACTAACCGACTTCGCGCGAGACTTTATTGTGCGTCGAAATAAAAAAAATTGTCCAATAAATTTAAAGGCACTTCTCTAAGGAAATAAAAATTGAAGACGTTCTGTATTGGCATGCCTTAAAAAACTTCAATCAAATCTTTTTCAACAAAAGGCCTATACGAATGCGCTAGCTCCTGATCTCGCACCAAATCTACTTTTATAACTAAATTGGAGTTCTCAATATCTTCCTTGATTTTGGCCAAAAAGAAACTTTCAATGGGTTGTTCAGGCGTTTCCTTAATCAAAATATCGATATCCGAGAATGCATGATTTGTTTTGCGAGCCCGAGATCCAAACACAAATACTCGGGCTTTTTTAGATAACAACGGCCGAATGACAAGCTCCTCAAGAATCAAATATTGATTATCTGACAATCCAAATTTCATTTTGATTGCTTCAATCTTGCCAACAATTTCAAGGCCTCTGGATAGAAGACTTCGATCACCTTAAACACTCTTAACGCAATATTTTCATCATAAGAATGAGAAGTTTCATTCCTGGAATCTACAAACTGCATCCATACTTCTGGATTTAAAATCAAATCACTTCTAGCCATTTCTCTAATTGCTGGTTTAGCTGCAGCAGTATTCGAGCCAAGGATCTTCATTGAGGTTTTCCAAGCAAGTTCAATGCAAAACTCAAATCGTTGAATACAGGCATCTCTAAAAGCTTTTTGCGCCTCTTCTTCAGACGTGGCAGAGTGATATAACTCCAGGGCCTTCTTTAAAGAGTCCAATGCCTTTTCAAATTCAGCTAGAGACACAGCCATAAAAAACCTCCACTTCACAGCCTATGTCGAAGTGAGGTTCTTAGCAAGAATTACGAGTGCTCCTTTTCGGTCAAAGCCACAGCCAAAAGCCTTTTTTTATGCACTGCAATTCAAAAAGGTACGGCGTACCTATTCTCCGAAGTCCCATTTTCCCTTTAACAAATCTCACCAGCCCACAGTTTTTCCAAAAAGAGCTCAAGAGGCAGGATATCTATCCCCTCTTCCGTTTTACGAGGCATGACTGCCGTACAGACTACTATTTTTTTTGCGAGTTTAAATTCTTCTTCCAAGGCTTTAAGACCTTTAAAATCCTTAGCCGACGGGTTGCTGCCAGCTTTGACTTCTATGGCGACAATATCATTCAAATTTGAGTACACCAGAAAATCTACTTCGAATTGTGACGTCGACCTCCAGTATTCTAGCTTTTTATCTATGCGCCTATAATCCAGATATGTCCGCAATTCGATAAATAACGCTTGTTCTAATAACTTTCCAGACTCTGGAGTGCCCGCCGCAACCTCCTTACGCCCTAGTAAAGCGTTAACAACACCACAGTCAAAAAAATAGAACTTTGCAGTTGTCATCGCCTTGCGTTTTTGAGTTTGTAAGAACGCAGGAAGAGAGTGCCCAATCAATGTGTCATTTAAAATCTCAAAATAGCTACGAACGGTACTAGGAGGCAGTTGTGCATCACTTCCCAATGAGGTGAAGTTTATTTGTTCCGCATTACAATGAGCTGCAAAATCTAAAAAACGTGCAAAATGCTCTACCGATCTCACCAAGCCCTCTGCAGCAACTTCTTCTCGAATATACAATCCCACATAGTCTTGCAAATCTTCCATGGGCTCAGAAGAGTCCATTATCGAGGGCATGGCTCCATGAACTATGCGCTCCCTCCACCTGCTTGAACCTTCCTTTCCCAATTCAGGAAAACATATTGGATGGAAGTGAAATCTGGATGCTCGCCCACCCAATAGGTTCGCCGATCCATTTTTCAGTTTTCTGGCACTACTTCCAGTAAGAATAAACCGCAAGGACTTATCAGTCTCAATCAGATCATGAACTTCATCTAACAAGCTTGGCAGCTTTTGAACTTCATCGATAATTACGAAAGGTTCTGAATTCGATTCGCGATGATACCGCACCACCTCACGAAGTCTGTTAGGATCGCGCGAGAAACTTTGAAATTCAGAGCTTCTGAGCAAATTAATATAAAGTGCCCCCTGGAACTCCGTCTTCAAAAAAGTAGACTTTCCTGTTTGACGAGGCCCCAGAAGAAATAAACTCTTCCTTTTTAATGTTGGATGCAGATCTAATATTCTCTTATACATAATGCTATTTTTCATGAAAATCAGCATATGGTCCATTGATTTTCATAAAAATCAGCATTTAAAGTACGGAAATTTATCACTTTAAGACCAGACTATCTTTAATGCCTCTCTGGTCTTGTTTACTTTTCTGCAAAAAAACTGCAAGACTCAAACCTCAGGACTGTATTTTTTCTATTTAATTTCAATTATTTACGAATTTCACACATAAAATACCTCTCATTGTTTACAAATAAACCATTGTTTGCGCAATGAGAAACATATGCCGACAAATACACCCACCCTTAATAAGAAACTAGAACAAGTACGTCTCGACCTGGGCCAAGACCTGTGCGTAACCGTAGGAAGTATCTTGGCACTAATACGATCACCGCCGCGGAGGCCACAGAAATCTCCTGAATCACTCGCTATCGCCTTGAAAAGGAAGCACGCGCCCAAATTCTCCGGCCGCCCAGGAGCTTATTAAGCTGAATCTGGCTTACCCTTATATGGGCGAGAAAAAGGTTCAGCGTGATTGGTGTCGGTGAGAGGTTGCTGGGGCAAAACAGAATAGCTCTGCTTATTAGCTACCCCATGGCAGCCAGTGCCCCAACAATCCTGTCTTCTTCTTTTATTTTTAAAAGAGCCTTAATAAGCCCTTCGTCAAACCCACCAATCGTTCTATATTTTAATCCATACCTTGTGCACGAAAGATGCATCCTATCGAGAAGTCCCCCAAGGCCAATAAATGAAAATCGGTGACTTCGACTTCCATACTTCTCTTTCATCTCGGATAGATTGAGAATAAAAATAAAATAGTTTGAGCATTCACTGGTGTATTCCTGACTAAATGAAGCCTCCCAAATGTATTTCACGTAGCTATTTTGATCAATTTGCGTCCATTCCCTAGTGTTGGGACAAATTCCATAAAGACCTGGGCTACAATCTTCCAGTCCTGCAGTCGCAAAGTAGATTTCAAAATGCTGAAAACCACCGGCAGTACCTATCCGCATGCGACCTTTCTCATTCTTATAAAAGCAATCTTTGAGCACCGAATTGATGTGCTTCTTAGACATTTTTGAATTTTCTGAAAAACAAACTGCAGACTCTCTAGCCTCAATAAGTTGATCAAAATTGGTAGTCAATCGTTCTATTGTTTCAATACCAGATGGATCGTTTTTTTGCTGCTTCTTCTGCGGCGTCCATTCTGAGCTTGATAACCCGAAATAGAATCTCTCCTGGTGGCTGGCAAATGAAAAATAGTCCGTAGCTCCGAATGGAATTTGATGAGTTAACTTATCAGGGGTCACCGTGTACCCAACTTTGTCCGAAAATCGGACTTCACTATAGCCCAAGGACAAAAGGACACCAGATAAACCCAAATCAGTTGGTATCACAATTGCAAACTGGGGATTTTTCGCAAGCAATTGGGCTGAGACCTCAAGAAGAGGGAAGAAAAAGAAACTGGGAAACGGTTCTAATACATTTAAAGCATAAAGAGAGTAAGAATTCTCTTCTTTTAAAAATGTGGCAGAAAGATACCGGTTTTGAAATATGGAATTTAAACTAGACATATTTATCTTTTCAATTCGTAAGAAGAGTCTAAAAACTAAACAGTAATACAAAGATTACATCAGTTTAGCCCGGTTTAAAAAGCGATTTTATAACAAACAAAAAATATGTTAGTCTTCCCACACAAAAGGAGAATTTTATGAAAAAACAAAGCACATCTATCACAGCTGGTATCGCTCTCCTGGCAGGTCTTAGCGCTCAAGCTCAAGAACCTACACCAATTATAGTCTCTGAAAATATTGAAGTTGCTGCTGACCTTGTCGAAGAGTTGGTGATTCAAGGACAAGTTACTGTTAGCCCCAAAGGCGACCTAAAAATCGACAAAAGTCTTTTTGATGTTTTACGTGAAAGAGGAATTTTGAAGGATAATTTTTTTACCCCGCGAGGCTCAGATTGTGAAGGAGCTGGAAGCGGTGGCGGTGGACACAAATGTCATTCAATGTAACTCAAAGGCGAAAAATTAAGCTTATTGTTGTCACATTTTCCTGTACATTTCTTATTGCTGTAACATTTTTTCTTCAAAGAAGGCAGAACATGCAAACTAAAGTATCAATTCCGGTGTGGGGAGCATTTAGTCTGGAAGGATTAGATCCAACTAATGTAGTAGATTCTCAGCAGTCCAACTTACTTCGATCTTTATACTCCACTTTGCTCTATTTTGATACAAGCGGAAGAATTAGGACTGGAGCTGCTGAGAAATTTGAAGTCCACGAAAATACGATTCGTTTCTTTATGCGGAATGACTTAAAAACTTCATCAGAAGACTTTATCACGGCTAAAGATGTATACCTTTCTTTTAAAAGACTTCTCGTTCTAAATAAAAACACTCACGGAAAACTTACTGATTTCATCAAATGTGACCTCCCGCCGACAACAATTACCAGCAAATGTGATGGTATACGATTCACAAACAATATTTTTGAAATAGAACTTAAAGAAGCTAAGTATATTCCTTATTTCCTGCCTGTTCTTACTAATCCAGATTTTTCTATTTTACCCGAAAAAGCAGTGGATTATGCAGGAGACTTAAAAATTAAAGACTATAGAAATACATCCGGCGCATATTATGTAGATACTATTGATCATAATAAGACTGTATTTCGCGTGAATAGAGGTCACTATCTTATCGATGTACGAAACCCCGAAACCATAGAATTCGTCACAGTTGAAGATAATCGCAATGAACGGTTCAAAAATGGGGAGTTTGACGTCATCCCCACCTACCATGCTATATACCTTCGTGACATAGAACTGCTAGGCGACTTATCCCAATATAATGTACATCAAACTATGCCGATAAAATTATTCAAAGTCGGATTCACCCCCAAAGGTCGAGCTAATCTTTCACGAGAAGAACGTTTAAGCATAGGTGCCCAATTAAAAAAGTCATTCTACAAAAACTTTCCTGACCATAAAGACTTCAAACCCAGTGATGACTATTTCACTGTAGTAGGAGAAGGTTCATTAACAACAGAACAAAAATCAAAAATCGAAGAGAACTTTTCAAAATTTGAAAATTCGCTAAATAGAGAAATAGCAGCAGACATATCAGTGACATGGCCGGAAAAAGCCAAATCTATTGTCGAAAAAATTCCGCATGTGAAATTCATAGAACTAATAAGAAGAAATGGAACTATTGTTAATCCAGCACCGGATGCTTATGTTATTGATATCGATGCTGGTGGATTTGATAATATTTCTTTACTTAGCTACCTACAATCTCTTGGCGAACTTGGCATGACTGAATCAGAATTCAGCAGCTGGTTAAGTGACTATTTCGACACAACCGATACAAGGGTTCGCTTAGACAAGTTTCGCGATCTTCATTTCAACATGCTATATAATGCGCATGTTATTCCAATCGGAGTACAACCCTACTACGCCATCGCCCGCAAACCATGGAAAATTGAAGCCTACAAAATGTTCGCTGGATCACCTTTTTGGACTATAAAACGTGAACAATGATTTCTTAGCTATTCAATGGATTCTCGCCAATGCAGACAAGCTAGACTTGTCTGTCGATGCCTATAAGTGGGATTTGCCGTTTGAATCAAAAATTTATGACTGCAAAGTTAGAATAAAGGTCCATGGGCAAATACGCGAAGGACGAGGCTCTGCACATACTGAAGAACACGCACTTCTTAAAGCATTTAGTGAGGCTGTCGATCGCGTAGTCTTCTACGACACTAAAAAGTACCCAACGACAAATGGCTTGGCAGTGCATACCTCTATCGAAGACGCTATTCGCTCCGCAAGATGTGAGATGATTGAAAGAGATAGTTTATTCTGTCACTACCTGACAAAGACTCCTTTTAAGCCCGTTTCGATGAATTTAACCAATCTGGGCTTCAACTCCGAAATTTTCAATTTTCTAAAGCAACACAAAATTGAATTTAAGCTAGCAGAAATGCAATCCATCACAGGAAGCCACAGCTTTATCTTTATGGCACATGGCCTACATTCACCGAAGAAATTGGGACTCATGTTTGGTATGGGCTGCAATCTGAGTCCTCACGAAGCCGCAAAATCAGCCGTATTCGAAGGCCTTCGCCATGTCATCTCCAGCTTCACAGCTTCACAATTACCAATCATTACCGAAAAAGATTTTTTTGCTTTAACTTATTGGGGACCTGACGAACATATGGCACTTGCAAACGGACTGACTTATGCAGAGTCTGTAGCACCACTCTTTTTCAATACCTCAGATGAGATTATGGAGTCGAAGGAAAGTCAGCTTACTTTTGATTCAATTCCTTACGAACAAATTCAACTAACAGGCGAATTGGAAGACTCCCCTTTCTTCGCCGTAAAGGCATACTCGGAAAAACTCCAAGACATTTACTTCGGACCAACCAAACAAGAGTCCGTTAATTTATTGCGTTTATCAGAATTTAAAGGAAAATCTTGGACATGGAATATGGTAAACAAGACTCCACACCCTCTGGCATAAAAGACCTTCGCCAAAGATTGAAACGCTTATGGATTTTCTTTGCGATCTTCCAAGCCCTCTCACTTGCTTTTATCTTGATTTCAATCGAGTCTGCTGTTTATAGAAACAAAACTTCTTTGGCATTAAGCCTCACTGAAGCGCTCTCGAATCCACTCCTGGTGAAAGATTACAGAAGAGTCGCCGAGGTTCTCTCAACATCTTCAAAAAATGAATTCATTAAGATTGACGTCAAAGACTACTCCAGCAGTAAAAATATCGATATTGCCCACGAACTAAAAGCATTGTTCATCAAGAATATCGTCGTACCCATTTATTTCGACTCAGCAGGAAATACAAAGATTGGTGAAGCAGTTTTTTCATACAAATTGTTTTCGTTAGTTTTTGAAACTTTTTTGTCTTGGCTTTTTCTATTAATTATCTCCTCGTTCTGGATTTACCAATTCAGAAAAAACACAATCAAATCTTATGAGAAAGAAATTGAGTTAGATTTAGCTCGCCGACTTAGTGATTTATCAAGAAAAGTCGCCCACGACATCCGCTCTCCCCTATCAGCCTTAAACATGATGGTCGGCCACTATAAAAGCATCCCCGAAGAACAAAAAGAAATCATCCAACAAGTTGTTTCACGCATCAATGGAATTGCCGACGACCTACTTAATGATACAAAAAAACAACCTACTGCAAACCCATCAATCACCAGCTCAACACCAGAAATAAAAACATACAAAATCATCCCCGCAATTAAAAATCTGGTGAACGAAAAAAATCTTGAATTTCAAAGTATTCCTGGAGTTGAAGTTATCCTAAGACTTAATAGCTGCCCAGAAGACATTGAAGTCGCTATCCCCGATAAATCCCTTCAAAGACTTCTTTCTAATTTGATCAACAACTCCATCGATGCGATGACAGACAATGGAATGATTTTTATCGAAGTGCAAAACCGCGCACCAACACTAGTTATTTCAGTGATCGATTTTGGCAAAGGAATCCCTCCAGATGTTCTCGAAAAACTGAATAACAAAGAGTTTCTTAGTCATGGGAAAGAACATTCCAACAAATCCGGATCCGGCATCGGCCTAGAGAGCGCCTATAACGATCTGCAAAAAGTGGGTGGTAGCTTAAAAATTGAATCCAAACTGGAAGTAGGGACTCGAGTGACGATCGAGATTCCTATAGTCACCTCTCAATCTTATTAGAATCTGACAGGCGTCAAACCGAGCGACACAAACGAGTTTACGCGCTGCAATTCAAAAAGGTACGGCGTACCCCTTAATCCGGTGCGACTATCTAATCTCGATTTTTTTTGTATTATTATACAATATGAGCACCTCACTTAATGAACTTATTAAAGCCTCCAATGCACTGAAAATTGCGCAAAACCTCTTGCAGCAATCTCGTCAAAACGACCCTCAAAATATTGAAATGCATAAAGCTTTACGAGATTCATGTATTAAAAGATTTGAATTCTGCGTTGAACTTTCATGGAAGATCTCAATTAAAACTCTAGGTCTCGATACAAAGGCTCCTAATCCTGCTATTCGCGAGATGGCGCAGAATAAGTTAATTGACGATCCTCAGATTTGGTTTGAATTCCTTTTAGCTCGAAATAAAACATCACATACCTACAACGAAGACGTCGCCGAAGAGGTCTACCGGGAAGTAGAAAGACTTATCCTTGAATTGGAAAAATTGTTGATCAGATTGGCTGCTATAAAATGAGTTTTGGGCTTTCAGATTCCGAGCAATCATTCTTAATTGAAAATCTGGTGACTCCTCTAAAAAAAATGGGGGCGAGGGTTTTTATTTTTGGATCACGCGCTACCGGTAAATACAAAAAATTTTCAGATGTAGACCTGCTCTTTCAAGAAACCTCAAAATCCATTTCAAATGCAGAAATTTATCTTCTGATAAGCAACATAGAAGAATCTAACTTTCCTTATAAAATTGATTTGGTCCGCAATTCAGAACTTGCCCAAAGCTATCGAGCAAGTGTTGAGAAAGACATGGTTGAACTGTAAGTCCGAAAGCAGAATCAATCTATAACTTGGGCACCACAATTCAAAAATTTAAAAAAACACTTTGGTTTATCTAAAGAACACCAGGCGTACCTTTTCACCTATCTGAAAATAACCATCGCTTTGAGTTTTGTCGCTAAAATCAGTCTTTACATTGTATATACATGTATATACAATGTAATCATATGTTTCTATATGAACTTACCGACGCATTTCAAGCAGCGAAGCTTCCTTTTATCCTCGTTGGGGGTTACGCTTTAGCTCTTCATGGCATAGTCCGTGCGACTATGGACGTGGATTTTGTTCTTCATCTCAATCTAAATGACTACAGCAAGGCTGAAGAATGTTTAAAATTACTAGGTCTCACTTCTCGCATTCCAGTCAGGGCAAAGGATATTATTCAGTTTCGGCAAGAGTATATCTCAGAAAGAAACTTGATAGCTTGGTCTTTTGTTGATTTCAAAAATCCAAGTAGACAGGTGGACATCTTAATTACTATGGACATCAGCGACATCGATGTTACCAAGATCTCAGTAGCAGGAAGAAAAATTCCTGTTGCAAGCCTTAAGTCTTTACTCAAAATGAAAACTGAGGCCGGTCGGCCACAGGATCAAGTGGACATCATCCTTATTCAGGAAAAACTCAATGAAAAAAAGAAATAACAGATCCTCACCCGCCATTGCACCCGAGGAAGCAGTCGAATTCATTGAATCTTTCAAGCTAATGATAGCAGAGCAAGACGAACCCACCGTCGCAATTAGCGTGCGCATTCCCGGCAATGTGCTGCGTACACTTAAAACCACCGCACGTCTTCAGGGCAAAAAATATCAAAGTCTTTTAGTTGAATATGTCCGTGATGGACTTAGGAAAGACCACTCGCGAAAATAACATTTTCCGTAATTTTATGATTAAGAACTTCTGAGCAGATTAATTTAAAGGGCGTCCTGGAGCGCAACCTTCAGATAAGTGGACTTTCCTGTTTGATGAGGCCCAAGCAGAAATAAACTCTTCCTTTCTAAAATTCGATGCAGGTCCAATATTCTTTTATACAAGATGCTATATTTCATGAAGTTCAGCATCATGCCCGTTGAATTTCATGAAAATCTGCAGGTTCAAGACTAAAAAACACCTCCCACCTAGACTCACCTCAAACGGGGATGTGAGTTGCTTACGCACCGCAATTCAAAAAGGTACGGCGTACCTGCAAATTCTGCACGAGAACTCGAAAGATTTAAATATTAGGCTGCATATTTTCATTTAATTTCAATTATTTACAAAATTTCGCAAGAAAATTGTTTCTCATTATGTACAAATGAATAATTATATATATAATGAGAAACATATGCCAGCTAAAGCACCTATTCTTAATAAGAAACTAGAACAAGCACTTCTCGATCTGGGACAAAGCCTGCGCAACCGCAGGAAGTATCTTGGAATCAATGCGACCACCGCCGCAGAGGCCGCAGAAATCTCCAGGATCACTCTCTATCGCATTGAAAAAGGAGAGCCGTCTGTCACCATGGGAGCTTACCTCAGCGTCGTGTCTGCACTCGGCTTAAAGTTAGACCTTGCTGACCCCTTCAAACCCAAGATTTCGGAAAAAGACACGCGCTCCAAACTTCCGAAAAAGATCGCGATTGCGCACTACAAAGAGCTTAAACGTCTTGCTTGGCAACTGAAAGACACCAAAGAATTAACTCCCGAGGAAGCCCTTAATCTTTACGAACGAAACTGGCGTCATGTTGATCTTAAATCAATGAGCCCACGTGAAAGAAAATTCCTCGAACGGCTGCTGTCTTACTTCGGCAAGGAGCGACTGCTTGTTTAAACGTGACCATCATAGACGTATTGCTACGATACTTCAGTCACTGAATACGGATCTATTAGATCAGCATTCTTGCTTATTTGGCGGTGGCACTGCGATCGTTTTAGCTCGCGGAGAATATCGCGAATCCGTGGATGTTGATTTTTTAGTTTCAGAGCGCGCAGGTTACCAAGCATTACGGCACCTGCTCACAGGAAAAGACGGTATTAATTCAATTACTAGAACGGGAATGCTTCTTCACTCCGCACGTGCTATCCGCGCCGATCAATATGGCATTCGCACAATGTTGCTTGCAGACTCTATCGAAATAAAATTTGAAATTGTGTTTGAATCGCGCATTACTCTGGAATCCCCTCAAGATTCTGAAAGAATTTGTGGAGTGTCTGCCCTAACAGCACTGGATATGGCCACAACCAAACTTTTAGCGAACTCAGATCGATGGTCAGACGACTCAGTCCATAGTCGCGATTTGATTGATCTAGCTATGGTGGGGTTCGATGCCAAGCACCTGCAGCCCGCAATAGAGAAAGCAAAAATCCCTTATGGAGATAGCATTGAGCGCGATCTAATTAAAGCCATCAACTCACTTCGCCAACGCAAAGGTCGCTTAGCAGCGTGTATGGATGCCCTTAAGATGGATGAGTACCCCAAAGCGCAACTTTGGCAGAAGATTAAAGATCTTGTAAAATAATTATACTTATAAATGTTTTTATTTCATCTTGAGAGGACCACTTCACTAGTCGCGGACCGAGATAAACTTATTTATGCGCTGCAATTCAAAAAGGTACGGCGTACCCTCAGCACCATTGGCAAAAATGGATTTGCTACAGGTCCCTTATTTCAAAAGGAAGTCTCTTAATTTTTTAATAGGAACATGATCACCAAGAACACGATCCCCTTCCTGATGACACACAAAGAGCTCCGGGCACTTTTCTTTAAAAACTTTTCTCACTTCAGGAAACTTTTTATAGTCACCTACTCGAACCGGACTGACTTTTGCTTCTACAAAAAGACTTTCTGCGGGATTTTTTTGAATCAAAAAATCGATTTCCTCACCCTCACGTGATCGCCAGTGAAATATAGACCATCCCAACTGATAGTTCATATTCATTTTATAAATTTCAGAGAAAACGAGATTTTCAAATAAAGCGCCCTGCTGGGGCGACGTCATAATTGGCTGCGGCGAAGTCCATCCTTGAAGTCGACAGGCAAGACCGGTATCGATAAAATAGACTTTCGATGACTTAATTAATCGCGATGAAAGATTCGTGGAATAAGGCATTACCAGATGAATAATATGCATCTTTTCTAAAACAGAAACCCACTCTTTAATCGTTTTAGCGTCAACTCCAACATCAGAAGCGAGACCACTAAATTCCAAAATATTTGCCACTCGTCCCGCCAAAAGTTTAATAAACTTCAAGAACTCTCGCGACTTTTGAATTCCAGCAGCCAGGACGATATCTTTTTCGATATAACTGCTAATATAGTCATCCAAAAATTTTTTGGCGTCTTTATTGCTTTGAGAGTATAGCTCGGGCCAACCTCCCTTATAAAGAATTTCCTGGATGCTGACAAATTGGGAAGATAAAATTTCAGAAACACTTAAAGTGTTCATATCAAAAAAGCTGGCGCGCCCTGCAAGGCTTTCCTTTACATTTCGATCCATCAAAATCTGATTAGATCCAGTTAACCGCAAAATAGTCTGCGGACGCTTGCTTGTGTCTCGTTTGTAAAGATCCACCCGTCGCTTCAAAGAAGGAAAAAGCTCAGGGGCATACTGAGCTTCATCAATAAACAGTTTTTGGGAATCAAACTGACTCAAAAACAACTCTGGATCCCGTTGCGCTAACTCCCGCAGGGACGGATCATCTAAAGACAACTCGTAAAAATCAGGATCGAGGTGCAAGATCAGGCTGGACTTTCCACACTGCCTGGGGCCCCGAATAATTTGGATCAGATCCTGGTTTTGCTGAATTAACTGCGAAATTTCTCTTTCAATCCAAATATTTGGCAATTATGGAGTATGATTCCTTAATTATCAAGATCCCAAGCTTCTCTTCCGCCCCAGACAAGTGGCATAAACCTTCTCGACGACGGAAATCCCCTTTTGAGACAAGCTAAGAATACCAAGCATCGTACCTCCATCCCCAGGCCCTCATCTGGTTGTCGGTTTTTATTGCGAATTTCGGAAAATTAAGGACTTAAAGTGTCCTTGTTTTTTGGGGAAATTGGCCCACTACTTGCGAGTCACCTTGACATCATCACACAAAGTACTGCAAAGTACAGTACCAGAAGGGTTATCATTGTGACAAAAGTGAATCTGACCCGATTCGCCGAAAAGCAAGTTGTTAAGTTGCCTTTCAACATTCAGGAAGCATTAAGGTATTGGGTTGAGGCTGTCGAGTTCTTAGGTTTGCACGAAGTAAGGAAGCTACCAGGTTATCACGATGAGCCGTTAAAGGGACACAGACAGGGTCAAAGATCCGTAAGGTTAAATAGGTCCTATCGAGTGATATACATAGAAACCCTTAAAAATATTGAGATTCAAGTAATAGAGGTTCACAAGCATGACTACTAAAAGCGCATCTAAAATATTAAGAAAAATTCAAGGACCTGCCTATTTCGGTGGTTTTTTGCGTTCAGCCCGCACCATGAAGGACATGACCCAAGCTGAAATGGGAGCATTTCTTGGGATATCTAAAAGCAATCTTTGCGATATTGAAAAAGGTCGACAAGGAGTCAGCATTGAACTTGCTGCACAATTTGCAAAAAAATGTGGCCTTTCAGAGGTGATGGCCGTCGAGTATGCAATCCAAGATTCCCTTCAAAGAGCAGGATTAAAAATGAGAGTTCAGGTAAAAAAGATCGCATAGCCTCATAAGAGGCATATTCCGCCAAGCCATCGTCCGACAAACAAAAAACGTCCCTCTTTGCACAAAATTAAACACTCAAATCAACCCTACTCCAAACGATTACAGCTCCTTAATGGCGCAAAACTTGTATCCAGCCCAATAACTGAGTCTGTTTTGATTGGAGAGAACATGAGAAAAATGGCCCTTTTACTTAGCGCCCTTGTCGCAGTCGGCAGTCCCTCTTTTGCACAGACTCAAGATCAGCCTCGAAACATCCAACATAACTTGAATCTAGATCCTAAATTGGATTTGCACACAAACATCTCTAACTTCTGTCGATCTCCAGACACAGATATCATCATGACCAGCCTTGAGCGAAGAGATGGCAAATACACAGTCACCATGGAAATGAATGCTCCGATCAATAAATCACTCGGCTACAAAGAGTTCTACTTTTGGATCGATGCCACTAACAACAAACAGAAGGGATATCAACCCTACCTCCCCCACTCTGTGGCCTGGCCCGATCTTTACGCTGACTACCGCATTTTCTACTCCATCAATGCGAATGTGACTCCGCCGTTTATAAAGGCCAAAGAAAAGGTCACCTTACAAAAGTGCCTTGAAACGGACTGTGCTAAAGATAGTGGTATGAGGCTCGCTTCTGCTATTTCTGTGGAAGTGAATGATGCGACCATCACCTTCCAATGGCCCGTCGGGCTTTTGCCTGAGTTGGATGCTAGCTCTCGAATCAAAATTGGATACACGACCTACTTCGAGTTGATGCAATGTAATGGCGAAGATGACAGCCCACAATGGGGTGAAAAGGCCTTTAGAATAAAGTAGAACAATTTTAATAGACTGATTTATGCGCCGCAATTCAAAAAGGTACGGCGTACCTTCCTAGTGACCTCGCGCAAGAGACTTGCTACCGTTCTATCCGATGAAACACAAATTACCGACTATTTTTATTGGTATCGCTGCGGTTAGCTCTTTGATCTCACAATCTTTATTAGATCTGTTTTCAATTCTGTCTATCATCATGGTTCTGTGGATTGGCTTTGAACGGAAAATTTTTAAAGAGCTGTTTCAAAAGATCGGTATCGAGTGGGCTTTCATTGGCTTTTTCATCACGTGCTTTATTGGGATCGTTTGGAATACGGGTGGGTTTTATTGGGAGCACCTAAAGCCACTGGTTAAATTCAACTGGATGATACACATTTATTTTATGATCGCGGCGTTTAAATTGTGGCTACCTAAGGTTGAGGATTGTCTTAAGTTGCTGTTGGGGTTGAGTTTGATTCCTTCGATTTATGCGATTGCGACGAAGATTGCAGGGTATGACTTTTTGGTGCCAGAGCGCCCTCTTGATGGGCGGATTATTGGGATGGTGAATAGTGCTACTTACCATGCGCATGCTTCGGCCATTTTGTTTGTATTTTGTGCGGCTTTGCTTTTTTCTATTTTTAATTGGCGTAAAGCATCGTCTTGGATCTACTCTATAGCTCTATTACTAATGGCGGTTAGCGTTTACTTTAGCTACACTCGCGGTGCTTTTCTTGCGATTATTTTGGCGCTTTCAATTGGTTTACTCGTTTATAACTGGAAGCATGCGCTAACCTTTGGGACCGCATTGATAATAATTTTACTTCTTGCATCCAAAGTCGATCCATTTATGTCTGAGCGAGTTCAGCAAACAGTCGTGGCAGAAAAAATGGATAATGCTCGTATCGGACTGTTCAAAGCGCACCTACAAATGTTTTTGGATTATCCGGTGCTAGGCATGGGGTATGACCTCTATAAAGATAGTCACACCGCAATAGAATATACAAAAAAATTTAATGTCCCTGACTACCTCCAAGACAGTCATGCCCACAATCAATTTCTACAAATATTAGGATCCACAGGCTTTATAGGTTTCATGTTTTTTACAGCACTTCTTCTTTTTCTTTTTTGGCAAAGCATTGCACTTCTGCGCACCTCAAAACCATCTTCGCAATACTATTCGCTTATAATCGCAGCCTTGTGGACTCAAGGTTGTATTTATTTGCTATTTTTAACTGATCAATCTTTTGAATATGCAAAAATTCGGTTTGTTATATTAGCGGTGTGGGCGTTAACGATTGCGCTAAAGTCACATAATGACTATGCAGCTTTGCTACAAAAAAACTAAATGTAGAAGATACGTTTGACCGCTAGAGCAAAGAAATCTGCCGCCTGAAGCTCTTATTTATATTATTGGAATTTGAAAAAAGTGTGATTAAAGAAGCTAACAAAATAACCGCCCACTGAGCAAATCGAGTACGTACCGTTGGTGAAGACAATGGTGTTCAAGCGATAAAGCGCCCTCTGCGGTAAATCAATATCCCGAGGCATCTGGTTTAAAATGATTTACTGCGTTATGCGTTTTTTTACCAAACCCCTGGTAGCTCTGATCAATTTCTCTAAGAATAAAATCCAACCCTCCCAAATTTAAAGATATGTTACAAGACTATCCACTGCTATTATCAACATAACAACTTCTTCTAACTTCACTGAAATAAATTGAAACCTACCATGTCACAAAAAAAAACAATCATCATAACTTCAAACACCAGCTGGAGCATTGCAAATTTTAGGAAAGGACTTGTGGAGGCTCTGCTTTCCGAGGGACATCGAGTGATCTTTGTTGCAAATCATGATGAGCGCACCGTTGAAATACAAAATCTGGGACCAGATTTTGAAGAACTGCATTTATCTCTCAAGGGACTAAACCCCCTTAAAGATCTCAAAACTATTTTTCTTTATATAAAACTGTTTCGAAAATATCGCCCCGATCACGTCTTCTCTTTCACAATTAAGCCTGTGATCTACTCCAGTCTTGCTGCAAGATTACTTAATATTCCGGCAACATCAACAATCACTGGACTCGGAACAGCATTTCTGAAAAAAGGGCTCTTGCAATTCATAGCTTCATGTCTCTACAAAATTTCAATTTACAACAATAAAAAGATCATTTTTCAAAATAAGACAGACCAACACCTGTTTATTAAACTCGGACTAACTCAAAAAAATCGCACGACTTGCGTTAACGGTAGCGGCATTAACTTGAAACACTTTACTCCAGATATGAATTCCTCAGAAAAAGACAGGATTTCATTTTTGATGGTAGCTCGCCCACTCTACGATAAAGGCATTCAAGAATACGTTGATGCAATTTCTTTAGTTCGCTCAAAACCTCTTAAGCTGAAAGTGGATTTTCGTTTTCTAGGTCCTACAGAAAGCGAAAACAGATCTGCGGTACCATTGCCCGTATTCAAAAAATGGACTACTGATGGAGTTTTTGTCTATCTCGGATACCATAAAGATCCTCGCCCATTCATCGCAACTTCTGATGTTATCGTACTTCCATCGTATAGAGAGGGACTTTCAAGATCTCTTATTGAGGCTGCAGCAATGGGAAAGCCCATCGTAACAACCAATGTTCCAGGGTGTCGAGAAGTTGTCGAAGAATCGCGCAATGGCTTTCTATGTAAACCAAAAAGTGCCGAAGACCTGGCTAAACAATTATTAAAGATGGTTGAAGCTAAAGCTTCAGGAGACTTAAAAACTATGAGTCTTTATTCTAGAGAAAAAGCCGAAAGAGATTTCAGCGAAAGCAAAGTAATAAAAGAATACCTCTTAAGCTTAGATTAAGAAATATAATTTTCCCCAAAGCATCTTGTGCTAATAAACCAACAATTTAATTCCTATCTTTAAGAAAATGGTTTGCTGATTTACTTTTACATTTTGTGGGGATTGATCACGTAGTAAATGAGCCTCATATAAAGCCTATAGAAAATCAGCTTCAAATCAGATAACTTACCTTGGTTTATACTCAACTCACATTCGCACCCGACACAAGCGACAAAAGATGTTGCTTAATTTTATCTGCCTTAATTTGAACTCTTTGCCCTTTGTCTCCTAAGAAACCTGACTCCAAAGTCGCATAGATCCCCTCTGGAATATGGTATCCAGTCCCTGGCTCTACCCAATGAACTTTCACACCAAGATCATCCAGCCGAAATTCTCTGCCCTCAATTACTATAGTTTCATTACCTATGTCACTTCCCTCTGGACATTGTACAGTGATACTCAAACTTCTTTCTATCTCTTTAACTTCAAATGCCTTGGAACCACAACGAAATCGAGCTCCCTCTAAACTTCTAAGAATAGATGAGCGCAACTCTGGCACCTCCACCTTCAAAGCGCACTGGGGTGCCATTGCCAGCAAAGGCTCAAACTGATCAAGACGAACCCCCAAGCCCATCATCAATTTGGAAAGATCTACGACAGACAGCTCAAAGCCTTTATGATTTTTACGATATACAGGTCCCTGCCCCATAGAACTGCCGAAAACAATCACCAGGTCCGGATGTTCTTTCTGCAATCTCAACACATCCTTAAGCATGTCATCCAGAATTTTAAGTGCGAATAAAAGAGTCTGCTCATGTGGCTGCGGAGCACACTTTCCAAAATCTTCTGGGAAAATATGATCCCAATATCGGTGCATAACCCCTGCAATGTGATTTGTGAAAAAACTCGCATAGTCGATTTGATCAATCTTAGAAAAATACAAATGCTTAAAAACATCCCAGAAGATCAACGTTTGAAAACAAGGACGACGAGCTCGTATATTGGGATTTAATCGCTCACCAACCAATTGCTTAACAAGCTTAAAACATGTTCCAAAAGAAACACCACAACGAAGTGCAGAAATTCCGAATGCCAGAAACTCCTTTATGGACGGCACCTCTGCAGAGACTTCCCTTCCATTTTTCTTTACTTGCTGTAAATTAAACACCTGTAACGGTTCAACCTTTTGGGGCCAGCAAGAAGCATCTTGAGCAAAAGTATCAGGCACATAAAAACCATTTTTCCCCGGATTTTTTGGTGGCCAACTTTGCAATGACCCAAAAACTCCTACAACTTTTCCAGCTTTAACAAGATCTTCCCAAATAGGGGTGCCACAAAAAGTGCTAACATCCTGCCCCAGATTAAAGATCTTATGCGAATCAGCGGACATTCCACGATGAACAGTAGGCCATGTTACCCAAGGAGACAGCTCTCCTTTGTCTACAGCAATAGACTCATACTGAGTTGCTCTAGAAAAGAACTCATGGATTGAGGGAAAGTGCCCGGAACCAGCGTATTTATCAATCAAACGATAGGGAACTTCATTAATTTCTAAAAAAAGAACTCTGCTCATAGGCCCTCTGGTTAGAATTGAGACTCTTGATTTTTAGACCAAGACGCTTTCGCCTTAAAAGTGTCAAACCGATTGTAATAAGGCCATTAAAAAGACAGAGCAAAACTGTAAGGTCCAAACTCCTCAAATCTCTTAACAGATATGCCAACACAATATAAACAATAGCTAAAGAAGTTAGAAACCCCGTTACAGCTTTGTGTCTCATTCCCAAATCCAAAAGAATATGATGTATATGCCGACGATCCGCAGTAAAAGGACTTTGATTTGCAAGAATGCGCTGAAAAAAAAGACGGACCATATCAAACAAGGGAATTAGTACTGTTCCTATTGCAAATGCTGGCGCTGCCTTAATGAACAACGACGAATCAGAGTTTACAATCTGGCGATTAAACTCAACAAAACGAATTGTTAGGATAGCGATAATAAAGCCCACGACCATGGAACCAGTATCCCCCATAAAAATACGGCCACTATGGAAGTTATAGTAAAGAAATCCCATTAAGCTTCCCGCCAGGGCAAAAGACAGGATAGCGTATGTAGGTTCACCTACCAGATAAAACCAAGCGCCGAACGTAACTGAAGCCACCAGCCCCAAGCTCCCCGCCAGACCATTGACCCCATCTATCAGATTGAAAGCATTAATCAAACCCACCATTAAAACAAATGTTATCGCAATGCCCACATATACTGGAATTTCACCAAAGCCAAACATCCCCCAAAGACTGGTGAGTCGCAGGTCACCCAAGGTGACAATTAAAAAAGAACAAACCATTTGAACAAGAAGTTTTTTCCATGCGGACAAAGTCAAGATGTCATCCTTAACACCTGCGAAGAAAAGTAGTATCAACCCGGGAATCATAAACTTTATGTCCGTCGCTCTCAAATAATCACTGAAAGTAGAGTAGGCAAAAATAGTTCCAGCAAAAATAGAGATACCACCCAAAGTTGGAGTTCTTGCCGTGTGAATCTTACGATTACCGTCCGGCTCATCCATAAGATGTTTCTCATCAGCAACTCTAATAATAACAGGAATAGAAAACGCTGAAATTATCAGTCCCACAAAAGCAGGCCAAAAAACTTGAAAAATAAAATTCATTTTATAATTATATGAGTCAGCCGCTCGTTTTGTAAACTCGTGTATTTATCTCAATATAATGCGTCAGCATTTGGATCGAATTCAAATTTTATGCTAGCACCAATATAGGAAGCAGCTCATTTTCTTAAATATAGCACATCAAGCCAATTTTACTCTCGAATATTCCAAAGTCCTTTTATAAAAATTCCTTTCAAAACAGATACTCAGGCCAAACTAGCGCTTTCCAAGCTATCTTAGCTACAAACGGGGGTATATACTAAATTAACAACAAAGCAAAACACAATATAAATGAACCACAGACTTCATATTTTTTAACTAGCATCAGCGATGACTAAAACTATCAAATCAAACATAAAATAGTTAATTCTGCGAGAAGGCGTGAGGTGGCCTACAAAAAAATCAATAGGAAATCTCCGATAAAACATTTCCCAACTATACCTTCGCGAACAAATTTCGTTACAAGATTCTGCACAAAACGAACTTCGATCGCTGCAATCAGCTGATATTTTTTATCTTTATTGCCAGCCATGAAGGACTTCTAAACTAGCCCGCCAACAAGATGCGACACGTTATCCAGTGTTACACTTTTGACTTTCATAGTGAGTCTTCGCATATAATTCAACACGACCTTAATGTCCCTTCGTTCTGAAAAATGAACAGAATTGACCCAATACTTCAAGACGCCTAACTACAACGTGACACTAACAAAACTACTTGAAAATGAAGCAATAAAAATATCAAAAGATTTAATCCCCCCAAAAATTATTTTACGTAGGACAATACGATAAAGTCGGCGTATAGCAGAGGTTCTAAGTCAGCATGAAACACACTTCACCAATACTTTTCGTAATTAGTTCACTAGGCGTAGGTGGTGCTGAGAAACAACTTACATTGCTTGCAAAGCAACTGACCCTAAGAGGATTTCAGGTTCATATTTTTACTCTCGATGCCTCTAGTCCTCTAAAAAATGAATTATCTGACTCTGGGGTGATTATTCACAATGAGAATTTGGCATATACAAAGTCAACCTTTAAAAAAATTTGGAAACTTATAAAAGCTGAAGCTCACTTATTACGACTAGCACTTAAGATTAAACCTATCGCTTTACACTCATTTCTTCCCTTAACAAATTTTATGGGCGCAGTTGCGGGAAGACTGGCTGGTGTCAATGTCATCATAACTTCAAAGCGCGCACTAGGCACGCACCAAGACCGTCATCCATGGTGGAGATATTTTGATCGTATTGCAAATACACTCTCGACCATAGTTACTGCAAACTCACAGGCAGTCATGAATGACACCATCCAAAGAGACGGCCTTTGCCCAAGTAAAATTCAAGTAATCTATAACGGCCTATCTTTACCAAATTGGAACACATTAGAAACAGAGCGACAATATGTTCGCGAGCTACTAGGTTTAAAGCCTGAAAGTATTGGAATTGCATTTGTCGCGAATCTAATCCCCTACAAAGGCCATCAAGACCTAATTCAAAGTTTTTCCGAACTTCATAAAGAAAAACCAGAAACTGTTTTATTTTTAATTGGAGAGGATCGTGGGATTGAAAAAAAACTCAAAAAACAAGCCAGTGCTTTAGGTCTTTCTGAGAGCATTCACTTCCTAGGTCAACGTAAAGACGTTCATACACTACTAATAGCAATGGACGTCGGGGTTATTTCATCTCACGAAGAAGGGTTTTCCAACGCTCTTCTTGAAAAGCTGAGCGCAGGACTTCCAGTTGTCGCTACAAATGTTGGGGGGAATGCTGAGGCAATCCAAGGACTTCAGAACTGCGTTTTGGTGCCAGCAAAATCCCCATCAGAACTAACGAAAGCGCTACATCTTACAATAAACTGTTTAAAGTTAGATAAACAACACCAGCTTCCAAGAAGACAGATAGTTTCTGAAAAATATTCGGTGCAAGCTATGGTAAATGCGTACGTAAATCTTTATTCAAATAAGTAATACCAAATAAACACAACCATTAATAAATATTGCAGTCCTACTGCTCACCTAACCACGCTTGGAACATTACTATATTCCAAATAAGATAGGCGGAGTTCTTTTTGCCCGAAAGATGATCTCGCCAAATATTCTCAATAGTTTCTGCCTTAAAGTAACCTTCGCGAATGAGTCGCTCTTTACTCAATAGAGTCTCTACCCATTCACGTAGCGGACCTTTCAACCAATCATCCAAAGGAATTCCAAATCCCATTTTTGGTCTTTCTATGAGCACTTTTGGTACGTATTGATATAAAATATTTTTTAAGGGCCATTTAGTTTGCCCATTTCGAATTTTTATATTTAATGGCAAGGACCATGCAAACTCTATGACGTTATGATCTAAAAATGGCACTCGTGTTTCCAATGAGACTCCCATTGCAGCACGATCGACCTTAACTAAAATATCATCTGGTAAATAAGTAATAAAGTCCAACGCCATCATGAACTCAATGTCAGACATAGAATGAATACTAGAAAATACACTACTACTTCTTGTTAAAATAGTGTCTGATTCCTCAGCTGATATAAGCAAAGAACTTGGATCTTCATGATGAGAAACGATTCTTTTATAGACATCCTTAATAGATTTGCAATCAAGAACATAACCCAACTTATATAATTTTTCACCAGGCCGGGAAACTCTTGATGAAACCGCAGGAATATAACTAAAAAAGTGATTCCAAAAATCCAACGGCTTAGAGAAAATTAATTCCGCTAAAGACTTCCGGACCCAATCCGGCATCAGAGTAATTTTTCTCCAGAAATCATTAACCATTAAATAACGATTATATCCACCAAAAAGTTCATCTCCAGCATCACCAGATAGAGACACTGTGACATGCTTTCTTGCTAGCTCTGAAACTAAAAATGTAGGTACTTGTGAAGAGTCCGCAAATGGTTCATCATACACAGAGGATATCTTCGGAACGACACTAAGAGCGTCTGATGCCTCAACATACATTTCAGTGTGATCTGTTCCCAAGTGTTTAGCTACAACTTTAGCATGCTCTGCTTCATTGTAACCTTTGACATTGAAGCCAATTGAAAATGTTTTTACCGGCAAGCTACTTTGCGCCTGCATTAATGCTACAACAGTGGAAGAGTCTATTCCGCCAGATAAAAACGCACCCAAAGGCACATCCGACAACATCTGCCTTGAAATTGACTTCTGTAAAATTCCTTCTAATATTACAGATGCATCTTCTGGAGTTCCATCAAATTCACTCCTTTTGGCCTTATCGATTACCTGATTGAGAGACCAATAAGATTCCTCACCTAGAATATCTCCCTCTGGAGACACCTCTAAAATATGCCCTGGCTTTAACTTATAAATCCCGCAATAAATGGAATGAGGTGCTGGAATATAGTTATGTCTTAAAAAGAGCGCAATTGAACTTCTTTGAATTTCACCCCTAAAATCGGGGTGCGCTTTAAATGCTTTAAGCTCTGATGCAAATAAAAAAGAGGTGCCTTGTTTTCCATAATAGAGTGGTTTTTCTCCAGCTCGATCGCGCACCAGATAAAGCTTTTTACTTGTTCCATCCCAAACAGCTATTGCAAACATACCAACAGACTTTTTAATGGTCTCAGATATTCCCCATTGCTCAAACCCCGCCAGCAGAGTTTCAGTATCAGAATGCCCTCGCCAATTTATCTGACTGTTTTTTAATAGTTCACTTCTTAAATCAAGATGGTTGTATATCTCACCGTTGAAAACAATTTTATACCTTCCCGACTCAGACTCCATGGGTTGATGCCCCATGGGTGATAGATCCAAAATAGACAGTCTTCGATGCCCCAAATATACACTGCCCTGCTCTGACGACCAAACACCCCAATCATCTGGGCCGCGAAGAACAATACGATCAATCATACTTTTTAGAACTGAATCTAAATGCTGACGATCTCCCTTACTTCCTAGAAATCCTGCAATACCACACATTAAATTAATGCCCTGCTTTACTAGAGTTTAACAGTCTGAAGCCAGTCAAAATTGTCCCGATACCAGGCAACAGTTCTATCAAGACCTTCCTCTAATGAAACAGTTGGCTCCCAACCAAAAAGGCGCTTTGCTTTCGAAATATCTGCCCAAGTTTCTTTAATATCTGCTTTATGAAAACTCATCGAATTAACATTGGCTTTTTTTCCCAATCTTTTTTCGATTCCTTCAATTACATAGTTCATACTTATTGGATTTTTTCCACCACCCAAGTTAACTATTTCATACCCAACATTTTGCGCCGCCATTACAGTTCCTCTGGCAATGTCGTCAACATAAGTAAAATCGCGCGACTGTGCACCATCCCCAAAAAGCTCTAACTTATCTCCAGAGTCTATCCACTTTGTAAAGCGGAAAATACTCATATCAGGGCGTCCAGCAGGCCCATATACCGTAAAATACCTAACGATTGAAACATCAATTCCATATAGGTAGTGATAGGAATACGCCATAACCTCTGCAGCTTTTTTGGACGCTGCATAGGGTGAGATAGGAGTATTCACTGGCAAATCCTCTGTGAATGGCATTTTTTGACCTGCGTACAAGGATGAGGTTGATGCGAGAACAAATTTCTTAACACCATGCTTAACCATCTGATCTAATAAATTCAGGCTGCCCATCGCATTTGTACTCATATAGATATGCGGGTTCTCCATACTATAGCGAACACCAGCACGCGCAGCCAAATTAAAAACAGTGTCAAATTTATGTTCCTGAAATAATTTGCCTAAGCTGATTTGATCTTCAATATCCATTTTAAAGAATTCAAAGTTTCTCAAAGAGCGAATTTTATTTAGACGATGCTCTTTCAAAGTAACATCGTAATAGTCATTCATATTATCGATGCCAACAACCTGAACACCTTGCAAAGAGAGAATTTCGCAAACCTTAGAGGCAATAAACCCTGCAGCTCCAGTAACCAGAACTTTTATCATAGCCGCCCATCACTTTCTTCTTTAGAAAGAAGCCCTTTAACATCAAATATAACTTGTTTCACCCTATTCACCTGATCCCAAGGGATTCGAGTAAACTCTTTGTGTGCCACCGTAACAACAATCGCATCGTATAAACTTAGATTTTTAAGCACTGAATCAGAACACATCTTGATGTTATACTCATGCTCCACCTCATCCGGCAAAGCATGCGGATCATAAACATCCACTAAACAATCAAATTCTCTAAACTCTTTAATGACATCAATTACTTTAGAGTTACGGACATCAGGACAGTTTTCTTTGAAAGTCATTCCTAACACTAGAACCCTAGCCTTCGAAACAACAGTTCCTTTCTTAATCAGCGCTTTCACAGTTTGCCGAGCAACATGCGCCCCCATACCGTCATTAATACGACGTCCCGAAAGAATAACTTCGGGATGATATCCCATTGCTTCTGCCTTGTGAGTTAAATAATAAGGATCTACTCCAATACAATGCCCACCAACAAGGCCTGGGGAAAACTTTAGAAAGTTCCATTTAGTAGAAGCAGCTTCTAGAACTTCTTTTGTATCTAATCCCAACCTTGAAAAAATCAATGACAACTCATTAATGAAAGCAATGTTAATATCACGCTGAGTATTCTCAATCACCTTAGCAGCTTCAGCAACCTTTATTGAGGAAGCTTCAAAAACCCCCGCCGAAATAATTGAAGCATATACATTTCTAACTGCATCAAGAGCCTTGGAGTTAGAGGCACTAATCACTTTTCTAATTTTAGGCAAAGTATGTTCTTTATCTCCAGGATTAACCCGCTCTGGACTGTATCCGCAAGAAAAGTCAGTGTTATAAATTAGTCCACTCTGTTTCTCAAGAATTGGAACACAGACTTCCTCAGTGCAACCAGGATAAACTGTTGACTCGTATACAACAATATCACCTTTCTTTAGGACCCTCCCAACTAACTCCGACGCCTTGATTAAGGGAGTTAGATCTGGCTGCTTACTCTCTGTAATAGGAGTAGGTACCGTTATGATATAAAAATCGCATTTTTTTATATTATCTGAATTTGCACTAAACTTAACTTTAGTTTGTGCCAAATCCACACTATCTACTTCTCTTGTTCGATCAAAAGATTTTTTTAGCTCCGATACTCTTTTTTCATTTATATCAAAACCAACAACTTCAAATTTTTTGCCAAGCTCGACAGCCAATGGTAAACCTACATACCCAAGACCTATTACACCAATAGCAGACATCTAATCACCTTTTTTTAAAAAATCGAATAGCGCTGAAAATGATACTGTTAAAAAGTTTTGGACTGCAATCTATTATTGATTAATAAGAATGCTGCAGATCATTAAAGCACAGTCTTGCACCAGCAATCTGAAGACTCAAAATAGCATACCTCGAAAAATCAAAATGCCTTGATAAGAGTCGGTCATAACGCACCACTCACAAGAGGAAATATTGCGCAACACCAGCAAATAATGATGAACCTAGATGCGTCGAAACTATCTGCAGATCTCTGCCTTAGTTAAAGAAGTTCTAACCATCCTACATTTTATTACCAAATCAAATTCTCTATCTTTATGTGGCACCATGATAATATATTGCCCCCACGCATAAAAAAAGACACTCAATCCGTTTGGTCTGCTCCAGCTCTTTATTGTGATCAGACTCTGGAATCGCATGCTCCTTTTTATATACCATTATTGGGGCTATGCTTTCTATCCACCCCTTCCAATCGAATTGCTGTAAAGGCGTCGAACCAACTTTCCTATAAAAATGCGAGAACGCAAAAACCGGCCGCCTAACTCCCGCAACGCCGTTGAACAGAGGTAAGCCCAACCCAACTTTATGCACTTTATGTAATTTATAAGAACTATCCTTATTCTTAGCCATACTCCTATGAATAAGAGGGGCCCCTTATATCCGTTTTAAATAAGGAGCACTACTTCCACTTAGATAATAAATAGCCAAATATAGCTGTATATTTTCCTGTTGCAATCATATATTTCTCGGCTTCGATAGACCTATTCATAGCTCGCGAGAACATTTTTTTAGGGGGGGGGCCAGTTGAATCAAAGCAAATTAAATTCTTTACAGCTTTTGCGAGCAGTCGCTGCTTGGGTAGTAGTCTACCATCACTATGTACAGTTATTTTATAACTTTTCCGATTTATCTTATTTGGGAAATTTATTTGCTCGTTATGGGAGCTTTGGTGTTGATATATTGTAAGCGCCCCATCGTCCATTTTTGAAAAGCTTTCCTTTACAAAATAGA
>CAYSKF010000024.1:0-51909 GCA_964431515.1 uncultured Bdellovibrio sp.
CATCCGCCAACTGAATCGAATGATCAGCCATCGCAGCAAAGTCAGGATCATGAGTGACGTAGATGACAGATGTAGATCCCGTTTTTGTGATCCCCTTCAGAAGCTCCATCACCGTATCACCATTGACGCTATCTAAATTTCCAGTGGGCTCATCGGCGAAAATATATTTAGGCTCCATGATCAAAGATCTGGCTATGGCAACCCTTTGTTGTTCTCCACCAGACATCTCTCGTGGGATGCTGTTCAGCTTTGCAGAAAGTCCCACCATTTCTAAAAGCTCTTTCGCTCGATTCAATTTCTGCTTGTGGACCGCATATTTTCTAGCTGGCATCAGGACATTTTCAAGACTTGTGAGCTCCGGCAATAAGTAATGAAACTGAAAAATGAAGCCCATTTTTTGATTACGAAAATGATGTAAATCTTCCGAAGTCATTTCAGTGAGCTCTTGGCCATCAAAATAAACTTTTCCTTCAGTGGGTGCATCCAAAGTACTGATACAATATAACAAGGTCGACTTACCAGATCCAGATCTGCCGGTAACCGCAACAAAAGAGCCATCTTGAATTTTGAAATTCAGACCATGTAAAATTTCAATCGGAGGATGGCCAAAGGACTTTTTTAAGTTCTCTACTCGAATCATAATCAGTCCCCCCCACGAACGATATCTATGGGGCGCAGTTTTCCAGCAGCTCTTGCTGGCAGGTAACTTGAAACTGCAGAAGCAACAACGGCCATAAGAAATCCGCTAACATAAATGGAAGGTGAATAGTTAACAACCACTCCACCAACCATGCCACCGATTTTTAAAGTGCTGACATACTTGGACATCAAAAAACCAAAAATCAAGCCAACAACTCCGCCAGAGAATCCAAGGACGACTCCTTGAAGCAAGAAGAGCTTCACAATATCCGCACCATCAAATCCCATACTACGAAGTATTCCGATATCTTTCCGCTTCTGGTTCACAAGAATATTCAAGATATTATAGATACCGAAGGAAGCGACGATCATAATTGCTATTGTAATAAATGAACGAGTGAAGTCTTGAATCATGAAGACACTCATAATACTGGCATTGGCTTGATCCCAACTTAAAACTTTGTCTTGAGCCAAGGCTGCATATTGCCCAGCAAATTCTTGAGCATCTTCTACTTCAACAAGTCTGATCGCGATATCTGACACTTCACTCGGACGTCGAATAGCCTGCTGAACGTCTTTAATGTGCGCAAAGGCTGTAGTCTCATCGACATTCACAATACCAAGTTTAAAGACTCCCGCAATTTTGAAGGGAGTGGGAGCATAACGTCCATCTGAAACCAAAACACTATCACCAACTCGAGCTCCCAAAATATTGAGCAGGCCCTCGCCCATGAGGAGGCGATTTCCTCCAGCTGCAATATCTTGAAATTTACCTTTTTGCATGTAGCTTTCGATATTGGTGACTCGCATTTGCGGCAACGGTGTCACTCCACGCAGAGCTCCCCCGCGAGTGATTCCACTTTTCGTAAAAATCACGGAGGCACTTAATTGCGGAGCAAACGCGAGAACGCGTGGATCTTTTTCTAATCGATTGTACCAAGACAAAGGATAGTTAATTTTTGATGCTTGTTTCTGCCCACTCGGTGGGGTGATCCAAAATACATGCTCCTGATCTGGATAAACCAGAGGTGTAAAAGTCTTTTCATCTAAAATAGTCTCTTTTGCTGACACTCGAACGTGAGCATCATTGTTCACCAACTGATCAATAATATAATATTGAAACCCAGTCATGATCGCAGCGAAGGCGACAAAAGTTCCAGTCCCCAAAGCGACTCCCATGAGTGTTAGTATACTCTGTCGCTTCCGTGCGAAAATGTGCCGAAATGCCAAAAATAGCATAAGCTGTTACCTCTTAATCAAGACTTCTTCGTCCTTTTGCAAATTGCTACCTAAAACTTCGGCCCACTCATCATCTGATATTCCAATATCTACCTTTACTTTTTCTCTTCCAGAATTGCGCTTCACCAAAACATGGCCCGAGCTGATAGACCGTACCGGCACGAGAAGAACATCGTCTTTTTGAGCCACCTCAATAGCAACATCAGCAGTCATGCCCGGCAGAATCTCTGGAGGCAATGCTTCACTGTGAATGCGTGCTACGAATTCACCTTGGCTAGGGAAAATACTATGTACTTTTCCATAAAAAGTTTTACTTCGCAGATTTTCAAAACTTAGAGACACTGGTAAACCTGCCTTGACTCGAATAGCCCCCTGCTGATCAATGCGCGCCTCAACATATAGAGAATGCAAGTTTTCAATAGCAATAGCAGGCTTATCCGCAAAAACATTTTCACCCGGATTAAAAGGTAGATCTAAAACTGTACCATCCAGGGGTGATTTTACTACTAAGCCGTCATTAAACTTCAGAAGCATGTCGCCTTTTTTGACCTCGTCACCTTCGCGCACATAAACGGACTCCAGAGTCTTGGTAACGCCAACTTTAAAGGAAAACTTTTTCTCAGATACAACTGTCCCTAGACCGTAGATAGCCTCTTTAACAGGACCTCGGCGCACTTTTATAACTTCGTAACCGCTTTTCGCCGTTCGAAGAAAATATAAACCTAGCCCTGCACCAACAACTAAAACCAATAAAGCCGCAATCCATAACTTTTTGTTCTTCATCATGATCCTCATCAACCTCTAACACTACACCACACTCTGTTGACCTTCGTCTATTAGACTTTGGCTTGTGAACGGCTTTTGCATTGAACTCGTTTGCACCAGAATGGGGCCACCATCTTCTTTAGATGATGAAATCAAGGACGAAATAAATGGAATACAGCAAGATCAACTACTTTGAAAAAACAGAGTCGAATAAGCACAGAGAGTTTATAATTTCCCAAAACAATTGCATACTTTGCGGTACCGTATTGGAACTAAAGCATATCGCAGATCGTGGCACTGATGAGATTAAAGAAGAAGCTTTTTGCCCTCATTGTGAAGTCAAAACTCGGGCACGAACACATGTTTTGAACTAAAACCGTCAAATTTTAGGCGGGCTCAGTTGTCAGAGCATTGACACTAAGAGGTTCCCGCCAATTTTTTTACATCAGAATAAAAAGTCCCCGACCAATTCATATCTGGATTTCCAAAACTGGACTGTTTCAAACCAAAAGTAGTCACAGCCTCGCCATTCAGCCAGGAGTTTTGCCAAATCCGCGCAACTTCAAACTGAGAGCATACTTTGGCTGCTTTTTCCTGTGATCCCCAAACAATTCCAGAATGCCCAAGATAAGTATTGTTAGCCCACTTTAAGGCTTCATGCTGATACCTCACTGGAGTTACTAACAAAAGGGGCCCCTGCAATTCATCTTGTTGAAGAGTGCTACAATTGGGAAGATCTAACATCAAAGTCGGCTGTATAAAATAGCCTTGCTCCGAATGGCGTTTGCCGCCACAAAGAATCTTTCCATGTTCGCTGACCGCCACCGAAATATTTTTTTCTAACTTATTAACAGCATCTTCAGTAATCATGGGGGTCCAGACACTAGTCCCTTCCGGTGAATGCAAAGGACTAAGAGATGTTATATACTCTCGGGCAGCTTCTATAAATTCTGCAGCAATGGACTCGACAACAAAGATCCGAGAAATATTCCAACACAATTGCCCCTGGCCTAACAAAAATGGTTTCAAAATTTCAGGCATAGCTGAGCGAAAATCGGTGTCCGCTAAAATAATACTCGAATTCTTAACAGAGCCACTGAGTTGAACTTTTTTGAACTGAGATAAGGCTAACTTAGCGATACTTTCGATAGTTGCGTTACTCCCCACGGCACTTATCGCACGTATGCTTGGGTGTCCCGCAATCACTTGAGCAACATCCATAGATCCTTGCAACAAATTGACAAGACCTGCGGGAGCTTTCACAAACTGCAAAGCTTCACCAATAATTTTTACTGTAATGGGTGAATGTTCAGAGACTTTTACAAGACAAACATTACCTGCTGCTAGCGCAGGCACAAGGCGTTCCATCACTAAGCTGAATGAAAGACACCAACTTGTGATAATGCCCATCAATCCACTTGGTTGAACTAAAACATCAACCGGAAGCTCCGATTGAAGGTTCCGAGCTGTCGTTTTTAAAAGCGTAATAACGGGATGAAGACTATTAGACTCCACAAACGACTGCGACAACCCCTGGTATTCAGCTTCTTCGAGTGCAATCTGTGCTTTGTTCGTTTCAAAGTATTCTGCCAGACTCAAAAGCAGTTGAACTCGCTCCAATCGGGTCGTTGCACTCCAGTTCGGAGCCATTTTTTTTGCGACTTGCAAAGCTTTAACAACATCCATCGCATCAGATGCTGTCACTTCAGCAAGAGTTTGACCGTTAAAAGGTGATTTCTTTAAAAAAGTTCCCTTGCTTTCGGAAGGGACAAACTCCCCTCCGATAAAATTTAAAAGTTCCAAGACAATTCCTAGTACAAATTCTGATTACGATACTGCATTAAATGCTGAGCCAGCATTTCTGCTTTAAGTATCTCATCAGCGACTCCCAGTTCAATAGCTTTTTGAGGACCATAAGGGAATTGTGCTTCTTCAGGGTGCTGCACCACGGTAACTCCTCCGCGCTTTTGCACCTCGGTCAATCCATCAACTCCATCACTGCCGAAACCACCAAGAAGAATGGCATAAACACCTTTGGCATAACATTGCGCTGCAGACTGAAAAAGAACCGTACTTGAAGGCAACTGAGAAGACACTGGTGGACCTTTAACTAAGCTCAGGGCCGGACCATGAACTCCTTGTGTTATCTTACCATGATAGTCAGTTGGAATAATGTAGACACAACCCATGCGCAAAAACTCACCGTCTTTTGCCAATACAGGAGTGACCTTAGAACCCAACTTGAGCTTGCTAATAAATGCCGTGGCAAAGTTAGCAACCGTACTACAAGCGACGACCACAGGCGGAGTATCCGCAGCTAATCCCTTCACAAAGTTCTCTAATGCTGTTGCTGATCCTGCGTTGCCACCTAAAACAATGACTTTTAATTCAGCTGCTTTTTTGATTTTTAACGAATCAGTCGTAATATTCTTCAAATCTGCGACTGGAGCCGGAGCCTCCCTGATCTTTTTTATCACATTCACTGAGGCGGCGGCTCTCACTTTATCCACGAGCATGCCAGCTAGATCCTTAAGCACTGCGGGGTCAAACTGAGAAGGCTTATGCACAAATTCAACTGCACCAAGCTCTAAAGATTTCAAAGCAGCGTCGCCCGTACTTGCCAAGGATGAAACCATCACCGTTGGAATAGGATAATGCTTCATAATTTTTTCTAAAAACATCACACCAGACATCTTGGGCATCTCAATGTCCAAGGTCATCACATCTGGCTTCTTGTTTAAGATCAACTCTCGCGCTTGATATGCATCCGCGGCAGCCCCGACAACTTCTAAGCCACTCTTTGTGAAAATATTCGTAAACAAAGTTCGTACTGTCGCTGAATCATCAACTATGAGTACCTTCACGGTTTTCGCTATAGACAAGGGTTTGAAGCCTGAGACATCCACAGGTTTATCCACATTACCCGCATCTTTAGAGGAATTATGAACAACATTAAAATTGGAAGTATTGACTTTGATGGTGCGAGCAGATTCACCCGCCACATTTTTTTCAATAATCGGAATACCCATATCGCGAAGCATTTTTTCCGCAACTTCAATATTGCGCTTACCTATTCCGTCACCTAAGTTAGAGACACTAATAACATTGGCCCCGCCATAGATTTTCGCTTGAAGCTTCGCACGGTTTGCCCCTAAACGAACGCACTCGTCGATCAACATTGGAATGGCACTTGCCGCATACCGGGCATTAGGACGCTCGTCCGGCATACCTTCCGGCAGAAGATAGTGATTCAATCCGCCAATCTGCGTCGTTGGATCATGAATTGCGACTGCTACGCAAGAGCCCAGTAATGTTGAAATAACGGTCTCTTCTTTAAAAGCCGCGAACTTTCCGGGAAATAAATAATGGGTATTCATGATGCCACCAGTTTTTCTAAATCTAGAACCATAATATTTTTGCTATCTTTGATGAAAAAACTTTTTACAAACGAAGCATTAATTAAAATGCCTTGTTCTTCTGTACTGAGAAAATCTGAATCATTTAGACTGACCAAATCCTCTGTTTTTGTAACGGGAAGTGAAAAACGCGATCCCTCGTGTTCGCATATTACAAATAAATTTTTATCCAAATCAGCTAACACAAATCCGTGATCAGAAAAACTAATGACAGGTATCGCTTCGCCTCGAACAGGGATCACGCCAAGAATACCAGGCCGCTTTTGCGGTAGATTAAACAACCTTAAATTTCCAATAATCTCTACAATACTTGTCAAAGGGACGGCAAAGTCTTGTGTCCCAAATTTACAATGAAGAAATTGCGATTGATTCCTAGATTGAATTCCTGAAACGAAACGAGACGCCAAATCAGCAGAATCTTTTTCTGTATGCAGAGCCTCTGCATAGTTTTTTATGCTTTCTATTGCCGCAATAAGACCAGCAAAGCTATCAATTTTCTGATTTCGCGATGCAAATTCTTCTAACCATTTTTCAAAAACAAGATATTCATTGGTTTTAGCATCAATAGCCCATGCCTTAGTACTTTCTACGACTTCTAAATGAATTCTTCTCCAAGTGGATTCATCCACCAGATCGATAAACTTTTCCGTCTCTTTAATAAGGCTGTCTAGAAAATAGGCTTTTAACTCTGCTGTAAAATCATCACCAAAGAAATCGGTCATGCTGCCGCCTCCGTCTGATCTTTAAACGCAAGAAGAGACCACAAACTTTCAGGGTCTAGAACATAGGTCACCTTTTCATCTGCCAAAATTGAGACACCTTTACAGCCCTTTTGTTCCCCTACAATCTTTCCAAATGATTTCACAACTAGATCTGTTTGCGCCTCAATTTTATCGACAAGCAGACCAAAAATATGTTCATTTATACGAATATAAACTACAGACGAGTTGCGCACTTTATCTAAAGACTCGTGCGTTTTAAAATTTAAAATTTCTGCATAATTTAAAAGAGGCACAGTTTGCCCCTGGAACTGACTAAAGCGCATTCCATCAACTTCGGTCACGTGAACGTCATCACATGTACTGATGTGTGCCAGCGAAGTGAGAGGAACCGCAAATTGAAATTGATCCCAAGTACATAGTAAAGCTGTCTCTACCATTATGTGCTGTGGGACTGGAATCTCCAGGCGAAAACCTAGGCTCTGCCCAGGAACGTTTTCGATAAAAACCTTGCCGTTGTATTTTTCCACGGTAGTCAGGACCACGTCCATTCCAACTCCGCGCCCAGACATTGTTGTGATTTTGTCTTTGGTTGAAAATCCAGGCATAAAAATAAGCCTGAAAATCTCATCATCTGACATGGAATCCACTTTATCAGGCTCTACGATTCCAGATTTGATGGCTTTTTGAAGGATTCTGTCACGATCTAAACCCTGCCCATCGTCACAAAATCTAAAAGTGATAATGTTATTTTTTTCAGAAATATCCAACTTGAGTTCACCGGTTGGCTTCTTTCCTTGCAAGGTTCTCTCGAACTGATCTTCAATTCCATGATCGACGGAATTACGGGCCACATGCATCAAAGCATCGTAAAGATCTTTAGCCAAACCTTTATCGATTAGGATATCCCCACCTGTCATTTGGAACTGAACATCTTTATTAAGCTCTGTCGCTGCTTGGCGAATTACAACCGGCAGACCTTGGAAGCTGACTTTGGCTTGTTCTTTACGAACCTTCTGCACTTGATTCTGAAATTGATCACTGATCTTGGCTAAGTTCTGAAGGAAATCTGATTGCCGGCGTTCATACAGCGCTGGTTCTTGGCGAAAATTGACTGTCTGATTGACCATATGAAAGAAGT
Source organism: uncultured Bdellovibrio sp. (assembly GCA_964431515.1). Classification (GTDB taxonomy): domain Bacteria; phylum Bdellovibrionota; class Bdellovibrionia; order Bdellovibrionales; family Bdellovibrionaceae; genus Bdellovibrio. The sequence goes on from CAYSKF010000024.1 coordinate 7,920, forward strand.
TTTTAAGTACCAACAGTTCGCCAGAAATTCTTAAAAACTCATTTAATTGATCTAACGACAACCAAACACCCACATCATCTTTACTTTCTTGTCGTGTGGTTGTTTGATTCCTTGATTTGACGATCGGGCTATCGTCAATCTGTGGAAATGTAAAGTGACCATAGCTGGTAATCAGCTCAATGGCTTCACTCAGCTCTTCAGGATAAAGATCACGCTTTTCACGTAGACATTTCGCCAAGACTTTCATCATTCGCGAACTTTTTAAAAACAAATCAATACATTCACTTGTGACGGTTCTAGACTCACGCTTAATGCGTGTAAGCAAAGCTTCAAACTCATGCGATAAAGATCCTAAAAGTTGTCCACCAGGGACAGCCCCCACACTTCCTTTAATTGTATGCACTTTACGAAATAGTTGATTTATTTGATCTTGGTTCGCTGGGTCCGACTCTAAACGAAGAATCAAAGTATCAAGCTCTTCCAATATATCTTTTGATTCTTCAAAAAATACACGGGACACTTCTTCGATTTGTTCAAAATCGATCAAAAAATCGTAGTCGATCTCTGCATTAGAAGGTTCGATTTTCTTTTCCGACATATCTATTGATGTTCCCGTTCACGTTGTTTAAATACGCACGTTCAAAGACTTATCGGAATATTTAAGGAATTTAGAAAGTCAGGGAGGACTTAAGGCTGGGCTAGTTTTGGAAAAAGAAAGAGCGGTCCGATTGGATCCGTTGTTACGGTGCTTATCGGCCGCTCTAGTTTTTCAGACTCTTGCGAATCCTAGGCGAAAGTAGAACGGCTATGAAGCCGCCACCTCCGCCATGATTATGTCAAATGATTTGATCATAAGCACCACCTCCTCTCCAGCCCCAATAGAGGCTTTACTCGATATTACTATGACAAATAACAGTTGTCTTAAAATCTTTTTTATTTTTTTCTAAATCACCACGTTAGACCAAAATTCTAACTTTGAGATAAGATAGAAATACTCCGTATCGAACTGACTACAGTCCTCTTGCCGCAAGTTGATCTTCGAATTTTTGCGAATGCCGGCCATCAAAAAGTCTTGCATCAACAGATTGGGCTTTAGCAATAGCAGTTTTAAAGTCATCATCACCATCAAGCTCACTCAAGTGCTCAAGAAAAATTCGGTCAATCTCATTAACCTTCGGTCCCGCAGCACTTCTTACTTCCCACCAAATCGAAGCATATATAAGACCCATTGCTTGAATCGAGCCTTTAGATGTCGAAAATACGGAAGATGCAGACGAAGTAGAAACCGACGCCAAGTCCCGTGTAACCCCACTGAGCTTTTGCGCTTGCCCATTGTTAGCAATCCCTTCTCCGATCGCCGTATGCTCCGGGAACATCGATGCAGCAAAATATTCTCCGACACCGAATCGAATCGCATTTGCACATCCGGTTGCAGCTTTACAACAACCTTCAGAGACGGCCTCACAAGTGGAATGTTTCGTCGCAGACAAAGACTCCCAGCCTGCAGGGTTCGCAAGGATGAGATTTGCAATACCAAATAAATGAATTGCAATGTCACCATTCAATCCGACGGATGTAGACTCGGTTGACTTCAAACGAATTGTATTCTTTTTTGCATCGTATCCAGTGATCGTGTCATCAACGACAACTTTTATATTTTGTCCTTTGGCCGGCAATTTTCCTTCTGTGCGCACATCAAAATACTCAGCTGCGCGATTAATCCAATAATAAGTATTGACCTGCTCTAGAGCCGACAGACTCTGGCTCGCTGCCGATCTTAATTCCTCTGGGCTCACATTAGCTCGAGGATTTTTTAAAGAATGAACGGCTATTGTCGAGTTTTCTAAAAAACCGGAACCACTGAGCGAAGTCAGCTTCACTCCATATTTCGCGATTTCCTCTACTTGGCGAGATCTTTCATTCACCGTTTTTGCAACGGTCCCTCCGCGAACTGCTGGATTTTGCTGAATTATACAGGCATCGAAGGCAGAGTTGGTCTGGCAATTTTCATCATATTTGTCAGTGTTAGGCACAACGGATGCCTTATCCACAGAACCCGACCCATCCATTAAAGCCACAAAGCCAGTACATCCTTGATTGCTCACTGCCAAGAAACCTAGAGAAGCAGCAAGAAGTATTCTTCGAAAATTGAAAGAAATTTTATTTATCATTGTGCACTCTCCGCTGCAGCATCTCCAGACATTACATATCGACTAAAAAACAACTTTGCGGCTCTTTCTATATCCAGTTTAGCTCCGTTACGAAACGACGATTTCAAGCCATCCATTGAGTGTGCACTATCAGTGAGTATATTAATGACATCGACAGGTTTGTAACTGATGCCACGAGCCCTGAAGGCACCGACAACTAGGGCCGCCGCCCCTGCAACGACAGGTGAAGCCATCGAAGTCCCCTGAAGTGCTTGATAACCATTATTCAAAAAAGTAGACAAAATACCATTGGAACCGGGAGCTCCAATCCAGACATATTCTGGATTATAGTTTGAGAAACCAGAACGAGCTCCACTTGCTGAATCCAGCGAGCCTACTGTGATGGAACCAGGAACATCTTTAGAAAATCCTGCCGGAGAAACAAATGATGTCGGGCTGATATTTCGATTGTCATTACCAGCAGCTATAACAATAACTACACCCTTCTCAGCGGCATAGCGCATGGCATCTCGCATATCGGGACTTGAACCATTGCCCCCCAAACTCATGTTGATAACATGAGCCCCATTGTCTGCAGCGTACCTAATACCATTAACGATATCTGAAGTTGAACCGCCCTGGGGTCCTAAAACTCGAACACCCATAATCTTCACTCGTGTTCCCATCACACCTGTGACGCCTACTTTGTTGTTTGCTCTTGCACCAATAATACCAGCAACGTGGGTCCCATGACCTTCTTCATCACGTGGGTCTTCGTCGTCATTCACAAAATCGTAGCCATTTTTCCCTTGTGCATTTTTATAGGCATTTTCGACAAGATCTGGGTGAGTTGCCAAAACTCCCGTATCAATAACAGCAACGATCACATCTTCACGATAGTCCGTCGCTCCAATGCCTGCTTCTGAGTAAAACGAATCCCAGGACTCAATCGCTTTTGAAGATGCAATATGCCTCGCCTCTCTGGCACGAGGATCATCGACCGTTGCCAGCTTGGAGACATCATTGCTCAGTGCCTGAAACTGTTTCTGAGCCACATCAGGAAGTGGTTCAATTAATTGAAACTGTTTGTTTTCACCAATTCGCAGAAGACAAGGATCCTGCTCGGCTTCAGATTGAACAGCAGCCAATGAAAGGTTCTCTTCAACAACGATTTCTTCCGCTTCGATGTTTAAAGGAGAATCAACCTTACCACGACAGTTGTTATCATAAAGAAATAGAAGTTTTGTTCCCTTAGCAATGACTGCATCATCCTCAGAGCTGAGAACACCGGCGACACCCATCGAAGCTGCTCTGGAAGCACTGATAGCGACTTCTTCAGACAAGCGGACTTTTTGTTCGCCTACAGGAGCTCCATCAATGTCAACCTCATAAGGTGCCATATCTGGAACAGGCTGACTGTGAACGATTTTCGCAGAGTCGTCGTCAATACTAGTATTCAATCCTTGTGGATTGCGACTATTAGTTAGAACATTTGTTGGAGAGTGGCAATTAAGCCCTGGAATAGCAACGAGCGCAAAAGACCCGCACAGAAATAGAAATGCGCGCAAATTCAAAAATTGTTTCAAGTAAGCCCCCAAAAGTCTTCTTACTCTATTAAAAATAGTTCCCCTTCAAATATTGTAGAGGAACACATTTCACCTTTCAAATTTGGCACTAATCTATTCAGAATTTTATCAACTTAAGACATCTCGTTTTGAGATTTGCTTTTTACTTATACAAAAATTTAAATCGAGGGACCTTGTCACCTTCAACTTCAACAATTTCGGACCACATGCTCAAGGGTCGACACCACAATCTTCCCAATGGATTGTCATAAAGAGCTTCATACAAAACAACATCTTCAAGGCTTTCACTGTGTTTCCCAATCCCGATCACTCGGTATTGCTTGCCTTTATAATGCTGATAGATGGCGCCAGGAATAACTTCTCTCTCGATTCCGTGTTTTGTCACAAGATCCTCCAACCTTACAGAGCTTGCAAATGTTTGATAATTTCCGCTTGAATCTGTTTCATCTCAGCATCAGAACGACGTTGTGCTTTTTTAAAATCCAAATCAGGAATAGACCAGGCAGGAATCAGATGTAAATGGTAGTGTGGAACTTCAAAACCAGCCACCATCTGCCCAACTCTTGGAGATCCTGAAGCACGCAAAATCGCTTTACCAATCTTTTGCGACACTTCATGCAAGTGGGTGTAGGTTTTTGCTGGCACTTCAGTCCAATGATTTATTTCTTCCTTACTGATCACCAATGTATGACCCAAGTTCACTTGGTCTAATGCCAGAAAAGACAGTATCAAATCATCTTCATAAATTTTATAACATGGAAACTCGCCGCTAATTATTTTTGTAAAGACTGATGCCATTTTCAAGTTCTCCTTCAATACAGAAAAGTTAGTGCATAAAACGAAAAAAGGGGAGACTTTTCAGCCTCCCCTTTTCGCAAGAAAATTAAATTTCTTAAATTATCTTTGAGTCGCAGGAACCCACTTAAGACCTTCTTTACCAGCCCATTTTCCACGAGGTCGGTAAATACGGTTGTTAGCGTATTGTTCGAATGCGTGTGCACACCAACCAGAGATACGAGACGCAGCAAAAATTGGAGTGAACAAATCAGTTGGAATGCCCATTGAGAAATACACTGTCGCAGAATAGAAATCCACGTTAGGCATCAAACCTTTTTCGTTGAACATAGTATCGTCAATCAAAGTCGACATTTCGTACATGTGGTGAATACCAGCATCTTTAGTCAACTTCTCAGACATGCCACGCAAGATACGAGCGCGAGGGTCGCCGTTTTTGTAAACGCGGTGACCGATACCCATAACTTTTTCTTTAGCAGCCAAAGCATCTTTAACAAACTGTTGAGCTTTCTCCATGTTGCCGATTTTTTGCAACATCAAGATAACTTGTTCATTCGCTCCACCGTGCAAAGGACCTTTCAAGGCACCGATTGCAGATACGATTGCAGAGTGTAAGTCAGACAAAGAAGAAGCTGTCACGCGAGTTGCAAACGCAGAACAGTTCAACTCGTGATCCGCATGAAGAATCAAGCAAGTGTCCATCACTTTTACGTGCTCAGCATTTGGTTCTTTACCGCCGTTAAGCATGTACATCATGTTCCAAGCAATAGATTTGTCTTTGTTTGGAGCTACAGGTTCTTTACCTTTACGAATAGCATCAAATGCACAAAGCAAAGTTCCCATTTTTGCAGTCAAACGCAATGATTTGCGAAGATTTGCTTCTGGTGAATTATCATTAGCATCTGCGTCCCAGTGAGCCATCAAAGAAACTGCAGTACGCAACCAACCCATTGGGTGGACGTTCGTTGGAATTCCTTTAAGGACTTGAATAAAGTCAGGGCTCAACGCCATTTCTTTGTGAAGTTCTGCAGAGAACTTTTCAAGCTCTTGTGTTGTTGGCAATTTATCATTCCAAAGAAGGTAAGTGACTTCTTCGAATGTAGAATTTGCCGCCAAATCGTCAATTGTGTAACCACGGAAATTAAGATGATCGCCAACGATAAAAGAAACTTTCGTTGTACATGCTACGACGCCTTCCAAACCTTTATCCAAAGCGCCTTCGTAAATGTTTACTTCAGCCATTGTAGTGTCCTTTCTGACTTTCGATTCACCAGTGTACTATTACCAAGAATTTCAACAAGAAGTCATCCGGAATCCCGACAAAATCCAGATCTAATTTTTGGCTAGTTTAATAACTCTATCTTTTACTTCCGTCACAATTAAAGTCTGGTCTCTGACAGGTTCAGACTTTCCAGAGTACTTTTCATTTGCGAACAATATTTCATTTCGCAACTCATGCACCCCATGCTTCGGAGCCCTATTTATTGCATCCGCCAAGTTTTGACTTCCCCAAGCGACACCCAAAGCATTCTGAGACATCTTCAGTCCCTCTGTAGCCAGAATCAGCCGATCTCGAGGATTCAACTGCAGCGTACGACTTTGAGGCTCTGTGTTAAAGTCCTTACTAAGACTTGGGCCTGTTGGAGTCAACTCCACAAGTCCGTCTTGCCCCTGCACCTGCAAAAACCCGTCGATGTTGCCTACGGAACAATATTGAATCTCGTAATTGCGCCGATCAATCACACCATAAAAAATACTCGCCTTGTCTTCACTCTGAATACTGGGAACGACGTCCTTTGCCAGTTGAGCAACCAACTTGTGAGGCTCCAGACCTCGACGAGCCTCAATCTCTGAGGACAGCTTAATAATCATGGACAATAGTAACGAAGAAAGAACATATCCACTGGCACTGGAAATCAGAATTCCAAACTTCAGTTTATCTTCGTGTTCGAAAATATCGAAGTAATCTCCACCAGATCGGGTCCCTGGCAAAAACTTTGTGCTAAACTCAAAGCCATGAACATTAGGGAATTCAGTCGGAGATAAGTATTTTTGCATCAGCTGAGCAAAGCGAATTTCTTGACTGACTTGAGCGATCATTTTTTCTACGGCGGCATTTGCCTTAGTCAACTCAAGTCGATAGCGGTGAAGCTCAGCCTCTTTAACTGCCAGTTCGTGTTCAAGTTCGGAAATACGTTCTTTCAATTCATTCTCATGTGCCATGGCTATGAATTGTAAAGGCCCCCCAGAACAGTGTCACCTTTTTCAAAAAGACAGACTTAGGTCCAGTCTGCCTTCAGCAATTGAGATAATTGGTGTTCCTCATCCTTTAAGCGAGATTGCACAGTCTCTGGAATCTGTCCTTCTTTGAGGGTTCCCAACCCTTGCAAATGATAGCGAATTTCACTCAAGCGCTTTTGCACTTTTTCTTTAGCCCAGCCCCAAGCAGTCACTGACATTATGTTTTGAGTGACCCACGATACTGGAAGGTATTCAGCTTCCGAAATCTCTGCATCCTGCGCTTTTGCCGCGAAATGACCCCACGCCATCTGAGCAGCAAACTGAAAGAATAGAATAACAACTAGCATGAAAACCAGCTGCAAACTCTTATCCTGAACAACTGTCAAATCTGATGAGAATCCCAGATAAAACAAATTCCTCAACTCGCCCGCAACTCCGAAGCCAAGTAAAACACCCAAAATAGAGACACCAGAAAGCCGAGCCCCAAGGCGACGACACTCCAGATCCAAATTTCGTGTTTGCCACCAAAACAAGAGCATACGACCAGCACGCTCCCCAGCCACCAACGCCAAAGCACCATTGAATGACAGTACATTTGTGACTAACAGGCTCAAGGCTAACGCCATGGACCAGAATTCAACTTGAACAAATAAACTGAGAAGCATACTAACAACAAGAATTCCCAGTACTGCCCCAAAACGACCATCCGCTAGCATAAAAGCCAAATCACTTTGCCCCAAAAGAGTTTGGATAACACTCGAGTTCCTGAGCATCATTTCGCCACCGATCAAAAAAATTCCTGTGGCAAAAATCAATCTTAGCAAATGACGAACCTTGGCTGTGGCTCCAAAATTAAAAAAGCCAATCACACATAAGCCCAAAAGAAAAAAACCATTAAAGCTTAAAAATAAAAGCCCCAACAGCAAAGCCCACCAGCCACCGAGAATACTCAAACACATCACTAAAATACTTGAACGCAAACCCAAAACTTTCAAATTGCGCAAGGCCATTCCTGAGTAAAGCGTCTTGCTTGGAGACGCTTCCAAAATAACGACATCTAAAGCCCGCACCAACATCTGACCAAAACTAGTATCAAGCCCCTTATCCCAGAAGCCCTTTTGTAAATTCGCAAGATAAGCCGCCAAAGCTTTTTGTGACTCTTGCAGGCCAAACAACATCAATACAAAACTACCCAACCACATAAGTATCATAGCGAACTACCTTTCCCTCGTACGAATGTTGTACCCCTGACAATAAAGCTTCCGCATGAATCGGACGTTTCACGACCACACGATGAACCGGCCAGCTCAATGCTTCTTTTAACACAGTCGCAGCGTCTTCATCACTTCCAACTAAATCACGAAAGACGACCATTTCCTGCTTCGGCAAGGCCGATTTCTTTTTATGTGGGTACATCGGATCAAAATAAATAGAATCGATTTGCAATATGCCCTTATGCTCTTTCAGAAACTGAAGACTATCAGCGTGAAACAACCGATAAGATTGCAGATAGTTTTTCTGAGTTTTAGCGAATGCCTCTTTCAAAAGGCAGTACAACACCGGAGACCGCTCAACTCCTGTCACCTGAAATCCCAACTGAGTCAGAAAAACGCTGTCTATAGCCATGCCGACAGAAAGATCCAAAATGTTACGATAACCTTTTGCAACTCCGAGTGCCTTGGCAATCAACTCACTCTTTCCGCGATGTCCCCTGCGTTCATAATCTAGATGATTTTTATCGAAGTCGATTTCTAACAATCTTTTTTCGAGGTCTCGAACATAAATCCGATCGTTCTCGACGTGAAGATGAAAAAAGTAATCTTGGGTATTTGCGGGATTAACCGGCGCCTGCAGAAACTGCGCAAGCTCTTGGGCCTTCTCGAAAGCCTCTGCCGTCAAAACACAGACATTGGCTGCCTTTAGTACGCCCACAGATACCATAGACATTCAAACACCCAAAGCCCAATGGTTAACAAAAATAAGTTAAAACCAGAGCGAAAAACAGAGCGCAACTCGCTACCGACAGGACTCGACGTGCTCTTCAACTTTAAAATAAAATTGATCGATAAAAAGCCCAGAGCTAGCGCTAAATAAAAACCCCAATAAAACCCGGCAAACAAAACATGATAGCTTAGATTGAAGACTAAAAATAATCCCCACCACAATGCCAACATTCGACGACTTTTATCAAAGCCCAACCAAGTGACTGTGTTTTTAAAACCAGCTTGGCCACAATCAAAGATATTCATGAAGTTGCGCAACTGAACTATGAATAAAACCAGCCAGCCCCAAACACACCCCATCCAAAATATTTCTTGATCAAATGGAGCACCCATTGCCAGCTGAAAGCCCATCGTCAACAAAGGGCCTAACATCAAGAACAGGGCAAACTCGCCACCGATCTGATACTTAAATGAATGTTCTTTTTGAAATTGAGCCCACAAGCCAACAACCAATCCGATAGAAATCACAACTGAGACTTCTGGAAAGGCAATAACCAAAGGTAGAGCTAAAACGACTGCCAACAATAAAAATATACTTGAATAAGATTTCACCTGAGCTGCAGTCACCCAGCCATTCTGAATTGCGCGACTGCCACTTTTTTGCAGGACTCGATCAATACCCTTCATGTGGTCCATGTAATCGTTCCGCAAATTGACAGCAATAAATGCGCAAAGAACACCAAAAGTTGCGATGATCGCGCTATAAGGATCACTCATTGATTTGTCGGCAACATTCTTAGTCATAACCAAAAATAAAGGCGCTAAAACCAACAAAAAACTGCGCACTTTAAAAAGATGCAGCAACAGCACCAAACCGGAAGGACGCGCAATTTCTTTCACTGGAACTATTCTAAAAGTCACCGTCTCTGAAGCCGAATTGACATTCAATGTTTGAACTGGAATTGCCCGCATTTCCTTTGAAAATGTCCCCTGAAGGTAGGCATTAAATTCTGGTGAGTTTTTAGAAAGAGTGACCAAAGAACTCACGACGGTTTCCTTCTCCAGTATAAAATTTCAGTAAGAGGACGCAACTGCTCGATTAGATTTTGCTCCTCGGGCTTAAGGAAATGCTTAAGTCTTTCCAAATGATGATTGTACATTTGAATCAAGTCTTCGTTGATAGCATCAAATTCCGCCAGCTTTTTATCGAAATGTGCCTTACCACCGACTCGAACATAGTATTCTTCGAGAGTGTTACTTTTCACAATACGATCAATATCACCGCGAGAAAGTCCTTGGCACATAAAAGCACCAAAAGAATTCAGATAACCAGACTTCAAGTCGCCTAAAATAGCCTTACCCTCATCATTTCTGATGTCGTAATCTAATAGGTCATCGCTGCGCTGGAACAGTTGTCCAAGCAGGGTACCCATCTCTTCCAGGATCTGATGCAACTCTTCGTTGTAATTTTCTTGGGCGATAAACGGGGCTCGAATACACCACTTAAATAAACTTGCTGTCTTCAAATTGTGAATGCGATCCAATTGTTCTAACGTGACAAAGAAGTCTCCGACAACGGAGTCTTGCAACCACTCGCCCTCAAGAAGGTCAGAAATCACCTGTGCTGTATATTGAACCAACTTGATATTTCCGTGCGCAGAAAGGTTCACCATCACGCGAGCCAAAAGATAATCCCCAGCAAGCACGGCGTACTCTGGCGTGTACTTAAACCAAGCCGCAGTCTTGCCTCGACGTAAATGGGATCGATCAATCAAATCATCATGTAACAAAGAAGCGTTATGGATGAACTCAATCGTCTGACCCAAAAGGTGTTCAACTTTCGCATCCAAAGACAAGTTGGAACCCATCATGCGAATGAGTTTTGCGCGAAAGCCTTTGCCTCCGGTAAAGAGATCATCGTAAAGCTTATTCAGCTTCGGTAAATAGGCTGGAAAATCCTTCGGATCATAGACTTTCAGATCAATGACGCTTCGTGACAATTTAGACTCCTGGAGAGGTCCTAACTTGTCGATTTATCTGCTTGCTGTCAAGGGTTCAAAGGCTTTATTGTTCACACAATTATGAAGCAAATTTTTCGCACCCAAAAGACCCTCACTTTCAAAGAGGCTGATCCGGCTGGAATTATGTTTTTTGGAAACATCTTCGGCATCGCCCACGATGCTTTTGAAGAATTTATAGTCGCTGCCGGCTACACTTACACGGAATGGTTCGGTCCCAAAGAATACATTATTCCCATTCGCCACACGGATGCGAACTACTTCTCGCCCTTTTTTCCAGGCAAAACCTATCAGATTGACATTACTGTCGGCAAAATTGGCGAGTCTTCTTTTCAGATGAAGTATCTTTTTAGCCATAATGGTAAAAAAAATGCCGTGGTCACCATGGTTCACACGGTTGCCAATAAAACGACAATGCAAAAGATGGCACTACCGGAATTGATCAGAACACGCCTAATACCTTACCTTGAGACACCAGAAACGAGTATATAGACATGGAAGAATTTAAATTTACAGGAAAAGAGTGGTGGCGCGAAGGTGTCCGTTTTGAATGCACAGGTTCTGGAAAATGCTGTACATCGCATGGCGAGTTCGGCTTTGTTTATCTAAGCCTTGAAGATCGCCAACGTTTTGCAAAACACTTCAAAATTAGTACGTCAGCATTCACTCGTCGGTACTGCGAAAAAACGGGTGGCATTTGGCATCTGAAAGAAGACCCTAAGAATCCAGATTGCATGTTTCTTAAAGGAAAAAGTTGCAGCGCCTACGAAGGACGCCCTACCCAATGTCGTACATGGCCCTTCTGGCCAGAAGTGATGAACGCGAAGTCTTGGGCTAAAGATGTCAAAGCTTTCTGTCCCGGTGTGGGCAAAGGGCCAGTGATTCCGGCGGAGAAAATTGAAGCGCAATTGCGCGAGCAGATTAAGAGTGAACAAGGGTGGGGGAAGTAGGTTCTTCGCCGGGTCTTTTTGGAACAATGGCACACAGAGGCTGTCTTTCTTTGTTCAAAGCCAAAAAGTTATTTTTTCATTTTGACCCACATTGTAGGTCATTTTAGTTGATTTTGACCCACAATGTGGGTTATTTTAAAAAGATGGAAAAACGTCTTTTAGAGGAAATATTAAAAACCTCACTTAAAAAAAATAAGAAGAGCATTTTACTCTTAGGCCCTCGACAGGTGGGCAAAAGCACTTTGATCCAGGCCTTAAATCCTGATCTAAAGATCAACTTAGCTGAAGAAAAGTCCTATCGTGATCACCTAAAAGACCCAGATCTTATTTCAAGACAAGTTTTAGCTCTGCAAAGAGGACTAATATTTATTGATGAGATTCAAAGAATTCCATCAATGATTAACACTTTACAGATGTTAATCGACGAACACAAAAACTACACTTTCATTTTAACTGGCTCTTCAGCAAGGAAAATAAAAAAAGGACAGGTCAATCTTCTGCCAGGCAGAGTTTTTTCGCATTCCCTTTTTCCAATGACTTATTGGGAACTAAAGGACAAATTTGACCTATCTCGCATCCTCAGAGTGGGTGGACTTCCCGAAATTTATTTACAAGACTACGGCAACGAACTTTTGCGGGACTATGTGGGCGCATATATGCGTGAAGAAATACAAGCAGAGGCCTTGGTGCGAAGTCTAGACTCATTCAGTCGTTTTTTAGACATCGCTGCAGAAACATCTGGGCAAATTATTAATTATACAAAACTATCCACAGACTCTGAAATTCCCAAGGAAAGCTTACGCCGTTATTTTGACATTCTGGAAGACACACTTCTTATACACCGTATTCCCGGCTTTACAGAGATCAAAGGCACTCGTAAAGCCATGCAAAAAGAAAAAATTATGTTTTTCGATATCGGCGTTCGCAATGCAATTCTAGGAAGACAGAACGATCAATTCAGTGACATTGAGATGGGCCATCTATTCGAACAATGGTTCATTCAACAAATTATTGCTTGGAATTCCTATTACAAAAAAGATTGGAAGTTTTTTTATTATCGTGACAACTTCAAAGACGAAGTAGGTCTGATCATAGAATCCCGTCACAAAATTTTTGCCATTGAGATAAAAAGTGGCAAAAAAATAAAATCCGACTTTCTGAAGGGGTTAAACAACTTCGCAAAATATGCAAAAAAACCAGTTCATAAATTCATTGTATTTCAGGGACAAAATAAAGAAAAATGGGATGATGTCCTCGCGATTCCTTACAAGGAATTTTTAGATAAGATTGACGATTGGCTGGGTTAGGCGGCAAGTTTTATATCCACTACCTCCATCTTTACCCTTATAAGTACTTCCGGATTTTTTTGAAATCCAGATTGTGAGACTACTCCCCTTTTCTTCAACTGGACTGCTACTTCCAGATTCTCCCGGGGCTATCAAGTGTATGAGATTTCATAGTATTGGTATATCTCATGCAATCGATTAAGGTTATGAAGAATTGGCTCCTTAAGCTTAAATATATTGCACTTGCTGTGTCGTTATTGTGGACAGTTATCAGCCTATCCGCGCCGTCAGATACATCTTGGTTTGTGGTGCAGCAAGGTGGCTTTGTGGATCTCAATGACGGATCTTATGTTCAAGGATCAAAGTCCTTCGGAGGCATCCAACCTGACTATAAAATTGACTTGCAAGACCCGGATTTAATGAAGTTTATTAAGCAGGTCAAGTCAGCAGCCAAGTTTTTCTATAAAATTCAATTTTTAAAGCTAATGGGTAAAAAAGACGAGGCCCGAGCCAAAACTATCGAGCTGGTGTCAGCTCTGGTTCGTCAAGCTCTGCCGATGGGACAATACGATGCCTCTCCTTATTTGGCGATATTGAAAGAACATCGTCTAAAGGATATTGATTTCTCTTTGGGAAGTTATTTAAGATGTGGCGCCAGGGTTTGTCGAGAAAATGCACTTATTACCCACGTCGCTTTGAAAGCCGTGGGTATTGAAAATAAATTTGTTTATGCTCATGTTCAGCAGGGAACCCATATAGAAGACCATGCCATTGTGATTGTTCAAGATGGCAGTGGTCGATGGGTTGTGGATCCTTACAACTCAAATTTCCATGGTCGAAATTTTGATGATCTTCTGTTGGAGAATAATCGAGCAGTTCCTCGCCTGGCACCATTTGCAGAAAACACATTGAATTTTGCGAGGATCATTAGAGTGAATGCTTATACGACTTACTGGGCGCCTAAAAAATAAGTTAAAAACTTGTGTAGTGCTTCTTTGATTAAGAAATCTTTTTTCTGACAATTTTGATTTTTTAAATCTTAGTTGGAGCATTTTCTTGAAGAGATTTAGCTTCTTTCTCAGCCACTACAATTACTTTACCAGATTCGTCGGCCTATTCAGAGAACTTTGGTTTGACTTCCCAAGTTTATTCGTAATGACCTTTTGAGTTGAGTACAGGAGCACCTTCTGCAGCACCTTGGATAACTTGACTAAAATCAGGTTTAGGTGATGGAAATACTGCACTGAATTCCCGCGGGGGGCGCACTACAGCAGGTAAGAAGTGTTAGGGAAAAGATTTCTGATGCCTTATTAAGAAAAGGGGTATTGATTTGTGATTGTGTTGATGTAGTTCATGAAATACCTAGATAAATATAAGTAGCTCCGCTCACGTTGATGTTTGTAGCAGAAACTTGATTCACCGTAATGCCGGAAACTAGTGGATCTACGGAATCGTCTGCAGTTGCTTCCGCAGCAGTTGAGTTGAGGCTTAAGTGCGGATCGTTTGCAGCCACAATTCCTCTTGCTGAATCCCATACGTACCAGTCTCCGGTAGAATCTGTACGTTTGCATAGGAAGAATCTACAGCCTGTTGTGAACCCCATGTCTAGGCTTTGAGAGGTGCCGTTTCCTGTATAGGTACCGACTTTAGAGATTCCAGGAAGGGATGCGAAAAGGTAGGCAACATAGTTCGTCCCTGCGGCATTATCACTAGCGGAGTCAGCACTCAGTTTGAAATAAGCACTAGTGGCGTCAAATTTCCCATTTCCAAATGTATAAAAAGCAAACGAATTTGTTAGATTGAGAAACCCACCGGCTAATGGGCTCCATACATACCAATCTTTTGTCGCATTCCTACTTTTTATTATGAATAGTTCAGGTTTTACGCCAAGAGAATGGTTTACAGTGGAGCCACTAACACCGGTGCCGGTGTAGCACACGACGTCGAAGAAGCCAGGAGCACGGCGGAAAGTGTAATCAACCATTGGCTTTGAAGAACTCCAAGAACTAGCATTGGATACCGTAGTAATTCCTGTATTGTTCCAAGAGCCAAAAAGAGTACCGCTGTTGTCTTCAGTGGCTGTAGAAGTTGTATTCAAAATACCTGAAACTGGGTTTCTTAGCTTATCAAAAGCCCAACTTACTCCCCATACTCCATCTCTTGATTTTGCAAAAAGTGTATCCGGCGCAAATCCGGAATTGATCGTCTGGACTGCTAGCTGTGTAGTTCTCAAAGTTGCATTAAAAACATCAGCCCCCGTCTTCGGCGGCTTGTTTGGGCGGCGGATAGCGAGGTAGATGTATCGTTTAGCACTAACATTAACGTTGGTTTCCCAAACCTTGAACCCGGATGCAGTCACACAACCATAAAAATCGTTTGACTCTTCCGCTGAACTGGTTTGTGCACTTAGCTTCTTGTTACCTGTGGAGTTTTCAGCACCATATCCACGCATAGTGTCCATGATGTTCCAATTCATATCTCCACCGGTTGCTTCCACGGCCTTTGTTAAAATGAATTGCGGCTCCCAGCCTAGGTTGACAGAAAGAGCATTAGTTACTGTAGTTCCACCATTTCCTACATAACTTCCACACTGAATCAATCCATCAGAACTGGGATCGTCGGCGAAGAGGTAGGCGACGTAGGTTCCGGCTGAAGAAAGTCCGTTGGCTGTATTGATAGTGAAAGAGGTTGCAGTAGGTGTTATCCACAACCCTACAGTGCTGCTACGAGAAGATGCGGTGTTCAAAAGCGCGTAAAAACTTCCAGGGCTAGAGGAATCCATGTTTTGGTGGTAAACCCACCAACTTCCTGTGTTATCAATTCTTTTAATAATTATACAACCAGGGATTAAACTTAGGCTATGATTTACCGAAAAAGAACCTGTACCAGGGTTTGTAAACGTCACCACATCGAAAAATTTGGGGGCGCGGCAGAAAGTCCAGGAGGTATATGTGTTGTTTAGCAAGTTCCAGTAATCAGAAGCACCTTTGGTTGTAAATCCGTTGTTATTGAAAGAAAAAACGCCGGTCTCCGTGGAGCTGTCTGTTGTCTGGCCGCCTGTCGCGTTTGCGTACATTGGCGTTTGTGCGCCACGAGCTGTGTCGTAAATCCAATGTGATGTGCTGGTGCCATTCCGGCACTTTCCCCAAACCAACCCACCTTTTCCAGCCAGATCAATTCCGTTATTGATCGTCTGTGTGGCACCATTACCTGTGTAAAGGTAAGTACTAAATACATCATCCACATAAAGCTTGTCTGCTGTTCCAACAACAGATGCTGACATCAGAAGATCACGTATTGTCATACAGAACCTTTCAGTAAAAAAAACTACTTTGACTAACTTCGTTGCAATGTGTGTGAGTAAACAGTCTCTTTTGATACTTCTTTAATTTTACTGAAGTTATTGAAGACCACAAGGCAAAATATGGCCAACGCTCTTTTATACTTAGTGGGGACAGTGAACCTTTAAAATTGATAGCTTGGGAAATATCTAGAAGTAGCAGCCCAGTTGAAGAAACGGGGGCTTAGGCTCACAATCTGGATCTCGAAAAATTTGAGGAAGTACTTATAAGGGTGAAGATGGAGGTAGTGAGGATAACACTTGCCACCTCCCCCAACCAATCGTCAATATTCTATAAAAATTCCTCGTAAGGAATCGCGAGGACATCACCTCATTTTTCTTTGTTTTGTCCTTGAAATAAAACAGCGCCCAACAAGAATTGTACTTTCAACAGATGTGAAACCATAGCTACCATTATTATAATCACTGATTCTTCCAGCCGATGGATAGCCAAAGCGAACAATCTACCAGTTTTGACTCTGTCCTGGCACAGGCTGACCTGATGCCACTATGCCATCATGTTCGCTATTTCTAAAAAACCAACCCTCTATGGTAAATGCGGATGCTAAGTTGATAGCTGGAATACGAAGATAGCTTCCACTTCCATCAAAATAATTGCTCCATTTACCGGACTCTTTACTAAAAGGACTGAAACTTCCTTGAGCGACACTTCCACTTCGGGTAACAGAAAAAGCGTTGCTAGAGCTGTCTTGAAATGTGTTGTTGTTGTTGCTACCGTTCACAAAACCATCGCCATTTAAAAGTATAACCGTATTTTTAAAATGGGGGTCTGAACCATTATTGGAAAGAAATGTGGACCCTTCTGATGCGAGAAGAATTTATTTGATACTCATACTATTTATGCTCTCATGGTGAGTACTTCGTATCAACCGACTTAATGTGACTGTATTAACCAAGGCACAGCGTATTGCTTAAGCTAATTCTAATTTTTTCAAAAAGAGATCTTTGAAACTTATTAGGTTTCAACTAATTCAATTTATATTTTGCCTTATCTATTTGGTAATACTCACCTCAATATCGTCATTAAATAAGTAATTGTTGAGCCATTTGCCGCATTTGACTGAAGCAATAAAATTGTATTCATAAATTGCGGATCAGCAGGGCCTGAAATGTTTGAAATCTCATTCGAAGCTGCAAATAGTATGGACGCAATAGTCATCGCAAAATTCCCACAATCTTTGTAGAACACTTCTCAAAAATAGGTGCCCTTCGAGAAGAATCAATCATCCTTCAAAGATTATTTAATTTCGCAAGACTCTTAGCAAGTTCTATTTACTATCCTTCGCAAGCAATAAGCCTCGCCAGGTAGTACCACCGTCGTGAGTATAAAAACCTAAGATATCAACTCCTGCCGACGTGAAAGTCGGCACAGTTCCACCAGCCCATTTAACACCAGTCCACCAGGTGATGGCTGCTGATCCCGGATTCGTCAGTTCAAGAATAAACGAAGCTACAGTGCCCGTTGTCGGAACATTTGAAACAGTAAACGTCGTAGCACCTGAAATTGTTTTTGTAAAAACACTGGCCGAGGAAACATCAATATCCATCGCACTGACAGCAGCTTTTTTTTCATGAATGGCTGTGCTAAAAGTTTGCTTTGCCGTCCATGTTGAAGAGGTATCGGGCTTTGCATAGTCAGTCCCAGCAGTTGCTGCTGCAAGCTGACCAGTACCATCAGCTTTAACCATCGAATTTGCTAAAGATGCATTTTTTGCTGTGCCTAATTTTTTCCAGGTACCAGCCTCAGCTCGATTAACAAAAAGAAGTCCAATGACAGCGCCAGGCAAAATGCCAAATAACTTACGTCTTGCTAGATTTTTTTCATCGCCTTCGGGTGCTTCAATAAATGATTTCTCACCATTTTCGGATATTTCAGGTGATTTGCTGTCATTTTTTTTCAGTTCGTTAAAGCTCATGTAACACCTCAAAACGTGATTTTTTCAAAGCTGGTTTAATTGCAAATATAAAGATTACCACTACTGTCAGTTCCGACAGTTCCGTCGGTACATGCGCCACCCTCAGCCGCTGTAGTTGTAGCAAACTTTACAGCACTGGCAGGTAAGCGCGCCTCTGCCAGTGTCCCAGACGAGATATTTGTTGCGTTGGTTGTATCTGTAGTTGCTGAGGTCGCAAGACCCGTAATTTTCGTTGTCGGAATTTGCTCTGAAATTTGATTAACTGTGACTGTTAAATTCTTACATGAAAATGCGTCTGTGATGGCATCCCAACCCAACACTTGAGTCGAAGTACAAGCAGAGCCCGGGAACATAGCATTTCCACCCCAGGCATTGCGAATGTCTTTCATTCTTAAAAAGTTAACAGCCCATTTTCCACCCGAGGCAGGATCCCAAATCAATACTTGCCCTTCCATAGATGGAAGTGTTGCATCAATAGTTTTCCCTCTTAACGCAGTGACGGTTGTTGTCGCGGCACCTGATCCAGAGGAGGTCACATCACCTGACAAAGAAGTAAGAGCAGAAGTAGCGACACTTCCCCAAGAAGGATTACCACTCGCGCCACCTGATTTAAGAACATCGCCTGCGTTACCTGGCGCCAATGCTGTCCAACTAGTGGCATCACGATAAAGCAGTGTTCCCTGAGCACTGGCAATCGAGCTGTCCAAAACCGCGCTCAAACTTACAGCTGTCGGAACAGCCGTTGAACCTGTAGTATTCGCAAGAAGAGTTTTCATGCCCACTGGAGCCAATCCGATATTAACGGTCGCTGTCGAGCCCCCACCAGTCAACCCATTTTCTGCGACGATATTAGTGATCGTACCGGCTGTGTCGTTAGCCCAAGTTAAGTTTAAAAAGGATCCTGTCTTAGAATCAATTTTTAATACTTGTCCCGCAGCCCCCGCAGCTGTTGGAAGATTCATCGTATAGTTTCCTGTAAGTCCCGGAGCCATCAAAGAAAGCTCGTTGACCCCACCAGATATTTTTACTGTCGAACTTTTCACACCAGTGCTAAAAACCACGTCATTCGGCAAAAGTGCTGCAGGAATTTTTGCACCACTATCCAATTGAACCAAGTTGCCATTGCTGCTTCCCGCATTAAGAAGTGCAGCACTTCCCAACGCAGTCCATGCACCAGAACCATTTAAAAAAGTTGTGCTATTAGCCGTCCCGCTGCCCAACTTATCAACAGGAATTCTTCCCGATGAAAGCGTTGGAACAACATTTGTATCAATAGAAATTGTACCTGAAGAGTTTAAAATACCTTGACCGGCCGTAATCGAAACTGAGGCTGGTGACTGTGGAATCCATTGAGTCCCACTCCACGTGAGGACTTTTCCTTGATCCCCTGGAACATTCGAAAGATTACTACTTGTGTTGGATAGTCCCAACAACTGATCTTTCTTATCAGTTAAGGCTCGAATATTTTCTTCTGTTAAAGACCCAGAAGTATCTTTCTTGATCAAGTCGTCAGGGACTACTCCTTGTACGGATTCTGCAACAATCGCATAAGGCACTGATTGGATCTTTTGAAATGGCCATAGAACCATTTCATCAGTGCCTTGCTTGACCTTCACTTTCATGATCCGGCCCTCGCCGGCAGCGGGAGTATAGCCGCCAGCTATTGGACACGTACTCGTATCATTTTCCCTAATTTTCTTTCCATTCGCTAAAGCTTTGTTCAAAGGTACATTGGTGACAGCTCCTGTCGGCGTACCTGCACCAACTTCCAAACTGAACAAACCACCAGAAAGAGTATAAGCAGTATGTTCTTCTTCAAATAAAAGACAGATACCTGTGGGATCGTAGATTCCCAAAGTAAAATCTACGTTACCCGTCATTGGGTTGACACCACCAGTATCATAAAGTCGCCCCTGATAAGTGAATTTCTGAGGAACTTTATTATCAGCCGCTTCAACTTTAATTGGCGATACCTGCATTAAAAGAGCGACGACTGTAAATGTTATTTTAAAATTGTGGCTCATTTGTGAAGTACTCCTTGCATCCCCAATCGGGCTCTACGAACTCCGTTTGAATCATTTTGCATATACTCCATGACCGGAGGATTAGTGTCTGCCTGTGTTGATTCACCAAAAGTAGTGACTGCGACTTTCGCCGTATTTTGATTGAGATCGGGATCTTTTGGTTTATTCACTCTGGGCCTATAGAGACCATAGACGCCCGATATACCTGCTCCAACCGTTAAACCTGGCGTTTGCGGAGTAGCTGCTTTGAACTCAATGGAGCCTTTTAGTATGGGCCTCGCAATATTGCTTACTTGAAAATCAAGTACTTTAGCTACAGTAGATTGAAATGTACAAACTGAAGTTCCTAGATTGTTCGAACTAAGACATTGAACTGTCACGTTGCTGCCATCACTGAGACTTAACTCAGGCGTGAACCCAATCATCGGCTTACCATTTGCGTCTTTTAAATGAATCAAAACTAAACCAGCAGAAATACCATTCGATTCTGCTAATGGAACTTTGATCTCTATTTTGGAGTCTTCAATAATAATAGGGGTAATACTATCTAATGTGGCTTCCATTGAACAGGCAGTTAAAGTAACCATCTCAAAAATGATTAAAAAATATATCAGTTTTTTAAATAAGATTGGTTTTGTAAAATCCATCATCTATTGTTTCGACACAAAAGTGGATAAACTTTAGATTATAGGGCGAATTCGAATTGTTCCGCAAAAAAAGTGCTACCGAAAACGCCTTAAAAAGAGATTTTTCGGTAACATTGATTAACTAGGCAAGAAGGGGGCATACAGCCCCCCTTTTTATGCTAACTTGATTACTAGCATTCCATTTTTTCCAGGTTCTCCATTATCGGATGATGTGGCTGCATAGGCATAGCCACCAGTACCAGCATTACCACGGTCCGGATCGCTTGAATTTCCCGGATTATACCCAGAACCTGCAGTAAGAATGACTGATGATACTGATGGGGCAGCATACCCAGAACCACCACCACCGCCGCCACCTTCAGCGCTATTCCCCCCATTTCCTCCACCGGCACCTCCACCAAAGTACCCACCACCGCCTCCACCACCTCCAGCTGGAGCACTTCCAGACGATGTGCCGCTATTGCCACCAACTAATGCAGCACCAGCCTGTGTACCCGAAACGCTGCCATACCCATTGGACGCATTGACACCAGCAGCCCCACCCGCGGCTTGAGTAGCGCCGCCACCACCACAAGTCCCCGTAGCGGCAACACCATTTACACCACCTCCAGCACCACCACCGCCACCATTATCGCTCCAAGATGAAGAACCACCTCCTCCGCCACCGGCAATTAAGACTGCATTTCCATGCGACACAGAATCAATAAACAAGCCACTAGCACCCCCACCACCGCCGCCCATTGAGTTATCTCCTCGATATCCCCCCAAGCCACCACCAAGATATGCGGTGGTTTGTGCTGGTTTCGAATCTCTTGCGCCACCGTGGCCACCAGCACCCACAACTGCCTTATAGTTTCCATTTAATAGAACGACTCCGGATGCAAAGCCACCACCACCACCAAAATGCTTGGTTGCAATATTTTGAGTTCCTTCATCATTGCCCGCACCACCACCTGCACCCCATATTTTTATGGAAACATTTATATTTGATGCTGCAAGATTCCAAGACCCGGCTGTTGGCAAAACCAACGGACCGTCGACAGACAAATCCCAAGTTGTTTTACCAGAAACAGCTGGAAAGATATTAATCTGAGTACCTGACGGTTCACCAATAACAGCCATTGTATGCGTACCACTGATTGATTGATTGTAAACAGAAGGATAGATCAGAGTTGTCAATTCTTGAGGTGTACCAAAATTTGTTATGACTGCCACACATCCCGGACCACCCCCCGAAACATGCCCACCACCTCCTCCACCGAAACAACCTCCACCTCCTCCGCCGTAACTACCAGAACCACCAGACAATCCGCCTACTGGACCTCCTCCATTAGCACCGTTAACCCCACCCGGATAACCGGTTTGTGATCCTTGACCAGGATTTGACGTACCAGTTGCATCACCTCCACCTCCAGCGAACATCGCATCAGAATGAGTTCCACCACCCCCTCCACCTACCGTACCATTTGCTGAGCCTTCACCTCCACCGCCACCAAATAATGAGGAGCCTCCATTTTGAGCAGCAGTACTCCCATTGCCACCGTCGCCACCTTTCCCACCATTAGAGCCTGCAGTAAATCCCGCCCCCAAAATTCCGCCAACCCCGCCCGGATATCCACTCACCGAGCTTCCAGCACCACCTTTTCCCCCACCTGCAATATATGTGATCCCCCTAAATGTAATACTAGTATCACCTCCGTTCTGAGCAGGATTTCCACTATTAACGGTGCCGCCACCGCCAACAATATACGTGAATGATTCGCCAGAATTAACATCATTAAACTCTAAATATCCGCCACTACCGCCACCACCGCCTGAACCATAATTGCTAGAAGCGGCCCCACCACCAGCAATCAAATAAATTCGAACCCGACCTAAGGTCAAATTAGTCGCTGAAGCCGCAGTCATCAAGATTTCACGAATGGTCATATCAAATCCTCATTTCACGAGAAATTTCAAATGCAACGAAAAGCTGATGAAGGCCTCTCTTTACAGAGTGATTCAATACCACTCCAAAAAACATCTTGTTCCACATGAATAGAATTATCAAGCCAGGAAAAAAATCTGCAAGTAATTTACGAAACTATTATTGACTGCAAACGGTTTATTTTTGGAAAGAAGTCGATCCTGATAATATTGGATTTGGCAATAGTTCTATTTCCATCTTGACCGATGTAGCCAACCACGAAGTTCATCATAATGCCTTTATGATTTTGGATTTCACCTTCTTTAGCGACAACTTCTATAAAAGTTTTTTCCGTTGAAGTTTCTTGGGTGATTTTTCCAGTTTCACCCTCACGAACGATAATTCGAGGAGAAGAAATCTTTTTCCATTCATTAAAAGTTCCATTTTCAGGTCGGTAGAGGTGCAATCAAGAAAAAAGCGAAGGCATTCAAATTATACCTTCGCTTAAGAATGTAATCGCCGACAACGTGGGGATCACCTATTTATCTCTCGTCATGATCCAACGTTCATCAACATTATTAATCGACCCAAGGGGTAATTGACTGTTCATAAATAAACTCTAACAGTCGCTCATAACTCCATAAGTATGCAGAAGTCTTTGCCGATCCCCCCGAAGCCTCAAGCAAAGATAAAGCTTCGGAATACGCTGCTATTGCAGCCGCTCCTGAAGCCATTGCGCGCGGATGTTTTGAAGAAATATTTTTCTCTTTATTCTTAATTGCCGATTGGAGACAACTGAATAAATCCTGCATGCTTGCTTTTCTCGCACAAATAGAATTTTCAAATGGACTGTAGGGACGGCGTAATTTTAACAAAGCCGATTCGTCACTCTTTCCTTCTGCTAGACTTCTTACAGCAGCCGTCGCCACACGATACTGATATAATTGACAGTTTTCCAAATAACGAGAATTTCTGTGGCAAATGTTTTGTGCAAATTCTTCGTAGTGATATACAAACGCCATGACGTTGGAATTTACACTAGATATCAGTTCTGGCTCATCTTGAAAGCGTTCTTTTACAAAGCTACGCACTTGATTGTATACGACATTTTTTAACTCTCGTTTCGCAATTTCTACGGGTCTCTCAGGTACAACTTCCTCAGAGTGGTCAGATTCCTCTGATTCTTCCAGTGCCACTGGCGGCACTGGAGGTTTAGGCGCTGTCGCCTTTTCTTTCAAAGCTTGCATCGTGCGATAACACTCTGCAAGTGCCAGACAATTTCCGTTCTCTACTTGATATCCACCTGCCTGTGCATAACCTTCATAATTCAACTCATTGCCGGTCATCATCTTTGCGAAATAAAAGTCATTGGTAAGACTTCCATTTCCCAACTCAAGAAATATTTCCACAGCCGAAGCCGGGTATCCATCGTTGGTTAAGTCAAACTTATACCAACCATACCCTTGCGCTTTACCGTTCACACAAGAACCCGTCCAGTTGGCAACCTTTGGTTGTTTCCAAGGAAGGGATTCTGGGTGAAGAACGATGCACCCTTCATGACTGACTACTTGATTTTTAGGCATCGGCATAGGCATTGGGGGCCCAGCCAAAACGACGGAAAAAGTGAAAAATGAAAACAACAGAGCAAATGATGTTTTAAGCGAAAACATGACGAACACACTCCTGAATTTTGAAACTGGAGCGTGTTTATATAAATAAAATACCTTACAAAACAATACAATTTGCCGACAAATATAGTTTTTGCAATATGGAATCAATGATAGGGAAACTCAATGCCGACAAAGGAACAAGGTCGTCTGCAACCTAAAGGATTACAGTTTTTTAACATACTTCACCGACTTCTTTTGCACGCCCGGCAATTCAGAAAATCCTACTGAAAGTTCTTGCAGATCACTCCATACCAGCACCAAAGTCTAACACAACTCAAAGTGCTTTATAAAAAATCTGCAAAATGTAAGCTTTATCCATATTGTAGAGAGGCACCCATGTTCGAAAAAGCAATCTTGTTAATTTCCATTTTGATGATCTCAGCAACTGGCTTTGCACAAAGCTCATCAGAACCAGCAAGCTCTGATTCACCCAAAACTTCTTTAGAAGAAAATATAGGAAGTGCCGTAGATGTGGCTGACGTAAAAAAACATTTCTTCGGAATCTTTGGAGCAGCTGGACTTCCTGCTACAACTTCCTTCGGGGCAGCCTATTACTATGGCGAGGCACGAAACTTTGGTTTCATCTATCAAACGGGTTCTGGAAAACTTGATGGCACCATCTATTTCGACAACAAATACAACGAGCTTCTTTTCGTCTACGGCGAAACAGCCTATGGCGAATGGAATAAAGTGGGTGGATTTGGCTTTGGTCAGCAAGAGTTAAAAGTCGGTGTCGATTACAAAGATAAAGTCGGGGTTCTTTTTGCTGAATCTGACACCATTAAAAACACCTACTTTAAAATGAGTCTCGGCATGAATAAGTTCTATCGATCTGGCTTCAATTGGGGCTTTGATTTCGGCTTCACATTTTCTCTGAGTAAGTCCGCAGACAACTATACAAATCCCAATGCAAAAAATGCATCAACGGACCACCCTACCTACGGAACAACGAAAGAAGAGTACAATCTTGTACACAAACTTTTAGCAGAAGGAATATCACTACAATTTAATCTCATTAAAGTCGGTTGGTACTTCTAAGTCCTATGAAAAAATATCTATTTCTAATTTCAACTCTATTTTTAAATGCCTGCTCTACAACCAACTTCATTCAAAAAGGCGAGGATCGCAATATCATCACAAATCTCATGGTTAAAGATGATGTCCTGGAAATCATGGGAGAACCTTCTAAGCTTCTCTCTATTCCTGGCAACCCGTCTTACACAAAAGAAGGTTGCCCGGGAAAAAATCTGGAAGTCCTACAATACGAAACAATAAAAGCAGACCAGTTTGTTCTTTTCGTCATTAATGAAAACAAATTTGTCT
Organism: uncultured Bdellovibrio sp.; assembly: GCA_964431515.1. Lineage (GTDB taxonomy): Bacteria > Bdellovibrionota > Bdellovibrionia > Bdellovibrionales > Bdellovibrionaceae > Bdellovibrio. Next base: position 33,736 of record CAYSKF010000024.1, read on the forward strand.
GTAAGAAGCTGTTTAAAAATCAAAAGGCCTTGTGGAACTAGTCATGAAAACATTTCTTCTTCTTTTTGTTTTAGCTCTTGTCATCTCTTCTGCTGAAGCGCTCGCACAGTACAACCCCTACTTCTCGCAACAAGAAAACATTCAAATGCAGCGAGAGCGAGATCGCTGGATGAGCAATCTTGAAGACTATGCCAGACAACCAAACTCACGCTTTTCCTCTTCTTCGAGTCAGTTTGATGCCTATTTAAGAAACCTAGAATCACAGATACAAGCTGAAAAAGAAGCAAAACAACAAGAAGAAGAGACTCGACAACAAGCTCTTTGGACAAAATGGGCTCAAGAAAGCGAGCTTCAAAGACAACGACAAGCAGAGGCCGACAGAATTGCCTATGAAAAACGAGTGGCCGAGCTTGAAAGAAACACTTCACAGCAAAAAAGTGCCGTTTTTCATTTTAGGGAAAAATACAAAGAACAATTGGCCCAAAACAACCCACAAGCCTTGGCACTTCTAGGGGTGGTTTCGTACCCAATCCTTCCGGTTTCAAAAAAATACTTTGAAAAAGCCTTCCACCAAAATCCCACTGAATATGCAGTGCTTGTAGCTGTCTCGGACTTTCTCAACAATCCTTTTCCTGATTATCAAAACGAATTTTTCCGAGTGATTAAATTGGCAGAACTTTCCAGCCAGGAAGGATACATGCCTTTCAGAATGTACTCTTGCGTGTTGATTCAAAAATCTCTGCAAAAAATTAAAGAACAAAAGGTCACTGACAGAGCTCTAGCCTATGCAGAAAAAAGATTAAAGCGGTGCCTAGAAGGTCTTCCGGCAGAGTATCGCGAATCAGCATCTTACAAGCTACTGGCTGATGCAAAAGTTCACTTTCAGCCAGCCACCAGGGATTTCTGGAAGGACACCCAAGAAGGCCTCAATGCAGAGGCTCTTAAAAGCAAGTTAGATAGCATGCCTTTTCTTGGCAACCCGGATGATTTTTTCCAGACTGCTTTCTAAAGATTATCTGTCCTGAATTTTATCAATCAAGAAATTTAAAATTTCTTCTCGATCTTTTTCAGGATGGACCGTCAATGTTTCGGTAAGCCCATCAACTCCGGCAAACGCCAAAGCCTGAGTGTCCGTAATGCATACATCCAAACAACTGGATGTCACCACACGAATTTTTGCCGAATCTCCCCGATCACGAAATGTCTTCTTCAAATAGTTCTTTAGGTTCTCGCCAGCATTGCCCTCTTCTTGCAAAAGAGAAGGATTAATAGCTTTGTGGCATTTCGTACAAACTAAAACGACCCCTTTAGACCAAGGTGTTTCTTCTTTTTTCATAGAAGTCTCCGTAATTCTCCCCAAAGAATTTTACCTAAATCACTTCGAGGAATTTCTTTAACAAAATAAATCTTACGTACATTTTCAAACGGAAGCACGCGCTGAGCATATAATTGTAAAACTCTAGCCGTGTCCTCTGGTGACAACGTGCTGACTGCTTGTATTTCGCTTCCCAGTCTGTCAGAAGGCATATCCAATAAAGTCACTTTGAATGGCCAAGTTGGATCTAACTCCAAAGCACAGTTTTCTAAAATCCCACGCAAGCGTGTGACATTCGTGCCCTCTCCGCCGATTTTTATATAGTCCTTACCACGACCTTCAATCCTTAAGGCACCCGCAACGACGGCACCTCGATCTTCCGTTGTGAACCAACCGTTCACCTTAGGATCCCAATAGACAGGAGCCCCGTTTTGCATTTGCGCATAACCTGTGAACAAAGAAGAGGCATGAACTTGCAAGAACCCTTCTGCATTTGTTTGCGCCTGAGCATGCGACAATAAAGTCATCTCTGGATAAACATTCGAATTTAAAGAATCTAAAGAGGCTGTGGCAATTTGTGAAGCCGTTTCAGTCATTCCGTAACTTGGTAAAAGGGGCCAACCAAGTTCGCGAGCTCGCGAGTAAAGACTCTGCTCAAAAGCTCCGCCCCCAACGACCACCGAACGTAATTTTGCCGGAGCTTGGTAATTTCGTGACACCAAATCATAAACTTGCGTAGGAACCAACGAAGAAAGCGTACATCCTTCTTGTTGAAGAATCTGATAAAAATAATCTACATCCCAACGCTGCTCTTTTAATGCAGAGACCACTCGAGCACCCGACAATTGAGCGCGCACTTCGATACCCAATCCGCCAACATGAAATGACGGAAGAACTTGTGTCCATACATCTTGATCGGAAGCCTGCAAATGTCGATTTACGGATAAAGCCGAGTTCTTTAAAGCCTGCTTAGATAAAGCTACAAGCTTCACTTCCGCAGAAGAGGTCGCCGTCGAGCCCGAAGTCGCCACCCAAATATGTCCCTTTAACAAATGAGCCTGTTGGGACTTTTCCGCCAGCTCATACAAAATATTAAAATCTGCTTCTGGCAGACGAGGGTTCAGCAGAATATCGTTCTCTTCTGAGTTCAGCCTTAATTTGGGCTCACGAGCTGCCATGGTAAAGCCTCCAAAAGATGATCAAATCCCACACCCGTGCCCGCAGTTTTTCTTAAATACGGTCCATCATTATAAAGTTCTGCAAAGAAAGCATCCGCCTGATAGAGGTGATGAGTTAAACAACCTGCTTGTAAAACAGAATCACCCAGCTGTTTTTTAAGCTCCATCGCCGTACCCAGCGCATGCATTGTCCCAACAGGATGATCCATATAATTAGTAATCGTGACCTTCAAATTCCAAGCTTTGATCAACTTTGTAATTTCCACCATATCAAGCTTAGCCGGCTTCACAATGAGAACATCGCAAGGCACTTCACTTAAGACATCCCACTTCACCTGATCAAAGTAATTGTCTAAAGCGATGGGGCACAATTGCCGAGCCTCCAACCAAGTTTGATCACTATAAGGAAAGGGATCTTCGACATATTCAATCGCTGCATGAGCTTCAAATGAAAGATCCGCCATAAATTTCTGAAACGAAGATAAACTGCCGACACCGTTAAAATCTAAACGAATTTTAAACCCCGAACTCGCTATCTGATTCAAAAGTCGTGATTCTTCCTGAGGATCTTTCCCAACTTTGATTTTCAAAGTTTCAAATCCTTGAAGCTTCGCTGTTTGCAATGATTCCGCGGTAACTTGAGAAATATCTGAAACCAAAAAGTTATTTTTTATTGGCACACCAACATCGAAGATATGCTTTCCTTCGCTACGAAGTTCCGCATCCCAACGAGCCAAACACAAACTTTGTTGCACTTGCGGTGTATAGTTTCCCAGACTCAGTTGAAGTAGCTGTTCTCGCAACAGCATATCCCCCAACTCTGGCCAAGGATGTAAATCGGCGTACCCCTGCAACCCATCTTCCCACTGCACTTTTAAAAGACTGCCCTGTCGCTGCCCCTTGGAGGAAACAGCATTCAAAGATTGACGAGGCACCAAAGTGTAAAGATGAGAGGAAACTCTTATCAAAATGCAAACCCCGCTGCGATCAATAAGCCAAAGACCAGGTGAAGTCCTGCTGCTTGCCCCAGAAATTGATTGTACGCGGGACTAGGCTCTGTTTTGTAAACATTCTTGGTGACTTTAATAGCTAATGGCAGAGCCAGCATAGAAATCATTGCGGCAATTTTGTAGCCCTCAAACCACCAGTAAAGATTGATCACGAAAGGCAAGAAGCAAAGGGCTGCAATTTCTGCTCGGGAAAATTTCACTCCAAAACGAACAGCCAAGGTTTTTTTACCTACTAACACATCTCCAGTTCGATCCCGTAAGTTGTTGATCGCAATTAAAACTGTGGCATGAAGACCGATCTGTAGACCCAATATAAAAGCTTCAATCATCCACTCGCCAGTGTTTAAGAATACGATGCCCATGACAGCTAGCAGCCCAAAAAATAAAATAACGAATAAGTCTCCAAGGCCCAAATAAGCTAAAGGAAAAGGACCTGCCGTATATGAATACCCCATCAACACAGAAGCAATTCCAATGGCCACAATCACCCAGCCGCCCTTAATGACTAAAGGAACCCCACACAAGATGGCTAAGGCAAAACACACAGTCCCCAAGGCCATCACTTGACCCGCCGTCAAAATTCCAGCCTGAGTGATTCGCTGCGGACCAATGCGCTTTTCCGTGTCTGCGCCCTTCTTGAAGTCCACAGCGTCATTCACTAAGTTCGTACCGATTTGAATGAGGAAAGAAGCCATCAACGCATAAAACAAGACCCAACCATCCCAAGGTAATCCCGTGGCCTTCACCAATGTTGTTCCAGCAACACAGGGAACCAATGCCGCTGTTAAAGTTTTGGGACGAAAAGCGAGAAGGATACTTTTTATTTGAACTGTTGAAGACATTTTTGCATCGCATTGTTAAGGTTGAGATTCAGGTTTCGTTGTACCAGATTCTTTTCTAGTGACCAAAAGAAATTCTGGGTGCAAATAAGGATGCTCGGAGGACCTACTATGACTGCTTCAACTCTTATCGCCTTTTTTGTGGGTGCTTTAATTTCTGGAATCTTAGTCTACCTCAAACTCAAAGCCCACCAAGCCGACCTCAGAGCACAATACGGTGAAGAAAAAGCGCAACTGCAAAGTGAACTGCAGACTTTGCAAATGAAAAACTCTCTTATTTCTGCCAGCATCGACGAATCCCGAAAACAACAAGATGAACTCAGTAAGCGCATGAATTTACAGTTTGAAGTTCTTGCTCAAAAAATTTTCGAAGAAAAATCTGCAAAGTTCACGGATCAAAATCATAAGAACATTGCCTCTATTTTAGACCCTCTCAAAGAGCGCCTGAAAGACTTTGAAAAAAGAGTGGAAGAGACCTATTCGATCGAACGCTCTGAACGAGGTGTCCTACGTGGTGAGCTGACCAAGCTCATGGAGCTGAACAAAGTCATGTCCACTGAAACTCAGAACCTGACTAAAGCCCTTAAAGGTGAAGTTAAAACACAGGGGAACTGGGGTGAACTTATACTTGAAAATATCTTAGAGCGCTCCGGCCTTCGAAAGGGTGAAGAGTATATCATTCAAGGAACAGATCTAGATCTGCGTGGTGATGATGGCCAAATCCTACGCCCAGATGTGATCGTCAACCTTCCAGATGACAAACACCTCATCGTGGACTCGAAGATGACTTTGACCGCTTATGAACAATACTCTTCTGCTGAAACCTCAGAAGAACTTGAGCGCACTGGCAAGATGCATGTAGATTCATTGAAAAAACATATCGATGGGCTTTCGGAAAAAAAATATCACACGGCAGAAAAATTAATCTCTCCGGATTTTGTTATTCTGTTTATGCCGCTAGAGCCAGCCTTTGCATTAGCCTTTAAATTAAAACCAGAGCTCTTCCAATATGCTTGGGAAAGAAATATCGCCATCGTCAGCCCAACGACATTGTTAGCCACACTACGCACGGTTGCCACCCTATGGAAACAAGATCGTCAGGAAAAGAACGCTTTAGAGATTGCTAAGCGAGGTGGACTTCTTTATGAAAAGTTTGCCGGCCTCCTGAAGGATCTACAAAATCTCGGAGAAAAACTTGGTGCTGCCCAAAAAGCCCACGAAGATGTCATAAAAAAAGTCTCTGAAGGACGAGGAAACCTGATTGATCAGGTGGAAGAACTCAAACGCCTTGGCGCAAAAACAGAAAAGTCTCTGCCTCAATTAGAAGAAAAATAATAAAAAAGGAGTTGTTACCAACTCCTTTTTTATTTTTAAATTTTAATCACTGAAATATTAAAGTTCTGCTTCTTTAACAACAGTCAACTTTGTAGCCACATCAATGCCTGAGGATTGATTCTTGATGGCAACAGATGGATTTTGCACCACGCGCTGCTGAAGCTTTGTGAAAATAGGCTCACGAATAGCTAAGTTGTTATCTTGAAGTACACACTGACGAGCCATTCGCTCAACCACATTCACCACAATCGGTGCTTTCAGGTTTGCCGTCATCAAAGTAGGATCATCAGGAATCGTCACAATAGAAAAATACCGAGCTTTTTCTGCACTCGTCATTTTCAATGCCTCAAGATCACTTTTTGTCAGAGTTGCTTTGTATTGAGAAGCAAAAAGCTCAGGCTCCAAAACAGGAAAAGCGATTTGCGGTGCTTCACAACTTTGTAGCCAAGCAAAGATCTCATCATTTGGATCATCTAAAAGTGCGAACTTACGCAAATCTGCAAAGCCCAAAAGGCCTTCAGGGAAAGTCAGAACATCTTCTTCTTTCAGCTCAACTTGGCCGAAGCGCGATGTCGAAATGATCATTCATCCTCCCGTAAAGTCAGATCCACCTTTATTTTAGACACAATTAGACAGTATGATGGTGAATTCATCTACAAATCTGGACCTAAATCTAGGGAGACTCAATTAAAATCTGGAAAAATTGACACATTGAAGTGAAAGAAAGGGCTTAGCGACGCACAGAGGCAAGCCCTTATTCCATCAAAATATTAAGGTTTAAGCAGCTTGGCAATACTACGGGATTTATCCGCAGGCACTGTGGCAGACTGTTGATTTTGTTCCTGAATCGCGACGTATACTTCTTCGCGATGAATCTTAGTATCCTTGGGCGCTTCGATGCCGAGGCGAACTTGTTTACCTTTGATTTGGACTACTCTAATTTTGATGTGGTCATCGATAGCGATGCTTTCACCCAACTTCCGTGTGAGAACCAGCATGACAACTCCTTTTGCTGCAGTCGTTATCGGTAGTTTTAAGCGGAACTGTAGGTATTATTTTTATCTTAGAAAGTCAAGAAGGCTTGGTTGAATTAACTTACCAGACGTTTCGAGGGTTGCCTTTAAGGTACTCTCCGTCTTGTTTATATCCGAAACAACTTGGAACACATCAGCATCTTCAAGCTGAGAAGCCGTTATTTTGTTTTCGACCACAGCTTTTTGCAGAGAATCCATAGTGCTATTTATGGCCATAATTCTGGCCCCAGTCTCGGAGCGAGCCAGAACAACTTGGGAAATAGCCTGATCAAGGGTGTCCAAAGCTTCTTGAACACCGTCTTTATCATTAGCGCGTAAAGAGACCTCTAGAGACCGCAGAGCCGAAAATACATTCACCCCTTGCGCCCCGGTCATAGGATCCTGCTGACCTCGCTTATCAGATGGACTGACAGAGGCCGGGCCACGAGTTTGCACAAAATCTCGCTCAAGTTGACGATTTTGATCTTTTCGCTCTAGTTCTTTGTCCTGATATTTCTTTAACTCTTCAACATCCCGAGGAGATTCCTGGCTAGCACGAACAACGCCATCACCCCCAAGGCCTCGCCCCAAGAACACCTTGCTTCCGGGAACATTGATAGCGACATACGAATCTTTATTCGTCTGAATTTTCATATCTCCATCGTCACCAAAATATTCCCCAACCATATTAAAGGGCGTCTTTTGTGTGCTAAAGCCTCCGAAGATATAACGTTCACCGAGTTTACGATTACCAATTTGCACAGCTTGATTGTAAATCTGTTCAATTTCTGAAGCTGTGACCAAACGAGATTCTGCATTTCCACTGGCATCACTGGACTGACTGATGGCCAATTCTTTTGCTCGGACCAACGCCTCCGTCAATTCACCCAAAGTTAAGTCAGAAAACTCCAAGAACGAGCGTGCATTATTAATGTTTTTAATAAACTGCTGATTACCACGTTCTTCCGTTCGAGCTCCCAGAACACGAGCTGAGGAAAGAGGATCATCGGATGGCTTGTTGATACGTTTTTGAGTCGCAGCTTGATTCTGCAAATCGGACATGTCAGAACGATTTTTTCCGACATTGTGATTCACCTGATTAAATGCCATTTTATCTGCGATTCTCATTTACTCACTACTTCCTATCAATATCGCTTCAAGTTGATAACTGTATCCATCATTTCATCTGCTGTACGAATCAAACGAGCAGAAGCATCGTACATTTTTTGAAACTCAATCATTTTGGTCGTTTCTTCATCCAAAGAAACACCACTGATACTTTCCCGAATATTGCTTAATTGGCCCATGATGTTTTTTTGTGACTCTTGCGCCTTCATAGCTCTTTGAGTAACTGCACCAATTTGCCCTACTTGAGTATTATAATAGTCATCTAGAGTTGCCGTTCCGTCCGACATAATTTGACGGTACTGCAAAGATGATATCACGTTCGCAACAGTATTATCCCCAGCGGCTCCGGGCTGAGACCCCGCCGCAATTCGACCAACGTCATTGACGATCGTTTTATTCAAAGAAAGAACGCCTGCCGCACCCTCAACTTTTTCTGGCATCTCAAAGAACAAAACACCCGATCGTCCATTTTTATCAAAACCCTCAATGTGGGCAGCGTTGACTTCTTTCGCCAAACCATAAGCCATCTGATCGACATGTCCTAGCAACTCTTCGATAACTTTGTCCCGAACATCGAGCGCTCCACCAATTTTTCCACTACTGATTTGCGAAGTTATATTGGCTGCCAAGCCCACCGTGCCTTCAGTAAAGATTTCGACCCTATTTCCTTTTCCAGAATCTTGCGTTTTTAAATCCACCGATCCCGTGCCAGAAACTAGAAAGGCTGTTCGACCTGCTTTCACAGAGACAGTGCCATCTTTCCCTTCGGCCCAGGAAATATCGATTTTTTCACCTAGTTTCTTCAACAAGACATCCCGCTGATCGCGTTCATCATTGGCCGTGATACCTTGAGTTTCAATCAATTGAATTTTTTCATTTAAAGATGCGACTTGTTTTGCCATTTGATTCACTTCGGCAACTGCAGTTTTAATCTGCCCATCTAAATCTTCTTGGATAGATTTCAACTGATTAGTTACACGAGAAAAATCACTGGCCAAAGCATTGGCTGTCTCTTTTACCATCGTTCGAGAAGTTAAGCTTTCAGGGTTATTCGCCAACTCACGAAACGAGTTGAAAAAATCGGTCATATATTGATTCAAACCTTTATTGGCCTGCTCGTTATAGACTTGCTCGACCCGAGCTAAACCATCAGCACGGGATTCTTGAAATCCCATGTTCATGCCTTCTTTTTGTATTTGTTTTTCAAGCCAAGGGTTGTTCGTTCTGGTGACAGCACTTGCTCGCGCACCCATTCCAATTTGCAAAGAGCCTTGTCCAGAAGGAGCATTTGCAGAAAGCTCCACTCGTTGACGAGAAAAACCTTCTGTCGTCTTATTCGCGATATTGTGGCCGACCGTCTGCAAAGCTGTCTGAGAATTCATCAGCGATCGTTTACCAGTATCCATCATAGCCGAGACTTTAGACATCCTATCCTCATCTTCAGGGCATTGCCCCATGGCTCTGTTCGGCGACCGCTACTCATACCCTTTTCGATGAACAGCTTCCTGCCGTTGCATCGAAAGAACGATTGCCCACTTAAGCTTCTTTACTTACAAAATTACCAGCAACTTGCGGGCCTGTTTTATATTGGCCTTTTCCACCGTAAGTTTTCTTACCTGATAAAGTTTCCTTAATATCATCCAAAGCACCATTTAAAGTGCTCAATGCTGATTTAGTATATTCTTCGTTATCTCTATTAATCTCTGTGATTCTTTTGATCAAAATATCCAAGGCCGCATGTTGAGTACGCAGTCGATCTGCTGCAGGAGTGCCTGCCAACTTCTGCGCCAACTCAAGCAAACGTGGATTTTCCACATCCGCTCCTACCATGGTGGCAAGATCCATAGCGTATCTTGCACGCAAAGAATCTTGTGCTCTGAGCTTGAATAAAATTTCTTCTTTTTGTTTGTTGCTTTCTTCCAGCTGATCACGATCTGCTCGAATCAAAATATCTTTTTCTTTACGAACGATATCAAGCAGTGAACGGTAGATTTTTGTTAGCTCTTCAAGATTGGCTTCCAGCTTATGAAACGCTCTTTCAACTGTTGCATCCATCTTCATCATCCTTGATGCCGCCAAAGGCGGAAATAGTTTTATTGGATTTAACTCAAATTAAACTTGGTGCATTCACCAAATTAAATATCTAAATGCTCATCAACCATTTTATCCGCAATGGCTTTCGCATCGATATTGTATTTTCCTTCATCGATCATTTGTCTAAATTTTGCAACCTTCGCTTCATCAACATCAGGTGCAGACATAGCAAGCTCTTTAATTCGCTTAGCTTCTTGTGCACGAGGAGACAATTCCACTCGTGTAGAACCTCCAAGTGTCGATGAAGTCAACGCCTCAGCTTTGGCCGACGCACCCGTGGTCTTCGCCTTTATACCGTCAGCTTTGTCGGACTTCGCTGAATCTGTGAGATTCAAATTTTGACCGACTTTATTGTGCGTGATCTTCATTTGGAGCCTCCATCTTGAGTGTTAGAAAACACCTCTTGCGTTCCTTTTAATATATCACAATGGGACATTTCCACCAAATCATTCTGAGACAGTTTCTGGTCTAGGTTGCTCTGAAGATTCCACTGTCCAATACAAAGATTTTGCTTCAGGACTTAAAAACCCAAGGGTGTCGCCAGCTTGCAACTTTTCCCCTGTCGAAAGTTTTGACAGTGACCCTTTAAAAACCATCTGACTTTTAAGACCATTGTCGTGTTCAACTTCCACTAAAGTTTGATCATCAGCTAAAGATTTCTTGCCAAGCAAAACCCCGTCCCATGGGGCTTTCACCGGTTTTTCCACTTCTTGATTGTTTGGCTGCACATCAATGCGATACGACAGCGAGTGCTGTTTACCAGGGTGTTGAAGTGGATTTGCTCGATACTCACTTTTTGCATCCAACGGCAATGGACCTTGTGGCTTCACCACAGGAGCTTTAATTCCCATCATGACTCCGAACTTATCCATCAACTGTTTGTAGATCATATCAGACAGACCAATACCACCGCGGGATCCCCACTTCTCGACGTATTGATCATCAAGCTGTTCTTTAAAAATTTTCTCAGCTTGATTGGCCTTCACAACTCCACCTTCATGGACTGTCGAGCGCATGGCTTTCATCATTTCACGCAGAAAATGTTTCTCGTACATATCAGAAACATCGCGCAACTTTTGTTCAGGGGACTTCTGCTGTGGACTTCCCATGAATTTAGGATCAAAAGGTTTAAACTTTACATCACTCATGCAAAGTTTCCTTCTCTAAAACTGGAAGAGAAAAAAAGGGGAGTTGAGTCGGAGAATCATGTGCATCCTGCACTTGACTCTTAGAGTGTAGCTTCGGCTCGTGTTCGCCATTCATTGGCGTCTGCTGACCTGTTGCTCCTGTTTCCTGCGAGAAACTTGTGACTCTTGACCTTCCATGGTTCGCGATCTCTTCCTCACCCTCCCCGCGTTCCAAACACATCCATGTGTCTGAAACTATAAATCTAATTGTATTGCATACTGTGTCATTACGAAACACAAATTTCATAAAACTTCGAGTTCCCCGTGCAAAGCTCCAGCTGACTTTATGGACTGAAGTATAGTTATCAGGTCTTTTGGCGAGACTCCGAGCTTGTTTAGAGCTTGCACAAGCTCGCCAACACTGACTCCACTTTCCAAAACAGCTACCTTTTCCTCAGCACCTTTTTTCCCATCGCCCACTTTCACTGAAAGCGCACCATGAGAAATCGCCACACGAGAAATCTTTACTTTATCACCAATGACAATCGTTCCTGTTTTTTCATTCACAACAACTCGAGCTTTCATATCAGGATTGATCTCAATGGATTCAATTGTCGCTAGCAACTCTACTCCACGATTTTCATAAGCAAACGGAGTGATGATGTCGATTGTCCCAGCATCTTTAGCAGAAGCATAGTGTCCACCCAGCTCTTTGTTGATCGTCAGCACAGTGCGCGCGGCCGTCGTGAAATCAGGATTGATCAAAGTCAAACGATACATCTTTCGAGTGGCAAAATCTGCAGTCATGTCACGCTCAATAATTGCCCCATTGGGAATTCTTCCTGAAGTGCCATGCTGATCTTTACCATCTCCTCCGATGACAATGGCGCCCTGACCAACAGCATACACTTGTTCATTAGCAGCACGAAGGGGCGCTTGCAATAAAGTCCCTCCAGCCAATGAAGTCGCATCACCAATAGCACTTACTGTGACATCAATCGGATTTCCCGCCTTACCGAAAGCCGGCATTGTTCCCGTGACGATGACGGCAGCGACATTTTTGCTGGCAAATTCTGGGGAGTCTAATTTCATCCCAAGTTTATCAAGCATGCGCACCATACTTTTACTCATGAACTCGTTTTTGCCATCACCCGTACCCTTAAGGCCCACGACGATACCATAACCTATCAATTGATTCTCGCGGACACCACGAATGCTCGCGATATCTTTTAACCGAGCGGCACTGGCTATCTCAAAAGATCCGACAATTCCTATCAAAGCAGTGATTAAAATCTTTTGAATGCTACTCATTGCGCGTATTCCTTCTGATGTTCACGACGTCGTACTGTGGATCCAACAACTTATCAGATGAGATCCCCTGATCATTAAAGTCTTCGGGTCGAATCAAGCCAGTTACAATCACCTTGTATTCACGCTTGCCAATCATAAATGGCTGTTGGCCCTTAATGCGATAGTTGCCATCTGCCAGTTTTTCAACAATACGAGTGGGAACGTTCTGCACTTCTGTCAGATCTTCTTTTTCTTCTTTTGCATCACTTTTCGGCGCTTCAGTTTTCGCAACATCCGTGGATGCTGGGTTTCGAGTGCCGTCCGCATTCTGTGCCAATGAGTTATTAAGTTCCATGCGTTGCTGGTCTTCAAGTTGTTTTAGAAGCTTTTTGATAACAGACACTTTAGTTTCAACTTGTTTCATCGCCGAACCTGCCAAGTTGACGTTTAGCAGATCCCCTTCTTTTCGCATTTTGTTCTGAGCAAAAAGATAGGCACCCTGCCCCTCCATAACCCAGGCAGAACCTGCATTTGCACTCAACTCTGATTCATCCTCAAGACGATTTCGTGTCATGCGCTTATACTGGCGATCTGTCGGCACACCCATGTTTTGATTCTCAGAGTAACGAGGTGCTGACTTAATTTTTTCCATCGGTGCAGCGACCTCATCCTGACCTAGAGATGACATTAGTTGATCCATCGAAGCACAACCTATCAGTGCGCCTGCCAAACTAAATGCAACCATGATTCGATAAATTGGTTTGAACATCACCTGCATCATTGAACCTTCACCACACCTTTTTCTGTCACAACACCCGATAATATTTTTTTGTTTTCCAGATTTCGAACCTTGATGATATCCCCAACAAAGCCATTTTCTTCAGCCTGCATATTGACTGAAATTTCAAAAGTATCGTCGCCAAGTAAAGCTTTAACGACTTGACCCTTCTTAGCTGCTGGTTCACGTTTGAGATCAGAAGTCCATATCGGACTTCCAACGGGTAAAGAGCGTGCTGCAAGTTGCCCTGTGATATCTTCCAGACGCAAAACACCATCCTTGGCATAAGTTGTATCTGTTAAAACCATTTTGAGGTCTTCGGACTGCACCCTCTCACCCTGTAAGATCAATCGAGTCGTCACTGGGGTTAATTGGGACACGCGAATAGTTCCAGAAATCCATTTTATCTGATTGCGAGATCCATCTCGTAAAGGCAACAAAAAGCCACCTCGGCCTGTCAACTGCGAATAATCTAGATCCCAACCTTTACTTGAAGGGGCAGGAGTGCTTTGAATAGAAATGTTATATTCGCATTCATGACAACGCGCTTTCAAAACATTGTGAATTTTCCTCTCAACTTCTTGCCTAGAGACTGGTGTAGAAGCGAAGCTTACTTTTATCTTTGATGGAATTTTTATTTTTGGATTTAAAGCCTTGAGCTCAGTATCGCTGCCAACTACAGATCTTATTTTACTCATGACTTCTTGTGAATATAAATACTGTGAAAGCAATAGCTCCCTGGCATCTTCCCTAATGACGATGCGATCTAACGCAAGAAGCATTTTTTCTGTGCCTTCTGTCACAACAGCAACGTCACCCAAGGTCAGACGCTCCCGCTGAGAAACCTCCACCTCCGCTGGCAAAGAAATCTCAGGTCTTGCAAAGACCTGCACAGAAAAAAGAATAAGAAACAAAAATAATCTCATTAGTGCCTATCTCATATTATTAATGGACTGAAGCATTTGATCTGATGCCTGAATCACTTTGGAATTCGTTTCGTAAGCTCGTTGCGAAGTGATCATATTAACCATCTCATCAACGATGTTCACATTGCTTGCTTCCAACTGACCTTGCGCTAAATAGCCTGTTCCGTTCAACCCTGGTCGCGAGCCGATAGCTTGACCACTGGATGGAGTTTGACCAAAAAGATTTTTTCCTAATGCCTTCAGACCTGCCGGATTGACGAAGTTTACTATATCGATTTGACCAATTGTTTGAGGCGTATCGTTCAAACCTTGAATGATACGCACTTCACCACTTGGAGCCACTTCAATTCCCGCTACATCTGGAGGAATCGTGATCTCTGGTTGTAAAGCATTTCCATTTTTATCAACCATACGGCCATTGGGATCCTTTTTAAAAGCACCATCTCTGGTATAAGCGACTTGCCCATCAGGAGTTAGAACCTGAAAGAAACCAGCTCCTTCGATTTGCAAATCTAAAGGATTTTTCGTCACTTGAGCGCTTCCGCCAGCAAAGTCTTTTTGAATCGCTGCAGTTCGAACACCTAATCCTGTCTGAACTCCGTTAGGGGAATACGAGTTCATGCCTGTTGCAGTTCCGGGCTCTTTTTGAGTCTGGTACATCAGATCTTCAAACTCCGCACGAGATCTTTTAAAACCATTAGTTGAGACGTTGGCAATGTTATTGGCGATCACATCCATATTTGTCTGTTGAGCCGCCATGCCTGTTGCTGCTGTATTCAAACTTTTAAGCATCTACGAATCCTTTCGCGAACTCACGTCTAATTGGTTTTACCCACAACATTAATCATTTTATCTGCCATCTGATCATAAGCACTGATGGCTTTCTGAGTGCTTTCGAAAACACGGTTGGTAGAGATCATTTCCGTCATTTCTTGAACGATATTGACATTGGATGTCTCCAAAAATCCTTGTTTTAAACTTGGATTGTTGATGTTTGTCATATCTGGAGCGCTGTTCGCTTTGAAGGTGTAAAGTGACCCACCGACTTTTTGAAGTGTGTCAGGATTGTTCACATTCACCAACGACAGCTTAGCGATATTTTCAGTACCCTCAAAGACATCCCCGTTATCAGAAATCGTGAGTGCACCCAAACCTTGCAAACGAATCACGCGGGATGCTGGATCAACACCCGGCTCTCCAGCTCGCAGAACGGGATGCCCCTCTTTGGTTACAAGTTGGCCAGTGCCATCCAAGGTGAAGTTGCCTGCCCGAGTCAGCTTAACTCCACTAGGTGTTGCCACTTCAAAAAAACCTTTTCCATCAATTGCCACATCCAGTGCATTTCCCGTAGGCTTCAATCCACCTTGTGAAAAATCAGTAAATGTTCCTTTTGTGTCGACGTAGCTTTTGTCGCCACCCTGCATATTATAAAAACTTTCAATCGCAGCGACATCGCGAGGAATTTGCGTTGTTTCTGGCGGCTTCTCATTTGCAGTTAAGTATTCTTGAAACAACTGCTGATCCCGCTTAAAGGCGGGAGTATTCACGTTCGCCAAATTATTGGCGATCGTATCTAGCTTCGTGCTCTGAGCTATTGCCCCACTCAGTGCTGTGTATACACCTTTTATTGCCATGAAAACTCCCCTCAAAATGTTGAACAGCAAGGCGTGTGCCATCTTTTGACAGGACAGATCTTAGACCAGGAAAAAGCTTCCAATCCGGACTTCAGGAGGGAAATAAAAACTTGGACTCAAGTTTTTTTGGATTTGACCGTGGATTGACCTTCGTCGCAGGCACCAATTTATTGTCAGTTCTTTGTCGACAGTGTCAAAGAATCGGCTTCATAATTGGGTTATGAGAACGTGGGCAAAAATTATTTTATTCATTTTAGTAGCTTCAAGTGCATCAGCTGAAATTGCGAAACCACCTTCAGTTGCTCCTCCTTTACAAACTCAAAGCCTGAGAGACAAGCTTCAAACCCTTTCTGCTCGCACTCGCCAAGCTCAGTCTGACAACCTCATCTTTGATCTACCTGTCACTTATAATAAAAATGTCAGCAAGTGGGTCGCATACTTCCAGGGCGGTCGAGGCAGCAAATGGTTCCGCGAATGGCTTCAAAGATCTTATAAGTACATGCCCTTTATTCAGAACGAATTAAGGAAAGCCGGCTTGCCTTTAGATCTTGCATATATGGTCATGATCGAAAGTGGTTTTGCTCCAAATGCTGTCAGTCATGCTGATGCCGTTGGTCCTTGGCAGTTCATTGAAGCTACTGGCAGTCGTTACGGGCTCAGTAAAACTTGGTGGCTTGATGAACGCCGCGATCTAAAGAAAAGTACCTTGGCGGCAATTCGCTATCTCTCGGATCTCCATGAAGAGTTTGGCTCTTGGTATCTTGTAGCAGCCAGCTACAACATGGGAGAAAACGGCTTAAGAAGACAAATCAAAAAGCACGGAACAAAAGACTATTGGACACTCATTAAGCTCAATGCTTTACCAACTGAAACCCAGGAATACGTGCCAAAAATTTTAGCTGCTATGTTAATTGCCAAAGCGCCTAACCTCTATGGCTTCCGTAATTTAGAAAAAATGGATCCATTAGAGTACGATGTCGTGACTGTTCCTGGGGGCACGGATTTGGGTCCTCTTGCGGATCACTTAGGTGTCACGCGAAAATCATTAAAAGATTTGAACGCTGAAGTATATTTAGGGTACATTCCAAGGCAGGTTGAGAAGCACTTCATCCGCGTTCCTAAAGGAGCGGCAAATCTTGTAACTTCGTATGTGTATCGTCTCAATCAGAAAGTTGCTTTGGAATGAGACCTCTGATCGTACAAAAGTATGGTGGCGCGACACTTGCTGATCCGGAAAAAATAAAATCCGTCGCTGCCAGAGTCGCTCAACAATCCCATGATTGTTCTTTGATTGTTGTCGTCAGTGCCATGGGAAAAACCACCAACTCTTTGATCGATCTTGCGAACCAAGTCTCAACTCACCCACAAAGACGTGAAATGGATATGCTCCTCACCGTCGGTGAACGCATCAGTATGTCTTTGCTTAGTATGGCTTTAAATGACCTTGGTTGTCCGGCTATCAGCTTCACTGGCAGTCAGGCAGGCATTTTTACAGATGACTCTCACGTGAATGCTTTTATCAAAGACGTAAAGCCAATCCGCCTTGAAGAATCTTTGCAAAAAAACAAGGTTGTTATCCTTGCAGGATTTCAAGGCGTGTCTCCGATTACAAAAGAAATTACAACATTAGGGCGTGGTGGTTCAGATACTTCTGCAGTTGCCATGGCCGCGGCTTTCAAGGCAGAACGCTGCGAGATCCTGAAAGACGTTCCTGCAGTTTTTACGGCAGATCCGAATATTGTTAAAACTGCATATCCTCTTAAAGAACTGAACTACGATCAATTAATGGAAATGACTTTTTGGGGCGCAAAAGTTCTGCATTACAGATCCGTTGAATTAGCAAAAGTTAGAGATGTGCCACTTTATATTGGCCCCGCATCTAATAAAACATCCGATGGTACTATCGTTAAAAAAGGTTTGAATATGTTTGAATCTAGCAAAGCCCTGTCACTCAATTCCCACGAGACTGTACTCAGCATTACCTCAAATGAAACGGACCTGGGCTCCGCGCTCACAAAACTGCAAAATCTTTTTAATGAAAAACAGATTCCCTTTCCACAACTACTCAGTTGTGAAATTGCGGAAAAGACTGCAAACATCTTATTAACAGGCCCACAAGAAATTATGATGGCGGTGAAGAAAGAATTGCAGAGTCACACTGCATTTAAGTTAGATGCTTCTGACTTTTCAACGGTCACTATGACTTGCACAGGGGCAACAGCACCTGAAATTACGCAACAGATTTTAGATGCCTTAAAAAATAAAGGACTAAAATGCCACAAACTCATGATCAGTGCTATGAGTGTCACTGTCCTTATCGACGCTACCAGCAGAAAAAGTGCAATTGAATATCTTCATGCACTCATTCAATAGATATTAGAAAAAATTAGGGCAGCAGAGTCGGCCTTACGATCTTGTATCTATTTTGAACTTTTTGCCAAATATTTGAATGTGGCCCCGTGATTCCGTCTGGACCACTGATACCTGAAATCATTCTTCGGGGATCG
>CAYSKF010000025.1:0-50864 GCA_964431515.1 uncultured Bdellovibrio sp.
GCTGTATCAAAAAGAAACTAACGCATAGAGGTCCCACTTTTTCCAGAAAGAGGGAGGTCAATGAATAAGCGATGAACAATCATGCGCAAAATGCGGCACAATTTGTTTTAACGATGCCACGTAAAAATTCAGATCGCATAAACTCTTGAATCCAGGTGCTAAAATTCTCAAAATTAAACACGATCCATGGCATAGACTTAGCAATAGCTATTAATAACAAATCAACTTCCCCCCAAGTTGATCCCCCTAAACCCAGGTCATCCCCCCAAGACCTGGGTTTTTCTTATTTATCTATCAATACAAATCGATAACGTCGTCCCTATTGAAATAAGCAACAGACCTTGCGCCTGAGAACAAATTTTGCCCTGCCTTAGGCAGCTCAAATCGAAATAAATTTATGTATTCAAATATAGTGGCATTCAGATTGGTATGAAATGTGAAAACTAAAGGGCCCGAAAGGGTTCGTCAGGTTTTTCCAGCATTCATGCTTGGCAATCTGCGAATAAATAGTTTTATGAAATTTCGCAATATTTTAGCAACGATACTTCTTACTGGATCCGTATCGCAGGCAGCGGTTTGGCAAGATACCAATCAGTGGAATGAGGATTGGGAAAATAAATATGCTGAATTCGTAGCACAGAATATTACCACGGATATGTTCACGAATATTAACAGCCCTTTCTATGGTATGCCTTCCGATTGTGCGGATTTAACTTATTTCGCAAGAGCTATTTTTGCAGAACAAAACTCTTTGCCCTTTGTCTTGAATACAAAATTCTCTGATACGAAACAGACTATTTCTAATAGAACAACACGATTTGATCAGGTGGCAGATATTGTGTCGTCTGTGCGATATCGTGGTGACAATGGGCAAATGAAAGAGGTGCAGTTGCCAAAGTCTCTGAATAACGGAAAGTTGCGCGCATTCCTAAGGCAAATGGGTGAAGATGTCGGAACATGGAGTCTGCCTTACGACACTTATCCAATTAAAGTAGACCGTGATAATGTACGGGCGGGAGTCGTCTATTTGAGGCAGGGTTATAATCGCATGAGTGCCTTAGAGGCCATACAGACGTTTTTAACGGGAACTCCTCCGAATCCGAAAGCTCCTCCGGGGCATGCCTTGTTGGTGCAGAATGTTAGGCCTTCAGGTGCCATCGATTTTATTCAATCGACTCTTCCCAAGAAAGTGCGTGATCTCAGTCAAATTCACGAGATTGAGTTGTTGCCAACGAATGCAAATCTAGGATTCCGTCGCTTCGTGCAACCGCATCAAGTTGGAAAAGTGTCACGCGATGGATTTGAAGGTTATAGCAGTGAGCAGTTCACTGAAATTGGTCGTGAAATCTATAATAACAGCAATTGTGGTGGAGAAAGTTATGACCCCAGCTGTTTCAATGGAAACAATCAGGTGCGCAGCACCCGCCGTAATATCACTCAGTTCAGAAAAGATGTGATGGAACGGTTGGCGACACGAGCTGAGTCAGAAGACGAACAAAATGAGCGAGTGGTGAATACTCTTTGTGGTGCTATTCGACAGCGTGCCGATGTGATTTTAACTGCTGAGCCCAATCGTTTAGCCTACAAAGGTGGCTGTATGGACCTCAATGCCTATGACAATTACTCAACCCCTTCGCGAGACGAACAGATCCGTCAGTTTATCAAGCAGTTGAGCTTTTGGGGCAATAAGACTTCAAAGCTTTTAGCAAAGTGCGGAAGTGTTAAAATCGATTATACGGAAAAACAATATTCAATCGAAACACTGGTAAATAACTTCAGAAAAGGAAACTACTCTTCGAATCCAAATGAGAAAATAGCTGTTCGTTGGGGTTTTGAGAGCGGAAGTTCACGTTGTTCTGATCCAAAGAAGAACTAGAACGTCTTGGATATTCCAAAATTAAAAAAGAGCCTAGGGCTCTTTTTTAATTTGTCTTCTTTTTAGAAGCACCAGTTACACCGGTATGATTCCGCCAATTATATTGAGGATCTGTTTTAGTGCGGTTGTGCCAAGCATCCCATTTTTTCTTTGGGAGTTTGTGCGAAACATTGCCTTTTTCGTCAAAAATATCTGGATCTTTACCTATTAAAAACTCACCGATGGCTTTGAGAATTCCCATTTAAACCGCTCCTTAAAATTCACTTGTAATATAAGCGAGGAGCGGCCTTAAGGGGAAGTTAGAATCGTTAGAGTTGTGCTGCAAGTCAAAATTAAGAGCGAGGATTGGCGCAAGTATCAATAATATCAAGGCCTTTGTCTTCATCAATCTGACCATGGCCTTTGTAATGATTGAAGCACTGTTGCGCCGCTTGATCGAAGGCGTCTTCATAGCTGGCAGCAGCTTTCTTTATTTCCAGAGTTTGCCCAGAAAGGTTGTATTTGAAGGTGTATTCTTTGTTGGGAAGTCCTTTGCTAATCCAAGCAAAAGATTGGCAAGAGAAAGCAAGAATAGCGATCGTTAATACTGACTTCATATAAACCCCTTGGCTAAAAGTTCTTCCTATGACTTTGATAAAGAGCAAGAGTAGGGCCATGCCACTATGTTGAGCCGTCGAAGTTGTGTACGTAAGTAGTTGAAATCTTGAAGTAAATTCATCTCACTATGAAACATAATGTTTGAGTGAGTATCATTATTGTAACAGTGCCAGTTCTGGAAATGCGATTGCATAAGATTTAGACAGTTATTAAGCTCAAAATATTAACAAGGATGGGAATTGTGAAATATCTTTTGGTTCTTTTGGTAAGTCTGGCTTTTTCCAACAGTTTTGCAGTCACGAAGGGGCAGTTTATGGGACTGCAGATGATCATTAACATCTCTTCCACCAGTTACGACGGCTCTGTCGATGGCTCACCTCAAGTGTTATTTGAAGCTATGGATCGCCCTGAGCAAGACTCCTTTTTAGGTCGAGGCAAGTCCCTCAGTGCTCCTCAAAAAGAGCTTAATTTTATTTGTGCACGCCGGGCAGAGAATAACTACCAGTGCTCTATTTATATACATAAATCGGCTCGTGGGCGTATCAGCTCAGGCAAAGCTTATTTTGAGGTTCAAGGCGAGGCAGCACAGGCTTATTTTGAGCAGTTTCATAGCCAAAATGGAGTATTCTCTTATGTCGATGAATCAAACACTTTTGTTATTTATGCAACTCCTCAGAAGTTTGTAATTAAATTTGATGCTGAGGGCGTTTAGACGCTGTATAAAGCCCTCTACACGAGGGTTTTATGATGCGAAAGTTCCTTTTTAGTGTGATGTTTTTATGGTCAGTTGGTGCGCACTCTCAGACCCTTTTAGTGAGTGATATCGATGACACTATCAAGTTGGCAAATATTCATGATTTAACTTCAGCTGCCTTTTACGCCTTTGACGAAGAGAGCAGCTTTTTGGGCATGAGCGAGCTCTACAATTTTGTGAAGCAAGACAACTCAGATATCCAATTTGCCTATCTGACACGAGCTCCAGAGTGGTTCATGGCTAAAACCCACAAAAGTTTTTTACGTAAAGGAAAGTTCCCGTCGGGTCATTACATCCCTCGCAACAAATATAGTAGCGATGAACATAAAATAAAATCTCTACGAAGTTTAATTCAAGCCTACAAACCTCAAAAAGTTATTTTAATCGGCGACAATGGTGAAGCTGATGCCAGTGTTTACGCGACGATTGCCAGTGAATATGCTTCTCAAGGAATTCGGTTTTATCAATACATTCGTATTCTCTATTCAAAAAACGATAAAAGTGCTCAAGGTAGTGTGCTTTTCGAGGGGCAAGTGGGTTTTGTCAGTCCTCTTGAGTTGAGCCTGGAGTTTGAGCGAGCTAGCTTTATTAAATCCTCTTCTGTAGATTGGATGATGGACGTCATTGGAGGTTCTTTCGTCCTTCAGAGGTCTTATCAAGCAGAAGGACGCGTGGCTATTCCTTACTTTATGAATTGCAGGGATTTGAAGTGGCAGTGGGATGATGATCTGAATCGCTATACTTCATTGAGACAACTCAAGGCTCGTCTTATAGAACGTTGCCGCCTTAGACCTTAAAAGAAAAGTCCATATGCTGTTAAAGTATCAATTACCACGAATATACGAAAATATTTTGCCGCGCGAGATTTTGAATTTCAGTCCGGAAGAGACAAAAGCCACCTGTGACACTTGCGCGATGGCGAAACCGAGAAATCGTGCAAAGATTCACTATCGCGAAGATTTGAAGTGCTGCACTTTTCATCCTTTTCTTCCTAACTACATGGTCGGTGCTATCTTTAAAGAAGAATCCTCCACAGAAGCTCACAATATTTTTAGAGACAAAATCCAGCGTCGTGAGTACGCGCTTCCGATTGGCCTTGTCGCGCCTGTTAAATATCAGGTGGAGTTTAACAATCGACAAGAGGGAGACTTTGGTCAGCGAGAAGATTGGCTTTGTCCTTACTACAACAAAGAAAAACAAAACTGCAACGTTTGGCGCAATCGCGGAGTCGTTTGTACGACATTTTTTTGTAAAAGTTCTTATGGAAAAGTGGGGCTAAAGTTCTGGGAAAAACTAAGCAATTATATTTGGTACGTAGAGCTTGCCTTGCTAGAGGAAGCACTCGTGATGCTAGACTTTTCACCAAGACAAATTATGACTTTATTGGATTATCACAATCGCTTCGAAGGCACAGCTGCTGAAAAAAAATCTTGGGTTTTGCCTGAAGCCAAAGCACGTGAGCTTTGGAACGGATATTTTGATGACCAAGAAGGTTTTTATAAGAAGTGCCATGAGGTCGTCGCCAATATTGATAAAAAAGGTTTTCATGAAATGCTTGGCGAACAGGGGCAAAATTTAGAAGAAGAGATTTTTTCAATCTTACCACAATTGACGAAAGAAAATTAAAAATGAATAGCATTCAAGAGAAACAGCAAAAATTAATTCAAGAGTTTTCTCAATTTCCACAATGGGAAGATCGTTATAAGAAAATTATTGAGATGGGAAAATCGCTTCCTGAAATGCCTTCGGATTTAAAAACCGAACAGAATATCGTGAAAGGATGTCAGTCACAGGTCTGGTTGTCAGCGAGTCTGTCGGATGGCGGAAAAGTTCAGTTGCAGGGTGATAGTGATGCTTTGATCGTGAAGGGTTTGGTAAGTCTGCTACTGAATGTGTACTCTGATGCTTCGCCGAGTGAAATTTTGTCGACACCTCCCGATTTTTTGAAGGCCTTGGGTTTTGAAGGAAATCTATCTCCAAGCCGAGCTAACGGTTTGCATGCGATGTTGAAACAAATCAAATTGTATGCGACAGCTTTTGATTATTTGTTGAAAACGCGCAAGTAATTTATGTTTTTCAGAGAGGACTCTTTAAAGAGACCTCTCTGGTCAGTGGCTGACTAACGAAGAATTGATCGAATATCTGTCTCTGGGGGATTCAAGACACCAGCACCTGGCTTTGGCCCCGTGAGATCATAGAGTCCATAATCCATTCTCGCATCATAGCGTCTTTCAATTTGATTGCGCAGCCACTGTTCGCGACGATACCACTCCATTTTTTCTTGTGAGTCCTGGCAAGAGGCGAGTTCCTGGTTAGAGGTCGCTCCCCAGCGCAGCTCAGCGCAATGATAAGGGTCAAAGCTTAATGCAAACAATCTTTGGCGAATTTGCTCAAGATTTAAAGCGACTTTTCGGCCTAGTGAGTTTTGATATTCAATCACACAGGCACGCGCTTCGGCTTCATATGTTTGGAGTAAATCTGCTTTTAAATTTGTTCCTTGGTATTCAATGCTAGAGTCTCTGCGATTGAATTTATCCAACATAGTTAAAATTTGCTCACGCAAATCCACATAAGAGACTTTCAAGCGCGCATCCCTGGATGGAGTGGAATAGTTTTCCCAATCTCCTGTTGTGCCATAAATATTATAAGGCAATTTGGCTGGATGACTTTTATTTTGAATTCCCGTTTTGAGGGAAGTGTCGACCGCGATCACTCGGTCTTTGAGACTGACGCAAATGTCTGCAACCATGGATCTTAAATCATCAATAGGATTGATTTTCAAGGTTCCTAAGGCCATTTGTTGTCGGACGTATTCATAGTATGTCAGTTTTTGTCCATTAATGACAAAGCTGCCTTCATTCCATTTTTGACCGGGGCGATAGGAGTTGCCATAGAATTGTTCAAGACTGTAATCGCTAATTTGTGCATTAGGTGTGCCTTGAATTTGTCCTCCGACATAAAAGCCCTGACTGTTTTGAGTGGCTCCAACCAAACGAAGGGGGCGAAAATTTTTAAACCCGGCACCTTGTCCGGGATGGCTGCGAGCGAATTTAGGATTAAAAAGTCCGCTGGTGAGGGAGTTGTCGGGGTGAGCATCGATGTAATATATTTTTCCATCATTTGTAACTTTGTAAACAAGTGCCACATGTCCATTTGGATCATAAATGACAGTACCAGGCTTCAAAGAAGATCGTTGAATTTTTATCGGATAAAAGTCTGTGAAAGTGTTAGCACTTTCTGGAACCTCATTCATGCGAAAAGTCGCAGAGGAGATCAAGCCTGGTATAGTTGTATTCAAAGCTTCAAGTGCATTCACCACACCTTTACTGTTAATAAAGCTGGTTCTCCGAACGGGTTGATTGCCAAAAGCATTATATCTAATATCTCCGCGCTCATTGCCTGAGATTTTGCGTGGTTGCACTTCTGTGATGACTGAAAATGGAAGTTTGTTCTTCCACGCAAAGTAGGCGCGCATGTTGTAAGGAAAATCAGCGCAGTCGGACTTCATCAGGAAGTTTGCAGGATCTGATGAGACAAAGGGATTTGCAGGTAGTTTAAGACATTGTCCAACTTTAAAACATTTGCGCTTCTCAACCTGTTCGCCAATTGCTTGCACGAACTCTTGCCATTTAATTTCATCTTGTTGAGACCAAGAAGTTTTCGTGATTCGCCAATCCGAGGATTGGGCAAAGACTTCGCCTACAGAAAAGAAGAGGGGAATTAAAATTGTAAACTGAAGAAAAGTTCTAAGTTTTTGGGCGGACATTTTCTCACTCCGTTAAGGGTCGCCCGGTGCTTCTAAGCTTTGAATAGTTTACAGGCAAGACATAGTGCTGTCTTTATTAGGAGGTCTCTTCGTGTGGATAAAAAATACATTAAATATGAAGAGGTGGGTTCAAAAAGGAACCAAATTGAAATTGATTTCTTTAAAGATCTGATCTGGAAATACAACTACATTGCAGAGCCGTAAGGCCCTCGCTCGGAGTCTGATTTGACCCCGCTTATTTGTCTTTGCTCGAAGTAAATTTTTTTGTGAAATCGATCTTAATTTCTTCAATTGTATCGTGAAGTACGGACTCGAAAAGTTCATCAGCTGACATTTTGTAAAGATCAGCAAGTTTCTTTAGGATGTTGATCGGAGGCTGAGATAAGCCGCGTTCCCAATTCGAAATAAATTGAGGAGTATTGTATCCTAATTTTTCAGCAACATCTTTTTGGGATAAATTGGCACTTAATCTTTTTTGTTGTAGAAGTTTGGGTAGTATATTTTTATGTTTCATTTGGGTACCGCAATTTTTTTTTCATAAAATCATGGGTTGTCATAATAAACAAGCAAATGGACAGTTTTTCGCGAAAAAAAAGATCTCTATTTTCTCAAAAATATGTTTTTTTTGCGCGATTAGAAAGCTGATTTTGTTCGTGCATGAACTAGACCTCTTTTGCCTCTATTTTTAAATTATTTGTTTTATTTCAACATATTGCTCAAAATTAATACATGCAATCGGTCACGGATGATCGATCAGAGGGGAAAAGATGAAACGGAATTCGTTTGTTTCTGCACTGAGTGTTGCGTTCGCAGCGACACTTTCTGTAGGTTTTGTAAATGTCACTCCAAGAGTAATTTATGGTGAAGACAATCGTTTGGATGTCTATCAAGTGCAAAGAGCTGATATTCAAGAGATTGCAAATTCTACGGTGGCGTTAATTCCTAACTCTGCGCTTAAAATTCAATCAAACGGTTTTATCCAACTAAAAACTTCGCAGTACGGAGATTCATTGAACTTGTGTTCGAACGAGCCCTACTACGAGCAACCAACTGCGGCCAATTGCTCGGGCTCACTTGTCGGGTCTGATTTGATTGCGACAGCCGGTCATTGCATTAATTCGTCAACTTGTTCGAAGTATTCTTTTGTGTTTGGTTTCAAGATGATGAGTGACAATGTGGCGCAGGATATGATTCCCGCAAGTGATGTCTACAGTTGTAAAGAGATAGTAGCCCGCGAATACACAACTGGGGCAGATTATGCCCTTGTGCGCTTAGACCGTGCTGTTTTTGGTCGTCGTATTTTGAGTTTGCAGAAAGAGCCTGTGAAGTCTGGCGATGAAATCTACGTTGTTGGCCATCCATCAGGGTTGCCGACAAAGGTTGCTGATGGAGCTGAGGTTCGCACACAAATGAAGGGTTACTTCACGACCAACCTAGATACTTATGGTGGAAATTCAGGTTCTGCTGTTTTTAATGCGCAGACAAATGAAGTGGTTGGAATCCTCGTGCGTGGAGCGAATGATTTTGTATATGATAGACAAAATCAATGTACAAAAAGTAATGTGTGTCCTGAAGATGGCTGTCGCGGAGAAGATGTGACGAACATTTCTTATATTTCTGAGGCTTTGAAAAACTAAAGAAACGAAAAAAATGAAGAGAAAAAAAGGGAGTACATTGAGTACTCCCTTTTTTAGTTTAAGATACTGTGGGATTAGATAGTCGCATGAACGCGATGAGTGTCGTCCATATCATCTAGATAATTCAAGAACTCTTCGACTTCTTTTTGTTGGGTCTCAGTCAGTTCCGTGATGTTTTTTGCTTTATAAGAAAGTTCACAAGTAGAAACTTTCCAACCTCGCCCCGTGAGAGCGTCACGAACAGCATCAAGATCGTCTGGATTTGTGAAGAACGAGAAGGAACCATCGTCATTTTTAGAAACCTCGTTAGCTCCAGCTTCAATCGCTTCTTCTTCAGGATCAAAGTTGCCAGATTTGCTGCCTTCTAGAAGACCTACGCGATCAAACATCCAAGCAACGGATCCGACCTCACCCATATTGCCGTCATGAGATTTAAAAGCATGGCGCATATCTGGAGCTGTCCGATGCTTGTTGTCTGTTTGGCATTCGACGATAACGCCAACACCGTGCGGTCCGTAGCCCTCATAGGTGATCTCTTCAATCACTTTTCCATCATCAAGTAGACCAGCACCTTTTTTAATCGCTCTTTCAATTGTGTCATTTGGACAAGATACTTTTTTAGCGGCTTCGATAGCCAAACGGAGTCGGGAGTTGGCAGCGGGGTCAGGGCCACCAGCTTTTGCTGAAACGGCGATTTCACGCGCAAGTTTTGTGAAGATTTGACCCTTTTGTTGGGCTTTCTCGACCTTACCGGCTGTTTTCCACGATTTTCCCATATTTTCTCCTGTTTGCCTGAGAAGCTATTGCAACAAATCAGGAAATATTTGGCAAGAACGAGTGCGGGATGTAAAAGAACTCATGCGTTGTTTTTCGACCCCCCAGGTTTGGGATAAAATCCAAAATATTGAAAAAGACTGTGAAACTGCTATGAAGTTAACCAGTCCTTGGTTAATGCCCTTCGAACCCGCCCGCGACGCGCAAGTTTTGCATCCTAAAGAGCATCCACCCAAAAAAGGTTTCTCTACGGCGGAAGGTCAGGCGCGCATGTTACACGACCTAGCCAGTATCGAGCTGCAAGCCATGGAATTGGCTTTGCGCTCTTTAGCAGAGTATCCAGATGCGCCGGAGGGTTTTCGTGAAGAGCTTCGCGCTTTGACAATTTCTGAGGCTCAGCATCTAACCATGTGTTTGGAGGGGATCGAAGCATTAGGGTTTAAGTGGGGAGACTGGCCCGTTCATCTCGGGTTGTGGCGTGCAGTGGCAGTCGAGGACACTCTTTTAGATCGTATCTTGATTGTGCATCGTTATCTAGAAGGCAGTGGACTTGATGCTGGCGACACATTGATTCGTCGTCTTGAGGGCACAGCTGGGAAAGGTACGATTCAGAAAATAGTAAAGCAGATCAACTTTGAAGAGATTGGGCACGTTGATTTCGGCAGTCGTTGGTATCGTGAGATTTGTCGAATGGAAAAACGAGATGCGGCTGTGGATTTTCCTCAACGAATGGATTCTTTAAGATTGCGCCTGCCGAAACGGGTTGAGCCGGTGAATCATGATTTAAGATTGAAGGCCGGATTTAGTGAAGAAGAGATTCAGTATTTTCAGAATCTCCGTCTCGATTTTTTAAAACCAATGCGCACAAGCGAGCAGGTTTAAAAAGAACCTGCTCCTCAATTAAACGCTCTCATCATCTTCCAGGAAACGCCATTGCCCCTCCGGAAGCTTGCCCAGGCGCAAGTTGCCAATGCGCACTCGTTTTAAGCCGGTAACTTTAAGGCCGACAGCTTCACACATACGACGAATCTGACGTTTTTTTCCTTCATTCAGGACAAAACGCAACTGATCTTCGTTGATCCACTCTACTTTTGCAGGCTTCAATGGTTTTCCATCTAAAGACAATCCATGATTCAGAAGTTTTAATTTATCGTTAGGCAGCTTGCCTTCAACCCGTACGATGTACTCTTTATCCACTTTAGATTCTTCACCGATAATTCTTTTGGCGATTCGCCCATCCTGGGTGAATAAAAGCAGACCTTGAGAGTCAATATCCAAACGTCCTGCAACTGCCAGTCCCTGAAAATGCTCGGGGCGCAATCTTTGTTTGGAATCTCCGAACTGGTTTTCTGGCGTGATCAGTTTCACTGCTGGTTGGTAAGGAGGCTCAGGTTGAGAAGAAACATATCCGACGGGTTTATTTAAAATAATCGTCGCTAAGCGTTTTTGTTGCTTCAAGGCTTGGGCTTCGAGAGTGATTTTAACGTCTGGACTGACTTTTGTTCCCAGTTGGTCGATCTTTTCGCCATTCACAAGAACTAAACCTTTTGCGATGTACTCGTCAGCTTCGCGGCGTGAGCAAATGCCTCTTTCAGCCATCAGTTTTGATAAACGTACTTTTTCTTCGCTCATAGGTGGATCTCCGTCCAAAGGTTTTCCATTTCATATAGTCGAACAAAGGCAATTTGTTCTGCCGGAAGGAGCTGTTTTAGTTTCTCAACAAAATAAAGTCCAATATTTTCCGTCGTGGGGTTGGAATCTTTGAATTCAGGAATGACGAAATTCAGATGTTCATGATCTAGGGTCTCGGTCAATCCTTTGAGGAGATTCTGATAGCTTTGAACCGTAGAAGTACCTGAAGAACTCGAACGAAAGCCCACTTCTAGTGTGTAATTATGACCATGTCCAAAAGGGGTGTAGCAGCGGCCAAAAGCCTCGCGATTGCGCTCTTCGTCCCACTTAGGTTGAGCGTAAAAATGAGCACTACTGAAAGAGCTTTGCACTGTGATTATCATGTGAGGTTGATTCCTCCATCCACAGGCATAATTGCTCCCGTTGTCCAGCTCGACATATCAGAGCCCAGAAAATAAATAGCCTTAGCAACTTCTTCGGGAGTTCCAATTCGCCCAAGGGGTTGCAGTGGCCCCATATTAGTCAAGGCTTGCTGTTTTTCGTCTTTATCTAATTTATTAAAAGTATGAATGGGAGTATCCACAATACCAGGGCAGACGCAGTTGGCGCGAATTTTAAGAGGGCCTCCTTCGAGGGCGAGGCTTTGTGTCCAATTGATCATTGCAGCTTTCACGGCAGAGTAGGCTGAAGTGGGGCCCGTTGGACGCATGCCTAAAGTCGAGGAAACATTAACGATGCTGCCTCCACCTTTTTTCTTGAAGTATGTAAAGAACGCACGAGTGATGCGTACAGGAGCCAACATATTTACTTCAAATTGTCGTTGCCAGATGTCGTCAGTCCCGTCCTCTGTCGAGTGGTTTTCATAAATGCCTGCATTGTTAACTAGTACCTCTACGGAGTGAATTTTTGCACCGAAGATTTCATCAAGACGTTTGTTCACGGCAGCCACATCTGTGATGTCACAAGAGACAATAGAAGCTCCGCTGCGACATTGTAACGCGACTTCCTCAAGGCGTTCACGATTTCGTCCCATGAGATAGATAAAATAGCCGTTTTTTGCAAATTCAAGAGCCGTTGCTGCGCCAATTCCACTGCTGGCCCCGGTGATTAAGGCGGCTTTCTTCATACGATGTCTCTCCTCTAAAATTGAACTGGTCTTATGCTAGCAAAGGTGCGGGCCGAAGAGAAGGTATGTCCATGCGCGAAGCAATGTCTTTATGTTTAAAATATTTCTTTGTGGGTTTTCTGCTGTTTTCAGCGTTCTGGGGGCAGTGGCCCTAAAAAACAAAAGCTGGGTGGGTCCCAGCTTTTGCTAACGGTAGAATTTTGAAATAGAAACGATTACGACGCCTTTTTAGCTGCCGTGTAGTGATAAAACTTTTTATCAAAATCTGGTGCCTTCATCCCTTCTTTGGTGATGAGACCGGCTTTGAACCAATCAAAGTGTTCAGCGCAAAAACCTGCTTTTTCAGATTTTTTATTGCAGCCTTCGCCACAGCAGCGAGAAGACTCTAGCGAAACAACGTTGTTTGGGATTTGTTTGTTAAATTTGCCCTCAGCCATCTGAGAAACCTCCAGTTGAAATCTTAAGCTGGTTGATTGTCTTAAGACATAAGACTTATCGGAGGTGGTAGATAGGACTTGAGAGTTATTTTTTTGTTCAATATGACATTTAAACAATGAGTTTTAAACGGGGACCATTGTTCCAAAATGAGATGAAAGCTCTTTTTAAATGAGCTTTAAAAAACGTCCCATGTCCACTGGCTTCGAGAACAGGTACCCTTGTCCATACCTTGCACCGAGAGTTTCAAGAACGAGACATTCTTCATTGTTCTCGATCCCTTCAGCGATGATTTCGATATCCATAGCATCCGCCAAGTGAATAATCGAACTGACGACAGCTTTTGATTTCGCATCAGAAAGTATTTTCATGACGAAGCAACGGTCAATTTTAAGGAAACTGATGGGCATTTGTGTGAGGTACTGAAGACTCGAGAAGCCCGTTCCAAAGTCATCAATAGAAATCGCATAGCCCTGATTGCGGCATTGATTGAGGGCTTCTAAGGCGATAGCTCCATCCATCATGATTCTTTCGGTCATTTCCAACTTGATATTTTTTGGCTGCACATCATGTTTCTCACGAAGATCTTCAAGGTTGCTGACGAAATCAGAGTGGGTGAATTGACGGCCAGAGATGTTAATACTCATCATAAACTCTTCAGCCAGTTTGTTTTTTCTGGTTGAGTGCAGATGTTTCTGGATCGTGTTTAAATCTTTTAAAGCTTGATTTATGATCCAGTGACCGATGGGTATAACCATTGCTGAGTTTTCAATAATATCGATAAAGATATTCGGTGAAACGAGGCCGTGCTGGGGACTGTTCCAGCGAAGCAGAGCCTCACAACCTTTGATGCTTTTTGTTTTTAAATCAACGATGGGTTGATAGAAAAGTTCAAACTCTTTATTTTGGAAGGCTTGGAAAACTTGTTGTTCAAGTTTGATTTGGTCCAGTGCTGTCTGAGTACCATCATCACCTTCTTCGTCTTGGCCATTTGCCATGACACTATTTTTACGTCGAAGTCTTTTCAGAAGAACTCTTAATAAAAGTTGTACAACTTTATCTGCAGTGGCAACACGTTCTAGAACCTGTTGTTTGGTTACAATGCCTAGACGCACATCTTCGAGCGCTCTTACGGAGGCAGATCTACTTTCGTTGTCGATCAGGGCCATTTCACCGAAAATTTCACCTTCACCGAGGATGTTCAAAGGCACTTCATCCGTGTCTTTTGCCAAATACACCAGAACTCGGCCTTTTTCGATGATGTAGGCGCAATCACCCGCATCGCCTTGGTTGAAAATGATCTGGTCTTTAAGAATATCAACGGACTGAGTCGCAGATGTAGTCATAGTTCACTATTCTACGGTTTAGGATGGAGATTAGACAAGTCCAGCTGGTTTGTTTGGTTCAATTTCCAACCGACAAATTCAGGCTTTGCTAGAATTGAAAAATGAATAGCGCCAGTGGGAATCATCAAATACCTTTTAAGCAAGAATTCTGTGCCTGATAAACACCACTTTTTTCTTTCTTTTTCAGTCTTTGCTGTAGCCAGAGCCTCGAGGATTTTTTCATATTCTGCGGATTTTAGGCGCAGGTAGTTTTCAGGACTCTCTGGAGCGAAAGTCTCTAGGGCGGACAGGCAAGTTGGTCGATCTGGGGAGACGCCTTTTCTAAAGATTGCTGGCGGCGAGTTCTGCAAGATTTGTAAAAAAATCTTGTTTTCTTTACCTTCAAGATTCACTTTAAGTCCAGCATTCTTCTGCCATTGGTTTTGCAGCCATTCGGTGGCGCGTTTATGGTCTTCTCCGCCAAGAGCAGAAAACATCATTGTATAAGTCTGCGGGTTCTTTATTTTTGGAACCTCTTTGAGGTTGAAGTCATAGCAAGGAGCCTTTTGGGGGAACCAGGAGTCGGGTAGACCGATACACCCTGGACGTCCGTCAGAAGAAAAAATCTTTTGTAGCTCCACGTAGTTTAGAGAATATGTGAGGGCTTTGCGAATATCTTCTTGGTCTGCGAGCTCGGGTCCGAAGCCTAAATAATCTAGACGAATCACTGGCTGCCAGTAGAAATCTTTACGAGATTTGTATTGCGGAATGAAAAGAGTTGGAAGCCTTCTTAAAAAGTGCAGCTCATTTTTTTCGTACAACTGTAAGGCCACCGTGTCTTCTTCTATAAAGGCAAACTCTACAACAGGCCGAGCAGGATGGCCCAGTGGATATTCGGGATTGGGAGTGAGAACAATCTTTTGTCCTTTCTTCCAATCCTTTAAGATATAAGGTCCATTAAACGCGGAAAGATCTGGTTTTGTCGGAGCCAGTAGGGTCGTAGCTAAGTTGTATTCAAACTCGTTATCAGTTTTTTGAAATTCAAACTTCAGAGTGCTTTTGTCTGGAGCAGAGATACCTAAAGTCTCAATGCTTTTTTTGCCAGTGTAAATTTCTTGAGCATTTTTAATTTTAAAAAGAAGATCTGCTCGCGGAACGGCATTTTTAGGATCGAGAATTTTTTTATAAGTCGCAATGAAATCCTGACTAGTCAAAGGAGTTCCATCACTCCACTTCAAGTTTTTTTTCAGCGTGCAAATTAGATTTTTTTTCTTATCGCGAACGCACTTTTCTCCGAGATCCGGTAGTAGGCCTTTGGCATCATCGTAGATGAAAAGATTGCGGTAGATGTTTCCTAGGAGGTAACTAGAGGTTGTTGTGCGCTGTTTGTTGGGATCAAGCCCGCTGGGTTCGGTAGCAAGATGAAGGCGAAATATTTTTTCGCTAGAAAAAGCGGGGACGGATAAGAAGATGAGGGCAGCAATGATGATTTTCATGGCATAAGTTTAGCCATGATTTAAGGTGAGCGCACTGTTTTTTATTGTGCACTCACCTCTAGTCTTATTGAAATTATTTATCCAACTCAATTTTTGCAATTGTTTGCAATTGCATATTTGTCGTTCCTTCGTAGATCTGACCGATTTTTGCGTCACGCCAGAATTTTTCTACGGGATATTCTTTTGTGAAACCATTGCCGCCGAAAAGATCGATTGCTGTTGATGTGATATTGCAAGCCGCACGAGAGGCAAAAAGTTTAGCCATTGCTGCAGCTTCAATAAAGTCTTGTCCAGAATCTTTCAAGCGAGCCGCATTGTAAACCATCAAGCGAGCCGCTTCAAGTTCTGTACGCATTTCAGCCAATTGAAATTGAACACCTTGGAAGTGAGCGATAGGTTTGCCGAATTGCTCACGACCTTTGATGTAGCTCAAAGTCGCTTCATAAGCACCTTGTGCGATACCAATCATTTGCGCACCGATACCGATACGACCTTCATTCAATGTTTCAATTGCAATTTTGTAGCCTTTGCCAACTTCGCCAAGGACATTTTCTTTAGGTACTTCACAGTTTTCAAATAGAAGTTCGCAAGTTGAAGAAGCGCGGATGCCTAGTTTGTCTTCTTTTTTACCAACTTTGAAGCCTGGGAATGATTTTTCTACGATGAATGCTGTGATCCCTTTGTAGCCTTTAGCTGGATCGATGTTTGCAAACACGATAAAGACATTCGCTTCTTTTCCGTTTGTGATCCAAAGTTTAGATCCGTTCAGAACCCATTTGTCTCCTTTATCTTCTGCTTTTAATTTAAGAGCAAAAGCGTCGGAACCAGATGAAGATTCAGAAAGAGCGTAAGCACCAACCCATTCAGAAGCCATTTTCCCAAGGTATTTTTCCTTCTGTGCTTCAGTTCCCCATTTTAAGAAGGCGTTGGTCGTCAATGTGTTTTGTACGTCGACAAGAACAGAAACGGAGCCATCAACACGGCCGATCTCTTCAACTGCCAAACAAGCCATGGTAAAAGTTGAGCCCGCACCGCCGTATTTCTCAGGCGTTTCAATACCCATAAGACCCATTTCAAAAAGTTTTTTTACGATAGCAGGGTCCATCTCTGCTTTTTCGTCCATATGATTTACGTGAGGTTTGATTTCAGATTCTGCAAAAGCTCTTACAGCATCACGAAAAGCTGTTTCGTCTTCAGAAAGAATTGTTAATGCAGGACGAGCATGAGTTGAGTCAGACATGGTTTCTCCCATTGATATTGAGTTAAAACTTTGCAGGTAAATTAGCTGGATCAATAAATTTATTCAAGTTCTTGGAATAACGAGTTCTTTTGCGATAACGAGGCGTGTTATAGTGATTGCACTTTAAATAAGCAAGTTATGCGACAGACTAGACAAGGGTCTAGGTGTGTTCTAGCGTTAGAGTCTATGGACATTATTGAAATTGGCGCCAAAATTGGCATTTACTTTATTCCGTTTCTTTTTGCACTTTGTTTCCATGAATTTGCTCATGGGTGGGTGGCTCGCAGGCGTGGGGACAACACCGCAGAAATGATGGGTCGCTTGACGATGAATCCTGTCGCGCATATGGACATGATCGGTACCCTCATTTTACCTTTGGTATCCATTATTTTGTCTACACCGATTTTTTTTGGTTGGGCGAAGCCTGTGCCTGTGAATGAGAGAAATCTCAAGAACCCGCGAGTGGATATGTTCTGGATCGCGTTAGCAGGGCCCTTGTCGAATATTTTGCTGGCATTTGTAGGTGCATTTTTAATTGCTCTTATTGCCAAGTTTTTCTTAGGAGCCCAGTATGCAAGTGGTCTCTTAGAAATTTTGAAAACTTTTATCGTCACAAATTTGTTTTTGGCATTCTTTAATATTTTACCATTGCATCCTTTGGACGGCGGCAAAGTTCTGGCGCGTTTTTTACCAGCGCAACTTAACTATAAATTGGAACAGAATGAACACATCACAAGCATGATCTTGATGGGTCTTGTGTTAACAGGCGCCCTGCGCATTTTGTCGATTCCAGTGTTTTGGAGCTACAACAGTCTTGTGAATCTAGCGTTGGGAGGGTTTGGATTATGACATCTGATCAAGTGAATTCTGCAGCACCAACAGCTGCTCCCAAAAAACTACGTGTTATGTCCGGAATGCGAGTGACGGGTCGATTGCATATTGGTCACTACTGGGGAGCTTTACAGAACTGGGTTCGCCTTCAGGACGAATATGAGTGCTTCTTTGGCGCAATGGATTGGCATGGAATGACGACGGCCTATAAAAATCCGAAAGAGATTGCTCCTTGGACTCGCGAAATGATTGCAGAGTTTTTGTCTTGGGGTGTGGATCCCGAGAAAGCGACTATATTTATTCAAAGTCGTGTGCCGGAGCATTTGGAGCTATTCATGATTTTTGCCAACATGACTCCGATGGGTTGGTTGGAGCGCGTGAATACTTGGAAGGATGCCGTCGAAGAGATGAAAGCAAATGACACCCATAATCTCGGGCGTTTTGCTTACCCTGTTCTGCAAGCAGCGGATATTGCTATTTACCGAGCTCATAAAGTACCGGTAGGAGCTGATCAGGTGGCGCATTTGGAAGTGGCTCGTGAAATCACTCGTCGCTTCAATCATTTGTATAAAGCTAAACTTCCAGAGATGCATCCACTGCTAACAGAGATTCCTTTAGTGGCCGGTTTGGATGGTCGTAAGATGTCGAAGTCTTATGATAACTCATTGTACCTGACTGAGGACTCTGAAAAAGATCTGAAGAAAAAAGTGAATATGATGGTGACAGATCCAGCGCGGGTTCGTCGTGAGGATGTTGGCGAACCGACGAAATGCTCTGTTTATGGGTATCATAAGTTGTATTCGACGGCAGAAGACCTGCAGTGGGTCGAAACAGGCTGTCGATCGGCTGGAATTGGCTGTGGGGACTGTAAAGGGCGCCTTGCTGCGAATATCGAAAAAATTTCGCAAGGACCGCGCGAAAAGAAAAAAGAGTTGTTGAATAATCCAAATCTGCTTGATTCAATTATCGACGCTGGATGCGAGAAAGCACGCAAGGAAGCTCAGAAAACCTTGCAGATCGTGCGTTCGAGCATG
This sequence comes from uncultured Bdellovibrio sp., assembly GCA_964431515.1. Taxonomy (GTDB): domain Bacteria; phylum Bdellovibrionota; class Bdellovibrionia; order Bdellovibrionales; family Bdellovibrionaceae; genus Bdellovibrio. The sequence continues at coordinate 18,524 of CAYSKF010000025.1, forward strand.
AAGTGGTAAGAGGGGACCAAGTTTCATGAGTATTACAGTACAACTGCCAAAATTTGAGGGACCATTAGGTCTACTTCTCTATTTGATCAGAAAAGAAGAAATGGACATCATGGATATTAAAATCCATGAAATCACCAAGCAGTACCTTGAGTATATCAAGTTGATGAAAGAGCTTGATCTTGAAGTAGCTGGTGAGTTCGTCGCGATGGCTTCTACTTTGATTCAGATCAAGTCGCGCATGTTGCTACCGCAATATGATGAAAATGGTGAAGTTGTCGAACAAGAAGATCCACGTAAAGAATTGGTGCAAAAACTTCTTGAGTACCAAAAACTCCAAGAAGCTTCGAAACTTCTTTATGAACGCCCCTTGGTTGGTCGTGATGTTTGGTTGCGTGGCACTCGCGAGTCTTTGGACACAAAAGAAGATGAGATTGTCCTTGAAGATAATGCTCTGTTTTCGTTGATTGCGACTTATCGCAGAGCCTTGCGCTCAATGAAGAAAAAAGTGCATCAAGTCACGGCAAAAGCGCAATCCATTGCCAGTCGAATTTTAGAAATCAAGGATCGTTTGATCGTTGGTAATAAAATTACGCTCAGAGAGCTTGTTGTGGCGACTGAAGATCGAGCTCGTCAAACTTTGATTACTTTCTTGTCGCTGCTTGAGTTGGGTAAAATGGGCTTTGTAGGTCTTTACCAGACTGAAGCTTATGCTGATATTTGGGTTGATACGCGAAAGCCTATTGAAACAGATGTGCTTTCGCGAGTTGAAGAGTACGACTCTATGCGTGCGGATGAAGTGGCTGCGCAGATGATGGAAGACTCCAAAAAGATTGATGCTGATGAAGACTTTTTACTGACGGATGCCGAAGATCAGTTGGAGACAGAATCTCCACAGTTATCACTTGAGATGATGGACGGCACGGAAGAAGTTAATATCAGTGATGATATGGCCAGCGATGATGAAATTCTGGCAGCTGAAAATGAATTATTTAAAGACGAAGTGACGGAAGTTTAGTTAAGAGGGGACCATGTCAGAAGAAAAAGACCAATTTGATGATGAGTTGAATAATTCTGAGATCGATATCGAGCAATCTGAGGAGCTTACTTCCGGTGAGGGTGTTGATACGGAAGCTTCCGTATTCTTGCAAGAAGAAGAACAATCTGAAGGTTTTTTGCCTGAAGCTAGTGATGAAGATGTTGAAGAAGCAGAGGTTTCTGCCGAAGAATCAGTTTCTTTGGAAGGCACTGAGCTGGACGAGTTTGATACAGCTGAAATCGAAGAAACTGAATTCGTCGAAGAAGAAAGACTTGAAAGTATTATCGAGTCGGTTCTTTTTGCCAGTGACAGACCCGTCAGTTTGGCTTCGCTGAAATTATTATTCAAAGGCACCAACATTCGTGGTGATAAAATTCGCCGTGCTTTGGATCAATTGGCTGTAGAATACGCTGGCGGACGTCGTGGGGTCACTTTGGAAGAAGTTCCAGGTGGTTATCAACTTCGCACTAAAATTGACAATATGGACTTTTTGAAGCGCACATTGAAAGCGCGTCAGTTCAAATTGTCTGGTCCAGCATTAGAAGTTCTTTCTATCGTTGCTTATAAGCAACCTGTCGTGAAAATGGAAGTGGACGAGATTCGAGGGGTTGAGTCTGGTCACTTGCTGCGTGCATTGATGGAAAAAAACTTAGTTTGTTTTGAAGGTAAATCGGAACTACCAGGTCGTCCTATGCAATATGGAACAACTCGTAAGTTCCTAGAGATTTTTGGTTTACGCAGTATCAAAGAATTACCGACCTTGTCGCAAATCGATGAGCTTTTGCCTGAAGGTATTGATGAGCAGCAGGCTGAAGAAAAACCAACTTTGGCTTCAATCACGGACTCTATGTCAGAAACTTTTGCCGGCTCTTATTCACAAGGTGAAGACGAGTTGATGAAAATTGAAGAACAGCTTGGTGATATTGCGACGACGACAAATTTCTTTGAAGAAGAGAAACGTCGTCAAGCTGAGAAACGTGATCAAGAAAGAGCGCAAAATATTCGTGATGCATTGGCTTTCGGAGAACCCGTTTCTACTCGTGATGCCAACTGGTTGAAGAAGTATGATGAGGCTTTAGCCGCTGGTACGACGTTAGTTGCCATTGCGGCAGAGAAAAAAGCACAATTTATGAAGCCGGCGACGCAAACAGTGGATGAAGCTGTCGATGCAGAGATTTCAATGGAAGCTGCTGAAGAAGCTGAGTCTGAGAATGATGGTGAGCCTACAACAGAGATGAGCGCTGACAACGAAACTGAGTTTGAAAGTGAATCTGAGTCTGAATCTGACAACTCTGACGAGTTGGAGGAAGCAATTGCGGCTTTCGATTCTGATGAAGATGAAGAAAATGCCTCGGACGACATGATGTACGTAGAGAACGCAGATGAAGAAGAAGACGAGTCCTCTGAAATTGATGAATTGCCCTTCCTAGGAGAAGCGGATGATATCGATGAAGACGGCGAAGCTTCTGTTTAAGGCTTTCTTAAGTCTTTGGATTGTCTATAATATATTTGTGATGATGGTGATGCCGAACATTGCGTCCTTTTTGGGGCAGGCGGCCTCGTCCTTTGTAACACCTTATGCAAATACAATTGGTTTGAATGCTAGCTGGAATTTCTTTTCTCCAGATCCAGCTCACACCATGTACATACATTACACAGCCTATTTTCAAGATTCAGATGGAAACGAAGTTAAAGAACCTGTTGAGGGTTATTTTCCTGAAGAAAAAAACAAGGGTATAAAGCAAGCGACAAAAAAGCGAGATTTGTATGCGATGCGATTTATGGTTATTGAACCTAAACGCTTGCGAATTCTTATGGGGCCCTGGTTGTGTAAACAGTATCCAGGAGCGACGTCCATTGATATGGAGCATGTTGTTGAGACGGTGCCTCCATTGGCTCAAGCGGTCACCTTAAAGCACGAGACAGTGAAAGATCTTTCGCAAGAAGTTCAGTATGTGCGCGAAACGCACTCCTGTGTCGGCGGGGCTGACGAGGAGGTTCTATGAAAAAACTATGGACCCTTTGGGATCAGTTTTGGTTTGCTCCACAAAATCTTTTAGGTCTAGCGGCAATGCGTGTCCTCCTTTGTGGGACCATGTTTTATTTGTACATCATTCGCATGTTTAATTTGAGCTACTACAGTGACTCAAGTTGGATATCAAAAGACATGGCCTTGGAAGTGATGGTTGAGTTGTATCGTCCACTTTTTTTGTGGAGCTTTTGGCCTGATTCTTTGAATTCTCTCATGCACCTTTTGTTGGTGATTTTTTTGGGTTTGTTAACCCTGGGTGTTGGCAGTCGCTGGTTGATGCTTGCAACTTGGGTTATCAATGCTGGTTTTATTCAAAGAAATTACTCTGTAAACTTTGGTGCAGATATTATTGCAGCATTGTTCTTATTTTATATGTCTTTCACAAACTCTTGCGAAAGATTGAGTGTTTTGAATTTGTGGCGGAAAAAGACAAGTTTTGCTTCATCAGATATTTTGAGCTCAGCGATGATTCGCATGATGCAAGTTCAGATCAGTGTGATTTATGCCTACACCGGATGGGAAAAGCTCAAAGGTGGCAGCTGGTGGGATGGGACCGCTTTGTGGAGTGTGATGGCCAACCCTCAAATGACGACGATGGACTTTTCATTTTTGCGTTCTATTTGGTGGATCATGCCTATCATTGCCTATGTGACGATCCTCTTTGAGATCTATTTCCCGGTGATGGTTGCTTGGAAAAAGACTCGTTATTGGTGGCTAGTCTTGGGATTTTTCTTTCATGCGGGTATCGGCGTGTTTATGGGGTTGGGGCCATTTGCTACAACCATGCTTTCGACTTATTTCCTGTTTCTGTCTCCTTCATATTTAGAAAAAATGATTTCATACATTCGTCCATCTTTTAGATGATGGTTGTGAGTAAGAAATATACTGCCATTTTTTTTGAAGAAATGTTTGTGTGTTAGAAGCTGACTTACTGCAAACATCGGAATTTGAGTGTTAGATAAGGTTACCCATAGATCAACACTCAGAAGAGGTTCGACATCGAAACACTTCATCCGCTGTAAGAACGTCCTATTTGGATGATCTTCTCCAGAACACAATCTTGCACGAGGTGCCTCACTTCGAGGCGTCTCGCCCCTCAATTGCGTTGAAGCTGTCTCAATTTGAAATAGATGAAAGGAAAAAAAGAAAAGTTTTATTTTTTGAGATATTCTGGTCTTTGTTTGGGGGGGGAGGGTGATGGAAACGATTTTCTCAAAAGGTGTTCTTAAGGGCACAGCTGTTTTGATTCTTTTATTGGCCAACATTTTTTTCTTCCAAAACTGTACTCAGCCTTTTGCAGTCGTTGAAAATCTAGACGGACAATTGTCAATGAATTCGACGGTTCTTCAAGCCCCCAAAATTGGCGACTACTACGTCTATGGAGATATGCTGGTCGATGCCAAGGAGTTGGATGCTAAAAATGCGGAGCTCGAAAGTAAAGGCGAATTGCAAGGACTGAGTAACCGTATTTCGGGCGAAGAAATGTGGCCCGGTAAGGTCATACCTATTCGTGTCGCAAATGTTAATCCAGAAGTTTTCTCTGAAAATGATTTAATGAATTTTCGACAAGCAGTTTTTGCGGCTTGTAATGTTTGGGCGCAAGAAGTGGATATCACTTGTGTACAAGCTACAGGCAATGAGGCTTATATTCTACAGGCCTATTTAACCAATGAAATTGAAAAATTCTGCGGACCTGGTACAGGGGCTTGTGCGACGTATCCGGGGCTCACTCAACTCAGGAAGTTCTGGGCTAAACATCCTTCATCAGACGTCTCAGCTGTTATGCTGCATGAAGTAGGGCATAATCTTGGAATGATGCATGAGCATCAGCATGATCACGTCGACCAATATTACGATTACCCGGCAGTGAGTCCTGAGTCTGATCCCTTTACTTACTATTATGTACTACCTTTGAAGTATACCAACTTCAGAACGCGTTTCGTAACTTCAGATTATGATCCACAGTCGGTTATGCACTACAACTCTCTGAGTAAGTACGGAATCAAACCGAAACCGCAATATCAGTATCTTGAAGCCCTGACTAAATCTGGAGCAGGCACGCAGCTTAGTAATGCTGTTTTAACTGTGAAAGATATTCTAGGGGCGCAAAAGCTGTATGGTAAAAAAACCGGATCAAAACCAACATGTTTGCATCCGGCAACCCAAAAACCCTACTTTTTTGAAAACTCAATGCAAGGATTTTTTTCTCGCAAAGTAGCTAGAGAACCCGGAGAGTCCTGTACAGTAGAAAATCGAATTTGCACGAATGGTCAGTTAAGTGGCTCCAATACCGAAGAGACGTGTAAAGTTATTTGTCCTACCGCTGATGGTGTAGAGCTTCCTTTAAATGAAGATAGAAGTGTCTATTTTGAAAGTAAAAAAGGATGGGATGCAAAAAAGGTACGATGTTCTGCGGGTGGAACGGTGAGTGTTCTGAATGAGAATAATGTGGTTATCAAGAAGGTAAATTCAAAGGCTGTTTATATAAATGCGCCAGAACAGAAATCAGATGCTGTGGTCCATACTTGGGATGTGTCTGGGTATGGTGTATGCTCAGCAAAACCATCTTACTCTTATGGGGCATGGTCAGTTTGTGGATCAAACTCGCAACAGACCCGTACGGCAACTTGTGTGAACAAGGTGGGCAGTATGAGTCGAACTGTAGTTTGTCGTAATTCGACAGGGCAAGTTGTTGCCGATTCCATGTGTGCATCACTCCCTAAGCCAGAAACGACCAAATCGTGTGAAGTCAATTGCAGCGGCACTCCGGTGACGACACAGGCTTGTACGCCGCCAGTGACTTATTCTTGGGAAGCGTCTGCTTATGGCGCATGCTCGGCGAAACCATCTTACACCTATAGTGCATGGTCAGCTTGTGGCTCAAACTCGCAACAGACTCGTACGGAAACTTGTGCTGGTACCTCCGGCACTGTGAATCGCACAGTTGTTTGTCGAAGTTCGGCTGGTCAAGTTGTTGCTGATTCTATGTGTGCATCTGCATCCAAACCGGCAACAAGTACCACATGTGTAGCAAATTGCAGTGGCACTCCATTGACTATGCAGTCGTGTATTTACAGTTCCATTAAGAAAAGTTGCAGTCAGTTTTGTCAGGAATATGCGGCTAAAAATGGTAGAACGGTTAAGTCGCAGTATTTAGTTTCTACTTCATCTTATCGTTGTGAGTTTAATACTGGCACTGAGGTGTTCTTCAGTGTTCCTTCCGAGTGCACTTCGGTGGGTTCTTCTATTGCTGGTCGAGCGTGTTTATCCAAACCGGGGAAGGTATCACTTGAAAAGCATACTGGTAGCTCCCCCAACTTCAGTATTACGAATGTATTAAAAGTGAATGACGGACAGAACGTTCTTCACTACACGAGCAATTCTTCGGGTGTTCCTGATATCGTGGCTGTGACAAAGAACGGTCATTATTCTCTTGTTGGACTAAAAAACATCAATGGTAAGGGCGCAACTCCCTCTGCCGTTTTGTTTGAGGGAAATGTTGAAGACTATGTTATTTCTAGAGGCAATTTTGATAACCAGATAGAGGTTCGTAATAAAGCATGTGGAACAGTCATGCTCTATTACCCAATAGGAGGTTCGGGAGTGATGTCCCTGAGTTTTAAAAATTGTTCCGTCAATCTGGCTCATAGTTTAACAAATTATGTCGAAGGAACCAGTTGGAGTTTTATTAACGGCTCTAAAATTCCGTTGAATTCAACTAGGGCAATAGATGGCTGTAAGTCGGTAGATCCTTCTCTTCATGTGAAAACCTTTGGTTGGTAGGGGGCTTCCTTTTCTATAATTGAGACAGTTGGAAGAAACTTGTTTGGTTGCCGCCATGTCTAGATTATCCTGAAGGGGTGCGGGGGAGTTATGAGATTTGATTTTTTCAGGAGTATGTTCATTCTGGGGCTGATGGCTTCTACCGTCGCTTGCCAACAAATCACAGACAGCTCCCTTCTCTCTGACAGTAAGTCAGATCCTTCGTCCCACGTCTTAAATAAAGAGCCACAATCGTCTGAGCTTTATCTCAAAGTCTACACTCCTAACATTGTGGCGCCACCGACGGCTGATGGAAAAGTAGATATAAGTGGTGAGTGCTACACCTCCACTTATAGCCAGCATAGTATTATTGTGCTTGAATCCGGCACTGGCGTGCAAATGGATATAGTCGACCTTAATCCAACAACTGATGTGAACATCAAAGCGGCTATTTGCAAAAATGGAAAGTTCAATCTTGCCCTCAATACCGGTGCTCTGCCGGTAAGAGTCCATCGCTTAATGGTTGTTATGCAGGCGATCGATAATGATGGAAGAATCATTCGTAACGATGTTCAAGGTGTCAGTAATATCAATCTGACCAAACCATCTTTACCTCCCGTTCCGCAGTAAAATCACAACAGATTTTTTTCTATGAATGTGTGAAGCGATTGGTTTCAAATGTAATTGATTTTTATTTAAGCTGCACTACTTGGAAAACTACGTCCTGATCCCCAAATTATTCTTACTGCACCAGAACCACCAGGACCACCACCCATCCCAGAACCATAACCACCTCCACCTCCGTAACTGCCACCGGCGCCGGTGGTGTCGTTACCAGAACCGCCACCACTTCCTCCTGTGCCTACATAATTCTGAGCATTGTTCCCAGTTATTCCATTTGCTCCCTGCCCATAGAGCCCTACACCGCCTCCACCTCCCATTTTCCCGCTATAAGTGTTGTTATAGCTTCCACCTCCACCAGCACCACCTGAGGCATATTTTGTAGGGCTTTGAGAGCTTCCGCCAGAGTAACTCCAGCCATCTCCGCCGTCGCCAGCATATCCACCGGCTCCGCCAGGTGCACCGCCAAGGTTTCCAATCCAAGGTGTACCACCAGCCCCACCATTTCCTCCACCAGCACCGACATAGGTACCAACGGAAGTGTATAAGCCACCTCCACCTCCCATAACTGTAGAAGTATCTTTAAAATAAGAACTGCCACCATTGCCACCTGCAACTCCGGCGCCGACAACGACAGAATATGAATTGCCAGGAACCACTACAATAGCATTTTTCCAGCCAAGACCGCCGCCAGCACCGCCGTTGCTAGATGAAGAGGCTCCTGATCCCCCAGCACCGACGGCAACGACAGAAACAGAAGTCACCCCAGCAGGCGCTATGAAGTTGAAACTACCGGTTGTTGTGTAGAGTTGTTCGCCAGGGGAGGAGAAGCCACTTGCTGCGCCACTCATACTGACTGAAGTGGTGGCTGCATTTGACGGTGTGGCACGAAGTCCAAACAAGATCGCAGCACTCGTAGCCCCAAATCTCGCCAAGAACTCTCGTCTTTCCATACCCCGAAATTCATATTTTTTTTGTACGAGGTTGTAAAAAGGCTCATCTATCCACAGAAGATTTTCTTCCAAATCGTAAACGGCATGCAGTTCAACATCTTCAGGGCGCCATGGACTTGCATAGGTGATAGAATAGCAGGCACGTTCTAATGCATCACTGACACTGATTGCTTTCAAGGTTACGCGGGAATATTCGTCAAATTGATTCTTGCGATATTTTACAGAATAGATAGAGCCATTTTGTGGAATTGGTATAAGTAGGCCCATCTCCCATAATTTGTAGTATCCAGTGGTGAACTGACCACGGTTGTATTTCATATTACAACGTTCTCCTCAAATAATGAGTGTGCCTATTTGATTTTATGACATATTGTTTAGATTATCTAGAATCGATTGGTGAATAGCTCGACGTCTATCTGGTCCTATTTACAATTAAAAAAAACGTCTCATTTTAACTCGCAACATGATCCTCGTCATGCAAAAGTATTCTCATTTGCATGAGGATGTTGCCATGAGTATTAATTGCCCCCCACATGAAGCTGCTTTAAAAAGTTTTTTTCTTGGTCCTCAGTCTGAGAATGCCGACTGGATTCGTCATGAAATGTTGAGTGTGCTGGATCATTGGTTTCAATGGCGACAGGATCTTTTTACTAGTGATGGACGAGCTATTTCTCGTGAGGATCAAAAAAGTACAGAGTTTCAAAGTCGGCGCGGAAAGACACATGATGTATTGCAAACTTTGTGTCAACGCTTTGAAGAAGAAGTTCCTCAATATTCACCGCGATATATTGGTCACATGTACTCCGAAATTTCCCTTCCTGCATTGCTGGGACATTTCGTAGCGCTTTTACACAATCCTAATAATATTTCCACAGAAGCTGCGCGAGTCGGGGCCGTGATTGAAAATGAAGCCATTACTGATTTGGCTAATATGGTAGGGTTTGTTGCGTCTCAAGCTACGGGGCATTTTACATCAGGTGGGACAGTTGCAAATATTGAGGCCTTGTGGCGAGCACGATATCGTTTAGATCATTTTCTTTCTTTGGGTTGTTATCTGAACTTGCAGGGATTGACAAAGCTATCGTATGTCGAGGCTGCTCATATGGGGTGGACCGCCTATGAAGACTATCTTAAAAAGTATTCTATAGAAGAAATCAGTCTAAAAAAATACAGTGTCGTTTCTCAAGGTCCTTGGGTTGTAGCGGGTCTTTATGAAAAATCATTTGGAGAACGTTATCAGGGGCCTGTTATACTTGTACCAAATTCGAAGCATTACTCTTGGCTCAAGGGTATTTCTCTACTTGGATTTGGTGACACAGCATTTTGGCCCGTCGATTTGGATCACCAAGGGGTTATGGATATTAGGTCCTTAATTGAGCAGACGCAGAGGGCACAAAAAGAAAATCGACCCATTCTCATGGTGGTGTCTGTAGCAGGAACCACGGAGCTTGGGCAGTGTGATCCAATCGAACAAGTGCAAGATTATTTAGATGAACTTAAGCAAATTCAGCATTTAGATATTTGGCATCACATCGACGGGGCCTATGGTGGGTACTTTTGCAGTCTTCTGGAAAACGGGCATAGTGAAACTTTGGGTGCGTCTATTTCCCGGTCTTTCGCGGCAATATCTCGTGCCGATTCGATCACACTAGATCCTCATAAGCTTGGATATGTTCCTTATGCTTGTGGAGCTTTCTTGGTTCCAGATGCGCAACGCTATCGAGTGTCTGCATTTGATGCAAAATATATCCAGTCACCGAATGAAAGTATTGATCGTTGGATGAAAACTTTGGAAGGCTCTCGTTCTGCTGCTGGTGCAACGGCCACGTGGATGACTGCAAAGACTATTGGCTTGAATAGACAGGGGTATGGTCAAATACTCACTCGCACGATCCTGGCTAGAAATAAAATTAAGCACGGTGTAGAAACTCAGTGCCCTCATTTGCGAGTCTTGGACACCCAAGGAATTAATTTGATTTCGATCGTCAGCTATCAGGGAGCTAAAAAGCTTTCACAAGTAAATATTCAGACAGAAAATTTTATTGATAAAATAAACGCATCAGGAGAGTTTTTAGTTTCAAAAACCTATTTGAAAGCTCCAGAATATCAGCTTTTAATTGAAGATTCTTGCCGAAAATGGGGGCTTGAGAGGGACGAGCTTGGTCTTGTTTTATTGCGTATGACATTGATGAATCCGTTTTTTCTCAATAAAGAATCTAAAACACAATATGTTGAAAAGCTTATAGAGGTTTTTTCTAGCTTCAAAATGAGCTGATAGTAGGTAATTTTGTGATTGTAAATTTGAGAGAAGATTTAGATATTGTTGCCGCAAATTGTAACAGGAGCGACCGTTATGGTCGCTCAATAAGATTCTAATTTCCTTTATTCTTCCATATCCAAGGAGTGGGATCAAAAAATGGAATTTTTTCTGCATAATGGAATCAGATGAAATAAGTGATGCCACCGGAGAGATTGAAATGAATTGCCCTCGTAAAATATACTTGTCCTTGATATTTGTTTTTATGAAGTGCACCAGTCAAGCTTTCGCGCAGAAGCCTGACTTTGAGATTCAGAATGGAATCTTGAATGAAGCCTTTCTCTTGCTGTCACCACGGGCTCAGCAAGAGAAAGGAAATCTTGTTATCAGGATTGACGAAACCAGGAGTTCTATCGGAGCTTCGGCAAAACGTGACTCCTTAGATTCTTTTGAGATCATCTTGGATAAGGGCCTTATCGGTTGGCCGAGACTTACAGAAGATGCCTTGCGTATGATTATTTGTCACGAAGCAGGACATCTGTGGGGAGGTTCTCCGCATAAATCACCGCCTATTGATTGGGATGGACCCATTGGCTCTGATGGACTGAGTCTTATGTCAGCAGAGGGGCAAGCTGATTATTTTGCTGCCAAGGAGTGTTTCAAGCAATGGGTGCAGGATCAAGATCACACCAGACAAATTAAAAATGCACCCAACGAACTCAAACAAAAGTGTGAAAATAAATGGGGTCCATCTTCGAATGAGTCGGGTTTATGTCAGCGGAGTGCCTTGGCTGGAAAAGATTTTTTAAACTTAGTGAAAGACTTTGAGATTTCATTCGCAACGCCAGCGCAAGAAGAAGTAGAAAAAACACTTAATGACGAGTACCCATCAAGACAATGTCGTTTGGATACTTTTCTTGCAGGGGCTCTGCAAAACCCTCGCCCTTTGTGTTGGTATCGGTAAATAATATAATCTAAGTCGTATATTTAGGATCAGGTGAGCCGAAGGCATTGACCTCATACCTCAATTTTTCTCGAATAGATAAGCAGAGCCGCGATCAGAGTCATCACCGTAAGGTGAAACAAGGATAGTATTTCCATCCCCTGAAATAGAGGAAGCCATCCAAAGGCGTAACTTGTGGAGCCATCATTGGGTAGTAGCCTGTTGTGTCCATACCGAACCTGATATGGTATATACGTAAGCAGCGCTTGTGTTAGAGCTCAATAGATTTGTTTTTAATTCAATCTAAAAATAGTTTATTATATTATGAGAAAAAGAAGAGTGGAGTTGCTTCAACTTCGAATGCTGGCGAGGACACTGTGATTGTTTTGGAATTTTTATTTTGTGATTTACGGTGCCCGAGCAAGGGAATACTTGATATTGGTGAGTAAATGGATGGTCGGATTGAATACATGTCGACACGCAAGAGTACCAGCCGCCAAAAGAAAAGATCAAGCATTGATCGTCTCGGATAGACTCTTAAGTCTTTTTAAATAGAGAGCTTGAACGAAGAAATTGAGTACGTTCTGAAATTATAGAAATTGAAAGGTAGGTCCTATGAGTCCATTTAAAACACTGTCGTTAATATTTCTTGGTATTAGTCTATTGGCATCTGGTTGTGCTAGTATGCATTCACACTCTGGCGGGAATATGCAATTCAGCGGTGAGCGTATTCGAGCAGAGGGAAGTGTCACAACGTTTTTTAATTTATTCTGGACAGATGCCGATGGTACTGCAGGGGCTGAGGTCGCTAAGAAACTGCATGCTAATTGTCGCAACGGCAAAGTCACAGATGTTGAGTCAACATTGTCTAAAAGGGATTTTGTGTTGTTTCAAGTATACACTGTGACAGCAACAGCTACTTGCACAAAATAACTGGTTCAAGTAATTCTTGCTTGATTTTTGTGCTTTGATTGTAGAAGCCAAAAAATGAGTCGTCTTATAAAGTGAAACCGAAATCGTCCTTCAACTTAGTCTTCGCATTGATATCTTTGTTTTCAATGATCAAAGTGTCTTTAAGTTGAAGGTTGCGAACAAAATCAGCTCTTCTTTGCAAAGGGATTTCATCAGCTGTCACAGTTGAAAATGTAGAATTAAAGGGCGTTTTCAATAGAAGAGCTTCTTGGTGTTCTGGAGTCGTGAGTGTGTCTAAGAGTTCCAGAACCAAAGCTTTATTTTGTGAATTTTCAGGAATAGCCGCTCCCCAAATTAGCAAGGCTCCTGGATGTACTGGATGGTGTTGGGGGAGTTCTTGAAATATTGGCAGTTCAACAGCACTGTCATTGCTTTGCTTATGGATACTGAGTTGATCTAGTGGCAACGTCAGAATTTTCTTCTGTGCAATTTGTTCCCATAATCCCTGTTGTTTCCAGCTTTCAAAATACTTTAAAATTAGATCTTCATCTGAAATAAGATACAGATGCGGAGCTGTTTTATTTTTTAGATACTCAGAAAAAGTCTGATTTTCAGGCGTTGTAACATAAGTCTTCAACCAATAAAAAGGCAAAAAATAAAATAAGCCGGTCTGACTGTTTGAAAGAAAATCAGAGGCAACTCTTTGCTGAAGCTCTTTGCGGTGTCCAGCAATATCGGAAAGTAAGTTTTGTTGTGCGAGGTTTTTTGCCCAGTAAGAAGGAAGAAAGATGAGATCTGTCGAAGGAGTCTCGACCATTTTGGCAAGGAGTTCATCCCAATTGCGCGTAACTGTTACTGAGAATTTAACACGAAGCTCACTCTCCAATTGAGTTCTGACTTCAACTGGAAAAAAAATTTCATCTGTAGTTACGACTTGGATTTTTTGTGGACTTGTAAAAAAACTTCTAGTTAAGCCTTGAGGCAGGACTCCGTGAAGAAATCCTACCCCCATGCAAACTAGAAAAAATAACGTCCAAAGAACGGGATTTTTCACTAGAAAGTTTCGTCAAAAGAAACGGATCCGCCAACACCCATTTGGTATGCGGAAACACGTCTTTCAAAGAAGTTCGCTAATTCTTGCATATCTTGAAGCTCCATAAAGCCAAACGGATTTTTTACGTTGTAGCGAGGAGCAATGTTCAAGCTTTCAAGACGTTGATCGGCGCAATACTCAAGGTACTGACGCATATCTTTAGGTGATAAACCTGCAACGCCCAAATGAAGAACGTCATTTGCAAATTCCATTTCACACTCGATAGCGTCTTCAAGCATTTGTACAACCATATCTTCCATTTGTGAGTTGAAAAGATCTGGTTCTTCTTTACGTGCTGTCTTAATAACTTCGAGAGCAAAGGCCATGTGCATAGATTCGTCGCGGAATACCCAGTTAGTTCCTGTCGCTAAACCTGCCAAAAGACCTTTTGAGCGTAGGAAATACACATAAGCAAAGGCAGCATAGAAGAAAAGGCCTTCAACGCAAGTTGCAAAACAAATCAAGTTCATCAAGAAGCGACGACGATCTTCTTTTGTTTGAAGTGTGTCTAGTTCATTGATTGAACCAATCCACTTAAAGCAGAAGTCCGCTTTCTTTTTGATAGAAGGAATGTTTTCAATTGCCGCAAACGCTTCAGCTCTTTCGTCCTGATTAGGGATGTAAGTGTCTAGAAGTGTGAGGTAGAATTGAACGTGCAATGCCTCTTCATAAAGTTGACGAGACAAGTACATGCGACCTTCTGGTGTATTGATATGCTTGTAAAGATTCAATACAAGGTTGTTTCCAACGATAGAGTCTCCAGTCGCAAAGAAAGCCACAAGGCGAGAAATAAGGTGCTTCTCGGCAGGATTCATCTTGCTGTGAAGGTCAACAAGGTCTGTTGAAAAATCCACTTCTTCAACTGTCCAAGTGTTTTTAATTCCGTTTTTGTACATTTCGTAGAAAAGCGGATATTTCATAGGGCGTAGATTTAAATCAAATCCAGGATCTAAAATCATAACGTTCTTCCTTTACGGCCACTTCGTGGTGGCCGATTGAATAAAAATTAAATCAATAACTATTGGCACGCTTCACAAGCTTCTGGGTTTTCCAACGAGCACGCGATCACTTCAGAATCCGTATAAACCTTTTTAGGTGCGGACTCCGTAGGTGCAGCATTCATTGCTTCATTGTTATTTGAAGACAATCCTGCTGTGTTACCAGATGATTTGACGGTTGTTTTTGCAATTTTTGTCGCTGGACGAGATCGCAAATAATAAGTCGTCTTGATGCCGTTTTTCCATGCATACATATACATAGAAGAAACTTTACCGATCGTTGGGCTTTCCATGAACAAGTTCAAAGATTGCGCCTGATCGATGTAAGCTCCACGCTCTGCAGCCATATCAATCAAAGACTTCATAGGGATTTCCCAAACAGTGCGATACAATTCCTTTAATTGTGGAGGAATTGCCACGACATCTTGGATAGATCCGTCATGCATTTTGATTTCATTGCGTACGTCTTCGTTCCAAAGACCAATCGCTTTCAAATCAGAAACTAGGTACTTGTTGATTTGCATGAACTCTCCGGAAAGAGTTTCACGTTTAAACAAGTTGCTGACTTGTGGTTCGATAGCTTCGTAACAACCTACGATAGAAGCAATTGTCGCTGTAGGGGCAATTGCAATCAACAATGAGTTGCGAAGACCGTGTTGCTTAATACGTTCTTTTAGTTTTTCAAAACGCTCAGGTTGTGACGGAGTCACGCCCCAAAGATCGTACTGCAACAAGCCTTTAGCTGCTTTTGTTTGTTCAAATGCACCGTGAGGACCGTGTTTTTCTGCCAACTCACAAGAAGTCAGAAGAGCATTGTAATAGATCTCTTCTTGAATTTTCGCAGAAAGTTCACGTGCTGCTGCTGAATCAAAAGGAAGCTTCAATTGGAAGAAAGCATCCTGAAGACCCATCACACCCAATCCAACTGGACGCCATTTGTGATTTGAATCTTGCGCTGTTTGGATAGGGTAGAAGTTGATATCAACAACTCTATCCAAATACTTAACTGCAGTACGTACAGATTTCGCAAGTTTTTCAAAGTTGAAAGCACCGTTTTCAACGTGACGACCCAAGTTCACAGATCCTAGGTTGCAAACTGCGGTTTCTTTGTCCGAAGTGACTTCCAAAATCTCTGTGCAAAGATTTGATAAGTGGATCACGTTTCCAGGTTCGCCAGTTTGGTTGGCTTTCATGTTAGATGCATCTTTAAATGTCATCCAACCGTTACCTGTTTGAGCCAATGTTTTCATCATGCGGGAGTAAAGATCACGCGCTTTCACTTGTTTAACATAAAGTTTCTGAGCTTCAGCGGCTTCAAAAGCGGCTTCAAACTCTGGACCATAAGTGTCGACGAAGTGAGGCACTACGCGAGGATCGAACAATGACCACATTGCATCCGTTTCTACGCGCTTCATGAACAAGTCTGGAACCCAGTTTGCCAAGTTCAAGTTGTGAGTGCGTTTCGCTTCATCCCCAGTGTTGTCACGCATTTCAAGGAACTCTTCGATGTCTGCGTGCCATGTCTCAAGATAAACACAGGCTGCGCCCTTGCGCTTTCCACCTTGGTTTACCGCTGCTACTGACGAATCCATCGTTTTCAACCAAGGAATGATGCCGTTAGAGTGTCCGTTTGTTCCTTTAATTAAAGAACCACGTGAACGGACGCGAGAGTAAGCAACACCGATGCCGCCAGCAAATTTAGAAAGAAGGGCGATGTCCATGTATTTTGAATAGATTGCTTGCAAGTCATCTGCTGGTGAATCCAACAGGTAGCAAGAAGACATCTGAGGGCGAGTTGTGCCTGAATTGAATAGAGTCGGAGTTGAAGCCATGTACTCATGTGAAGAAATCAAGCGGTAAAACTCGACAGCTTCTTCAACTGTCTGAGCAAGTCCACAAGCCACACGCATAAAGAAGTATTGTGGTGTTTCAAACACTTGGCGTGAAGTTGGATTTTTCAATAAGTAGCGATCGTAAACCGTGCGCAAACCAAAGTATTCAAAACGGTCTGTGCGGTAAGGTTCAATTGCAGCGCATAAAGCAGCTTTGTTCGCTTCGACGAACTTGAAAGTAGACTCAGACAAAAGACCAGCCGAGTGTCCGAAGCTCACAGAATCTGCGAAAGATTGAATTTTTTGTGAACGAACTTCTTCGTCGATATACGTTGAAAGAAGACGTGCTGCCAAACGAGAGTATTCAGGTTCTTCACCAATAAGCAGGGAAGCGGTTTGAATACAAAGGTTATCAAGCTCGTTGGTTGTGGCGCCATCGTAAAGACCACTGATGGCCTTTGTAGCCACGCGAAGTGGATCGACTTGAGTAAGCCCTTGGCAGTTTCTAGTCACACGCTCTACGATTTTTGTGACGTCGACTGGTTCAAGCGTGCCATCTCTTTTTTTGACTCTCATGATGTGAGCTGTTGTTTCCAACATGGTGTATCTCCCTGCCCCGTTCCCTTTGGGCAAAAAAAGCCCGCGCCCCGATTTTCCGCCCCTCGCAAAAAACCAAGCCGTGGTTTAATCTAATAATGTTATGTATTGTTTGAGACTGAGTTGCTATTCCTTAGCGTCTGGCTCTTAGGTACATCCCTGGAACCTCCCTTAGCTAACCCCCTAATTTTCCAGGGGTAACCCCTATATCTAGGGGTCCGTTATGGGTGCCTCATCAATAAGGCGGGTATCGATCTCAATTCCAACTGTGTAATTCTTTCGAAGAACTTGCAAGAATATTTTTAGAAATAACGCTAGAATTTTGTGACATTGCTCATCAATTAAGCAGCTGTGGTGGAGATCTTGACATGGTAAAGCTGCGACTTTATCTGGCACTTCATCTACTTTTTAAGTCGGAAAAATCACATTTTGATCTTAAAGTCTGTTTTTGACTGTTTTAATGAGATATTTTTCTGTACTGATCTTACAGAAACTTAAATTCCAAAAATCTCAAATTATTTCTTGCGAAATCCGAACTGCTTTTTTTGCCAACAGTGCTTGTGCCAATTTGTCTTGCTCTGATGTTGCGACAAAAAACTCTGATTGATGGGCTTTGTTGGCGCGTAAGTAATCGATGATGAACTGGTGAGTTCCCATTTTATCTTTCGTCCACTCAGGAGCGATTAGTTCGTCCCATCGCGAAGAGTAGGCCGCCAAGCGATGAAGAGCAAAACGAGGAGATAGATGTTGAAGGAAGAGTTGCACTCGGTGAGCATAAGTCTCTCGATCAATCGGAGAGAACTCTCCTTTGTAGAACATCTCTTCTAAGGGGGTCTGCTTCAAGACATGAAGATTGTGCAGCTTTACATTGGTGATCGGTAGCGTGTTCACGATCTCCGCTGTTTTGATGATGTGCTCATCGGTTTCGCCAGGATTTCCGAAGATTAAATGAATGCCTAAATCCACGTTGGTGGACTGAGCGATTTTGTGCACAGCTTCGATAGACGCTTCAGCGGTGTGACCCCGTCTCATAAACTCTAGTTGATCGTTGAAAAAACTTTGCACGCCAAGCTCCACGGCAACGAATGACTTTTGATGATACTCTTGCCAGAGATCCAGAACAGCTTTGGAAAGGCAATCTGGACGTGTA
Source organism: uncultured Bdellovibrio sp. (assembly GCA_964431515.1). Lineage (GTDB taxonomy): Bacteria > Bdellovibrionota > Bdellovibrionia > Bdellovibrionales > Bdellovibrionaceae > Bdellovibrio. The sequence continues at coordinate 36,710 of CAYSKF010000025.1, forward strand.
CCAAGGGTGAACCCTTTTACCCAAGGGTAGGAAAGAGCCACATCAAAATTGTGGCGTAGGGCCGAGACCTTTGTGAAAGTATTTGTGTAGGCTTGGAAATAGATTAAAAAAGCTTTGGCTTTGTAACGAGCGCTAATTTTAGCTTGATAGCTTTCAATCTGTGCTTTGAGTTCCATCGAAAGGCTTTCAGCATTTGCAGCAGATCCCCAGACATCACAAAATACACAAGTTTGCATGCCTTTAAGGCCACGTCGATTTGGACAGTCATCCACGACTGAAACAGGAACTTTGTAAACCTTCTCGCCGAAGAGCTTATGATAGTGATCGCTAATTGTATGATATGGGAGCCCGAGCCAACCTTTTTCCATAGGCCTCTTTATAGATTTATTTTGCGGGAAGTCAATCAAATGGCTCAATCCTTTCTCTTTACTGGGAATTGTCATCGTTCGCAAATCCGTGCTAAGTCAGATACATAATTGTAGAAAGAGTGCGGAATGAAATCTTGGGGTGACATTGGTTTTGAAATCGAAATCACGGGCGACGGAAGTCCAAGCTTAAGACTTTTAACCTCTGTGGATCCGGAAAAGTTTCGCGGGGAATCTATGCACCATTCAGGTGGTGCTTGCGCAGAAACGCTCTTGATATATGCACGTCCTATCAAAGCTATCCTCCAAACAGTCCCAATCCCTTCTTTTTTAATTGTCGGACTCGGATTGGGCTATATTGAAATGGCTATTGCTCGCGAAGCTCTTATGCTTGGTGTGCCACCTCAAAACATTGGCTTTGTTACTAGCTATGAAAGTGTGCCAGAGTTGCGAGAGTTTTTTTATAACTGGGTTTGGGGCCGCAAAGAGCTGCTTTCTCAAGAAGTTTATGAAGTTTACGATTCTGCTGCCCAAAAAATAACGCAGGGAACTTCGATCACTGTTTCAGCGCTTAAATTGTTTTTACAAGAAAAGTTTAAAACGATTCTCGATTTGCAGGGAGCTCTTTCTGATCAAGTGACTTTGCCAGCAAAATATCATGGTATTATGTATGATGCTTTCAGTTCAAAGACCACTCCCTTTCTGTGGGAGCAGAGTTTTTTAGAAAACCTTCTTGCTCAAGGCGCAGCAGAGCGCTGTCAGTTTTCTACCTATGCCTGTCGTGTGAGTTTAAAAAATGCCCTGGCCGCCCAAGGCTTTGAAGTCGTGGTCCGTGAGGGGTTTCAGGGTAAGCGAAACTCGACACTTGGATTGAAAGGGTTTTAGGTGCAGTTTTTAGCTCCAAGGCTGGATTTTGACTCAAAGTCAGTCCTCAGAGAGCGCCTTGGGAGTAAAACGGTTGCTTTTAAAGTTTTGGTCTAATTTTACTTTGGAAATACTAATTTCTGTCGTTCGCTTATTTTGAACATTTTTGATTTTTATCTTTCCAGCGCGCCATTTATCGCGAGCAAGCTTTTGATACGCCATAAAATCAATCACTTTTAAAAGCTTGCCTTGTTTATCAAAACATTCAGCTTTAATTGGCAACCACTCTTTAGCTGATACATAGCTGAGTATTTTGGAGTAATTTGAAGAGGTTGAATCCACATCGCTTTCGACAAGATAATATTTTTTTCCATCAATAACGACTTCTTTTTTGAGAGTGTTTTTCGTTCCTTGCTCTCGATTAAAATCAAAATCTTCCACGCTCAATTCAGAACCTAAAATACCCCCACGACCACTTTCCCCGGTAAGACGTCTTGTTTGTTTGCTGGAGGGAAGATAAATCCATTTGTCTTCTTGAGTACCTTTCAGTGTTGCCAGTAAGGCCGTGCCTTTTAGGTCCTGGGGCTGAAGCATGCGTACCAACAAGGAGTGATCGTTTTTTTCTGGACTCATGCGCCAAAGATGCATCAGTCGTTCTTTGCTGGATCCGTCAGCTTCAGTCGTTTTCATTGAAACTTGAAATTCTTCATCTTTAGAACGAAGACGTTGACTCATTTCATTGCCGATTTTTTCTACTGTTGGAGCCGCTGCATGAAGGGGAGTTGGAGTTAGTGCGATGAAAAAAACAAGTAAAAGTGAAGTTACAACAGCCATAGATTTCTCCTTATTCCATTTAAACGGAGTCAACAACCAAGGGCAACTTTTCAGTAAAGTCGGTAAAAGAACCAAATCTCCAACTAGACCAGCTATAATCGACAACAACATATAGAAGCCAAAAATTCGATTCATGGCAAAATAAGATGCCATAAAAACAGCAAAACCAGCCAGCAAAGTCACGCTGGAGATCAGGCATGGATTGCCTTCGCGCCACATGGTTTTTTCAATTTCAAGTTTTCCATTTTTTGTATTTTTCTGCAATAGACGTAAGCGTTCTAATAAATAAACTGTGTTGTTAAAAGCCAATCCTAGAGCAATAGAAAAAATGATAGCGACGCTTGGCTTAATGGGTGTTTCAGAGATTGCCAGAAAACCGAGAAGAGCCGCTGGCGGAACGAGATTTGGGATGCAAGCAACTAACGCCCAACGGATGGACTTAAAGACAAAAACTAGTACCAAAGCAATGGCAGCCATTGATTGCCAAAAGCCAAAAATAAGTTCGTGGGACAGCTCATTATTGAGGTGATGTATCGTTGATCCCATGCCACTCACATTGACACTCATTTTGGGAAAACTTTTTTTCGCAGCAGTTTCGATACTGTTGACGAGGCTTTGTAACTGATTCCCTGGCAGGTCTCGGGTGCGCACAGACAATCTGGTGCTAGAACCATCTGCGGTCAAAAAATTCTTTAACGGACTGTCGTTTGATAAACTATACAGAAAAATCACTTCTGCCGTCGAAGCGCGACTTGCTGGAAGTCGCGCTTGGTGAAGGTTCGTCGCGGCAATGAGATCTGGCAATCCGACAACACTCCCAACGCCTTGGAAATTTCGTATTTCTGTTGCAAGAATGTCAAGCTGGGCCAAGTTTTGCGGGTCATTCCATTCTTCAAGACCTCCTTTGATTTCAATATCAACGGGGATCATTCCGCCTAAATCTCTGTCAATAGATTCTGTGGAAAGTCTTACTTGATGATTTGCTGGTAGGTCATCGAACAATCGGGCGGACCAAGAAAGTCTTTGTCCTTTCAATGCTAGGCCGGTAAAAACGAGCGCAATCAAAAATGCCCATACGCCCGATTTGCGAAAAAGATAAAGAGCCCAATGCGCTTTGGCCCAAGCCCACTTTCTGGCTTTGGGGGCAGGCAGGAAGTGCAGTAATGGTGTCAGCATTGCTGTTGTAACTAGCCAACCAATCATAATCGCCCCTGCAGCCGTTAAACCGTAGTCTCGAATAAGGGGTACTTTGACTGTAACCAAGGCTAAAAAGCCGATCATCGTTGTTGTGGAAGCAATGAGATTCGGACCCAGGAGAACTTTAAATGTGTAGTTGACCAGTTCATGGTGAGTGAGATGGGGTTGTTTTTTTCGTTCCTCAGCAAATCGCAGCAAGGTGTGTATGCAAAGAGAAACAACGTCTACAGTCACTAAGATTGGAATTGTGCTGGAAAGAATTGAAAATGGAAAACCGGCCAAGGCCATCACTGCCAGTACCAGAATATTGGCGCAGACAATGATTATGAACGAAATAATCAGTGGGGACCAATTTGAAAAAATCAGTCCGAGGATAAAAAAACAAGCTAAAAATCCCAGAATAACAAAGTTACGAATTTCTGATTGTAATAAAACCCCCACGTCTGTCTGCACTGCTGGCGTACCACCGATTTCCACTTTCGCGAAGGGTAATGAGGCACTGGCGGAGACTTCAAGATTTTGGCGCAATTGAAGAAGTTCCTGTGTTTTTAAAGAATGAATTGTGACAATGACAGAGACTATTTGTCCATCCAGCGATATAAGAGTTGGTGAAATCAGAGGGTTTGAGAGGGTTTCACTTTTCCATTTATCTATAGGTAAGTTTTTTAACAGGCCCCCAACGGTAAGTCCATCAGTTGTATTAACGGCTCCTTGGACTGTAGCCAAACTCAAGGTCTCTTTAACTCCTGGAAAATGTTTTAAAAGCTCTGTTAGTTGTTCAAGATGTTGTATTTTGTTTTTGTCAAACCAGGTCTCTTTAGGATTTTTAATTTTTGCAGTGATAACAAAAGGCTGACTTTCAGCTAATTGAAATAGCTTTCGGGTCTGTTCATCTTTTTTCATGAGCGCATTGTTCTCTGGAAGAAACTGCTTCAAATTATACTGAGTCTGTAGTTGGGGGAGTAATAGTAAGCTCATTAATGTGAGTGAAAAAATAAACAGGAGAGATGAAATGGAGATTCTTTTTACAGAAACTGAAAGATTTAATTTTCTGAAATTCCATTTATTCATATTCGCGTCCTCTTTCGATTCTTCTCACTGATCTCACTTTAGATTTTTTCAATATCGCCGTATTGTAAATACATGATGATCGGAGCTGTGATGAAAACACTATCGGTAGCATTAGGAACTCTCTTGATAATATCTTCACATGCATTTGCAAAATCACAAATTATTTCAGAATTTGAGTTGAATCTACCTAGACAGTTTCAGGAAGTTTTAATCAACAGAAGCTGGGAAACCCTCATGAATAGGGAGTTTCAGGGAAACTGGCAAATTCCTGATCAAAAAGTTGAAACTGATGGAATTCCAGTGCACATAAAAAATGTTTCCTTGGCCGTTCGATCTTTCATGCAGAAACCAAGTATCCAAGATCCTAATGCGGCTCTTTTTCTAACAGCCAAGGATCTTCGTGCCGAATTGAAGTTAGGCGAAGTTTCTATCAACCATACTATCGAAAGGTCGGTGGGCGGTATAGTCGGTCGCTTTCGTGTTCAAGCACTTTGCCAAAATGTTATTCTTAATTTAGTTCCAGGGGCTGGACATTTCTCATTAAGTATAAACCCTCAGTTTGACAATTCACGTGCGAGATTAAATGTCCAGGATGTTCATCTTGCTTGGACGCCAGGGGCTTGGGTTGCTTCAGAGATTCAATGTCTCGGGGCTGAAGGGTTTAATGATTTAATAAAGAAAGAAATCGAGCGTGTCACGAATGATTCCGAAATCCTTGTTCGACCGAACTTACAGAGTATCAAGACGAAAATTCAAGAATCTTTGCAGGAGGTAACCTATGATTATACTTCAGATAGAGAATTAAATATCTCTAGACCTGATATTCGTGTTTTTATGCGGGACTTGAGTTTTGAAAATTTAGGAGTGCAGGGGGCGCGTATTAAAGGTTTTTTTCATATTCATTTTTTGTTATCTAAAAATGAAGAAGTGATATATCTGCACCTCGGTAAAAACACTTCTGTCGCTAATTTTGCAGCACAGTTGCGTTTGCCAAAAGAGTTTATCGCTGAATTTGCGACTCGAGCTTACTCCGCTGATTCTTGGTTGCATCGTGTTTCTTCAACAAAAATTTCTGGCTTCAACTCTTTAATGCGATCTCGTTTTTCGCAGTTTTTTGTCTGGCCGGAATTGATGAATTATTCAAAATCATCTCAGTTTCTTTTTGATATCAGTTCACGGAAAGATGTTTCTGTTCAGGGGGTAGGGTTGAAGTACGAGCTAGAAGGTGTGTTTTCAACACGAATGTGGGCCCCTCGCAGCGGAGCTTATGTTCCCTTTATGAATTTCACGACTCCCTTAAGAATGACATTGGCGATGTCTACGAAGCAAGGCAAGCTAAGTTTACAGTTCGGTCAGGTCAATTTGTCATTAGCCTCAAAGTGGGATGCGGAATATTTATCTAGATATTCACCATCGACAAGATTTAGCAATAGCACTATTAGAAACCGAATAGCTTCTAGCCTAGAAGGAATGAAGACTGATGTGTCGTTGCCAACTCTTCCGGTTGTAGAGGGAGTCAATTTAAAATTTGATCAGGTCCTTTCTCCAACAGGAGAGGACTTAGTCATATACCTAAAATAGGCGAAATAGATTTCTATTCTTATCATATTTATCACTATTTAGGAAAAAATTCTTTTTTGTACAGGTTTAAAAACTACTAGAGACCGTGACACCGATGGAATCGTTGTTACCGTAAACACCCAGCGGGGTGTCTGGGGGGCCATCTATGAAACTTGAAGACAGCTGTAGTGTCCAAGAATCGTAGAGCCTTCGAGAGATCGAAAGCTCTTCAAAATGGCTTCCTCGAATGCTGTCATAAAGACCCAAAAAAGAAAAATTCCAAACTTCTTTCCAGCTCAGTTTTCCGCCAACCATCCAAGCGCGGCGGAAAACTTCCTGCATGGAAAGATTGGAATCGTTGGATTTTTCTGAATTCAAAAATGAATGTTGAAGAACAGCTATCAATAAGCCCTCAGATCCGACATTAAAGGTTTTTTCAAGAGCGATGATGTTTTCATGAGTCCAGCCTAAAAGTAGAGGATCTTCTCCTAAAGTTTGTGTGTAGCTAGTTGCGTATTTGATGAGATAGTGTTGCTGGTTCGAAACTAAAGATAATCCACTTTGCCTTAGACGAAAATTTTTTGTATGAAGAGCGACATTTGGATCGACGCGTATCACAGTTTTTGGTGATACCTGCTCGATGACTCCAGTTACTTCGGGCTGAACAATAGGGAAGGGGCTAACTCCTTCATAGGCACTCAATGCTGCATCAAAAAAAGATCCGCGATATTGAAATCGCATCGCTAAGTTATTATCCAAGGGGCTGTCGATATTTTTTCTTGTGCTGTAGCTGTAATTGAGCTCCTCCGGTAATTTGAGAATGAGATCATTTTCTGGGGATTGGGGGATTAATACTTTTCGTGGTAGCCAACGGCTTTGCGCCCCGGGAAGCTGTGCCTCGCGATTTCTGGGAATATAAACCAACTCATAGTCCCAATCATCGAATCCTTGCGTGAACAAAACACTCGGAGATCCAAGTTTGGTGCTGTGAAGTGGGTCAAAGTACTGTTTTTGGTTTACAACATCAAGTGGGTTGTATCCATCTGTGACTCCCCAAGAGTAAATTGTGTTGCCAAGTTGTAGGGACCAAGTCTCTTTTTGAAAACGAAGAAAGGCTTCATTGATGTCGAAAAAAGTTTGCTCTTCGTTTGAGTTGTTATTGGGATTTAAGACTAGCGATGGTTTTATAATAACACGCCAAGTGTCCAAATATTTCCAGCGAAAATGAGGGTTTAGATTTATTTTATAAAGATCTTTGTTGGTGTGTTCACCATATTCTTCTAGATAGCTAATGGCGCTTAAAGAGTGTTCTAAATGCAGCTCCCACTCTGAAGAGCGCCTCGCCTGTGCATGAAACGATATAAATAAAAAAACTAAACCGACTAAAGAAATTCTCATTCTATAATCAGGAGATCATAGAATAGTGCTGAATACCATGGCAGATTTTTAAATCCTGACATACGCCAAGATTTTATTATCTAAGAGGTTGCAAATTTATTCACATACTCGACGATGGAGCTTTTGAATTCAGGGGGTAGACCAACAAAGCGCAATCCCGCATAGCCATCATTGCCGACATAGACGACTTCACAGGTGCTGTTGATGGGAATGAAAAGGTTTGTACTGTTGAGCGTGGTTTTGAGTTGTTGTCCAATTTTTAAGCTTTTTGCATCATTTACTCCCAAACCTCCCTCACTGATCGAAATGACCTTACAAGTAAAGTCACCTTCATCGCTATGGCAATTGAGAGTACCTACGATAGGTACGCGGGGGTGGGCGCGACGGCTCACCCCAAGATCTTCGGTGATTTCTGTGTAAGCATAAATCTCTTTCCATTTTACAGGTCCGTCGCCAGGCGAAATATCCACATGTGAAAGGTCGCGAAGAGACTTTAGAAAAAGGATTAAATCCGAATAAACCATAGGCTTTTTTTCTTGCCCTTCAACACGAACCTTCCAAAGTCCAGGAGTGCTCGATTTATGGGGAACGATATGAATCATTTCGTTAAGAACTTGTCGCCAGCGTGAAGGTGTCATCCATTCAGACTGACCTCGCCCCCAAATTTGAGGATCTTTGGCTGATGACAGATTGCTTTCAATTTCTTCTTGATCAAAAGGACCAGTGACTTTTCCTTCGCTGAGAATAAACCATATTTTGGGATGCGCCACAGGTATGTTCCTCCATATTGACTCTTGTGCTTTATTACAGCGAAATGTATAGGACTTTGTCTAGGAGAAATGATTATGAAGTATATTATAGCTGGGACTGATCGTCCTGATTCAAACACTTTGAAAATATCTGAGAATATAAAGACGATTTATCAAAGCTTGGGTGAAGTGGTTGAAATTATCGATTTGAAGGAGTTAAAAACTCTTCTTCACAATGACCTACATTATGGTAAACCTAGCGAAGCTTTGAAGCCCTATCTTGATAAAGTTCTAACTAGTGAGGGATTGATCGTTGTCTGTCCGGAGTACAACGGTTCCATGCCCGGGGTTCTTAAGTACTTCATCGATCACTTGAAGTTTCCAGAATCCTTTGAATTTCGTCCAGTTTGTTTTGTGGGTCTAGGTGGGATGTTTGGGGCTCTTCGTCCGATAGAACATCTGCAGCAAGTATTTGGTTATAGAAATGCTTTCATCTACCCTGAGCGGGTTTTTGTGATGAATGTTTTTAAAGCGTTAAGTCCGGAAGGAAAAATTCAGGATGAGCACATTAAACAGCTGCTCACAAAACAAGCTATTGGCTTTCAAAAGTTCATTCAAGCTCTAAGCTCAGCTAAAATTGACGCTAACGCTGTTATTGAGAATATGAAGAAGTCGTAGATAGACGCTTCATAATTTTGTCATGCACGCGGCCCTCTACATAAATCAATCCGAGGATTAAGAGGGCTGCTAGAAACCATTTTGAGCGAAGAATTGATCTCGAGTCCATACTCTAAATCATCTCAATAAGCGTAAATTAATAGCAACTAATCTTCCTGTAATGAGTTAAGCTGCGTCATTTTTTGTTAAGGTCTGCTGACAAGAGGTCGGAGCTTTAATATCATCAAGATCTTGGTCTTGTTTTGCGCGGAGTTCATTTTATCGAAACGGCGTCACAATCTCATAAAAGTCAAAGTTTAGCGATGCTCTCTCTAGGCGCCCTTGGGGTCGTCTTTGGAGACATTGGAACCAGCCCTCTTTACGCTCTTCGTGAGTGCTTTGGAGAGTACGGGCTTCAGCCAACCCCTGAAAATGTGATTGGTATTTTGTCTTTGATATTTTGGACTATGATCATCGTCATTTGCGTAAAGTACATGGCATTTGTCATGCGTGCCGACAATAAAGGGGAGGGAGGTATTCTTTCTCTGATGGCCCTTGCAGTTCGCAGTCAAGGCAAGAAGGAATTGACTCATCGACGTTGGTTTATGACCATCTTGGGGCTTTTTGGTGCGGCTCTTTTATATGGAGACGGCGTTATAACCCCTGCTATCACTGTCCTTTCGGCGATGGAAGGTTTGACGTTGGTGGCCCCTAAATTTGACCTCTTTGTCGTTCCAATTACTATCTTTGTTATTAATGCTCTTTTTCTGATGCAAAAATACGGAACAGCTCGAATAGGTGTTATTTTTGGACCTATTTTGATGCTCTGGTTTGTCGCTTTAGGGGCCCTTGGTGTGAATGGAATTGCTACCAATCTTCATATTTTTGAAGCACTTTTGCCGACACATGCTTTTGAATTTTTTCTACGTAACGGATGGCACGGTTTCATCGTACTGGGATCTGTTTTTCTTGTGGTTACGGGCGGCGAAGCTCTTTATGCAGATATGGGGCATTTTGGGAAAAAGCCTATTAGACTTGCTTGGTTTGCTGTAGCACTTCCTGCACTTGTTTTAAACTATTTCGGACAGGGCGCCTTGTTGTTGAACAACCCAGATGCCGTTAGCAACCCGTTTTATATGCTCGCTCCGAATTGGGCTGTTTTGCCGATGGTCGTTCTTGCTACTTTAGCTGCTGTTATTGCCTCGCAAGCTCTGATCACGGGTGTATTTTCCATTACTCGTCAGGCAATTCAATTGGGTTTTTGTCCGAGATTGTCTATCGTGCATACATCCAGCCAAGAGATTGGGCAAATTTACGTTCCTTTTGTCAATTGGGCTTTGTTCGTCGGAGTGATCTGGCTTGTCTTGACGTTTAAAACATCAAGCAATCTTGCCGCGGCCTATGGCATTGCCGTAACAGCTACTATGGTCATTACAACCATTTTGGCTTTTGAGGTTGCGCGACAAAAATGGAATTGGAGCCTTTTTAAAGCCTCCAGTATTTTTGGAGCCTTTTTGATAATGGACTTAGCTTTTTTTGGAGCAAACGTAAGAAAGGTGGCGCATGGAGGTTGGGTTCCTTTAGTTATCGGCGCCGTGATTTATCTTTTAATGACTACTTGGCAAAAAGGGCGCAAGGTGTTGTTTAGACGTCTTAAAGATCGTTCAATGCCTATCGAAGATTTTTGTCAAAAGCTTCTGCGTGAACCTCCGTTACGTGTTCCTGGAACTGCGATTTACATGACAGGAGATCCATGGGGAGTGCCTGTACCTCTGTTACATAATTTAAAGCATAACAAAGTATTGCATCAACGAGTGGCAATTTTAACTATCCAAACTCGTGAAGTTCCATATGTGAGTAAGACGGATCGAATCTCCATTCAGGAAGTGATGCCTAATATGTATCGCATTTTGGCCTATTATGGTTTTATGGAAATCCCGAAGATGAAACATATTTTAGAGGCCTGCCGTCAGTTAGATATTAACTTCAATGTCAGCGATACGACCTTTGTATTAGGTCGTGAGACGATCATAGCAGATAAAACATCCCAACGTTCTGAGGAAGCAGAAATGTCACACTGGCGTGAGAGATTATTTGCGGTGATGTCGAAGAACGCGCAAAGACCCACTGCGTTTTTCCGGATTCCGCCAAATCAAGTTATCGAAGTTGGGATTCAAGTCGAGATCTAGGTCTCATTCATATCACTTCAAAGTGAGCCAATATTTTTTTATAAACTCGACGAGATGTTCGTACGAGTGGATTATTTTTTATGCTGGCATGGACTTGATCTGTGTAAAGATTTGGTAAATAGTTGTGTTGGTTTGTGTGATACAACACAAAGTAAAACAAAAACACAGGAGTAGTAAGAATGTTCAAGTATATTTTGACAGCAGTACTAACGATGATGACGGCTTCTGCATTTGCAGCGGATGTTTACAAAATTGATACAAAAGCGAGCTCTGTTGCTTGGAAGGGTTTCAAGAAAATGGGAAGCTCTCACAATGGTGGTGTCGCTGTAAAAGAAGGTGAAGTCACACTTGATAAAAAAGGCCAATTGACAGCAGGTACAGTTGTTATCGACATGGCGACGATCACAAATGAAGACTTGAAAGATAGCCCAGAATATCAAAAGAAGTTAGTAGGTCATCTTTCAAATGAAGACTTCTTCAATGTGCCAAAGTTTCCAACTTCAACTTTCACTTTAAAAAGTGTAACTGCTGGTAAAGCTAAAGGTGAAGTGGTTGTAAAAGGTGAATTGACTATGATCGGTCAAACTCAGCCGATTGAGTTCCCTGCAAAAGTGACAACTGATAAAGGTGTTGTAACCGGAGAAGCTGTTGTGAAAGTAGATCGCACAAAATGGGGCTTAAAATATGGCTCTGGTAATTTCTTTAAAGAACTTGCTGCTGACAAAATCATTTCTGATGAATTTGAAATGACTTTGAAGCTTGTAGCGAAAAAATAGTCTTTAAAACCGGAGTGGGCAGTCGCTCTTTTTTAAAGAGTCGAGTGTCTACTCCGACTTCATTTCTGTTATTAAAAGTGACATTTCGAAGTTGCAGCTTAAAAATTCCCTCCGTAAATTTTTCATACTACCGCTCCGTATATCTTCAGGCTTCCATCAGCCATTCGATGAATCAGCTTTCTGCCTAATATTTAGCTCTGAGGTGCGTTTTATTTGGAACCATAATGCCCATCATATGTTCTGACCTTCTATTCTGGCAGTTTGATGGCTTACTTGCTTCCGCTTTGACGGCAAAGGATTTCAAATGCACCAGCCTTATCCAAAGGTTTTCGCAAAAGAAGAACGCTGAAACGGTTAACCTTGGGGCTTATGTATGTGACATTCCGCAGTTGAAATTTAAAAGACCGGCATCACCCTAAAAATACCACGACTTGCTACTTCTATTCTTCTTTTCCGGTGGTTTTCCGATAAAATCCATGAAACCACCGGCCCTTGGACGTAGGAATCCCCTTGCTCTTAGGGAGCTTAAAAAGCGTTAACTGATTATGTCGGTTTTATGAGTCTAGATAAATCCGTAGATGGCCAGGGCATAACTGCCGAAGCAAGCTATGATTTTGCGTTGGGTCTCGCCGATTTCTTTGAACTCTTCGTAAATGCGCCCGAAGAAGTTGATTCTGCCCCTCATGATTTTTTTCATCACTTGGAAGACCCACTTCAGACTGGGATTTGCGATATCCTTCTCGACTTGGTTCGGGATCGTCTGGTGGCTCTTTACAAGAGATTTCCTAATTTCCATTTGTCCAAGATTATGGACGAACAAACAAAGTGTCATTACGGTAAATAGGGCCTGGATCCGATCGACCCGCTTCAGGAAGATCTGATTGAGCCTCAAAGACGTATCCTTCATCACCCGAAAGCATCTCTCAATGTTGGCATTTCTTCCGATATAAAGCCGAACCAACTCGTCGGGAGGAAGATTTTTCTGATTTAAAATATTCGTGGCAACGATGAACTTGCCTTTTCGATTCTGGATTCGTTTGATGAGTTCTTCATTTCGATCAAAAGAAATGTAAACTCGATGCCCCTTGGCAGCGCGTGGCCGTTGACCGCGCCCTTTTTTGAAGTTCCCGAGAACATCAAAGTGGATGATGTGATGAGGATGACTTTTCTGAAGCTTTTTGATTTCAAGATAAATTTCTGACTTTTTGGGGAAAGTCTTCTTCATCAAAGCAAGGGACCTCTTGGTCAGGTCCTCTTTTTCTTTCTTAAGGTTCTTCTCGACTGTGGCAAGCTCTTTGTGTCTCGCTAGTCGACTGCTGACAACGATTTTTTGAAGGTAGATCTCACTCCGAGCATGGAGCCAAAACTGCTGCGGTTCTTTTTTCAATTGTTGAAACTTGTAAGTGGAATCACGTGATTCCACGAATTTATTTTCAAAATCTGGTCAAAGATCTGCTTGAAGACAAAAATCCTTAGGCACTAAAAGAATTCAAAGACTTATCAAAATTCATGACCTGGCAGAATGACGATGTACTCTGTATCCTCGGATTCATTGGTGAGGATCTTGCAAACCATGGCTCACCATGGTTGCGGCTCTTAAGCAATTTTCATCGGTAACCTATCAGCGCCGCCAACCGGAGCAGAGTTTAGTTTATCGGATAGTACAAGAATATTGGCCGATATTTGTCCGGGAACAAAAACGCGTTGGAAAAACGCTTCCTCTTTTCATTCAAGACGAGCTTACTAAGTTTCTCTCTTGTGGAATTCCCGAAAATGGATTCATTCGCACATACTGCCATCAGTGCAGGCATTCCGGCATTGTGCCATTTTCCTGTAAAAAAAGAGGATTTTGCCCTAGCTGCTGTGCTAAACGGATGAACAATGAAGCTGCACACTTGGTGGACAATGTTCTTCCTGAAGTTCCCTATCGACAATGGGTCTTCATGATGACTCCCAGCAAAGCTTCGATGAAGAGGGCCTTAGCGAAATCTCGTCACTGTCAATTTCTAACAAATCCGGATTTGGCGAACGCGCAGGAAAGGGGCTTCGCCGCTTCGGAGCAAAAAAGTTCGAGGTGGACCCCGAAGGCAGAGATCCGTATTCCGCTAATGTCGATGGATTTAGTTTGAACGCCCGAGTTTGGATTGCTGGCAATGATCGAAAAAAGCTGGAGCAGCTCATTAGATACATGGCTCGTGGCCCGATCGCGACGGAACGATTGACAGAATCATTTCCAAATCAGCTTTTGTATAAGATGAAATCCCCTTGGCGGGATGGAACAACGCACGTGAGTTTTTCTCCTTTGGACTTCATAGCTCGCTTGGTGGCCCTGATTCCACCGCCGAGGATCAATATGATTAGGTATTCAGGGTGCTTTGCTCCGAACTTCAAAGATCGGAACTTCATTGTTAAGAAAGCCCCCAGAAACCAAGGCAAGGAAGATTCCTGCAAAAGAGACGTCCCGGAAAATGTAAAGCAAGAGCGACTTCGCTGGG
>CAYSKF010000026.1:0-48795 GCA_964431515.1 uncultured Bdellovibrio sp.
GGAATTTTTGCTTAGTATCTGAAGATGTAGATAAAAAGAAAAACCCAGGTCCTTGGGGGGGATGAACCTGGGTTTAGGGGGTGAATTCAATTTGTCTAGTTGTGTGAATGTTATCGCACGCCAGACTGGGGCGCCGATGAAGACGAGGTTGTTTTTGTTTTTGCCGTGGCTTTGGCAACAGGTGGATTGGTATTCGCAAAAAGACCTGCATTGCCTCGATGATCGCACTTGGTCGTATTAGCAAATGAAGTTGTCGTCGTCAGAGTTATAAATCCAGCGATTGTTAATATTAATTCTTTCATTTTTAACTCCTTCTGTTTCGTTGCTATAATAAGTGCTATTGCGAGGAGCGTGCCGACTAAGTTGTCTCAATCTGAGACTTTACTGACGAGGAATTAAGTACTTAGGTGATCTTGTCGGGGTGAGAGATTGTTAAATGCTTCTTAGAGTCACAAATTGCTCTTCGCTGTCGAAAGTCTGACGTTCTCATTTTTTATAAAAAAATTGCAAACGTTGATTAGCTAGGGAGGCATTGCCTGCTCGAATTCAAGCTCCGTACAGGCATCTCAAATCAATACATTTCTAGCTAGTTATAGGTGTCGCAGGATGTGTTTTTGTCAATCGATCAAGAGGCCCTTTCGGGCCGGATCTGGGTTATTTCACTGGTCTGTAGTTCGTTTATTTTTTTAAAAAAGAATCGAACCACTTTTTCCATTCGGGAGCGGCGACAGCATACGTGCCTCGGTGTGAGGTCTTTCCTGTCGAGTGCGCTGTCACATTGGGATTTCCGGTGCCCATAGTTTGCGAATAAGTCAGCGCTAGTTGGCCAACTCCAATAGAGATGGCCTCATCGGCTTCGCCATAATAATTACGCGCGAGTGTTCTATAAGGCCAGCGATAAGCCTGATTTTGTGCCATCAATTTTCCATATGTTGAATTGGCAAAAAAGTGTGGATCGAAATATTCAGCGCGGACTAATTTATGAAGGTCAGTGGGGATGGCTTTGGGATCTGTCTTTTCTCTTAAGTAGGCGTTCTTTGCGATATCATATTATTTATCTTTAAAGATAGAGCCTGCCAGGTCTTTCGAGTCGTAATAGTGCTCATAGGAAAAGGCGGAAAGAATAATCACAGAATTTATCCAGGAGGCATCTATGTCGCGTGGAAAACTGAAAAATCCCAGCAGCATGGCATAGAGATCCAAAGGGGTACTAGCTGTGGCTGCGGCGGTGACTTTCACTTTCTTTTCTTCGAGCATCTCTAGCAAGGACATCGTAACAAAACCGCCCTGAGATCAGCCAGAAAGGAAGAGGGGGCCCGTGCTAACTTTTAGATGTTTAAGGACAGATTCGCTGGCAAGAAGCATGTCGTAGGTAGCTTGTTGGTGACTGCCTTTAACCATATATCCTTCGTTTTCTTTAGAATCTCCCATGCCAAAATAGTCAGCGCCGATAACAACATAGCCCTGACCACCAAATTGGGCGAGCATCATTTGAGTTTCCGGTGAGTTCTCGGGCATTGAAGGGACTTCTTCTTTTCCGTAGACAGTTCCATGTTGATAAGAAAGAAGGGGCAGATTTTTTTTGCTGGAAGTTAGCGCAAAGTCCGGAATGGCTACAAGGCCTGTGGTTTCGATGGTCTTGTTTTTCAGTTCAGGAATAGTGGATTGATATCTGACGCGATAAAGTTTAACACCATTTTTTGCTTCGCCGTACTCTGTTTTAACTCCTGAGAACTGAGGGAAGTCATTCTTTAATATTTTGTTTAACTTTTCTTTGTCCCACTCTGCGATGAATTCGAATTCCACTGTGGAATTCACCTTGACGGAGTTTTCCTTCGCTTCTGCAGTGCCAACATAACATAAAATTAAAAGAGCCCATGCCGTGAGCTGCTTTGTAAACTTGTACATAATTAACTCTCCCTCTTGAGGAGAATGATATGCTCTGCGGGGACGTTCTCAAAGGTTTAACTAAATTGGGTTAGACCTTCATCTTATGCTAAGGTCGATCGGGAGAAACTATTTTTTAGTGAGAGCCTAAGAAATCGCCTGAAACTGTCGGGTAGGAAAAATAACACATGAGTAGAACCTACTCATGTGTTGGGGGGGCCATTTTTATAGGGGCAACTCTAAATGGTTGCACGGAGAGACTCATTCAGACCATTCAATTAAAAATTCAAATTTTAAACTATCTCGCACCTAGAATTTTATCTAAAGTCATTTGAGTCTCTTCATTCATCGCGCGAATTTCACCAGCCAGCGCAGAAATCTTAGTTTGTGCTTTAATTAAGCCATCAACACTCATTGTCTCTTTCTTCTTATTGAGCATTTTCATTTCATTCAATGCCATTTCGGCAAAGGTCTCTTTTTCGCCAATAAACTTCAAAAGACCGTTTGAGTCTTCCATAGATTGGCCAATCAGCTCACCCATGTTTTTTATTTCATCAACATGTTTTTGTGACTCTTCGATAAGTACTTCCATATTCATCATCGCTGTCGCTGCGATTTTGCCTTCCATCATGTCGAAGCTGTCCATGTCAGATTCACTGATGGCAAAGGCACTAAATGAGGTTAATAACATAACAGCTGCAAGCGTGTGTTTGATCGTCTTTTTCATTTCTCTCTCCTTGGTTATTGAATTCCAAAAAAAGATATTGCGAAGCTTGTGCCATTTTGAAATCAAAGATAACGAGGGCTGAGGTGAATAGAAAATGACAAAGGGCCCATAGAGGGCCCTGAATCTCAATTTGAGACACGGTTTTTATGTTCGCTCCGGAGTGTAAGATTAGACATGCGACTATTTATAACGAAATATAATTAAATACCGATATAGGTAATGACCAGTGTAGATTTGCTGAGGTGGTGCTTAAGGATATCCCGAGGCTTTTTTGGAGTTAAAGATGTTCTTTATCTGGAGGATCTGTGAATATTGAAAGGCTAATAGCTCTTCTTAAAACTAAAGAAGATTTCATTAAGAGCACTCAATATGGGTATGTTGAAGTTCTTCCGGATAAGTTGGGTGATAACTTTTCTTTTCAAGAAGAGGCTGCGCTGGATAGGTTTGCCAATTCAAAATCAGATGATGTCGAGCAAATTGTCCTGAAGATCAATGGTGAAAAAAAGACTTTGTTTATTGCTCTCCAAGAATACGATTTGATTATCGTTTTTGAAGGAAAAGATTTTACGCTCAGTCAACTTTGGAAGCGACAGGATAGAAAAGCTGAGGTGCACTCTTTAGATTGTGAAAAATTTAAAGTCGAAATATTAAAGCACTTTCTCACATCAAAAAATCAGAAACTTGCTTCATAAAGTTCACCAGAAAATCTGTAGCATCTTTAAGTTGAAAATCTACATTGTTGTTTTTCCACTGTTCTTTTTGTTTATCAAAGGCAAGTAGTGCGGAATTGACCACGTGAAATACTTCTCCATTAATAGATGCTTCATTGGACCATCTTCTGCCGGTCCCAACTGTATTCACCATCAACACCATTGGTATGGCACCTGGGTTTTTTTCGTCAAAAATTCCAATGAAGATGGCACCATCTGTTCGTCTTCCAGCATCGATCACCAGCTCTACGGCTATTGATTTTTGAGATTGAGGTGCAAAGTAGGCCCGAACTTCATCGTAAAACTTAGTCGCTTGAATATTATTAATGCTCATAGAAAAACTCCTATGAGCATTAAAGCAATTACTGGGCGAGGCTAAAGAAGCACTGATTTTTTTTGAGGTGTATTATTCGGATAAATGCACGGACGATATCTTTTGAAAGAAACAAGAGGATGATTTTTTGCATCTTTAAAAGTTGTTTGTATTTAGATTTGCCTTTATAAGGCATCGCTGCTGACGAATTGAACCGTCAGCAGTTGTTCGCAACTATAAATAATCCGGTGCCACAAACTCCACCGTGAAAGGATACTTATACGATTTGTAAGCTCCCACTTTTGGTTTCCCAGCTTTGACGTATGCTTGATCCCACAAGTGAGCTAACAAAACTGCACCACGAGCCATTTGTGTGACAATCATAGGCTTCATTTTTTTGAAAGCGACCGGAGCTGGTTCACGTTCTGCTGCAGTTTTGATTTCCATTCCTTTTTCTTTAACTACGATGGATTTCTTTTTGATTGGATCTAGTTTCAAAAGTTTGGGGATTTCTTTATTAGAAATAACACTCAAGACTTTCATTTTCTCGATCGCGGTCGCAGGTTTCAGGAATTCTGGATTTTTCATCTCTCGTGCCGCTTTAAGAACAAGGGCGTCCAGATCTCCGTCAAACTGTCCAACAACAGCATCTTCGAAATAAGCATGGATTCCGCCGTGGCCGGCTGCATAGCCATCGTAATCAGCGGTTGTGTGAAAAGGCTGTGCATTGTCAGCCACGAAGTGACCCATCAACCCCATAGAAACAACCATTTGGTAAGCCAACTTGTTGTAAGGCAGTTCATTGTTTTGTTCTTCTTTAGGATTTGCGGGCGGGGGAGCTAGGGCAAATTCTTTAGCAAGGCCTTCGATGATTCTCACGAATTGATCCACTCTCCACCACGAAGAGCCGAACTCCGTAGCGATAGATTTAATCGTTGTTCCATCATTTTTGAACTTATTAGGTTTACCCGTGAAATCCGCAGAGAGTTTTTTGAAATCGGTCGGAATATCTTTAACTTCAAGGCCAATAACTTCGATATCAATGAAGTGAGATGGATTGCCAAGTTGATTCGCCTCACCGCCAAGACTTTTCCAATAAAAATCGGGCATGTTGCAAAGGTGCCCCATCATTTGGGGCTTGTTACGAAGATACTCCAAAAGACCTGGCTCTTTCACAAGGAAGGCTGCAGTCTGGCAGATGGTGTTGTGACCACGTCCGCCCCAGGCCATAACTTGGGATGAGCTTAAGATCAAAAATAAACCGACAAGATATTTCATAAGATCCTCTTTCTAAATTTCTTCTCGTCCCAAGGCTTTTGGTGAACGACTTTTCCCGATGAAGCCAGCAAGAGCAATGATGGTGACTACGTAAGGCATAATCTGAATGAATTGAACCGGAATTTCAGTGTTGCCAATGCGTGTTCCTTGTAAACGAATTTGCATGGCTTCTGCGAAGGCAAACAAAAGGCAGGCAGCTAATGTTGGCAATGGTTTCCATTTTCCAAAGATCAAAGCTGCTAAGGCCATAAACCCGCGTCCACCGGTCATCATGGGTGAGTAGGAGGAGGCGAGGAACAAAGAAAGACTAGCGCCTCCCCAAGCTGCAAAAGCTCCACTGGCGCAAACTGCAGCCCAGCGAACTTTCTTTACGCTCACGCCACTGGCTAACAAAGCTTCTGGGTGTTCTCCCGCAAATTGCAGCCAGAGGCCAGAACGTGTCTTGTAAAGCCAGAAGGCCAAGCCTCCGACAAGTAGTAATCCCACGACGAGTGGCTCAAACGTAAAACGATCTTCTGCCAAAAGAGCAGGTGTAGAGCCTGTCGAATCAAAAAGGATTTTAGTGAGGAATGGAATCAATCCCATAGCAAGAAGATTGAAAGCACTTCCTGTTATGATCTGATTTGCTTTCAACTCGATTACAAACAAAGCGTAAAGAGCGCCGATTAATAGACCCGCAATAAGGGCAAATCCCCAACCGATCCAGGCGGACACAAAATAGTGGCCAGCAACGGCTCCTGCAAAAGCGCCGAAAAGCATAAAGCCTTCCAGAGCGACATTCACAACACCAGAACGTTCACTCATCAGGCCGCCCATTGAAGCAAAAATCAAGGGTGTTGCCAGGCGAAGAGTTGCTAATAAAAGAGGAAGAAGGGTCAGAATTTCCATTTATTGCTTCCTCCTTTTGTGTTTAATCCAGGCCCAGTACCCTTGGGCAGCTACACCCAGAATAATGAAGGCCTGAATAATGCGCGAGAAATCTCGAGTGATAGTTGATGTCTCCAGATCCAGATCAGAAGCTCCTTTGTGAAGGGCACCCATTAAGAAAGCCGCGACCACGATGCCCAATGGGTTGTTGTTCGCCAGTAAGGCAACAGCAATTCCGATAAAACCATAATCCGGAGAAAAGCCAATACGATACTGTCCAGCGCTTCCCATCACTTCCGATAAAGCCACGCAGCCAGCAAGAGCACCTGCTATGGCCATTGCCAGCATCTGTACTTTCTTTTCTGATATACCCGCGCGGTGTGCGGCTTCAGGATTTGAGCCCACAGCCCGTAATTCAAAACCCCATGTGGTTTTCCATAGAAATATCCACATCAATAAAGCAAACACGAGTGCAAATCCAAAAGAGGCATTGGCTGGTGTGTCCGGGAACATGCGCGCAATCAAATCATAGTCTTTAAACATATAATTTGCAGAGACCATTGCAGACTCGGGATTTTGGGAGTTGGGATTGGGAATAATTTTAAGAGTGTACCAGTTGGCTAGTCCAGCAGCGATAAAGTTCAGCATGATTGTGATGATCACTTCATGACTTCCACGTACGGCTTTCAACCATCCTGCAATCCAACCCCAGAAAGCGCCGGCCGCAAGAGCTGCGACAAAGCCAACGAGAGGAGCCAGTGGAAACGGAATTTCTGGGAAGAAAACACCAATAGCAGCCGCTGTGACAACAGCCATGGTCAGCTGACCTTCTGCGCCGATATTGAAAAGACCAGCGTGAAAGCCAATAGCAACAGACAGGCCACAAAAAATTAAGGGTGTGGCATAGGACAAAGTAAGTCCTAAATCATACATGGAGCCAAAAGCACTGCGCACTAGGATCATTAAAATATTTAATGGATTTTCGCCCGCAAAAAGAGTCAATAAAAGTGCAGCAACGAGTCCAATGATAAAACCAACTATACGACTCATCGTCCGCCTCCCATTGCGGTCCCAATGGCAATTTCGTCAAACTGATCACGAGAAAACTCTGCAACTATTTTGCCTTTGTACATAACTAAGATGCGATCAGACAGAGTCATTAACTCATCGAGCTCTGAAGAAACCAAAAGAACCCCAGCACCTTTATCGCGTGCAGATCTAAGTTGGTTATGAATAAACTCAATCGCACCAATGTCGACGCCTCGAGTGGGTTGTGCTGCCAAAATGACGTGGGGATTTTGTGACAAGGCACGCGCCACGACCAGTTTTTGCTGATTTCCACCAGACAATTTTTCAAATGGCAAGAGTGGATTGAATGGCCGAATGTCATAAGTATTCATAGCTTCTTGAGTGCGCGCTATGATGTCTTTGGACTTAAGGAAAATTCCTTTAGAGAAAAGCGAACCTTTGTGCTGTCCAAGAATAAAATTTTCATAAACAGGACGTGAGGGAAGCACACCAAAGCGCAATCGATCTTCAGGAAACGCGCACAATAGTCCTTCATGAGATACAGAACCTGTAAAAGATCCTTTGCTCAGGGACTTTCGATCCAGCAGGGCGCGAATCAAAACATTTTGCCCGTTACCTTCAACGCCGGCAATGCCCACAATCTCTTGTGCGTGCACGCTCAAAGATACTTTTTCCAATGATTGCGTGCCCAATGTTGCCGACACGTCGTTAAAGCGCAATAGCACTTTTGCGTTATTGATTTGAGTCGTGCGCTCTTCCGGATGTTGGAGTCTTCGCCCAACCATCATTTCTGCCAGATCTTCAGTCGTAGTTTCGGCGGTCTTTTTATTGCCAATAATTCCACCAGCCCGGAAAACGGTGACGGAATCTGTAAGACTCATCACTTCTTTGAGTTTGTGGGTGATAATGAGAATAGTTTTCCCTTCATCACGAAGACGACGGAGATTTTTAAAAAGATCTTGAACCTCTTGAGGAGTTAGCACAGCCGTGGGCTCATCAAGAATTAGAATTTCAGAATTTTGAGAGAGTATTTTTAATATCTCAAGACGTTGCTGCTCACCAACGGAAAGATCTTCCACTTTGGCGCTAAGGTTGAGGTCAAATCCATAGCGTTCGGCAATTTCATTCAGTTTTTTCTTTTGCTCTTTTCGAGGAAGAAGAGAGAACGCGGATCCTTTTTGTTGCAGCAAAATATTGTCTAAAGCTGTTAGGGGTTCGGCCAACATAAAGTGTTGATGAACCATTCCTATTTTAGCTTCCATGGCGTCGATCGGAGAAGCGAAATTTATCGGCTTGCCATCCAGTAAAATCTCTCCCTCATCCTGTTTGTACAAGCCGAAGAGAATTTTCATAGCGGTGGATTTGCCAGCGCCGTTCTCTCCGACAATGGCATGTATTGAGCCTTTTGCAACGGAGAAGCTGACGTTTGAGTTTGCTTTCACTGCTCCGAAGCTTTTCGAGATGCCTTTAAATTCAATTGCCGCTGAAGCCATGACTATTTCTTTTTATAGTAATCAGGGACTTGAATTTGACCAGAGATGATTTTGCTTTTAATTTCTTCAATTTTTTTCTTCATGTCAGGAGTGATCAACTTTTCGTTGTATTGATCAAGTGTGTAGTCGACACCTTTGTTTTGAAGACCGAAGTGGACAACGCCACTTGCAAATTTGCCGGACTGCGCTTCTTTGATTGTGTCGTAGACTGCGACATCAACAGCTTTCAACATGCTTGTTAAAATGACTCCAGGCTTGATCCAGTTTTGATTTGAATCAACGCCAATAGCGAATTTCTTTTTTTCTTCAGCGGCATCGAAAACACCTGTGTTAGATGCACCGGCAGCTACAAAAATAACATCCGCACCTTTTGCGTATTGTGACAGCGCTAGTTCTTTTGCTTTTGCAGGATTGTTCCAGGCCTCACCAGTAACACCAATATAGTTATCAGTAGTTTTGATTTTTGCATTCACATGTTTTGCGCCAGCTGCGTATCCCATCGCGAAGCGACGAATGAGTGGAATGTCCATACCACCCACGAAGCCTACTGAGTTTGTTTTAGATGCCATTGCAGCGAGTGCACCAACAACGAAGGCACCTTCGTGTTCTGCAAACAGAAGCGATCTTACATTGGGTGCTGAAACCTCACCATCGACAATGGCGAATTTTACTTTGGGAAATTGTGCTGCGACTTCTTTTACGGCATCGGTCTGTGCAAAGCCAATTCCGATGATGAGATCGAATTGCTTTCGTGCAAATGCGCGATGAAGATTTTTAATTGCGTTTGTGTCTGTGGCTTCGACGTACTTCAGATCAATTTTGAAATCTTTGGCAGCTTTTGTTGCTCCCTGATAGGCAGCAGAGTTGAAAGACTTGTCGTCTTTTCCTCCCTTGTCGAGAACCAAACCCACCTTGAGTGTTGTGGCATTTGAAAGTGTGCAAAATGACAATGATAACAAAATAGTAAGGAAAAATTGAACCATCTTTGACCCCTCACAAACACAAACTGTTCGGTGCTTTTTAGCACGACCCCAGTAGAAGTAAGCAATTGATATTACAAAAAAATTCTCTGATTTCGGCGTGCTGAAAGTAGGAGAGGCCCCGAGGCGAGTCAAGTTAAAACATGTCAGATCGTTAATATGAGTCGTTACAAGTCGGTTATGTCGAAATTTAAATTAGGAAGATAAATATTTCAAAGCTTAGGATTGCTTAAACAAATAACCCTAAAAAGAAAGCTCGGAGGTAATAGAGTATGGAATCTCAAACAATACTCAACGGCGGAGTAAACTCCCTTGGTTTCATGGGCCACCAAAATATAACAGTTCCTACCACTTCAAATGTTCCTTATGAAGTTATTCATTTGAAGGAAGAAGAAGTGATTTTTAAAGAGGGGGATACGCCGAAGGGACTGTATTATGTTCAATCTGGTTGTATCAAAGTAGTGGTTAATCGTTCGCATGCTCGGGGCAGAACGACAACGAACGAATATGTGACTAAACTTGTCTCGCCTGGTGAATATTTTGGCTATAAGGCGCTTGTAAAGAACGAACAGGTTCAGTGTCATGCAAAAGCTGTAAAATCTACTGTCTTGTGGCTTTATCCTCGCGAGTTGATTCAAGTTGCTATCGCTCAAGCCAGCCCACTGATCAGGTTGTTGGTGAATCAGGCCGTGAGTGATTTAGAGGCTTTTGAAACTATCAGTCAATTGCACTATCTGGCTTCTGTGCAAGAACGTATTGCCTATCAACTGGTTTTGTTGGCAGATAAATTTGGTGTCCAAACCGCTAACGGAATTTCACTAAACTTGAAGTTGACGCGCAATGAGTTTGCTCAGCTTGCAAGTACTATCAATGAGTCTTTGTCACGTCATCTGACTGAGTTTAAGAATGAAGGACTTTTAGATTTGAACGGTAAAGAGATCATTATTAAAAATAAAGAAGGCCTGATGAAGCGCTCTGGGAACTTCTAGAGCCTTTTTATTGGAAAACAAGGGGCCTTCAGTAAAAATCCTTGACGCGTGGCAATTCAAAAAGGTACGGCGTACCTTCAGATGATGGAACCAATTGGATATTTAGAATCTTGTTTTAAGGATAAGTTCGGTACGCCGCGCCAGCCTGGTCTTGTGAAGAAGGCTTGGGCGCGTTTGAAAATACGTGCGGATTTGCAGCCGGAAGAGTCTTTGCAAGGGCTTGAGGGCTTTAGTCATCTGTGGCTTGTCTGGGTTTTTCATCAAAACAAAACGGCGCGTTTCCATGCGAAAGTTCATCCCCCTCGGTTGGGTGGGAAAAGTATGGGTGTTTTTGCGACTCGCAGTCCGCATCGGCCTAATCCTATTGGCCTCTCGTTGGTTGAAATTGTCAAAGTTGAAAAAGATGGAATTATTGTCGCGGGGGCTGATCTTGTGGATGGCACTCCGATATTGGATATCAAGCCCTATTTACCTGAGGTCGAAGCTGTTGTAGACGCAAAAACAGGTTGGCCAAAGGAAATCGAAAAAGAGGCGATTGAAGTTGAGTTTTCTACTGAGGCGTTCACCCGCTTACAAGAGTGGCAGGCTCGTCATCCTGATAAACCTCTAGAAGAAATTATTGTTGAAACATTGAAGCTGGATCCGCGTCCGATTGTTTATAGAGGTTATGAGTCGGCAGAATCTCCTTATCGCAATCAGCACGCTGTTCGTTTGTTTGATGGAGATGTCCATTTTCGTTTCGAGACCTCTCAGCGTGTAACTGTTCTCGATATTCTTTTTACGCATAATTAGTTGCCATTGCCTTTTAAACAGGCGCCTTGGTAGAGTCCGAACCATCCAATCAACAAGGGGGATGGTGATGGAAAGCAATACACTTCGTAAAGTTCCAACATTGAGTCTTGCAAGCTACACTCAAGGAAGCGGAACTGAAAAAGCAAAGTTCATTGATAATCTTTTTTTGGGTCTAAAAGAGTACGGCTTTATTATTCTCAAAGATCACAATGTGAAGCCAGATGCGTTACATAAGGCTTACGAACTTCTGCAAAATTTTTACTCACTGCCGACTGATGTGAAGAAGTCGTATATTTCTCCGAATGCAGGTTTTCAACGAGGCTACACGCCATTTGGGCAAGAACACGCTAAAGATTCTCCAGTGATGGATCTAAAAGAGTTTTGGCATGTGGGCAGAGTTTTGCCTGAAGGACATCCCTTAAAAGCTAAATATCCTGATAATATTTGGCCAAAAGAAATTCCTGAGTTCCAAACTCATTTTGTCTCTTTGTTTTCAGCGTTGGAAGAGGCCGGAGACGTCATGCTTGAGGCATTGACGATGCCTTTGGAAGTTGAAAAAGACTTCTTTGCGAAGATGACCAAAGATGGAAATTCAATTCTACGTCTGTTGCATTACCCGCCGATCCCTGAGGGAGTTGATCCGCGCTGTGTGCGTGCGGCGGCTCATGAAGATATTAACTTCATCACAATTTTGCCAGCAGCGACGGCTTCAGGCTTACAGTTAAAAGATCGTGATGGTCAGTGGTTGGATATTGAGTCTGAACCAGACACATTGATCGTCGATGTCGGCGATATGCTGGCTCGTTTGACGAATGATGTTTTGCCATCGACAACTCATCGAGTTGTTAATCCGCAAGATGGAACAAATCAAAGTCGATACTCTATGCCATTTTTTATGCATCCGCATCCTGATGCTATTTTAAGTTGTTTGCCGTCTTGCAAAGGTGCAGGAGTGAAGTATCCTGATATCACGGGACATGACTTTTTAATGCAGCGGTTGCGTGAAATTGGTCTTATAAAATAAAATATGAATAAAAAGATTTTTATTATTTTGTTGCTGGTAGTGGTTTCGCTTTTAACAGTTTCTTACTGTCACTTTGGCTGGGGGCCGAAAAAAGATGAAACTGGAACAACTTTACAGGACGAGGCTTTACCGGTAGCCTCTTCTACCACGCAGAAAGTAAAAGAAAAGGCGGCAACGCCTCCTCTGGTTGTAAAAGCAGCACAGGCTAAAGAAGCTCAGGCACAAGGATTTTTACCAACGCAGATGGAAGATCCAGAGCTATTAAAGTCGTATCAAAAAGCTCTCAAAGAAATGTCTGTTTGCTTGAATATGCGTGTCTCTGCGATGGATCCTCAAGCGCAAATGAATTTTGATTATTTTAACAATCTCATTTCTGAAGATTTGGGCGATATCGTTGCACAAGAGGAAGATTGGGTTGTCACTGATGTGCGCACGAAAAGTGGTGAGTATCGCCGTGTCTACGTTGAAAATCATGTCGATGCGAATGGAGCTACGTCGCGTAAGTTAAAGCATCTTTCAATCACGCCAGGAGGTATGCAATCTGAGCTTCCTTTGACGCCAGAGCAAGCAGTAAATCCGTCAGAATCTTTGATCGCTAGCTTAGAAGCAGATGGCGATGTTGTGAGTCGCTCGGTTTCTCGTCGCATTTTTTATCAAAACGGGGATGATCTTGTTTTGGTGGAAAAAGATGGAAAGATTTATTCTTACTCACTTCCGCATGATGGGCGCACTTACCGTTGCACGGGAGCAGACTCTGCAGCGACGATGGTTTGTCAGTGTAAGTAGTTCTAAAAGCTTAAAGCGTTTCTCGAGTTTCTATTTTTTCAGAGATTTGTTTTTGTGAAATTAGCGCTCTGCAATGCAAAAAGGTACGGCGTACCTCCTGGGGATCTCCGAGGGACTGGGGTCGGCGGGACAAAAAAAGGGCAGAAGGTTTTAACCATCTGCCCTTTTTTGTTTGAAATTTGAATAAGTTATGTGAAGCGAGTTAAAGCATCACGCAACGATTCGATTTGGATTTTAGATTGCGCCAACAAAGCTTTGTCTGCGGCAACGACATCCTCGTCGGCATTGGCGATGAATTTTTCGTTAGATAATTTACCGCTCAAAAGTGAGATGTCCTTCTGAAGTTTTTCGATCAACTTGTTGATGCGTTTTACTTCCTCATCAAAATCGACCAATCCTTCCAGTGGAATAATCACTTTCGCACTAGCCTCTTTAACAATGACTTGAGCTACAGCACACTTCATGAGGTCACCCTCAACGCCAATGTCTAAGTTCTCAAGGCGACCCATCGTCAAGATGGCTGTCTTGTTGTTGCCAAGTATTTTTTGTACCTGATCGTTCGTAACACCCAGTCGAGCGTTGATTTTAACTGCCGGGCTGATGCGGTTTTCACCACGGATGTTACGAATCGCTGTGATCACTTCTTTTACGATGTCGATTTCGAAAGCTGATTGAGAAGATCCCAATGCCAAGAATTCTTTGTCGTTACGAATGTTCGGGAACTGATCGACGATACAAGCTTCACCTTTGATTGGTAGTTTTTGATAGATCTCTTCTGAAATGAAAGGTGCGAATGGGTGAAGAAGGCGCATCATTCGATTCAACACCTGGGCAATCACAAGTTGTGTTGCCTTTTTTTCTTCAAGGTTCGTTCCATTCATGATTGGTTTTGTGAATTCAATATACCAATCACAGAATTGATTCCAAATGAACTGGTAAAGTGCGTTGGCCGCATCAGAGAATCTTTCGGACTCCATGGCCTCTTCCACTTCTTTGGTCACTTCAGCAAGCTTCGTGATGATCCACTGATCGAAGACGCTGATATGGGCTTTGTTTGGCAAAGCTTTAACACCTTCTGCTGGAGCTTGGAAGTCCGCTAAGTTAGACAACGCAAAACGAGCCGCATTCCAAATTTTATTCATGAAGTTGCGGTATCCTTCAAGGCGCTGTTCACTAAATTTTAAGTCCTTACCGGAATACAAGTGGGCGGCAAATGTGAAGCGAAGCGCATCAGCTCCGTACTTTTCGATCATTTCAACTGGATCGACAGAGTTTCCAAGAGACTTCGACATCTTTCTGCCCTGAGAATCACGAACAAGGCCGTGGATGTAGACCGTGCGGAATGGAACATCTCGTTTAAACTCAAGACCCATCATAATCATTCGGGCGACCCAGAAGAAAATGATGTCATGACCTGTCACCAGATAATTCGTTGGGTAGAACGTTTTCAGAGTTTCTGTTTCGTTCGGCCAGCCCATTGTAGAGAACGGCCAAAGCGCAGAACTGAACCACGTGTCTAGAACATCATTATCTTGAGAAAGTTTAGTGCTTCCACATTTTTCACAAGCTGTCGCATCTGTTTCGCTCACTGTGTGGTGACCGCAATCATCGCAGTACCATACTGGGATACGATGTCCCCACCACAATTGACGTGAAATACACCAGTCTTCGATGTTGTTAAGCCAGTGCAAGTAAACCTTGGTCCATGATTCTGGTTCAAAACGGATAGTGCCGTTTTCGACAACTCGTTTTGCTGGAGTTGCGAGTTGTTCCATTTTTACGAACCACTGTTCAGAAAGGAAAGGTTCGACAACGGCGCCGGAACGAGAACAGTGACCCACAGAGTGAACGTGAGGCTCTTCCTTCACTAAGAGATTCTGTGCTTTAAGATCTTCTAAAATCTTTTTGCGCGCTTCCTGAACTTTTAATCCTTGGTATTGTCCTGCATTTTCATTCAACTCCGCTTTTTTAGTCAGAATATTGATGAATTCAAGATTGTGAGATTTGCCGATCTTGTAGTCGTTGAAATCATGGGCTGGAGTGATCTTAACAACGCCAGAACCAAATTCTTTATCAACATAAGTGTCAGCAATAATTTTTATTTTTCTGTTGATCAAAGGAATGACAACATTTTTACCAACAAGATGCTTATAACGATCATCTTCAGGGTGAACGCAAACTGCACTATCACCTAACATTGTCTCTGGACGAGTTGTTGCTACAGTTAGCACACCAGAGCCATCCTCAAGAGGATAAGAAATGTGATAAAGTGAGCCCTTGATTTGCTTGTGTTCAACTTCCAAATCTGAAATTGCAGTTTCAAGAGGGCCTGACCAGTTTACTAGGCGCTGACCGCGATAGATCAGTCCTTTTTTGTGTAAAGTTACAAACACTTTACGAACGGCTTTGGAAACACCTTCGTCCAAAGTGAACACAGCTCGATCCCAATCACAAGAGTCACCAAGGCGGCGCATTTGTGAATAAATTCGGTCACCGTACTGATGTTTCCAGTCCCAAACTTTTTCTACGAACTTTTCGCGACCAAGATCATGGCGGTTCACACCTTCTTTTTTCAGCTCGCGTTCAACTACAGACTGAGTGGCGATTCCGGCATGATCTGTTCCTGGCAACCACATTGTATTGAAGCCATTCATTCTTTTCCAACGGATCAACATGTCTTGAATCGTGTGATCCAAGGCGTGTCCCATATGCAAAAAGCCTGTGACATTCGGGGGAGGTAAGATGATTGAAAAAGGCGGTTTCGTTGATTGATCTTGAGCTTTGAAGTATCCCGAATTTTCCCACCACTGGTAGGTGCGAGTTTCTACATCTGCGGGATTGTAACGATCGGATAATTGTTCTGACATTGCAGGACCTCTAAAGATTTAAGGATATAAAATCGTTAAGTTTTTAACCTTTAGAGAGTAACAAACTCAAGCTTTTAACGGTAGGCCAAAGAAGAGAATATGCAGATAAAAGCAGACTTCCTTTGGAAGGCCTTTTTTGGGTCTCAAAAATCACTTTGCATCGCAGCAACAAGCCCCTCGAAGCTATTCGCGTTCTTGTGAAATTCCCAAGAAGCCACCTTTAACGTAATAGGAATTGGTAAAGCCAGCTTGTTCAATCATGGTTGCGACACTTGGACTTTTGTCTCCGTTAAGATCAAGCACCACGATGGCAAAGTGTTTAGGGAGTCCTTTGGATTGCACGATGTCCAAAGCTTCTTCAGGGCTGCATTGGACGGTGATGTTTTCTAAGTGCATCTGAACAACACTATTATACCAAGGCTTCAAGTCGACGGGCTCTAATTGAATGAGTATCAGAGGAACGCGACTTTGCATAAGATTGTTGAACTGAAAGTATCCGATGCTATTGAAGTCCATGGTTAAGCCTCTCGTCCATGTTCAGGGATCGATTTGTAAATAGCCAGTGTGATCAAGAGTCCTGCTAATGCCAAAGCTCCCGAAGTCCAAAATGGAGCTGTCATTGAGATAGCACTATATAAAGCGCCACCGAGTGCGGGACCGAGGATGCGTCCCAGGGATGCCATGCTTTGAGTGACTCCCATAGCTTCGCCTTGTTCTTTGGAGTCAGAAAGTAAGCTGACGCTTCCTAAGATAGAAGGGTTCGAGAGCCCATTGCCTAATGATAAAAGAGTCATCGTGATGCCCATGACAACCATGTTATCCGCAATCGCAATTCCAGATAGACCTAGGGTGAAAAGGATCAAGCCCAAACGCAAAACTTTTCGTTCACCCCATTTTGGCAAAAGACGACGGACCAAAAAGCCTTGCGTGAAAATGATGATCACTCCGATATAAGCAAAACCGAAACTGACTTGTTTCACATCCCAATTGAATTTGTCTCCCATGAACAAAATCAGTGTGGCTTCCATGGCTGACATAGCTAAAGAAGTCAGCATGAAAACTTGCACAAGAGGGCCTACAGTTTTTAATCGTAAGTAATGACTTAAAACAGACAAGCGTTTTTTCTTTTCAGCAGATTCACTTTTCTCATTGAGTGACTCTTTGAGGAATTTCAAGCCAAAAAGGAAATTGATTAAACAAAGAGCTGCCACCCAATAAGAGGCAAATGAAGTGTCGAAGTGAGGTTCTGCAGAAATTTTAGCTCCCCACACTGCCAACCCGCCACCGAGGGCTGGGCCGAAAACAAAACCCAATCCGAAGGCAGCTCCAAT
This sequence comes from uncultured Bdellovibrio sp., assembly GCA_964431515.1. Taxonomy (GTDB): domain Bacteria; phylum Bdellovibrionota; class Bdellovibrionia; order Bdellovibrionales; family Bdellovibrionaceae; genus Bdellovibrio. The sequence continues at coordinate 17,074 of CAYSKF010000026.1, forward strand.
TAAAGCCATTCCTTTAGAACGTTCATTTTTTGGAGTGATGTCAGAGATGTAAGCAGAAGCGGTGGAAATACTTGCACCAAAGAAGCCAGCTAAAATGCGCGCAATGAACAACCACTCTAGCGACCGGGCCCAAGCAAAGATCACATAAGACAATGCTTCACCGACCAAGCAAAAAAGCAAAATGGGTCGTCGTCCGTATTTGTCACTCAATCGACCCCAGAATGGGGAAAACAAAAATTGCATCAGCGAGTAAACTGATAACAAAAGTCCAGTCTGCAAAGCGGTGGCGCCAAAGTTACGACTTAAGATGGGGATGATGGGTATCACCACACCAAAGCCCACTAAATAAAGGAAAACGGTGAAAAAGATGATGGCTAAACGTGATTTATTTGATGTGGATGTCATAGGGTGTTTAATATTAGGAAGTCATGAAAATAGCAAATAATCTTCGGCAGTTGACCATAGTCTTTGGGGGCGTCTTTTTAATCACCTGGCAAGCCCTGGCGTTAGATAACTATAAAGAATTTAAACGCGATCATTGGGATGTCGAGCTAGGAACCCAGTATTTCTACTCAAATGCGAATTATTCTTCGTCTGGTAACGAGCAAAAGCTCACTGGAGAAAACTATTATCAGTTGCTAGATGTTAAATTGGAAACTCGCTATGTTCCGCGTCGTGATTGGTCTGTTTTTGCTTGGGGTAACGTGGGGAACTCTGAAAGTAAGGACTCCCTTGCGACTCGTTCCAACAGCTCCTTAAGTGAAGTTGCTGCCGGTTTTGATTTCTTGATGTATTCTGGCTGGATTCAGCTGGTTCCTGAAGTTGTGGCCATTGTACCGCTAGAGAAAGTTGAGCCAACCTCTGATACGGTTTTAAACTCAGAGGGGGTCATGCAAGTTCAGTCCCGCTTGATTGCCCAGAAAGACTTTGGTGTGACTCATCTGTATGGTTGGTTGGGTTTTAATTACCGTGCCGAGGGACGTTCTTTTTTGATGCCTTGGGGTGTCGGTGCTCAGTTCAGGCACAGTCGGTTCCGCTGGGGGGCTGAGCTGTTCGGAAGTCAAAGTGTGACAGAAGATACCGTGGCAAACCCCGCTTTGCGAACGGCGTATTTGAATGCGGCAAATGCCGGTTCGTTCAAGTTTTATGCGGCAGATCCGTCTGTTGTTGATACTCAAGTTTATGCGGGCTGGATGTTTACACGCAAACTGAACTTGTCCTTACAAGGTGGAATGACTTTGGCTGGAACAAATGCGGCAGCGGGATTTCATGCGGGTGGTTTTATTCGTTACAGCTTTGATTTATCTGAGGGATATGTTGAGGACACTTATGTCGCACCCATTTCCTCTGAAGTTCCCTCGTATCGTTCCAATATGTATGAAGAGTCTGAAGTGAGTTCAGAACGAAAAGTTAAAAGATTTCGCGAAGCTCTTGAAGATGGAATTGATCAGAATCTATTCAAAGCACCTCCAAAGAAGAAGCCACGTATTGACGAGGATGAATTGCAGCGTCAGCTGGATGAGACAGAATTTGATGTAGAGCTAAGGTCCCAAAAAAAGCGCAAACGCTAGTCGGCTGATGAAAAAGGCCCATCTGCGGCGTTGTCGGACTTCATCCTCTACGTAGACGTGTGCGTTGCGGTTGAAGGCCTCTGCCTTGCATCTGAACCTTTTTGATCAGCCTCTATGTTGATTATGGGTGCAGGGGACGGAGAGTTTTTATTTTAGTAAAAGTTGTTGGGCGGTGGGGAGGTCGATGCCTTGGAGGTCGACGGTTTTGTGCCGGCCGGTTTCGCCTTTTACTAGTGAGATTGAGCGTTTAGGTATGTTGAAATGATCGGATAGAAACTCGATCAGGCCTTCATTGGCGCGTCCGTCAATGGGGGGAGCTGTGATTTTTATTTTGAGTTCGCCGTTGTGGGGTCCCACGATTTCGTTTTTTGAGGACTTAGGCTGAATAAAAAGGTGGAGTCGAACTCCACCTTGAATTGCTTCGATCATTTCTGAAACCTGACTTACTCCGCAGATAGTGGGGAGATATTGGCTGAACGGGAAGTTGAAGTATTCGGAGCCCCGTTGACAATATTGTGTCCAGGTAATTGCATTTGCGGCATGTACTTTTCGCCTTGTTCAAGCAAAGAAAGATGCGCTTGTGCTAAAGCTTTCAAATTCGCTTCAAATTGCATGCGAGCGCGCTTCAAATCAGTAACCTCTTGATACATTTTGCGCAAAGAGTCTCTTGAATCACGCGTGATGATTTCTGATTTCTGTTGGGCGTCTGCCACGATGAGCTTGGCTTCGCGTTCTGCGTCCTGACGAAGGCGCTCCGCCATTTGTGTGGCTGTGGCGATAGTTTCTTTTAAAACTTGATCGCGCTCTTTGTACTCCATCAGTGAAAGTTCTTTTTCACGGATGCTTTCTTTAAGAGAGTTTCTTTCTTGGATCAAAGCTTCCATTTGAGAAGCGATCTGCTGAAGAAAGTCTGTGACCTCTTCGGCGTCTAGGCCCATCATTTTTTTATTGAAAGACTTGTGTGCAATATCGATAGGAGTAATTCTCATTCTGTTCCTCCTTGAACATGATGAATTAAGAATAAGTGTCCAGTCTGTGTCCGGGCAAGATTATTTGATCTCCCGGGCCATTTCTTTGTTTCTCATCGCGGCCTTCTCAAAACTAATGCGTAAGGCACGTTCGATCTCCAGTTCTCGCATGGACTGAAGTCCAGCTGCCGTGACGCCTTTTTTGGAGGTCACTCGGGCTTGCAGATCTTCTACGTCCTCTCGAGCTTGTGCGGCCAGCAAAGAGGCCCCCACAAATGTTTCTATGGTCATAAGGCGCGCTTCTTCGATTGAAAAACCGTGTTCCTCAATCCAATCTTGCCAGTACATCATCATTTCAAAAACAAATCCGGTGCCACTAGAGCAAGAAACTGTGAGAGCTTCAAATTGATCTTCATCAGCAACTTTGATGACTTTCCCAAGGGGAGTGAAAAGATCTTCGACTGTTGCATCGAGTGCATTGTCATCATCGTCGTTCAGTAAATAACCGATCACACCGCGTCCAATAAGTGATGGTGTGTTGGGCATGACACGAGCTAAGCGTGCATTGTTTAGATGTTTCTCAAGTTTTTCCATGCGGATGCCCGCAGCGATGCTGATCACAATTTTGTGTTCATCAAAAGCGCGAGTGACTGGCTCCAGCGCCGTGAAAAGATCTTGTGGCTTCACTGCCAAAATAACGATATCACATGTGTCGACAAGCTCTTCGTTACTTGGAGATGTTTGTATATTAAAGGATTCAACAAGTTTTTGCAGTTTACCTGGTGATCTGTTTGTAGCGTAAATATTTTTTGCGGGGATGCCGCCTTCAACTAATCCTTTGATCATAGCTTGTGCCATGTTGCCAGCGCCAAGAAAACCGATTTTTTGTGTTTTTAACAGTGGGTTCATTTTTCTCCCTGAGACTCAAGTCATCTTACATTTTGCTGGGGCGTTCGCCAAACAAAATAGTCCCAAGCCTGACAATCGTTGCACCTTCTTCGACGGCAACCTTAAAATCATGACTTGTTCCCATAGACAACTCGTTCATCGGATGAATCATTGGATCCACGCTAGTTCTAAGTTTCTCCTGAAGTCTGCGCAAATCCTTAAAGTAAGGACGCACTTCCTCCCCGGTTTCGGTTAATGGGGGCATGGTCATGAGGCCACAAATAATTAAGCCAGGCAGATGTTGAATCTCTTCCCACTGACTTTGAAGAGTCTCCTCGTCAAAACCACTTTTGCTTTCTTCTTTGGCTAGGTTCACTTGAAGAAGAATTTTTTGTTGAACATTCTTGCTTTGACATTGTTTGCTTAATGCCTGTGCGAGTTCTAGTGAATCAACCGAATGGATTAAGGCAAATTTTCCAACGACAAATTTTGCTTTATTTTTTTGGAGATGGCCGATGAAGTGCCACGCAATATCGGTGCAATTGTTAAGATGCTCAATTTTCTCTAGGGCTTCCTGGACATAGTTCTCGCCAAAGTCCCGCTGCCCTTCTGTGTAGAGGAGGCGAATCTTTTCTTCGGTCTGGAGTTTTGAAACGGCAAGAACTTTGGCTGGGGCACAGGTTTGTATGATTGACTTTAAATCCATGCCCCAACTTATCAGAATTTTGCAGGTAGGTCGATAAATTGTGGCGCTAGGGCCCCAAGTTCTTTTGCCATGTCTTCAATGAAACTTTGAAAGTGTGCAGCAGACGTGTATTCACCGTAATGTCGACAGTCTAGGGATTGTCCATGAGGACCTCGAGTGATGCCGACAACGATCAATCCATTCGGTGTTTCGACATAAGCGGGGCCTCCCGAATCACCACTGCAGGCGCCTTGTGCGTTTGTTTGGTCCGTAACTAAAATGCTTTCAAACGCAGGCTTCACAAATGGTACTCGTACATAGTTTAAACCTTTGGCATATGTAGGATCGCCTATTTCATTGACGATACCGTATCCCGCTAACAATAAAGATATTCCGGGCTTCAAGATGTTTTTTTGCTTTGCGATAGCAACAGGTCGCGCGGAATCAGGAGCATTCTGTGCAAGACGTATAAGTCCAACGTCATTGAGGCCAGTCACAGGTGTGTCTTCATCGGTCTCATCAAAAAGCATTTCGTACTTCGGGTGTACCCTCAAGTCTGCAACTTTCAGTAATTTTTTAGTGTCTATTTTTTTTGGAAGATTGGCGCCGAAAAAAATGAAGAGCTCACTAGCATCCATTCCATCTAAGCAGTGTGTGGCAGTCAATACAAGGTTTTGAGAAATGAGAGTTCCTGTACAAATCGAAAATGGCGAGCCGTCATAATTCACCATGATAGAAACTGTGGAAGCGGTGATGGCATCTGTCTGCAAAGCGGCTTGTCCACCAATAATAGCATTCTGTTTTTCTGAGATTTGTGCAGGCGAACCGACAAGATTTTTTTCACAGGCAGTTAGCAGACTTGCAGCAGTCAGAGTCAAAGTAAGAAGACGTTTCACTAGGGGACCTCCAGATTGTGATCGCAGGGTGTACCATATCAGAGGTCTTTGAAAAAGCCCTAAGGATTCGAGGGTGACAAAAAATTAGACAGCATTAATTTCACAATTAAGATATTTGCGCGAGCATTTGGCGAACGAGCTCGATGGGAAGTCCCACGACATTATCAAAGGGTCCCTCAAAATGTGTAACAAATTGTCCACCTAGGCCTTGTATTCCATAAGCCCCCGCCTTGTCCATGGGCTCACCGGTATCAATGTAGGTCCAGATTTCATCATCAGACAGGTTTTTAAAAAATATTTGAGTTGTTTCGATTTGAGATATTTCGCGGCCTGACAAACTGTCCATAATGCAGACAGCTGTTTTGACCTCATGAGTCTGACCCGACAAAAGTTTTAGAATTCGATAGGCATCTTGACGATCGGAGGGTTTTCCCAGTGGTCCCCCTCCAAAAATAACTTCTGTGTCGGCCGAGAGGACATGAAAATGGCCTTCACGCACGGACTTTAGATGGGCCAACGCCGCTCTCGCCTTACGTCTAGCAATATCTAAAATTTGTTCATTCACATTCAGGTTTTTGTCAGGAATTTCCGATACTTTAACCGAGACGACGTCGAACGAAAATCCCGCCTGTTGGAGGAGATCTCGGCGACGTGGTGACTCAGATGCCAATATAAGTGGTGTCATAGAGGTAATTGAACACAAAGAGGCTAAAATGGGAAGTGCAGAATTAATGCTCATTCTAGGTCTGCTGCTCGCAGGAGTGGCGGTCTTCCTTTTTGTTAATACAATTTTCAATAGCAATTCGGATCAGGCTCAATTGTCTTGGGCCAATAATGATGAACCCGTTGAATCAAAAAATAAAATCATCAATATCTCTCGTCCGTTGGTGCATCAGTTTACTTTGAAATATGCCTTAAAGATTCGCAACGAGGGCTACAGAGCCAGAGTTCGAAAGTATATTAAAACTGGTGGACTGTCTGCTGAGTTGAATGAAGATGAATTTATTGGACTCCAGATCCTGTGGGGTCTGATGTTTCCTATTTTTCTTTTCATCATGAATTTCTCTTTGCAGCTGGGATTGTCTGTCGGTGTGTTAGTCGGATTAGGCTTGGTTGGTTTTTATCTTCCTCAGATTCATGCTAAAGGCGCCAAGAAAAATCGAGAATTGTCAGTGAGAGCTGACCTTCCTTTCTTTATCGATTTGTTGGCTTTATCAGTTGAAGCAGGTTTGGATTTCTTTTCAGCGATTCAAAAAATTGTGGATAAAGCTCAAGGCACAGACAGTGTGCTGGCAAATGAATTAGGTATTGTTTTAAAAGATATCAAGATCGGTGCTTCTAAGACACAGGCATTGAAAGACATGGCAGAACGCTTGGATATGAATGAAATCACCAGCTTTGTGGCCGTATTGGTTGATGCTGAGTCCACAGGGGCCAGTATTTCTCAAGTACTAAAAGATCAATCTGTGCAAATGCGTCTGGAAAGATTCGTTCGAGCAGAAAAAGCCGGTGCTAGGGCATCGCAAACAATTTTGATTCCGTTGATGATATTTATTTTACCGGCAGTTTTTATTATGGTTTTTGGTCCCGTAGCGGTGTCCTTTATGTATGGGAAGTAGCTGATGAACACATTGAGGAGTAAAACAACAGATCAAATCTTGATTCCTCAGCTCGAGGTTGCCCATACTTTTTGGAAGCGAGGTAAGGGGCTACTTGGAAGAACTGAGTTGATCGAAAGCCAAGGACTTTGGATTCCACGCTGTAATAGTATTCATACTTTCTTTATGAAGTTTCCGATTGATTGTGTCTTTTTAGATCGTCATTTTACGGTTAAAGCGATCTATCGTGATATTCCCCCAGGGCGATTGATATTTCCAGTGTGGGGAGCTAGTTCTGTCGTTGAGTTGGCAGCTGGGGCCAGTCAAAAAATAAATGTTCAGGTTGGAGATAAACTTTATGTGGGCACTTAGAATACTGACAGGCCCTCAGGCTGGACAAATTCTTAAGCTGAAGATGGGTAGAAACCTCATCGGTCGTGCTTCTCAGTGTGACATAAAACTGTTAAGTCCGGGTGTTTCTAAAGAGCATACTGAAGTTTCAGTTTTTAATGACAGGATTGTGGTCACTGATCTGCGCTCTAGCAATGGTACCTATTTGAATGGGATGAGAATTCAAACGGGAATCTTGCGCTTAGGTGATAAGTTGGGAGTTCATGATATTTTAGCAGATATTATTCCAGCCTCTGATATGAGGGCCCAAGTACCTCAAGTTCATATGGCAACGGCTCCTGTCGGAATGGCTACACCTCCACCTATGCAATACTATGGCGGCGGAGCGGCGGCTCAGGATCTTAGTATGCAGGCAGGGCAAGAAATGGCGGCCAGTGGAGTTGCACCTGGAAGTATACCAGCAGGAGCTTCGGCTCCCGCTTATCGCCAAGGCGGCATTCAGCCTCTGATTGATAAGTTAAATGAATATTTAGAGCGAGTGGCCTTGCCGGGCGTTTATAAGCTGCCTCAATTTATTGAATTGAGAATGGTACTGTTAGGTTTTGTTGCCATCTTTATCTTTACTACGACTTTGTTGTCTATGATTCCGATGGTGCACCTCACTCGAGCCAGTATTGTTGCCGAAAGTAAAAGAAGAGCTTCTTCTATTGTGCGAACGTTAGCGACAATGAATCAGACGGCCCTGTTGCAGAATAGTTATTCCGCATTAAGTACAAATTCGGCAGAGGCGGAAGATGGTGTCAGTCAGGTACTCATCGTTCAGCAATCCGACGGGATGATTTTGGCTCCAGCATCTCGTGCTGGCACTACTCCAGACTTACCATTTGTGCATACAGCTCGTCGTGAAATGCGTCCGTTGGCCGTTGAAGTTGATTCGTCAACTATCGGGGCTAGTTTTCCAATTGGTCTTTTTGATCCCAACACGGGTGAGCAATCCGTCAAAGCACATGCCATCGTGTTATACGATGTCGGTAGTTTAGCTTTCGATGATGGAAGAGCCATCAGTTTGTTTATGCAAACCCTGTTGATTGCAAGTCTGGTAGGTTTGATCATTTACTTCTTCATGTACAAACTAATTGAGTATCCATTGTTGACTCTGAATTCCCAGCTTGATGTGGCCATGCGAGAAAAGACAGATCATACTGAGGTTCCTTTCATGTTTCCTCCTTTCCAAGCGCTGGTCGGCAATATCAACAGTCTGTTGACTCGCTATATTCACGGAGGAGCAGATTCCGATGGCGGGCATGCCGGCGGATTTGTCAACAAAGATGGAGAAGCAGAAAATTTAGTGCAGATTATTGGATATCCCTGTGTCGCAATTTCTCGTGAAGGGCGTATCATTTCTTGTAATGCAGCCTTTAATCAAATTGCGCGATTGGAATCTGGTCAATTAGCTGGGCAGCCCTTTAAGGCAATACCTGACGTGGCTTTACAACAAAATATGGAAGGTCTTATGGAAAAGGTGCGAGAAAATCCAAGCATCATTCATACAGATCAACTCGAGTTTAGCGGACATCTTTGTATTCTCAGTTGTCAGGGTATGACAACAGGAACTGAAGTGGATTATTTTGTTATTACTGTTTCACCGGCAGAGGGGGGCTCTTAATGGGTGCAGCTCCGCGAGCGGATGAAATGATCAAATACACCATCGAAGTCTTGAAGGGGCCCCATGTGGGTCTCAAGATGGGCTTTGCGAAGGATTCGATCTTTATTGGTCGTGGTCCAGAGAACGATGTTGTACTTGCGAATGATCCTCGCGTGAGTCGTCAACATGCTGAAATTCGTCAGAGAAGTCTGACTGAGTTTGTGGTAATCAATGTAAGCCAAAAGAATTTTATTCTGGCTAATGGTCACATTGTTGAATCTGAACTGTTGAAGCATGAATCTGTTCTTGTTATTGGAGATACGGAAATTGTCTTTAAAATGACGAATCCAGTTTCGCCAACACCAAGCGCGCCTCAACCGCCAGCCGTGTCTCCGGCTTTGAGTCCTGTTCCAAATGCGACTTCTGTACCTCAAGTTGCGCCGTCGCAAGTCCCTACAATGCAACAACCTGTTCCCCCTCCGGTCAGTTCAGGTGGGTATCAGCCTCCTGTTCCTTCGATGTCTTATGTGCCTTCACAAAATCAGAGTGGGGCTTCTATCGTAGGTTCATCACAACCTCAGGCGTTGGGCTCTGTTTTAGGTCATCAGGATGCTCCATTAGGGGTGAGTTCCGGTGTTGGCAGTGGTGGCTTATTAAAAAACCCTAAGGTTCGGTTTTATGGTTTGATCGCGCTTTTAGGTTTGATTGGGTTTTTCTTGTTTTCACCGTCTAATAAAAAATCGGCAAAAGATCCCAACGAAATTCGCACCTCAACAATCACTCTTCAAGACACGGCTCAGGCAGAGAAAAGAACGCAAGAGCTTCTCACTTTGAAGAAAGAGAAGTATGACACAGTTCAATACCGTCGAGCACAAGAAAACTTTGTGAAAGGTTTCCGTGACTTTCAGCAAGGACAATATGCTCGGGCTCGTGAGGCTTTCCAGGTCGTTTTGAACTTGGATCCAGATAATGAATTAGCTAAACGTTATTTTCATCTTTCAAAAATTAAATTTGATGAGCTGGTTAAGTTTAATATGCTTCAAGGAAATCGCTACCGAGAAAAGAAAAATTGGAAAATGTGCCAATCAAATTACTCGAACGTGATGAAAATGTTGCTCAATCGCACTGATGATCCGACTTATAAAGAAGCACAACAGTACTTTCAGGAATGCACTCTGAACCTAGAAGGGAGATTCTGATGAATCGACTTCGGGTGCGCCTAAGAGGCAAACAAATTTATGACATAGAACTTAACGAAGGCCAGACCTATGTGGCTGGACGTCGGGATGATTGTGAAATTGTGTTGTCATCTGAGAAAGGTATTTCGCGCGAGCATTTTAAGCTTTTCTTTAATGAGGGATCTTGGAATGTTGAAATGATTTCTAGATATGGAGAAATCAACTTTGATGGCAATCAAGTTCAACAGTTGATTTTGAGTTCGGGCAATCAGTTTTCTATTTCGTCTTTTGATTTTGAATTTTATGAGCCAGTAGAGGCATCATCTCCTGCACCTGTTGCTGATTCATTTGGAGATTCTGCGAATCTTCCGGCAGTCACTAACGGCAATAAATCAGTTGAGTTCCAAGGGAGTGATGAAAAAACGCTGATTGGTATCGCACCTCCAGTTGTTGCTTTTATAAAGGTTTTGGATGCTCAAGGAGAAGCGCAAGAAACCATTCAACTAGACAGTGGTTATACTTGGCTTGCCGGTCGCGATCCCACTTGTCAAATTCAGATTCGTGATCAGAGTGTAAGTCGACGTCAATTTGAAGTACGTCGCATGGGCGATAATTATGCAATAATCGATTTGGGAAGTGTCAATGGGACACTTCTAAATGGGATGCCAATCTCATCAGCAGAGCCGACACCATTGAAAAGTGGTGATGTAATTAACGTCCTTACAAATAATCTTTCTTTTGAGCTTTATGATGCTCATTTTAAGAATCGACTGGAGTTAGTTCAGTTGAATCCATCGTATGCAGTCATGAATGCTTCGGGTGATGCGACGCCAATGCTTTATCAAGCACCGGCGCAGAATGGGGTGGCTGCATATCAACCGCCTGTAGGTGTTGATCCTTTGTTGCCTCCTCAGGATACGGAATTTTCTAATTCCAAATCTGGAAAGTTTGATTTCAAAAAAAATCGTCCTAAGGTAATTATAGGTGCTGTGGTGCTTTTACTTTTTGTCTATTTAGTGATGGACGATAGTGATAAGCCAAACACAAAAGCGAAAACACCAACTTATGCTCCAGGTTCTCCCCAAGAAGCATTTATGAAGCTTCAACCAGAGCAACAAGCACTGGTTCGACAAAGATATAAAGATGCGAAGAATTTGTACATGCAGGGCAAGTATCAACTCGCACAGGATGAAATTGTAAAGATTCAGTCTGTTGTTCCTGATTATGAAGACATAAAAGAAATTGAACGCCTATCAAAAGAAGCCATTTTCATCCAAGAGCAGCAAAGGCGTCAGGAGCAGATTGAAAAAGAGAAAGCAGAATGGGAAGAGAAAATTCAGAAACAAGCCAGCATTTGTCAAAAGAAGATAAATCCTTCCATAACTATGTCGGATTTAGATGACTGTTTGAGTAGCGTTATTGAATTTAATCCTGACCATCCCCGCATAGTTGATTTGAAGAATCAAGTAGACGCTATTTTAGCGCAAAGAGAAATGAAAGCAGCGGAAAAAGCGGCATATCTTTCAGAGGTGGCTAAACTCAAAGCGATTTATGATAAGGCCCAAGCAGTCCAGAAGAAAGGGAAGCCTATCGATGCGATTGCGGCTTATAAAAAAGTTGTAGAATCAAAGCTACCAGATCCTAAGGGTTTGAGGGCAGAGTCGCAGAGGACTATTGCTTCTATTCGCGAAATGATGAATTCGAAGACGGCAACTTTTCAGGCAGAGGCTGAGAAATATTATCAGGCGCAAAATTTAAAAGGAGCCATTTTGGCTTTGCGAAAAGCTCGTGCTTTAGATCCTGACAATACCGAGATCACGGATAAAATTGATTCTTACACGACTGAATTGAAAAAGAATATGATGGTTATCTATCAAGAGGGAATTCTTGAAGAGAGTTTTGGAAACGTTGAAGGTGGAGAATCTAAGTCGGGTGCGAAGGATAAATGGAAAAAAATCCTCGAGTTGGATATTCCGGATGGGGAATATTATAAGAAAGCCTTTATCAAAATGAAGAAATATGGAGATCTATAAAGTGAGTCTTAAGGAAAGGTCCTACAGCACCAAAAACTTACGCCCAAAACCTCTTGTGCATGAAAGCGAAGACGGATCTTTTTTGGTTGTAGCCACATCCTGGGGGGAACCCGAACATGCGGCGAAAGTGATCGAAGAGGTTGTGAAGTATGTGGAAGCTGCCCAATCAGATGTAGAGGTAACTTCTCCCTTCGAATTTTTAACTTGTCTAACGGATGAAGTAAATCACTTGAGAATCGCTATTCAGATTGCTAACGATCTACTTTATCGCGGCGAAAATCGTAATGAATATTTTTCTGGAGTTGAGATTTTAACTCTTTTGAAAAAAGGCTCTCAACTTGCTTGGGCCCAAGTTGGCAACCCCAGCTTGCTGATTCAAAGAAAAAATCAGACTTTACAGCCGCTATCTATAGGTTTTGATTACTCGGCTGATTTCAGTTCACCAATTCTTCGACTTGCTCCTCTTCCGGTCAATTTGATCGGCTTAGATCCGACGGTAAATATTCAATGCGGTGATACTCGGATCGAGGAGGGAGATCATTTAGTTTTGTTTGCGGGCTCTGGTATTGCGCCGGCAGTCTGGACCGAACGAGCGCAAATTGAATTCGAAGATTTAACCAAAAAATTGATTCAATCCAGCCCCGAAGCTCCGTTCTGGTTAGGATCTTTGCAGATTGCGAGCTAGTAGGGCCGCACATGGTCTCATAATTCTAACAAATCATTCTTCGGTTTGAAGGGATTTATAAATTTGATTTCTTGCTTTCACATATTCCGGCAGATGCAAGGCAATTTCAGTGCGTGATGGAGCAAAAATATTATCAGGGGAAGTGTCCCAAATTAATCCCGCTGCAATGTTAGATCTTTGAATATACTGATCTAGCATGTATGTTCTAAAAGATCTTTCGAAACGTTTTCGCTGTAGATCTTTTGCAAGACCTCTATCTTCAGCTCTTAACCAGTCGACCAGATCAAGGAACAAAGGGTCAGAGCACTTTTTCAAGGACTCGGTATCTAGGTTGTTTTTTACTAAAAGATTGATGCAATCGTCTCCTTGAACACGATCTTTAATGTTGAGATTTCTTTCACCAACTAGTTGCCAAAGATTGTTGTTATGTTTTTCGCCTAATTGTCGAAGTGTTTCCCAGTCTTTTTGGTTTAATGCGATTTGCGCAGTCCAGTTGGCTATATCCATGCTTTCTGGGTTCGAGCGGGCGAGGCGCTTTAGATCTTGCAGAAGAACATTCTCTTTATCTAAGCGCATCCAGCGGTGATAGGGGATACTCAATTTTTTTGCTAACTCTTTGTTGTTATAGATAAATTGTGTGAACTCATTTTTTTCTATGAGAGCTTGAATTTTCTGAGTCGTAGGGAGTGTGCTTTCTTGAAGAAGAGGCAGCGGTGTTGATTCGAACCGATCTATGAGCGTGTTATAAAGCAGGGGTTTTTCATCATTAATGTATAGAACATATCCTGCAATAACACCAATTCTTATGGGACCTGATTTCCGCCAGAATGCCCAGCCCGACTCAATCAAAATCGGTCTTGTATCGTTGGCTGTTGTTTGAGGAGTCTTTAAAAGATCCGCAAGTGAATTGGCTGGGAAAGATGCCGTAGTTTGATCAGCAGTACTGACTCCGAGAGTCTCGAAGAGGGTTCGACCGACATCTACCAAAGTCACATTTTGGTCGATTTTCCAATAAATCGCCTCATCTCTTTTCTTTGTTTGCGCAGGCTTAATAAGCAGCGCTACTTGTGTATTTTCACCATTAAGATTGTTAGGTGGGATTTCTTTTCGGCTATCGGGATTGCTAGTGTGGCCGTTGAGCCCGACCAGAACAACTGTGGTGTTATCCCAGCGATTAATGGCTTTTAGTTTTTTGACAAGATCAAAAAGAGTTTCGTCGAATTCATCAATCTGACTGTCTAAGCTGAGATTTCTTATTTCACCGAGGTTCGTAGAGGTTTCTGTGTTTATGAAGAGCAAATCGGGTACGTACAGAACGCTGAAAAAAGGATCAGAGTCTACGTCTTGAGTAAGCCAAGTCGTAAAGATGTCCACATTCTTTTTAAAGTTTCGAAAAATGGCAGAAAAAGTCGGTACCAAGTTGTCATCAAACACTTCGAAGCCTTGATTTAGTCCACTTCGGCGGAAGACGGGAGCTCCGCCAGAAAAAAAACTTGTTCTGTAGCCCTTTTTTATGGCGACCTCAGAGGCAAGTTCAATTTCGGCAGCGAGGCGTGGTCCGCCATTATGGCGAACATTATGCTGGAAAGGATAAAGTCCAGTCAGAAGAGAAGCCAGTGCGGGAACAGTGAGTGTTGAGGGAGTAAAGGCATGAGTAAAACGCACAGACTCATTGCATAAGATTTGCAACCCGGAGTGGGTTTTATCATCTTCGTTGCAAGTGATGTCAGTCATTGTTAATTCGTCAACTGCAATGATAAGAAACGATGGCTTTTCGTTCTTTTTGCAAGATAACTGGACCAGGCATAGTAGCGTCAGAAGAAATAAAATGAATTTTTGCATATCTTGACCGGAAGTAATGGTTTTATAGATAATGAGTCAATTGTATTAGACAGTCAAAGACTTGGAGGATTTTACCGATGCTGGCAGAAAAGTTGTTTACCGTAGCTCACCTTGTTGATCAGGTTGTATTGTGGATCTTGTTGATTCTAAGCGTTTTGAGCATCGGTATGATTTTAGAAAGATACTTTGCACTAAAAAAGGTGTCTGCAGACTCACAAAGAATCCGTGCTCGAATTAAGTTGGCTTTGCAAAGTAATAGCATCGAAGATGTCGAGGAGCTTGCGAAAGACCCTAGTTCATTAGAAGGTCGAGCTGCTGGTTATGCCCTAAAGCATATGAAAGATGCGGGCAGTAAAGGTCTAGAAGAGATCTTCAATACGTTTGCACTCACTGAGCGTCCGGAGCTTGAAAAGTTTTTAGGGTTTCTTGCGACCGTGGGTTCAAATGCCCCTTATGTAGGTCTTTTTGGAACAGTTTTGGGTATTATGAAGGCATTTAATGATCTTGCAACGGCACCAGAGGCTGGCCAGCAGACGGTGATGGCGGGAATTTCGATGGCACTCGTTGCCACTGCGGCAGGTTTGTTTGTGGCTATTCCTGCTGTTGCTTTCTACAACTACTACAGCAAGCAAGTGAAAAGTATTTTTCAAAACCTTGAGAGCGTGAAAGAGTTGTGTGTGGCATATGCTAAGAAAAAAGGTGTGTAGTCCATGGCATTTAACAGCGGAAACAATGATAACGAAGCCATAGCGGATATTAACGTCGTCCCGTTAGTTGATATTATTTTGGTGGTTCTCATCATATTCATGGTAACCGCACCGATGTTTATGAAGCCCACGATTAATGTCAATTTGCCCAAGGCTGCAAGCGGAGATCAGACGGCTCCTAGTAAGCTAAACATAGCTTTAACAGCTGATGGACGCATAAATCTCAATGGTTCTTTTGTGAAAGAAGAAGATGTTCGCGCCAAAGCTCTTGAAGAGGTTGGAAAAAATGCGGATTTGCAGGCGATAATATCAGCGGATAAAGATGTTCCTCATGGAAAAGTTGTGGGGCTTCTTGATGTCGTTAAGGCGGCGGGTGTTAAAAAGTTTGCGATCAGTATAGATAAAAAATAGCAAAAGGGCTCGAAAGAGCCCTTTTTCATTTTCAGAGCATATAATTGCAAGTCTAGGCTGGGTTTATCCGCCGCCCCCATTTCCTCCATTATCGTAGTTAGGATCTCTTTCCCATTTGCATGTGTTAGCAATCAGTTTGATTTTTCTATTGCGACATTCAAATTCCAAAGCGCCCTTGTAAAGATAGCCATTGCCATCATCGGTGCGACCTATTCCACTGTCGAATGAGTATCCAGGATTTTGCTGTGGAGTGTGAATTCGTGGAACCTCAGTTCGACAGTTAATGAACGTTTTTCCTAAATATTGCAATTCCGCTGGGATTGAATACTCCGATAATTGTGAAAATCGTCTGTTGGCATACAGAACGTTCAGCTTATCGTAACTCGAATGAAGAAGCATTTTACCTCGTGGACCATCAAAATATTCAGTGAAATATCTCGGAGTATGTCCCTGATCGTACTGGGCCGATGTGAAGGTAAAATACGAACCTGCAGGGCACCCCACTTTGGGTTCTTGTAAGATCACTCGAGCTACAGAGCTTTGCAATGAGGCTCCTGTCGCGTCTCTTACCACAACATGATACGAGCCTTCTTCGGTGTAGGACGTTGCCGTTCCCGTCATATAAGAAGTGGTAGCCGTGAACTCTGTTGAAGGAATATTATTTTTGTACCACTGATAGCTATAGGGCGTTTTGCCACCTAGGACAGAGATGTCCATTTGCCAGTTGCTTCCTTCTAAAGGAGAGACACTCGTTGGTTGGCGAGTGATGCGAAACGTATTGTTTGTGCCTCCGCCAGGAGTTGTTGAGCCGCCTCCACCGCCACTTCCTCCACCTCCGCCACCAAGAATGGGACCACCGGCGCCGCCGCCTCCGCCACCAGAGGAACCTCCGCCTCCGCCCAATCCGCCACCAAGGGATCCACCTCCACCACCGCTTCCCCAGACGGAGCCTTTGGATCCACCATTTGAATTTGAGCTAGAAGATGTGCTTCCTTTTGCGGAGTCTACAGGTTTGCAGTTCGCGGTATTAGTGGTGCTGTCCTCTGCACATTGAGTGAGCTGGGGGCCGCAGTTTTGAAATGCCAATAAAGTTATGAGTGAAATGAAGACTCCGGTAAATACACGGATATTTCGCTGTTTTTTTAGCAAAAAATTGCCCATCGTAATCATCCCCCGAGTCTTACTGGACTAATGTTCTATACAAGGTTATCAGATGTCTTTTAAAAATCCTGATTTTTCCTTTTTTCTTCTCAATTTGACACAGCTAAAGTCTTGCGATGGTTCGCCGATCAGAATGAATCATGTTTAAACGGCAACCTACTGAAACACAGTTAATTTTTCTGACACTCGTGTTGGTACTTCTGATGGGAATACCTACGTTTGATACTTTGATGGGTGTGGATGACGAGGGCCTAGAGGTCTCATTGAATGTAGTCTCAAAAGACAATCTTCGAGAGCCTGCGAGTGTCGCAAGTGCTGTCGTCCCTACATCAAAAGTTTTATCGGTAGCAAAGCATGATTTGGATTGTAAGAAGAAGTCGCCTTCAGAGGTTTTGGTGGACGGTGAGTTTTTGCAGATCCAAGGGCAGATATGCAGCGGTGACTTAGACAAAAAGAAGATCGAGATTGTGAATGAGAGCAATGGATACACCGCTGAAGTTTTTGAAAGTGGTTTAGCTAAATACCAAACGGATCTCATTCAACTGCAACAAGGCTCAAATAAGATATTAATTCGTTATACAAATTCCACGGGAAAATCTATTGAGGATGTTCTTGAGGTGAAAACCTCGGATAAATCAATGCTTTAATGCATGCAGCTAGAGTAAGATCAATTAAATTGATCTTCGCTAGCGCAGCCTTTACTTTAGCGCGAAACAGTGAAGGAATTAACGGCCCCGTGGATTTGAAAAAACGCTCAGATATTCATTACGCAAGAAAAATTTGGCATATGTCGGGAGTCTTCTCGATGTTCCTTGCGTATGTCTATTTGCCTGAAGTGGTTTCCTTTTCAATTCTAGCGGCAGCATGGTGTCTCTTTGTGCCGTTTGATTTTCTTCGTCATAAAAATGCCGCGCTGAATGATTGGGCGATTCATGCATTTAAGCCCATCATGCGTCAAAGTGAAGTAAAGAAGCTTGCAGGTACAACATTTCTACTCACTGGCGTCTTGATCGTGGATCTATTTTTTCCACGACCTATCGTTTCACTGACATTGTTGTTTCTCGCGTTTGCAGATCCTATCGCAAGTTACTTTGGCATCCTGTATGGCAAAGATAAAATTTTTGGTCACAAATCCATACAGGGATTTATGGCTGCGTTTTTTGTTTGTGCAGCTGTTACCTATGTTTTTCTGAATTACCATAACTACTTAATGGATCGACTGATTATTGTAAGTCTTTTTGCTGGTTTGGTTGGGGCTTTTGCTGAGCTTGTTCCCATTGGAAAGTTGGATGATAATCTGACATTGCCACTTATCAGTGCTGTGGGGCTCACTGTCTTGTTTTATTTCTTTGGTTTTTTCGCCAATGTCGGCTAGTCTTTGCACTCCTTTTTAAACGGGGGTGTACTTAGATGGCAACAGAACAACATATCGATAAAATAGACTCGGAAGATGCCAGAGCACAAAGACTGGCAATGTATATCTATGTTCTTCCAAACTTAATGACCACGGGGAATTTGTTCTGTGGTTTTTTTGCAGTGATTCAGTCAATCAAAGGTAATTTTCTATTTGCTGCCTATGCAATCGTCGTTGCTGCTGTTTTCGATCAATTGGATGGTCGTTTGGCGCGATTGACTCGCTCTACAAGTAAGTTCGGCGCTGAGTATGACTCTTTGTGTGATTTAGTCAGTTTTGGTATGGCTCCAGCTACGTTGCTTTTCTTGTGGGCTCTACAGCCGTTTGGTCGTTTAGGATGGGTGGCATGTTTTCTTTTTGTAGCATGCGGAGCTTTACGTTTAGCTCGCTTCAATGTGCAAGCACACGTTGTTGAGAAGAATTACTTCCAAGGTCTGCCGATTCCGATGGCGGCAGGCATTGTCGCATCTTCTGTTTTGGCATTCCAGGATCTTGAGCTTGAGCCCATGGGTAATTACGGCTTATTGATTATGACAATTTTGTTAGCTTTTGTCATGGTCAGCAATTTCCGTTTCCGTAGCTTCAAGGATCTTGATCTTAAAGAACGTTTGCCGTTCCGCTATTTGATTTTGGGCTTGGGCGTTTTGGTGATAGTTGCGCTTCGTCCCGAAGTTATGTTGTTCGTTCTCTTTATGAGTTACGCTGCTCTTGGGGCCGTGTTTGGAGTTTTCAAATTAGGTAAAAATATTCGCAAAATTAAACCTAGCGTTTATGCTCCAGCACAAGTTCATGAAAGCGACCTAGTTCTTGAAGACGAAGAGATCGAGGCAAAACCAAATGAAAAGAAAAATTAAAGTTGGTGTTGTAGGGGCCACCGGAATGGTTGGCCAGACATTTATGAAAATTCTGGAAGAGCGACAGTTTCCCATTGAGGAACTTCGCCCTTTCGCCTCTGAGAATTCCTTAGGAAAAAAAATTGAGTTGCAGGGGCAGAGTTGGCCCGTACAGGTTCTCAATGAGGGATGTTTCACAGGCCTTGATCTTGTCTTCTTTTCTTCAGGTGATGACATTTCAAAAGAATGGGCACCCAAAGCCGTTGCTGCTGGTGCTTATGCCGTCGACAATTCTGCGGCTTTCCGTATGGACCCAAAGACTATTTTGGTTGTCCCCGAGGTCAATGGTCACTTGTTAAGCAAAGATGCTAAACCGCAAATTATCGCCAACCCCAATTGTTCAACGATTCAATTGGTTGTGGCACTAAAACCATTGTTAGAAAATTTTGGTTTAGAAGAAGTTCGGGTGAGTAGTTATCAAGCGGTCAGTGGAGCCGGTCAAGGTGGATACGATGAGCTGCTTGAGCAAACTGGCAGCTACCAAAGTCAAAATTTAAAAGCACAGACATTTCCTCACCCTATTTTATTTAACTGCATCCCTCAGATTGGCTCTTTCAACGATGATGGTTTTTGCAGTGAAGAAGTGAAGATCATGTCCGAGACTCGTAAAATCTTGGATCAGAGCTCTTTGAAAGTTTCTGCATTTACTGTGCGAATTCCAGCTTTGAATGCGCACAGCGAATCTGTGTGGGTGACGTTAAAAGAGACTGTCAGTAAAGATCATTTGATGGCTGCATTTGCAAAAGCTGAGGGCATCGTTGTTCAGGATGATCCCAAAAAAGGAATCTATCCAATGGCGCGAGAAGTGTCTGGTAAAGATCCTGTCTACGTTGGTCGGGTTCATCGTGATTTAGAAAATCCGAAACTCTGGTTGATGTGGGTGGTTTCAGATAATATCCGCAAGGGTGCCGCTTTGAACGGAATTCAAATCGCAGAAAAGATTTTCTTTTCTTGATGTTCAGCGAGTTTCCTCTTTTAAGCCAAAGGTCTGGATAGGTTCCATTTTTTGACATCCCGACCTTCGCATGGTTCGATTAAAGGATGAAACTTCATCTCTTTGCAGTCTTCGCAGGTCTTTTGTTTTCTGTTTCTCAGAGTCTCGCAACGATGACTCTGATTTCTATTTCTGGAGCTTCCAATCAAGATTTGTCGACGCCAGCGAAACCTATTATCTATGCGGGTTTTGCTGGGACGTGTACGGGTGATGGGTCAAGCACTTGTGACAGTTGCCTAGGTGCAAGCGGAGGTTCTTCCCTTGTTCCTTGCAACATGAAAAATGCTTATCCCACATTAAAGCTAAATATTCAAATGAGCACTACAAGTACTGGAGTCACCAGTGCGAACGCCTTCGTGAAAATTGGTGGAGAGACTGCAAACGGAGCTACGCAGACTTTGACGGACGGAGTGTTGTCTACGCAGATTGCGTGGGCTGATATATGCAATCACCCCAAAGTCGCCATGGGCGCAGGGTGTAGCGGTAGTTTTTCAGTTGAAATGTCGGTGGGTCTTGAGGGAACTAGCGGTGGCACTGCAACCACTGACGCCATGACGTTTAAAATTGCGGCCAGAGTTGCAGCGTCTGACGGTAGTGAGACTTTTTATACGGATTGCAACACGGCCGATGCCACTGGCAATATTGGATTTTGTCATTTTGAAGTTTATCCTGGTGATGCAAAAATTTATGCCGACAACATGGTAGTGGCTCCAGGATATCCATCCAGTCCTGCGGCAGGTGTTGAATATTCAAATGTGGTTTTCTTTTATACTCAGCAACTTGCTGGCGAGGATGATAACAGCACGATTCAAAGAATTACGAACCAGTCCGACGCATTTGTCATCGGTGTGAATAGGTCTGCTTCACCTCCTATCGCAGACAATCGTATTGATGGTCTGACCAATGACATTCGCTATTGTATGGTCATGGCGAATCAAGACGTGACGGGAGTTATTTCTTATTTCACTCCATTGCCAGGAACACCAAGTTCTCCGGTCACGGCGTCGGAGCTCTGCACTTCACCTTCGGAGGTGGTGGGCCTTCTTGATGACAAACATTGTTTTATCGCGACGGCTGCATTCGGCAGTGATATGGCACCAGAAGTTGAGTCATTCAGAGAATTTCGGAATAAGTTTTTGCTAACGACTTCAGCTGGGCGCACTTTCGTTTCGCTGTATTATAAATACAGTCCCTACTATGCAAACTTAATTGCCGAAAGTGATATTGCACGTGGAGTGGTTCGTATATTTTTGTGGCCTCTTTTATTATTCGCCCAAATGAGTGTGTCTTTTGGTTTCTGGCAAGCTGTCATTATTTATATTTTGGGGCTTCTTTCTGTTTTAGGGCTTTTGCGACGATTTTTTGTAGGTGAAGTCCTGCGAGGTGAGCTGTGATGTCTTGGAAAAGTCTGATTGGGCCTTTGATGTGCTTTGTTTTGCTGCAGGTCGCTTCTCAAAATACTTTCTCTCAAGAAGAAGAGTCGGCTCCGCAGGAGGCTCCTTTCGTTCAAGAAGATAACGAATATGAAGACTTCAGCAGTGAATCAGAAGATGGTGAAGTTCTTTCAGAGTTGCCTGTTGATGGGGCCTCTGAAGACAAAGCCATTGCGGAAGAAATCTCCGACGAACAAGAGGCGCCATTGAATGCGGATGTGCCCTCCGAGACAGTAGTTCCAGAGGTAGAAGAAGAGGTGCCAGCCATTGTTCAAGAGGACGCTGAAGAGTCTTCTTCTGAGCAGTCTGTGACTCAAGAGACAGAACAGTCAGGGAGTTCAGGCGCCAAAAGAGTTTTCCGTCGAACCTCTAAAGGTGGAGTGGAGTACATCCATCATCCTCAAGCAGCCAATGGTTTATTGGCGATTACAAAAGAGGGTGCCTACATTTATAAGACCAAAGAGTCGCGGGAGTACAATACTACGGGAGCTGTGCGCATAGCCTCGATGAACTCTCCAAAAATCGAATCGGCAGATGGAACCACGTACGATACGATGTACAAGGATGGTCAGCAGCCCATCTTTATGTTTGATTATGAATGGCAACCTTTGACCAAGTATGGAAAATTGGGTTTGCAGGCGGGGTTGGGTTTTTTATATTCCAGTGGCCAGGGAAGATTTATTTCTAATGATGCCAGTTTGAGTGGCAAAGAGGCCAAAGAGAAATATACATTTCTAGCGATTCCTTTGAACTTCGGCGTGGTCTATCGTTTGGAGTTTTTAAATCGACAGTGGTTGGCACCTTATGTGGCTGGTGGCGGAACTTATGTCGCCGTAGCCGAGTTTAGAGACGATGGGAAGTCTCCTGTAATGGTTGGAACGCCTGGAGCTTATGGAGCAGCTGGAATGCTTTTCAATGTTTCGGCTGCGGATCGTGAGACGGCTTTTGTTTTGAGCTCTGAATATGGAATTGCAAACTTGTGGGTGAGCCTAGAGTATCGCTTACTACAAACCGTCAGCGAGGACTTTGACTTTTCGTCTAATATCCTCGGCGCAGGTATCGTTGTAGATTACTGAGCAGGTTGGCAAGTTGCTGTTACAACTTTTCCGAAACCACGGTAAGACTCAACGGCTTTACATTGAAGACCTTCGTCAGAGCAGTTAGCACGAACGTAAACTTGGCCATCATCATTTTGTGCCATTACGTTGTTCTTCTCACACCAGCTGATGTAGTTCACTTCATAATCACCAGAAGAAGCGTTCAGAGCAAGGTCTGAAGAAATGCTAGCCATTGCAGATCCAGAAACAAGCATCAAAGCCATAATTAAAGTTTTCATAGGGGACTCCTTTTTCTATCGGGGGTTGTTGTAAAAAGTTGGCAAGAAGTACGCCTGCTAGACCGCTTCGTCAATCGGGATTGAAAAGATGATAGAACTGTCAATTTTCCATACATCAAAATGTCTGCGTTTTTATTTGGTCATAAAGGTTGGACCTATGTTAAATCCCTCCCCATGTTGACAAAAGTGCGATTTACCGTGGCCTACGACGGAACTGGATACTGTGGGTGGCAGAAACAAAAACAGGAAGATCAAATATCAGTGGCTCATGTAATTGAAGGGGCCCTGAGAAAAGTCTTTAATGAGGACATTGTGCTCTTTGCATCAGGCCGAACGGATGCTGGGGTTCATGCCTTAAACCAGGTTTGCCACTTTTCTACTCATCGCATTATTGATCCGAAGAAGAAATGGGATGTCTGTTGGGCTCTCAACTCCCATCTGCCGCCTGGAATTGTTGTAAAAAAAGCATGGTTGGCGCCTGAAGACTTCCACGCGACTTTGTCGGCGACCCATAAAACATACCGCTATCTTATTATCAATCGCAGTCGTCCCAGTGCTCACCTAAATCGGTATGCGGATTGGATTCGTAAAGACATTAACATAGAGCATCTTCAGCAGAGTTCGAGATTTCTTTTGGGAAATCAAGACTTTAAAAGCTTTCAGTCGGTTGGGACGCCCATCATAGACACAGTCCGAGAAATCTATAAGGCCGATTGGGAGTGGCGAAAACCTGGAGTTTTGCAGTTTACTGTGACCGGCAGTGGTTTTCTTAAACAAATGGTCAGAAACATCGTGGGGACCTCTCTGATGATGGAAAGAAAAGGCGAAAACCCTAGTAAAATGGCAGAGATAATCGCTGCTCAGGACCGTCGACAGGCGGGGCCCCCTGCTCCAGCGCAGGGGTTGTATTTGTTGAAGGTTTATTATCCTCAGGACCTTGACAATAGGTGTATAGAACTTTAAAACAGTCGTTCCCGCAAAATAGTGTAAGAGCCCGTTGTAAAACTCAAACATATTTTTGCCGAATGCACGGACGGTAAAACTGATGCGTTCAAAATTATTGGAGACCTAAGATGAAAACTTTCAATGCAAAAGCAGATGAAGTTGAAAGAAAATGGTGGATCGTTGATGCCGCTGACCAAAAGGTCGGTCGTGTAGCGACTACTGTTGCAACTATTCTTCGTGGAAAAAACAAAGCTATTTTCACTCCGAACGTTGATACTGGTGACTTTGTTGTTGTTATCAATACGGATAAAATGGAGCTTTCTGGAACTAAGTGGGAAGATAAAAAGTACTATCGCCACTCTCGTTTCTTTGGTTCTATGAAGGAAATGACTGCAGCTCAAGCTAAACAGAAAGATTCTACTTTCATTATGCACGAAGCTGTGCGCGGAATGCTTCCTACAAACAAGCTTTCTCGCCAAGTGATCATGAAATTGAAGACTTACCCTGGTGCTGAGCATCCTCATGCTGCTCAAAAGCCAGCTCTTTACACTGTTCCTTCTAAGAAGAAGTAATCGGAGATAGACAATGGCAGCAGCAGATAAATTCTATTATGCAACTGGAAGAAGAAAAACGAGCTCTGCGCGCGTTTTCTTGAAGCCTGGTAAAGGCACTATCACAATCAACGGAAAAAAATCTGATGATTATTTGAGCCGTATGCAATCACGCATGGTGATCGTACAGCCTCTTGATCTATTGGGCCAACTTGGCAAGTTCGACGCTAAAATCACTGTTTCTGGTGGTGGTGAGTCTGGACAAGCTGGTGCAATCCGTTTGGGTATCACTCGTGCTCTAATCGCATTCAACGCTGAATTCAAAGGTACTTTGAAGAAAGCTGGATTCGTTACACGTGATCCTCGTATGGTTGAGCGTAAAAAATACGGTAAAGCGGGTGCGCGCCGTAGATTCCAATACTCTAAGCGTTAAGATCGATTTACGATCTGCTTGGATCTGGAAAAAGAAAAGGGAGCTATTGCAGCTCCCTTTTTTTTGTCTTTCGGGGGAGAGAGCCTGGAGGTACGCCGTACCTATTTGCATTGCCCCGAGTTATTTTGGTGATTTGAGCGCAAAAAAAAAGGAGGGAATTTCCCTCCTTTTTTTTATTTACAAGAAATCTTGTAGAAAGACTATTTTGTAGAGCAAGACAACGGGTAGATGTTGCCGTTAGCAGCTAGGAAGCCACCGAAAGAACCATCAGCTTCTTTACCCAAGCCAAGGAAACCTGTGTTTGTGATAACGCCGTCTTCTTGAGCGGACTTATCAGTCAAAGCCAAAAGATTCAAAAAACCGCTCTTCAATTGAGCTTCTACAGTTCCTTTGTCCATTTGAGAGAAGAAAGCAGACTGAGTGCTTTTTTCGTTCAAGTAAACCATCACAAAATCAACAGACTGATCGTCTGCAAGATCCACGTTAAGAGAAACAAAGTTGCTTCCAGGAACGACACATTTCAAAACAGTTGTGTCAGCCATTGCAGAAGAAGCCAAAAGCATGATTGAAGCCAAGATCAATTTTTTCATTAAACCCTCCACGGTTGTCGGCAGAAAACGTAGATCAGTCTTGGGTTTCGTGCAAATTAAATGCGTTGCGATACATAGAGTGGCTCAAGGCTTCTTCGGGGTGCGTCTCGGATTGAGATTATTTTCGTACCTGCAAAAGTGCAAACATATCAGACACCGTAAAGTTTATGACAGCTCAGACCGATAATACTTAGGTCTGGAGATGGAACACATATTGCTTCACTTCATCTTGAGACGTGGAAAAAGGGGGAATTGTGAAAAGAGTTTTGGCACTGGGTTCGATGCTGGTACTTGTGCTTGCTTTTCAAAACTGCGGAAATCAAGGTCTGCAAGCTGGTGGAGCAATGGGAGGGGACGTAAAGATCGTTCTACCTCAAACTGGCTCTATAGATGAAGGTTCACAAGTTCCTGCGGCAAAAGTGACTTATGTTGAGATTTTCGATGTTGCGGAGCCATCTAGCGCTCAACAAAAAGCTTCAGACGAAATCACAGACACCCGTTTGGTGATTTCAGTTCAGTCTGGAAAAATTCAACTAATGGATGATGTAAATAATGTTCTAGAAACTCGCTGCTTAAGCGCCGAGAAATTAGCAGAGATGAATGCAATACTTGCAGGATCTAAAATTTGTGCTGCTAAAGTTGTCAGACAACCCGATCAAGTTTGTAGTATGCGTATGAAGCGTGCTTATGCTTCTTTGTATGCAGACCAACAACGAGTCAATTTGGGTGAGGAATTTGATGCTTGTGGAACAGGTCGCAAAGATTTGTGTGGTGAACTGTCTGCAGTATTTAAAGCTTACGTAGCCCATGTGAAAAGCAGCTGGGCGGATATGAGCTGCCAATAAGATCTTTTTAAATCACAAAATTAAAGAGGGAGTCTTGCGACTCCCTCTTTTTATTTAAATTCCTAAGATGGATTTTACTTTTCCAAAAGCTTCAGGAAGGCTGGCTCTGTTCGGAGCAGCTCCTTGAGCAAAGTCCGGTCGTCCTCCACCTTTTCCGCCCATGACTCCGGCCATTTCCTTCAGGAGATCGCCCGCTTTTGCATCTTTCGTGAGGTCTTTTGATACACTCACGATGATCGGATGTGATCCTTCGCCCTGACCAACCACCACCACGATGCCTTGTTGGATTTTGTTTTTCAGATGATCCGTCACATCAGCAAGAACTTGTCTGTCATCCAATGCGATATCTGCTAGCACTAGCTTAGCAGCAGTACCTGATTTTGTCGTAAAGCTTAAAGCCTTGGCTGCTAAGTCATCGACATTAACTTGTCCGCCTTGAAGCTTCTTGATTTCTTTTTCAAGCTGCTTCATTTGTTCTTTGAAACCTTCAATGCGATTCGCAAGAGTTGCTGTTTCGCCCGTTGTTTCAAGGTGCTTCAAATAATGAGGACTTTTTTGCAATCCCGCAGCTGCCAAAGCATCATCAAAATGGGCAATGGAAGTCATTGCGTAGTTGATGGCCGCGTCACCAGTAATGGCTTCTAGGCGACGAACACCCGCGCTAACGCCTGCTTCTGAGATCACTTTGAAAAGACGGATTTGTGAAGTGTTGCTAACGTGAGTACCGCCACAAAGTTCACAAGAAAAATCGCCCATCGTTAAGACACGAACGGTATCCCCATACTTTTCCCCAAACAATGCCATGGCGCCTTTTTCTGTTGCCTCTTTTGGTGACATCAGTTCAACAGTCACTGGATGCGCTTGCGCGATCTGTTCATTGACTAGGTCTTCGATTTGTTTGATTTCATCTGAACTCAAAGGCTTATTATGGGTAAAGTCGAAACGCGTTTTTTGCGAGTCAACGAGCGAACCAGCTTGTGTCACATGTGTACCAAGCACTTTGCGAAGAGCCGCATGCAGCAAGTGAGTCGCTGAGTGGTTGCTCATCGAATTGCGACGTTCAAAAACACTAACAGTGGTATCAATCGAAGTGCCGACGCTAAATGAACCGTGTTCAACTTCAATGTGATGAAGGATGACGTCATCAATTTTAGTCGTGTTAAGAACTTTAGCTCTTGAAGTTCCGGCAACAAGGTAACCAACATCTCCGGCTTGACCACCGCCTTCGCCGTAGAAAGATGTTTTATCAAGGATAGCAACTCCGGTATCGCCAGTTGCTAGAGATTGCACTTCACTTTGTCCGTTAGACAGAGCTGTCAAAACGCCTTTGTCGGCCATTTTTGAGTAACCAGTGAAAGTGACAATTTTTCCGGCTGCGATATAGTCTTTGGCAAACTTGATAAGATGCTGCTCGTCTGCACCGAGAGCTTTCCCTTTCCAAGAGGCTTTGGATTTGGCACGATTTGCTTCCATCTCTTTTTCAAAAGCAGCTTCGTTAACTTCAACGCCATTTTCGTTTGCGATCACGCGAGTTAAATCCGCAGGGAATCCGTAAGTGTCGTACATTCTGAAAACAACTTCGCCAGAAAGTTCGGTAACTCCCTTGGCTTTTGCATTTTTCAACTCTTCCAATAAGATATTGGTTCCGTTGTCTAGCGTGCTGATGAAACGTTCTTCTTCATCACGAATAGTATTTAGGATGTGTGCACGACGAGCTTCAAGTTCAGGGTAGACAGAGCCCATGCTATCGATAAGGGCTTCAGCCATCCCAGGTAAGAAGGACTGTGTCGCAGAAAGTTTTCTGCCATATCGAATCGCACGGCGAAGAATACGACGAAGAACGTATCCGCGTCCTTCATTGGAAGGAAGTGCACCATCAGCAATCAAGAAAGAAGAAGAGCGGCAGTGGTCTGCAAGTACTCTCAAGGCTGAGGTTGTTTCAGCGACGGTCTGATTTTTTGCTAACACTTCTTTGTCAGTGATGTATTCAAGATTTCCGATTTTGCAGGCTCTTTCAATCATCGGCATAAATAAATCAGTGTCGTAGTTGTTGAACTTGCCTTGCATAGCCGCTACAACACGCTCAAGTCCTGATCCAGTATCTACGGACGGCTTAGGTAGCGGAGTCAATGTGCCGGGAGGATTCTCGAAGTACTGCATGAACACCAAGTTCCAAATCTCAACGAAGCGGTCTTCTCCTGCGGCGATCCCTTTGTAAGGGTCTGAGATAGTGCCCGCTTTAGGACCGTGATCGTAGAAGATTTCAGTACAAGGGCCGCAAGGTCCAGTGTCACCCATTTTCCAGAAGTTATCAGCGTCGAAACGGAAGATGCGGTCTTTAGGAATGCCTTCTTGTTGGTGCCAAATTTCTGCCGCTTCGTCGTCGGAAATATGAACTGTGACGTAAAGTTTTTCTTTTGGAATGTTCAGTTCTTTAGTTAGAAATTCCCAAGCAAAACGAATGGCGTCTTTTTTGAAGTAGTCACCGAAAGAAAAGTTTCCGAGCATTTCAAAAAAGGTATGGTGACGAGCCGTGAATCCCACGTTTTCTAAGTCATTGTGTTTGCCGCCCGCACGAACGCATTTTTGCACGGTGACTGCGCGAGAATAATCACGTTTCTCTAGACCTAGAAATGTATTTTTAAATTGATTCATGCCTGCATTAGCAAAAAGCAAGGTGGGGTCATTTTCGGGAATTAAAGAGGAAGATCCGACATGAGCATGCCCCTGCTTTTTAAAGTACTCAATAAAGGCGTTGCGGATTTCAGAGCTTTTCATAGATAACCTTTCTGACGGTCTCAGAGTCAAATCCTCGGGAAGCAAGCAAGCGTCCGATACGAGCTTTGTCTTCGCGCGAGAATTTATGTTCTTCTTCATATTTATTTTTGATAAGGGAGAGAGCCTTTTCAAGCTCCAAGTTGCGATCACTTTCAACGGCAGGCAGACCTTTTTCTTTCAGGTAGTTGTTGATATAGTGAATACCTTTGTTGCGCCGATGTAGCATGTCGGCTAGGCGATGCGCTAGGTCTGTCGGATCGCCTAGTAAGTTGAACTCTTTGGCAAAGTCGACGGCTTCGTTGATGATGTCATCGGCATCATCTTCTTTACCTAGTTTTTCTCGCAGCTTCTTTCGGAGCTCCTTTTCGGAGTGATCCCGGCGCGCAAAGATGTCCATGACTTTTCGTTTGGCGTATTGGCGTTTTTTGATGGGATCTTTCTCGTAAGACATGGTCGAGATTATTACCCTTTTTCGCAGTGCTTGCGAAGGATAATTTCTGGTGAGAAACGCACTGGAATTACCAAGGTGAAATTGTTCTGACGCTCATCATTCTGCATTGCAATGCAAAAAGGTACGGCGTACCTCCAGGGGATGCGTAATTTTTTGGTGCAATTGGCGACATTGTTTGGGGTAGGGCGTTTTCCTAAGGGTCCGGGAACGGTGGGGACCTTGATGACTATTCCTTTGGTTATCTTGTTAAGTATGGCGGGGCCGTTTGTTTATATGGCGGCCATTGTTTTGCTGCTACCAGTCGGGATTGTGGCTTGCGAATTTTATGAGCAGGACAAGGGTGGCCACGATCACAAAGAGATTGTAATTGATGAGGTTTTAGGATTTTTGATTACGATGGTTTGGCTGCCGATGACGTGGCAGGCCATTGCAATTGGTTTTGCTGTGTTCAGATTACTGGACATTACAAAGCCTTTGTTCATAGGATATTTAGATAAGAAGGTCCAAGGAGGTCTTGGAGTGATGGTGGACGATGTGGCTGCAGGGATAATTGCTAGTCTCATCATGCAGATTCTCTACACTCAAACCAATTGGTTGGGCTCGCAGGTGGCTTGCTTACACTCCAGCTTTGCTGGAGTAGGCTAAAAAAATGGCAAACACTGAAAAGCTTCAAGAACTCATTCGATCCTTTCGCGACCAAAAACTCACAGTGGGTTTTGCAGAAAGTTGTACTGGAGGTGCACTTTCCGCTTTTTTAACAGAGCAGCCAGGCGTGTCCGACATCTTTTTAGGCTCTGTGGTCTCTTACTCAAACGAGGCGAAAGTGGATCTTCTGGGGGTTCGTCGAGACACTCTCATGCAAGAGGGTGCGGTGAGCGAAGCGGTCGCTCGTCAAATGGCGCATGGAGTGCGCAAGCAGCTGAAAACTGATTGGTCTGTGGCGGTCACAGGCATTGCAGGTCCGAGTGGTGGAACACCGGATAAGCCTGTGGGCACTGTATGCTTCGCCATAGCTGGACCGAGTTTTGAAAGCTCGCGAAAAGAAATCTTTTCGGGAGATCGCAAGGCCATCCAGCAGAAGTCCGTTGATTATGCCATCAGTTGGCTTGCTGAAGTTCTCGATAGAAATTAAATCGGCCCCGGCCGGCAACATTAAAACTAAAAAGTATCGTAGCGATAGCTGCGAGAGAGGATGCAGATGGCAACTACAACTGTAGACAGCAAAGCAAACGCAGAAAGAAGCAAAGCCTTAGAATTGGCTGTTTCAACAATTGAAAAGCAATTCGGTAAAGGTTCAATCATGCGTTTGGGCGCAAATGAATCTCTTGTGAAAGATGTTGAAGCAATTAGCACAGGTGCTTTGAGCTTGGACATTGCATTGGGAATTGGTGGACTTCCTAAAGGTCGTATCGTTGAAATTTATGGCCCTGAATCTTCAGGTAAAACTACTCTTTGCTTGTCTGTTATTGCTCAAGCTCAGAAAAAAGGTGGCGTTGTTGCTTTCGTGGATGCGGAACACGCTTTGGATATCAACTACGCTCGTAAATTGGGTGTGAACACTGAAGACCTTTTGATCTCTCAACCAGACACTGGTGAGCAGGCTTTGGAAATCACTGAAACTTTAGTTCGTTCTGGAGCGATCGACGTATTGGTTGTGGACTCTGTGGCAGCCTTGGTTCCTCGTGCAGAAATCGAAGGTGATATGGGTGATTCTCATGTCGGTCTTCAAGCGCGTTTGATGTCTCAAGCTCTTCGTAAGTTGACTGCAGCTATCAATCGTTCAAACACATTGGTGATCTTCATCAACCAAATCCGTATGAAAATCGGTGTGATGTTTGGCAACCCTGAAACAACAACTGGTGGTAATGCATTGAAGTTCTACTCTTCAGTTCGTTTGGATGTCCGTCGTGTAGGCGCGATTAAAAACGGTGAAGATGTAACTGGAAACCGCACAGCTGTAAAAGTTGTTAAAAATAAAATGGCTCCTCCATTCACTAAAGTTGAATTCGACTTGATGTACGGTGAGGGTATCTCTGAAGAGGGTGATCTTCTTGACTTGGCAGTGACTGCTAGTCTTGTTGAGAAGTCTGGTGCCTGGTTCTCGATCAATGGAGAGCGTATGGGGCAGGGACGTGATCAAGCTAAGAACTTCCTTAAGGAACATCCAGAGTATATGAAAGATCTTCGTGAGAAGATTCTGGCAGCGAATGGAATCGGTAAGCTGTTGGTGGATACAAACGGTGCTAATGGTGAAGACCATGAAGGCGTAGAGCCGGTTGAAGCTGAAGAGGCGACTCCTAAAAAGGGTAAGAAAAGTAAGCACTAATAAGTTCGATTGAAGCGATTCATGAAAGCCCTCACTTGGTAACAAGTGGGGGCTTTTTCATTGTGCGCCCGGCAGGGCGCACTTCTAGGGGATGAAAGATCCCTGCGAGCCCGA
>CAYSKF010000027.1:0-48660 GCA_964431515.1 uncultured Bdellovibrio sp.
CTAGAAGTCGGTTCGTTCCAGCACTGCCTGGCGCATTGACCACTTTCGCTAAACTCCCAACTGCACCGTCGGCAATTTTTGCTGAAGTCACAGCGTTGTTCGCAATCGTTGGGTTCGGGTAAGTTCCACTAAGATCACCACCAGCTGCTGATGAACTTGAAAGAACTGAACTAGGTAACAAACTAGCTGGGATTTTTGCAGAGCCGTCTAGTTGCACTAAATTACTTGCGGAAGCTCCTACATTTAATGTAGCGGCTGTTCCTAAACCAGTGATATCACCAGCCGATAGGACCACGGCACCTGTTTTACCAGCCACACTTGCAACGGCATCTGTATTGGCATCCGCTGACGGTTCCCAAGTACTTGTGGTGTTATTCCATTTTAAGACCTGACCATTTGCAGGAGCTGTTGCAGCTACATTACGTCCCTGGATTTTTCCAACGGAAGTTGCTCCTACTGTTCCTGTCACATCACCCACAAAAGTTTGATTTCCTTGCAAAGAAGTTCCGGCAGCAGTGCCATACTTCACTGCTAAGTTATTTGCGGCCACCTCTAAACCCGCACCCAAATTCAAACTCACTTGCGGGTCTGTACCAGGTGTTATAGCAATCGGAGCTGTTCCTGATACGCTAGATACTTTTGCATTAGCCCCTGCATTCGCTGCTGCCACTTGAGTGTCGACGTAGGACTTGGTCGTTAAGTCTGTCGCATCTGTTGGATTGCCACTTGCTTTAAGTGAATAAAGTGCTACATCGCTGCTGTTAGTAACATTCAACAAGCTTGCACTTTGTGATGCAGCCCCTTTGATTGTTAATGGAACAGTGGCAGCGGCATCGTTATTAATCTTTTGTCCACCAACTGAGAACGTATTTGCTGCATTGTTTTTTGCAGCATCGGTAATACCATACCCTGCCAAGTCTGTTGGCTTACCCGTGATGCTACTAAATGCTGGCGTCAAAGCCACATTACTTGCTGCAGTGATACGGCCTTTGCCATCAACAGTGAATGTTCCTACTTGTGTCGCGGAACCAAAATTTCCCGTATTGCTGTTTACAACTGCAAGAGTCGGGTTTGGATAAGTCCCTGCCAAATCACCACCAGCTGCACCGGTTGGAGTTCTCGCATTACTCAATCTAGCGTCATTACCTTGAACAACAACTCCAGCAAGACTCTCTCCATCATCCGCAAGCTCAACCAACCCCTTAGCTGAATTGGATGCATCTGCGATATTCGCAGTAACACTGCCTGTGGATGAACTGAAAGTTAGTGCGGCAGTACCAGAGCTGATACTTGCAACTGTACCAGCTGCCCCCGCATCGTTAGCACAACTTAAAGCTCCACCAGTAAATGTTAAATACTGATTGGCACCGCAAGTAGGTAAGTTTTTATATTCAATCGCATTGCCAGCGGCATTCATTCCTAACAACTGATGAGCTGTGCCGAAAGCACCCAAACCAGTACCCCCTTTTGCAGCTGGTAAGACACCTTTCACATCAGCACTTGCTAAGTCCACATCAGATTTAGCGGCTAAACTTCCTAGACCTGCCACTTGTGTCTTATCAATCGCAATATTTTCGCACTTTAAACTATCTGTCGCCGAATTAAAAGTCAGCGTTTGATTGGCTCCGCAAGTTGCTGTCAAAGCCAAAGCTCCAGTGACATTGGATCTTAAATCCAACATAGAAATAAAACCTGGCTGCAACTGTCCATCTTGCATACGGAATACTTGTCCATTGTAAGTTGGTGCTGCCGCGATCGTGATATTTTTGATTTTATCAACAGAAGTCGTCACCGTGCCATTTGTAAAGGCACTAGAACTTACGTCCCCTTGCAAAGTGACGATGTAATTTCCAGCTGGCTGTTTTGCCGCGAAGCTTGCGAAATCTGCTTTATCTAAATATCCATCCACAGATCCCGTGGCTTTGGGAATGGAAATCTTTGGTGAAGCTGCGTTAGTAGCATCAACCACTAATGGAGCTGTCGCTTGTACAGAAGTAACAGATCCTACTGAAGGTGAAATCCACTCTAAAGCACCAGTGCCGTCTTTAGCAGCTAGGACTTGTCCAGGTGCCCCTTTACGATCTGGTAAAGTCAGAACGTAACTAGCCCCCCCACTTGCCGCCATATCTGCTGGAGCTTTTAAGCCAACAGAGTTTGGTGAAGGCAATACTTGATCAAAAACATAAAAAGTCTTTGCTGTAATAGCTTTTGCTGCCTGTAGGTTTTCAGTTGTTTTAATGTCTTTATTCATCTCAAGAGCTGCATAGGGCGCAACCGCCACAGCCGTGACATTCGTCACTTGAGAACCATCCAAAGCAGGAAGTTTACCACCGGACTGAACTTGCACAATTTGTCCCGGCGCAGTCCCGACATCGACACTAAGTTCGCCCGAATCAGTAATGGCCGCATTGCTGGCTTTATCTGTCTTCAAACCCGTTCCCGCCGAAAGGCTATAAACAGTTCCCATGTTTCCAGCAGGCAAACTTTTCCAATTACCATCACCATATAAAACCAGGGACGCATCACCATGCACATTTTTAAGAGCCAAAGAACCTAATCCCAAATTAGCTCGCGCCTCTTCTGGGGTTGTCCCACCTGTTCCACCCTTATCAAGTGGCAACACTGTTGAAAGCGTTGTTGCTGATGTTGCAGTTGGTGCGTTGTAACTGCCACCCATGATTTGCCCCATCACATTACTAGAGAACCACTCTTCAATATGCTGTTGAGTCACTTGTTTTGAAAGATTCGTCTGCAAAAACTCATCAGCTGCTTTATTACCAAGCTTTCTAGCATTCTCTGCGGATTCTGCATTGATAGCATAAGCCACTGCACGCATATTAAAGTCAGCCACAACTGTATGCTGATCGATTTCAAGAGAAACGCGCAGCTTGCGCACATCACCTGCCTGAGGCTCGTAAGTCGTCTTGTTTACATTCAAAGAACCATCTGGTGATAAGCACAACAAGCCCGAAAAGTTATCAGAATTATTCATCACCGACTTCAGATCTCGAGCCGGATCTGGATTATTGCTGGTTGGAGTTCCTCGACCAATCGCCAGGTTCAAATAGCCATTGGAGATATTAACACCACTAAAAGTCTCTTCACGCAAAATACAATCATTTGGACTGAGGATTTTAACTAAGACTGTTGTTCCTGAAATAGTTGGAAACTGACCAGAAGGTGTCTTGATGACCCCTTGAAAACTAATTCCTTTAGACAATACCTGAGAGTTGGCTGCAAAGCTTGTGAAGGTAATAAATACTGTAAACAATAACGTACGATATGATTTATTTTTCATATTAAATATATCGGTTAGATATCCACGGCTCTTTATTAAAAAACAGTAATCAATCTAGGAGTAAAAATATCTCACACCGAAATGACACGCCACATTTGTCGAAAGAATTGACTGCTGTCTATCAACAAGTCTTCAGTCCTTTTCCGAGTTCTCAAACATGAACAACCAAATCCATTAAAATTGCGCTCACTCTTTCGACACCTTGGTGCCATTTTTGCAGCAGCTCTTTGTATGAATCGACTTTGTCAGGAGGATTCGCGTGTCTCAAAATAAGAACTTATTTTCGCTCGCAGTATTACTGATGATTGGATTCAACTTAATCGGTTGCGGAAATCAGACTGGCTCACCCGAAGTGAGTGGTATCTACACGCCAAGCTCCAGCAAAAAAAATGTCGGACAACTGAAAGGTGTGGTTTATGGCGCTTCTCGCAAAGATAACGGAGATGTCTCTGTTAAAGGATGGGCTTGTATCGTTGGTTCCAAAAATCCTGTAGAAGTGACTCTGCGTCTTTCTGGTGCCGGCTCACAGAGTGATATCGAAATTGCGAAAACATTCGCCGACAAAGCTTCTTTAAACTCAAATTCGACTTGCCAAAATGAAAGCACATCCCTGGACTTTGAATTCATTATTCCAAGCTCTCAAGCTGACGAATACATCGGCAAATCCATTTTTGTATTTGGCGACAATACTTTGGAACAATCCAGCGAAATTCTATCTAACTCTGGTATGTTCTACGTTCCCTCAAAAGCTTTCGAAGACAACGGTGGACCTCAAGGTCTTCCTTGCAACCTTGATGGTCAGTCTGCTGCACACGGTGGATCTATTAAAGCTTATCAACATTCTACTGTGCCCTTTGGAACAACGTGTGTTTCTGAAATGAGACAATGTGTAAATGGAACGTTCACAGGCACTTTCACCGCGAAAAGTTGCACTGTCGATCCAGAACCACCAGCGAACGTAGGCAATGTGGTTGGTAATCTTGAGGCTATCAATATCAATTCGAATGGGACAGCGACTCTCACTGGTTGGGCTTGCGTAGAAAGATACAACACATCAATTCGTATCCACGTATATGGTGGAGCTTCTGCTGGAACTGCTGGAGCAAAATTTCTTCTGAATGCCTTGGCGAACCAGATGCGAGAACAGGCCGTAGGGTCAGTTTGCGGAAACAGCACGACAGCTCACGGCTTCATCGTGACACTCCCAAAAGATCAAGTAGATGCTTATCGTGGCAGAAAAATTTATGTTCACGGTATCCATCCAGATCCAACTGGCTCAAAAAATATCGTAATTGCTGGGTCAGGTGCAGATTTGAAATAGCCCACGCGATGCAGGGCCTGCCCAAAGGCTTTGCGAAAAAAACAAGGCTTTAGTTATTCCCAGTCTTACGAATTCCTATGAATGATTGACCCTGAGTTCGACCTTCGACACTCTTAAAGAGTTCTTTGCTTTGCGCAATTTTGAAGGTAGGAAAAAATGGCTCAGACTTTGACTCATGCAAAAAATCTATTAACACCCCGAGCAGATTTTCTGATGTTGGGAGGACTTTCACTAGCCTTCATGCTGGCCTTTCATTTCTTTGTTCCAGCCTCACAAAACACTCACACCGTTGCCTGGACAATGTACTACCTATCTTTTGCAGTAAACTACCCTCATTTTCTCTTGAGTTACCAGCTTCTCTATGTCGACCACCGCCAAGACATCTTCAAAAAACCCCATTACTTTTGGGCCGGAGTCCTTTGTCCTCTCATCCTAATTGCGACTATTGCTTGGGGTTTCGCCGAAGCAAGTCCGACCATCTTTCCACTGCTCGTCCAAGTGATGTTTATTTCAGTTGGATGGCACTATATAAAACAAATATTCGGAACGATGGTCGTATCAGCAGCCCAGTCTGGATTTTTCTATTCAAATATTGAAAGATGGGCGTTGCGAGTGAATTTGTTTGCACTGGCGATCTTATCATTTATTGCGAGCCAAAGATCCACCGCCATGGCAGACTTCTACGGAATTAAATACCAGCTTCTGGGACTTCCCGATTGGAGCTATTACACTTGTTTCTCGGTGGTCGGCATCAGTCTTTTACTCTTTATTCTTTTATCAGTTCGCCGCTACATCATTACAGGTGCCTTCGCACCAGGCCTTGCCTGGCTGCCATTAATTACAATCTATGCCTGGTACATTCCGACTATGCACCACCCGCACTTTTTTCTACTGATACCTTTTTTTCATTCACTCCAATATCTACTCTTTGTTTTTGCTCTGAAAAAAAATCTTTGGCGCCAACAATCTCCAAATTTTTCGGATCCGAGTGCGCAAAGAAAATACTATATCACTAAACATTTTAATTATTTTGGTTCGGCACTCGCATTAGGTGCATTGGCTTTTTGGGCAATTCCAGTCCTATTAGACAAAAACGTCATAGCCACCGATCCGAAACTTCTCTCTTTATGGGGGCCTGGTATTTTCTTAGCTGTCTTTACTTTGTTTTTAAACATTCATCATTACTTCATCGATAACGTCATTTGGCGAAAAGATAATGAGCAAATGAAGAAAGCCTTTTTTTAATGTAAAGGCTTTTTAAAACTATTTTCTGTTTAAAATCGCTTTATAGGCTGTCTCTAAAAACTCAACGGATTCCTTTTCACAACGACGAACAGCCGTTTGATAGGCTTCAGTGACGATGCGAATATTAGCTCCTGCTGGAACTCCCAAAACTTCATAGGCGTCCCAGCTATGACCGTTATAGTTAAAAATAACATTTAAGCTTTTTGGCGAGACTTCTGCTTGCGTTGAGGCTGCTCCCACGGAACGGCTGCGAACTTCCGCCAAATCCTTCTGAGGGGGCAATGGATTAACCCGAGGCGGCGCACTATCTTTGGCTTTCATATTTAACTGCGTCGGACGCGGTGAGCCTCCTCTGGACACAAGGTACCAGAACAGAAACGCACCAGCTCCGATCAAATTCAATGTCAAAAAGTCTTGGCTATTCATTGAACTTCTATTATTCGTTGTCCCGAGATAATTATCAAGGAGTCCCTAACATGGCTGCACCAAATCCCTTCGAAAAACAAACGCCTATTCCTGGAATAAAACACATTATTGCCGTGAGCTCTGGCAAAGGTGGAGTTGGAAAAAGCACTGTCGCAACAAACTTAGCTATGGCCCTAGGTAAAAAAAGCAAAGTGGGACTCTTAGATGCCGACATCTATGGTCCGAGTATTCCTCGGATGTTAGGTTCAATCGGACAAAAACCTCACATTCATCCTGAAACAAATCAACTTGAGCCCATCACTCGTTATGGCATTAAGCTTATGAGCATTGGTTTCTTGATCGAAGAAGGTGCCGCTGTCGTATGGCGTGGACCGATGCTTTTCAAAGCGATGGATCAGTTTCTTCGCGACGTGAACTGGGGCGAGCTTGACTATCTTGTGGTTGATCTTCCTCCTGGAACTGGAGACATCCAACTGACTCTTGCACAAAAAGTTCCTCTTGCAGGAGCTGTTGTTGTGTCGACTCCACAAAACGTCGCACTTCTTGATGTGAAAAAAGCAGTGGACATGTTTCAACGTGTGAATGTTCCACTTCTTGGGATGGTTGAAAATATGGCCTACATGATCAACCCTGTGAATGGCGAAAAGATGCAGCTCTTCCCTAAGGGAGAGATCGATTCTTATGCTAAAGCACAAGGCATTGCCAAGCTTGGTGAGATCCCATTCAATCCATCTGTAGGTCTAGCT
Source organism: uncultured Bdellovibrio sp. (assembly GCA_964431515.1). Taxonomy (GTDB): domain Bacteria; phylum Bdellovibrionota; class Bdellovibrionia; order Bdellovibrionales; family Bdellovibrionaceae; genus Bdellovibrio. The sequence continues at coordinate 7,037 of CAYSKF010000027.1, forward strand.
TGTGAAGCTGGAATTCCAATCGTTGAAGCCAACAGCAATGGTGCCGAAGCACAAGCTTTCATGGCTATCGCGGATAAAATTCGCGAAATCGCCCCTTAGTTTCTTCAAAAAATAAAAATATTTATTTTTTTATATCTTCATTCTCAAAAAAAGGATCCCAAAAGGATCCTTTTTTTGTTTCAAATTCATTCAATTTCACCTCTCTTTTCTCAAATGGAATCGCATTTTCGACGTATTTTGAGAATCGAATGTGGAGCTATTGAAAACAGAACTTTGGTCGAGGTATTCTGTGAATGTTGAAACAACGAGGCTCGAAAGACTCGCTAACGGCGGGTGAAAGCTAACTGGGCCAGCTAAAAAGGAGACACGGATGAGAAATCGAATTTACGATCATCGCGATGGACCACCAAAGTGACGACGCGGTCACCAGGATTCTTACCTAGAGGTTATCGGTTCAGGCCTCTCTAAAATAAGATGAACGGGTTGGATCTATCTTGTTTAACTCAAAGGAGGTTCCTAGGGTTATACTCGTTAGGATTTAGATCCTTCCTTTGCCTCAAGGCAAACTATCGGAAACGATAGGACGCAAAGCTAGAGGGGTGTCGGTTCGCCACGCCAGCCAGCTGCCAAAGGTGAGTCACCTGAGGAATCAGAGGTGTGCATATGGAAGGTCTTAAAAATACATACAAGGATTGGTTTCATTCCCCTTAGCTTGCGAGTTATCATTGAAGATTCCTCGCGAGCCCCTTTTTTTTCTGCCTCGGCAAACGTCTTAATTTATCTATTCAAATCATCTGATTTTATTTCTTGCGACTCTCAAATCGCCAATTACTAGACTAAAACATTATAATTGTCCCCAATCTAATAATACCTGAATAATTTAGATAAACACCCTTCTTCATTCCCGTTATGATTTCACCCAAGACGCACGAAAAATGTTTTTGGGAGAAGTTATGGTTGCATGGATTGTGATTGTAGAATGGCTGGCTCGTTTGGTCCTACTGATTCTCGTTGGGCTGTCGATATGGTCGATTTCCATCATCATTGAACGTAGAAAGTTCTTTAAACAACTAGAAGAAGCCGATGTGAACGAGGACGTCTTTAAGTGGATATCCAATGGATCACAAGCAGAACTAAAAAAATGGTCCCAAGAAAATGAGGGCCTCCGCTCCGGAACTCTTCGCGCAGCGATGGGACGTCACTCATCCGAACAAATCGAAAAATCTGTTAGCAGCTACTGGGCACAACAACGTCCTTTGCTTGAAAAAGGATTACCTATATTAGGAACTTTAGGCTCAACAACTCCATTCGTAGGACTTTTGGGCACCATCCTCGGAATCATTGTGGCCTTCGGTGCCTTATCTTCGGGACAGATGGACTCACAAAAAATCATGTTTGCTCTTGCTGAAGCCTTGATTCTGACAGCAGTAGGTCTAGCTGTGGCTATTCCTGCGGTCATCGCGTTTAACTACTTCAGTCGTCGCCTGATGAACCTCCAAAGACAATGCGAATCGATCAAAGATCTCTACATCTCTTACAATTCGGAGAAGTAATATGGCGTCATCAAATTTAGATCCGTCAAAAATGGAGGGGATTAATGAGATTAATATCACCCCCTTTGTCGACGTTGTCTTGGTTCTTTTAGTTATCTTTATGGTCACAGCGCCCATGATGATGAAAGATATTATCGGACTCAATCTTCCCAAAACATCCGTATCAGATTCACAATCGCTTTCCACTTTGGCAGTGGCCATCACTAAAACCGGACAGTTTATTTTAAATGGAGAACTTGTCACAGTTGAAGGCTTGCGCGAACGTGCCGTCCAAGCGCGCAAAGAAAATGCTGAAGTTCAGGCTGTAATCAGTGCTGACATTGATGCGCGCCACGGATCTGTCGTCCAGGTGATTGACATCGTGAAATCTAGCGGTATCGAAAACTTTGCTATTCAAGTAGAAAAATCAAAATAACTAATGAAACAAGCGGCCCTGATTTCTATTCTTATTCACTTAAGCATTGTCGGAATTTTCTCTGGCTTGGTGCTTCTTTTTTCTCAAGGGACCTCTCAAAAACAAAAAATCAAAGTTGAAATCAAAGAAGTCATCACGGTGACACCTCCCTCTGAAAAATCCACACCGGAAATACAACTCAATCCCACACCGAAACCAGCCGAACCACCGAAAGTTGTTAAAAAAGTTTTTGGCCTTAGCAAAGACACTCTTCAAGGCAACGAGGGATCTACTGTCTCAGTAAAAGCTGGAAATACGATTGCAAAAGAGATCGATCAAGAAAAAATAAATCCTGAGGATGCGGAATCCCTGCCAATCCCTACAGAAGAATACCTTGTTACTCAAATGCCAAGACTTAAATCTGAAATACGTATTCCCTACCCGGCAGAGGCTCGGAGCAAAAACATCGAAGGGGTTGTCGTCATGGATATTCTGATTGATGAAAAAGGAAAAATACGTTCGGCCACGTTAATCGAAGGCCCTGGCTTTGGCCTCAACGAAGCGGCGCTTAAAGCCATCTACCAATTTGAATTCTCTCCTGCTGTTGTAGACAAAAAACCAGTGGCCGTGAGAATTCGTTATTCATATCGTTTTGTTTTAAATTAAGGAGTGTGCATGTTATCTTTCTTGTTTCTCTCGCACTTGGCACTAGCACAGTCACAAGTCCCTTCATCGGTGGCCTCTTCCCCAGAAGCGGTTGTTACCACTGAAGCCGTTTCAGCCACAGAAATCACAGGTCAAGTTTTTGAAAGAGGGACCAAAAAGCCCCTGAGTGATATCAATGTTTTCATTCTTCCACAAAAAATCAAAGCAACTACTGACAAAAACGGTTTTTTTAAAGCGGCCATTTCTGGCGAGGCAAACATTGAAGTCATTATCAACGTGACGGGTTACAATAAATTTCAAAAATCTTTCAATATGAAAGAAGGATTGCCGAAACAATTCTTTATCGAAAAAACTTCTTACAATGTCTTTGAAACAACGGTTTCAGACTTACGCAGTAAGAAAGATGATTCCCAAAAGCGACTGACACAAAAAGAATTTCTTCAAGCTCCGGGCAGCAATGGCGATCCGGTCAAAGCGGTGCAAAATCTACCAGGTGTGAATCGAACACGTGGTGGCGACTCTCGAGTCATTATCCAAGGATCTGAGCCAGAAGATACACGATATAATATTGAAGGCCACGACGTGCCCCTTGTCTTCCACTTCGGAGGATTAAGCTCGATCGTGACACCAGAAGCCGTCAGCAGCGTGGACTACTTGTCTGCAGGTTACGGACCTGAATTCAGCCGAGCCCTTGGAGGTCACGTTGGCTTGAATGTTCGTAAGCCCCGAATGGATCGCACCCAAGGCATGGCTTTCATGGATATATACAATATCGGAGGCTTAGTCGAAGGGCCCATCTCTGAAGACTCCTCTTATTTAATTAGTGGACGTTACTCCTATGTTGGCTACGTATTAAAGAAAGTAGCCGAAAAAAGCGAAGATCTGAATCTGACGGTGGCACCGGTTTTTTTTGATATCAATGCGCAATATTATAAAAAAATTAATGAGACAGATGAAGTCCGAGTCTTTTCCATTCTTTCCAAAGACACTGCAGAACTCGTTGTAAAAAAACCTTTCGGAAATGATCCGAAACTGCGTGGAAACTTCCAGCAAAGTACCGAGTTCTATAGAGTCATTCCTCAGTGGACACGAAAGATCGACAGCACTTCTCAGGTGTCAGCATCTTTAGGTGTTGGCAGTAACCGGATTTTTGCTGATGTGGCGACAAATTATTTCGATCTGAAGTCGCAAACTCTCTCTGTTCGCGGTGACTATGAAAAAGAAATGAATCCTCTATGGACTACCAATCTTGGGGTCGACAATAATTACACTTGGTATGATGTAAAAGCGAAAATTCCCTCTACGTTCTCTGAAGGTGGAATCTCTAATCCCATTTCAACGGGGGACCTTCGCGAATCCTCAGTCACTGGAAAACAAAATGCACTCGGTATTTACTGGCGGAACAAAATCAAACTCAGCGAAACTTCACCCTGGACTCTTCTACCAAACGCCAGAATAGACAGATATTCCCTCATCAACGAAACGCTGATTTCGCCTCGCCTTTCTGTGCGCTACAGTTGGGATGAGTCTTTGACCTTACGTGCGGCGACGGGATTGTACAATCAGCCTCCTGCTGAGCAAACCACTGATAAAACTTTTGGTAATCCTGACATAAAATCACGCAAGGCGAGTCACTATGCTCTCGGCTTTGAAAAAGACTTTCGCGCAGGATCGAATCAAGGTTTTACCTTGGCTGGAACTTTATTCTATAAAAATCTGTATGATCTCGTAGTGCCCTCTTCCAAATTAATCCAACGCGATGGTGCCTTGACCCCAGAAAACTACAATAACAATGGCACAGGCACTATCACAGGGTTCGAATGGCAATCTAAATATCAAAAAGACGAATGGAATTTTGTCGGCTCATACACCTACATACAAAGTCGACGAAAACAACCAGGACAGAGCGAGCTGCCCTCGCCTTATGATCAAACTCATTCGTTAAATCTTATTGCTGCCTACGAAGAAGGTCCTTGGACTTACGGTGCCAGAGCTCGTTATGTGACTGGCAATCCGTACACGCCGATCATTGGTGGAACCTTTGATGCTGACAATGATGTCTATATTCCACAACGTGGAGAGCTCTACAGCGCCCGTAATGATGCCTACTTCCAAGTCGACCTTCGCATTGATCGCCGCTGGGTCTATGACACCTGGATTTTGAGTGCTTACTTAGATATTCAAAACCTCACGAACCAAAAGAACCAAGAAGGTCTTTCTTATTCGTATGACTACTCTCAGTCGCAAAAGCTTTCTGGTCTTCCCCTGTTGCCAACTCTTGGCGTGAAAGGAGAATTTTAATGAAAAAATTGATCCCTGCCCTTTTCCTTTTAGGTCTTTCTGCTTGTGGGAATGATTCATTGCCTAAATACACAAAGCTAGATGGACTGCGTATATTGGCCATCAATGCAAATCCACTTGAGATTCAGAATCCACCCGCTGGAGTTCAGAATATCCAAGTCACCCCTTATATCGTTGATATCGGTGGCACAGGTGCAGTTAGTCTGACCGTGGAAACTTGTCTAGATCGTGGCGTTAGCATCGGTGCTGATCCAACTTGCACAAGTGCGACGGACCGAGCCACTGTAAACTCAACATTGAATTTTACTGATGCGGAAAGGACAGAGCCAGCAAGTCCAATTGCCGTGAACTTTACGGTGCCGACCAACCTGCTGGCAAATTATGCCAAGCCATTACAATTTAACGGAGTGCCTTTTTTGATCACGGTGACAGCAACCCGTGGTGACACAACAGTAAAATCTTTTCGCCGTGTCCTTGTTTCGACAAAGACTCCGAATCAAGCACCAGGTTTAGCGGATTTGCTGGCTGATGGTTTTGCTTTGGCGACTCTTCCAACCAAGGAAGTCAATTTATCATTCACAGCAAGCACTACGCCTGAATCTTATCAGTACATGAACTCCAAGGAAGAGATCTCGAATCTAACGGAGGTTTTTGAAACCACTTGGTTTGCGAGTGATGGTGAAATAAAGATCCCACGCACTCGAGAAAATGAAACGACAACATGGACTCCACCATCCACACCACCTTCAGGGCGCAAAGTGGTTGTTGTTGGAGTTCTGCGTGATGGTCGTGGCGGTATTGACGTTATTATTAGAAAATTTTAGGACAACGTAAGTTTTAAATACTTTGCCCGGCTTGTGATACCGATGTCTCAGCCGGGTCTTTGAAAAAAAATTACTTTAAAACCCCTCGGAGCATAATCTCCATAAATTCCTCAACAAGACGATCTGCGCTGACGTAGCCTTGCTTAATGGACAAGCTCATTCCATTTAGCAAAGTAATGTAAACTCCCACGACTCGCATTGTCTCAATGTCTTTCATTTGATCAGAGTACTGACTTAGAACCTGACTCAAAGGCAAAAAGATCGACTCCTGAACGGTTTTCATGACGACCTGTTTTCCCTTGGGGGTCAAATAAGGCATGTCCATTTGTGAGATCAGTGCCATGTTCATTGACGGCTGTTGCACAAACCAATGCGCAAAGCTTTTAAGGAAAGACTCCATACTCTGGCTCAACTTTGAAAGAGCTTCTGTTTGATCTTTATAGGACTGCAGACGAGCTTTCAAAACACTAATGTAGATCTCTTCCTTACCGCCAGGATAGTAGTAATACAGAGAGGCTGGTTTAATTCCCAACTCATCTGCTAAAGCCTGCAAGGACGCTGCTTTGTACCCCTTACTAAAAAACAAATCTGACGCTTTTTCGAGAACAAGCTCTTTCACATGCGCTCCCATAGCAAAAAATACGCGAAACGAGGTCCTAAGGCGGCCTACCTAATAACTATTTGATAAATTAGATGGAAAGGTCAACTCTTTAGGGCTAATTTCTGGCGCAAGAAGGAGTTCTTATGAAAAATTTCATCCTATTTTCATTAGCGTCTATTTTACTTTCCACCGCACAAGCTAAAGCAGTCACTACTGTTGAATACGTTGATCTGACTCGTTACGTAGGTCAGTGGTACGAGATCGCAGCAATGCCGCAGTGGTTTCAAAAACAATGCGTTGGTGACGTTACAGCCAATTATAAAACCCTTCCAAATGGAAGAATCCAGGTTATCAATGGCTGTTTGACTGACAAAGGTGTTGTGACAACGACAACTGGAGAGGCAAAAGTTACTGACAGCAACAGCAATTCAAAATTGCGTGTCACTTTTGCTAAAATCTTCAGAAAATATATTTATTCTTTCGGTGGTGACTACTGGATCATCGATCTAGAACCAAACTACAACTACGCAGTGATCGGCAATCCAACTCGTGAATACGGCTGGATCCTAGCTCGCCAACCATCTTTGCCAGATCAAGATCTTTTAGCGATTGAGGCTAATTTAAAAAGCCAAGGCTACGACACTTGTAAGTTCTTAACAACAGTTCAAAACGGTGGACTGAATACCAAAATGCCTCTTTGCCAGTACCTAAAAGGCAAACAGTAATTCTTTGTGCTCCAGAGCCCTCTTATCAAGAGGGCTCTTTGATTTTCAGCAGAAAATTTCGATAGAAAAATAAGTAATAAAACTTAGCAGACGAGCCCAAAATCGTCCTTATGTCTAAAAACTTATCGTCTCAAAAAGCGCCAGATTCATCCTATCGCATCCTACCCGGCCTCAATGTTGCTAATCACAAATGCATGAGAAAAATCGGGTTATTAATCAGTCTTATTCTATTTACGATCTTATCAACTGTCAGTTTCGCGCAGGCAGATCTGGTATTCGCCAATTACTATCGCGAACGCAACCTTATTAATTCCACGGATAATGAGACCGTCATTCACTCTTTCCACTACAGTTTTAGCAAAAAGAAGACACCCTACGTGATTGTCAACAAAGACGAAAGAACCGCCTCTGTTTTTAATGAAAGTGGAGATATGACCGCACTCATTGCTGTTGATGCACTTGTGGGAGATGGAATTCAAGAGGGGGGTTCAGGAATATACACCTATGCGGGTTCTTATAAAAATGAACAGTATGGTTATGCAGAGCGAGACGGAAAGCCACGAGCTCTTCTTGTTGGTTATCTGCCTATTCCTCAAGGCACCCCTCTTTATGTGCTTCCCCAATCAAAAGAGCATAAATTTCGCATTCGCAACCGCCGTATCACTTTTGGTGCCGCACGGGTCATCAGAAATAGAACCGGCTTCAACTATTCACCATTAAACAAGAATGCTCAACCCAGCCAATTCCAAGTGAAGCTTGATGACAAATTTACTAACCGTTACGTCAAAACATTGGAACAAGAGAAGACGACCTTAATGTCACTGCTAAACCTGGAAAATGACGAATACAATATGCTGGCGGAGTTTGCCTTCGGAGTCCTTGCTCCTGAAACCAAATTTGGTACCAGCTGGAAATACAAACTTAAAGAGAATGCTCCACTGCTTGTTGCCATTCTTAAAGGAAATGGTTTCGATACCAGCAAAAACAGCAATGGCCCAACTCAAATAAAAAGAATTCCAGACATAGTGTCTGAACACTACCAGATTGAAAAAGGGGACCTAAGCCAACCTGAAAGCGCAGCTATTACAACCTTGGCTTTTTCTGCGGACCTTTTGAGAGAACTTAGAAACATGGCCCACAGACACCCTGCCATCACAGAAGAAAACTTGCAGGAGTATCTGTACTATCTTTACCAAGGGCGAAGAAAAGAAATCAGCAAAGGCACTGCTACACCGGATCAAAACATTTCGATACGCAAAATCCGCGAAGCGATTTCTTACTTAACTATTATAGAAAAATAAGAAAACCTCGATCCATACCTTTAAATAAAAAAAGGGGCCATTTTTGGCCCCTTTGAAAAATCTATTTGTGAAAACAAAAGACTCAGCTTTTTCTATCTAGTTCTCTACTGTTTCGACTCGTTTGCAGGAATCAAAATACGAGTGCCTACTAGCAAAGATCCAGGATTGCGGATTTTGTTTTTCTGTTGGATATCAGCTGCAGAAACTTTGTACTTCGCTGCGATTGCTGACAAATTTTCACCACGACGAACGACGTGAAATTTCGCTTTATACACTTCACGCGCAGAAGACGAATTATCAGGTGATGGTACTTTTAACTTCATACCCACCTTCAATGTCTTTCCACGTTTCATGTTATTCAATCTCTGAAGTTCAGACACGCTTGTTGAATACTTCTGAGCAATCGTAAACAAAGAGTCTCCGGACTGAACTACATAGTAGCGACTGTCGGAATTCTGGTTAGCTGCTACAGCTGGAGTATTTGTTTTTTTAGATGCAACCACACTCTTTGAACGCTCTTTCAGTGGAGTTCTATCTGGTACATAAAGCTTCATTCCTACACGCATAGATTTACGGCGTGGCAAGTCGTTGAGGTCCCTAAGATAAGCAACCGTCGTGCGATAACGACGTGCTATCGAACCAAGAGAATCACCGCGACGAACACGGTAAACTTGGACGTCTCCAGTATCGGCGATGAACTGCACGTTCTCTACAACACTTTCATTCGCAGCAATCAATGCGGCCTCTGAAGTCCCCGGAGGAATTCTCAGTGTCAATCCAGAACCTTTTGGTGTCGCCACTTCCCCTTTGAACTTAGGATTCAGTGCTTTAAAGTCCTCATAATTCAAATTCAACTTATCTGAAATCTGACGTAGGTTGACTGCTTTGCTCAGAGTAATATGGTCAAACTCAATAGGCGGAAGATAGTCAATTTCACCAAAACCATATTTGGCAGGATCTTTACCGATCAACTTTGCCGCAATGAATTTCGGCACGTAGTTGATTGTCTCAGCAGGCAATCTTTTTTTACGTGCAAGCTCCCAAAAATCGCGAGTGTAGTGATTCATCACTTCTCGTTTCACGCGATTCTCGCCGACGTTGTAAGAAGCCATCGCCAAATACCAAGATCCAAAAACACTATACAAGCCTTTGAAGTATTCTGCAGCAGCTTGAGTTGCTAAGACCGGGTCCCGTCGCTCGTCGACAAATGGGCTGATCTCCAAGCCATAACGTTTTCCAGTTCCACGAATAAACTGCCAGTAGCCTACTGCCGAAGCATGAGATGTGGCACGAGCACTGAAACCTGATTCGATCAACGCGATATAAAACAAATCCTCTGGAAGTCCATTATCACGCAAAACTTTCTTCATCAGCTTTTCGTATCTCGTGGAGCGAGCTAAATAGCGCTCCATGTGAGGTCGGCCACGTCCTTGAAAATAAGCGATCCACTTTTCAACCAAGGGATTGATCTCTGTCGGAATAGACTCAAGTTCTTGATCAACAACCTTAGGTCCCTCTGGATCTGAAAGACGAAATGAGGGAATATCTTTAATATCAGCCTCAACACTAGCTCCTGCAGAGCCTTCCACAGTTGGGCCTCCGCTTTTGTGAGCACACCCTGCCCCAAAGGCCAGAACCAAACTCAATGTTAAAAGTCTCTTCATGAGTCCTCCAAAACAGGTTTCAGGCTACAAAAGTCAGGCGACTTTTTCAATCAATGATCTCCCTTATTTAGTCTTTTTTTCGATCAAATCCTGCCATAGGACTGGTTTTAAAGTGAAACTCCCTTCTGAGACAAGTCTGTACAGCAGAATATTGCGTAAAATAGCTTTCACATAAAAGCTCGTTTCCGACCACGGAAGCTCGTCAAACCAGATTTCTCCCTCTGAGATATCGGCCCTAGACTCTAGCCAAATCTTAAGACGATTGGGTCCTGCGTTATAGGCAGCTAAAGCATATGCCAGATTGCCGTCAAACTGGCCTAACATATGGGAAATATAAAATGAGCCCATCGGAATATTTACTTCGGGGCGGAACATATCACCTGGCAACTCTATTTTTAGATTCAACTTTCGTGCGACTTCCTGAGCTGTAGGAGGAATCATCTGCATCAAACCCAAGGCGTTTGAGGTGGAAACCGCTCGCAAATTAAAAGCGCTTTCTTGTCTTGTGAGACTGCGTAAGATCACCACATCCACGCCATAGCGACGTGCCTCTTCCTTGTACAGATCTGCAAAAACATCTGGAAAACCAAGCTTTAGAAACTCTTCACGCCGCAAAGCTGGATTTTTTTCCATCGCTTCATTCACCAAACCAATGGTGAGCGCAAACTGCTGACGTTCTGCCATTTTTTTCGCAAGATTCATTTTTAAGTTCGGACTTTTTATAAATGGTAAATTTACCAGCTCTGCTCGAGCTTCGTGTGTCCAACCTTCATTAGATAAAGTCCGAAAGCGCCTCCATGAGGCTTTTTGCTCCCCAACTAAATAAAGCTCAGACTCTAAAAAAGGCGTCTTTTCCTTTGGCACAGGCCATTCCAGCTTTCCATCTCGATTTTCTGCCTGCAGTTTCAAGCCGTAATACGAGAAGGGATATCTTTCAATCAACTCTGCTGCCAAGCCTGTGGCACGTTCATCTTTGGTTTCCTGCAAAGCTCTGATCAGCCAATATTTTGCTGACAAATCATAACGCTCTCGCTTTTCCTGCAAAAGTTTGTCGAAGGTCAAAATAGCAGTAGGAAACTTCTTTTGCCGAATTTGAATCAAGCCAGAACGAAAAGCCGCTTCCGAAGCTTCGTCAGTGCCAGAATGAAACTCGATGAGGTTGGAAAAATGCTCTAAAGCTTTTTCGTACTCCCCCATAAAATGAGCGGATCTTCCGGCAATCCAAAGCAATGATGTGGTTTGCGGCGAGTGAGGAGCATGAAGGAGCGCTTTCTCCGCTAAAACTTGAGCTCCTCGATAATCAGCTCGGCGATGAAGATTCTGAGCCCAATCCAAAAGTCTCGAGCTATCAGCTCGAATCATTTCCACCAACGCCGTGTCTTTCTTTGAGCGCTCTGAAAAAGAATTATATATTTCCAAAGGTTTATCCTTCAATCGCTTTGCAATTCGACTTCCTGGATATTGGTTTAAAAAAGAAACCACCTCTTTAAGAGCTTTCAATGGCTCACTGGTCTTGAGTACTTGCAGGATCGGCGCAGATTCTTCTAATCCAGCTTCAATGGCTGTGCCCGTGGCTTTACCGTTCGGCAGAGCACTCAATTTATCAATCTTACTTTGAATAGACTTTGAGTCTTTCTGATTTTGGCTTTCTTCATACAAAAAACGAGCCTCTGCGTTTTTCTTTTGTTGCAAAGCGATGTCCCCTAAAAGCTCAAAAACTTTGGACTTCTGTTCTTTATCGAGAGAAAGACTGCCATCTAACAAGAACTCCAAGGCTGGTCCGGCAGTTTTGGAAACCCCAGAGCTGACTTGCTTTTCCAATTGCACTAATCGCAGTTTCACAAACAGTGTTTGCAACTCCTCACTCCACGGCCCTTCATGCAACAAATTCCTATGACTCAAAAGATTTTTTAAAGCCTTATCTAGTTGAGCTGTGTTTCCGTTTTTTTTCGTCTCTTGCTCCAGACAGCGTAGCCAAGTTAACGCAATCCAACCTTGCACCTCTGCTCGAGTTTTAAATACTTGAGGAGCATTTTTGGCGCACTCGGCCCATCGCAAATTATTTTCATGATCTTTTAACTTGAAAAGACTTGTCTGTTTTTTTCCAAATTCAGCGACAGGCAAATCTTTGTTTAAATCAATTTTTTCCACTTGTGCCCAGGTCTTAAAACCCGAAATCAACAATAAGGTCATCAAAATATATTTCATTTGCTCTCCTGATTTTTCTCTAAGCTTGATACTTTTCCAACCAATGGGGTCTGTGGAAAAAGATCCTGTCGGAAGTATACAACCGACTCTTCTCTTGATTGACGCAACTTCAACTGCACTTTCCAATACGAGGATGACAGCTTTGATTCTACGACAGCCGAATCATTTAAATCACAAAAATAAATCGCCGCGTTTGGCAGCAAGTGAGCGCTGCACAAATTGTAGTCCAAGCCCTCATAAGAATTCAAAACCCAAGGCCAGGGCCACTGCTCCTTCATACCGATTTGGATAGGCTCTTTCATCAGTGCTGGTGTCTTTTGCCCCGTTGAAAGAATAAAATTCTCTAGCGTCTGATAATCTAAAGTTGAATTGACGTAAACAAAGGGATGATCGAAATCAATGGGATTTTTATAGACAGAGACATAGCTGCTGCGTAAGCCCATCCCAATAAATACAACGCCTAAGAAGAAGAACGTTATTCGATTGAATAACGATCCTTTCAATCCCTGACTGATGGTCATTGCTAAAACCAAATAGAATGGCCATGCCAGACTTAGAAGACACCAGACCGTTTTGTAGGGAATCAAGGAATAAATGAGCAACTGACAAAGAGCAAAAACACTGATCATTCGCAATATTTTCACATTTGAAAACATCCCAGCAAATGCACTGCCTATACCCAATAATACAAGAGGTTCAGCTTTCCAAAAAACATCCAACCAATACCAGACTGACTTTTCGTGCCCATGGCCATGAACACCCGTTTTAAGCCACGGCATAAAGGCCTTGAAGAAACCACCAAGCCCGCTCGGGTTCTTAAAAAATCCTGTAAACAAAAGAAACCAAAGAGCCAAAAGAATGACCAGTAAGAAACTGACTCTCCTATTCCAGGCTGATGACAATCTTGCAGCGCTAAAGGTCTTTCGGATTTCGGAGCTTCCCAAACAAAGAAAACCTCCAATCCAAGAAAGTAGTGTAATAGCAAATGTCTCTTTAAGGACAACCATTCCCCACAAGCCAAATAACGTCAGCAATAAAGCCCAGGCATCAAACTTTTCATGCCAACGCAAAATCCCCAAAGCAAACACAATTTGAAAAAAAACAAAGGGCATTTCATGAATACCCGAGCGACCAAAAAACAGAAATGACGGGCTCATTAGTAAAAATAAAGCCATCCATTTTTGCAAAGAAGATGACTTCAAAATTCCAAAAGTAAAAACAACAACACTCAAAACACTGAAGACTGCCGGTACGGCTCTTAAGACGTAAATACTTCGCCCCCAAATACTTTCGAATCCCTGTAGCACGTAAAAATACAATGGACCATGATAGTTGTTCGGATCATACTTATAGAAACCCAAATTCTTCATCTGAATCACAAACCATCCATTGATACTTTCATCAAAATGAATCGGTTTCAGAGACAGACCGTAGAATCGCGTCAAAATCGTGATAGCAATAAATGCCAACCAAAAAATGAAGAATGAGATTTGCGTGACCTTCAATGATTTCATTGATAGTTATCGTAAAGATGGAAAATCCCGTGTCAACACCACTTTGTTCGTTCGTTGTATATTTAAATCAGGATGCTGATTTAGCCCCAGCCTTCTTGAAGGACGTACGCAGCTTTTTCACCAAACTGCCGATACAATATGAAGTGGTTTTTGTTTTCGAATTCACTGGAAATGATCCATTCCCCTCTCTAGAAGATTTGTCTTCTGACGATCCAACTCGAGAAAAAATTTCTATCTTGAAAAACTCCCAAAGACTGAAACGAGCTGAAAGTCTGCGCCAAGGCTTTAATCATGCCCAAGGTGAATATCTGATTGTTGCTGATGTAGCCATGCAGACGCCACTTGGAGATCTTTTTAAAATACTTCAACATCTAATGACAGAAGATGAGTTGCAGATCTGTTGGGGCGAGCGTTACAGCAAAAAAAACAACCCCTTTGCGCAAGCCACAACCTCAAGACATGCGTTGGAAAATCTTTTCAACAAAATTTTGCAGGAAAAGTTGAAGCTAGAAAATAAAGATATATTGTGCGAAACGCTGGGGATGCGTAAAAGTTCTTGGCAAAAAATCGACTCTCGACTTTCCCGCCAGTCGGGCTGGTACTTGGCGCCTGCCCTGCGCCACTCCTGTAAAATACACTCGATTGCAGCGAAGGATGTTTTTGTTCACGACTCAGGAAACAGCTCTCGCTCTTATTCTCTTTGGCGTGAACGTTGGAACTTATTTAAGTTGGCCCTGAAGGGCCTTTGACGCTGTCCCCGCCACTACAATCAAATTACTTAAAAACGACTGCCTCAATGACAACAAATTCTTCCCCAGCAGGTTTTGCTATACGCACCTCATCCCCCACTTTTTTCCCCAGCAGCGCTTTTGCAACTGGAGACTTCCATGAGATCTTGCCCATTTTAGGATCGAACTCGTCTTCCCCGACGATTTGATAGGTCACCTCGTCACCATCCTCCGTACTCAGAGTAACAGTGGCACTGAAAAGAACTGTCTCCCCCTTCATAAGTCGAGGATCCACAACTTCCGCATCTTCAATGCGTTTTCCCAAGAAATGAACTCGACGATCAATCTCACGCAATCGTCGCTTACCATATTGATAATCAGCATTTTCCGAACGATCGCCATTACTTGCAGCCCAAGCCACAACCTCGACCACTCGTGGGCGCTCCACATGCAACAATTCATGATACTCAGCTCGTAACTTAGCTAGACCTTCGGGGGTAATATAATTTTTCTTTTCAGTCATAAATGCGACTCTAGACTATTAGCCAGGAAGGTTCCAGCTTCTTTTTTAAACATTCAAAATCCGAACAATATTTCTTTAAGCATATGTCCTGGACCTAAGCTCCCTTAACAATATCAACAAACTGACCGAAACGAGACATTGGAGGACTCGATGAAAAAACAGTGGAAACGCTTGCTTACAGCTCTAACGATCTCGTCATCAGTATTCGCTGTAACGTGGTATTGGTACGAGTACTCTGCTGTGCAGTACGCCTCTGATGCCAATGAAAAACCACTCGCTTATGTTGGAAAAGTTGTCGACGATATTCAGCGGCGACCAGCTTCAAGATTGCTTTGGCAAATTGTCAATACAGGGGAACCTCTTTACAACGGAGAAGCCATTCGCACGAGCGAACGTGGTGAAGTTCGTATACAGTTTGCAGGCTCAGATCGTTACCTTGATTTAGAGCCTGAGTCTCTTATCGTCATCAAGCAATCTGAAGGAGAAATTGCTCTCGACCTCATGGAAGGTAGTTTATTCGTAAACTCTAAAACAGGAAATGAAAGCAACTCGGGCCCAGGCCTCGTATTAAATTCAGCAAAAGGTAAAGTCGATCTATCACGTGCGTCCGCCTCACTATCTGTTGATAAAGGCAAAGGAGTTGAAGTTCAAATCTTAGAAGGTAAAGCTTCAATCAAGGGACAGGATGGAAAAACATCAGATATCAAATCGAAATCTGAAATTAGCATTCTTTCACCATTACCAAACAGACCAGTTGCCATGAATGCGGAACTTCCAGAACCGATTCAATTCAAGTGGCAAGGGTTTCCTAAAGACACCCAAGTCAGTTTATGGGTCGGCCCCAGCAGAAAACAGATGGTTGAAACAAGCAAAGCCAATCTGAATGAAAATCAACTTTCGACAGAACTTCCATTTGGTAAACATTATTGGAAACTTGTTGGGGTATCGAACACTGGTGAAGTTGTTGGCGAAAGCACGGTTTATAAAACCGATATTTTACCTCGCTATGCTCCCACAATAACTTTCCCGACGGCAGATGCTGAAATAGTCACTCCAAAAATCCCCTACGATCTGACATTTAAATGGGAAAAAGGTGATGACACTCGTCAAATGACACTTGAGATTTGGAGCGACCCTGCATTAACCAAGAAAGTATTAGCAAAATCATTCAGCAAAGAGGACAGCTTCACCGTTCCCGGTTTAAGTGCAGGGACATACTTTTGGCGCTTGAGTTCTCTTTTCGTCGATTCAGATAAGCCTGTGTTGGGAAAAGTACAAAAGTTCTCAATCAGCCAAACTCTGCAGCTAGCAAAAGCTCCGGAGCCAGTGATGCCTCTTCCCCCTCCACCTCCGGCTCCTCCGGTGGAAGTTCAGTTTACTATGAGCGAGGCCGAGCTGACTCAGTACTATGTTGAGAAACCTCAAGTGGATATTTCTTGGAATGCCCAAAATGCAGACCGCGTGTCTACATGGCGAGTAAAACTTCACGAAGAAAAATCAGATCCTTCGAAAGCAAAAACTTTTGAAGTCAAAGACACCAAGCTGGCTCAACCGGTGGGTCGACCTGGTCGTTATATCGCTTCCATCGAAGCGATAGATATCGAAGGAAAAGTGTTGGGCAGCGGAGTTTCAAAAGCAGTGACCATTGCGCCAAAGCCGCTGATAAAAGCCCCTCAAATCATTTCCGCAGATCCCATCATTCAAGCAACGATGGATGGGCGTATTCAACTCGAGTGGAGTCCAGTGGATGGTGCAAAAGAATACTTACTGAGTATTCGCAAAGACGGAAAAGAACTTAAAAAATCAAAGTACTCTAGCAATTCAACTTCCTTGAAGAATTTATTGCCTGGTGAATATGAGGTGCAAGTTTCTGCTATCGATGAATACGGAAGATCCAGTGAAAAAGGTGCAACAAAAAAATTATTAGTGCCGGACAAATCCAACGTAAAAGCTCCGACTCTAAAAAAGATTAAGGTTAATTGATGCGATTGAGCGCCCTGCTTTTCATCTTTGCATTCACATTCTGGACCTCTCAGGTCTGGGCGGCTCCCTATCGCCGTCTTGTGAATTTTGAGTGGGAAGCAATTGAGGGTGCGAAACTCTACGACGTGGAGCTTAAACAGGTCAAAGAGGGTGAGAAAGAAAAAGTTTTTTCTTTCAAAGTTAAAGACGCCATCTGGAATGGTCGCCTCAGCCCTGGCAAATACCTAATGAAATTAAGATCTAGAGACTACCGTGGTGTTCCAGGAGAGTGGAGTGAGCCAAGTGAGTTTAACGTGGGACTTGAAAATGTTATTTTAAAAACTCCTGCCAACGGAAGCAAAATAAGCGCGAAAGAAGCCGATGAAACCAATGTTCGTTTCAGCTGGGATATCGTTGAAGGTGCTAATGAGTATGTTTTCGAATTAACCTCTGAAGACGGTAAAACCACCATCAACAAAAAAGTGGAAGAGCCCCATTTAGAAATCCAGATCCCCGTATCTATGAATTACACATGGAGTGTCTTTGCTGAAAACAAAGACGGCTTCAAAAGCGACGACGTCTCCAAGGCAAATTTTACTATCTTTGGGCCTGCTTTGAACTCTCCAAAAATAGAACCACCGGAAAATGAATTTGTACGTGAAGTAAAATGGTCTCCACCAGAAGCAGATACAACATTTGATATTGCACTATCTCGATTTAATGAAGCAAAACAGAAATGGGATGTTGTTAAAAGTATTCAAAACTATAGTGATCTGACCTTGCCTGTGGATAGCTCTCTCCCTGGCGGGCAATATCAATTTGCTATTCGCGCAAAGAAGAACTTAAGACCATCTTCCCCAACCGCAAGTCAAAAATTTAAAGTGCGTGAAGGAGATCGCTCTCCAGCAGCAGAATATTCCGCCTTGGTTCGTAAATCGATAGAACGTCTAGAAGGATGGTACGGGATTGCCAGCTACCTCATCACAGAAATGCAATTCTCTGGTGCTAATCCAGAGAAAAACTCTTCCGTCTCCTACAACGCCGTTGGTGGAACTGGTCGCTTGGGAGTTGGATGGTTCAGCCCAAATAAACCATGGGGATTTTTGGGAATCATTGATTTAAGTGGCTTTACTTTCAATGGCAAGACTCATAATTTTGCCTCTGCAGAAGCCAATGCCATTTATCGCAAAAATATCGGAGACAGAGGCGAGCTAAGGCTACAAATGGGACCTTACTACAAAGAGCTTCCCGAAACTGTGGGCGATCCTTTTGCAGGAACAGCCTTAGACTTAAAAATCACTTCGGTAGGACCTCACCTCGGTGCTGAATACTGGTTTTCGCTCACTCCAAAAATTGGCGTGCAGCTAAACACTCATGTTTATATATCTATGCTTAAAATCAGCACTCCAAATGGGCAAGATCTTTCACCTACTCTGTCTACCCAATTTGGTTTCTTAGGAAGCTACCGCTTTTCGTCTAACTTCACAGGCCTTGTCGGCTATGCAAGACGTGAAGAAAAAATGTCCTACAGATCTGTCCCTAACAGCAACAATTTTGCCGTTGAGGGTGACGTGAATGAATCGACTATTGTTGGTAACTATTTAAACTTTTTTGCAGAATGGGCCTTCTAGTAATGGAGATCTTATGAGAATACCAATTTCGACCAAACTCATTACAGTGACGATTCTGATTCTGGTCGCCGCTTCAGGAACCATTACCTGGATTTCTTCAGACTATTTCGAGAAAAAATCTGCTGAACAAGTCGATATTGCCAATCTAGAGTCTGCAGCAAGTAAAGCTAAGGAAGTGGATAACATCATTAGCTCTTTGGTTGATAAAGCCAGATCCAATGCCTCTTTACTGATGAAAAGCACTTCGGCTCCAGATCCTGGCGATGACTTCGACTTCAATTTTGCCAAAGATAAGAACTTTATTGCCATGGAAGTTCTAAAAATTAGTGGCTCCACAATTGAAACTGTCGCACGCAAAGTAAAGAAAGAAGTTCTTCAACCTTATGGACTCACTGAAAACTACATGACCAATGTTCGAGCTTGGCAGAAGTTTCCTATTCGTAGTGTTTCTCAAGGTAGCGTTGAAATAAAAAATGCCTCTTATCCCAAAGCCCCGGCCATGATTACCATCGGCATTCCATTAATACGAGATGAACAGGGACGCATCACTCATATTGCATTAGCAGATGTCACTTTAGCTCCACTTGAAAAACCTTTTACAGATCCTTCAGAAAGAACCCAATACCTTGTGGATCGTCACGGCGAGCTTTTAGCTCATAAAGATGAACAAAAAGCGATCAGCCGATTGAATATGGCAAAATATCCAATCGTTGAAAAAGCCTTAGTACAAAAGTCCCCTCAGTATCAAACCAAATTTATTGATCCGCACACAGAAAAAAGCTTTTTTGGTGCCTCTGTAAAAACATCCTTTGGAGCGACTGTTATTTCTCAAACATCTGAAGAGACGATTCTAGAGGTATCCAGCGAAGTTCGTCGTCGAGCGATCTTTGTGGCCGGATCTGCCGTGTCTATGGCCATCTTCTTTATCTTCTTATTCTCAATGACTCTCACCTCCCCCATCGAAAAATTGGCGGATATGATTAAACTCGTTTCAAAAGGAAACTTCGATGTGAAAGCTCGCTCTCAAGTAAGATCCTCCGATGAAGTCGGAGACCTTGCAGAAGCTTTTGACCACATGACCGAAGGTCTTAAAGAACGTGACAAAGTGAAAAATCTATTTTCCAAATTCCATGGCTCTTCAGTCGCGGAAGATTTAATCAACAAAGACATCGGCGTCGGCGGTCAATCTAAAGAAGTGGTTGTCTTCTTCTCAGATATCCGTGGTTTCACCGCATTCTCCGAGAAAAGATCTCCGGAAGAAGTCGTTGAAATGCTGAATGAGTATTTTGGCGTGATGGTTAAAATCATCAATCACAATGGTGGTGTCGTGGATAAATTTATTGGTGACGCGATTATGGCCGTTTGGGGGGCTCCGCAAAGCTCGGATCGCGATGCTCATAAAGCCGTAAGAGCTTGCCTGGAAATGCGCAAAGCTTTGAACGAACTCAATGAAAGGCGGATTGCTCGCGGTCAACCACCGATCAGTATCGGAATGGGGCTTCACGCAGGAGCTGCAATTTCAGGAACTATTGGCTCTGATGAACGCATGGAGTACACAGTCATCGGAAACACCGTCAATACGGCTTCGCGTATTGAAGCTTCAACAAAAGCTTTCGGTGCCGATCTTCTTATTTCTGACACCGTCATCGAAAAAATTGGCGAGGATTTCAAAACGGAGCTGGCCGGAGCCGCTGAAGTGAAAGGGCGCTCAGAGGCCTTGAAAATGTTTAAAGTGAGAGGCTATCGGGCCGAAGACGGGACAATGGTGGATATCTCCACTCCTTATTCCGACTACGCCGCTGAAGCCGCTGACAAAGTGAAAGTGAAAGCCGCCTAAACTTTCACACTCAAACCGTCTTTGAGCGCAAGGTGTTGCGCTCGAAGCGCGGGCACCAGACCAATCAAAGTACCAGCCAGCAAAGTAATGATGATATAAATATATTCGCGGATCGTAAACCAAGGTCCGACTAAATAAAGTCCAAATTCTGCTTCGATAAACGGGCGTAAGAGAGCCGTTATACCAATAGAGAATACGATTCCAAACAGTACACCTAACGTAGACAATAAGGCCGACTCAAAGACCAACAAGCCAACGATTTGTTTTGTTGTTGCTCCTAGCGCTCTCAGAATCGCCATCTCGCGACGGCGCTCATTAAGTGTTGTCGTAAGAGCAATCAACATTGCCATCAATCCAACCACAACAACCATCCATGATATCATTTGCAGAACGCCTTCGACGAAGGATAAGCCGTTCCACAGTTCACTAAGCGCAACTCCAGGAATGATCGCCAACAAAGGCTCTTCTTTGTAATTATTAATTTCGCGCTGTAGGCGCAAAGTTTCAATTCTGGATTTCGCGCCCACAAAAAAGGCCGTGATTGTGTGTACTTTCAAATTTTCCTTTGAAATTTTATCACGTGGAATCACTTTATCAGCCGTCGGTGCCGCCCCTGTTTGCCAATCCAGATGAAGTGCTTCCATTCCTTCTAAAGAGATGTAAACAGCTCGATCTAACGGAGTGCCCGTTGCATTGAGAATTCCAGAAACTACAAAGGGCTTATCTTCGTGCTGCTGGATCCCTTCCCCTTTGGTCACCCCATGAGTGACCACGATAGGATCTCCAATTTTGTATTGAAGCTTTCTCGCGACATCTGCCCCGATGACAACATCCCAGAGATCTTGAAATTCTTGACCAGTAGAAAAACTCAGCTGTTCATTGCCGCGAAAATGATAATGCTTAAAAAAGTCTTGATTGGTTCCAACAACCCGAAAGCCTCGATGAGCATCACCAAGTGAATAAGGAATCGTCCACTCAATTGCCGGATTTTTCCTTACTGCCTCAAACGTTTCATAGGAAATATTATGTGTCGAAGATCCCATATTGAACACAGTGTACAAAATCAACTGCAACGGCCCACTGCGGGCGCCGACAATCAGATCTGTTTTACTAATCGTCTGTGTGAAACCTTCCTCGGCCGCTCGCTTCGCACGCTCGACGGATAAGAGAAGTATCATACTTAATGCAATTGAAATGATCGTCAAAGTCGTAGCGAAGGCGCGATTTCTTAAAGACTTTATGGCTAGATTTAATAAGACCATTATACAACCTTGTTAATAGATTCCAACGAAATGGATCTTGTAAACAATTTTTCAATACTACGATCATGAGAAACGAAAACTACAGTAGTTCCGTAGAGCTCGGACAGCTCAAACATCAAGTTCAAAAACTTTTCGCGATGATCTGTATCCAAAGCCGACGTCGGTTCATCAGCCAATAAAATATCTGGCTTGCCAATAAGAGCACGTGCGACTGCGACACGTTGTTGTTGCCCCACACTCAGCTCAATCACCTTTTTATCGAGAAGATTTGCAATCCCCAGATTGCCACAAATAGCTCGAATGACCATCTCAGTGTCAACACTCTCTAAACGAGCGCGACGAGCTGCACTTAAATGCAATGGAAGCTGAATGTTTTCCTTAACGGTTAAATAAGGGATTAAATTAAAGTTCTGGAAAACGTATCCCATGTGTTCTGCACGAAAAGCATCTCTATCTGCATCTGTCATTTGTGCAAAATCACAACCCAATATTTTTAACGTCCCCTGTGTCGGCTTTAAAACACCAGACAAAAGCTCCAAAAGAGTCGTCTTACCAGTGCCACTGGGACCATATAAAAAAAGCTCCTCGCCACGAACGACTGAAAAATCTGGAATCTGTATCGTCGGAGTTTTATGTCCGGGATAAACATACTGAAGATCGCGAACTTCGATCAGAATGTTACTTGAGGCCAATGCTTTCCCCATTCTTTTTAACTTCTATTGATTTTTGCAGATCATTCACCAAAACATCGACTTTAACATTTTTTAGGTTTGGAAACACTTTTTGAAAATGAAACGTAATAGAACTTCCTTGGACTGCCTGTTCACAAGAGACCGAAAATTCAGCCTCCACATCTGCGTGAGACTTCGCCTGATTCACCTCAAAAATATCTTTTTTAATAAGACATTTTAAAGGCTCTTCAAAAACAATCATTTCAGAAATTTTTTCTTCTAACTTTTTCAAAGCTGCTTCTTTTTTCTGAATGTCTTTCTTGGACTTTGCTTGGTGCTCAAAACCAAACAAGGCTTCAGCGGGGGCCTCAAGCTGAATTTTACCCTTCATGCCATCAAACGCCAGACTCAAATGGCCTACCCCATGTACATGAGCACCGTGATTTTTTCCACCATAGGCTGCGCCTGCAAATACCATCATTGTCAAAAAAAGGACTTTATTCATGTGGGCCTCCCTTTACCTTATTTATAAGGCTCTATTCCTTCACCAACCAACTCAAATGAAGCATCTCCGTACATTGATTTTTTCGTTACCAAGTTCAAAGTGCCATAAACCCATATAGGCCCCATGACTGTCTCCGTCCCTCGCTTCATTTTCACATAGACCATCTGATTCGGAGGAGGTGGCGGCACATGAATACAGGCCTGAGCACTTGGTACTAACAGAAACTCTTTTACTTCCCTTTGATCATCCTCTAACGGAACCATGAAGCCAGGTATCTTGACCGATTTTCCGTCTAACGCCTTCAGTTCAGAAGAGGACTGTCCAGTGATATAGTCCATATCCCCTAAAAGACGCCAATCCACTTCCACTCCGCTTAAGTATCCACGACCAGAAAGAAAATTCTGATAAATCACGACGCCCGCGACGGTAGCTAAAATAAATACACCTGCCAAAATCCATTTTTTCATTTTCAACCCTAGGTTCGACTGCTTTTTATTAAAGACCTGCCCTTATATAAAAGCAATAGCTTTGCGCCGCGCCCTTTGCTCTGATATAACCTAGCTCTGCTTTTATAAAATGGGGCTGACTATGAGTAATAAAGTTCAAAGTGTTCGCGGAACTCGTGACCTACTGCCAGAAGATAATTTGATCTTTCGTTTTATCGAAGATTCTGCTTACAAAAAAGCTCTTATCTACGGGTACGGAGAAATTGAAACACCGATTTTTGAATTTTCCGAAGTTTTTCACCGCACCTTGGGTGAAACCTCTGACGTCGTAAATAAAGAAACTTATGACTTTACCGATCGTGGCGGAGAAAAACTAACTCTCAGACCCGAAGGCACTGCCGGCGTGGCACGCTCTTTCATTTCTGAAGGTATGATGCAAAATCTGCCTCTAAAATTTTACTATTCTGGTCCTATGTTTCGTTACGAGCGTCCGCAAAAAGGCCGCTATCGTCAATTTTACCAACTCGGCGCTGAGTGTCTAGGGTATGAGTCCCCTCTGGCCGATGTCGAGTCCATTGCTTTGGCCTGGGATCTTTTGCAATCTATCGGGCTTTCGAAAAGCTGCACTTTAGAAATAAACACCCTCGGAGATCGCGAAAGTCGCGCCGCTTACAGAGAGGCTCTGGTGCAGTACTTCTCGCAACACCAAGATCAGCTTTCAGCAGACAGTAAAGTTCGCTTAGAGAAAAATCCGCTGCGCATCCTCGACTCCAAAGACGAAGGCGATAAAAAACTGAGTGCTGCAGCACCAAAGCTAGAGCAATTTCTTAACGAAGCATCACAGACTTTCTTTAAAAAAGTTCTTGAGGGTATTCAAAAACTTGGAATCCCTTACAATGTCAATTCACACTTAGTTCGCGGTTTGGATTACTACTGCCACACGGTTTTTGAATTCACAACAACCCAACTAGGTGCACAAGGCACTGTCCTTGCCGGAGGAAGATACGACGGATTGATCGAAACAATGGGGGGACCAAAAACTCCAGGTGTGGGTTGGGCTGCTGGCATCGATCGCTTGGCCGATCTAGTTCCCAAAGAACTTGCTATCAAAACTGAAGTCTTAGTTGCTGTTATTGGAGCTGATGAGGCTGGTGAAGAAGAAAGCACATCTGTTGCTTACGAGGTTCGTGCCAGAGGACTTAAAGTGGAAAACTTTTTGTCTGGCAAAATGGGCAAAAAAATGCAAAAAGCCAACAAGTTGGGAGCCCACTATGCCCTCATCCTTGGAGGCAATGAAGTGAGCAACAACACTGTGACCATTAAAAATTTCATGACTGGCGAACAAAAAGAGATTTCAAGAGCAGAATTGAAGACTTTTGATTTTAAGATCTAGAAATCTTTTAAAGACGACTGATATCGGATACAAAAAAGCCCATCTAGGATGGGCTTTTTTTTGCGTTCTTTATTTGCGACCCAATTTCACAGAGTGTCCGCGTCCCCACCCTGGAACTTGCAAAGAACCAGCTCGGCTCCAAACAAACATCATGATCAATCCCACTGATAACATCACAACACTCAACCACTGGCCGCGAGTCAGTCCCAACCACTGAAATCCGATGTGAGCATCTGGCATTCTGAAGTTTTCTCCAGCGATTCGAACGATGGCATAAAGAACTACAAAAGTTGCCGCGATAAAACCAGGCTTGCGTGGTTTTCTCCACAAAAGAAAAAGACACACAAAAAGGAACAAGCCTTCACCAAATGCCGCGAACAACTGAGACGGATAACGAGGCGTCAACAATGGAGCAATCGCTTCTTTCGCCGCCAAGTTGCCTTCTTGAATTGCATGAATCAAGTTTGTCATAGTGGCATAAACTTGATCGCGAGCACTGCCATCAAAACGG
The DNA here is from genome assembly GCA_964431515.1 of uncultured Bdellovibrio sp. Taxonomy (GTDB): domain Bacteria; phylum Bdellovibrionota; class Bdellovibrionia; order Bdellovibrionales; family Bdellovibrionaceae; genus Bdellovibrio. The sequence continues at coordinate 32,257 of CAYSKF010000027.1, forward strand.
AACTTCTCGACGAGTTCTAACCATTGCTCTCGACCCATCCCAATTTTTTCGACAACCGGTGCAAGCTCAGCAACCTTCGTCATATCTTGCCCAGGCCATGAGTAAATATCCTGCGGAAACTTCACAGCCAAAGAATAGGTAGGATCACAAGGACGCCCCACCAACTCGCCATTAATAAAGTTAGCAATACGACCGAAGAAAACCCCAATAGGCCCCACAACTGATACTAAATCCAACAGATACAATCCGTTGACTGAATATTTTCGCGCAAAAAGCAAACAAGCGACGACAATACCGATAATTCCACCGTGACTTGCCATTCCGCCTTCGTTAACAGCTAAAACTCCCCAAAATGGAAAGCTCGACTTAAATTTCAAAAACAAATCGGGTCCGTAAAAAACGACATACCCAAGGCGACCACCCACCAGTGTTCCGATCGCACCGTAAGTGATAAAGTCGCCGACCATTTGTGGCGTCAAACCGACTCTTTGACGAGCCGCCAACCACTTAATAATCAGATAAGCACAGATGAATCCCACCATATAAGAGAGCCCATACCAGCGCACTCCAAAATCACCAGAAATTTGTAAAGCAAACGGATCAAAATCATGAACCACAACGCATCCTTTTTTGAGACGTTAACATTGTATCATCGAGGGATTACTTAGACCTTCTTCCATAAAAGCGAGAAAATGGGGACATGTCTAGGTTTTCATTTTTGCTTCTACTGTGCATTATTTCATTTTCTCTCCCCTCGATGGCGCAAACAAGAACTCGCTGGGGGAGTGGAATCGATTTTACGGAAAGAGCTGCCAAACGAGAACAGACTCGCTGGTCTTTAACTGAATGGCTAGCAATGAAGGAACGCAATCGCCTGATGGACTCGTGGCTGGCAATGAACTCCCCCTCCCCTTTTGAGTTTATGGTGGGGGTCAGTCACGATGCTGGGAAAACGGAACTCCTAGGGTCCAACACTCAAACATCTTACACTTCTTACGCCGGAGAATTTTCCGCTTATGCTCAGCTGATAGGGATATCCGCCGAACATGAAAACAACACTGCGGTTGGATTGAACGACCTTTCGGGGATGATCAATTTGCGCCTTTTAGGCAATTCTATACAAAATACGTCGCTGACGATTCATTACGGCCAGAGGACACGCAACCAAGCGGATCTGACCGAACGTCTGGTCCAAGAGTTCGCCCAGGCTTCGTTGCAAGTTTATCTCACAAAATATTTCGGTATCGATGGAAAGTATCGTCACTACATGCCAGTGAACACAAACTCTGACGGCGAGATCAACGGCAATCTGAGTGAGGCCGGTGTATTTATAGACTTTAAAGCGCTACGGATTTTTGGAAGTTGGTATAAGGAAAGTCAAAAAAAGAAAATCCCTGCTACAAGCGATGAAAGTATCACCGATCGCACAGGGATTAAATCAGGCATCAAAATTTTCTTTTAGCACACTGGCGAAACTGTGCTTCGCCAGTAATTTTGATCCAACTGAAATCTAGTTCATTTCAACAAGTTTGTTTTCACCGCTTACGAAGTAAGCTTCAGTACCTTGCTCATGAGCCATAGGAGAAGTCACTTTCCACTCCATGTTCATTTGCATTCCTGCTACAGGATTTTGCTTCGATCCAGTGTTGAATACTGAAGGAATCGCTGCAGAAGCGTCAAATTCGAAACCCCAACCTACAGACACATTTGCAGGCATGAATGTCGCGTTAGTGATGTATTTACCAATACCATCAGCTGATCCACCAGCCGTGTAGATAACACGGTAAGAGTAATCAACAACTGTCATTCCGAAGCCATTTTCATACTGTACATTGTACACTTTTGAATTTGGCATGTTCCAACCTGAAAGGTCTGACCAGCAAGACAAACCTTTGGGAAGTGCGTTCGCAGTGTCCAATTTAATGTTCACAACTGGACGACCCTGGCTGATAACGTTGAAGATTTTTTTACCGATATTGATGATTTGATCAACAAACAACTCAACAGCGTTTAATGGATTCAAATCGCTTTGCATAACATCGCCGGTTGTTTTGATTTTGAAAGGAGCTGATGAATTGCAATCCTGATTCAATCCAGCCTTTGCAGCCATAACCGCCGCATCACCATACTGTTCAGTCACATCAGTAACTTTAACTTTTTTAATTTCGAAATAAGACTTATCGATTGCTAGAGCTGGAGTCGTAAAACCCAATGCTAGCGCCAAAACGATCAATGAACGTTTCATATGAACCCCCCTAAATTGTTGCCTCGGGTTCATATCAGGGTGATTTCGACCTTTCAAATGAAAAATACTCACACTTCGTCTTTACGCACCTGCTTGCATCACCATTGCTTTGTGAGCTGGAACATAGGGAATATCCAGGTCTTGGTATTTGACACAGCTGTTTCCGTACTGTTGACAACTTTTTTATTATAATTTGCACCGTAGTAATTTAACGAAAACCCAATATGAAGGCCTTCTCTGACTTCGGGACTAATGCCCCACTGAAGCCAGTAACTCGTGCCCGACCAGGTCTCGTTCGTCGTTCCATCAGAAAAGGTCGCTTTGCTTTGAATATTGTAGGCGAAGCTGAAGTTAAAAACCTCACTCTTGCCAAACTGCCATTTCAAAAAAGGCCCGGTGTCTTGTGAAGAATAGGTTGTCGTCGTGGTGTTAGTGCTAGAACTTGAAATTCCTGAAAAATTCCATCCACCCCAAGTTCTCTTATCTAGATTAAAAAGAACACCTAAATTAAAAAAGTAATTCGTCGAGCTCGAAGTCGTAGGAGATGCAAAACTGTCTGACAGATACGTCGCACCGAAATCTACGAGAGTCCCGGCCGACGCCACCTGAGATAAACCGACTAGAAGTAAGAAAATAATCTTTTTCACACTTCTATTATCGGTTCAAACACTAAATTCTTTCTAGTAGAGCTCCATAAAAACCATCGTACCCGTCCAAATCTGGACGAAGGTTGATCTGTTTTAGAAGCTTCCAGTTCGCTCCATGCTCTGCCAAAAACTTTTCTACCTGTTTTTCATTTTCACTCGGTAAAATACTGCAAGTCGCATAGACCATGCGCCCGCCTTTTTTGGTCATTTCCGAGTAAGTAGATAAGATTTCATACTGCAACTTATGAAGTCGCGAAATCTCGTCGTTCGAAAGTTTCCACTTCGTATCAGGATTGCGGCGCAAAACTCCCATACCAGAACACGGAACATCTAACAAAAGACGATCCGCCGTCTGAGCCAGTCGCTTAATAACTTTACTAGAATCAATCAAACGGGTCTCGATAACATCAACCCCATCTCGTCGAGCTCGCACCTTCAGCTCTTTCAATTTCCACTCGTGAATATCCAAAGAAATAATTTTTCCTTTGTTCTTCATCATGGCAGCCATATGCAAGCTCTTGCCACCCGCTCCGGCACAAGCATCGATCACTCGGTGGCCCGGCTCAACCCCCAACAAGGGTGCAATCATTTGCGAAGAGGCATCTTGAACTTCAAACAGACCTTTGCGGAAAGCTTCTGTAATGAAAACATTTTTACGTTCAGTGAGTTTTAAAGTATCCGGCAAATCAGGGGACACTTTAACCGCTTGAATTTCTAAAGCAGCAAGCTCTTTAATCAACTCATCCGGTGTGATTTTCAAAGTGTTCGTGCGCAGAAACACTTCTGCGGGCTTATTCAGCGCACGCACGATATCTTTAAAGTCGGAGCCCAACTCTTGTGTTCCTCGTTCATACATCCAATCTGGAATTGATTGAGCAACGGCAAAAGAAGAAATGTCTTTTTGACGAGCAATGACCTCAGAAGCAGACATTCCGTCTAATTCTGGCCAATCTGGCAACTCATGGCCCTGACGAACCCAGTAAGCTCCCCAGATCTTCCAAAAATTATTATCGTCTGCAAGGTGAGCTAAAAGACGCTCCCAGCGCACAATTTCATACACAGATTCAGCAAAGAAGCGACGATCACGTGCGCCCCACTGCTTTTGTGCTTTCAAATTGCGTTGAATGACTTTATCTGCGTACTGCCCTTGTTCAAAAACTTCATCAAGAGCGCCAACTATTTGTGTTACGAGGTGTTTATGAATCTTCAAAATGTGAATACCAAGCCCGAGGCCAAAAAGGTTCCGTTTAACTGCCCTGAAGAGAGCACATGCACGTGGTTCTTTAAACCAGCTTCAATAAAGAAGCCAGTGTTTTCGAAAACATCAAAAAATCTTGCTCCTAAAATAAGCTGGTAATCTAACGAAATAGCCGATTTTTTCTCAACCTGCTTCATGAAAACTCCAGCCCCAATCCCAGCGCCGAAATAAAGCGGGAAACGCGAGTTAGCATCTGGAAATGTCAGAAGCGGCATAAAAGAAAGTTTTGAAGTTTTTTCACCAGCTAAAGTATATTCCGCATAATCGATGCGAATATTCAGATCCATCGAGTTCTGCCACTCGCCCACTCGGTAAGTAACCCCGAAGTTGTTACCACCGATATCATCTTCCTGGCCGTTTTTACCCCAATCGTAGGACTGGGACGCCATATAGCGACCGAAGTGCAACGCGAGATAGTGAGAACTGGATCCACCAGAAAATGTTTGTGCTGGAGCTCTTTTCTGAAAATACTTTGCTGCCGCGTCTCTTCCCACGATGGGCTGTGAATCTTGTGCAAAAGCAAAGGAGCTGAAAAATATTGCTAAACCAAAAAGTATAAAGTTTTTCACACGCACCTCAATTCTTTCTCCATTCTATCCAGCATTTACCCGTTGAGTTAAGCTTGTAACGCATTGAATTATTTATTCTTGGATACATTGACTACTTAGGCCCTGATCCCTAATCTCCAGGCTGCTTTTAGGACGGGACCAAAGCCTATGAAATGCCCTTTTTGTGGACACGCAGATGATCGAGTACTAGACACCCGAGTGCAGAAAGACGGAAGCATACGCCGACGTCGTGAATGCCTTGAGTGCAAGGCTCGTTTTTCAACCGTTGAAACAATCATGCTCGCTTTCCCGTTCATAATTAAAAAAGACGGACGCCGCGAACCCTTTAGTAAAGAAAAAATCTTAAAAGGACTTCAAGCTGCCTGCCAGAAACGCCCTGTGAGCCTGGCCCAGATTGATGCGGTTGTAGAAAGAATTTCTGCCTGGGTGATCAACCGTGGCGAAAATGAAATCTCGTCTCGTCTTATCGGCAAAAAAGTCATGGCGGAGCTAAAACAACTCGACGATGTCGCCTATGTGCGCTTTGCAAGTGTTTACCGTACGTTCAAAGATGTTCAAGAGTTCGTGGAGACTCTTGAAGATGCTGAACTGCTTGATTTTGTCGATGCAAACAATCCACAATTAAGTCTCACAGCACTGACATTTGTTGAAAGCGAGAACAAACCTAATCATGAAACTGACAGCAAGACGCCAAGCCCGAGAGCTCGCCCTACAGATCCTATTTCAAACTGAATTTGCACCCCAAATCAGCTATCAGACTTTTCTTGAAGTTTTCGAACAAAGTGTAGAACCAGAAGTGACAGAGTACGCTCAACTTTTGGTCTCTGGTGTTCAAAGAAACAAAGAAGCGATTGATTCAAAACTTCAAGCTTCCAGTGCGCATTGGAAAGTTGAACGAATGGCGACTATTGATAGAAATATCTTACGCATCGCTGTTTATGAAATGAAGTTCGCTGCAGATCCAATCAAGGAAAATATCGCGATCAATGAAGCTGTTGAAATCGCCAAGAAGTTCGGTACCACTGAGTCTGGCAGCTTCGTCAATGGCTTGCTTGATCAAGTGAGCAAGGCGCACTAATGGCAACCAGTGTCCTATCCCAGGCCAGTGCTCTCAATCCGGGCTCAGACCTGTGGATAGTTCCGGACTTAGCAAACTCCCAATGGACAGCGAAGCTCGACTGGTACTTAAACTTTCAAATTTGTAGAGCCTCTCGCCACCAATCAAGTCCAATACCAGACTACTTAAACCATGTACTTCAGGAAACAGAGCTAAAGAATCCTTCAATACACCTAGAGGACCAGGCTCCTCTGATGATTGCGACACAACAGTTGTTGCCCAACAAGTGGGTGGTGTTGATTCCTTGGAATGGCAACCTTACGGAATGGGTTCAACAAGCTTTCAAAGTGTGGCAAAACCTGCAACAACCCAGCATTCGGCTGTTTCTTCCGCCTGGACAAAGCTCCGGCAGTCTTCAACATGCGTGGCAGACCCACAGCAACTGGCAGGACCTCACTGTCGTACTTGATTAAAAATCCATTCGTCCCCACAATATAGTTGTTAGAGGGACGTTCATGGAAAAGCTATCACAGACATTCGTTACCAAAATTACTCAATTGCAAAAACGCTTCGAATCTTTTTTAGAAAATGATTTTGAGAAAAAAATTGAAGAAACTGAAATCCTGCAATCTGCTTTCGAGCCCTCTCGTGATCCGGCTCTAGTTCGTGGTCTATCTCAGGGATTGCCAGAAGATCATATTGATCGTGCAATTGTTATTTTCTCTCGCCTAGCCCTTTTATTTGATGCGGGAGTTCTGCTAGAAAACAACGATGGGCAATGGAAAGCGCAAGCTTCCTTTTATAAGGGCGTCACCGAGCTCGTAAAAAACCAAACTAAAACAACACTCAAACTACCGGAAATGACTTTGATGACCGTTCTGAAGACGGATTCAGCTTCAATGTTGAAAAAATTAAACCTGGAAAAATTGGACCCAGAAAGTAAAACGACCTGTGTTCTTATTAAAACAAGCCCGGACTTTGCCTTCCTGCTTTTTTCGAAAACAGCAGATCTTTGGCTTAAAGACCACGTCGAGAATGTGCGTAGATCGCTCATCAATGGAATGGCAGACTAATGACCACCGAACAGAATAAAGCCTATACAATCTACATCTTGTCCGACAGCACAGGCGAAACAGCAGCGACAATGATTCGAGCTGCTTTGGTGCAGTATTCATCTAAAGACATCAACATCATTCGCTGCAAAAATGTCCGGACCGAAACACAAGCAGAAGCTGTCATCGAAGAATGCTTTGAACGACGTGGAATGTTGGCCTACACCGTCGCCAGTAAGCAACTGCGCAGTAAAATTCACGAACTTGCTTCCGGAAAAGGAATTCCCTACTTTGATCTTCTTGGTCCTCTATTAAGCACCCTGGATGTCTTTTTTGGTGAACACTCTGAATCTCACGTTGGTGCCCTTCGAGCCGTAGATGAGCGTTACTTTAAAAGAATCGAAGCCATCGAGTACACTGTTAAACATGACGATGGAAAAACTTTTGCAGAACTCGACAAAGCGGACATTGTTCTCGTGGGAATTTCCAGAACAAGCAAAACTCCCTTATCCATCTTTCTCAGCCACAAAGGATGGAAGGTCGCAAATGTTCCCATGGTGCTAGACACTCCATTGCCTGAAGAACTATTTAAAATCGATCAACGCCGCATCGTCGGCCTGATCATTGATATGGAATCTCTTCAGCGAATTCGCAAAAGCCGTCTAGAAAAGTTTGGCCAAGACCCGGGCGGTGAATACGCCTCGATGTCTCACATCGCTAAAGAAATCGAATACGCTGAAAGAATTTTTAAGCAAAACCGACGCTGGCCTGTCTTTAATGTGACAGAAAGAGCCCTTGAAGAAAACGCCAGTGAGATCGTCAGAATCATCGCTGCCAGATTGGGCCTCCCCGACAGCGTTATCTTCTAAGAAAATATTCAGAAAAAAATCTACGCTAAAAACTGATCAAAAAAACAGATGTAAGACGTCGAAGCTCCTCTGCAACAAGACAGGGGAGTCTTCTTCATCAGAAGACTAGCCCTTCTCCTGTTGCGCCATAGTTTGATAAAAGACTTCGACCAGAGGTTTCATCTCGGAATTCTTTTTGTAATAAAAATTCAAATCGATCTCGTAATGCAAGTCCTTGACGTATATTCGGTTTAAGCGACCAGAACGCACTTGTTTTTTTATGGAGTGGGCGGGCAAAAATCCCCAACCTAAACCAGCTTCGATAACTCTTTTAAGTGTTCCCACGTTTGAGGACTCAAAAATCGAAGTAGCTCGTACACCTGATGTTTGCATTTTTTCTTGGACCGTCCGATTGAAGCCCGGAAATTCTTCGGTAAAATTAACCAAGGAGAAAGTTCCGATATCTTTAAGGTTGATTTGTGGTGGCATCTTTTCATCCTTGCTTGAGCCAACCAACCACATTTCTTCTTTAAATAAAAACTTCTGCTCTGTGCCTTCCAACTCCATCATAAATTCAGATTTTACATCTGGAAGAATCAACACATCATAAAGACCTTTTTTAAAACCCTTGATCAGCTCTTCACCTAGATCATAGTCCAGCTTCAAAGACAGGTCCGGATTATGGCGCATCAACCTTCCTACGATTGGACTCATTAAATGAATACCTAAAGAGTTCAAAGTCCCAATACGCAGCTGGCCTTTCATCTGATTGCCAATTGATTTGATTGCGATTTCCGCCTGCTGAGTCAGATTGATAATTTTTTTTGCGTACTCATAAAGGACTTCTCCTTGAGGCGTTGCTTTGATCTGGCGCACTCCTCGAACCAATAACTCGACACCTAAATCTTCTTCAAGATTTCTTATCTGCTGAGAAACTGCAGGTTGAGTTAAATAAAGCTTATCCGCTGCTGCGGTCATACTGCCCTCGCTGACAACTGTTACAAATGTGGTCAGCTGATAAAGGTTCTTCACAGTATTTTCTCCTTTGTGCTTTGATCCGATAGGTATTTGTTATTATACTTTATACATTAACCAACATGAGGTCTGCATGAAGTATCGTTTGTTCGCACTGCTCGCCATTATTCTACTCAGTTTTTCTGCCCATGCAAAAGTCTTTCGCAATGCCTATATTGCATTCGAAATGCCTGAAACTTGGAAGTGCAACCTTGAACAAACAGAATGGGTTTGTCGCTCTGAGCAGACTAAGGAGTCTAAAGAAGCTATTATCATTTTGACAGCTAAAGAAGTTGGACCGACAGACTCGTTTGCACTTTATGAAACCCATTTAAATGCGCCCATCACAGTCAACAGCAAGTTGGGCGGTTCTTCGATTTCTAAAGTGGTCTATAAATCTAAGAATGTTCAAATCAATGACCAGGCCTGGATCGATTCTTTACACCTGGGTTCAGAAGTTCCGAATTACTTCACTCGCTATGTGGCAACGATAAAAGATAAAATTGCGATTCTGGTGACATTCAGTGCCCACAAGCAATTCTACACCAAGTACAGCCAAGATTTTTTCAAGGCCGTGATGAGTTTAAGAGTTATCGCTTCTAAAAACCTTTTAGCAAAACCCGACCTTGGTCCTATACGCCCTGGATCTGAAACTTTGGGTGCCCCCATCGGTTCAGCTATGCCAGCAGATATGCTGCAGGGTGAAGAGGAAGAAGGAGCTAAGAGTGATAAAACTATGATGTTAGCTGGTGCCGTTGTTCTTGCAGCACTTGGTGCTTACATCTTTTTAAAGTCTCGAAAGAAAAAAACAAAAAGCCCTTTCCAAATGTAAGCTCTATAAAGAAACCAATGCATCTTTCTACAGATGCATTGGTGGTTCTCTAAGATCACTTCGTCTTTCACCCTTAGACTTTTTCACAGGCACCTCAACCTGTAATTTCGATTCACTCACTTTCAAGCTTTCTACAAATGATTTTACTTTTTGCTGAATTGCGCCGGTTTTTAAATCCAAGGCTGAAATCGATAATATTGAAAGCACACTTTTTCCGGCAAGAGCTTGCACTTCTTTTGCTACATTTCCTGTCTCAGCATTGCCTCCTTGAGTAAAAAAGTAGGCTAAATTGTGGATCTGGCCACCATACAAATGGAAAAAGCGCCGGACTGGAGCCGAAACCGATCCGGCCCACATGGGGCCACCGACAATGACAAGGTCATATTTCTGAAATCCGCTAAAATTAAAATGAATCCCGACTGATTTTTTGGTTATGGCATGATAAAGGGCCTTACTAAAACCAATAATGCCTTTGGGATAATTTATCGCGGACTGCACTTCTTGAATTTCACAGTTTAACTGCCGTGCGATCTCTTCCGCGATTTTCTTTGTGTTTCCGCTACGAGAATAATAGACGACAAGAATCTTTTTTCCATCCATGGGAGTTTCTCCTGAAAAAAGTTTAACTTCCTTCACTATATACCCATTCGAAAAAAATACTTATTCACTTTATGACATAACTTTTTCAATTCTCAGTGCTGTAACCTAGCAACATTTCACGCAGGAAAGAAATCAAACTGGACTTATAAAAAAATCAATAAATCCGAAAAAAAATTATGCGCATTTTAATCAAACTCTCTCTTCTTGTTTCAAGTATTTGCACTATAGTCCTATTCCAAAACTGCAGCAATGAACCTGGGGGCAATGAAACTTCAGCCTATCCCTACTCCACCCCACAAATCTACTTTCAATCGACACAAAAAATCGAAGTCGAAGTCTATTACGAACCGGGTGCAGAGCCCTTCACAGGATCCACCCTTCAAGGAAAAAAATATTGGAGTCTTCTACAAGAAAATCTAGAGTCTATCTTCCAATACCGAAGCCAGGTACCGACGATCGTCTCGCCACTTGAGTTGAGTGATATGGGACTCTTGTCTACACAAAATAAACAAGCCTGGTTGGCTACAGATATTCTAGCCCTGCACAAACAAAACTATCGCGGCAGTTCTAGCCCCTTAGAATCCCGCTTCTACGTGTATTTTTTGAACGGCTATTACAGCAGCGGTGCTGGTCCCGAAAGTGGAGTGATCGGAGTCAGCATCAATGGCACACCCGTCATTGCGATTTTTAAAGATGTCGTAAAAAGCACTGGCGCAACAGAAGACGGTGCGATACCAAAATACGTCGAACAAAGCACGCTGATTCACGAAATGGGTCATGCATTGGGACTCGTAAACAATGGAGTGCCCATGTCGAAGGCCCACCAAGATACAGCCCACGGCGTTCACACGACCAACAGTGATTGTGTGATGTATTGGCAAAACGAAGGCCTCAACGACCTGAAGGCTTTCGTCAAAAAAAGAATAACCTCTGGCACCACAATCATGTGGGGACCAGAGGTTCTCAAAGATGTACAAAATTACAGTAAATAGTAAAACTACTGAAGACGAATGATTTCAGGATTGTACTTTTCAAATTGTGAAATAATTTGCTGATCTCCATAGACCAATATTTTAAACTTCTTGGTATCAAGATGTTTCGCCACAGACTGATTTGCATCTTTTAGACTGATCGATTCAACATTTTGATTGAACTTCGTCAAATAGTCGTAAGAAATACCATAAAAATCTAAAGCCAGCATATTGTAAGCCAAACGGTCTGCAGTTTCTATCGCTCGAGGGAATTGACCAATGAGCTGGCTCTTCGCAGCAGAAATTTCACTGTCTTTTGCACCCTCTGTCACGTATTGATCCACGGCTTTTAAAACTTCCTCAACCATTTTACCAGCAGTCTCGTTTTTCGTGAATGTCGAGATATCAAAACTTCCGCGTTCTTTGCGGACGTCAAAGGATGAATAAATGGAGTAGGTCAAACCTTGCTCTGCGCGAATTTTTTGATTCAAGCGACTGGCAAAACTTCCACCCAACACCTCATTTCCAAGACGGAGTTTTAGAAAATCTTCACTGGAACGTGCAATTCCCAAAGTCGAAATACGAACCTGTGCTTGCTGCAAACCTTTTTTTACTATCAGTCGAACCTGCAACTTATCGTTCACTGGTGGGGCTGGAACAACCGTGTCTGGGATACTACGCTTGGTCCATTTACCAAAAGCCGTCGACACACTTTGTTCGAAATTACTATCAAAATTTCCCACGACCGCCAAAGACGAGTTATTGGGTCGATAGTAAGTTAGATAGTGCTTGATAACATCCTGTTTCAGTACAGACTTCAAAGATTCTACAGTTCCTTGAGTGTCACGCCCATAGGGGTGCTCTCCAAAAACAAACTCATTAATTTTGTCTTCGGCAAATGCCGAGGGGTTGTCTTTCTTCTTCTGAAGACTTGCAATCATTTGCGAACGAACTCGGGAAATCTCGGCATCTTTAAACGCTGGATTCATTACTACATCAGACAGTAGATCTAAAAGTTGGGTTCCACCTGTTGATAGAGAGTCGCCATAAACCGTTGTGACGTCTGAGCCCGGTGAGATATCTAAAGAGGATCCCAGCTGCCCAAATGCATCAGCTAAAACTGTGGCAGACTTACTTTGAGTTCCATGCTCTAACAAATATGCTGTCATTGCATTCAACCCAAATTTTTTATCAGCTTCCTGCATACTTCCAGTCTTAATCATCAAAGTCATACTGATGCGAGGCAAAGCTGTGTCACGAATAAAAATAATCTTTAAACCGTTCTCAAGTACAACCTCTTTAAAAGGTTGCAAACTAAATGAACCATTCGACTTTGTTAAATATCCAGGAGCGGCAGGAGCCTGGATATTTTTTGAAGAGCTAGAACAAGCCGACATTAAAGAACAAACTACTGAAAGTGCAAGCACAGATGAAATTTTATTCATAACTTAGTCCTTCTTAACTTTCGGCTCAAGTGTGATGATAGAGCGCTGATTTTGTTGCGTGTATTTTTCTGCAACTTTTTGAATTTCCTCTGCAGTGACAGCTTGATATTTTTCAAGATCAGTAAAAAGGGATTCATAACTGCCAGTGACGATTTCATTCACTGCTAAAGCCCGAGCTTTGCCATCCATTGTTGTCAAGTTGTCGACGATATCTTTCATAACTTGTGTTTTGGCTTTTTCTAGTTCTTGCTCTGTCACTTTTTGATTTCTTAACTTCCAAATTTCATTGTAGATGATATCTAAAGCCTCCTGTGTACCTTGGCCGGGCTTCATATTCACACCCACAGCAAAAATACCTGCATCTTGTAAAGATGAATTGTAGGAATAAGCAGAAGTCGCAATTTCTTTTTGATAAACTAATTTCTTGTGCAAGCGACTTGAAGTGCCATTACCCAAAATGTAAGAACCAAGATCTAAGGCATACATATCCGGATCGCCTTGGCGAGGACCTTGATAGGCGACAATCATAGAGCTGTTTTGCACATCTTTTCTTAAAACTGCATTTTGTTGAACTTTTTGTGGCGGTTCTTTAGCAAAATTTCGTTCTGGCAAAGGACGACTTGGCAATTTTCCATAGTACTGCTCAATGAGCTTTTTCACTTTCTCGGTTTTGAAGTCACCCACTATCACCAAGACAGCATTATTTGGAACATAAAAGGTATTATAGAAGAAACGCAACTTCTCGGAATCGTAGTTTTCAATATCCTTCATGTGGCCAATCACTGGCCATTTATAAGGATGAACTTTAAAAATTGTTCCCATCATCAGCTCGCGCAACATTCCCATCGGATTGTTGTCGACTCTCCAACGACGCTCCTCTTTGACCACTTCCTTTTCGCTGAGCAAAGCTTCTGGATTGATCATCAAAGAGCTCATACGGTCTACTTCCATATCCATGACCAGCTCTAGCTTGGAGCTAGGAAGATTTTCATAAAAACCCGTATAATCGTTTGAGGTGAAAGCATTATTCGTGATTCCATTCTCATGAAATATTCTATCAAAAGCAGGACCATCGTATTTTTTAGCACCCTTGAACATCATATGTTCAAGCATATGGGCGGCCCCGGTCACACCAGGATACTCATCTCGGGAGCCGACACGATACCAAGTGTGATAGCTCACCATCGGAACGGCATGATCTTCCAACAATAAAACAGTAAGACCATTAGCTAGGGTGAACTTAGTGACAGGCAAAGAAATTTTTAAATCATTTTTTTGCGCCCAGCCTTTGATAGCCCCTAAAGGCTCTTTAGCTGGAGCAGTTGTAGGCTTCGGCTCGACAGCCGATGCTGTATAAGAAAAGGCAAGACCAATGACGAATGCTGAAATCCAATTCATAGATGCTTCTTTCGTGTGAATAAACAATAGCCCTTATTTTTAAACCGTCGGGCTATGAATTCAACGAATTGAAGACTTTTAAGACTTTTGGCAGATACTTTTATTGAACGACAAAATCAGAGAAGTAAACATCCTTCACGACGCCGCGAACAAGAATACTGTTAACTTCATTAGCGATCTTATCTTTTAAAAATAACTTTCCTTGGATACTGTCCAACTCTGTAAATCCCTCATCATTTAAAAGACGAACGATACGATCTCGAGTTTTAGCCCTATTTTCAGGCTCCATAATTTCCTCAAAGCCCTCTTGCCCCAACATCTGCAAATTCACTTCCAAACGAATCGTGCGCTTGGGCTCCCCCTCAAGATTCACCGTGAACTTGTCCATTGTGTAGATTAATGGAGCCGTATCATCTTCTTGAGCAATAGAGGCAATCTCTCGATAAGCCTGATCCTCAGTGATTTTGGGACTTTCCCACCCGATCGTCGAGGCATAGACCATATAGGCGCCGCCCCCAACTACGGATAAGTTAAGCACCGCGAAGGCGACCTGTAGAATCAGACCCATATTAGATTTTTTTGCCGGAGCTTTTTCTGTATTTGCTTCTGCCATAGAAACCTCTTCACTGAAAGCTATCGGTGAAATAGGCCAAGGTCTTAATGTCTTTCATGAAAATTCTTGCAGGAAAATGTGCTGCAAAATGCCCAAGCTTTGGACGGGATTCGACAGAAACTTGACAACATTGTCCCCTCTTAAAGCATAATAGAACTATGAGATCATTCATAACGGGCGTCGCTTTTTCTCTGCTAGCCGTGCCTTTGTGGGCACAAAGTTCAAAGAATCCCCCTTCTCAAATTGAGATGGTGGATTCTTTGCCAGCACCGCTTCTACAAATATCTGAAACTGAAGCTTTCTCAAAATACGTATTTTTGGTCGATAAAAATCAACGCAAGCTCAGCGTTTTTGAAAGATTTGGCGAAAAAATTCGTAAAGTAGAAGAATACCCTGCTGACATTGGAAAAAATGGCGGCAACAAAACTAAAAGAGATGATCACAAAACACCGGAAGGCATTTACTTCCTGGAACAAAAACTCTCGCAACCTAAAATTCCCTTTAGCCTTTATGGTGAGTTGGCCTTTACAACAAACTATCCCAACCTCTTTGATCAGCGCCAAAACAAAACAGGATCTGGCATTTGGTTGCATGCCATTCCTGACTCTGTTCCATTAACTCGCGGGTCACGCGGTTGTGTTGTTGTCAGAAATGATGTGATCAAAAAACTCGCGGACTATATTAAACTGCGTGAGACTCCGATTCTGATTTTCGATGAAGTTGATTACCTTAGCAAAGAGGAACACGAGAAACGTCGTTTGTCCTTAAACTCCTTCGTCGAAAACTGGCGTAAAGCTTGGGAAAACAATGATCTTGAAAAGTATATGAGCTTTTATGATCAGGACTTTAAAGCCCCAGGCTTTAACTTCCAAACGTGGAAGAATCATAAATCAAATTTAAAAAATAAATATCAGTACACAAAGATTCACCTGTCGCAACCCTACATCGTTCAACACAATGAACAGCTGCTGGTTAAGACGCTTCAGCGGTATGAATCTGATAAACATATCGATTATGGTGTAAAAACTATTTATGCTTTACGAAATGGAGACAGCTATAAAATCATTCGTGAAGAGTGGACTCCATTCAGCGAAAAAGAAGTCACTGCTGCCATCACTCGAGAAACTGCTATGAACACGCCAAGCTCAGGGCCTCAGAACTAAACCTTCAATTCTTGTTAAGACAAAACAGCAAAAAAAAAGCCTCTTTTTCAAGAGGCTTTTTTAATTTAATCTGTAGTCGTTCTTAGAAAGATTCGTCTTCTGAATCTAAGTCTGTGTCTTTATTATCGACAGCAAACTGCTCTACGTTATGAGAAAGATCAGGAAGAGACTCAAGGTACTTTTGCATTTCTTCTTTAGTCATTTCACCATTAGCAACACTTCTTTCCATCATGCGCTTATCGAACTTCAAATTCTTATTTGCTTGAGCCAAAGACATACAAACCCCTTTTTAATCGCTTCTAGATATAGCTTAAAACATTCCCAGAGTCCAGCCTCAGCAAGGCTTTGGCCTCTCAATTCCAATATTTTGGTGGCTTTTCTTTTTTCTCGTTATCCACGACCAAACGGAGATTTCGCCCTTTTGATTTGGCTGGCTTCTTCCGCCAAGAGTTTCTATCTATCCAAGCCTTCACGTTTAAACAGATAAACCCAGCAA
This sequence comes from uncultured Bdellovibrio sp., assembly GCA_964431515.1. Classification (GTDB taxonomy): domain Bacteria; phylum Bdellovibrionota; class Bdellovibrionia; order Bdellovibrionales; family Bdellovibrionaceae; genus Bdellovibrio. Next base: position 48,465 of record CAYSKF010000027.1, read on the forward strand.
CAATCCCGCCCAAATGGGCCAAGTAAGCGACCTCTCCACCACTAACACTTGATGTCATCATCGAGGCTAACTGAATAATCCCCATCAGAGCCACGAAATACCGAGTCTTCATCGGGAAAAGCATGAAGAAGTAAACGATTCTTTCGCCAAAGATAATTCCCTGAGCTAGCAAAAGACCGAACACGGCGCCAGAAGC
>CAYSKF010000028.1:0-27637 GCA_964431515.1 uncultured Bdellovibrio sp.
TCTATTTTGTAAAGGAAAGCTTTTCAAAAATGGACGATGGGGCGCTTACAATATACCTGCTTTTACAACGAGAGACGCTGGTTTCCGCAAAGAACATCCTTCTAGAGTTCCAACTGTCACATTTAAAACTGGTTGGATTATTAATGCGTGAAAATTAGATTATATTTTTCTTAGATTTTACTAAAAAAGACGTGATAGTTGCATATAAAATGTCGATCCACTGAGCTGTTACATCCAGCGCAAATAATTCTTAGTTTCTAAATTTTATGGATTTCTGCCACGATTTTCTTTAATGAGCCGACATCAACATCATTTTGAAGAGTGTTCTCTGTTAAAAAAAATAATTGATTCAAACATAGTATTTTCAACAATGGCGGTATGTACCCAATGATTATCCTCCTTGATTCATTTTTTATGTGGCTAAAGTAAATTGGTCTCTAGTAAGTTCTCTATGTTAACACCACTCGACAAATAGGATTTTGCTACCTTCTTGAAAAAAGTGAAGTTAGGTACACCAAATAATACTTAAAAAAGCCTTATCTAACAGCAAAAAAATAGACGCTTCCCGCCTCTACAAACTAGGCACCCCAACCGAACCAAGGCTCACTATACCTTTTAAAGTATAGCGCAACAAAAAATGCTATATAGATAAAGGTAAAACTTTTCTTTCGCCAGCCATTAAGCATTAGGGAGGATAAAAGAACTAAAACAACTGTGCTTTCAAAAATACGCCCTGTTATTTCAATGAGAAAATAAGTAGATAGATAAAAAATTAAAGTACCAACTTGAAAGATATTTTTTTTTAAAAACTCTCCCCCCTGAAAAGCGTAAAGGATTAACACAAACAGCCAAAAAATAAAGCCTAACCCACTAACATCTGCCATCTTAAAGGCGTACTCCTGCGCCTGCCTTGCATCCAGAGCTTGCGCAATATAAGGGAGAAAAAAACCAACAATTCCACCCAACATCAAATACAAAATGCCCTGAATACCAATGGTCATATTTAATTTTTTGCACAACCATTTTATAAACAAAAAAAGCAGGACAAAAAAGAAAGATGAATGAACAAAAGGACTCAGCAGATAAAAAAACAAACGCCTTCCACTGTTCAAAGAAAACCAACCCAACAGAAAAATGCTTATCGCAAGTCCCTGCCTTAAATGAACTATATATTTTGTCATAACGAGTGGTGACAATAAGAATAAAACGACGAAAAAAAAGTACCTTGGATAATTTTTCGATATTACATATATTGTAATAAATGATGAAAAAAAAATGATTACTCTTAAGGTGACCTCCGGCTGAAAAATTTTAGATAAACCTGTATTCAAAAACAACCAGGCAGGTTCATTAAAGACAATCTTCAGCAAACCACTCTGCAAATAACTAAATAAAATTTCATCAGAATTTTTTGCATAATTTAAATAGTTTATTCGATCCATAAATGCATCTATAGGCATAGATGCTAAAGTAAAGGCACATAAAACGGAAAAAAAGAAAATCCCCAAAACATGTAACTTTATTTTTAGTGACATACTACCCATATACTTTGACGGAAATCGAGCCATATTTAAACTTACACATTATTGAAAAAACAAAAAAACTCAAAGAGTATCTGAGAGAAAAAAACATCTTGTTCTCTAGACGAACTTCTTTAGACCTTGAAGAGGCACGAACGCTATCAAAATTCTTTACACAGCTTTTCATGTCGAATTTTTTTGACCACAAAAAGTGCCTAAATCTTACCTCTTCTTTCTCTTGCTCTGATAGATTGGAAAAATTCAAAATAATGCTCATTGCTGGCTTTTTACTGTATAAGTTATCCTCATTGTATGAAAACCCTGGTATATCGCAGGCAAACCCATAGCTTAATGGCTGTTCAACAGACTCAACACCGACGATAGACGGAACACCAAGACTAGAGGCCTCCACTACTGCAGTTCCCGATCCAACAAAGATATCTGCTTTTGAAACGACTTTTTTAAATTCTGAATATGGAAGATCCCCGCATAAAAAAACGGTCGATTCAAGATCGTTTTCTCTTATGAATGATTCCATTTCCTCCTTCAATGGGCCATCCCCATAAACAAAATATTTTAAATTCAGCCGCTCTTTTAACTCCAAAACCACATTTAGCATCCATAGGTTATATGATTTAAAACTAACTAATCTTCCGACAGATACTATTTGAAGTGATTGCGTATCAACGGTTTTTCCTGCAGGAAAACTCTCTGCATCAATGACCCCAAGGGGAAAAACATGTGCCGATTTGACATCTAATTCAAAATATTGGGAATATAAAACTGGAAGTTTTTCATTAAAAAAACAAACAGCATTGCCAAGCACCATCTCCTGAAAAAAAATTCTATTTACCCTTTCATAGAAGGGGAGCTTTTCTCCATCACCCCATATAAACTCTCTTGCGTGATAAACACCTATGGTTAAAGGTATTTTTAATTTTAGTTTTTTGGCTATTTTTAAAAAAAATATTCCTAGTATAGAACTTGATACGTGCACATGACAAATGTCCTTAAATATCATTGATAACTGCTGATAATTAATAGGCTTTAACAGTAAAAAGTGAAAACTAAAAAATCTAAATATTTTAATACTTAAAAAATCTTCTAAAAAATATACATTTGCATAATTCTGCAATTCACTTAGAAGATTCGCGTCAGAAGATTTCTTCTTTGCAACCAGTAAAATCTTTGTTTTCATTTTCATTGCATGGCGCACTTTTGCCATTCTCAAGTAAAAAGTTTCTATTCCCCCTAATGATATTGCGCCATGAATAAATAACACCTTAAACAGCCCTACTATTTTTCAACATTTTAAAAAAATCCCGCAAACTATTTTTAAACAGAATTGCAACAGCAATAAAAAGAATGAACCAAACTACTTTAAAACACCAACTGGGAAGATCACTACTGATTAGACTATACACAATTGTCGTGCAAATATAGGTTAAAACTACAAAATAGAGCTTCACTCTTGGCTGCGGAATCCACAAACGATTACCTGACTCTGTCCTAACAACAAAAAATGCAAAAAAAGAAAGCATTGATATAAGAGCTGCAGCCGAAGCTCCATATGCAGGTATAAAAAAATAGCTTAAAATTATACAAACTATAAAAGCAGAAAACGAAGCCAACATTGAGTATATAGACTTTCTTGTTACCCCTATTCCTACATTCGTTGTTTCAGAGAGCATATACAGCAACGGCCCCGCAGCGCAAGACACCACTAAAAACTCAACTTGAAGATACGCCTTAGGCAGAAAATACTCAAACACCCAAGACAGAAGACCAAACATACTCCAAATAAAGGAGATTAGTACTAAAACACACTCGGTAACAAAATTTAATTTGCGCATCTCTACACCATTTCTTACCCATCTATACATAAGAGGATGCCAGATACTTGAAAAAATTCCAGAAACAACCATCACAGCTCCTCCTAATGAGGAGGCCATTGAATAAACCCCAAGCTCCTCAAAGCCCGAATATTTGCGGAGAAACATCCTATCAACTGTTGTGAGCCCCCAATAAGCCAACCCGCCAACGACTAATGGAATACTAAAGTTTAACATTTTCACCACTAGCTTTATATTTATCTTAGCTTTAAAAACTTGAGACCATGTATTGTATGTAAAGAAGGATAAAACAAAAAACGAAACAACAGTCGCGCCAACATTCATTAACATTAGATTTTCAAAGTTATTTGGAGCACCCGTCAATATAAGTAACCCAATAAATGCCACCAGTAGAAACTTTGGTAAAAATTGACTAATTGAAAAGGCAACACCATTCTCTTCCATTCTAACAATATGGGAATAGAAATTAGTAAAAAATGTACTGATGAGTGAAGCATTGAAAAATAAAATAAGATTTAGTGATTTAAATCCAAACATTAAGTCTGAAAATAAGTCTGCACAAATGATACTTATAGGCAAATATATCATTAATAAAAATATTCCCGGAACAACTGACGCCTTAAAAAGTGCAACTTTATTATCTTCTTCGTGATACTCTCGTACGTAAGCCTGATGCATTTGCAAGCTGAATATAGTGCTCCCAAAACTTAAGGAAACTTGCAGCATCGCAAGTCGGCCCACATCTTCAGCTTTAAAAAAAAACGCAACAAAAGGTAATATCCACAAACTTAAAATTGCTGAAAGTATAGGGCCAAACGCAAAGGTAAAAATTTTTTTAAAATTCATATTAACAACTTATTTTTCATGCTTTACTTCGCAGAAATTACCTGGACCCAACCACTATAACCTTAAATACAATACTATTATTCATTATACGACCTTAATCATAAACCCTTCAAACGATTTAATTCTTGAGAAATAAATTGAGTTCGCAAAACACCTCCTCCGATTTTTCAAAAAGAATTTAGTATGAAAAACTAAAGCAGAAAAGGTAAACAATAAGGACTTATCAATAAAAACTATCAACATAGCTTGCTTCAAAAGCCAGTAAAAATTTAGCCATTTCTCAAGCTGCTGAAAATGAAGAAGTACAAAGAAATCTTTTACAAGACAACTATTCCTTAAACTACTGATGACATCTCTGCGTACAGATCCCACCGCCATTTTTTTTTGACAGCATAAAACTCAGCAGATACTTTTCTTCCGTTCCAAAAAATAATGACTTATTAAGTAGAACCATCATCGACTTCTCTTAAAAACTTTTCCTCCAATATTAGCAACTCTTTTGAGCGCTCTTTAATCCTCTTTGCCGGAACTCCAGCATAAATACCCCAAGCTGCTGTACTCTTGTTAACCATAGAACATGCAGCAATAGAACACCCTTCAGCAATTTCCACTCCAGGAAATATGACAGAATTGGTACCCACTATTACATGTTTTTTCAGTACTATGCTTGCATAAGTTTCATTTTTAAACTTTTTGGGCACTAAAGAATTTGTTAGTGTTTTACCACTATAATCATCTGATTGAGAGAAAACTTTGACTCCATAGGCCAACGTAACAAAATCATCCAAATAAACACCCAACACTCCACCTGCAACTAAGCACATTGGGGTAATATGATTAAACTTACCTATGACGATTTTCCCAGAGAGAACACAAAAATCATCAACTCTAGAGTTATCGCCAATCTCAATTTGATCACAATTGTAAATAGATGCCTGCTTGCTAATTTTTACATTTTTCCCTAGAGATTTGAAGTTCATAGAGAATAGCTCTTCATCAGAAAAATAAGCCATGGTACAACCCTTTAAAAACCATCACCTGTTATGCATTATGCTAAAAAATTTTTTTTAAATAAGGAAAAATTCGAAATAAAATACTATGAGCTGCAAACCAAATTCAAAATTTAATTAATCAATCCTCAGTTTAAAAAAATGCTTCAAGCGAATAAACAATCAATAAATCCATCAACAAAATGTCCTGCATTTAGATTATCAACTTACATGAATACACAAGCCTCTATATTTTTTTGCAATTCACAGCAATTTGCACTTTCGGCACAAATCGTAATATTTAACTCTGCATCAATACCTTATTAATATAACAACAACACAACCTTTGAAATCAAAACATTTTTAAAAGATACTGCAGTATTTGTAATCAAATACACACAACCTACAAGATTTGAATACAAGGTTTCCCACAACAAATAGAATTAATTGAAAGACTTCAGATTCCCGACAAAAAAGCCTATTCGTAAAATCAAATACAAACTAAAAATCGCTTGTGCAAAACATTGCTTTTTTTCTCTTTGAGGCAAATTAGATCCCCTAAGCAATACAAATATTAAAATATAGGACAGTCAAAACATCACTAGTATGCCAATACTAAATATGAACAATCAAAAATCTTTTCAACAACCTCAATTCATCCTATTTTCCGAGTATAATTATTTCGAATAAGTACAAAGACAATACCAAGAAACCCACCCAGTAGAATTGAAATAACCAAAACCAGCAATTTCTTCGGTTTCACGGGCTTTAAAGGCACTTCTGCCTCTTCTTCATAAGACACCAGAGAAATATCTTTATCATCAAAGTGCAATGAGCTTAAAATAAAACTTCGACGTTTCAGATCATTAAGACCTTCAATAAATGCATCATTATTAATGCGGCCTTTTAAAGATGCCAGACGCTGTCTCAGCACCTTTGCACCATGCAAGTAAAGCAAACTATCATCCGTGCCTTTGCCGCTTAAAATCAAATTAGATGACTCCAGACCTGCAGCTGTCGCTATCCTTAAAGCTTCCTCATACTGCATGATTTGATCTTTTCGCTGCTCTTCAGCTCTGTATCGAAGCGCTTTCATTTGCAGATCAATACTAGCAAGTTGATTTTTCGCCTCAGACACCAAACCACTACGGATTTCAGCTTTTGTACTCAATGTAGCAATCGATATAAAATCATTTAACCATTTGTATGACAACTCAGGAGTCTCACTAAAAGCGGACACTTCGTACAGACCCTCATCGCGACGAGGATCAGCTTGTTTTATAGATATAATTTTTGAAAACTTTTCCCTTATCTGTATAATTTCAAAGCGATCAGGTTGCGACTTTAGTGATGGAATGTATATCTCATCTATAAACTTGTTCCGAAGACTTTCTGATCTCAACTGCCGCAAAAAGATTTTATAAACATCTGAAGCAGTTAAATAGCTAATTCCCGTATTATTATTTTGAGCACTTATACCCATGGCTGATCGCCCTTGATTATAAAGATCAACTTGACCAAGCTTTGGCGCCGTAAACAAAGCACTTGCTTGGTATGTTCTAGGACTTAAAAGCAAATAAATATATGCTAATACTACCGCGATAATCGTAGACAGCAAAATAACTTTTTTACCATTCCACAATGTTCTTCCTAAAACTAACAGATCAATTTCGCCGGAGTCGATAAGGGTGCGTTCAAGTTCTTTCACTAACACTAAATCCTTCTAAAGATTTCAGAAGCATTCTTTTTGAAATTATATATTAATGCAATAATTTAGTTAACTTATGGCGCTAAGCTATAGATACACCACAATCTCTCACTTACTTTTTTGCATTTTCCGAAGAGAGATTCTTTTAACCTAATGAATCTAAAATCAAATAATTACCCCCACCGAGCGCTAAGCATAGCGCGCATGGTCATGACAAGTCATCCATCAAACTTTCCCCATACCAAAAAAACTACCGAGATCATCCCCAGAACTAAACACAGCGTCTTTTTTCGAAAATAATGTAATCCCCTCCCTTAAAACAAACGCGTTGTCCCCCCCCCCAAAAAAAAAAAAAAAAAAAAAGAAGACACTGTTCCTGACCCTGATTTGATTTGGACACTCAACCCAAGGGGAGGGGTACGGAAACATTATCTAGCAAACGGAAATAGTTTACACAGAAAAAGAAGCATTTAATCTCTCAAGAACACTATTCTCAGGGAATTCCTATCCCAGCAATTGCCAAGAAATATGGGGTTCATGCTTTCACTCGGTACAGTTGGAAGAGGCCAATGAATCAGAAACAAGACGAATCCCCGATCAGTGCTGAATGCATTCAAAAGGTGATCGAAGAAAACGACCAAACACGGGTGTCGTAATGAGTTTATTTCCAAATGTACGTTGGTGCTCAGATGGAATGGAGATCCGCTATTTTAATGTTGATAAGGTTTTCGTGGCATTTGCTCTGGATTTCTGTGACAGGGACGCGTTCGCCTATGTCGCGGACTGAACCTTTAGAACTGATGACATCGATGAGCTTATGATAAAGGCCGTAGAAGCTAGATTCGATGAATCCTTCGGGCGTCCAGGAGAGATTCAATGGTTGTCGGATCGGGGCTCATTTTACAGATCTAAATCAGTACAAGTCATGCGAAGCAAATACATCTTCAATCCTGTTACACCAGAGCCTAAAGCTCAGAATCCAATAGAATGACAGAAGCTTTCGTTGAAACAATCAAGAGAGACTATGCCTATCAAGCAGACTGCGACAGCACAGAAAAGTTTATTAAGATTTACTGCAATTGTTCGCGGATTATAACAACGTCGCTCAGCACTCAGCACTCAGCACTGGGCATGATGAGCCCAGTCATGCACAAGGAGTCCATCAACTTTTAACAGTGTCCAAAAAAACAGGACATTTCAGTCTTTTATTAAAAAAACTGCTTCCCATATCTCACAGTAGCCCTTCCTGCGAACTTCGCACAACCATGGTCGTACTTAAATCCACATTGTAGCAATGTCTTAACTCTTTAATAGAGATCTCAAAGACTTAGATGCACGATTTCAAAAAGAACTTAACCTAAACTACATTTCCCTTTGGAAGGAGTTCGAAAAAACTATAGAAAAAATAGAAATCCAGCCACATGATATTTCAATGCATCCCATTTTAATAGTCTGGCCAATCAACAAATTTATTCATTCTTGGAAAAAACAATTTTATAACGCTCGAAGCTTCTGCCAGAAAAAGCGAATTAACTTCAGCAATAATTTAATCACCTAGGGATTTAGTTTTCATTCAAACTTGATTAAACTTAGCGCGATGCTTATTGTTATTAAAATGCATCGCCCCCCCCAAAAGTATTCCTAAATGAAACACTCAGAGATCAAAAACAAAAGTGGCACTTCAAAGTATTTAATTTGATAACAAATCCATTAAACCTGATTGTTAGAATGAGCTTGATACTCCCCAACCAACTCCCGCAACAACATCACCACACCGCCAATATCCCCTTGCTCACAGTAATATTTCAAATCATTCAACTGCGGCTCCAATTCAGACCAATCGATCATTCCCTCTACCGCGCGCATGATACGAGGGTGAGAAGTTTTTCCTGCGTTGCTTCCAATCAAAAGTTCTTCGTACAACTTCTCGCCTGGACGCAGACCAACGAACTCAATCAAAATGTCACCTTCTTTTGTGACTGGGTCTTTCACAGAAAAACCACTAAGTTCTATAACCTTTTTTGCAAGATTTACGATTTTCACAGGCTCACCCATATCCAAAACAAAAACATCACCACCGCCCCCCATTGAACCTGCTTGCAAAACTAATTGAGCTGCTTCTGGTATTGTCATAAAATACCGAGTCACTTCTGGATGCGTAACAGTTACGGGCCCGCCTAGCTGAATTTGTTCTTTAAATAATGGCACTACCGAACCTGAAGACCCTAGCACATTTCCAAAGCGAACCATTGTAAAACATGTCTTACCACTAAATTGTTTTGCGAATGCTTGTAAAATAATCTCAGAAAGCCTTTTGGATGCACCCATCACATTGGTAGGTCGTACAGCTTTGTCTGTTGAAATCAGAACGAAATTTTCAACATTAGCATGGATGCTGGCAAGGGCAGCACTTAGTGTTCCAAATACATTATTAAAAACACCAACTGAAATATTCGCTTCTACCAAGGGCACATGTTTGTATGCAGCTGCGTGATAGATTGTTTGCACTTTATAATGTGTAAAAATACGTTCTAAATGCGACTGATTGGTGACATCGCCTAACACTGCATGCACCTTAACGAACGGAAAATTTTTATTTAAATATTGTTCAATTTTATAAAGAAAGTATTCCCCCTGCTCTAGCAACACTAAAACCTGAGGGCCATTCATAGCAATTTGCCGACACAGCTCTGACCCGATTGAGCCTCCTGCGCCAGTTACTAAAACTACTCGGTTACGAATACATTTAGCAATGAGTTCAGGAAAGGGTGGAACCGGATCCCTACCTAGTAAATCTTCCACACCAACATTTCGAATATCTTCTAATCTCACACGTCCATCAACAAGCTCACCAAGACCGGGCAGAGTTTTTAAAATGACGTGCGTTCCCTCGAAGGTTTGAATTATTGCTTTCCGACGTTCACGACTTGCTGAAGGAATAGCCAACAAGACGTGATCACAATTTTTAGCTTCTAAAACTTCTTGCGCATCCTCCGGATTGAACACTCGAATCCCAACGACATCTGTGCCGTGCAAATCGGGATTGTCGTCAAAAAAAATCACTGGTTCAAACTCTGGCCCCAAAGCAAGGGCTCTGGCCGTTTGCATGCCAGCCTGTCCTGCCCCATAAATTGCTACACGCCTTTTTCGGAGGGGACGTCTCTCAAGACGCCTTAAAAAACCACGAGCCAGAAATCGACTAAGTAGAATATATCCAATACCCATGACCCAGAAAATAAGAATTGACGATCTGGGAACCGAGACAACACGTGCTAGGGCTATGATAAATGTTAAAATCAATACGGAAAGACTGACGCCGTAAATCACTTTATAAACGATCGCTTCATCAGCAAATCTAACTACAGAACGATACAACCCTAATCGAGCAAAAATAGGAAGTGTTGCAATTGGCACAAACAGAAATAACCATACATAACCATTGATTTCAGGACTCAAAGTTCCATGGCGCAAAGCAATTGCTGACCAAAATGCTAATGGAAGCAAAACAGCATCGCACAAAAGCATCACAAAGATCTTAAATTTACGCGGCAGGTTAACAAATTGTGAGACCATGAGCTCCTTTCAATTAGCCCCTATATATAGATTCAATTCTGAAACTTTTAAACAAGTAAAATTGATAAAAATAAAGAGCTTATCTAATCAATATAGATATTTAACGCGCACGTTCGTGCAAGCGGCCCAATCAAGACGAATTCATTGATATTACGACGAGATATGATACGAAATTTACTTTCTCAAACTATAGATTCAGCAAATCGTTCCGATTTACGAGTTCCAGACGCGCGGGATCTTAAAACTTTTTTGTTGTTAACTTCATGTTCAGATCTGGTTTCTTTTTATTTTTAGGACTTCTTCTTGGGCGAATACTGGGTCTTATTCGCGAGCTGGTCATTGCTGGAGGCGTGGGAGCAAATACAACTGCAGATATAGTCATTGCTTTGATCACACTCCCCGATATTTTAATTAATATTCTTTTGGGAAATGCACTAGCTGCCGTTTTCGTCCCTGTTATAAAAAAGCTTCCTAGGTCACAAAGATTAAACTATTTCTACAAACTGAGTGGCAAAGTTGGATTCATCATACTAGGTCTTGTCGCACTTAGTTGGTGGAAAATCGACCTCCTCGCTCACCTCATTTTACCTAGTGCTGCAACGAACGCAGATTTCCAACAGCAATTGATGTGGATTGTTGGCGCAGTTCCCTTAATTGCACTGAGTGCTGTTTCTCGAGTTTTTTTACAGGTGGAGGGGAAATTTACGCTTCTGGGCCTAGAAAATGTGATTTTCAATGTCATCTTAATTTTCGGAATTTTGGCGTTTTCCCAAAATCTCACGTTTTCACTGATTTCATTTTCTGTGTTACTTGGCTCCGCACTACGCTGGGCATTACAAGCTGGCCAAGTCTGGATGATCTACCAACAAGATAACAAATTACAGGCGCCTGATGTTCCCTGGATTCACTTAAAACAGTACGGTTTGGCAATAACAACTGGGGTGTTGATTCAACTACTGCCTGTATACGGCCGAAGCATTACAAGCTTTTACGTTCAAGACGGCGCACTTGCCACCTACAATTACGCCTATAAATTTATAGAACTTCCTATGGCACTTGGAATCTCTGTGATTTCAACTATCTTATTTCCAAAACTTTCAGAACTGGCTGTGTCGAAAAAAACGATCGACCATCATTTTCTCATCAAAGAAAGTCAGCAATTTATTATCGCACTCTGTTTACCAGCAAGCTGCTTACTTCCCTTAGGTCTTTATCTACTCAAAAACCTTCAGATTCCGCTAAAAAATATTTCCCATGAAATTCTTACCTTGATCTTGGGCGCTGTTGCTATCGGATTTTGTGCATTCCTCATTCGCGGACTCAACGAGCTTTATGTGACAATTTTAAACTCCCTAGATGATGTAAAGTCTCCTTTGTATTCAACTGTGACCGCATCACTTCTTGGTGGAATTAGTATTTCTTTTTTAACATCGGAGTACGGGATTTTCGGTGCATTTTGGGGTCTTAATATAAGCTACGCCAGCAATTGGATTTTAAATATATTTTTCCTTAAACGTAAAAATATTAACGTTGTTACTGGACTTTACAGCAACAAAAACATTCGCATGCTGGGTTATACAATTATTGCAGCGCTAACCACATTGATTAGTCAGAATTTATTCTCAACATTAGTAGCAACAATTACATTAGGAGTTCTTTTAGGCACCTTGTATCTGTGGCTATTAGTTGATGTCATAAAAAACCGAAAAAGGGGGACTTTACCTACTTAATCCCCAGATGCTTATTCGCAGTAATTAAGCTTTTACTTAAGTGAGGTAGAAAATAATCATGATCTATAATAAAAAATTTAAGCCTTTTGTTGATTTTTTAATTGGATTTTTATTCTCTCTACTCCTTCTGCCACTCATACTTCTTATTATCTTCGCCGTCTCCATTGAGTCTTCAGGGGCCCCAATATTTAGACAACGCAGAGTTGGAAAAAATGGCGAAGAATTTACTATTTATAAAATCAGAACAATGAAAAAAAATTCTGAGAAAGGTGCCTATTCAACAAGTGCCAATGATCCAAGAATAACTCGAATAGGTGGTTTTCTGCGCGTCTCTAGCCTCGATGAAATTCCTCAATTCTGGAATTTATTTTTAGGTAACATGAGCCTTATCGGCCCAAGACCCAATGTGCCAGCACAAAAGAGTCTCTATACAACTTCTGAATGGGAACTAAGAAACAAAGCACGACCAGGGATTACTGGACTGGCACAAAGTACTTTTAGATCAAGCAGCACAGAAAGAAATCGCAAGCGATTAGATCTTTTTTATGTTCAACATTGCTGCTTGTATTTGGACATTCTGATTATAATTCGAACTATAAACATCCTTTTTAAAAAAGGTGTACAAAACTAAAATGAAGAAAAAAATAATTTACATTTGCTACGGCGGTGGTCACGCTAAAATTATCGCGGCCGTATACAAAAAAATGGCCAGCTCATCGCAAGTTGAACAACTGGTTGTCGCCTTAACAACAGCACGCAGCACTTTTATTCAAGAAGGAATTCCTTATATTTCCTTTCTTGATTTAGCCGCCTCAGTTCCTGAAGCAAAAGAGGTTGGCAAAAAGCTTATAGGCTCACAATACCAACACCCGGAAGTACCCATAGAAGAAAGTATCGCATACATGGGACTTTCTTATTTAGATCTTGTTCATGAACATGGTGAACAAGAAGCATCAAGGTTATTTGCACAAAGTGGACGCAAAGCTTTTCTTCCGAAGCGAACTTTTCAAACACTTTTCTGCGAAAAAAAGCCCGACCTAGTGATAACTACAAACTCACCAAGGGCTGAGAAAGCCGCTATAGAAGCCGCCATGCAGCTTCAGATTTCATCAATATGTATTGCTGATCTATTTACTGAATCAGATCTTCGCGGCTTCTTAAGTAGACCTGATTATGGTTCTAAAATTTGTGTTATAAATGATTTCGCAAAAGAAGTTTTAATTTCAGCTGGACGACCTAAAGATGAAATTGTAATCACGGGAAACCCAGCCTTTGATAAGTTGTCAGATCCCGAGAACATTATTGCCGCTGATCTATACAAAAAGAAACACAACCTAACAAATCAGACCACTGTTCTTTGGGCAAGGTCAGCCCTACCAGAAGACACTGCTTTAGCTGATGAAGTTGAGCAAAGACTTATAAAATATGCTCTAGAACACTCTGAAGTGACTTTGATTATACGGTCCCATCCAAATGAGCCACCACGTCTCGTCCCCAAAGCGCAAAATATTATCTTAAATACCCCAGAAGATGCACTTGCAAAAGTTCTTCATGCCTCCGACATTGTGTGCACTCTCTATTCCACCGTAGCCGTTGAAGCCTGCTTAGTTGGGAAAAAAGTTATTCAGATGACGAATACGGAATTGTATAAATCTTTCAATTGTGTCCAAGCAGGTATCGCAGAAGGCGCTTCAAGTATTGAGGAGCTTTTGGGAAAAATTCAACAAATATCATTAGATGAAAAAAACAGTCAGTCTGTTATTATTAACATCAACGCTGCCGCCAAGGTAAAAGACGTCATCTTTGAGCTTCTTAGTATTTCAAAAGGATAGACCATGGAAAATAAAAAAGATTATCCGTTACAACTTATGCTAATCACTGCCACTCCAGAAGTTGCCTGCTACGCTGAAGAATCCGGAGTTGATAGGATATTTATTGATATGGAATACCTTGGAAAACAGGATCGTCAGAAGAACTTAAATCTGCCTTTAAATCAGCATACTTTTAAAGATATTGAACGCGTCAAAAATGCACTGAAATCCAGCGAAGTTATGGTGAGAATCAATCCACCTCATGAAAAAACTAAAGATGAAATCAACAAAGCTATTGATTTTGGTTCTGATTGCATCATGCTGCCTTATTTTACCAGAAAAGACGAAGTTGAAATGTTCGTCCAAGCGATTGATGGCAGGTGTAAATCAAATATTCTTCTTGAAACAGCAAGTGCTGTGGCCCGAGCAGAATCAATCTTAAGCCTTCCTGTAAATGAAGTCCATGTTGGACTTAACGATTTAAAAATAACTTTTCAGCTTAATTTTCTTTATGAAACACTTGCGGGAGGGGTCATTGATTTTCTAAGCGGCATCGCCAAGAAAAATGATATTTCTTTTGGCTTTGGTGGCGTGGGATCCCTCTCTAAAGGCTCTGACATTCCACCTGAATTGATCATCAAAGAACATGTTCGGGTGGGATCTCAAAGAGTTATCTTATCAAGGGCTTTCACAGGAAACTATACAACCATTGACGACTTAAGAAAAAATGTCGATCTGGCAAATGAAGTCCAACTTATCCGCAATGCTGCGAATGCAGCTCGACTCAGAACTGTAGACCAAATACAGGCAGACAAAGCTTTAATGTGTCGCCTTGTGGATCAAAAGGTTTATATCTCAACTAGGTAAAAAACCTTTGTGCCCACGTTTCAATTGCCAACAGTGCTCGTATTTCTCGTGTATAATTGGCAGTTCCAGCAATATGTTTTTCAAGTATGGTAGCAATGACATCTGCTTTGAATATACCATTAATAAATGCATCTTGAGAAAGCAACACTTCTCGACAATAGGGTGCAAGCTCCTTTTTAAACCACTCCCCCACCGGCACAGTAAACATTTGCTTTTTTCTATATGCTAAATCGTTTCCAATAAGCTCAGACACTGATTTTTTCAGAATATATTTTGTTTGCCCATTCCTTATTTTTAGATCACCAGGAATTTTAAATCCTAATTCCATCATTCGATAATCAAGAAATGGTGTGCGCGCTTCCAAGGAAACAGCCATTCCCATTCGATCCGGTTTGACTAAGTTATTACCAGACAAAAGCAACTGCATGTCTATATTTAATGCCTGATTTATTCGATCCCAGTGCTGACTTTCTTCAAAGAGTGGTCTTACGATATCAAAAGAATCAATTCCATTAATCTTTTTGGCAAACGAATCCACATAAAGAGATTCTTTTGTTGCTTGATCAAAAAGGCTTATTGAATTGAAGTATTTTCTTTCAAAGTTATGCCGATCCAAAAATGCTTGCGCTGACGAAAAAAATGACAGATGTTTTTCATAACCTGCAAAAATTTCGTCTCCGCCATCACCAGTCAATACCATCTTCACATGTTGCGAAGCCAAAGAACAAACCCGATAAGTCGGAAGAAAAGAAATGTCACCATGAGGTTGATCGCAATGATACAGAGCCATCGGCCACAGATCTAACATGTTTGGATGAACAATCTCGACGATATGCTTAGTTTTGAAACGTTCTGACGCTTGAATTGCAAAAGGTGTTTCGTCATAATTTTTATCTTCAAACCCAATATTAAATGTCAGCACTGGATTTTTTTGATGCTTTGCCATTAACCCGACAATAGTGGAGGAGTCAATTCCACCCGACAGAAATGCACCGAATGGTACATCCGATCTTAAGCGAAGCCGAACGGCGTCGCTTAAGTTATGCATGATTTCATCCTGCCACTGTTGTTCAGAACGAATTTCACTTTGATTATCTGTCAGACTCCACCACTTTTTAAGCTGACGACTTCCGTCCCGACCTAATCGGAGCCAGAGCCCAGGCATCAAATGATTTATACCTTTAAAAACGGTGTAAGGTGGTGGAACATAATTGAAAGACAAAAAATGATGAATTGCCTCTTCATTTAAATTCGCAGCAATCCCTGTCTTTAAGATCGCTTTAATTTCAGAAGCAAACAACATTCTTCCATTGGACTCATAAATATATAGCGGCTTCACCCCAATGCGATCTCGAATAAGATAAATCGCATCTTCTCGCTTATCATAGATGGCTATCGCAAACATACCATTAAGACGAGAAACAAAATTAATCCCCTCTTTTTCGTAAAGCCTCAAGAGAACTTCAGTATCAGAATGGGTACGACACTCAAAACGAGTGCCTTTTAACTCTTCCGCTAGTTCAATATGATTAAAAATTTCGCCATTTTGAACAACAGCAATCATACCATCATCTGATAGAAAAGGCTGATTCCCGCCTGCTATGTCAATGATTGAAAGACGTTGATTACCAATGGCAGTCGCGGAACCAAAATAAATCCCTTGATCATCCGGACCACGATGTACAAGTGCAGCACCCATATTTTTTACTACTGTCGCATCCAGCACATTGTTATTCTTATCAAAGTAACCAAAAATACCGCACATCTGACTATTCCCCAAACAACGACGATCGCGCGTCAAAAATGTAAAACAAAGTACTAGCTGGTAACCAACTTAATCTCATCATTGTTCAGCCATCAATAACGTCGCCAGCTTGAAATCCAATTCGGTATCAATATCAACAGAACTCTCAGCATCCATTCGATACGCATAGATATTTTTCTTTAACAAAAACCGACGTTCTTCCAGAAGTTTAGCACCATTACAAATATAGATTGCACCGTTTAGTCGATAGTATGTTGGCAAGTCTTGACTACGAACATTTAAAACATTTTCACTTAAGAAGTTTTCCATCGAACCATCTTCTGGCAGAATATTACACCACAATGGACTATGATCGACTTCAGTTACTGAAACCACCGCATCCGCCTTCTTTGTCTCGAAAAGATTTATTGCCTCTGCGATATGAAAACTCTTCCGCAAAGGGCTAGTGGGTTGCAGTAAAATAACATTTTCGTAGGATGGAAAGTTTTCCAATACATTTTTAACAACATCAAAACTTGTTGAGTTGTCTTGCGCTAGCCCTCTTGGTCTCAGAAAAGAAATAACACCAAACTGTTCCGCAATTTTCAAGATACTATCGTCGTCGCTGGTAACAACAACATCATCTATGATTTGACATTTCCGTGCAGCCTCTATTGTCCATGCAATTAACGGCAATCCTCCAAGTGGCAAAGTATTTTTACCTGGAAGACGTTTGCTGCCCGATCGGGCCGGAATAATTGCTAAAAACTTTTTTTTGCCCGACATTATCAACTTTCTTTAAAATGCACTTGCACATCAATTTGTGCTTTTTGATAGTCTTTCATTTGCCCAATATCGAGCCAATACTCATAACTTGTATACACACCAATTTGCTTTTTATTTTGCCTATGTTGCTCAAGCAACATAGGCAAATCTATTTTTTGACCAGGTTCTACGCTTTCTATGATTTCTGGGTTTAAAATATAAATTCCAGTATTGATATTATAACGGTAGGTTGGCTTTTCCACCATGCCAGTAACAAGGTGATCTTCCGCTTCAATGACTCCAAATGGCACTCGATGTTCATCTTCTCGTACACATACAGTCGCATCAAATTTTTTTGCTTCATGATGATGCAGCAATTGAGTGTAGTTAAGTTTTGTTAACACATCCCCATTTGTGACAATAAGAGGCTTCTGTATGAGGTTTTTTGGCAATAACCCCAAAGCACCACCAGTGCCAAGCGGAGTCGCTTCATGTACATACCTGATACTGACATTCCAACTGCTACCATCTCCGAAGTAACTGCTAATAACATCAGGCAAATAATGTGTAGATATATAAAAATCATGAAAACCATGAACTTTAAACTGATTAATTAAGTGCTCAAGCATGGGCTTATCGCCAACCCGCAACATGGGTTTTGGACAATGATCGGTCAAAGGCTGCAAGCGAGTGCCGAAACCACCAGCCATGATAAAAACTGGATTCTCATGCTTCTCTGGTTGCATCGCCTGATTTAAGGTCTCAAGGCCAACAACACGACTTGAGGCATCCAAAATGGGAACTGCTGTCAAATCATACTGCTTCATCAACTTCAGCCGTTGCTCCCGAGTGGCAAGGTTGCTCGTAGTATGGGGATTTTTGTTCATAATCTGACTAACAATATCCTGCATGTTAGCATCAGCCAATAACCCCCGGCGAATATCACCATCAGTGATCGTACCTAGCAACCTTCTGTCACCATCTAGTACGAGGACGATGCGCTGTGAGCCTGCATCCAACAATCGCATTGCCTCTCTAATAGATGCAGTTTCTGAAACCGTGACTTTGCTTAAATCATGCATAGGTATTACGCCCAAACTGGCTCTTTTAAAGTCCAAATGTCATTTTTCTGATCGAATATATCTTTATTAAAATGACGGTTGATTATTTGCCAAAACTCCTTCTCGCTATAACCCGCAAATTGACAAAACTCACGGATCGAACGTGGATCAAGATCATGATCATGCTTTCTCACTAAATCAACCGCTTCGTCCCGACTTAGCATTCCATAGCGAATCATTCTAGACGAATAGTCTGTCGCCGCAGCATGGCCGAATTTGGGGTACTTCATCCAAGAGTGCACTAAATAAGCGGGGGTATCGATCTGATCAAACTGCTCTATATGATGTGTTCTTTGCCATTCATGTGTTAAGTCATGAAACCCGTGTTTTTTAGCTAGATCGTAATTATAAAAACTATTCCACTCAACAAAGTAACTCAAATAAATCGGATCTAACTTCAATAAGTCTGTATCTGAAGGTGGATCGAAAAAATTTAAATCTTTTGCTGAAACACCAATTTCAAGTAATTCTTCTTTAGAAATACCACTTCCGACACCGTTGTTTATTTGATCTCTCGCTGAGCATGTTTCAACAGCATTAACACCACCATACTCGTAAGATACATTTTCGCCATACACCAACAAAGGGGTATTGAATTTCAGCGCCATATGAAGTGGATAAGTATAAATATACCTATCGATAAAAAATGTAGGCTTTCCATATTTTTCAAAAGTAAATCGTAGAATTTTCTTTTGCGCCTTCAAATTTGGTTTAATTGTAATTAAATCACATCCAAAAGCTTCTGAAATATTTTTTAGATTGTGCACTCCTGCTTTTGTCATTGGAAAGTTGTCTTCCACCGAGACCAAAAGAGGATTCATACCTAATTTATCTTTAAATGTATGCACTTGAAAATGACTGTCTTTTCCACCGGAGACAGCAATCATACAATCATATTGGTTAGGACCATTGCTACCGCGATATTTGTCGCACAAAGCTTCTAACTCTGACCAGCGTCTATTGTAATCAACTTCTGCACGCTTTTCATACGATAAACAAGCAGCACAAACGCCATTTTCATCAAAAGTTATTCCTGGCCTAGTACTGGGCATAACGCACTTTTTACAGTATTTCATCTACTGGTTTCCTTTAAATCATAGAATTTTTTTTGAATAATATTTGTAAAATCAGTCTTTTTTATTACATCAACGATAGACGATGAAGCGCAACCATCGCCGTATGGATTGACAGTTTCTAGAAGTTTTTCTTTAAATTCATCTTGATAGATCAAATCAAAAGCTCGACTGATCTCTGTTTTATCAGGCTGACAGTCTATAACACTCGACGCTCGCACTCGGCCTTTTTGACGATCACCTATATTAATAGTGCCAATTTTAAAGCTAGGTGCCTCTGCTAAACCACTGGAACTATTACCAACAACTGCATCAACATGTTTAAGAGCACTAAGATATCGCAATTGCCCAAGCGAAACAAATGCTGCGGACTTATGCGAGTTTAACTCTACGTACTCATCAATCATTTGGTTTATTATTCGCCCATCAGTATCGCTATTAGCCTTAGTAAAAATTATGTGTGTATCCTTCAATTCGTCTAATGCTGCAAGTAATTCATTAAATTGCTTTTGCGCACTTGAGTGCTCCAAAGTCACAGGATGAAAAGTGACTAACAAGTTCTTTTTTGCCAAAGAAAAGTTAAGAGACTTTTCAAGATCTTCACGACTAAGTAATTTAAGTCTTTTAATATTTTCTATGCCCAAACCACCCACATTAAAAACGCGATCTGGTGATTCCCCTAACTGCACCACTCTCTTACGGTACTCTTCCATGGCAACAAAATGCAAATGACTCATCTTCGTTATACTGTGGCGAATTGCCTCGTCAAATGCACCTTCAGTTTTTTCCCCACCGTGTATGTGAGCTATGGGAATACGGGCTATCATTGCCGCACTAGCTGCTGCAAATATCTCGTATCGATCCCCCAAAACAACAACTAAATCCGGCTTAAGATCTTCGTAGGCTTCAGCAAAGCCAATTTGTGCCAACCCCATAGACTTCGAAATACCGACGGATGTATCGGATGACAACAACATCTCGATTTTTCTATTTACACAAAACTCTTTTTCAATTTCTTTGTAGGTTAATCCAAACTCAGGACTTAAATGCATACCAGTGACGACAATCTGGAGCTCGAAGGCCGGGTCCGCTTTCAGCTCTTTCATCAACCAATAAAGCAGTCCGTACTCAGCACGAGTACCCGTAATAATGCAAATTTTCATATAATTAAGTCGTCCTCAAAGTAATCTTTTTTGGCCACAGTTCCGATAACCTCATCCCAGTGCATCGGACTAATCCCTGTACCTGGTCTTTTTACCGCAATATTAGACTCGGTTAAAACATCACCTTGCTTAATCGCTATTTTCGCAACAATGGACTTCCGAGCAACGAGCTTATTTTTAGCTTCACTCGGACTTGTTTGCTTAACAAAACTTCCAAGGGCTTTTTCAATATTGCGAATACTTCGCACCATATCGCACAGCTCTTGCGGCTCTAGACTTGCCTTGTGATCAGGTCCTTCCATTGTTTTATCTAAAGTGAAATGCTTTTCAATAATAGTAGCGCCTAAAGCGACTGCTGCAATAGGCACTTCTATTCCTTCAGTATGATCACTGTAACCATAGGGTAAATTAAATGCCTGACCTAATGTTTGCATTGCACGTAAATTTACATCACACATTGGCGTTGGATATTCTGTATTAGCATGCAAAACACTGATATTGGCACGATCTGTCCCTGAAGTAACAAGAACATCAATTGCTGCCTCCACTTCCCCTAAGTTTGCCATTCCTGTTGAAAGGATGACTTGTTTGTTCAAGCGACCAATATGTCGCAGATATGGCAGATTAATGATCTCTCCACTTGGAATCTTAAAAGTATTTAATCCTAAATTATTCAGAAGTTCGATACTGTCATGATCAAAAGGAGTAGATAAAAATTCGATGTTTTTTGCCTTACAATAAGACAGAAGCTCGAGGTGCATGCCTTCACTTAGCTCTAATTTTTTAATCATTTCAAACTGGCTTTCATCAACTCCAGTTGCTTTCTTTTGATAATCAGCTTTTTCAGCTTTTTTACTTACCAAATTGGTAGTTTTAAAAGTCTGAAACTTCACAGCATCAGCGCCAGCAGCCACAGCCACATCAACGAGCTGTTTTGCAAGTATCATTGATCCATTATGATTAACACCAGCTTCGGCTATAACATAAACATGCTTCATTTTTCCAACGCTCCTGCCTTCACAAAGCCTTCGACAATTCTTCCTTGAATTATAGTGGCATTACTACCAACAAATGTATTCGCCAAGACCTTAACGCCTCCATTTAAAACACTTGCAGTTGAAATGTGGCAGTGATCAAGAATCTCTACGTCATGCTCTACCAATGCCTTGGTATTAATAATACAGTTTTGACCGATTCGAGCATTCGCATTTACAACTGCATGATGCATAATCACGGTGCCCTCTCCAATGGTGGCGTTCTTTGAGACATAAGCCAGTGGTGAAATTACAGAGGGAGTATTGAAACCAATATTTTTTAATGTGTCCCAAATTTTTAAACGCAAATTATTATCTTTGATATGACCAATTGTAACTATTGCATTAGGAGTTTTTTTTAATAATTCAGATAAGTGCTTATCAGCGCCCACAACTGGATAACCTAATACACTTTTGCCAATGTTCTGCTCAATATCAACTATACCAGCTATTTGATATCTTCCCTGCTGCTCAATCACATCTATTACACTATGGCAATGCCCTCCACCACCAATTAACAGAATTTTTTCGTTATCTACTTTCATCATTACTCCAATACTGCGGAACTAGGTAAGTTCACTAATCGTGCCTCTGCCAATTCAGATTGAGTCAAATCTCCCCGCTGGGAGCCAGCAAACATTGGAAGTCGATGCATTAGATGCCACACTGGGCGTGTCATGACACCTTCACGATTAGTAATCTCTAGAAGCTGATTTCTTGCCTCCGCACTGGGGCAATAAACTGCATTGAGCCAGTAATTTGATTTCGCATAATCAGGTTCACGAATAAATCGATATTCACTGGCTGCAAAAAATTCTTGATAGCAGCCGGCAATTTTGCGCTTACTCGTCAAAAGCTGATCTATTTTCTCTAATTGGGCACAACCTAATGCTGCATTTAGATTAGGCATACGATAATTAAACCCAGGTTCATCATGATAAAACTCGTAAGGATGTGCTCGTTTAGCTGTCGTTGTCACATGCTTTGCGTGTCGACCATCTTCTGAGTGTTTACACAACAACATTCCCCCACCACCAGTCGTGATGATTTTATTACCATTAAAACTAAGTGCACCAAAACGCCCGATCGTCCCTGTATGGTACCCTTTATACAAAGATCCCAAACTTTCGGCAGCATCCTCAATCAATGTTAAATTCCACTTCAGTGCAATTTCAGCAAGTTCATCAAGCTGAGCAGGATGTCCAAATGTGTGCATTGGTAACAGCGCCCTAATTTTTGCTCCACTTTGCTTATGAGTACACTGCCCGGAAATATCCAAAACTGCATTTTCTTCCAACCAAATCGTCACAGCTTCGGGACAAAGACCAAAACTGGTATGCTCTATATCAATAAAAACAGGCTTAGCTCCTAAGTGAAAAATAGCATTGCAGGTCGCTACGAAAGTCAAAGCTTGTGTTAGAACCAAATCACCTGCCCGCACACCAGACAAGTAAAGTGCTGTATGAAGTGCTGCTGTTCCATTTACTATCGCAACAGCCCTCGGAATGTGACAATACGATTGAATTTGTTCCTCAAATTGATCGACGAATTTACCAACGCTTGAAACAAAAGTGCTGTCTATAGTTTCGTTGAGATATTTCTTTTCATTGCCTTTAAAAATAGGAGTGTGAAGAGATACAAACTCGTTAGTCGAATAGATTTCTCGAACAAGTTTAATTAATTTTTGCTCCATAGAACCCCTCACATCTTACTATCTAGAAATTTTCCGGTTTCTTTGTGTTGAAAATTAGGAATCATGTCAAAAAAGAGCTTTACAATTTCTTCTCGTCTCCAGCACAAATTTAACTTCATTTCTTCAACCCTTTTTTCAAAGTGCAGAAGTTTATCTTGGTCATATTTCAAGTCATTTTTTATAACACCCAAGCCTTCAAAACGCTCCATATCGAGAAGTTCATTTTCGGTAAAAAACTCCTCAAAATCCTTTTCACCCGTCGTATCGCTTGCCACAAACAGGCATGGCCAGAGCTGTGTTTTCTCTGGGTGTTCTACAAAAAAATTACGAGCCTCATCCTCATCGTTACACAAGTAAGGCTCAAAACCTTTTTGCTTTAGATATTTTATCGCAATCTCAGCAAATGTTATAAGGTGCAAATGCTCGCTGAGCTTAGGAAAAAAAATGTCACGATTTTGACCAAATATACAACTCATTAAACAAAGTTCACCAGACTCCTGGGGCGTCACGAAATAACGCTTCACATCGTTTGGTGCCACAATTGGCTGGCGTTTTTCTATACGTTGATTAAAGCCATGCAACAAGGAACCATCTGAAAAAGCCACATTTGCAAATCTCGCCATCGAAATCTCTATTTGCGAGCTTCGACGCGTTAAAAACATCTCCATAATTCTTTTACTTGCCCCCATCATATTAACAGGGTTAGCAGCCTTGTCCGTTGATACACAAAAATATTTCTTTACTCCTGCCGCAATACTCTGATTCAGGGTTTTTTCGGTATTCAAAATATTCACTTCAATCATCCGCATTAATGTATAAGGATCTTTTTCACTACGAACATGCTTTAGCGCCGAAAGATTGAGCACATAGTCATACTGACCATCTGCTTTAAAGAATGCGTCAAATTCAAAACTACCCACGTCTAAAGCGAAAGTTTGAAAGTCCCCTTGAATATATCCGAATGAACTACGTATATCGCGAACCAATTCGGTCAAATTATTTTCACTTATATCTACTACATGTAGTTTTTTAGGGTTTCGTTTGAAAATTTCTTTTGTGACAGCTTGTCCGATAGAGCCAGCACCACCAATCACTAGAAAACGAGAGTTTGAAACTTGAGCGCATAACTCTGATTCGTATTTTTGAAGATCAGTTAAAAACAACTTCTTAGAACGACCAATCAACTCAAGCATGAGTCCACCATTTGAAAAAACACCCTAAAAAAACCATCTTACTGTTTGCCCCTGCTTAGAAATTTTGCAAGATCTCTATCATGCACTTTTATTGCGTAAGATGACACAAAACAAAAAATACAATTCACTCTTTTTGACTCTTTGGCTTATCCAAAAATCACAAAGCTAAAAACTTTTTCTGCTCTAGGATCGAAAAGATCAAGAAAGTTCACGCTTTAGGATCACTCACGACTGCCCGCATTATTTATGGTTAAGAAAACTAGTACTTAATGTCGCAAAAATATCCGCGTGACCTATACTTGTTATAAACAAACTGAAAGGAATAAATATCTCATAAACTTTAATCAGTACACTTTTCTAGCAAAATACTCTGTGTTCCTTTTTTCTACATCAACATCTGCGATCCATTTTGAATTGGGCGTGTTGACAGCGTAATGCTGAACAGCGCCCACCCATTTTTCCCAAGTATAGATCACCGTTTCACCATTTCTATAAACTGCTAAACTCAAATCACTTCGTTGATAAGCCTCCGCATAGGAATTGAAAACTGTAACCCAAATTTGAGGAATCTCTTCCTCGACTCGCTGAAACTCTCCTTTTGGCAAAGCTGGCCCACAGAACCCATCCACATTGAAATATTTTTCGTTGAATATTCGCAAAAATCCACGATCTTGAGTGATAACAACATCTGTTTTCCAAAACCGCGGGGTATCAGGCCCCAAAGTCTCTGCAAGAGTTTTTTCTCTTTCCATCATGCGAGGTTCAACTTTTGCACAAGCACCCAAAAACAACATAAAAATGATTAAAAATGTTTTCATAAATGTTTCCATTTTTTAAATCCCTACTGAGATTCTGAAGCAAACCAAATAAGAAAATGGCAACTAGTCCTAATAGCCACCCTATTTTACCAGATACCCCTGGGCCTCAATCCTCACTTTTTTTCAAGCATTGCCTTTGGAGATTTAAACCAACCAGCACCCACTTCTTGTGATTCCATCGAGGCAACGTAGCGATAGTTTCCACCGGCTTTTCGAAGGTCCTCAGTAACCTTCGCAATCGCTTTTTGCCGAACTTTCGACAAATCACTTCCAACTTCTTCGACGATAAAATCTCCTAAATACTGCTCACGCTCTGTTGGCTTTTCGCTAAAACTTACGACAATGTTCGTTTGGCGTGGACCATCCCAAATGGGCTTATTTGAAGCGCATGAAATAGAAAACAGACAGCTAATGCAAATGGACTCGGACCAGTCTCAAAAAGGGCGCCAATACTAGTAGAATCATTGTTTTAATTTTCATTTATCCCCACTTTTTTCAAAAATTTAGCGATGAGCCAGACTACGTCCGCAAACTCTCTGCCAATTTAAAAATAGTGCGACTATCGTCAGCTCTGTATTATTGAAGCATCAGTAAAACCACTTTAATGCCTGAAAATATTACGGTTTTATGAAGTCGAAATGAATGTAGTTAAGGTTTGAAATCAAAACGAATATCTCAAATCTAATTCTCGTCTCTAAAAAATGAGAGTCTAAAAAAGTATCTTTTTGCAAAACTTTAATTATCCAACAAATACAGGTTTCAATAATGGACATTTATATTGAATGATAGTTCATTTGATTAACCGGGTAAGCCTTAAATGCGCAACTCCCTATGAAGCATCACTCGGAAAGCTCCGCCCCGCACCCCAGATAATACGAACAGCACCAGATCCACCAGAAGTCGCAGAACCAGACATACCGGAGCCGCCGCCATAGGCCCCTCCTTGAGGATAAGTACCGGCTGTGCCACCAGAACCCCCACCGCCGCCAGCAGTGTAAGTAACCCATTGCCCTCCGTTACCTGAAGCTCCCTGACCATATATCCCGACACCGCCGCCACCACCGGCCCCACCTCCTGTGGTTCCACCACCACCACCTCCACCAGAACCTGCAGATCCATTTTGCTTGGTTAAATTTCCAACACCACTTGCACCTGCGCCACCATTACCACTATAGCCTGCTGCTCCTCCACCGCCACCGCTAGCGTCCAAATTGGAGGACCCACCATCTCCGCCCTTTCCTCCTGTACCACCGCCCTGCCCACCAGATCTGGTGCCCCCATTTCCACCAATGGAGCTACCACCAACAAATCCTCGCGCACCTCCGTAGGCGAACACTTCATTTTTAAAATGTGAACCTGCCCCATCAGCTCCAGGCGATCCGCCTCCAACTCCTACCGCAATCGATTGACCGGGGGAAACCACAATATTATTCCCCCAACAGAGTCCACCTCCACCACCACCGCTACTGACAGTATTTGCCGGTGAGTTACCAACACCACCTCCCGCACCGACACAAACCACGCAGACACTTGTTACACCAGAAGGCACCGTCCAATTATAACTTCCGGCTGTTGTATAAATTTGCTCCCCTGGGGAAGCTGGAAAACCGCTAGCAGTGCCACTCAAAGAAACATTTGATGTCACTGCATTTACTAACGTTGGCTTTATCCCAAACAATATCACTGCTGCTGTCGCGCCAAACCTGGCCATGAACTCACGCCGTTCCATTCCACGAAATTCATGTTTCTTTTGAACTACGTTGTAATAAGGTTCGTCTATCCAAAGCAGATTTTCTTCTTCATCATAAACCGCGTGAAGATCGATATCTTCCGGATTCCAGGGACTTGAATAAGTAACAGCATAGTGTACTGTTTTTTGAAAATGGGACTAAAACGAATAAGGTCCGATAAAAACTTTTCTAAACTGGTGCAGCCACAACCGTGATTTCTTGGATGATCAACTGTGGGTTGCAAAGTCCAATTTATTGTCCATATTACGTATTCAGCCTAGATGATCCAGTCGTTCTTTAAACATTTGATCCAGAAATGCTTTCTTTTGAGCTGCCAGTGGTAAATTAAATAACTCATCTTTATGAGTCATAAATTTTTTTGTTAAATTATTAAGCATTGATTCAG
>CAYSKF010000029.1:0-25290 GCA_964431515.1 uncultured Bdellovibrio sp.
GTATCCCGTTTAAAGGGACTTATCCACAGCCGACCCACTTATTTTAGAAAGATCCCAGTCTCATAATTAAACGATTTTTACCCTCCGTGGGAGTTTGCCCTTTCTGTAAAACCATCTTAACTTCTCCAAACCAAAAAGGTTCAGAACAGAAAAATTCCATTAGTAGAATTTACGCAAGTGGCAGGCTGGATTTAGCTTTGGAGCTTGCAAGAAAATTCTATCAAACTGAGGAAGCAAAGAAAGATTTTGGATTTTTACTCCTTTACGCAAAAATACTTATCGACATCGAAGGACCGACGAGTCACATCAAAAGCACTCTTATGGAGAGATCTTGAGCCCAACGTAAAAATGCGTGAATACTTTGAACATCAGATAAAAAACTTGAAATAGTGTAAGGCTAGCGAAAAAAGCTCTTGCGAGAGCCTTGCCCCTCCGGTCTAAGTTAACAACTTAAACTGACCCTCTGCGTTTAATATTGCGAGTAATAAAACCTGGTGCTAAGCTCTGTCTCAAATTGGTCTGTTGGCGTAGTTGGTAGCGCGTTCCCTTGACATGGGAGAGGTCACTAGTTCGAGTCTAGTACAGACCACCAATTCTTCTCTATTCTCAATACACATAAAATATATCTAAACCACCTCGAAACGAGGCTGATTTATTTTTTTCATTTTAAGATTCACTTAAGAATTCTCCGGCATGATGAGTTCAACAAAGCGGGATCACCCGCAAAGCTCACACAAGGAGAATAAAATGAAAAAGTTAGTTTTACTAAGTCTCGCATTGATGGTTGGCACTACAGCGTATGCCAAAAAGAACTGCACTACCGAGCCAAAAGAAAAATGGATGACCGAAGCTGACTTCAAAAAGAAAGTGGAAGCTGACGGCTATAAGATTAGAAAATTTAAAACCCCTGGCTCCTGTTATGAAATCTACGGCACTAACAAAGAAGGTAAAAAAGTGGAGGTCTACTTCAATCCTGTGGACGCCTCCATCGTGAAGTTTGAAATCGAAGACGAAGATGAAGACTAATTAAAAAAATAGGAAAGGAGCCTGCAATGGAAAATCAAATCAAGGTTTGGGACATCTACATCCGCTTTTACCACTGGGCCCTTGCAGGCCTTATCCTTGCCAACTTCATCGTTGAAGAAGGCGAAGGTCCCCATGAAGTCATCGGCTATATGGCTGTCGGCTTGGTCCTTATACGGATCATTTGGGGTTTCATTGGAACGCCTTATGCCCGCTTCAGCGAGTTCTTCCCCACTCCAAACAAAGTCAAAACTTATATCTCAGACCTTCTAGCTGGCCGGGCCCCGCGGACCATTGGACATAATCCCCTGGGATCTGTCATGATGTTAACTTTGCTAGCCCTGATTCTTCTGCTAGGATTGTCTGGTTGGATGATGGGTACCGAGTTGTTTTGGGGATCAGATTTTATAGAGGAAACACATGAATTTCTTGCCGGCTCTTTGCTAACTTTGGCTGGTCTCCATGCGGCGGCAGCAATCATTGAAAGCTTACGGCACCGGGAGAATTTAATTATGTCGATGATTCATGGATACAAAAGAAAATAGGTTATGAGAATTCTATTAGTGGAAGACGATCACCTTATTGGAGATGGAATTCAAAGAGGCTTGTCTAAGCAAGGCTTCACTGTGGATTGGGTCCAAGATGCCGACTCAGCTGAAGCTGCGTTGAAGACAGACATTTTTGATATCATTGTCCTGGATATTGGTCTTCCACGAGTCTCTGGTTTGGATTTTCTTAAGAAAATTCGTTCGCAAAAAAATCAGATCCCTGTGCTTTTACTCACGGCTCGCAATGCAGTTGACGACCGCATTCTGGGCCTAGATACGGGAGCCGATGACTACTTAACCAAACCTTTCGCACTTGGGGAAGTGGCTGCCCGCCTTCGAGCTTTACAAAGAAGAAGTCAAGGACGTGCTGAATCTGTTCTGACCTGGCATCAGCTTACAGTCTATCCGGAATCTCAACGCACCCTCATGATGGATCAGGAAGTAGACATTAAAGGTAAGGAGTTCAAACTTCTCCTCTACCTTCTCGAACATCCCAACAAGATTCACTCGCGAGAGGATTTAGAAGCGTCTTTGTATGGATGGAATGAAGGGATCGAAAGCAACTCAGTTGAGGTGCATATACACAGCTTGCGCAAAAAACTGGGTAAAGACTTTATCAAAACTGTTCGCGGAGTAGGATACCAGCTCAATGGAAGATAAAAAAAGAACCTCACTATTTGTGCGAATCCTTTTGCCACTGACTTTCACGATGAGTCTTTGCTGGATAATTTTATTGTTCATCCTGGGACGCGCCAGCTACCACGAACTTCATGAAATTTTAGATCAACAGATGATACAGACCGCTCAGATGCTGACCGTGCCGATGGATCACATGAACCTTCCGGAGTTGCGGTTTTCAGGAAAAGATGATGAGGACGACGATGACCAGGAATACATGATTCATTTCGTCGTCTGGAACCAGGGTCAGCAAATTCTTTTTGCCGATAGACGCGGCGATCTCCTGCCAAGGCCCTTTGACAAAAATGGATTTTTTGAAATTACTAACAAAGAAAGCCACTATCGCATTTACAACTACCACAATAAAAAAACTGGACTTTCTGCTTCGGCGGGCTATCCGGCATCAGTCAAAAATGAAATGATTTCTGAAATCGTGGAGAAATTCTGGTGGCCTTGGCTTCTAGGACTTCTCTCCCTAGTCGGTGTGGCCATCCTTAGTTTATGGTGGGGATTAAAGCCTTTGCGCCAATTACAAAAAGAGCTCAAAACCCGAAACCCTCGGCATCTGGAGAAATTCACCACCACAGTTCCCTTTGAGATCCAAAATCTGAAAAATGAACTCAACAGACTGATTGATCAAATTCGCAACCAGCTAGAGAAAGAGCGTCGCTTTACGGCTGATGCTGCTCACGAACTCAAAACTCCGCTGGCGGCGATTCGTGTTCAGACTGAAATATTATCCATGGATCTGAGCGATCGAGACCTCCAAGTGCAGACCGAAAAGATTATGCAGGGCGTGGATCGTACCAATCGCTTGGTAGATCAGCTCCTGACTCTCTCCCGTTTAGACGAAACACAATTGAAGAAGCAAAAACACACTCTGGACCTCGTTCGGATTTTTTTACGCCAGAAAGAAAATTTACAAGGACTCATCGCAGATAAAAATGCTCACATCACTATTAAAGAAAATGGATCCTTCCATCTGGATGGTGAAGAGTTTTTATTAGAAATATTGTTTAAAAACTTAATCGAGAACTCATTGAAATATGGAGGAAAAGACGTGCACATCTCATTTACTGTGAATGCCGATAATTTTTCGATTGAAGACAACGGAGCTGGAGTTTCTCCTGAAAAACTACAACGCTTAAAAGAACGATTCTATCGCCCTGAAGGACAAGCTGAATCTGGGTCTGGACTGGGTCTATCGATCGTTGAAAAAATCGCAGAACTGCATGATTTAGAAATGCAAGTCACTTCAGACTCTAAACTCAAGAAGGGATTTAAGGTTTTGTTCCAAAAAGCAAATTAGAGTTACCCTCGCTATTATTTTTTGCGCTGGCTTCCTTGTTAAATTGCAGTAAAATTAATGCCTGCATCCAATAACAACAAAGGCAGAGCAAAATGAAACCCATCGAAATCTATTGCATGGCCAACCAAGATCGTAGCGACCGCGTCCGTTGGCTTTTAGAAGAACTCCAAGTTCCCTACAAAGACAACTACCTTAAACGCAAAGCGGGTGAAATGAATACGCCCGAATACAGAAAACTCAATCCAATGGGACGAGTGCCAACGATTGTCGATGGTGACTTAGTTCTGCATGAGTCTGGAGCCATTTGTTTGTATTTAGCAGACAAATACCAACATACTCAAATCCTTGCTCCCAAAATAGACTCACCAGAGCGTGCTCACTATCTTCAGTGGATGGTCTGGTCCGTCGGAAGTCTTGAGGCAGTCATTGCACGCATGTTCACTCATGTAAATACAGAAGCTCAGAAAAAAGAAACTCACGAGTTCACCAAAGAACAGTGTGAAATCTTTAAGCTCGCTTTGAATCCGGTTCTGGAAAAACAGGACTACATACTTAAGAGTGGATTTTCCGCAGCAGATATCATGCTTGCGGCTGTTATCCCGGGAGCTTGGGACTATCTTGTAGAACCAAACCCCGCTATCAAAAGATATATGGAAAGATTGATGCAAAGACCTGCCGCTATTAAAACGAAAGTTTTCGAAGCGCCAGATATGACCCACGCCTAAAATGAGTGGGCCCTGCTAAAGTTCTAATACAACTCAATGCGGTCGTTTTCTTTGAAACCAGATCCTGAGTGAATAACGGCAATGGCCCCATCATTTCCAAAGTAGCTGATGACTTCCAATGTTCCCTTGAGACGTCCCGGAACTCGACCAATGTGCGAACCACTTTCTGGATCGTAAACATCATCTCCATCTTCTGAGACCTTCAACAAATCTCCGACCTGAAGTCCGGAAATACGTCCCACATTAAGATAAATTCGATCTCCATTGATCGTGGCAATACGCCCTTCCCAAGTCAATTTTTCTAGCGATGCTAGAACTTGCGGTGTGAAATCTAAAAATGCATCTTTTACAATGGCAGAAATCATTTGCGGATTATTCGCAAGAAACTTATCTGCTTCAACTCGTTCTGCAACACGCACTCCATGCTCTTCTACAGTCACAGTCTTCACGGTATTAAAAACTTCTCTTCCTCCGCGACCTGTTACCACACGAACTTGCGCGACCACCTCAAACACCGTCGAAAGATTACGAACTACGCCCACATTGTCAGCATTGCGCTTGATACGTATATCAACGACTTTCCCTTCAAGAACGGCCCCGACTCCGAGAGCCAAGGCGGCCTTTGCGACTTCAGGAAGTTTGTACTGCCCGTTGTCTTTCATCGCCGCCAAATCAATTTTAAGGTCTCTGCTGTCTAGGGCAATCACTTCTCCAGAACGATTTAATTCATCCATAAAGGCCAATCGCGCTCTATCACGAAGATCCTGAGGACGTGCTTCAGAGCTATCCAAAAAAGGGAGAATCATAAGACGCTTGCGCGGTGAAGAGTCGTCTCTCCGAGCCTCGTAGTTTACATCTCTCACTTCGCGTCTCACTTTTGGTGTCGAACTGTCCAAAGTCGTGCATCCAAGAGCCATGACTGAAGTTAAAAAAATCAGATATTTTATCACAAGATCCCCCAAAGCTATTGTACCCACTTCAAAATGATTTCCTCAGAAGTCTCACTGACTTTCGTCAACTTCTTACCTTCAAAATCCAAGGCCTCAAGTTTACCCAAAAGCTCAGAGGGAGCCACTGAGGTATCCACTTCAAAGCTCACAGACTCAGAGCCTATCATGCGTTCGCGAATATTCTTAATTTGTGTCACTTGCGAGCGAATTTTTTCTTTCATGCTTTCTGTTAGTGGTAACGTGTTTTTCCCTTTAATCGTCAATCGGATCACAGATGTGCCAACAGATCCACGCTGCCAAGCTTCTAAAACTTGAGCGGCTAAATCATTCGAAGTCGTTTCTAAAACTTCCCGCAACTTTTTATCGACCGCACTCTCCATGGCACCAGAGTCCGTATCAAAGCGACGCGAGACATCCGCTATAGCACGTCCATTACTGACTTGCAGAGCGGTCAAGCGAATTTCAATCCGATAATTATTGCCCCGTTCTCCTTTACTGATGATCACTTGTCCATCAATCAACAAAGGGGCATTAAAATATTGGGCAAAAAACTGAGAATCTTCGCCTCCAGAAACTTTATCATTTTGAAAATCAGGAGGCACACTCAAACCTAAATTTTCTTCGATAGGCCGTATTAAAAAGAAATTACTGCGTTGGAAAGAGCTGCGCAATGCCTGCTCAAACAATCTGCCCTCTTTCAGAAGAAAACCTTGCTTATTACCATCGGAAGAAATCCACCAACTATAGTTGCGACTTTGCACTCGGTCAGTCCATGTGATCATCGGCAAAACAACCGGAATAGCATCATTCTCATTCAGCAACGAGTTCATTTGCAGCAATTGCTTCAGATCCTTTAAACTCACTTTCAAGGCCACCGAAACTTTAAAAGTATCACCTTCTTGAATAACATCACTGGGTTTAAAAAAGGGAATATAACGAGAAGCACTTTTAATGATTTTACTTTGGATCAAAGTTTTATTTTTTAAAAATTTAGCCTCACCAATTAATTCTTTAATAATGTCTTCTGAGATTTTTTGTGCCGCTTGGTCCTGAACATCCCTTTTGGCACTTTCAGGATTTACTTCTTTTGAAACTCCAGAAAAAGTTCTCTCTAGGAACTGTCCCTGATCCGCTTGTACGAGGCTTGTAATTGAAAAAATCATCATTGCTGCAATAATCAAAGCCAAACGCATTATTCTAACTCCTCAACTCAATAAAATCTGTACGTCCAAATACAGAGTGCACACTTTCAAAAAAATCATTACTCACACTGACGCTATGTAAGATTTCGGACTCCAACAAAACCTTACGGTTCAAGTCTACTAAATCAATCTCTAAACTTACTGCCGTATTACCAGGGTAATTCTTTATCAGGTCCTGTAATCTAGGATAATCCTCTGGCGCAATTTTTTCTAGATGCAAAACCATTTGTTTTGTCTTCTTGAGGATGTCTTCCAATGGAGCAATTGTATCTACCATAATTTTGGCAGCTCCTTCCTCGACCTCCAAAGCACCGCCAATCAAAGCCGGCCTTTCATCTCGCAACTGCATCTCAAAGCGCGCAAAGGCGTCGGGAAAAATCACCAACTCACAGCTTCCCGTCAGATCTTCCACTTTCCCGAAGGCCATTCGGGTGCCTTTTTTAGTGATGAGCTCACGCAATTCCGTCACAAGACCAGCGACGACAACGCGTTTTTTTCCAGCGTCACGATTTTTCCAGTCCTTTTTGGCTGCTTTCAAGGCTTCAGCTTCTGGCGATCCTGGAGCTGGCATCTGAGCAGGCAAATCAATCACTTTACATGACGTCCATAACTCTGCCAGAGTATCAAAACCTTTCAAAGGATGATCACTCAAATAAAAACCAAGAACTTCTTTTTCATAGGACAAGGTCGCAGTTCTAGACCACGGCTTTACTTCGTCCAATGTAACTTTAGTCTCGTTGGAAGGTCCTAGGTCAAACAAAGAAGACTGACCAAGTTCTTTATCTTTTTGCAACCCTTGAGCTCGATCTAAATACTTTTGATATCCCGCAGACAGTTGTGCGCGATGAGGACCGAAACCATCAAAGGCCCCAGCCTTAATCAGGCATTCGATCACTTTTTTATTCACGCGACGAAGATCAATGTTGTTAAAGAAATCATCTAATGATGCAAACTTTTTATCTGGTAAATTTTCTCGGGCCTCGATAATTGCCTGTACAGCATTTTCACCGACACCTTTAATTGCACCAAGACCGAAGTAAATTTCTTCACCCCGCACGTCGAACAAATAGTCCGAAAAGTTCACATGCGGAGATTTAACAACAATTCCTCTTTTGGTCGCATCCTTAGAGTACTTAACGATCTTATCTGTATCGGAAAGCTCGGTACTAAGAAGTGCTGCAAAAAACTCTGCAGGATAGTGACATTTCAACCAAGCCGTCTGGATTGTGACGACGGAGTAGGCCGCCGCATGGGATTTATTGAAACCATAATCCGCAAACTTATACATAAGATCGAAAAGATCTGAAGAACGCTGCTTATCATGCCCACGCTCAACTGCACCTTGCATAAAGCGCTCACGGTGCTTATCCATTTCTTCTTTGATCTTTTTACCCATCGCACGACGGAGCATATCCGCTTCACCCAGTGAGTAACCGGCAATGCGGGAAGCGATCCCCATAACTTGCTCTTGGTAGACCATAATCCCGTAGGTCTCAGAAAGAACCTCACGAGTGTCTTCCAAGAGATATTCCACCGGAGCTTTTCCATGCTTCCGGTCAGTAAAGTCCGGAATGTTCGCCATCGGACCTGGACGGTACAAAGAAGTGATCGCCGTGATATCTGCAAAACTAGAAGGGCGAATTTTCCGAGTGGCATCCGTGATGCCCTCGCCCTCGAACTGGAACACTCCAGCCGTGTCGCCCCGAGACATCATCTCGAAAGTCGCATTGTCCGTCATAGGAATCTGCGATGAGATAATTTTTTTACCACGATTTTTTTCAATCAATTTTAAAGCATGATTGATATGAGTCAGAGTTTTCAAACCCAAAAAGTCAAACTTGATCAAACCAATTTTTTCAGCATGCTTCATGTCGTATTGCACGACTTGTTCGCCGTCAGCGCCCTTATACAAAGGTGCATGACGTACAAGTTGTCCATCGGCAATAATAACACCCGCGGCATGAATACCCGCATGGCGTACCATTCCTTCAATACGCTGAGCCAGATCCATCAATGTCGCCACTGTTGGATTCATCTCCATCAACTCACCAAGACGAGGCTCCATTTCCAAAGCATCTTTCAATGTGATGCCCAGCTTTTCAGGAATAAGCTTGGTAACGACATCCACCTCAGGGAAAGTCATTCCCAAAACACGGCCCACGTCTTTGATCGCAGCCCGCGCCTGAAGCTTACCGTAAGTGATGATCTGAGACACCGACTGCTGACCATACTTCTGTGTTACGTATTGAATAACTTCTTGGCGACGATCCTGACAGAAGTCGATATCAAAGTCTGGCATCGAAATACGTTCGGGATTTAAGAAACGCTCAAACAGCAAGAAGTTCGGAATCGGATCCAAGTCTGTGATACGCAAGCAATACGCCACTAAAGATCCAGCTCCGGATCCCCGTCCTGGCCCTACCGGGATATCATTGGACTTGGCCCAGTTGATAAAGTCTTGGACGATCAAAAAGTAACCATTGAAACCCATGCGATCAATAATGCCCAACTCAAAATCGAGTCGCGCATCATAATCAGGCTTCTTTTCCTCGGGAACCGCTTCGCCTCTGGCAATGGCCTCTTGAAAACGCTCTAACAGACCTGCTTTTGATTTACGCGCTATCTCTTCTTTTAGTCCAACGCCGTCTTCTGTCGGAAATGTTGGTAAATGATAGATCGGTTTTCCAGCATCATCTTTCAGTTTAAACTTTACATCGCAACGTTCAGCAATCTGCAAAGTATTAGCAATAGCTTCCGGCACATCTGCAAACAGACTTTGCATTTGTTCAGGCTTTTTAAAATAAAACTCGTCGGTCCCAAGGCGAAAGCGAGATTCGTCACTTAAAGTTTTATTCGAACCAATACAGATCAAGACCTCTTGGGCCAATTGATCATCTTGAGTCATGTAATGAACATCATTACTTGCTACAACAGGCACGCCTGTGATCTTTGAAGCCTCTAATAAAAACGGATTGATTTGGTCCCACTCAGGAACGCCCGTGCGGCACATTTCAAGATACAGACGATCATCAAAAATTTCTTTTAGCTGACGTATTTTTGCCAAAGCAGCATCCGGACCTTCTCGTAAAAAGGCATCAGCCACTTCACCACGAAGTCCACCCGTCAAACAAATCAAGTTTTCATTGTATTCACGAATCACATCGAAATCGATTCGCGGCTTCCAATAGAAACCTTCTTGATAGCCAATCGTAGAAAGCTTACAAAGATTTCTGTAACCATCCGTATTTTGCGCTAAGAAAACCAAACGGCGTGGTCCTGCCTGTACTTGATCGCGATCTTGTTTTTTATCCAAGCGCGATCCAGGAGCCACATAGGCATCTAGACCTAACAAAGGTTTTACGTTTTGATCCTTGCAGGCAAAATAAAATTCAACAGCACCGAACATATTGCCATTGTCAGTCAAAGCAACTGCTGGCATCTGAAGTGCTGCCGCTTTTTTTGCAATCGCTTTCACGCGACAAGCGGCTTCAAGGAGAGAGTATTCTGAGTGGACGTGAAGGTGTACAAAAGACATGATAAATTCATATCTTAGCCCTTTGGGTTATTCAATAAAAGGGCCCTATGAGAGATCACTTCTCTCGGTGCGTTAAGGTTTTTTTTATAGAGGAATATTCCGAATCGCAACTCCTGCTGGAATTGCAGCGGCCCCTAAGTGCAATCGATCGCTTCTCACTGGTATTTTGATGGTTTTATCCCCAAAACCTGCATTAAGAACTATTTTCAGAAGAACCCCCTGAATTTGGGTTGGATTGGTCACTCCATCAATATTCCAAAGTTGAATTTGATTATCGCGAATCTCAACTCGATCACTTCCAGCGATGGCTGGGTCTTTTTCTATTTTAAGTTCAATCACACTTGGTGCATAGCCAGTCGCCACATTCATGTCTATTTGAATTTTCTGTCGCAATGAAGTGTCAGCATATTTGAGCAGTAAAGTTGCCTGCATACCTGCAGTGGGTGACACGAAATCGCGATCACGAGTACTGTCCTGTGAAAGTCCGCCAATATAGCGAACGCTTAAATCAGAGTTCGGAATCTCCAAAGAAAACGGTTGAGTGACTCGCTCGTGATAAGCAAAATCATTAAATGACATCAATAAGCGACCCGTTTCTAAATTAAAAAGACGGTATCCTGTCAATTCGCCACAACAGCCACCTTGTCCTGAAACTACAACAGGGTAATGACCGTTTAAGTTTAGCTCCGTGACAGGCTCTGTGCGACTCCATAATAAACGCTCCAGTCGGGGCCCAGAACGAACAGTCCATGAGGTTGTCCCAGTGATTCCTTCGGCATCCAAATAATGAGTTGTTGTTTTAGAACTGCTCAGTAGAAACAACTGATCTCCACCTTCTTCAGAAAACTGACGATACCAATCATAATCCTGTGACGTATGCACTATAGTTCTGGAACCATCAGGAGTGGATCGCTGCAGTTTAAATCTAGAAACTCCCGAGCTTTGATAGAGGAGTTGTGTTGCCAGAGCAAAAACGGAGGCCCCAACGAAAAAGGTCAGAACAAAAAGAAATTTTGCAGAGCGATTGAGTGAAGTGTTTTTCATGCTTTTAGTATTAGCAACAAAATGCTTCACTTCATGAGTTACAAATAGGACATGCTGTTTGTTGGCAATGTTGTTTGGACCTGAAAGTTTTATGTTACTCAATTCTTAAATTTGAAATCATATTCCAAAATTATCAAGACAACATGAAGACAGTATTTCTTTAAAAAGAAGAAAATTTAAAATTTGAAATAGTCTGCTTACTTGTAGCACCGCCTGTAGCACCACAAAAGCCAACCCAATACGACTTGTTGCCGACGAGCGGATTAAATTCTATACCAGGGTAATCTTTAACTTTGCTCGATGCTGGAGATCCAGACTGCTGAAGCTCCACACGAATTATTTTAGTAGATCTATCGTATTCCATTTTAACTTGAATATCATTTCCAGTCTTCAATAGCGGATATTCTTCAAAATCAAAAGGTCCATTTGTATTCAAAGCGTACACAACATCCGTTTGTGACCTAGCAAACTTAAATCCTATATTCTTTCTCTCACTCACATTGCTTGAGGTAAATAAATTTAAAGCTAAAGCAACTCCATCAGAGATCCCAGGCATATCGGGGCGGTAATAGAAAAATCCAAGGTTCCCCCCTGTCGCCCCCATCGCTTCAGATCCTTGGCTCTGCATTACGAAAGCAGCACCGTCGGCAATTTCACCTGCAGAACCCGTCACGGCTTTGTAAGTAAAACTAACCCTAAATCCTTTTTGAAGGGAAAATTTCTTTTTATGATAGATACACGATGTTTCTTGTATTTGGTCGTTAGTTAGAATTGCCTTATTGTTATCTATGATTTTATGTGAGGGGCTTGCTGTGGTAGTTCTTACCGCAGGATCGAAACTCGTATATCTCCGGTAGTTCACATGCCAGTCGTTCAGATTAAATCCATTTATAGAACTTATATTATTAAAAAATCCACCGCCAGCCATTTGTGCTAAACTAATAGAACTTCCAAAAACAACTTTAAAAAGAATAATAAATCTTAAAGAATATTTTTTCCAATTCATTCAATCAATACCCATCGACAGAGGTCACATAAACACTGTCACCCATCACCGAGAATGAAAATAAGATTTCCTTTCCCGGAGTCTTCACAAGATTTATGGGATCACTTTTGATAGTATAAGATCCTGAAGTAGGTTTCGGCGCATTGAATGAACATGTCGTTTCAGAAACCTCACCCAGCTCAGGCTTTACAACTATCTGGTAGAGTCCGCCAGAAGCCATATTCATTAATTTTATACTTTTACAACCACCCTCTAAAGATTGTAAATTAGACTGAGAGAAGTCTACCGTAGCGACTGAACCCAGTTGTGTGTAGCTTCCTACAAGTGTTTTTTCGAGTTTGAGGTTGCCAGCGATGGTTCTTGAAGAATTAAAGAACGAATTAACAAAAGAATCGACATAGGATTTTGTTGTCAAATCAAAGGTGTTTATTGGTGTTCCTGATGGATTCAAATTATATAATGTAGTTCCACCACTATCTTGTACGTTGAATAAACTCGCACTCTGCGAAGGAGCCCCTTTAATAGTGAATGGTACACTTACACCGTCACCAGTTTGAATCAACTGTGCGGCACTAAAGGTATTCGTCATATCCACCTTTGCAGATCGTGAAATACGAAGATCATCAAATTTGATAAATTGAGATTCATCCACCCACTTCAAACTCCCGCTAGCACCTGCAGTAAGAATCTGCCCAACAGCTCCTGCAGTTGCTGGAAGAGTTAAACTATAATTACCAGAAGCAACAGGAGCTTTTAACAGAACTACCCCCGTTGCTGATCCTTGAATGGCAAGTCCATTAAAGTTCGAGACTCCACTGCTATCACGTAAAACTAAAACATTAGACATAGCTCCTGCACTAGCTTGCGTCGTAGTGTAGCCCCCCCCCGAAAGTCTTTGCACAAAGCCAATGTCAGTTATATTACTGAAATCAGTAAGAGCCGTACTTCCAGCCTGCTTACTATTAAAGTTTGCCCAATCCGCTCCATCCAAGTAGCCACTGGTCCCGCTAGCAGCTTTTGGTAAGCCTATGTGATAGCCGCTGGCCATGGTTGTGACTGCAAGAGGGCTTTGAGCACTGAGTGTCATCGTGGGACTTGCTGGTAGCGATGCCCAGCGCAAATTGGAACCATCCGTTGTTAAATACTTCCCATTCGCCCCCGCCTGCTGCGGCAAAATTGCGTTGGCGGCAGCAGAGGCCGTTGTCGCGCCGGTTCCACCCTTTTCGATAGGAAGAGTCATTGACAAGGTCTTAGCAGATTCAGAGGAACTGGCATTGTAGTTTCCACTTAAAAGATCTGCTAAGATGGTGCTTTGAAACCACTGATCCAAAACACTCTGGTTGGTCGATGATGAAACCTGTAAAAAATCTTGAGCTATTTTACCCTCAAGTTTCTCTGAATTTTCGGCAACTTTCGATGCAACGGCATACGGGACTTTTACGATTTCTACGGGAGGATCCAATTCAACCCCATCCACAGAAATATAGAGTTTCTGGTCGATACTGTTGACTGCTATCTCACTATTATCATCACACTTAACATTGCCAGTGACTGCAAAAATCTTTTCCTCTGTATTTAATGCGCTATCTAAACGGGCTCCCCGACCTACTACAACACTGAACTCGCCAACATCACCAATAGAAATGGCATCATGTCTTTCTTTGTAAACAACGCAACTGCCTCGTTTAATTGTAAAAATCATCTGAACTGTCTTTGGCATTTCCCGAGAACTTGATAAGGATAGAACACCTTCATACACAAACAAAGAGTCTGGGGTCGTCGACGCTTTTACCAACACAGAAGAAAACATAAAAAACACCGACAGTGCAAATAGCATAGTATCTCTGAATCTGTGCATTCTGCCCCCTACAACGAACCCCGTGCTTTTTAGAAAAGCTACATCATATCCATCTAACCTATCGTCAAATCTGGGGATTTTCTAAAGTTCTAGAATGATTATTCGATATAATTTTTCTCTTCAAATGGATTTAATGAGTCTTAGGAACATATTCTCATTTTGAGATATTATATTTAGCAAACGGACACACTTACGGCGAAGTACAAAACTCTGTTTTACCAAGATCACACAAAGCTTTTTTCATAAGAAGCTGTTGCTGCTCAAACAGCTTATTTTTTTCCTCAAGATCCGCAACTTTTTGTTTCAATTCAGCTTGTTCCGCAGACTCTTTATCAAACAGTGCTTTGAGCTCTTTTATTGCTTCAATGATTGGAGCAATCAACATGTTATAGGAAACAGTTTTAAGATCTGTTTTAGGGTCGGTTTGAACGGCTAAAGGAAATACATTTTCAACTTCTTGAGCGATGACCCCCATATGTTTATCCTCTGGCAAAGTTAAATCTGGAAATTCATCAGTTCTCCAAGAATAGGAAACACCACGCAGTGTTCCGATTTTTTGAAGTGCATTCGTCTCAGTTTGAATTTCCTTTTTCAGCCTTAAGTCTGAGCTGGTAACGTAGCCATTGGCTAGAATATTCCCCCTCACTGTGAGTTTATGGTTGCTATTTGCACCAGCCCCAATTCTTACATTACCTAATTGATTTATCTGAACGGCTTCGGCAACTCCCAAAGGATTATTCCCACTGAGTCCTACTCCGAAAGAGATACCACCATCATTTCCTCCGCCATTGAATTGAATATACCCCATAAAGGTGTCATCAATTTTTTGTTGAATTCTAGTTCCAGCGCTATACCACTCATTAATGCCTGTTGAATCATTGCGGATATTAGAAATATCTAAAAAAGATTCGTTCCCGACATGACCAGCCAACCTTAAAATACTTGATACACTGCCCAAAGAAGACCCCAAGTTTTGAGTGCGAATTTCCATCGCAGCATTAGAAAGTGGGTTGTTAGTACCTATAAA
Organism: uncultured Bdellovibrio sp.; assembly: GCA_964431515.1. Classification (GTDB taxonomy): domain Bacteria; phylum Bdellovibrionota; class Bdellovibrionia; order Bdellovibrionales; family Bdellovibrionaceae; genus Bdellovibrio. The sequence continues at coordinate 14,906 of CAYSKF010000029.1, forward strand.
AACTCGCTTATCTCCGGTGACTTTAAAAACAGACTCGTTACCATTTACTCTTGCATCGATTAAAGCGAAGTCGTTATACCCTCCGGTATGGCCTTTTCTAAGAAAACTCAAGTCCATGGACACTAGATCATCGTAACCTTGGAGAACGAACGCGGATTCATTGGATCTGGCAAAGAAGCTTTTATTGACATGCAATGGAGCCAATGGTGATGTTGTATTAACACCCACATTACCTCCCGAATAATTGATGCCTCCACTGACTGCCTGCCAAGCACCAACGCTCGAAGGCAAACGACTCATACTGATCGTGCCTGTCGTGATGGCGCTGGCATTTAAACCACCGATACTTTGACAAACAAAAGAATCAACAACCGAACTCCAAATAAGAGCTTGATCTGAACTGCAAGAACTTGAAGGCAAAACAGAAACACCAAAATCATTTTTTATGTCTCGTATTTTGATGAATCGCGGAGCCCAATCAATGGTATTCCAAACGAGAGCCTGTCCATCTATTGGTGCACTGGATGAAATCGAGCGACCTCGTATTTTCGCAACAGAAGGAGACGGAAACACCCCTGAAAGGTCCCCAAAAGCCAAGCCCGATGGAGGTCGAGAATCTGACAATCTAGTATCGTTACCTAAAACTACTTCAGAAGCAGCAGCATTAGAACCACTTGGAATATTTTTTTGGGAAGCCGTTCCCAGTCCTAGATTTTGTCGTGCTAATGCAAAATTATCAATATCTGCAAGATTAGACGCTTTATTTAGTGGAGTATATCCCAATGCGTTCTGCTTACTAATAAAGATATCGTAATCAGATTTCGAAATTAAACCCGCAGTAACACCCGGAGTATTTGCCATCGGAATCTGCAAAGTGTGTGTACTCGAACTCGAACTCCAAGCTGGAGCAGTGCCCCCGGCTCCTGTGTTCACGTTCAATGAATGAGACAAACTTGTTTGTCCATTAATCGTAACACTGGACGCAGCTCCACCACCACTTGTCGTCGCATCGGTGACACAGATGTAAGTTCCCGATTGATATGTCAAAACTTGTCCTACACTGCAATCTGCAGCTGGTGCTGGAGGAACGACCGCCCAATGCAAATTTCCAGCGCCATCAGTCGCCAAAATCTGACCATTAGATCCAACATTATTAGGAAGCCTCATGACATAACCCGTGCCACCTAAAGACGCCTTCAGAGTGACATCCCCAGATGCACCTGCATCATTTTTAAGAACAATCTCTTTCGCAGTGACTGCACCGTTACTGTTAGTTCTTACGATTGCATTCACTGCACCATCGGTACTGACTGGCACTGCAGAGTAATTTCCAGGACTGTTTTTAACAACAACACCAGAAGCACCAGAAATAGCTTTAAGTCCATCCAGTTCAGCCCCGAGGACAAATCCTTCTGCACCCACTTCAATCCAATTGACCCCGTCTGAATAGTAGATTTTCCCACTATCTTTGGAAACAAATAATAAACCGCTGGAAGAGCTCGCCGCCGGTCTGTCTGCTATATTGCCAGAAGAAATTTTGTTAACTCCGCCAGCATTTTGTATAGCGTTTACAATCCTAGGGTCATCACCAGCTGCAAAGGTCCCCGGTGAATTACCAACCATCGGAGAAACCGAAGCCCAAGAACCATCATCCCGCAAAAATTTACTGCTACTCACTGTCGCGGGAAATGACATCATCGACAAACTACCCAGCCCCAAATTCGTCCGCGCCGCCGCCACAGAGGTCGCGCCAGTGCCACCATTGGCAACACTCACTACTCCAGTCACATTTTGAGCTTGTGAAGGACTATAGGTCTCAGCGAGCAGGTCTTGCATGACAGTGCTTGAAAACCATTCATCGACTCGAGTTTGCGTGGCACTTGGGCTCACGTTTAAAAATTGCTCGCTTGTTTTGCCATTCAATGAGTGCGCTGACATCGCATAGGCCGTCGCTCCTAGAGGAACCACGATATCTAGAGTATCAGCTGAAATTCCCGAAAAACTTAATTTCACTTGGCGAGACTCATTGGCTAAGGGAGTATAGCTTGCTTGACTAGATCCACTGAGGCAATTAAAAGCCCCATTGTTTGATAAAGCCTGTTTCACAGTTGCTCCAAAACTAGGACCTGAACTTACTCCCAACTCCACTCGCACAAGACCACTTACTATCACTTGTGATGTTAATTCGTCTCGACGAATGATGCAACTTCCTGATTGATTACGAAGCTCAGCCACAATATCTACAGCAGGGACATTGACTAACTTTCCTTGAGGGTCTCGAACTTCAATCTCTAGAGGTACTCTATCTAAAGAGGCAAATGTCCATTGAGATATAATTGACGCAAGAAAAATGATCAGCAGTTTCATTTTGGATTTTTTCAACTGCAAGAATTCAGCAACATTCACTAAATGCATACAAATTTATCGGCATTTCCACAATTAAACTAAAGGCTTTAGCTGGCTATTCTCAATTTGAGACTTAAGAGAAACCAAAACAATTCCGACAAATAAAAGGTGAAAAAGAAAACAAATATTTTTTTATTTAAAACGATCTTTTTTCTAACATTTGGACTTCAATTTTCCTGTACGGACCAAATTCCCGAAGTGGGATTTCTTAACGAGATAGATCTCATAAAACCCGACCAGACAGTCTTCACTAGTGCTACGGCGCAAGAAACCACCATAACTGGAAGCTGTGCAAAAATAGAAAATATCTATATTCAAATCAAAAATGAATACATTGAAACAACCAAACTCAGTCCTTCTATTCTAAAACGAGCCAACATTGACTGTAAAAATAGCCAACGTTTTTCGATAACGCTAAATATTGAAGCCACTGAACTAGGTTTTACGAATCTGTCCTCAAACTCTCTTGTTCTGAGAGCCTATTTAGGACGATACATTGAAGACAATGCCATTATCGTTCAGGTCACCCCGAGCCCAGGACCCACAAACACGCAATATTCACTCAAAGTGACTGAGGCGGCAAAAACTGTCCAAGATAAAGGTTATAGATTTAAGGTCACAACAAAAAAATAAAAATACAGCAGATTTGATTCATCTGCTGTATTTTTCCACTTTACTGATGATACATTCTATCTTCAAATGCTGCCAGAGCTACTTTTGCACCCTCGCCCATAGCAATAATAATCTGCTTATAAGGAGTCGTTGTGACATCCCCAGCAGCATAGATACCTGGCACAGAGGTTCGACCTTTATTATCGACTACGATCTCACCAAACTTACTTAACTCAACCGTATCCTTCAAGAAGGCACTGTTAGGAACCAAACCAATCTGAACAAAGACACCGTCTAAATCCACTGTGACCTGTTTCTGCGTTTGACGATCTTCATAAATCAATGAAGTCACTTTCTGACCATCGCCCTGAATGCTTTGAGTTCGTGCATTTGTAACAATAGAAACGTTTGGCAACGACTTCAACTTATCGACAAGAACCTTATCTGCTTTCAATTGATCATTGTATTCAAACAAAACAACTTCGCCAACAATTCCAGCCAGGTCTATCGCAGCTTCAACACCCGAGTTGCCACCACCAACGACGGACACTTTTTTTCCTTTGTAATAAGGTCCATCACAATGGGGACAGAAAGCCACACCGCGGCCGATATATTCTTTTTCTCCAGGAATTCCAAGCTCACGCCATTTTGCTCCTGTTGTGACGATCACAGAGTTTGCAGTTAAAAATTCACCACTTTCCAGCTCGACTTTCTTCACTGCATCTTTGCTCACACTTTTTACACGGCGATTTTCATAGACCTTGATTGGATAACTGCCCACGTGCTCACCTAGTTGAGCCGCTAGACGAGGCCCTTCTGTATAAGGTACAGATATTAGATTCTCAATACCTTTGGTCTCTTGCACTTGACCGCCAATTTTTTCGGTCAATAATGCAGTCGAAAGTCCTTTACGAACACTATAAATTGCAGCTGAGGATCCCGCTGGACCTCCTCCAACTACAACAACATCAAAATGTCCCAAGTTGGCGTTTTCATTTGTTGCGACAGCAATACTGCTGTCTACTCCAAAAGTTTCTTCCAACTTTTGTACCAAATCTAACATCTGAATACGACCAGAGTGCATCAAGTTCGAGTTTACAATGAGACTTGGCACTCCTTGAATTCCTAAAGTTTTGATATCATCCTGAGCATAGGCTCCATCAATAATTTCATGTGTGAAATTTCCATGAATAAGAGCAATCTGATTTAAACTTTGCACAACATCAGGACAGTTTTCGCAAGTCAAAGACATATACGTTTGAATGTGTACTGGTTTTTTGATGCGTTTGATTCTTTGAGCCATCATCGCATCTGGCATCTTACCTTTGCCATCTGTATTTAAGATCGCCAAGATCAAAGAAGTGAATTCGTGTCCTCCAGGAATGGCTTTAAAAATGATCCCCGTCGGCTGTCCATCACGTTCTATATGAAATTGTGGAGACTTGGCTTTTTCTGCGCTTGATGTCGACGCGCGTACAATGATATTTTGTGATGTCGAAGCGACATCCTGAAGCATCTCAATAAGTTCAACTTGATCGGGATGCGTGCTTTCATCATAGACCAGTTCAACATTTTTTTCTAAAGCTGCAAAAACGGTTTTTAATTGTTCTTTGATTGAGCTATCCAACATAACATCCTCCTCAAGTTTAAAAGTCAGGCCCCGTGAAACAGGGCCTGACGAAAAAAAGACAGAACTAGATTTTACCAACTAGATCCAAACCAGGTTTCAAAGTTTTTTCGCCTGGAGTCCATTTTGCTGGGCAAACTTCATTTGGGTGAGCTGCGATAAATTGAGCTGCTTGAACTTTACGAAGCAACTCATCAGCATTACGGCCGATACCGTTGTCGTTCACTTCAGCAAGCTTGATAAGACCTTCTGGGTTTACCAGGAAAGTACCACGGTATGCCAAACCTTCTTCTTCGATGTGAACACCGAATGCGCGAGTCAAGTGACCAGTAGGGTCAGCCAACATTGGGTATTGAATTTTCTTGATAGTTTCAGAAGCGTCGTGCCATGCTTTGTGAGTGAAATGAGTGTCTGTGCTCACAGAGTACACTTCAACTCCCATTTTTTGGAAAGCTGCATATTTATCAGCCATATCACCCAATTCAGTTGGGCATACAAAGGTAAAGTCAGCTGGGTAAAAGAAGAAGATAGACCATTTACCTAAAAGATCTTTTTGAGTCACAGTCTTAAAATCATTCTTGTGGTAAGCCTGAACTTTGAAATCCACTACTTTTGTGTTGATCAATGTATTCATTGTTTCTCCTTTTTGTGGTCCTTTAGTTTTGACCATTTGTTTAGTACGTTCTCACATATCCTAGACTAGGGCACAACCCTTTTTCTGTACAATCGATATTTTAATTTATTTGATAGATTTTATCTATAATGCTAAAATATGCGTCATTAGGGGTACAAAATGCTGTCTAAAATTAACTTTTCTCTGACTCAACTAGAATACGTTATGGCTGTCCATAAATTTGGACACTTTGCGAAAGCGGCTGAAGCCTGCCATGTGACACAACCCACCCTTAGTATGCAGATACAAAAGCTAGAAGAAGATCTGGGTGTGGTTATTTTTGATCGCTCGAAAAAGCCAATTCTTCTCACTGAAACTGGCAAAAGAATTGTTGAGCAAATTCAATCTATATTATTTGAGGTCAAAAAAATTGAGAACATTCTCAAAACGAACGATGAGTCAAGTTTCCAAGGAGAATTAACAATCGGAGTTATTCCAACCGTAGCCCCTCACCTTCTTCCTCGACTCTTGCCAATACTAGAAAAAGACTATCCAGAAATTGAACTTAACATCAAAGAAATGCAAACAGATCGCATCATTGATGCTTTAAGTAGTGACGAAATAGATGTTGGACTTTTGGCAACTCCATTAAAAATTGCCAAAATATTTGAATATCCACTTTACTATGAGCCCTTTCATGTTCTTACAAAAAAAGGTCAAACTTTTTCAGATCTAAAAAAAATAAAGTATTCAGCATTGAAGATGGATCAGATATGGCTACTTGAAGAAGGTCACTGTTTGCGTAATCAAATTCTAGATATTTGCGCCGTAAAAAAAGAAAAAGGAGTGCCGCGAAAGTATAAGTTTGAAAGTGGAAGTCTAGAGACCTTGAAGAATCTCGTGGATTCCTATGGCGGATATACGTTATTACCACAATTATCGACCGATTCCATTGGAGAAAAGTCACGACTTATACCTTTTGAACGTCCCATTCCTGCTCGGGAAATTGGCTTGGTGTATAGACGAGAGCACTACAAAAACAATCTGATCGAAGCACTGGCAGAATCTATCATCAAGTGTCTTCCTGAGGATTTAAGAAAAATCCGTCCGAAGGATTTGAATGTGCTGCCGATAAAAGAAGAAATTTAGTAATTATATTATCATAAAATAATGACAGCGGAGGGAAAGCCATAACGACTTTCCCTCCCTGAATATACTATTCTCGACATTGCTACTTACAACTTGTTCCTATTGAATATCCACTAGCAGCAGCAGAACAACACGTCCAGCAATGTGGATATGGCCAAGATGCCGGTCCACTCCCGTCACATTGCGTCCCGGAAACAAAGCAACCACTAGAAGATCCTCGAGGTACACATTTAGGACTACTTATTACCCAATTACCATTCGAATCACAACTTGCATTCACTCCACCAACGTAGGAATTCGTGCCCGGAGTATACACCCAACCCAAACTTGCACCTCCGGATGTTGCAGGCAAAGAAATAACACAATTACCAGACCCAGAAACATACCAACCAAAGTTAATATTCATCGAAGGACAAGTTGCACAGCTCTGCGTATTACAACTTTGTGACGCTGAACCCGTGCAAGAACCAGAACAACTTGTAGATGTCGATGGCTTACCACCGCCACAGTTGGCGTCCGGAACAGTTTGTCCATCATTACGTTGACACCATACTGATCGTGTTTGAGTACCAGATGTATTATTACATGTACGGTACTGAGTTCCGCCACCACATGATGCACTACATGAACCCCAACTACTCCACGTCGGGCTTGCAGAGCAACCACTCCAACCACCATAGTTCCAACTATAAGTGTATTGTTGTACGCAAGTTTGGTTCGTATAACTTCCCGACAGAGAACCATTAGTACAAGTCCGTTGCTGACTACTGCAAGTTGTTGGATACACTGGGGCCGATGCAAGATAAGCAGTCACTTGCGAACCACTGGCCAAAGTACCACCCCATGGAAGAGTACATGCACATGATTCTGCACTACCACTCACTGCGCTTGCGTAACTGTAAATATTTCCCGCAGCATCGCGAACCTTCACATGACCGGCAGTAATACTTAACGACGTCGTTACGAAGTCTTTCGTCGGTAACGATTGCCAGCTGCTACCGTTATCAAAACTATAGGCACTAGAATGTAATCCAGATGCTGAGTCCGAAGCACCGCTGATCGTCACTCTCACTGTGTTACATGCTGGCTGATTACCTGTCGTTGTCGCTGTCACGCTGCTAATACTTGGAGCCACATTATCCACTTTCACTTCTAGGGCTGGAGTTACATAGGCACCCACATTACCTAAACTGTCCGTGGCTTTCATTCTTAACTTATAGGCTTTTCCATTCTGTAAAGTGTAGGAAGTATTCGTACAAGAATTCGAAACTTCAACGAAGGATCCATAAGCTCCAGGAGTCGCTCCACTTAAAAGTGCTTCCTGAGCTTCAATCGAACACGTCAACGGCGTCGAGTTTTGCACATCACTTGCACTTGCTGTCAAAGCAAGTGACAAAGAGTTCACCCAACCACTAGCATAAGACAAGCTCGACACAGCTCCTGTTTGATCCAAGATAATACTGTCGCTGACATCAGCACTTTGGTTACCGAACTTGTCGCGGAAGCGAGCATAGACTGTTTTATTGCCATCGCCAGCTGGCAATTCAAAAGATTTCGAAGCCACACAAGATTCCCAGTTTGTCGGGCTTGCGCTGCTACCATACGCCATCTCAATCGGCGCATTGCTATCACTAGGACAAGTGATGTTTAAAGTGACTGCTGTTAATTTGGTGCGATCAGCACCAGAATTGATAGTCAAAGCTCCACCTGTTGGTGCGCTTTGATCCAACGCAATCGATTGTGTCAGATCAGCTGTTGTATTGCCGTAGGCATCTTTAAAGCGAGCATAAACTGTTTTAGTTCCCGTACCCGCAACCAAAGCGTGGGCCTTCGTTGAAACACAGTCACTCCAGTTCGTAGGATTGGCAGCATTGCCGAAAGCCACTTGCACACCACCAGCTTGATCCGTTGGGCAGTTAATATTTAAAATAATATTTATTGAGCCTGTGACACTTGAAGACCCGCCATCTGTCGCAGCCAGAGCGAAGCTACCGTTGATCGGCGCTTGATTATCATCTTCATTTGACCACTGACCATCACAGTTTTCATCTCTTAATGGATTATTCACGTGTGGCATCACAGTATCAACCGCACAAGTGAGCTTTTCTGAGAAAGTCAACACCGTGCTGTTGTCGGTTAAACGAACTAGGCGAACAGGAACACCTTCACTAACAAAGTTATTGACCCAACCGTCACTAGGAAGTGTGATTGTGGTCGCGGCTTGAGCCACATCACAGTTGTAAGGCGTGCTTAAATTTTCCCATGAAGGATTTTTGAAGTACTGAAGCTGACACTGATTAGCTCCACCGTTACCTAAACCACCACTGCCCCATGCAACAGTGAATGAATTCATGTTCGCAGCATGAGTCAGAACTGGATTGCTTGGTGGTAAGGCCGCAGTCGTCGTGATGTTCCACTCAAGAGCAGGAGCACTGCCGATAGCAAGACTCATGGTGATTTTTTCTTTCAACTCAGGGCTTGCCTGAGAAACGATACGCACTTCATCGCCGTTTTGCAGACCCTTTTGCGCATCCACCAAGGCTGCTTCCCCCACACCTTGATTTAGATTTTCCCAAGTTCCTGGAGAACGACGGCGTTCAATATAGGAGTTAATTCCCCCCGTAAGAGTTACGGGAACGTTTCTATCTAAACCACTCACCAATAGGACAGAGGAAGCGACAACTTCATCTGGAATGGCATTTACTTTATCAACCATAATGCCGGTTAAAGTGGGTTCATTATCAGAAGTTGCGCACACAAAGTTACTTACTTTATATGGGTAATTACAGATTTTCGCCTCACAGATGCCCCAATCTTGTCCATTCCAAGTTTGAGTCCCTGCATAGAAATTCGCGAGCAAGTCCTGCGCTGGGCAAGCTCTTGTGTCTGCAACACAAGAGTTGTTCACTTCTGCCACAGAAGGAGTCAAAGTATAATTCGGTAAACACTCTGTCAGCGTGCAATAGCCCCATGTTTTATCTGTATCGCGAGAGTCCCAAGTTTGAGTTCCCACTTTTCCACCGGTCGGCATCGGAGTACAGCTGCGCACGTTCGGTGAACAGATATTAGATCCCAATGTGTAATTCGTCTCACAAGTTAAAATCGTACAAACTCCCCAGTCATTCAAACCTGGCCCTGCCCATGTTTGTTGTGTTGTCGCTGCAAAACTAGCAACACACGAACGCACATTGCTTTGGAAATTCAACGTGATCGTTTGATCAATGGCGGGGCTCACGACATGAACTATTTTTTCACCCGCTTCAGTCGCAACAATTTCACACTTCGCTAATCCGTTGGCATCACTTGGATAACAAACATAGCTGTTGATTCCACTACCCTCGATACTCAAGACTGGAACAGAACCCGTAATCGGGTTGCCACTGGCATCTTTCAACTCAATGTAAATCACCGATTTACTATCAGGATCGGTCACAGCTACTTGCTCATTGACGATTCCTAGACCTGGATTTTCTGCTGCGAGACCGCCAAAAGGTGTCGTAAAGACCACGGTGATTTCTTCAGACAATACTGGGTTCGTAGAGGTCACCAGGAAAGTTCCAGCAAGGCTCGACTTCAATTCACATGTCGACTCGGCCATCATATTCACAGCTGTACACGATACTTGAACAGCGCCAGACGGATTCACTTGCAATGAAGGTGTGGAACCAATCTTGGGCATTCCAAGAGAGTTTTTGACTTTTAATTTAATAACAACTTTATCTGTATTATCAGCTTTCGCCTGCCCGTCATCATTCGCAGCAAGACTCATAGAGGATTTAGCATCTGTAAAAGTTAACGGAATTTCAGCTTGAATGGGCGTCTTTACAGAAACCGTGTAGGAACCTGCTTCGCTAGCTGAAATATAACAAGTACTTTTAGCTTCTGATTCGCCCGGAGCTTTCACAGAAGGAGTACAAACATATTGAACCTTATCACTCGAAGGACCTTGAATCACAAGCTCAGGGATCACACCCTCTT
>CAYSKF010000030.1:0-24706 GCA_964431515.1 uncultured Bdellovibrio sp.
CTGAGGCCCGACAACGCAGCAGATGGGCCTTTTTCATCAGCCGATTAGTGTTTGTGGCAGAGGCAGGCGCGACGGTTTAAGATATGCGCAACGATCAGACAAAAACTGCCCACAATCGTCAGAACGTCATGACCAAAAAGATCGACGATTTCATGTGGAGCAAACGGAGATCCCCCGACTAAAAGCAAGCCGAAAAGACCTAACGAAAGCAACTTGATTTGTTTGTGATGACGGTAACCAGACCAGAAAGCAAAAGCACCGACGGGCACCACGAAAAGAGCCATTATCACATGCACCATTTCGTTTTCAAAAAAACTACCTAGTACCGGTAAAAATAGAACCACCAAAGGGGCTGCCAAACAGTGAATCGCGCATAGACTTGAAAGAAATATTCCAACTTTATCCCAACGATCTGTCGTCTGTTCAAACATATCATGCTGAGTATGATCCACTTCACAACAAACGTCTTTTTGATTCATCACGGTCAACCACCTTTAACTCCCCTTCTTCTGTCCTAAATGCAAGTTATTGTCAACAAGGTCAGCGTAAAAAGAGGAGCTTTCTTGTCACTTGCCTTTAAAAACAGAAACCCTCATAAACTCACCATGCAAACATTTTCCAGTCCTCCCATTTATGAGCTCGGCCCAGAATTCTATGATGAAGTCACTCCCGCCTCTTTTCCCCGGGCCATTCTCAGATATCGCAACCAGGCGGCAGCACAAAAACTGGGACTGGGCCAGTGGGCTGATGTTGATTGGCAGAACCACTGCTGGGCTTTTCAACCACTTCAAGGAAACATTTCCAAGCCGCTGGCATTACGCTACCATGGACACCAATTTCAAAACTACAATCCACAGCTTGGCGACGGGCGTGGATTTCTGTTTGCACAATTTCAAATAGACGAGAAACTTTTCGATTTAGGAACCAAGGGCAGCGGGACAACACCCTACTCACGTCGCGGTGACGGCAGACTGACCCTCAAAGGCGCATTCCGTGAAGTTTTAGCTACAGAACTTCTCGAGTCCTATGGAGTAAATACGAGTAAAACATTTTCAGTATTTGAAACCGGAGAATCCCTCGACAGGCATGATGAGCCCTCTCCAACCCGCGCCGCTGTTCTTGTCAGAATGAGCCACAGCCACATTCGCTACGGAACTTTTCAAAGACTGGCTTATTTAGACCAAACTGAAAATCTAAAAAAGTTGATCTTGTATTGCATTTGCCACTTTTATCCTTCTTTGCAACATCTTGAAGGGCAAGAACAAGCTAGCGCTTTTCTGCGTGAAGTTACCCAAGCTGCAGCTTCCACTACCGCTTCATGGATGAGTGCCGGCTTTGTTCATGGCGTTCTCAATACAGACAACATGAATATCACTGGAGAAAGCTTCGACTACGGACCTTACCGTTTTCTGCCAACCTATGACCCCGCATTTACAGCGGCCTATTTCGATCATCAAGGGCTGTACTGTTTTGGGCGACAACCTGCTAGTGTTTTATGGAATTTGCATCAACTGGGAATGGCCCTGCAATCTTACTATCCAGACTTACCACGAGAAGAAATTTTAGAAGATTTTAGTGATATTTTTAATATCAAATTCCATCAATGCCTTTTAACAAGACTGAATTTAAAAAATCCACTCCAAGATCCTGCGGGAGCTTATGAGCTCAATATTAACCTCGTCAGCGCTCTATTTACATTTTTAGCCAACGAAAAATGTCTTTTCGAACAAACTCTTTTTGATCTTCACTCGGGTGCACAGCCTGAAAGATTGCAGCGATCACCACAGAAGCACATCTACACAAAGATCTCATTCAACAATTTGCGCACGATCTTGGACTGCTTTGAAATTGCATCTGAAACAAAACAAGAGCATGCCTATTTTCAACAACCCCAAGCATGCTCTTTAATTATCGATGAATTGGAAAGTCTTTGGAAGCCCATCGCTGAAAATGACGACTGGGCTCCTTTTGAAAAGAAGCTGCAAGAAATTCGCAGCTTCCGAGGAGTTTACAGTTAAGCTTCGTAGCCAGTGATTTTGGCTAATTTATTTCTTAGCCAAATTCTGAAGTCTTCGATGTACCCAAAAGAAGCTGGAACAATCAGCAAAGTCAAAAGTGTCGAGCTGATCAAACCACCAATGATGGCAATACCCATAGAAGTTCTCATTGCAGAGGCTTCATTCAAACCGATCGCGATAGGCACCATCCCGGCGATCAGCGCAAGAGATGTCATCAAGATCGGACGAAGACGCGTTCGACAAGCTTTTACCAACGCAGCATTTCGCTCAAGCCCATCATGAATAAGTTGATTCGTGTAATCGACCAACAAAATCGAGTTCTTTGCTACCACACCCAGCAACAGAACTATACCAATGAGTGAGAAGATATCGATCGTTTTCCCGAACGCCAACAAAGCTAAGAAGGCCCCCGTCATCGCCAATGGCAACGCCAATAAAATTGCAAACGGCGTGATAAAGCTTTCATACAAGCTGGCAAGAACCAAGTAGATGAAAGTCACACCAAGGAAGATGGCCAAAAGCATATTAGCAATCAACTCTTTAAAGTCGTCCGCCTGACCTTTGAAGGCATAGTCGATACCCTTTGGTGGCGGCATTTCCGTTTTTATGATTTTTTCAACTTCAGCAGAAACTGTTCCTAAAGCTCCGCCTTTCGCTAAATTGGCAGAAACCTGAATATAACGACCTTTATTTTGTCGATTGATCTGCGAATAACCTAAAGATTCTTCGCCGCGAGCAATGCGCGACAAAGGAATCATATTGAAATTGGCATTTGGCACAGACGTCGAAGCAAATTGTGTGCGAAGATCACGATAAGTTTCATCTAAGCGAATACGGATCTTATAATCAATTCCATTTTCGCGGTAAATAGCACTCTCATTTCCTTCAGTACGATTGCGCAACTCAGCCCCAGCTGTCACTGTGGAAACACCCAACGCCTCTGACTTTTTGCGATCAAAAATCACATGAAATTCAGGTTTTCCAGAACGGAAATTCGTATCCACATCGACAAGCCCTTGGACATTTTTCATTCGCGCCACAAGCTTCGTTGCATAGGCATTCAGTTCTTCAAGATTTTCCCCCTGAATGTTGATGTTCAATGGCTTTTGTCCCGAGTTCACCGCATCGATATCCCCTAAGGCCACAATAGCTTGCCCTTCAAAAGAAGCCAGTTTTTTACGGATAGAGTCTTTATAATCCGTCGTACTCATGCTTCTGTTTTTACGCTCTACCAAGCGAACGAATAAAGAAGCCTTGTTAGACTCGTTGTTCGTGTTACCGACAGTCGCCAGAACAATGTCTACGGCAGCATCCCCTTCAAAAACTTTTTCAACTTTTTCCGTAAAAACGCTTGTGGCCATCAAAGAAGAACCGACTGGAAGTTCGATGTTGACCATAAATTCGCCATTATCTGGAGAAGGCATGAAAGTTTTCGGAATAAAGGCAATACTTCCCAAAGATCCGACAAAAATCAAAGTCCCGGCCAATAAAACTGTCTTTGGATTTTTTAAAGTGTACTTCAAAGTCACTTCGTACCAATCCTCGAGACGTGTTTGCATGCGGTCAAACGCAGCAAGTGTTCTACCGATAATGCCAGTCCCTTTTTTATGTTCATCAGGATGCGCCAAATAAGCAGACATCATTGGAGCTACAGTGAAAGCATCAAACAAGGAGATCAGCATCGTAAAGACGACTGTCAAACCAAACTGCTTAAAGAACTGCCCGACGATACCTTGAAGAAAAGAGATAGGACCGAACACCGCAATCACAACCAAAGTGGTCGCAACAACCGCCATCGCAACTTCTTTTGTTCCCTCAAGAGCTGCATCTTTCGGTTTTTTACCCATTTCAAGATGACGGAAAATGTTTTCCCGGACGACGATCGCATCATCAATCAACAACCCCACCGCCAACGACAACGCCAACAAAGTCATCAGGTTGACAGTAAATCCCATCGCATACATGATGACAAACCCACCCAGCAAAGAGTTTGGTAAAGCCATAGACGTAATAAACGTAGAACGTGCCGAGCCCAGAAAGAAAAAGACCACAATGATACAAAGTATGATACCTATCAAAATAGACTCTTTAACGTCATAAACATTCAGAGCAATAGGACGTGACGTATCACGAACCAAAGTCACTTCGGCTGCAATTTTTTTCTCTTTTAATGTCGCATTTACTTTTTGAATATTATTGCGAATGTTCTCAGCAACAGCGACGGTGTTCGCACCCCTTTGCTTAAATACGCTCAGAAGCAAAGATTTCTTACCTTTAATACGGCCAATTGTTTTAGGATCTTCAAGACTTTTTACGACACGTCCCAGATCTTGCACAAGAACAGCTTTATCCGATCCGATAAAGTTGACATTCACTTCTGAGATCTCTTTCAGTGAGTCAAACTCGCCGCGCGTACGCAAAGCAGTCTCATTCAAAGGGTTATCAATTTTACCAATTGGAATATCTTTTGATGTATCTAAAACACGCTTAGAAACTTGGAGCATTGAAATCTTGCGCTCTTCTAGTTTCTTTTTATCAATCAAAATGTGAATTTCTTGCTTACGACCACCAAAAATCTCAACTTGTCCAACGTCTTTCAAACGTTCAAATTGCGGTTTGATCATCTCGTTGGCAATATCATAGATTTCTCCATCTGGAAGCTCTGAAGTGATCGCCATCTGCACGATCGGTTGATCGGCAGGGTCAAACCTGCGCACAATAGGTTCATAGATTTCCGCTGGAAGATCGCGACGGATGTTTCCAAGGCGGTTGCGAACTTCTTGCTCCACTTCTTTAACGTCAGTGCCCAACTGAAACTCAAGCACAATAACAGCGACACCATCCAGATTGTTGGATGTTAAAGTCTTTAAACCCGCAAGGCTTCCCACTTCATCTTCAATGGGTTTCGAGACTTGCTTCTCTAAATCCAAAGGCGAAGCCCCTGGATACACTATCTGAACGAACAAAACCGGGAAAGTCACATCTGGAAATAAATCGACGGGCATTTTCTTTAACGAGAAGCCCCCGAGAATTAACATCAAGATGACAACGCAGGTGATAAGAATGGGTCTACGAATCGACAGGCCTGGTAAATTCATATCTAATTTTCCTCAACAACAACAAAAAGTCGTCCTTGAGCCTCCATTTTTCTTTGTTCTGCTTTCAACTTCGTTAATGTGAGTTCAGCATTTCCGGCATCTTCTTCTGCCGTGATTACGTTCGCAGTCACAGCTCGACCTTTATTAAATAAATCAGCTTGGGCTTTCGCCGCAGCTGTTTGCAGACGAGATATTTCTGCAGCTGCTTCCACACGCTTTGTCATCTCTGAATATCTGCGATTAAGCTCAATCCATGAACTCTCACTTTCAAGCATCTTTCGTTCGCTTTGCAATTGAGATATCAGAGCACTTTTTCGAGCTGCTTCTCGAGCTGCATTTTTAGGACCCATATCAAAAGGATAAATCAGCTTTATACCGACTTTGCTCGTAGGACGATCTGTATCAGTCCACTTTTGAACCGCATCCGACATACTGCCTTCGAAAGCATTTGTATTATAAGAGCCAGACAAAATTAAATCCGGACGAAGTTTGTCTTCGGCTTCACGGGACTCAAGCAATTTGACCTTCGCATCCAAACTGGACAAAAAGGCATCCAAAGCCATCACCTTCCCCTTACGTCCCGACAGAGAAGCATTTAATGCTCGAGCTTGAGATATATCACCTGTCATTTCAGGGAGTGCCTGATCGGCATTCAACTCAAGATAATCACGCAGAGATCTCTTTGCTGCTGCGAGCTCATCCTCAGCAGAAATTAACTGAAGAGTTCTTGCTGCCACCAAGGCCTGCACTTGTAAAAGATCTGCTCGATCACTGATTCCGTCATTCACACGACGTTGTGTCCACGCTGCAATTCGCTTGGCACGTTCTAAAGACGCTTTACCAATCTTAAGATTTTCTAGACTGTATATGTAGTTCCAATAAGCCGCCTCAGCACCGACCAAAAGCATTTGTTTTTGTAAATCGAAGGTGCCAGACGAAACTGCAGTAGAAACCTCCTGCCGCTCTTGACGTAAACGGGTCGCGTTCCCCAAGAAGTCCTTCCACAACGACTGACTGATTCCTAAACCTAATGCGCCAGCGCCAAATTTTTGAAAACGAGCCGCTGCAGGATTGGGTGTCGAAGTTGGCACAAGTGAATTGTCTATTTCGTATGTGGAAGCTGTCAGAGAAACTCCGGTACCAGTGGAGAATTTTTTTGCAAGCCCCAAAGAATAACTGCTCGTTTTCGTCTCAGAAGCACCAAAAGCTGCAAACTGTCCTAGAGGATTTTTATCATTGATAAAACCAGCATCAGCAGTCAGTACAGGTACCAACTCAATGTCCCCCGCCTCTTGCCCAAGTTTGGCCGCTTTCTTTGCCTCATCCAAAGCTTGCACTGATTTATGATTACTTTCGACTGCTTTTAAAAAATCCTGCAAATTCATTGTCGCAGGAGAAGCGGAGGCAGAGTTTGCCAAGAACAGAAGACCCAACAGAACGCTTTTTCTCATTTGAAGTATCCCTTTCAAAGTAGCGTAATCCAATTATCTTCCTGCTATATAACATCTTGTTCTGCACGAGAACGACAAAGACAACAGAAAGATCTTGGAGTCTCAATGAGCGTAAAGCAGTCTCAAATGCCAAGCAAATACTTATTCATTTAATAGGCACAAGGTCTTTGCGGAGGTGAAAAAACAAAAAAAGCTCTGATTTTTACATCAGAGCTTTTTGATTACACATTTATTCCAGAATTACTTCGCTGCTGGAGCTGCTGCTTCTTCTTTTTTATCTCCACAGCAAGCTTTTTTCTTTTCCATTGAGCACTCGCCATCACGGCATTCTTTTTTTGCTTCGGAACCACATGGGCTGCAGCAACTCTTGTGGTGTTTGTGCATACATGCACTTGTCATCAATGAAAAAACGGACAACATCAAAACCATTTTTAATTTCATATAACTCACTCCTTGTATAGAAATAGCTTAACGACAAGGCCCCCACTGACACAACAGAAGATTCAAAATCAATCCTGTAGTCGGCTTTCGGACACCCACTTCATGCTTCAGGCGCATAATATCATGCGTAAAATGACTACCCGCAATTGAGTAAAAACTAGGCACAACATCGAGATTCCAAATACTTAGCTCCTCGCAACAAAAAATCAACGCAATCCTAACATACTGTTTTCTTGATGCTCTCCTAGACCTAATGCTTATATAAATCCGAATCACGGAGAGGGGGACTTAGTGAAACACATTGTTCGTGCAATTATTCTAATCAGTTTGTTTTGCTCGCAGGCGTATGCACAGACTCCCAATCTTGTTGGCACAACAAAGCAAGAGCGCATCTATCACGAATACTACACGATCAATGAGCCAACAACCGGCGCGAGGAAACCTTTATTTCCTTCGCACTCGTCTTCATTCAGCCTCATTCCAGAAGAGCTTTCCAGCTCTGCTTTTGTACAAGCAGCAAAAAAAGCTATTATCAACTTGCTCCACTGGAACCTTCACGAAGAGCAACGCCCCCTTCCTCAAGAATCATATGCTCGCAGTTTGCACTTCGGCCGCTGGATCAACGACCCCACGGACGACTCTTGCATGAACACACGTGCTAAAGTATTGGTTCGCGAAAGCGAAGAGGATGTGAAATTTCGTAATGGCAAACAGTGCGTTGTCGAGTCTGGGAAATGGCTAGACCGCTACTCAAATAATGAATACCGATCTTCGCGCGAGGTACAAATTGATCACATGGTTCCCCTGAAGCACGCATACCTTGCCGGCGCGTTCAAATGGGACTACCGAGCGCGCTGCCTTTATGCGAACTACTTGGGATATCGTCATCACCTTTTACCGGCAAGTATTCGCGAGAACACTTCAAAAGGAGATCGTGCCCCTGACAGATACCTTCCGTCGGAATTGTCTTATCGCTGCCAATACATAAAAGATTGGTTGATGATTAAATTGACGTGGAAATTAAATATGACTGAAGACGAGGCTCAAGCAATTCACGAAGTTATCACTAACTACAATTGCGACCCTGCAGCCTACCAAGTCACCGCGCAAGAAATTCAAGAGCAGCGTGAGATCATTAACGATAATATCGACTTCTGTGTTATCAACAGAAGATGACGTTCAATATCCTCTTTGAAGATGAATTCTTTTTAGCCGCTGAAAAGCCCGCAGGCCTGCCCTCGCAACCTACAGTCGACAAAAGAAGACCCGATTTTTTTAGCCTGCTCAAGAAACAATTAAAAGCTGACCGAGGCGAAGGCTTCTATTTAGGACTTCATCATCGCCTCGATCGAGACACTTCTGGGGTCATGATTTTTGCAAAATGCAAAGAGGCGAACGAACCCTTAGCGGCACTTTTTAAACAGCACAAAATTCAAAAAACTTACCTCTGCTTCACCAAACCCCACAAATGCCCCGACGCGTGGGAGGCAAAAAACTTTTTAGCCGAAGTGCGAGATCCTGTTCTCAAGAAAATGAAAATGCACTCTGTCCGTTCCGGCGGAAACAAAGCACACACTCTTTTCCGAAAAATAAAGACTTTAAAAAAAGGATTGTTGATCGAAGCCAAACCCCTCACCGGAAGGATGCATCAAATACGTGTGCACTTAGCTGAAGCCGGATTGGGAATTTTTGGTGACGACATATATCCAGCCCCACAAAATCCCAAAGCACCACGTCTTATGTTACATGCATTTCGCTTAGAGTTCACTCATCCATGGACGCAAAAAGAGGTCACGATTGAGTGCCCAATGCCCGAAGATATGGTTCAATTTCAACACTCGTTGTCTTAAATTTTGCCCGATCTTTAATCAAAACAAAGCGTATTTAAATTCTTATGAGATCTACTATTGACCTTTGTCTAAAGAAATGATTCAGTTGAGTTCTTGCGTGCCCCGGTGGCGAAATTGGTAGACGCACAGGACTTAAAATCCTGGGCTTCGTTAACACGGGCGTGCCGGTTCAATTCCGGCCCGGGGCACCATCCACTTCTACACATCAATCATAAACTCCTAGAAACACGAGAGATCATAACTATCAGCAGATAGTTTGAATTCATTCTTGTTTGCCCAAAATCGACTTGATCATTTGACGCAATTTTAGGTTTATCTAGTTTTTTGTTTTTTTGGCATCATTGTGATGCCAATTTGATGTCTAAAAAAAGTCAGGCAGGAAAAACTGCCCTAAGAGGGTACCATCTCTGCTTCAATGCTCACTAAGAGACCATTCACTCTTTTGTTCAAATAAAGAGGACTTAAAAGCTTGGCACGATAGTAATTGGAAAGTCGATCGACAGAAATCAACTCCTTCACGAGATGCCTATCGGACTGACTAAAGTAAACTCCTGAAAATTCGTCTCGATAAACTTTTTGCACTTCTGCCATCAAGAAATCTGTGATTGCGCTATCACGTGAAAATAAACGTCACCATTCAACCGAATACAGTTCTTCCAAAGTGTAGGAGCAGTGTTGGTAAAAACAGAAGTTCCTATAAAGTTGGCGTCCCTCTAAATCGTAGATTTCAATGATGTCCTCATCTGTCAGATGACTAAAAAGATCCGACGGCGGAGTCAGTCCAAGCTTACTGAGGGCACGCCATGTGAGTGTCTTGCTGTCTTTAATCTTGTAACCTTCTTCAACTTGCTCAATACAAATCGATAAGTAGACACTCAAAGAGCGAGGATACCTTGCTTCGTTTCATTAGCTAATTTTGAAAAGTGAGGCAGGCCAGGCAGAAATGGCTCCACCCTGATCCCTTCCGACCTCAACATCTTAGAAATAAGTTGAGAATGACTTTTGAACGCTTCAACAAGAGAAAGCCCTAAAACCTCTTCCGAACTTGAATTTCCCTGATTTTCCGAGCCCATCAATCCATCACCTAAAACTTAACTTTGCTGAATCCTGCATTCTGAAAATATGGTTCTTACCAGAACCGCCCCGCACTCACAACCTACAGAATTTAATTAGGCGCATTGCAAAGCTTCAATCAATAACATAAAGACCGAATAAACTCCCTTAAATCATTAACTCTTCCCTTGAGACTCCTGTTTCTACGCCCCCTATTGAGGCAAATCGAAACTCCCAGACCGTGCAGTTTCACCCCACAATGCCTCAACTCTCCTCTTGACTCTCTCCTTGTTTCCAGATGTAAATAATCATGTGATTTTTTTTACTGAAAACCTGACGGCATTCAAAAAAGTCTTTCTCCCTCTGTTTTTGCTCGTAACTCTTTCGAGCAACGTGGACCGGTACCTGAACCTGAACATTGAAAACGCCGTAAGGGACCCAAACGGAGCTCAGCAACAGGTTTACTTTTTTGGTGCTCTTTCAATTTTTAACAGCGTAGTATTCCCTGTACTCCTCATGACTGTGGCTCTGTTTGCTTTAAATGCCACTAAAAATGAAAAACAAGGTCTCGGTGGCTTTCTAAAAAAATATTTAAATCAGATTTACATTGAGACTCTCCGCTCTTGGGGCAAAACACTGCTTTGGACTATGCTCTTTATCTTACCTGGCATTTGGAAATATATTGAATTCAGTCTTGTCCCAATGGTCGTCACATCCTCAAAGTCCTACGATGAAGGTAATGAAGATGCGCTTAAAAAGTCTGCGCAAGTAGTGCGACACCACTGGCCTGCAATTTTAGGTATTCTCGTTGTGTTCCATCTCTTTATCCCAATTGTCCTCTCGGTCTTGTTTGATTCCTATCGTCTGATTTGGAAAACACCGCTCGCTAGCTTGAGTCTTTCAGTTTTGGACACCTACTTACTCTTAATTTCAACACATCTTTTATTCAAAATTTTTCAAAGCGAGGCGGACTCCTATGACGAATCTCATGTTTAATTGGAAAGACATAAAAAATCGCGGCCGCGGACTCACGTTTGATGATGTTCTTATTGTGCCAGCACGCTCTGACGTGCGCTCGCGTCGTGACCCTCGCCTGACCACTCGGTTGACCAAAAACATTCAGATCGAAATTCCGATTATCAGTGCCAACATGGACACTGTTACCGAGTACGACATGGCCTTGGCGATGCACCAACTGGGGGGACTTGGAATTCTTCACCGCTTTATCTCCATCGAAGAGCAAGCGACCCAATCACGCAAACTGCGCGAAGCCGGAGTTAAAAATATTTCTGCTAGCGTAGGTGTTGGCGATGAGTTCAAATCTCGCGCTCAAGCCTTGATCGAAGCAGGCGTAAACCTCATCACAATCGACATTGCACACGGACACTCGGTGCAGATGATGGAAACGATGAAGTGGCTTAAAGACACTCATCCCAACATCGAAATTATTGCCGGCAATCTGGCAACACCAGATGCAGCTCGCGATCTGATCGAATCCGGCGCTGATGCCATCAAAGTTGGTATCGGCCCAGGTTCTATGTGTACAACTCGTATTATTACTGGCTGTGGCGTTCCTCAACTTACCGCTGTTGCCTTGGCTGCTGAAATCGCAGAAAGTTACGGAGTTCCAGTCATTGCGGATGGTGGGATTCGTACATCTGGTGACATGGTGAAAGCCTTTGCAGCCGGCGCGAGTGTTGTGATGCTTGGAAGTATGCTCTCAGGAACCATCGAAACTCCGGGCGAAATCAAGAATGGAAAAAAACAATACAGAGGCATGGCTTCAAGATCCGCACAAGATTCCTGGAGAGGCGGCGTTCCACAAGGAATGGCTCCTGAAGGCGAGTCAACTCAAGTTTCTGTAAAAGGACATGTTAAAGATGTTATCCTTGAAGTTACTGGCGGAATTCGCTCTGGTATGAGTTATGTAAATGCAACGACAATCCAAGAGATTCACGAAAAAGCACTGTTCATGGAAATGTCTGCGAGTGGTGTTGCGGAATCTCGCGCACATGGAGTCCGAAACTAAAAATGATGGCAATGGACACTCGCCCTATTGGAGTATTTGATTCAGGTATCGGTGGTCTGACCGTCCTGAAAGAATTGGCATTGCAGTTCCCCCAAGAAAATTTTCTTTACTTGGGGGACACGGCTCGCTTGCCCTACGGATCCAAGTCGCCGCAGACTATTCGCAAATACTCTGAACAAAACATTCACTTCCTAGAAAGACAGAATGTAAAAGCGATTGTCATTGCCTGCAATACGGCCTCAAGCCAACTCACCGAAAAAGAATTCGCAGGGCTGCCAATTTACAATGTGATTGAACCCGGCTCCCAGTGTGCTTTAGAACTTTCTGAAAGTGGAAAAATCGGCGTGCTCGGAACTCGCGCCACTATCAACAGTAAAGCCTACACAAAGAAAATTCTCGAGTTGTCACCCGTAGCGAAAGTCTTCGACCAAGCCTGCCCATTATTTGTCCCGCTTGCCGAAGAAGGATGGGACGGCGACCCAGTAACTAACTTAATTGTGTTCCGCTATCTCAGCCCCTTACTTCAAAACCAAATCGACACTTTAATCTTGGGCTGCACACACTATCCAATATTGAAAAACTCCATCGCCAGAGTCACCGGCTCCTCCATCGAACTCGTAGACTCCGGCGAAGCCATAGCAAGATGGCTGCAAAAAGATTTCACCAGCGGCCGCCTCAACAAAAACACCAGCTCCGCCCCCAGAAACATCGAAATCCTCACCACGGACTCTTCAGCTCATTTCAACGAAATGGCTCTAAGAATCCTAAAACCCATCAAAGCCGACAACTTCCGCGTAGTAGACCTCTAAAAGAAATCCCCTCTCCCCAAAAAAAAGATCGCGAAGCAGATCTTTCCCCGCTCCCCTTCTCCCCCACACCAAAGAACCAAAGGCCGGCCAAAAAGCCCCAGATGCAAGGCGGAGGGTTTCCTCCGCAGCGCAGGCGTGCTTCCTGCACGTCGGAGTGAAGGAGGAAGCCCGACAACGCCGCAGATGGGTCTTTTTCACCGGCCTGCCTTAGATGCAGATTTCTAGGGGTAACTCTTGTAGATTATAATGACTTGCCATGGAGTACCCATAGGCTCCGGCATCCATCACAGCGATGAAGTCCCCTTCATTCACAACCGAAAGAGTTCGGTCTTTCGCAAAAAAATCTGCCGACTCACAAATCGGCCCAACGACATCCACTCGCATTTGTGTTTCAGATTTTACTAAGGGCAACAGAAGGTGTTCAGCTTCATAAAGAGAAGGACGAAT
This sequence comes from uncultured Bdellovibrio sp., assembly GCA_964431515.1. Classification (GTDB taxonomy): domain Bacteria; phylum Bdellovibrionota; class Bdellovibrionia; order Bdellovibrionales; family Bdellovibrionaceae; genus Bdellovibrio. The sequence goes on from CAYSKF010000030.1 coordinate 13,197, forward strand.
TAAGTGATTCATACCAGAATCTAAAATAACAAATTTTTTGTGCGAAGTTTCCTTAATGTACTGTACTTGAGTCAACAGAACTCCACAATGACCCACCAACCAGCGTCCCGGCTCAGACTGCAACTCGCAGTTTAAGTCTTTCAGGGTGTTCAATGTAATATTCGCATAATCTTGTAATAGACTCTCTTCCAACTCTAAATCCAAGCGATCATAAAAAATTCCTAAGCCACCACCAAAATCAAATCGCTGCAAAGATTTAAATTCAGTTTGCAATTGCAGATAAACTTCTTTCAATCGCAACAGGGCTTCTTGATAGCCGCTGAACTCCATCATCATCGAACCCAAATGCAAACTCAGCCCCACCAACTCCACAGAGTCTGAAAAAGTGTGCAAACACTCTTTCAGCATAGGAATCAACGACAACTCCATGCCAAATTTATTATCCTTGAGGCCTGTGGCGATATAAGGATGTGTTTTTATATCGATATCTGGATTTAATCTTAAAGCCACCGCAGCCTTTTTCCCAAGGGCTCGTGCAATCTCACCAACTCGTTTTAATTCCGGTAAACTTTCTATGTTGATTTGATAAATCCCGAGGGTCAGAGCTTGCGTTATTTCATGCCGAGTCTTTCCCACACCACTGTACACTATATCTTCCGGCTGAAAGCCAGATTCTAAAGCTCGTTTTATTTCACCGAGGGACACAACATCCGCGCCCGCCCCTTGCTTTTTGAGTGTTTGCAATACTTCTGGGTGAGGATTGGCTTTTACCGCATAAAAAAGCTTCACTCCGCGCAAAGCCTGGCTCATCGCCTTATATCGCTGCGCCACAAAATCAAGATCATATATATAAATAGGCCGCATATAGTTGGCACACAAAGAAGTTAACGGCTTTTTCAATGGACCAAGGCATAATTCATTATTGATGTATTCCACACAAACCTCGTGCTAGGATCATGGCCCAATAAGGATTGTTTGTCATGAAAACTTCTATTTTTACGTTCACTTCAAAAGGTCTCCCGGTTCCAGCATTTGAGTTTAGCAACTCAGGTCCTGAAGTTCTTATTCTAGGCGGAGTTCACGGCGATGAAGTTGAAGGAGTCATTGCTGCACAAGAGTTGCTCAAATATTTTATGGACTCCTTCCCCTACAAACTCAATGTCACTTTAGTGCCTCAGTTCAACTTAGAGGGCGTTATTTTTAAAACCCGAGGCAATGGCAATGGCGTGGATCTCAATCGTAATTTACCAACACAGGATTGGTCCCCTGAAGTAAAAACTCCACGTTATCACCCGGGCCCCTTTGCTGGCAGCGAAAACGAAAACAAGGGGTTGATCAAGTACCTCGATGAAAAAAAACCGGTGTTCGTTTTATCTCTGCACTCTTGGCACCCCGTTTTAAACGTCAATGGCAATTGCCACAAAACAGCCGAAGTTCTTGCACAAAGAACAGGTTACAAAATAGATGATGATATAGGCTACCCTACACCAGGATGCTTGGGCACTTATGCAGGACTTGAGCGCAATCTGCCGACTCTCACTTACGAAATTGAACGAGGTCTGTCTGCGGAAAACATTATCGACATTCACGTTCCGGCAATTTTGGAATCCCTGAAAACACTTGAAACTTAATTTTTTACGACCCAGGAGAATTTATGCAAACTGAAGTGAATCAAATTTATTCTGATATTCAAAACGGCAAAACTGTTGATCAACTAACCTCTCACGAACTTAAATACATCTTTGAAACAATCGAAGCTTTAGATGCCGGTAAACTTCGTGTTTGCGAAAAGACTGCAACGGGCTGGGTGACTCACGAGTGGATTAAAAAAGCGATCTTGCTTTATTTCCGTATTCAAAAAATGGATGTGATGTCGGCGGGTGACTTCACGTATTTCGATAAAATTCCAGTGAAACAATGGAGCGAAGTGGAAGGCGTGCGAGTCGTTCCTCATGCCCTTGCTCGCAAAGGCAGCTTCATCGAAAAAGGCGCGATCTTGATGCCTTCCTACGTCAACATTGGAGCCTACGTCGGTGCTGGAACCATGGTAGACACCTGGGCCACTGTTGGCTCTTGTGCCCAAATCGGCAAGAATGTGCACCTCTCTGGCGGTGTCGGCATTGGTGGCGTTCTAGAGCCTGTTCAAGCGTCTCCAGTCATCATTGAAGACAATGCCTTTATTGGTAGCCGTTGTATTGTCGTTGAAGGTGCGATCATCGAAGAAGGCGCAGTTCTTGGCGCTGGTGTAACAATCACTGCCAGCACAAAAATTATCGACGTCACAGGGTCAACACCAGTTGAGTACAAAGGCCGAGTCCCCGCAAACTGCGTGGTCATCCCTGGCACGCAAACAAAAGACTTCCCATCAGGTTCTTACGGAGTCCCATGTGCTTTGATCATCGGTAAAAGAAAACCAAGCACAGACCTAAAAACGTCTCTAACAGACGCTCTTCGCGACTTCCAAGTCAGCGTTTAAAAAATCATCACGCTTTTGAATCTTCGATCTATCGAGTAGGATGCACAACACACGCCTCCTACTCGATTCCTTAAATTAGCAACGTCTACTTTAAAATATTTAATTACAGAAGGACTTCGGCCAAGTCCCCAGAGTTATCCAAAGACCAACTTATTCAATAGCCCTCTTAAGCCCAAACTGCACTAAAGCCCCCCAACTCACTCGACCTAAATTGAGACATCAATTTTTAAGTCTCTACTCAAGGTGAAAATTGAGATAAAATTTCAGTGATAAGTAAAAATGAAAGCAGATCGCAAATAAGGACATTTACGTTTTAGTACACGAGGACTTCATAATGAAATACGCTCGCGGTCAATTCACCGGTCAGTATTATAAGCTATGGGAAGTAGGGCTGCTTTTACCCACGCCACAAAACGCATCAATCTTTTCTGTTAAATATCGCAAGAATGATTTCGACGAGTACTCACGAGTGACACTTAAAGCTGTCAGCATCAGCGATGCCCTGGAGCGAGCTTGCTATGCAATTACTTACGCAAGTCCTTGGCGGCCCGAAGATATTGATCTACACGCTGTCTACGATGCCGACGAAAATCTCCTGTGGCTGGACGAACCTTACTACGATTTAGTGCAAAAAAAACATGAGTTTCGCGGAATGGAGCGCAGAGAATTTTTAATAAAATTCGGTGCGACCAGTGCCGCTATTTTATTTGGTCTTAGACCAATAATGGCGAAAGCGAGTTCCACAACAGTTAATTTCGCAGGAACTGCAAACGGCTTTACCCCCACTGGAGAGCAACTTTACACCACACCAGGGAGCTACAGCTGGGCCGTTCCGACAGGAGTAACCAGTGTTTGTGTCGTCTGTATCGGTGGTGGTGGATCAGGATCTGACAACGGCTCGACGGTCAGTGGAGGTGGGGGCGGAGGCGGAGGCTTGGGCTGGAAAAATAATATAACCGTTACGCCGTCTTCTTCGATCACTGTTGTATGCGGGGCCGGAGCAAGCTCGGTCGCTCCGAACGGAACCCCGAGTTCTGGTGGAAACAGCTATTTCATTAATACTTCCACAGTGCTCGGCGGAGGTGGTGGAGCGGGTTCAAAATCAGCAGGAACCACCGCTGCAGGTGGAAATTATGCAGGATCCGGCGGAGGAGCTGGCGGAAAAGGCGGAAGCGCAATAGCTGGTGTTGGCGCCGAATCGCGTGCGCATGGGGGTGGCGGAGGCGGAGGAGGCGGGTATGCCGGAGCAGGTGGAAATGGGGGCGCAAGTGGTACGGGATCAGTTGGATATGGAGGCGCCGGAACTGGCGGAGGAGGCGGAGGTGGAGGTGCCTCTGGTGGTTACGACCCGGTCAATGCCATTGCCTGTGGTGGCTCTGGAGGAGGAGTCGGCTTGTCAGGTTCTGGCACTAATGGAGTTGGTGGAGGTTATGCTCAAAACGGCACAGGAGGAAGCAACGGCAGCACCGGAACTCAAGTACAAGTCATTTCGGGTACCTTTGGAGAAGCTTGTGTAGGAGGTGCTTACGGTGGAGGCGGTGGAGGTGGTTTTAGTACCACAGCTTTCGGCCCTCCTTCACATAATAATCGTCCAGGTGGAGGTGGTGGTTCTGGTGCCGTTCGAATTATATGGGGTGGTAACCGAAGTTTTCCCAACAATGCAACGTAATGATGAACAAGCTTTAATTTAAAAAAAATGGGTCAGACTAGAATGAATCAGACGATCACATAATCTCACATCATCTACTAAATTTATTTCATCCGCAGCGCTTCTGAGGGCTCAACCTCAGAAGCCGTGCGTGCTGGAATATAAGATCCGAACCAGCAGATCAATCCACTAAGAATCAACACCCCAAACACCAAAGAATAATCCACTAGTGCTGGAATTGAAGGGTCATAATAAATCTGCGATTCTTTGAGTTGAATAGGGTTTGCTTGAATATACAAACCTATTCCAGTCCCGAGCAAAACTCCGACGAGAACACCAGATGAAGCCAACATAAAGCCCATTTGCGTAAAAGTACGCACAGTTTGTTTGGCAGAAAAACCAATCGTACGCAGCACCGCTATATCACGACGTTTCTGCGACAACAAAAGAGCAAGGACTGTTAAAATAGAACTTGCCGCAATCATACCAGCCAAGCCCAAAAATGTTCCAATCGTCAATTTTTCCAACTTCAAAGCATATAGCAAAGCGGAGTTGCGATCCATCCACGACTCAACACTGATATCACTGAACTTGAGTAAGTCCTCTTTCACACTTTGCAGAGTCGTCTCATCGGCCAACCAAACTTCAATGCCGAGCTGCTTAAGTCCTTCTTCAACTAAGGTCGCAAGAGCCAGACCTCTTTGATAAAAGACATACTGCCCATCCACATCTGCTAAGCTAGTCGTGACAATTCGTTTCACTTTTACACGCTCAAATTTCGGAGTCTCTCCTGGAGGCAACAAAAGACCTGAAGGAGACACGACAGTCACATAGTCTCCTTCAAAAACCCCTAGAGAATGCGCCAGATCCACTCCCAAGATAATTTCACCCTCCCCTGGCACATCCTGAGGATCCCAGAAGTAAGTATTTGAAGCAGCGTCTTGCGACTTACTATCCATCTTTTGCAATTGCTCTATGAAGTGGGCCAAGCTTTCTTTACTCACTCCACGCGCTATTCCACCGCGAAATTGCCCATCTTGAGTGCGAATAATCACATCCTGTGATTCATAGACATAGGCTTTGTTTTCAGGATTTTCTTTAATACGTTGGAAAACTGGAAGAGTCTCCATAACGGCAGCACTTTTGACTCCCGCGACTTGAACATACAAATGGGGTTCAAGCCCCAGAATCCTTTTTTTGATACTGGCATTCATGCCATTCATAACAAATAGGACGACGAGAAATGCAGTCACACTTATTGTGATACCGACCAGAGAAAGCCAGGAAATACGCTTAATCAACGCACCCGCTCTTTGCGAAAATATAAAATGACGGAATAAATGCCAGACCAACATGACATTATCATAGAACGTACAAAAGGGGATTCAAGCGATTTATCCCCCTGACATCAAACAGCACAGAATCAATATTTGTTTTTATTGGCAGGCATACGGGCTGACGATTCCTCGTCTCGCACTTCCTGCACACTGGATTTCATGAAAAAGCTTTTTTGCATGGCTTTTAAGACTACAACCGTCTCATGGAGTGCTTCAACCAGGCGAACACTAGCCCCTGGCAACTCCCCTTCGATTTCTTTCATAGCAGGTCCCATGGCTTTCGTGATCACTGAAAGATTTTGCATCATCACAGCCAAATCCTTAGCCAACTCTGGATTCTGTCGATTCATCTCCGGTAAAATTCGATTCATTTCTTCGGTTGTCACTGCCAAATTTGTGATCAACTTCTGCACACCATCATCATGCGTGACTTGTTTCGAAAGCTTAATGACTTCCATCGACATTGTATTCATATTACGAACCAAGGGATCCAAGCGATCGAAGACTCGAACCATGCTCTCTGCCCGGCTTTTATCAGCAAAGGCATTCACAATCACTTGCATACTTTCCAGGATCTCACTCAACTTAGCGAGCCCTGAGTTCATATTCTTACCACTCATTAGAGACATGATGTCCATAGTTTCAAGAGATTTCAAAGAACTGTTAGCAGCTAAAAGTGGCGCGTCTGGGGTTCCCATATTGAGTTCGAGAACACGCTCCCCAATGATAAAGGGTCGCACCAACTGTACGGTACTATCAGTTCTGACCCTATCTTGGAAACGACCTAAAATGTAGAATGTCACACGAATACGGTTGTCGCCCTCAAACTCAACAGAATCGACCGCTCCGGCACGCAATCCCGACATCTGCACGACTGTTCCTTGATGAACACCATCTGCATTTGTAAAAGTAGTCGTGTATTGGACTTTGGGTTCAAACCAACCCTGCTTGATCGCAGCACTAAGAGCTGTCACCAACACTCCTACAATGGCAATAATAATAAATAGTCCCGCAACTCGTTCAAATTTGTTCAGCTTAATTTTCATCATAAATAAGCAACCCGCTTCTGCAATTCTGGATTTTTCAAATACAATTGCCCTGACTCAAGACGAACTGTAACAAAATCAAAAAGACTCATAAATTTCTCATCGTAGGAGCTAAAAAACACATTTCGTAGAAAACCTTCTGCGCGCAATTGTTGAATTTGCCCCACGAAAGTTTGAATACTCTCTTGCCCCAGACCGACGCTAGGATCATCGAGAATCAACAAATCAGGCTTCAACACCAATGTTCGCATCAAAGTTGTCAGTTTACGAATACGACCAGGTACATGTGCAGGACGCTCGTGCGCTTTGTCCATGACACCAAAGACTGAAAAGATATTTTGTACCCGCTCCTTCGCCTCTTCTGGTGAAACAATTTTATGATAAAGCAAAGGAAGCATCAGGTTATCAAATAGTGTGCGATTGCTTAAAAGACCGCCATAGTCAAAAGTGTAACCAACACGTATTCGATAAGGCAAAAATTCCTCAAATGACATTTCTAAAACATTTTCACCATTAATGAGGTATTTGCCCGACTGAGGAATTTGCAGTCCCGCTAAAATCTGCAACAAAGTGCTTTTTCCAGCTCCTTCTGCAGACTCAATCCGCACCATTTCTTGATAAGGAAATTCAAAATCGACATTTTGCAATATTGGCTTATGTCCATCATGAGCAAAAGTAACCTTTTCAAACTTCAGACTGTCAATTTTCATTAGACAACTCCCAGGCTACGAAGTTGATTTAAATACACTAAGGCAGTGACGATGATGTTGAAAACAACAACAAAGATAATACTGTTCACTACCGCCAAAGTTGTCACCTGCGGCACTTCATGAGGACTGCGACGAACAGACAATCCCTGAAAACAGGACACTAAAAAAATAATCATTCCACTGAAGCCATTTTTTAGAAGAAAAATAAGCACATCTTCTTGTCCGAAGGCACGCATCAGAGAGTCTGAGTAGAATGAAAATGGCATGTTATGAAAAAAACGAGTTATCATAAAACCGCCAATCAAGGCGATAAAATTAAAATAAAATGCCAGCCCCAAAACACTTAAAATTCCGCCCACAAGACGTGGAAAGACAATAAAACTTAAGGGATTGATTCCTAAGCTTTCCAAAGCTTCAATTTCGCGGTTGGCTCGCATATTACCCAGCTCGGAAGCAACAGCCGTACCGGAACGTGCAATCACCACCAGGGCCACTAACAAAGGACCTGACTCCCGCAGCACCATCACAATCAGAAAATTCCCGATCATTTGTGTGCCACCAAGCAAACTCAAGTTAGACATTGCTTGCAGAATGGAGATTCCCCCCACTCCCAAGGCGAGAACCGAAATCAACGGAAGAGCCTGCCATCCTGTAAAATAAATTTGCGACAGAATCACGCCAACGATCTGCCTAAACCCCTGTGCTTTATCCAAGACAGTGGCACGAAAACTCAAATATCCAAGAATAAGCACTCGGAAGGTGTACTCCAAGTTCTTGGTGAAAAATCTGCCTAAAGAGTCAATCTGCGCCAATAAGGAAGCCATCGCTTCGCCCCCAATTTCTTAGAGAACTTATCGGCTTTGACCGTCAAAAATCGACCGGACTTTTAGTCTGGTTTTAGTAAGCCCACAACGAATAGAAAAGAGACTTTAGAGCTTCAAAGGCCACTTCCCAGACGGAAGACTGGAAGCGCCCACCAATAATGGCATGCTTCTGAATATAAATATTCTCGGGATAAGACGCACGAAAGGTTTGGTAAGAACGGTGCATATGAACTCGAGAGGTCACGAGAAGAATATCTCGGCATTTTAACGCTTCGACGATCGGAAGACTCTGTTGCGCATTCCCGTATGTCGTTTCAGAGCGACGATCTAAAACCACATCGTTCTCGCTGAGTTGTCCGTAAAGAGCCCACACAGGCATGATTTCCCTTAGGCGAGCATTTGAATACACACCTGAAATAATCAATTTTTTTACATTTTGATTTGCTAGTAAATCAAATCCTTCGCGAACCCGCCCTGCTCCACCTGTCAGAACGACGGCACAGTCCGCGATAGGGGTTTTCGTCCAAGACTGAACAACTTCACTTTGAATTTTTTTATATTCATCATAAAAACGATAAAAGACCCCTGCACTAAACAGAAGTAAAACCCAAAATGAAGTTGAACGCATCAGTCTTTTAACGATGAGCAATGACTTCAATCTCCACATTCACACCCTTAGGCAATCCAGCAACTGCTACAGTCGAACGAGCTGGAGGCGCTGATTCAAAGGATTTTGCATACACTTCATTTACAGTCGCAAAATCACTCATGTTCGTGATGAAAATCGTCGTCTTTACAATGTTAGAAAAGTTCATGCCATTTGCCGCAAGAACCGCTTCAACATTCTTCATGACCATCTCTGTTTGAGTTTTAACATCTCCTGTGAAAACTTCATTGGTCTTTGGATCAATAGAAATTTGTCCAGAACAGAAAAGAAAATCTCCCATTGCCACTGCTTGAGAGTAAGGTCCTACAGCTTTAGGTGCATTGTCTGTATGTATAATTTTTTTCATTTTATTTAGCTCCTAGTTAATTAGAAATAAAAGATAATTCCAGCATTGAAAGGTCCATCAGCAATCGTTCTAAAACGAACGTTATCTGCAGATATCACTCCTACACCGCCTTCAAAGGTAAAGGCCAACGAGTCTAACCCCGTGAAGAAAAACTCTCCACCAAATAAGGCGTTTAACTCAAAGCCAGATTGTTTTCCTGCTACTTTTTCAAAGTTTACAATCCCCAATGAACCGCCCATATAAAAATTCATATTATCTTCTTTGAAAACAATACGGCGAACACCGGCATTAAAAGTAAATTTTGATGAATCTTTCTCCGTATCGATCCCCAAACCTCCGGCAACGGCTAAGTCAGCCATAGGATAGTAAACTGCAGCCAACTCAGGCAGATCCAAAGAAGTATTTTTCTTAATCCCAACGCCCAAACGGTTGACCAATTCTTTTGCCTCTACATTACCCGCAAATCCAACAAGAAGAAGCGCCAGCACAATTTTTTTCAGCATAAATATCCCTTCACTAAAAAAACAATTTTTTCATGTTCATTAAATGCAAAAGCCGGAGGAGGAGCAAAAGGATTCTGCGAGTTACGAATAGTGTCATAGATCAACAAAAGACAAGACCCCTTGCTCTCTCTGATTATTCATGAAATTAAGGAGATATGCAGAAGCTGTTTTTTATTCTTATTCTTTGTATTTCAAGATTTACCTTCGCCACAGAAAAAAATGAGTTTTTTGAAGCCCTCACACCGCAGGAAAAACAGTATTTGGAATATGGAATAGAAGAAAGCGAACTGCCAAGTTTGTGCTCGCAAACAAACTCCTTTGCGACAAATCCAATCTGGAACAATAAGCAGCCCATCACCAAGGTGGATCTTGTATTAATCGATAAGAAAAGAAGACTTTTACACCTCATCGACGAAGGCAACATACAAAAGTCTTATCGCATTGCCTTAGGGGGAAACCCAACTGGAGATAAAGTTTCTGAAGGAGATCTACGAACTCCAGAAGGTATGTATTTTTTCGAAGCAAAAAACAAACGCAGTGACTACTACCTTAGTTTGAAGATCAATTATCCTAATGCACAGGACATAAAAGATTCACTAAAAAAAGGCATCAAAGATCCAGGCAAAGATATCATGGTTCACGGTCTCCCAAATAGTTGGGTCAAAAGAAAGTTCATTCGCCATCCCAAGGATTGGACAAAAGGTTGTATTGCTGTCACAAATTACGAGATTCAAGAAATTTTTAGCCTTGTTCAGCTAGGTACACTCGTAGAAATCTGTCCCTAGCCTCGAGTCATTTAAAAAGTCTGGGTCCTATAGAGACTCTTCAAAAAAAGTTCATATAACATTTTTTCTGAATGAGTCCACGAATGACTATATCACCAATTCAACCCTACAACTAAATTGTCAGAGCTCGTCGATATAGAGGGCACTTACATCTTCCTAGCTTCTTCTAAAGCTCCGACATTCTGCAAAGAACAACAGACATTTTGCAGAGCAAAAAGGTCTGGTTTTTTCAATCCAGAAGTAAGCATGGAGTCCTGTACTGTTTCCCCATTGACATTTTGACTAGTCGCGAAAATCCTAAAATCATTCATTGAACATGATGAAAGGATCTTCATGCTAAAAGTTGCTACTACAATACTACCTCTACTATTTGTTCAAACATCATCTGCTGCTTTATTAACTCCCTCAGGACCGACGGAGAAGGTTGAGAGCGTAAACATATACAAAAGTGCTACTGCCACTATTGAGAAAGAAAGCATCTTGTTGTCTTCAATCGGTGCTGGCCTCAGAGCAAAAAAGGTCGTTTTCTTGAATGTAAAAGTTTACGTGGGACAGCTCTTCGCTCCATCAGCTGATGAGTTTAAAAAATCAAACAGCGAACCTCTTTCAGCAATCAAAAATCAACGAGCAGTTGCAATACAACTTCACTTCTTAAGAGACGTTGATGCAGAAAATGTTCAAAAATCATTTGTTGATGCTCTGAAAGCAAACAAAGTGAATATTGATGACTCGAGTGTAAAACAATTTTTAGACACAGTTCAAAAAGGTGGAGAAGCAAAACAAGGAAAATCGCTGACTATTCTAGGCTCTCTTTCACCAGACGGCAATGAAGTCATCTATTACGAAACAACATCCGGCTCAATTAGTGAAATCAAAGGCAGCAAAGGTTTTGTTGAAAAAATCTTTTCAATTTGGCTCGGAACTCCAGCAGATGATGGCGTTGCAAATTTGAAAAAAAGTATCCTTAAAGCCAATTAATAGTTTGTTAAAAAAATGGATTTCATCAGTTTCGAACTCAACTGAACTGCTAAATAATGAAACAAATATTCAAAATTATTTAGTCATGACTAGACTGATAATAAAGGCTGATGAGAACTATTGATTAGAACGATGAAAAAAAGGCAAAAAAAAACCCGGATTACTTTCGTAACCCGGGTTCGAGTAAAAA
>CAYSKF010000031.1:0-24661 GCA_964431515.1 uncultured Bdellovibrio sp.
CACGGAATATTTTTGCTTGACCGGAGGGCCGTCTATACGAGGAACTATAAACCGTACTTTTCCCCTACCAGCCCCCCAGGAGGTTCGGTCCGAAGGGTCTCCTGATGAAGTCTCGACTGCAAATCTTATGATTCAATGATGCCGGGGGCTCCGGGAACTCTCGCTAGATAAAAACGGAGGGAACGGACAATTTAACTCAATGACCAGAGTACTATCGTTTACAGAACGAATTTCTTTAATTGAATCGTAAAACTTACGAACCGTACTTTCTGACGACAATGCCCTTTTTAGTGAAAATTCTGCATCAGCAGCCGTGACGGGATCGCCGTTGTGAAAAAAGATATTCTTTTTAAGTTTAAAAGTAAGTGTCTTTCCATCCTTACTGGTTGACCACGATTCGGCCAATGCTCCCTCAATCTTAAGTGATGGTGAAAATTTCAATAGTCCATCATAAATCAAATTACCGACAGCCAGTGAAGCTGTATCGTTCATTTTAATAGGATCAAGTGAGAGTGGTAGCGAATAGATGGCCTTAACGTAAGCAGGACTGGGGCTTTGAGCATAAGAGAGATTGGATTATAAATCCAATGGCAATAACTAAGAATAGAAGTCGTCCCCCTTTAAAACATTTATACCCCTTATTGGCAATTCAAGTTCTGTCCTCCTAATTGCGAGTGTTGTGCCAAAACAAAAGGGCTTATTTATGCCAGAGATGATTAAATGACAAGCATAGCAATATGCTTAATTTTTTCGATGGGTTATTTGTTTTTATCTGAATTACAAAGCTGAAAATCGTGAAAGTATTACGTAGGTGCCGTGGTCAAATTGGCTCCACATCCGTGAGAGAGTCTCTCAAAAATGAGAGACTCTGGATTTAAATATTAATTAGTTTGTGCCTTAAAGGACAAAGCCAAAAACATAAACTGCAATTGCTGAAGCCGAAGTAAACCACATTCCCAAAAAAATAGTTTGTCCGAGCCTTTTATGAGTCTTTGAATACTTCCCTGGAAGATCAATATTAAACAATTTAAGTGATTTCCATGCAAGGTATCCCCAAATAATGTACGTTAGAATGGCGCCTGTTACATGCAATCCAAATATCCACTTAAAAAGAGTCGTATCCGTATGCACACCATTAACAAGCGCGCCGCCTTCCATCCGTATATTAATTTCTAGTGCCATTACGGCAGAAAAACAAACGATAAGAAGCCACAACTGGGTTCTCTTATGCGCGGAATGATTTTTTTGTCGAGCCTGCTTAAAAGAAAAATACATAATTAAAGGAGCTAAGATATTTATCAACATCACAATATCGACAAGTAGATTGGCACGAGTATTTAAAAAACTAGCTGGTATATTCATGCGGACACTTTACTACGTCCTCGACAGCGATTCTTGGCGTTTTTTGCCATTTACCTTATATTCTCCAGGAGTTGAATTTAAGCATTTCGCAAATTGTGAATAAAACCTCTTCAGATCACAAAATCCACTTTCTAGTGCTGAAGTAATGATGTCCTTTCCAGTTAACAGAAAAAAAACTGCATCGAAAAGTCGAACTCTGTTTACGTAGCCCTTCGGAGAAATCTTATAAGCGGTTTTAAATTTTTTTGAAAGCTCATAAGAAGTCATTTTGTACTTACTTGACGCTTTGGCGATGGGATTAGGAGATGTCAGACAATCCTTTAAATAGCGTCGAGTCTCCTTTATTACTGGGGAAATATTGAGATCAGGATCGACTGGCAAATACTCATCAATCGAGTTTATTTTTAACAAAGAAGAGATGCTCTTAATTTGCTCACTATTTTCGATTATTATCGGAATGCTTATATCGTTAAAAATCTTCTTTTTCGAAACAACCCCAAGAGAAAAAATATCCCCCGGAGCAAGCCGGATATTTATAAGTGAATACTCTGGGATGTATAAAAGAAAGCGTGATGGCATTTGTTGATCGCCAATAAAAAAAGATCCGTCTTTTGCCTCAACATAAGTGAAGATAACGGCGTTTCCTGTGACAAATGTCTGCGCAGACTCTCTTTCAACTTTTAAGTCTTGACTGAGGCCGATCATGCCATCTGGAGCTGCAACGACTTCTCTATCTATAGAGAATCCTTTTCTCTGACTTCTAATTATTAATGATTTTCCTGCCTGCATTGTTAAATTCTACCTTATCAAAATATTCTTCACAATCTCTTAGGAGAAATGAGCCAATTCTTTATCGATATTGTCTCTCATTTCTCAGAGAAGTATCTCACAGATGAGAGAACCTTCACTCTGCGGCATAAAATTGTCCAAACCAGAAATTCCTAAATCATTCTAGACCCTTGTTCCAGTTTAAGGTTAGGAACTATAAACCGTACTTTTCCCCTACCAGCCCCCCAGGAGGTTCGGTCCGAAGGGTCTCCTGATGAAGTCTCGACTGCAAATCTTATGATTCAATGATGCCGGGGGCTCCGGGAACTCTCGCTAAAATTTGGTAGCCATCTTCCGTCAACCTGCAATCTTATCCAAGTACATGATTTTATTCGATTTTCATTTTCGGCGATTTATTCTAAAAACTCCGATTTAAAGGCTCTTTATGAGCAAGGCCTTTCGATTCCCCAAATCGCCTGCCAACTCGGAATGTCTGTTTCTTCCACCAGAAGTCATCTACTGAGGCTTGGAGTTACATTGCGAGCCAAGGGTTCGGTCAGCTTCGCTAAATCAAAAGGGAAAAGCTTTAAAAGTTCGTCTCCCCCACCCTACGGATACTACTACCTTGACGGGCAGCTCCACAAGGACCCACGGGAATATCCAATTTTACAGATTATCGAAAAACAGACTCAAATGGGACGCACCCCATCAGAAATCGCACACTTCCTAAATGCAAAGAAATTCAAAACCCGGCACGGGAAAGTCTGGAGGCAATCTCACACTTTTAACATCGTCCAAAGAATCAAGTCATCCAAACAAAAACCTTAATGGAGGTCATCATGGGACTAGACAAACTGGCTATCTGGTCATTCGGTATCATCACAGCACTCGCTGGAGTTTATAACATCGACACTATTCATCGGGAGATCATCAAAGCCCAGGCACGGATTCTCTTTGAGTCACGGACTGAAGCTTGGGGAAGTCCACGCTTCTTTGATCCGCCAACAAAAACGCCAAAACGTCCAGAGAAAGCCACCAAGAAGGAAAACTGAATTCAAATTTAATTCCTCCGTTCTGTTTTTGGTGGAAGAAACTCAAGTCTCTTTTTTCACCTCTTCGCGTCAGCCCTCGCCAAGGCTTTGCCTTGTCATGGTCTGCGCCACTTCGCTCGGTCGAAGTGACGAGCCTTGGGCTTCTTCCTTTTAGTTCCTCCTCGGCCCCTCAATCTTCTACGAAGGGGTCCTCAATCACGAGGAACGAAACAAAAAACGGAGAAAATTTATGCAATCTGAAATTCAGAAACGTCTTGAACAACTTGCTTTTAAACATACCAATTCTTTTTGTTATTCCTGCTATCAAACCGTTATTGAGCCTCACTGCCCATCTTGTGGCACTGACGACTTCATGCGAGAACTTTCCGGAGTTGGCGTAGCGTATGGCGCTAGCTGGGTAATCCGTGAAATACTCTCATCAGAACTGGAAGCAGTGGATATTAAGGCGTGTTTCGAGCAATCCATGCGTGACTGCTATCCTGAAGAAGTCACCATTGGATGGATGAGCTTAGATGCTGTCTCCGTGATGAAAGAGATGGACCCGAAGAACGGAGTCAATAAAACGCACAATAATACTCAAGAAAGAGCTGCCCTGATTCAAGTTCGACCATGATACTAACATTTTCATCAACTAAATCCCTTAAAGACCGATTGAAATTTACAACTCGCATTTTCTTTTAGCACAAACTCGAAAGCAGTAACAGTAGATCTCGTTGAGAAATGCCTTAGCAAGCCTATTTGATTTCTACTTTGAAGCCTGAATTTCAAAAACGACAAACTCAACTCCGTCTTCTTCAACTCGACCTACTACTTTCATTCCGATCTTCTTAGCGAGTGCAATAGAAGCAATATTAGTCGGCATTATTTGGGCAGTGATTTTTTCAAAACTTAGAGAATTGAATCCGTAGTCGAGACAGGCCTTAGCTGCCTCAGAGGCAAAGCCTTTACCCCAAAATGATCTAAGAAAACGATAACCTAAATCTATTTCATTAAGTTCTTCGATCCACTTTAGACCGCACCAACCAATCCGTTTGCCCGTTGCTCTCTCTATGACAATAAATCGTCCGATTCTTCGATCAACAAATTGCGCTCGCAAGCTTTCAATTATTTTGATGGCCTCGCGTACATCTCCGAGCGGTCCATCAGGCACATACCGAGTGACTTCGGGATCTGAATTCAACGTCACCATAAAATCAGCATCTTCAGTTCGGTGTGGTCTCAACTCTAATCGCGTAGTTAGTAGCTTGAAATTATCAATAGTCATCGGTTAAAGATATATTTCCAAATAGCTTCTGTCTAGTTGGCGTTTTATAGGCAACACAAAACACTCATTTATGTATTACTCTCCCTTTAAAGCTCCGACTTTATCTGTATGATTTGGGGGTCACATCATTGAGCGTCTTTTGCGAAAGAGAATCCATAAATGCTTCAAGGGCTTCAGATAAACTTCTTTTGAGAAAGCAGTTTTTGAGAAAAGTGCAATCGCATTTCTCGCCGGAGAAGCATTCGGCAATTTGAAAAGTCTCTTCGGTCTGGGAGACTATCTCTTTAAGCGTCTTGCTTCCAGTTTCATTGCGGATGGTAAGACCTCCAGTCTTTCCGCGAGCCGTCTCAATGAAGTTCAATTTCGCTAGCTGATTTGAAACTTTAATCAGATTGTTTTTAGAAACTTTAAGAGTCTCAGAAAGCTCGTTTAATGTAACGGATCGTTTTTCCTGATTTAAATACATCAAAACTCGCAGTGAATAATCTGTGTGTGCTGTCAAACGCATTGTTTTAGTCCTTTAACACGAAGGTTTTGCCATGGGGCCAGGTTTAAAAATTCGAGGTAAAAAAGCCCAACACCAACAAATGACTGCCAGAATCCAAAAAATCACCGCCGAATGCAAATAACTTTTTCTCCATAACCCCTCAGAAAATCCGTGCAGTACGCGCGAAACGGCGCCCAATACTAAAAATATTAGCAAGAACCAAAGAGCTGATGATTGCTTCTCAAGATCAATCGAGTAAGAGCCGTGGGCAAGAGTCACCCGAGTCGCAACTGAAAAAGTAATCAAGCTAAAACAAGCGACAAATATTATATGAAACCACGTAACAAACTGCATCGGCTGAATCCAAGTCAAAAAGAAACACAAAGGAATCATCGCAGCCACAACCCGCACCGCATACTTTAGTGCTGATGGACGGTCCGATGCCCTCTGCACTTGCCAAATTCTAAAAAGATAAAACAACGTGACAATAGCAAGCCCAAGATAAGCGAGCGAGTGACCTTGACCTGCCAGAAAAAGCAGACCCATCACTAAAACCCCACCAACATGAAACATGATACGCAGGCCCCGCGAGGTAGAATTCTCAAACTCCGATGGAAGCCCCGAGAGGAAGGAAAAAAACCTCGTTCCTATTCCCAGTACTAACAATAGAGTCGCTCCCAAATGGTAAAGATGAATCCCCATAAAAGAATTCCCACTGAATTGGTAGTACGCCCCTGCAAAAGCGAGAATCATGGCCATACCTACATGAGAAAAGAAAACCGGCAAAGGCTTTGTCATCTTAAGAATACGCCGACCACCAAAGATCACCAAGAAAGCCACAAGCGCCATTTGAAAGGAATAAAAAAATCGCGGATCACTGTACCAAGAAGAACACGTTTGCGCGATGAGAATTGTTCCGGAAATCAAATACTCCAATATATTTGCACCTGTTGTTCCCGTCATCCTTGGAACCGCTGTCATAAGAAAGCCAACAATAAAACTCCAGAGAAACCCACCCGCAATCAGCTTCGAATGAATCAACATGGCTGGTGTGTTAAACCATTGAAGATCTTGAGTGAACCAAATACCGACGGCTAAAATAGCATTTAGAATCCCGAGCGGGAAATAAAGCTGGTAGGGGGCGATGCTTTTCATATTTTAACTCCTTCAACCACATTAAGCCTAAAGATACTTAGAAGCATAAGAGAGAAGCTCCCAAGCATAGACAGCACTGCTCCTAATGGACTAAACACTCCCAATGATGCCAGTACTAACGCCGCGACATTATAAACAGCAGCAGCACACCCCGTCTGAACGAGAACTCTACGAAACTTTTTTGAATACTTAATTGCCGACAGGATCAAATCCAGATTGGGACTTCTTAGTTCAAAATCAACTGGCGCAAACCCTGAGATTCTGTGCCCCAGGCGAAAGCTTACGCGCGCCCTTGATAATGCCAGTGTATCGTTCAAGCCATCGCCGACAAAAACTGCGTTTTCTTTTATATTCTCTGCCTTTTCGCTGGGCGATAAATTTCCTAGAAAAGAAATGCGGTGATCGATCTGGGTCAACGCTTTCCCTGCTCCTGCTTTAGGATCTCCAGAGAGAATCTCTATCCTGGAGTCGGGAACAAGTGTTAACAGTCTTTCTAGGAATCGGCGGGCCATAGTATCGTAGGCGCTTTTACTAACAATTTCTCCGACGATTTCGCCGTTAAGTGAAACTAAAGTACCAACAAGATCCTCGTATTCAAAGGTATCAACTCCCTGACTTTCGAGAAAACTTTCTTTACCCACGCATATAAGTGCCCCGTCATCTGCCTTGGCTACGCTCCCTAATCCCGCAAACTCACGTAAATCATTGATCGCTTTTGATTCGCCGGAAATATTAAGCCCACGCAGGATCGCATGACTTGCTTTTTCGGAGATTGACTTTAGGTAAGGAAGAACCTCGTGTTCGTTTCCACTCTTGCAGGGAACAAAACTCGACTCTACAGCTTCTAGCGTTCCAGTCTTATCAAAGTAGAAATGCGAAATCTGAGAAAGATCCAGCAGAGCGTCACTTCTGCGAAGCATGATCCCCGACTTCAACAACGCCAAATGCGCTATTTGTGATGCGAGAGGCTGAATACTCGCAAATAGACATGGGCAAAAAATCAAAATGCCGACAAAAAACGACTCAATCACATCCTCAGTACTTTCCCCTCTAAATGCGTGAACGGACGCGATAGTTAAAGCTCCTAAAAATGCGGCCACGACCAAAACGCTTTCAGCCTTTGCCAATATTCTAGAATAACGAGACTCCCGTCCCCCACCAATCACGGCACTTTCCGCCCAAGCGTCAATCTTGCGTGCACCTTCGGGGGCAAGCACCGACATTTCAATCCGGCTTTTGGCAATTGCTCCTGCAAAGATATGGTCGCCCTTTTTAAGGTTCACAACATCAGACTCACCACTCATTAGGTGGTTATTGATTTGTGCAGTATCACTTATCAAAGCCCCATCGAAAGCGACTGTATCTTCTAGAGAAAACCGCACAATGTCGTTTTTTTTAACCTGAGAAGCTTCCGCCTGGGCCCATGTGCCTTTCCTAAAGATTTCCACTAATGATGAATCAGATCGAATCTGATAAAGAATATTGGAAGTCGTTGATGTCACAATCGTATTTTCAATTTTCTTTGATAAGAGCAAAATAGCCACAATCATGGAGCCAGAGTCAGCGTACGTCCCGCTAGAATTGGATATTAAAGAAAAAATAGAAACTCCGACTGCAGAGCAACCACCAACAAAAATGAAAAAGTCCAAGGTTAAAAGACGGCTGAACCACAAGGCCCGAACTCCCGCTTTTGCGAAGGGATAAATACCAATCAAAATAGCGGGCAATCCAAAAAGTGAAGAGGCCAGAGCCAAAATATGAAGCTCGCCTTGCGAAAGATCGCCACCGATATAACCCGCAAAAGCCAACATCGAGGACCACATGGCTAAAAACCAAACGAGGCTCACCTGAACCCAGGGGATCTTACGGTTGGATTCTTTTTGAAGCCTTTCGCGGTAGCTTGCTATCCACCCCTCAGACTGTTTTTTAACACCAAATCCAATTCGGATAATTTTTTCCTGGATAGACTCATCAAGGCCCGGTAATTCATAACAAGGTCTTACGGTCAAAAGTTTGCTTGCGTAATTGAGGTCTGCTGATTCTACACCTTCAATTTGACTCACGGACTCACGGATATTCTTGGCACAAGTTGAACACCACATACCGGATATAAAATAGATAAGATCTTTCTTCGACCCGACACTCACTTCATTCACCGTTTTCATGTAATTGACAGACCTGACTTAATGTTGCATATTACATACAATTATTCAAGATAATTTGCAGAACTGTGACTTTCATCAGTCGTGCTCGGAGTGCCATAATGGATGCAAAAGTGGTCTTTCTGGTTTTAACGTTTTCTATTTCTGTTTTAGGAATGCTGGCATTTGTCGTTGCCCTGATCCAAAAACAAGTGCTCGTTCCACCTTCAGCAGCGAAATCAATTTTTTTAGCCAATGAGTTTGGCCACTCTGAACTTGATTCCACTAGCCAATTGAGCGATCAGTGGAGGACCTTAGACCAATCCGCAAGAAAACCAATCCTGTTTTTCATCGTGACTGCCACCTTGTGGCTAGTCCTAGGCTCACTCTTCGGGCTCCTAGTCTCTATTAAATTTCACGCGCCGGAATTTTTGGGAACAGAAGCGCTTCTAACCTTTGGAAAGCTAAGGCCTCTTCACTTAAATATTATCACTTACGGGTGGCTTTCTCCTGCAGCCCTTGCGGTCTCCATGTGGCTAGTCCCTCGCTTAACAAAGGTTCCTTTGCAAAGTATTAAGACTCTTTACGCCGCAGGAATAATCTGGAATGTCGGCGTACTTCTTGGATGCATCGGGATCTTGTTCGGATACACAGATGGACTTGAGTGGCTGGAGTTCTGGTGGCCAACTAAAATCTTGCTGGCAATAGCGGGTGCAATGATCGCCATCCCACTTTTTAAAACGATCTATCTCAGCAAAGAAAAGCATCTCTATGTAACCATGTGGTACACGATCTGCGCCCTTATTTGGTTTCCGGTTCTCTTTATTATTGCAAACGCACACTTTCTACACTCTGGCGTTGAGCAGGCCATCGCAAACTGGTGGTTCGCCCACAATGTTCTTGGTCTTTGGGTCACGCCGCTTGGACTTGGGATTATTTACTACTTACTTCCAAAAATTACGGGTCATCCTATTTTTTCTTATCAGCTTTCTTTATTTGGATTTTGGGGATTGGCTCTTTTTTACTCTCAGGTGGGCATGCACCACTTACTTGGCGGCCCCATCCCGACTTGGATTGGGAACTTGTCTATTGTAATGAGCGTTGGTATGGCAATTCCTGTCGTCACTGTTGCCATCAACCATCACGTTTCTACTTATAAATATTTTCACGTGTTAAAAGATTCTGTTGTTTTGAGGTTTATTGTCTTTGGCGCGATGTCGTACACGGTGAGTTCACTACAAGGCTCACTTCATTCTCTAAGAACCTTTAATTACATCACTCACTTCACTCATTGGACGGTCTCACATGCACATCTAGGGCTTTATGGTTTTACAACAATGGTTCTTTTTGGCGGGATTTATTTCGCGCTGCCAAGACTTGTCGGCAGAAACTTTAAACACCCGCAGCTACTAAATCTCCATTTTTGGGTAGCCGCGATTGGCATTATCATCTATGCCGTCGCACTCGGCATTGGTGGCTGGCTTCAGGGTGTGGAACTCAGAAATGTTCAAGGGAGCTTTGAACAGTCTGTCAAACTCACGATGCCCTACCTCATCATTCGCAGCGTCGGCGGAACCCTGATGTTATTTTCGCATCTACTTATGCTTTACAATGTCTTTAGCATCCTGCGCCCCGTGAAAGTGGAGACCATCCATGAATAAAGCCTATATTTTTGTTTTTGGTGGGATTAGCACGATCACACTTTCGATTTTTATTTTTGTGCTTGTCCCGCGCATACAGGTATCTGCGATTAACAAGGAGGCGATGAGTGCGCAGCGCCCTTACACAGAGAACGAGCTCAAAGGACGCCACGTCTATATTGAAAATGGTTGCGTTTACTGCCACTCCCAACAAGTACGCGATCCCGTTGCTGGGGCCGATAAATACTTTGGCTGGGGCCGCCCAAGCCTTCCGTCGGATTACATCTATGATAAACCTCATTTGCTTGGTACAATGAGAACAGGTCCTGACCTCTCAAATCTTGGATCAAGACAGCCCAGCCGCGACTGGCATCATCTACACCTCTACAACCCAAGAAGTCTCGTGAGTTGGAGTATTATGCCGGGGTTTTCATTTCTTTACAAAGAGGTCACCTCCGTAGATTCACCACAAACGGGAGCCATTCGCGTTCCCGGCAAAAGCAAACTTTGGCTAGTCCCCAGCGAAGAGGCCGAAAACTTAGTTGCATATTTAATGAGTTTGAAACGTGATCGCGACCCTGTGAAAGCATCGGAGGCAGTAAAATGAGCTTTAAAGAAGACCGTCTTGAAAACGAAAAAAATGATCCGGTGGAGTCCTCTTCGCTCAAGTTCATCAATATTCCCATTACGCTCATTGCACTCTTAATTGGGTTTGGAGCGACTTACCTTGCTCTCCGAACTGATAGCACTTCCATGAGTCAAGGAGACAGCCGAACCAAGTCTCCAGTGGCTGCAAACAACGCAACACCAGCCACGCAAGAAAACTCTCTTGCGGCCCTCATGGAAAAAGGAAAACAGGTTTACACCACAACCTGCCAATCTTGCCATCAGGCGACTGGAATAGGAATTCCAGGAGCATTTCCTCCGCTTGCTGGATCAGACTGGGTCAAAGGCCCCGGCAAAAGGGTTGCAGCCATTATACTTCATGGCATCCAAGGTGAAATCGCGGTCAACGGACAAAAATACCAAGGTGTTATGCCGACATTCCAAGATCAGCTAAAGCCCGAAGACATCGCAGCCGTTGCGACTTATGTTCGGAACTCTTTCGGAAACAATGCTGATCTAGTCACAGTCGAAATGGTCAACCAAGTTAAAGAAGAAACGAAATCCAAGACAACACTTTGGGATGGCGAAAAAGAGCTAAATGCGCAAAAGTGGGAATAAAAATGAGTCAAGAATCGACACCAAAAGAAAATAAAATCAAAGTGAATGGCATAGAGTTTTCTCATCAAGACTTTTTCAATGTTGTTGATGATTTCTATACGCGGATTCAAAACGATCCGGTCCTTCAAGTGCCCTTCAGATCCGTTGGCGATTGGCCAGAGCACATTCAAAAGCTCACGCATTTTTGGTGGGTTAAATTCGGCGGCGCGCCTTATCTGTTCAACTACTATAATCCCGTTGAAAAACATTTTTTTGCAGGATTTAATGACGAGCTTTTAGAAAGATGGCTTAGGATCTTTCGCGAGACGCTTAACACTCACTTGACGCAAGATCAGGCCGCACTTTGGACTCTAATATCCGAAAGAATGGGTCATGCTCTCTCGCTGAAGAACGACCTGTACAGGGTTGACTATGAACAGAGAAACTCTGGAGCAAATGCTGGGAAACCTAATGGCACAAAATAGTGATTCTATCTTCTGCCAGCCGTCTCTCTAGAAGCCTTAACTTTCCTTGTTTCTAATACAGAATCGGCACACAGCTCCCTTTCTCATGTCCGATTGCTTTAGGATGGTTCGGTATCCCAGTTCATTCAAAGTTTCCGTAACCATTGCCAATAGCTCTGCGGTCGATTTTACTTTAGCAAATTTATCCTCCATTGACCGAGCAACTGATTTTGCAAGCTTGCCCATCATTTCTCGGATGGCGTCCTCTCCAAGATCCTTTGCTAAAAAAGCAAGAAGTGTATTTGAAAGCCAAGAATACTTTCTTGGAAAAACCTCGTGCCCCTCGTTTGTTAAACGATAATGACGACTTGGGCGCCCCACTGATCCCCTGAGTTTGCGACCAGTTCGCAACTACGAAGCGAACTGATAGCTTTACTTCAACGATAACAAAATTAGGCCAAGGAGGAGGCCCACAAACATGGGAAACACGACCGAACATCTGGCTGGTCCGGATTTAAAAAAAGGAATACCCGTTAAAGACTTCGCAAACAAAAACAAACTGCTCGGCCATGCAGATGGCCAAGCAGTTTTGCTTATTTATGACGGTCAGACTTTCTACGCTGTTGGAGCAAAGTGCAGCCATTATGGTGCAAACTTGAATGATGGCCTTATACTAAATCACGAGATTCGGTGTCCATGGCATCACGCATGTTTTGACATTAAAAATGGGGATGCTATCAAGTCTCCTGCGCTCAACCCGCTCCCCACATGGAATGTAGAAATTAAAAATGATATAGTATATGTTCGAGATCGAAAAGATCAGATGCCATGTCCCCATGACACCTCAAACGATAAACATTTTGTAATTATAGGTTCAGGTGCTGCAGGCCATGCGGCAGCCGAGCAGCTTAGAAAAGAGCGTTTTGACGGAAAAATAACTCTAATCAGTGCTGACGCAGACCTGCCGTATGATAGGCCAAATCTTTCAAAAGACTATTTGGCAGGCAACGCTCCTGAAGAATGGATGCCACTGCGCTCATCTGACTACTTCAGAGAACAAAAAATAGATCTACTTTTAAAAACGACAGTTAGGAAAATTGATCCATCCAATAACACTGTTGTTCTTAACAATAACACATCAATTACTTTTCAGAAGTGTTTAATTGCCATGGGTTGCACACCGGTCAAGCCAGAGATTGGTGGCATGGATTTGCCTCACATTCATCTCCTAAGAACTTTCGAAGATTGTCGTAAAATAATTGAAAAACTGAGTGACGTTAAAAATGTAGTGATTATTGGAGCTGGTTTCATTGGTTTGGAGGCAGCCGCTTCTTTAAGAGGTAGATCTTTAAATGTCACCATTGTTGCTCCAAACCAATTTCCTCTAGAAAACGTGGTCGGCCAAGCTGTTGGAAGTTTTCTAAAAAACATCCACGAACAAAATGGCATTAAATTTCTTTTAGAAAAATCCATTGAGCGAATTAACAGCACGCAAGTTATCTTAAACGATAAAAACTGGCCCCTTTAATTGTGTATCACTTAAAACCTTAGCCTGATGCGCAGGACGCGCATCAGGAAGGCCGCACAGGATGGCCAGGCTCTGTTAGTTACCTATGACAGCTGTACAAAGATATATATCGTATTTTGTGACTTACACTTCAGGGACATCTCGAATTTTCGGACGTATCAAGACTTGGTTATGATAAACAACGTACAGGGCCATATGCAAAGCCAGACATTCAGATCGCTTGGTCGTATTCCAAGTTCTTCTGAATAATCTATTCACATTGGCTCGAACCATGGCAAAAGTATGATTCAGACTAAATAAAGGATCAAAACCCCCACCTTTCAATTCACCTTGCCCAACAACACAACCCCTTCGCCCCTTGAAGGTCCGGTGCTCCCCTTTCGGGAAGAACTTTTTGATGTCTCCTGGGTAATGGGGGTTCTCGTCAGACTTCACCACGACATTCTCCGATAAAAACGGCTTTATTTCTGAAAACAAACTTCTACGCATCGACTTTCGATCATCATCTCGAGGACCATACTTTTTAATTGAGCGCGCAACTAAAAGACCTTTCGCTGGCATGCGACCTACACGAAATCCCAAAATCCTTCGCGATCCTGCCTCAATCAGCATTGGTACTGATAGAGGTTTCAGCTTGCTATGCTCAAACGTCTCAAGATCATCGAACTCGACTTCCTGCGAAGGGGGAAATACTTTTAAGGACTCTTTATGTGCCAGATATGCCATTATTCCGAGAAATTTCATTTTTCGCACAACAGTTTTTCGATTTAACTTAAGTAGGAGCGCTATTCGTCTTTGCGATTCTCCACTAACAAGAGATTGAAATACTAAAGGATTCACACTTCTTTTGCGTTGTCGATAACAACGCTGAAAAGAAGCTTGAGAAAAAGTTTTTCCGCAATCTGAACAGCGAAAACGTTGTTGATACGATTTATCACAATGACGGTAAAAGCGGCCGATACAGACAATTTTCTTCCGAAAATCGATTAAAGATCTTTTAATATGACAATGAGGGCAAGAAATCTCCATGTTTATGGCAAGACAGCAACTTCCTTGCCATAAACAATTAAGGGAACCAGTTCTTACAAAGCTCGTCAGAACATCGCAAAATATTCGCTTCTTCAAGAAATCGCTTTAGCTTTGCTATTAATCTTTGAAGCTAGGTCAAAAATAACGTCTACGTTTCCTGAGACCGCTCCTACGTTCGAGACAATTACTTGAGAATTTGCTTTCAAGTCTTCAGTTTCGTGCAAAATAGAAGTTGTGGCACTTCGTAGCAGTTGTATAAACCGATCCATTTGCTCGAGGTAGTGCTGGAACGCTTGCTTAACTTCGCTGACTCGCGCTGACTCCACAGCCCCAATTTGTTTGATGACTTCAAGACCAGTAATGAATTTCGAAACATCACTCATGCCTGTTTCTATTTCAGCCAAGTAAGTTGAAAGCTCAGATACTTCTTTTTTCAAATTCATCGAGTAATCTTTAAAAAGATGCGAAAAGTCTTTCTGATTTTCTGCCATTTCGGCAAAAGCAGTATCTACCGTTTGCATCTTTATGATCGATTCTTTTACAAAGAAATCCACCATCAGCATTTGCGAGTTCAACGCTGAAGCTCGAAAAGAGCACTGCTGAATAACCTTGGCGAGATTTTGCACGAAACCAGTAAGCCCGCTTAGGTTTTTTTCAATTTCTCCAGAAAGAGATGAAAATTCCTTAGAGACAACCCCTAAACTTGCCGCCACGTTTCCAAATTTTGCGGCCGCTATCGTCATATTAACCGAAATAAACTTCAGATTGAGGAACTCTTTATCCAAATTATCAATGGTTGTTACCAAAACATCATTCGATTTTTGAAAACCACTGACTTTTTCAAATATTTCATTGAGGCGATACAATGTCGAATTTGTCGTTTCAGCGATCTGTCTAAACTGACCAGAGTCCTGGCCTAATTTTTCTTGAGACTGAGACTTGCTTACCTGAAGTGCTCTCGAATTAAGTTCCGCCAAGGTGGCCTTGACCATGAATTCTTCATAGTCCTTAAATCCTTGTTGCTTGATCTTTTCTAAAAGCAGATTTTCGGAAGCATCTAGATCATCGTTCCCCTGCTCAAACACTCGGAGTTCTTCATAGATCTTTTGAACTTCTTGAAATATTACTGAAGACGGCTTAAACCGAATTGATAAAAACCCATCTTCAATTGGAAACGCGAATGCAAAGACCCAGTAATAGCTACCATTCCCCGCTAGGTTTTTAACATAAGCACCAATGGCTTTATCAGACTTTAATGTATCCCAAAAGATCTTGAATACAGAACGAGGCATATCCGGATGTCGAATAATACTATGGGGTGCCCCTATCATTTGCTCCTTGGGATAAACACTCACCCTGGCGAATACGTCATTACCAAATCGGATCACTCCACGCTTATTTGTTGTCGAAAAAAAGAACTCGTGAAATCCAAACGGGCTTTCATTCTGATTCGGAATGGGTTTTTTCATATCTCGTTAACTCTTTCGGGTAAAATTCTTAATCTAAAAGCCATCGGTAGTCCCTAGCTTACCATGAGTTTCTTGATCATCGTCAAAGGGAATCATTTCTTCACCTTTTACGGAAGGTTTTGTTACTTTTTTCAGTTTGATAACATTTCTTTCCATAACATGGCCATTGCTCTGAACTTGTACTTCAACAATTCCATCACCAGATACTAACCCGTTAAGGGACGCCACATTTTTCAAAAGCACAGAAGATTGCGCAGAAAGTTCTTCTGCAGTCGCTGCCGCTTCCTCAGATGCCGCCGCATTTCCTTGGGTGACACCGTCGAGCTGATTCATTGCTCGACTAATTTGCAAAATTCCACTGGATTGTTCTTCGCTGGCAGTTGCGATTTCACCGTTAAGATCTGATACTTTTTTAACTGAGTTTACGATTTCAGCCAACACCTCGCCGCTGCGACTTGCTTGCTCCGCGCTATTGCCGATTCGCGTAACACTCAAGTCGATCAATGTTGCGATATTTTTTGCAGACTCAGCACTTCTCTGCGCAAGATTTCTTACGGCTTCTGCAACAACGGCAAATCCTTTACCTTGTTCACCAGCGCGAGCTGCCTCAACAGCCGCGTTAAGGGCCAAAAGATTTGTTTGAAAAGCGATATCGTCAATCACCGACGTAATTTCAGCAATTTTCTTTGAATCCGCAGAGACACTTTGAATTGATTCAATGAGTGATTTAATTTCACCCTCACCCTTAAGTGCAATATCTCTTGTCGAACTTGCCAATACGGAGGCCTGCTTTGCGTTGTCCGTATTCAATTTAACAGTGGCGGTCAACTCTTCAACTGCGGCGACTGACTCTTCCAAAGAACCAGCTTGATTTGTCGCTGATTGCGAAAGCGTTGACGAAGTCGTGGCAATTTGACTTGCAGCCTCTGCCACTTGTTTTGACCCTCCGTTTAGTTCTTCGATAAGGCCTTGCAGATTTTTTGAAAGTTTGTTTGTAAATAGGATTGCGGTGGAAAGACCAATAATAATACCCGCTATCGAGATGACCAAAAGCATTTGATTATTGAAGTTAGCCGTTGTTCGCGCATCCGCGACCCAAGCCTTCTGATGAGTTGACAAAAGATTTCTGAGTTTTTCAACATGTCCTAAGAAGTCTTCCGCCGCTTCAGGACATTCTTTAAAAAAGATTCCTACTAGACGAATACGATTCTCAGGAGTTCCACTGTCATACAGTGAGAAGATTTCAGTTCCTGTTTTCTTAAATGCGGTCCAAGATTTTTCAACATTTGCGACCAGAGTCTTCTGCTCATCAGACAAGTCTGCTCGGCTCAGCTTTTTAATCTGAGCATCGACACTTGTGATAGCTCCTAGAACTTGCTTTTTTGCTACCGCCCCTTGAGATGCGGTCACCCCTTCGATACCCAAGGTTCTTAAACCAATTCTAGTTTCGCGAAAGTCCAAGAAAGCTTGGTCAATCGCAATGACATCATCGAGAACACCCCGAGCAACTTCTTCGTACTTAGACTGCGTCCCCCCCCCCCCGACAAAAGCGACCACGGCTACAAACACCGTTACCAACGACATTCCGACATTAAGAGCTAACAATTTTTTTGAAAGACTCCATTTAAACATACTTGTACCTCTGTATAAGGAGTTGGACGATTCATTACTCAAAACACTATGTGATCTTATCGAAACGTTCTCATGATTTTTCAATGGGACCTAAGTTGTGATTCTTTACAGGATCTTTACTGGGTCCAGCTATATGGCGTAGGAGCTCAATACAAATGTTCTGACAAATATCAAAAAATCTCATATTCCAAAGAAAGTAAATAATGACTTGTTAAACTTAATCGACAGACATGCGACGACAAACCCCATACTTCGAAAAAATGGCATAAATATCGTCCCTCAACAAAGGACGGAAGCCCCGACCTCGTCAGGCTTACTTCACGCCACCCATTCATTTTGGCCATGGCTTTCGCAAGCTCCGCAGCTCTTTTATCGATCTGGTCATTCGTTTCACCAATGTGGGCACGAACAATAAAAACATCAAGACGTAAGGAGCACTTCTGCAAGTCATGTGATGATCGTTCTCTATTGAGTTCCATTGAGAATTTCCCGAAAACTTGTTTCCATATTTAAAATTGGTTTCGCGATGAAATGTTCTATATCTAATCGAGAAAAATCAATCCCGTCGGAACACACACGTCCACTCATGACTATCACTGGTGTTTGATTGCCTTGCTCTCGCAACTCCTTGAGGAAAAGGTTAGGAACTATAAACCGTGTTTTTCCCCTACCAGCCCTCCAGGAGGTTCGGCCCGAAGGGCCTTCTGATAGAAATTGGGATGGAAATCTTATGATTCAATGATGCCGGGGGCTCCGGGAACTCTCGCTAAGAATTTCATCATATGAATTATCTGATATTGCCAGCTCCGCAGCCGCTACTGCGGCAGAGGTCATTGTTGTCAGATCCAAACGTATCAAGCGAGGATAGTTGCTGGTATTCAAGGCACTCACAAAAAGATGATTATTATAAAATGCCAGTCGGAAATAATTCACGGAATTCTTAAATCCCGCTATATTGGGACTGCTGACCGTTCCGTCCTGCTGCTTTATCAAGGCAACCTTACCAACTATATTAGTTCCATTCACACTGACAAGATCCGCAGCTATTGCAATATAGTCATCCGAGACATCCAGATCACCAAACGAATAATAAGGGGACGTATATACCAAGCTGATATTTGTACTGCTCACCACACCCGTGGCAGCATTCACGATGGCAAATTTATTACGAGCAGAACCGTTGACCGTACTAAACCATCCCAGCAAATAGATCTGACCTTTATATATCTTA
Organism: uncultured Bdellovibrio sp.; assembly: GCA_964431515.1. Classification (GTDB taxonomy): domain Bacteria; phylum Bdellovibrionota; class Bdellovibrionia; order Bdellovibrionales; family Bdellovibrionaceae; genus Bdellovibrio. Next base: position 18,426 of record CAYSKF010000031.1, read on the forward strand.
GCCTTATGTACCGGCCCATCAACCTGAACTAAATCCACCTTGGTGCCCGTCTGCAAATCATACGAACTGATAACATACGTCCCAAGGTCCTCATCCGCGTGACCGGTGAAGACCTTGGTGCCAACCTTCCCTAAAAAGTCGCCACGGACCGGACTATCTGCAAACTCATTGGTGATCGGGGAATACTTCGCGGCATCAGCAACATAACCACCAATGCCTCGAATCGCGCCGTACAGGAACATTTTAGACCCGAAGGTTTTGGCTCCGTAAATATCTCCATGAACGAAGTATTCCTGAATGGAATTGTCCGCTGGGGCGGTAAAGAAATTCTTTTTATTAAGAACAGCCGGAGGAGTAATTTCAGAGCCAATATCAGACAGGCTTTCTTCAAGAGAAGCGGAAAGAGTGCATCCCGTCGTGCCAACAAAAAATATCAAACAAAGAAGGGTCCTAGCCACAGTCTTAAAATAAGACAGATTTGTGTCGTACATAAATCCCCCAAAAGAACGTTCCAGTTACTATTCTTTTCGGAGGGTCCGCAAATAAGTTATATAGGCCGCCGTGTGGACATCCAATAAAATCGTTTTGAGCGAAACATCCTATTCTGGATTTTCCTCAAGATTGCGCATGTGATCGGCAAGGCGTAAAAGCGAGTGTAAAAGCTCGCTTCGCAGTGGCTCGGCAATTTCCAGCTCATCAAAAGCCTGCACCATACAAAGCATCCATTGATCTCGTTCCGACTTTCCTATCTTAAACGGAAAATGGCGCATGCGCAGTCGGGGATGTCCGTAGCGTTCAATAAAAAGATTCGGTCCACCCAACCAGCCCGATAAGAACATAAATAACTTTTCTTCCGAACCCCGCAGATTTTCCGGATGCATCTGGCGAATGCCCTGCACCTCCGGCAGTGTGTCCATGATCTCATAAAATCTTTGGGTCAGTCGTCTTAGGACGGGCTCACCACCTAGCAATTCGTAGGGCTTTTTTTCTTCAGACATTACAAAAAAGTACTCTCGAATCCCGAAGAAAGGCAACCTTCTTTCCCTGTGTCTCAGTTTAAGACACGAACATTTCAAGATTCACTTAAGGCCCGTTTTTATCTTCAGAAGGAGCGATAAAAATCCGATTACTTCTCCATATCTACGAGGTTTATCGACATGAAAAGACACTTATATCAGTACGTTATCCCCTTCCTTTTCCTATTCACCTTAGGCTGTGACCGCCTGAAGGTAGATAGCAGCAAGATTTCTTTACAAGTTCCCAAAAGTCTTTCCGGCAAAATGAACTCTTCGTCGGTCCCTTTGAGCTTGAGACATCTGGCCGTTCAGGTCACAGCTTCCGACATGAGTCAGCCTGTCATCCTGTTGCAAGATGCCGGGGACTCTTCATCTTTGGGTTCTGAAATCACTTTGGAAATCCCTTCCGGTGCCAACCGTCTGGTGCAGGTGCTGGCCGCGTATGCTCCCGCAGACTCCGATGGCAGTGCGACCTTGTACTATGGCGATGTCAGCAAATCTTTAACTGGCTCTACCGAAACCTTGGATGTGCCTTTGCAAAAACTGGGCGGTGAAAACACCGTGGAAGGCCGTCTGCACGGACGCTACCTCACTGCCATGAATGCCGGCCCCAGCGGAGAACTCAAACTGTTCTACCGTCCTACCGGAAAACCTGCTCTTTTGGTTGATAAGACAATCATGTTCGGCGGCTGGTTTGAAATCGTCGCCTTCAGTGACATCCCTATGGATTATGTTCTTCCCGATGGCAACTTTATGGGTGAACAGTGGACGACCAACTCTCTCATAACAGGGCCCCATCTGGTCAAAGTCACCGAGCCGTCCTCCTTCCGTGAACGATGGGACAGCATGGGAGCTTCCACATGGGTGCAACAATCCCCTGAAAACAATTTCTATGGTTTCTTTGCCAAGAACGCCTCTTTCCTGTCTAACAAAATCGTGTGCGTGCAATCCTCTTTAAATAATGGCGGCACTTTGTATTCCAATTCTCACTTCGTCACTGAAAACCGCAGCCATCCGATGCCTTTCAAACACTTTGCAACGGGAACAACACCCACCGCCACACCTCAGGCCATCGCCTTTATCGGCGGACGCGCCTTTGACGAATGTTCCTCTCTGCCCGCGGCGGAAGAGTTCGTGAACTATCTCAAATTCAGTGGCAACAACTGGGACAACCGCATTTACGATATCAGCGAAAGCACGGGCATCGTGGGCTTGCAAACCATGTTCACTCGTCCTGGTGAAAACCCCATGGCCCGTACGACAATCAAAATCGGAGTTGATGCTGGCGGTGTTTATCTGGAAACCCGTCCCCTGCCTGGGGCCATCGAAGGCTTCAATGGACTTCAGGTCTATAAAAAATCAATGTCCACGTCCCCTTCCATGTACGAATCTGATGACAGATGCGAAAGTGATCGTCTGAATCGCTATGGCTGGAGTCTGCACAAGTCCCTGGCCCTGCCAACTCCGGTCAGTGGAGCTTTGAAAGTCTATGTGAACTCTCTGAGCCTAGCTTCGCAAATGGAGTATCAACATATCGTCTGTCTCAGCAGAGACGGACAACCCCATGGCAAGCCCACTTACGTCTGGTCAGGCAATACCGGCAGCGTTTCTCCAGATACACTTAATATAAGTTCCAGTTCCTCCAGCGGTGCTCCTTTCGGCAGTTGGCCCGTGGCCGGTGAATGCCGGGCCGTTACCGTCAGCTTGTCCGGTTCCAACATGTATGTGAATCCCTATCCTTCTTTAGGATATACGGTCACCGCCATGGATTACTATAACACCCCCACTGCCATCTTATACAGTTCCAACGACTGCACGGGCACTCCGCTGTCTTCTGTTTCCAAAACCTTTGTGCCTCAGGTGAGCGAATCGACTTTCTATGTGAAATCAGCTTCCTATGGCTACGTCAACCTGGCTTTGACCAATACGATGGGCTTGAACAACCCGGCTCCTTATCCGTTGAACTTTGTCGAAGCCACCGACTCACCTAATAACGTGGCTCTTGCTTTGGATATGGCGAATTCCTCCAGCAGTTTCCCTGGGCTCACTGGCATCTATCCGCAAGGATGTCATCCGGTCGCCGCCTTCTTCAATCAAAGTGGTAACACCGTGAATAACACAGGCATTGCCAACTTCTTCTGGACTGAGCTGGATGGCGTCACTTCCTACACACCACCTAACGATATCAAGATCGTCGACAACTGTATTTCCCGGACTCCACAAAGCTCTATCAATGTGGTGAATGGCGTCGGCCGTTTTGCAGTCACAGCGGGAGCCAGTCTTCTGAACAACGTCACTTTGAATGTCGAAGGCTTCGGTGCCTCGGGAAAAAGCGATGTGAATATTACGCCGCTTGCGCATCATCTTTCTTTGAGTTTGCCACCGGGCTCCAGCGCCACTCCGCAGGTGTATCAGTGCCAAGCCATCAAGATTGAAGTTCGCAACGCCGCCAACAATCTGATGAATGTTCCGACAAACAAAAAACTCAGTTTCTCCCTGCACTCACGTTCCGAAGTTCCGGGACAAGCCGCTGCGGTGTCATTCTATTCAGACGATAGCTGTATGATCAGCCAAGGCACCGGTGAAGTGGCGGCTGGCGCCTCGTCCACTTTGATTTATATGAAGGTCAATGAGTTGGGTGCTTTCTTCGTGGGTTACTCATCACAATTCACTCAGAACACGGGCTCGATGGATAGTGAAATTCGTATGAGCCCACTTCCCGCGCCACTCAGCGTGGATCTGGGGGGCTACACCAATATTCCAAATACAGTTTCTCATGGATTTGGTATCTATGGGGGAACACCACCTTATACGGCGACAGTGACTCAAGGTTCCGCAACAGTGAGTACGGGTCAACCTTATGGGCCGAACTGGCAGCTGTCGGTCATCCCGTCAGTCACCGGGCCTTTGACTATTGTGGTTCAGGACAGCGCGGGACAAAGCACAACTGTGAATCTGAATGTGTACTAACACTATAAGAAAGCATCATGAAGACAGAAAAAATCAGCATCTTGATCGGCATCGTTATTTCGGCTTTTTTTGCGTGGTTTAGTAGTTACTACTTTAAGTACTCGCGCACGCCCGCCATCCAGCGCCCTTACAGTCCTTTATTGGAAAGCACCGAGGTGCTGGATCTGCGTATCAATGACATCAAATACAAGCTGCGTCCTTCTGTGCAAAGCCAGGCTCCGGTGGCATTGATCGCCATCGACGATGCTTCCGTGCGCGAAATCGGTCGTTGGCCGTGGAGCCGCGAAATGATCGCGGAAATGACCGACAAAGTTTTGCAACATGGGGCCAAATCAGTGTCTTTCGATGTGATCTTCGCAGAGCCTGAAGCGGCCAATCCCACCGCCGACACAGCCTTAGCCCAAGTCATCGAAAAAAATCCCGACAAAGTCGTGCAAGTCTAAGACATATAAAAGAGGGTTTCCTGAAACCCAATGTCTATGCTCCCAAGGGAACTACGCTCAAACTCCCCGATAATGAGTCCTTATGTTGCACTCCTCGCCCCGATAGGGGCTAACCGAGAGCTGGTAACTGGTAAAATAAACAGGGTTTTTCGTCGCTTTCGGTAATTAGGCAATAGCACCCCACTCCTGGTCAGATTAATTCACCAAGTTGGATCGCGTTGATCTATTTCATCGATGAAAAAGTCATCAGAACAAGGCGGACCACGAGATTCTATGACCTCTAACGGTCGAAACGAACTTAATTCCCCAAGACTTTCTAAGATCTTTTTTGCAGCGGCTTTATCCTTAATAACAGCAATCTGCTCTAACCTGCCGGAACACCTTGGGCAGACTGTCACGTCAATTTTGAAAGTACGCTTCAACATCTCTGCCCAACGAAGACGCTCTTTTTTTACTTTTTCAACCTTCGCAAAATTATTCACAAGATAAGATTCGTTTGTTCCCTTTTTCTGCGATGGTCGTTTGACGATCAAATCCCGATCTTTAAAGTTCGGAGCAAAACAACCATGATACCTCACCATATTCATGCGTGGCGGGGGAATCAACGCCACCAATCTTGCAATAAAATCTAAATGCGAAAAACTAACGTGTGTTGTGCCATCACGCCAAGGGGATTTCATTTTGTAAACCAGCTGATTAGGAAATCCTTCCGACAGCCTTTCTGTTGCAATAGGCCCACGAGCCATATATCGAATCAGCTGTTCAAGCCTTTTGCGATCTTGCGCTGGAACACTCACACTGGCATTTAAGCTAAATCCGTCGATCTTCGCGGAATAAGGATCCTGACCTTCGGGATCCACTTCTATTTTTTTAACTCCAAATCTTTTGAGCCCCGTCCCTGCTCGATCACCGAACGCAGCTTTTTGTGTGATGGAAATCGACTGCATCTCGCCCAACGATTCCTCGTCAAAAAAAGTTTGAAAATCTTCTGCCAGCCCCATTTTCTCGATGGCGTTTAAAACCTTCTTGCGGATTTTTATGGCGACGGAACAAAGTTCCACAAAACTCGGCTCTGCCAACCGATGGAACCGATATCCGCCTGACGTTTTATAAAACACTCCGTCAGGGATCACTGTGTGAAAGTGAATGTTTAAATTTAGCGCTGAACCAAATCTTTGAATAAAAGTCACAGCCCCACTCCGGGGCTCTTTAAAACCTGCAGCTTTGGCGCGTTTCCTTTGAAACGATTGAATTTCATTAATATAAATTTTCAAGGCCTTATTCATCAGACTTTGATTTCGAGCTATCAGTAATCGCATTTTAAATGGAAAAGAGAAAACCCACTGCCTGGTGGGAACTTCCGGGATCACGGCATCAACTAGATGAGCCGCCTCATCATTAAGGTTAGGAACTATAAACCGTGTTTTTCCCCTACCAGCCCTCCAGGAGGTTCGGCCCGAAGGGCCTTCTGATAGAAATTGGGATGGAAATCTTATGATTCAATGATGCCGGGGGCTCCGGGAGCTCTCACTACAGGTAAAATAAACAGGGTTTTTGGGTGCTTTCTAAGGCTGGGACAAAGGAGTGCCCTGAGCGGCCACTACCACGTTGAATCTCGTTGATCGTAATCGTCTTGGAATGTTGATGATTCAGGAGGCCCCCTGTCCGATATAGCATCCAAAGGACGAAACGTGGTAATCTCATCCAAGCTTTCAAGTATCTTTTTGGCGACCGCCTTATCCTTAATGACTGCAATTTGCTCCATTCGGCCGGAGCACTTTGGGCAGACAGTCACATCAATTTCAAA
>CAYSKF010000032.1:0-24314 GCA_964431515.1 uncultured Bdellovibrio sp.
AAAAAACAGAGACGACATCTTTCTCATAACAGTGAATGCAAATCAACAGTTATTTTTCCAGATTCTTAACGGTTTGTTTAAACAGTTAACGTCGCTGAGGAGTCGATTTATAGGGCCTCTGAACTTTTTGCGCAAGTGTTTTTTTCATATTTTTTATGCCCATTTATTCTGCAAAAAGCCCTGTTTTTGCCTACTTAGCCAGCACAAGAAGTCTTTTGCCGATAGTTTCAGCAGAAAAACCAAGAAGTTGCACAATAGTGACGCAAAAATCTCATCCCCTCTCCGAATCCTGCCTCTTCTATCCGTTAAAATACGAGTCCCTAAGAATTAAATTCCTGATTACAGAGATCAACTTAAGGAATATCCACGAAGGAGCACCGTAACAAATCAATCAAAATACGAAAACCAACAAGCACAAAATAAGGAAGTCAGAAAGCCACTACATATATATGTGCTTCTAAATAGGAAAATTCAGGATGTTAAGGTCATGATTCGAGAGATTAGAAGTCCCGACCGACAGGCAGCGCATCGCCAATCTGAATTTGAAACTGATGACTCTTGGTGCGAATAAACTCCCTGATACCGTCAAATAGGAAAATCAAACCCTCTCAGCACAGAGCCCCTACTTGAGGTCGTGCCCGATACCCTCGCCATTAAAAAGTCACAACTGTCTCAACAGACCCAAACCTCCAACTGCAGTCCCTTTGAGTCTCTGAGAGCCAATTTCGGCACGGCAATAAATTGAGTTGTTCATTTAATTTGATAGGTTTCTTATTTTGCTGGGATTTAGCGAATGAAGAACCTTAAGGTATTTGAGGTCTTGAGCAAACTCCACCACCGACCATGCAGAGCCTTAGAAACCAAAAAACTATGTTGGCTGTAATACCGCTGCATTTCTGGAAACTATTTATATTATATCATTATATTGGATTAAAAAGGACTTGAGAGGAATAAGTACAGACAAAGTTGGAGGTGGCGGCCGGAATTGAACCGGCGTGAGCGGTTTTGCAGACCGCGGCCTAACCACTTGGCTACACCACCTCGAAAGAGACCATAATCTAATAGGCAGCTCCTTATCTGTCAACGTCTAAGACAATACATTAGCCACCAAGTCTTTTTAAAGCTTCAAAAGGCGCGTAAGTAATCTTCAAAGCCCTCTCTACATGACGTGGAAGCATCACTTCTGAACCTTCTAAATCTGCCAATGATCTTGCGACTCGAAGCGTTGCGAGGTCACGACGACGCGAAACAATCTCTTTGGGAAACAGCTCTTGCATATAGAAAACCGGAAGATCGACAATCAACTCTTCCCATGTCCAAAAAGAAGAAACTTTCAAAAAACGTTGGTCGTTTTGCGCAAGCTTAGAGCGAAACAATCTGGCTACTTCTAGGCGCTGCAGGATATCGCTCCCCTGCACGGACACACCTTCTTCCCTTTTCTGAGTAAAATAAAGCACTTGAAATCGATCCACGAGAGGCCCCGAAAGTCTTTCCATATAAGACTGACATTTACGGATAGAGCGACCACACATGATCTTTGCTCTCGGAACCCAATCCCCACAAGGACAAAGATTCGTAGTAGAGACAACCAAAGTCTCCGCTGGATGCTCTTCTACAAATCTTCCCTTCCTGAGACGGATGCAAAACTCCTCCATGGGCTCACGAAGAGCTTCTTGCGCGCGAGGATGGAACTCTAACAGCTCATCTAGCACAAGCACTCCTTTGTGCGCCTTTGAAATATCCCCCTTAAATGGGGGCACACCACCCCCAATCAAACCGAGAGGAGTTGTGGAGTGATGAGGATGCACCATGGGTCGCCATTTAGGGGAATCCTGTCCTGGAGTTTTATTATTGCGAATGATCTCAGCCATCTCCTGGTTTGTGGGCTCACGAAGTAAGGACAATACGGTCTTCGCCAAAGTGCTTTTTCCTGACCCCGCAGGGCCTGCCAACAAAAGAGAATGCTCACCAAGAGCGACGAGACTTAGCAATTCTGCCTGACGCTCAGAGAACTTTAGCGAAAGTCCGAATTGAGGTCGCTCGACTTCGTAGATTCTGGGAACGGCCGCGATATAATCTGGCGAAGCTGCATCCTGAAGAGTTTTTAAACAAACCCTACGAAAGGGTGCATTTTGATTACTGGAAGAACCTGTCCAGACAATTTGATCTGCGGCTAGCTCCGCATCCACACATAAATCATCAGGTTCATGAACTTGTCCACTCAGTGAAAGCTCGCCATACACCATAACACAGTCGTCTGAAGGTGCTGGAGCTTGCTGAGACTCCCAAAGCAACCCGAGGGCGACTGCTAATTCTAAGCCGCGTGAGCTTTTTTTAAGATGAGAGGGACGTAGATTTACCAAAATATGGTTCGCTTTTGGAAATTCAAAACCCTGGGAGCGCAAGGCACTTTTGATCCGAAAAATACTTTCCTTAATAACTTGATCTGGCAAACCCAAAAATTGGATCTGCGGCAAGCCTGGCAAGAAACTGATTTCCACTTCTACAGGCACTAAACGGTCATTTTCGCGTATCAAAGATTGTATTTTCATGAAGCGAGCCCTCTGCAATTCAAAGACTCGCCCTAAATCCAATAAAATCTTCTACAAAAATACACTTTGCCGTGCACCGGATATCGCCGGAAGAATTACTTCTGCTAATTTTCCGTTTCTGTAAGGTGAGAAAGCGGATGATGCTCCTCAATCGCACGCGCCATAGTATTGGTCGTCACACTCGTGTAAATCTGAGTAGTCTGAATACTTGCATGCCCTAATAACATCTGAATAGATCGAAGGTCTGCCCCACTTTCAAGTAAAGCCGTCGCACAGCCATGACGAAAACGATGCGGGTTCACAGGCTCCGGAAAACCAGCCTTCGCAGACCAAGCTGCCAACCAACGCCAGACATCCACTCGAGATGGCCTGTGCCCTCGGTCATTGATAAGTATAGAAGGAGAACTTTCTTTCATGAGCAATGGCCTAACATCCTTCAAATAGGTTGCTAAATTTTCAGCCAACCTTTCTGTCAAAGGAACCAAGCGCTCTTTACCACCCTTACCTAAAACCTTCACCCATCGCTCCGTAGGATTAAAATCCGAAACATTGAGAGTGATCAACTCGGAAACACGACATCCAAGTCCGTACAAAAATAAAAGTGTTAACTGATTACGAGCAGTTTTTAGTGGCTCAGCAACTTCGCTGGCATCAAAGAGCAACTGGAACTCTTGAGGTGTTAAAACTTTTGGTAGACCAACTGTCACCTTGGGTGGGCGGAGTTCTCGTAGCTCTGGGCTTTTCATACCTCGAGATTCACAAAACTTGAAATACGTACGCAAAGAAGAAACGACCCGAGCCTGCGAGCGCGGTGAAAGTTTATTCTTTTGCATAAATTCATAAAAGCCTGCAGGAGTTTTATTGGTCTTTTTATATTCAATATAAAGTTCTAAATCACGGCGGTAGGCCATCACTGTGTTTTGCGAACGTCCACGAATATTTTGCAGCTCATCAAAGAAGTCAATCCAAAGAGGTAATTCCATTTCTCAATTAGAACCAGACTTTTATCCAAGCGCAAGAAATATTATGTCTCGTTTGGTGAAGTTTTTTGTATGGGCAATAAAAAACTCTGCTTTTAAGGGCAGAGTTTTTTTATTTGATTTAGTACTGCTCGGGGCAAATTAGTTAAAGGTATCGTTAAAATCAGAAGAACAAACATAGCCATTCACCCTTACGATACTCACTCTAGCGTAGAGGCGCAAACCACCATTATCAACTAACAGACCACCACTCATAGTATTTAGCGGACTATCAATTCGTATGTCGATGAGTCCTCCTGTTGTAATCAGCGAAGGAATAATGACGTCGCCACCCGCTGCGCCCATTTGCCCAACTGAAGAAGTCTGTAGATTGTAGGTGCCTGGCTGAATTATACATCCGCCAGAAAGGTCTTTTATTACTTGTGTAACTGTCATCTGTCCATGCACCGCAATCGGGCCTTGATAGTTTCTAAATGCATTACCAGAAGCACTTGCAACTATAGAGGAAGATTGTGCATACATTTGCATGTTAGAAAAGACGACATTCCCATTTGGATTTTGCATCTGAAAAGTTGCCAACAACACAGGAGATGGAATTGCCACTCCACAGTTTTGACAACCATTTCCATAAACCGGAGGTGCTACTGCAACTGTGTTGTTGCCACCGTCCTTATTGCCACACGCGGCGAGTGTTAATATTAATCCCAGCGCTGCAAAGACTCGAGTGAAAACCTTAGCTGGAAAACTTAATTTCTTGTTTTTAAGTGTTTCCATATTTTACTCCCAATCATCCTTCTTTTTTAAAGTTTAATTTCTATTTATATTCTTCAAAACAATTCTTATTTCATCGCTGCCGCTTTTGACAATCCAGTGAAAGTTCCCAACTTGCGGTAACCGTCTCCTGGATATGGAGAAGACTTATCAATAACTGCTGATGCGCGACAGTTGTAAGGTCCGCTGTAAATGTACCAGCACTTTCTATACGGAGACTGCTGAGCATATGACTGAGCAAAGTTTTTGTAGTAAACGGAACCCGAAAGTACTCCCGTTCCCTGCGCATCTCCTTGATTCACGTAGTTGTCAAAAACCAAGACAATCGCACCGTAAGCATCCTGAAAGAAAGCTGAGAAATAATACTTACCATTAATGATGAACCATCTGTTGAACTCTGCTTCCATCAAACCAGGATCTTTTAGTTTATAAATATCCTGATTAGTTCCAGAACCTGCTTCAAATTTTCCTTCATAGTTGTAACCAGTATCTGTGTAAGAAATTTTCACTGATCCAGCGTATCGCCCGTTACCAGCCTCTTGCAGATCTACTGTTAACTTCATGTTTGTCGGATTATTCAGAGGATGTAAAGCCACATAAGAGTTGAACTCCTGAAGTGAAACTGGAGTAAAATCCACAACGTTCGTAGCAGAAGTTGAACTGCCAGTGCCGCTGCCTGTGCCACCACCATCAGGTGATACGGGAATCACTCCTGGATTGTTTTGTCCACTCACTGGAGTCACCAGGTTGGTTTGAAGATTGCTACTTTTACCGCAACCAACACCCGTTAAAGCAACTGCTGCCAAAAGAATGATTAGTTTTGAGTTGAATGTCTTCATACCAGCCTCTTTCAGAGAACCTGTTAAAAAGTGGCTCTCTTGTAAGACATACCTTGCGATGCTCGTGCCAACCTCTCGAAAGCGCCACAAATTATTGTATTTATTTGTTTATTTCTGTTTTTACCATTCTGATACAGCCTAAGGTTTGCGTCTAAAATCAACGAACGAGGCCCAAGATTGGCATCACTGTCACTTTTTGAGATGTGCAAAAGATCGACATAAAAAACAAAATTAAAGTTTATTTCAGGTTCTTCCGAAATGAGACGCATTAACGAGACATTTAAATAAAAAGGACTTTATTATGACAATATCTGCAACAAACGCTTTGATTCTCAGTGCAGTGTTTATGTTTGCCGCACGCGTGTTCTTGGCATTTTAATTATCGCGTCGACCCTACATTCACTGAAGCTTCGCCAACGGATAGTAGTGGCGAAGTATGTTCTTATAGCCCAATCCTTTTTTACCAAGAACTCGGCTCCCCCACTGACACAACCCTACCCCGTGGCCAAGCCCTTTACCTTGAAAAACAAAGTCAGTACCGACTTTTTGAACTTCAAAAACAGAGCTTTTTAACTTTTGAAAGCCTATGCTTTGCCGAAACTGGTTGACGGATAAATCCTGAGTTGTCCCATCCTGAGACACAATTCGCACCTTTTGAATGCGCTCTTCAGAAGGAATTTTAATCAACGATACGCTGACTGTTGGAGACATGGACAATCGTTCAGACAGCTCTTTTTGCGACAGTGTTAACTTCCAGTGACCGCTAGGACCTGTTGGGCAAGAGCGGTCCTCAGCGACTCCTGCATAAACACCACCACCCCAGACATTTTTAGCCGCTGTCGTGCGGCCCCCACAATCAGAGTGGAAAAAGGCCTTTAATACTTTACCTTCTCGATCACGCAGAACCTGATCGCGCGTCTCTTGAACCGCCTGCATCGCTTTTAATACCAAAGGATTATTTTTATCACTCCCAAGAACATGCCGAAAAACTTGATCCATCACACTGCTTTCCAGGTGAAAATGTTCATTCCGGCGCTGCTCCATAGTGGCAAGGGCATAGGATCTTGCTGCCACGGCCTGTGCCTTCAACGTCTCCAGTGGCCAAGTTAAAGGCATCTCGCTGGCAAGAACACCCACTAAGTAATCATCTAGAGGCATCACCCCAACGAGATCAATTGTATCTCCCGAGCTTTGACTTAGAAGAACTCGAGAAGGTAAGTTTTTACTACCCACACGAAGGCTATCTCCTTGAATCAGTAAATACTTATCTTTAAAGACATGCTCGAGGTCACCGTTACTGCCTCGGAGAGCCCATAACTTTTTACCTTGTTTTTTGAGGGTACGAATTTCGATTTGAGAGTGCGAAGGAATGGCCACCTGACGAAAGGGCTTATTGAGGTTCTGAAATTGAACTCCGACACCAGAGAGCTTTATTTTTTCCGAAGTCGTCATAAGACGAACACGCACTGTATGCGCCTGCGCTTCTGACGAAAGACTCATCCAAAGCAAAACTATGCTGAAATATAAAACCGCTCGTTTCACTGCTACTCCATCCTAGAGAGCTTGAAGCCCGAAATACGTTCAAAAACAAAGAGCAAGGACCTTGGCCTTGCTCTTTATTTAACTACATGAGTGGTAGTTGATGTAAGTCTAGTTTTTTTCTGCCATTTGTAGCAAGGGCTTAATGATATCCACTGGCAAAGGGAAAATGATCGTGTTGGACTTGTCCCCAGCGATCTCTGTCAGAGTCTGCATGTAAGCCAATTGCAAAGCAGATGGTGAATTTGACAGAGTTTGTGATGCTTCCATCAGTTTCTGCGCACGCTGAACTTCCCCTTCAGCACTGATAACCTTGGCACGACGCTCACGCTCTGCTTCGGCTTCGCGCGCCATGGCTCTTTGCATTTCTTTAGGCAAATCGATCTGCTTCACTTCCACCATAGTCACTTTGACGCCCCAAGAACCGGTGTGCTTATCCAAGATAGCTTGAAGAGCTGCATTGATTTTATCGCGATGCTCAAGCACATCATCCAATGGATATTGCCCCATCACAGATCGCAAAGTTGTTTGCGCCAACTGACTGGTTGCAAAATAGTAGTCTTCAATTTTGGTGATAGCTTCTAATGGAGAGACAACTTTGAAATACACCACAGCATTAACCTGCATGCTCACATTGTCTTTGGTGATGACATCCTGAGGCTGCACATCCATTGCAATTGTACGAGTATCGATTTTTATCATACGCTCGATGAAAGGAATCAAAAGAATCAAGCCAGGGCCACGAACGCCGACAGCTTTACCAAGGCGAAGAACCACGCCTCGTTCCCAATCATTTAAAATTTTGACCATCGTGCTAATAAGAATACCGCCGATGACGACGACTGCTATTAAAAATTCCATAAAATTTCTCCTTTAATTTTCTATTCAACTTTCTTTTTCACATAAAGCATCAAAGCCATACGAGTGGTGACTTGAACCACGTCTTGGACTTTGAGCTCTTCAGAATCGGCAGAAGTAAAACTCCAAACCTCTCCCATGATTTCAACTTGGCCATGGCGTCCAGATTCATCAACGGAGATCACCACGCCATCGGCCTCGGCCAAATCTTCATCGACTCCCTTTGATTTCATTTTTACTGTTTTAAGCGCCAGATAACCTATCCCTAGAACGAAAACAGCTATAACACCCACCACCGCAGCAATCAGCGACAGGGGTAAAGTGTAACCAGTCACTTCGGCATCGAATAGAAAAACGCTGCCAACAAAAAGAGATATTAAACCGCCAATCCCTAAAATTCCGAAACTAGGAACAAAGATCTCCAAGATCAGAAAGGCAATACCAAGGATGATCAAAGCCAATCCTCCCCACGCGACATCCAGCTTATGAAAAGCTATTAAAGATAAAACCAACCCCATGCCGCCAACCACTCCTGGAGCAATCAATCCCGGATGGGTCATTTCGACATATAGAAGTCCCAAGCTTCCCATAAAAAGCAAATAGGCAAATTCCGGATCAGCAACAAAGCTCAAAACGCGGTAGCGAATATCGGGTAAAAAATCATGCAATTCCCCGACAGAGACGGATACTTCTTTTTGTTCTGCCACGAGTACCTTTCGACCTTCAGACTTGAACAAAAAATCAGATTCACTGAGGGCTAGAATATCCAAAGCTTTTTCTTTCACCGCTTCTTCGCTACTCAGCGCTTTGGCTTCGGTCACGATCTCTTCTGAAAACTTTAAATTGCGACCTCTGAGCTTTGTAACCCCTGCCAACCAACTGACGGTATCATTGATCATTTTTTTTCGCAGATCTTCGGGCATCTCACTGCCGGTTCCTAAAACTGGAGTGGCCGCGCCAAGGTTCGTTGCCTTAAGGCCACCGTTAACATGACAAGCCTGTAGAATGATGGCGCCCGCACTTCCAGCGTGCCCTCCACTAGGAGCAACCAGACAAAGAAAAGGAATTGGTGAGGCTAAAATCCGCTCGACGATCAATCGTGTGCTCTGGAGACTTCCGCCGGGTGTATTGATGCGCAAAAAAATAGAATCGCAATTATTTTCAATCGCTCTATTCTGAGCCCGTTGCAAATAGTCCGAGGTTGAGGCGCTGATCGCTTCATTGATCGTTAAAGCCACTGTGCAAGCAGCTTCTGCTTGCCTGACGCCAAAGAAGACGAAAAACAAAAAGACGATGGCTTTCATCATAAGCCAAGCTCCTTCATCACTTTCTGCAAATCATTCCAAACGACTCTTTTGGCCGAAGGATCTTCAAGCAAATAAGCTGGACTGTATGTTTCGATCCATTTGCCAGGTCCTTTATAAATCAATTCTCCAATGTCTTTAGGAAAAGAGCTGAACACGACAACGACTTTGCTTTCGCAAATTTGCGCCAGTTCTGAAGGCAGTTGGGTGCGATCTTCGACAGTACAATCTAGCTCCAGAACTTGAATATTCTTAAGCTTCATTGCCGATTTCATTTTGTCGAACAATTCACGCACCGCAGGTTGAAAGAAGCTTTCTTTGGCTTGCGTCAGAATATTCAAAAAAACCAACTCGCAATGTTGCAGTTCGTGAACTTCAAAAGGCCCCTGGGAAGTGAAGAAACGAGTTTTCACGGCAAGGCCGTCGACACCGGACTCTTCCGAAGGCAACATCACTTTTTGCAAACCAAGAACTTCTTGCAGGTACCGAATGTAATCTTTCATGAGCGGATTCTAACCAGACCTGAGACTAT
Source organism: uncultured Bdellovibrio sp. (assembly GCA_964431515.1). Taxonomy (GTDB): domain Bacteria; phylum Bdellovibrionota; class Bdellovibrionia; order Bdellovibrionales; family Bdellovibrionaceae; genus Bdellovibrio. The sequence continues at coordinate 9,376 of CAYSKF010000032.1, forward strand.
AGACTAATAAAACCGGCGCTAATGCGCTGTTCAAACACGTCGCTCCCAAATGTGTCGCTATTTTTGATTACTGCTAATTTAGAAAAGGCCCAAGTAAATAGCGGCTGAAACCTATTCATCAGTTGTGACTGCGCACCAGCTTCCAAACTCCAACACTTCCCAAACCCAGTGCTGCAAATATCAAAACGGTCCCTGTATTGCCTAACCGAGCTGCGGCTCCCCACGAAACAGATCCCAGTGCCATACCAGCATAGAAAACAGCTAGGAAAACTCCCAACATCGTCGCGCGAAGAGGTGATTTTCCTGTCACTTGCCGTGAGTTCATATTCATCAATGTCGCCAGAACCAACCAACCTGTTCCCGCCAAGAACATCGACAAACACAAAACCCAATAATGAGTCCCAATGCCCATGAGTAACAAACCAATACTGTACACGATGTAGGAGCCGGCCAAGGATTTTCTAGTATGGGAGGGGTTCATGATTTTTTGAGAAAGCAACGCACTGACACAAGCACCCAGCCCCAGAAAGCCAAGAAGAGACCCGTACTGGAGAGAGCTCAATCCTAACTCGACACGTCCTTTTGTAGGATAAAGAGCCCATAAAGCAGACGCGAAAAAAGTAACGATAAAAATTTCGACCCAAAGCTTTAAGTTGTGCAAAGAAAACAGGGGCAACCAATCATCTGGGTGCAGCTTGATATTTTCATGCTGTTTAAGGGCCTCTTTTACCGGCCATTTCCAAAAGAACAAGATCAGTCCCAGGAAAGAAAAACTATTTAACAAAAATGCCATCTCGGGACCAAATCCACTTAAAACACCACCGCCGACTGTGGGGCCCACTACGCGAGTGATATTGACACCCATGTAATAAACCAACACGGCCTGGGCATGCATCGGCGTTGGCACCAAGTCTGTCAAAACAGATTGGAAGGCGGGATTGGTTAAAGCAAAACCGACTCCCATCAACAATGATAAACCTATTAAACTGCCCTCAGTAATTTGACCTTGCCACACAAGATAAGCCATCAGTGTCGCTGCACAAAACATCAACCCTTGTGCTGCTAAAAGAATATGTCGTCGATATCCTAAATCTGCCACATATCCGGCTGGGATACTCAAAAATAAAACTGGCAGGCTGCTAGAAAAGGACAACAATGAAATGACCAGCGGGGATGTACTTAAGTGAGTAATCACCCAACTGGCGGCGACATCTTGAATCCAGGTCCCCATGTTCGATAAAAAAGCACAGATCCAAAACGAACGATAAACAGAAATTTTTAAAGGAGACCAGACAGACTCACTCATAGATGAACCTTTATTTTAATCGGCGTACCACTTTATCTAAAATACTTTGCGCCTGCTCAACTTTCAGTGCAAATCCCAAAGCAAAATAGAGCACTCCGTACAAAGACAAACACACTCCAGCCTGCAAAATAACATGGATATTTTCAGGTACGACAAAGCGTGCGAATAATGCACAGCTTACACCAGAGAAAATCGCCACTCCCCACACCTTCAACTGAAAGCCCCAGGGAACTCCGGTCGCGCCTATTTTTTTATTCAAAGCATTTCGCAAAAGAGAAAACTCCAACCACCCAGCGACACTCGCAGATAAAGCCAAACATGGAGTGCCCCACTGAGTATCCCACCCAAAGGCTTTAGGCAGATAAAGCCCCAGCAACAACCCAAGAGCGGTTGCTACAAAAACACGCAACAAAGCAAACCTAAGCGGTGTTCTTGTGTCTTTCAAAGAGTAAAAAGTCGACGAATACAATCGCCCTAAGGTTGACGCCAACAAACCAACTGAATAGCCTGCCAGAACAATCCAAACAATCTGTGTATTTTCTTTTTGAAATTGTCCGGTTTGAAAGATGGCCCCAACAATCAAATCACCCAAAAATAAAAAACCAATCACCGAGGGAATGATAAAAAAACTGATTTGCTGTAAGCCTTTATTCAGACGTTTCTGCAAGTAAGTGCGAATTTCTTCATCACTCCCCACGGCTTGTGACATGGCCGGAAGCTCAGCGACGGACACGCTCATGCCGAACAAACTGACTGGCAGCAAATATAAAGTTTGCGCGTAGGCCAAGGCCGATACGGCTCCTGTGGGTAAAAGGCTGGCCAATATGTTGTCTACATAGGCACTGACTTGAACGACCCCTCGAGAGATGACAACGGGAACAAAGTTTTTTAGTACGGTTCGCACCGGTGTTAGATTTAAGTCCAAAGAAGGAAAAATCTTTTTTCCGAGTCGTAAGGCGGAAGGAAGCTGGACGAATAATTGCAAAAAGCTTCCAACAACAAGACCCCAGGAAACTGTTTTTGCTAATTCGTACTGACCTTGCTGACTTCCCCACAAAATCAAAGTCACGATGATAGAGACATTCCAAATAACTGGAGCGACATAAGAGAGGAAAAACTTCTTGTGAGAATTTAAAATCCCCAGACACCAAGCTGACATGACCAGAAAGCCGGTCCCCGGAAACAAAACTTGTACAATTTGAATCGTTAACTGTCGTTTTTCACCTGAAAAGCCAGGAGCGATAAGATCAATCAAAAAGGGCGTGGCAAGAACACCCAGAAGAACCAACACAGAGGTTAGTAAAAACAAAAGACTGCCCACGACAGAGGCCACTTTGGCCGCATCTTCATCATGTTTTTTTGCTAAGAGTTGAGCATAGACCGGAATAAAGCTAGCCGATAAAACGCCTTCACCAAAAAGATTTTGTAAAAAATTAGGTATCTTTAAAGCCGCTTTAAATGCGTCCCCCGCATCGGAATTTCCGAAGTAATGGGCAAAAACACGCTCCCGCACCAGTCCGGCAATACGACTTAAAAAAATTCCTAATCCCACTAGTAAGGCGTGACTCTTCACTCTTCAACCTCAGTCTCTTCTTCTTCAGACTCGTTCAATTGCATTAGAATTCTTTCGGCCAAAACGCGATGAAAGCCCTTAAGCTGAGCAATCTCTTCCGGAGAGGCCATTTTTATTTCATCAATCGAATTAAAGTGAGTCAAAAGAACTTTCTTTCTTTTCAGCCCTAAACCGATGACATAATCCAATTCACTTTCCAAAGAGGTGTTTTCACGCAGCTTGCGATGATAGGTGATGGCGAAGCGATGGGCTTCGTCACGAATTCCTGACAAAATATGCAGAGCTTCTGCGTTGTGCTTAAAAATCACTGGGTTCTGGCGGCCAGGCAAGAAAAACCGTTCTTCTGTCGATTCCACTTCTTGCTTCTGAAAGTCGCTTTCGGTTCGAGCTTTGGCTAAACCCACCACTGGAATATCTTTGCGACCAATTTCCTCTAAAATCCGCATAGCTTGAGACAGCTGTCCCTTACCACCGTCAATAACAATCAACTGAGGGTCTTCGTATTCTGTGTGTTTAAACCTGCGACTGAGGACTTCGTACATGGAGGCGAAGTCATTGATGCCTTCCACTGTTTTAATTTTGTAGCGACGATAGTGCTCCTTCGCTGGAACTCCATCTTCGAATACAACTTGAGAGGCCACGGTTTCGGCCCCTTGGAAAGTAGAAATATCGTAACACTCAATACGCCGAGGAAGTTCTGGCAAATTGAATTTATTTTTAATCTCTTCCAGTCCGCGAAGTTTTTCATCTGACTTAGACACATACTTCAAGAAGTGAGCTTTGGCGTTTTCATTCGCCATCTCGACAAGATTGCGACCTCTTTCATCTGTGGCAAAACGCACCATGGTAGTATTACCTGAGCGCTCTTTAAGTACTTCACCCATCAACTTCGTCAGATCATTGCCAATGTCCACGGGCAACAATACATCATCTGGGATAAAGTTGTCTTCGTAATACTGATTGAGGAAATCGACCATCCATTCCCTTGGATCCTCAACGGGATCGTTAGGATCAAAATGTGGCAAGTAATGAGGTCTTGTCCCGATGACTCGGCCCGCACGCACGTGCACTGTTTCGATGAGACAACCCCGCTCGTCCCCAAAAAATCCGATCGCGTCCTGGTCTTTTTCAGAAGTGTCATTGATGACAGCTTGCTTTTCTAAAATCGCCTTGATCGCCTGCACTGAATCGCGCAATCGAGCTGCGACTTCGAACTTTTCCTCTTCAGCAGCCGCCATCATTTTTTCTGTGATATTTTTGACAACCTTCTTGTTCTGACCCTTAAGAAAAAGTTTGGCTCCTTCCACTTCATCTCGATAGTCTTGTTTTGAAATATAATTCACACACGGCGCTGTACACCGGCCAATCTGATGAGTCATACAAGGACGCTTGCGCGTTTTAAAAACAGGATCTGCACAGTCTCGAATTTTGAAAGTTCGATTCAAAAAGCGAATAGTGCCATGCACGGCCATACCTGAAGTATAGGGCCCAAAATACAAGGACCCATCTTTTTTTACTTTTCGGGCCAAATACAACCTTGGATATTCGTCTGTCCAACTAAAACGAATATAGGGATAAGCCTTATCGTCACGCAGGCGAATATTGTATTTCGGACGATGTTTTTTGATCAGCGAGGCTTCAAGCAAGAAGGCTTCGACTTCGGTCTTCGTTAGAATATATTCAACTTCGTGAATATTTGAAACCAACAGACGAGTCTTGGGGCTGTGATCTTTACTATCTGTGAAGTAACTCTTAACACGATTGCGTAGGTTTTTGGCTTTACCGATATAGATGATCTTATCGGCAATGCTTTTCATCAAATAGACACCACTTTGAGTGGGAAAATCACGAACCTTCTCTTTGATTTCTTCAAACCTACTTGAGGCCATCCTTCACGACCTCCGCACTCTCCGACTCGATCTCCCCACTGCGTACATTCAACTCGACAATTTGCAAACGTTTGATTTCGTCGCGAACTTTAGCAGCTTCTTCAAACTCGAGATTAGCAGAATACTCCTTCATTTTTGCTCGGAGCTTCGCAATTTCTTCCTGCAGTTTATCCGGAGCGTGGGCAAATTTTTGCATGATCGCACCAGACTTATTTTCACCTTGAAGAACTGTTGAAGCAAGAGTGCCATCGAAAACTTCACCCAAGCCTTCTTTGATTTTTTTACGAATACTCTGCGGGGTGATGCCATGCTTTTCATTGTGCTCAGATTGAATGCGACGACGTCTTTCTGTTTCACCCATCGCCTTAGCCATACTGTCAGTGATTTTATCACCATACAGAATCACTCGCCCGTTCAGATTTCGTGCAGCCCGTCCTATTGTTTGGATCAAGGAACGCTCCGAACGCAAGAAACCTTCTTTGTCAGCATCTGTGATACCGACCAAACTGACTTCAGGAATATCTAACCCTTCTCGCAGTAGATTAATACCGACAAGGACGTCAAAAACTCCTAAACGCAAATCACGAAGTATTTCTGTACGCTCCACAGTTTGAATTTCACTATGCAGGTACTTCACTTTGATGCCTAAATTCTCGTAATACTCTGTTAAGTCTTCAGCAGATCGTTTGGTCAAAGTTGTTATTAAAACTCGCTCTCCCAACTTAACCCGTTCGCGGATTTCTTTTAACAAGTCATCCACTTGATGTTTCACTGGACGGACTTCAACGACAGGATCAATCAATCCCGTGGGTCGAATGATCTGTTCGACAATAATTCCTTCTGACTTTTCTAGCTCGTAATTTCCTGGCGTGGCTGAAACGTAAACCACTTTATCCATCATTTTTTCAAACTCTTGAAAATTAAGAGGTCTATTATCTAAAGCCGAAGGCAAACGAAACCCATGTTCAACAAGAGTCGACTTACGGGCCCGGTCTCCACGATACATACCACCAATTTGGGGAACTGTGACGTGGGACTCGTCGATAAAAGTAATAAAGTCTTTAGGGAAATATTCCAACAAAGTTGGGGGAGCCTCCCCGGGACCTCGCCCTGTCATATGGCGCGAGTAGTTTTCGATCCCCTGGCAAAAACCCATCTGCTCCATCATTTCGATGTCGTAGTAAGTTCTTTGCTCCAAACGCTGAGCTTCCAAGAATTTCATTTCTTGATTCAATTGCACTAATCGTTCACGCAATTCGTTTTGAATCGTTTTAATAGCCCGCTGCAAATTGTCTTCACTGGTGACGTGGTGACTTCCTGGATAGATGCCGATTTGATCCAAATCCTCCAGAACTTGCCCCGTCAATGGATCGATCCAAGAAAGTCTTTCGATGAAGTCCCCGAAAAACTCAACGCGTACAGCGCGCTCTTCCTCGTAGGGAGGAAAGATCTCAACATTATCACCGCGCACGCGCACGGTGCCGCGCGAAAAATCCACATTGTTTCTTTGGTATTGAATTCTAATAAGCTCTTTCAACAAATGATCACGCTTCATCTCGGTATTAGAGACGATCTGAATCATCATGCCTTCGTATGCTTCTGGAGAGCCCAAACCATAAATACAAGACACGGAGCTTACGATAATCACATCACGACGATCAAAAAGAGAACGCGTGGCAGAGTGTCTCATACGATCGATTTGTTCGTTGATCGCGGAATCTTTTTCAATGTAGGTGTCCGTTGAAGGAATATAAGCTTCCGGTTGGTAGTAGTCGTAGTAACTGACAAAATACTCAACGGCATTTTTCGGGAAAAGTTCTTTAAACTCAGCATACAACTGGGCAGCTAATGTTTTATTCGGAGCTAACACCAAGGCTGGTTGATTCAACTGGGCAATCGTGTGCGCCATGGTGAATGTTTTTCCTGACCCCGTCACCCCGAGCAGGGTCTGATGCTTCAAGCCCAACGAAATGTTTTCCAACAATTGCGCGATAGCTCGCGGCTGATCGCCGGAAGGTTTAAAGTCTGACACCAACTGAAAGTTTTTCTTAAAGGATGAGCCCATGATTCAAAATAACATGAAAAAAGAAGACCTTCCTGCTTCTTTTTCAAATTCACTGTGCGTCAAGGAGGTGCGCCCCCCCCTCACTAGACCAGACTGACTTCGATCTCTTCTTTGGAAAACTCTGCGGGCCGTCGGATAGACTTCACTTGCCCCGCCGCAATCTCGACAATCTGATCACAATCGGCGATGGTTCCCAGACGATGCGCGATAATTAACATCGTCACTCCTGAAAATGAATTGCGAATCACATTCTGCAACAAAGAATCTGTTTGTACATCCACACTAGCTGTTGCCTCATCCATGACAATGATTTTTGCCTTGGTCAAAAGAGCCCGAGCCAAACAAAGCAACTGCCGCTGTCCTTGACTAAGATTGAGTCCACCTTCGGCCACATCAGAATAAAGTCCCTTCGGCAGCTGCATGACATGATCTAACATCGAAGCATGCTTCAAGGCTTGCAAAACTTCGTCATCAGAATATTCACCGAACCGGTCTAGATTATTGCGAATAGTCCCCATAAATAACGTTGGATCCTGAGGAATGATTGCAAGTCCTCTTCGCAATTTTTCTAGCGGAACTGAGGCGGTATCGAATCCGTCAATCAGAATGCGCCCCTCTTCGGCTTCAATAAATCGAAAGAGAGTTTGAAACAAAGTGCTTTTCCCAGAACCAGTCCTACCAATGATGCCCACACGTTGCCCGGCTGAAACCTTGAAACTAACTCCGTTCAACACCAGTGGCAAATGAGGCGCGTAACGACACTTCACATCTTCAATGATGATCTCACCTTTTGACGGCCACTCCGCAGGCAAGGTCGTACTGACTTCTTTAATCACGGACTTTTCTGCTGGCAACTGCGAGAAAAACTTCAACCGTTCAATCGAAGTCATTCGCGACTCGATGTCAGCAAACACGCGGACTCCCCAATTCAAATAGCCCCAGAAAGAAAGTGAATACAAAGTCACAAGGCCGGCCGTACCGGCATCCATGTAGCCATAATAGGCAGAAAAACTAATCCCCACAGCTGTTGCCATCGAAATCAAGCCGCCAATCAGTGGAATGCGCGATGAAAACCAGCGGTTGATCATGTAATGCGAGTGAAACATACGGTTGCTGTGGGCCAGTTTGTCGTAAAAGCTCTGCATGAACCACTGTGACTTATTGAAACCGCGAATGACTACCAAACCTTGTAGGCTTTCTTTAAAATGAGCATAACGAGGAGATCGAGCCACACTATCAAATCTTTTCACTTCCCGAGCCGGACGACGATAGTCCCTCTGTACAAAGTAATAGAGAATCATCACGGGGGCGATGACAAAAATCATCAACGGAAGCAAAGAAAGAATCAATACAATGGCCACGATCACCTGCAAGGCACACTGAACTGCAGACGTGAAACTCCATTGCAAATAAACATCGACGGACTCTACATCCCGCGAAAACCGCTGAATGATTCGCCCCACGGGGGTTGAGTCAAAAAAGCGAATGGGCGAAAAAAGAACACTCTGAAGCATTTTATTATGAATTCGTTGTCCTGCACGAATACCGCGATCAAGCCAAAACAATTGATTCAGCAACGAGCCTAACAACACTAAAATACCAATAAGACCATAAATACCCAGAGCATGGAGCGCTGTCCATTCCCCCTGGTGACCAGAGTAATAAGATAGCCAGGCCTTCTGCAACAAAGGCAAAAAGGTGGCCAACATAGCGCCCAAAAAGAGCAAACTTAAAATCAACGGTCTTGTGTACTTTCCATCTCCCCCCAAAGACTTAATATAGTCCCAATAGATAGAACTTTTAACGGCGCCCACTTCCCGGTCTTCATCTTCGGTCACACGATAGTCCAGAGAATCGACTTGCTCACTCAAAGAGGACATCTCACTGGTTCCAACTTCAGCAGAAGATGAGGACGATGTATGGTCTTCCCCCTGAGTTTTGCCATGCTCGCGATAAAAATCTGCAAAGGCAGGACAGCTTTCTTGCAACTGAGCAAAAGCACCGATCCCTTGAATGTGCCCATCTTGGATAAAGGCAACTTGATCGAAACTATTTAAATGCTCTAAGCGATGAGTGACCACAATACGAGTGGCCTCTTTCCAGGCACCGAACAACAAGCGCTCACACAGAAGGTTTTCAGTTTCAGCGTCAACTGCCGACAAAGGATCGTCTAATAGTACCAACTGTGGCTTTCTTAGGTAGGCTCTAGCTAAAGCTACGCGCTGTTTCTGACCACCAGAAAGATTCACACCTTTTTCACCTATTTCAGTTCGCAATCCGCCAACCCAGTTTTTTAAATCTCGACTGAGACAACTGTAATGCAGAGCTCTGCGAAGCTCTTCCTTAGAAACGTCCTCGCCGAATTGCAGATTTTCTAAAAGAGTGCCATTAATAATATAAGCATCTTGAGGAACGTAAGCCATGCGAGGCACACCAGGTTGAGGCGGTGTAAACTGCATGACTCCCTCTTCAGGCTTCAGCTCTCCAAGAAGACTCATCAATAGAGTTGTTTTGCCGGAACCCACAGGGCCTACGATAGCCAACGAAGTCCCTGGCGAAACCGTCAGGGAAATATTTTTTAAAACGGGTTCTTCAGACCCCTTATGGCGAAGATTCACATGCTGAAATTCCACTCCGACTGGAGAAGAAGCGTCTGTTCTTTCATCAATTTGGATCTGGATTTCTTCCTCACTTAAATAGCTCAATATACGTCGAGCGCCCACGAACGAATTTGTCATTCGCGAAATCAAACGCGAAAGATCCCCAAAAGGTCCCTCTAAAAGACCAAACAACGAAATACAAGTGAAGATAACCGCAGCATCAATGGCCTGCCCGCGCCAAGCATGAACCGAAAGCGCGACAAAGAGGACTAAAGTTGAAACAGCCAGGTAACCTAAACTAGAAACCACTTCTGCTTTCGCTAAACGACGGCGATTGAAGAGTTCTTGTTCACGAACCTCCATCACCTCTTTCGCCACACTTTTTTCCCAAGCGAAGTACTTAACCACGCGAATGGCATTCATCGCCTGAGTCATCAAAGTCACACGACGATCACGGTGTTTCATCATTTCTTCATCAAGATGCGTAAACTTTTTGGCTACATAGCTGGTCAAAGGTGCGAGTGAAAAAAGCACCACCAATGCCGCCAAAGCCGACCAACCAATATAATAAAACAACAAACCAACAACACCGAGAATCAAAAAAATCGCAGAAGTCAGATCACCGATAACAAACGAAAAATCGGCGACATTTTCACTGTCTGAACTCATGTAGTTCACAATATCGCCGACTTGATTCTTCTGCCGAGCGCGCTGACTTAAACGCAGACTGTGGCGAAAAATCTTTTCATTAAAAAGATTTGTCGCAACTTGATAGGCCTTCAGATTATTATAAAAATAATGCTGCATGAATAAGCCTGATAGAAAACCAGACAAACCCAGCAATAAACCGAACACGACCGCTTTCGGCAAATTCTGCGAAGTCACTCCTGAAGAGATCAGTCCCACAAAATGATTTACAAAAACTGGCGAGGATAAGGCCAAAAGAGAGCTCGCAAAATACCAAGCATACGCAGGCACAGTGTACTTACGCAGGACCTTGATTAAAGAAAACAGGAGACGGCGTGGGTTGCTCCATTGAATCTCATCCTGGGGTAAATCCAAATATTGCGGATGCAGTTCGCGCGGCAAAGGCAACAGATCATTTTCATCGATATTCTTTGTTCGCGCCAACTTGATAAGTGGCGATACTTCCGTGAATAATAAATGCTTGAAGAAGTTCATTTTGAATCCAAACCCGCTCTCCATGAGCTTCGGGAAGGCTAGCGAAAGAAAAAGGGCTTGTCCAGCCCCCTTCTAGAAAATAAAATGTGAGGAAATAACGATTATCTATAAACCTGCTTGCAGGCTCTTACACAGCTTGAGGCCTCGGACTGATTTTCACCAAATTGGGCCCCTTGAACAGTGGCACGATAGTCCTCTTCATCATAACGACTTTTCAAGTTACAGTCCCCCAAATCGCGCTCTTCTTTCAACCACCCCACGTAGTCTGCGGTTTTATAGCTGGTCTCTTGAGCAATTCGACAACCTAAATAGCAATGAGCTCGCTTATCACTGCCAAGCTTTTGGGCATAATCTTTTTCTTGCCTATAAATTGCGTAGGCTTTCACCAATGATAAGGGGTTGCCAAATCCTGGGTCTTGCTGCTGCCAACGAACTTTGATGTCATTGTACTCTTGCTCCGAAGCAAAAACTTGGCCCTTGGGTAAGTTGTACTCTTGCTGAAAACACAGTGGGGCCGCAAGAGCCTGAGTGGAGCAAATGAATATTAAACAGAAGAGAATATTTCGCATAGGACGGGATCTTAACAGACTTCCTAGGCATGCTCGGCAGGATCCTTTTGCAAGGAAAAAGATTACTAAAGGGGTGACGGTTTTGGGCACCAAAAGCTAAAATCATGGCCTCTCGATATATATGTGGGCTGTCTTGTACCAAGACTTCTGAGTCCGCCGGTAAAGCACAGCACCAAATAGAAAACTGGTTGAGGTTGAAACTCGTCGCCTACATTTTGAATTGGGATACACATCCTTGTTTCGCTACATGACGGCGCATTTACATTATTCAGAGGACGCAGCTTATCGCAGAATCCAAGCAGCGCGGTTACTTAAAGAGATGCCACAATTGGAAAAATCCATCAGTTCTTGCGAAGTCAATCTGACGCAACTTCAGCAGGTACAAAAATGCCTCAACAAAGAGCTTGAACAAGGTCACAAAATCTCGATCCAACAAACGGAAAAAGTAATGGAGCGAATTAAGAATAAATCGAGTTTTGAAACGCAGAAGATTTTGGCGGTTGAGTTTAATCAACCGATTCAACAAATTGAAAGCCTATGGCCTTGGGAGGATCGAATGAGTTTTCAAATCTTAGAATTTTATGCCAGCAGCACAATTTATCAGAATCCCGTCGTTGGGGTATAGGTCGACTGTGATCGCGAAGTATAACGCAGCTTTTCCGGGGAGCGCGGTGAAGTTTTGTATCAACGATTTAGGAATCTTGAGCTCTTTTTTTAAAAACAGTAGCCACGCATTAATAATAGATCAGCCTTGAAGACCCATTTTTTTTAAAGGCATGGAACCCCTCATGCCAGGAGGTCTATTTTTTATTTAAACACAGCTATATGCCGAGAACCAAAAACATGAGCTTGTGACCTCTCTTATATAAAATCAGCTGGAGCTTATTGAGGACTATTGCCACTTAAGTTAAGCCTTGGATTTGCCCTCGGGATCTGATTTACTCGGCCACAAGTATGAAAAAACCGAACCAAAAACAACTCAATCAATTCGTTAAAGATGCTGAAAGCCTTTTCCAGCTTCCCGTAAATAAAAAATATGCAGAGATTTCTTTAAGTGAATACCCTTTCGACCTGCAGCTTTTATCGCTCAGTCCTCTTTACAGAAAAAGTCGTCAGTTGTTTCTTCTCAACGGAGGTTCTTTCGTACCCACGGTGTGTTCAACCATGAGATCTTTAAGCTCTCCAGAACTTTTTAAAAACGAAATTGCCTTCACCCCGATCGCATCAGAGCTTCGCTGGTTTGCCAGTCACTGGCAAGAAACGCCCGAGCCCCTAGAGATGATGCGATCTCTGCAAGATTTTAACGCGATCTCTTTATTTCACGAACAGAACCATCGCATTTTGTGGCCCCTTCTTCCTCCTGCACCCGACGAACAAAGAGACCTTTGTCGGTATTTAAACTTTGCAGAAAGTATCGTTGTCACTTTGGATTTAGCCCTGGGTGATGAAGTCGGAGCGGAATACTCTCCGGCTCTTGAAAGTTTTAAAACTCTTTATCGTCCAAGCGGTACCGCAGATTTGAAAGCCCTTAGTAAAAAGCAAAGACGCCAATACTTGCATACGTTACTTTACACGACTTATTTGGCCCTCGAACTGGTTGAACCGACAGACATACCGAAGGCAGTGAACTATCTTTTTCCGCAGACGAAGACCACTAATAAACAAACTGTGAGAAGAGGGCTCGAGTTGAGCGAACTTTTCACTTTAAACACCAACAGAAACTGGCAAGCTCGACACTGGAAAGCTGCAGCGAACAGGTTGGCTGAATTTCATAGTGAGTCTTTAGAAGACGTCCTTTATCTTCCAGAGGATCCGTTGGATCTGAATGAAGAGTTTAACATTGCGGATCGGGTTTTTGACTATTTTGGACTCTAGAAATGTAGCTTTAGAGACACAGCTCTAGAAGTAAAAATGCCCGCATTTTGAACATCGATGACGCCAGACAACAGATTTGGCGAGAGCTGGTTTTCAGGCCCTCGCCCTTACAGGTATTGTTAGACAACCCCCAATGAGGCCTGATAAGGTTTTAAGCTATGGAAACATCAAATAATTTTCTGAAGCAAATCATCGAAAAAGACCTTGAAGCAAAAAAATACACAACCATCGTCACTCGCTTTCCGCCAGAACCGAATGGTTACCTTCACTTGGGGCATGCAAAATCCATCTGTTTGAATTTTGGCCTAGCCAAAGAATACCAGGGACGCTGCCACTTACGCTTCGATGATACGAATCCAGAAACTGAAGATGTTGAATACGTAGAGTCCATCCAGAATGATGTGAAATGGTTGGGTTTTGATTGGAAAGAGCATCTTTACTTTGCGTCTGATTATTTTGAACAGCTTTATCAATGGGCTATTTACTTAATTAAAGAAGGTAAAGCCTACGTTTGCAGTCTGAATGAAGAGCAATTGCGCGAGTATCGTGGCAACTTCACGACACCTGGAAAAAACAGTCCTTATCGTGATCGCTCGGTAGAAGAAAATTTAGATTTATTTGAACGCATGAAAAATGGTGAGTTCGAAGAAGGCGCACACGTTCTACGAGCTAAAATCGACATGAAAAGCCCGAACATGAACATGCGGGATCCTTTATTGTATCGTATTCGCAAAGCGCATCACCACCGCACGGGCGACAAGTGGTGCATCTACCCGATGTATGACTATGCCCATCCTTTGTCTGATGCGATTGAGCATGTGACACATTCTATTTGCACCCTCGAGTTTCAAGATCACCGTCCATTCTACGACTGGTGTATTGAAAATTGTCCAGTACCAGCACAGCCTCATCAGTATGAGTTTGCGCGCATGAACATGACTTACTTGGTGATGAGTAAGCGTAAACTTTTGCAGCTGGTGAAAGAAAATTACGTCGATGGCTGGAGCGATCCGCGCATGCCGACTATTTCTGGTATTCGCCGTCGTGGTTACACTCCTGAGTCTATCCACGCTTTTGCTGAACGTATTGGAGTGGCAAAATCTGAATCCGTGATTGATTACGATATTCTTGAAGCTTGTGTGCGTGATGATTTGGATGCTCGTGCTCATCGTGCGATGGCAGTTTTAGATCCTATCAAAGTTGTGATCGAGAATTTGCCTGCAGACTATAAAGAAGAACTAGAATCCTCTGTTCATCCTAAGAAACCAGAGTTGGGCAAAAGAAAATTCTTCTTCACTAAAGAAGTTTATATCGACGCTTCTGACTTTAAAGAACACCCTGAAGCAGACTTCTTCCGTCTAGCGCCAGGCAAAGAAGTTCGTTTGCGCAATGCCTATGTGATTAAGTGCAATGACGTAGTCAAAGATGCTAGTGGCAAAGTGACCGAACTTCATTGTACTTACCTTCCTGAAACAAAGGGTGGCAAACCCACTTCGGATGGTCGAAAAATTAAGGGAATCATTCACTGGGTTTCCGCAACAGAATGTGTCGATGCCGAAGTTCGTGTCTACGGCCGTTTATTCTCAGTTGCGAATCCAGAAGATGTGCCTGAAGGAAAAGACTTTAAAATGAATCTGAACCCAGATTCATTGAAGATCGTAAAGAATGCGAAACTAGAGATCGGACTAAAAAATGCCACTCTAGAAAATCGCTATCAGTTTGAGCGTGTGGGTTACTTCTGCTTAGACAGTAAAGATTCAAAACCAGATGCTCTGGTTTTCAATATGACAGTCAGTCTTCCGACAGGTCATTAAAAAACAGTCACTAAATTGAGTAGGAGAGGGCGGCGCGTAAGCGCCTCGCCCTCGACCTCTCACACC
>CAYSKF010000033.1:0-23166 GCA_964431515.1 uncultured Bdellovibrio sp.
ATCAATGCAGCAGCTCGTTTGAACGGAACTACATATTCTCGTTTGATCGGTGGCTTGATTAAAGCTGGTGTTCAAGTTGACAGAAAAATCTTGGCTAACTTGGCAATCAACGATGCAGCAGCATTCACTGCACTTTGCAAGCACGCGTTGGTTTAATCCAACGTCAACTTAACAGCCTAGCTTCAGCTAGGCTTTGCTTAAGGAGTATTGCAACTTATGAAAGAGTCCAATTCTCAATTTGAACAGCGCAAGCAAGATCATATCAGAATAGCGCTGGATCCAAGGTCGCAGACTGCGGGTCAAAGTGGACTGGACTCGATCGAATTGATTCATGAGGCTTTGCCCGATATGAATTTTAAAGAGGTCGACATATCGACCTCTTTTTCTTTTGCTGGATCAGCATTTCCGCTTTCTTCTCCCATTTTTATTTCTTCGATGACCGCAGGTCACGAAAAGGGTCGCGAAATCAATGAGGCTCTTGCACGCCTTAGTGATCGTCGTCAAATTTTGATGGGCGTGGGTTCGCAGCGCCGTGAACTGAATGATTCTAATGCCGCCGAAGAGTGGATTCGCGTGCGAAAACAGGCACCGAAAGCTCGTCTTATCGGAAATATTGGAATCGCGCAGTTGATACAAAGCCCGATCGATAAGGTGCGTCGCTTGGCAGACTCTATTCAAGCGGTTGGTTTTTTTGTTCATTTAAATCCTTTACAAGAAGCTTTGCAGCCTGAAGGCACGACAGATTTTCGTCACGGACTTGAGGCTATCGAAAACTTAGTAAAAATGCTCGATGTCCCTGTTGTTATCAAAGAAGTCGGAAGCGGCTTCTCTGTTGAAACCCTGAAACGATTGAATCAAACGGGAGTCTTTGCTGTCGACGTGAGTGGACGGGGTGGGACTCATTGGGGGCGGGTTGAGGGTTACCGTTCGCAAGAAAATGAGCTTCTTTATAACGTAGCTCAATCCTTTGGTAACTGGGGCTTTAGTACGACGCAATCAATGTTGAATGCGAAAGAAGCTCATGTAAATTATGAGATTTGGGCATCAGGCGGCGTGCGAAATGGTTTAGAAGTTGCTAAACTATGTGCGTTGGGGGCTCAAAAAGTCGGATTGGCACAACCTTTCCTTCGAGCAGCATTAGAGGGAGATGATTCATTAGAAGCACTTTTGAATCAACTCGAGCTGGAGCTAAAAATTTCAATGTTCTGTACGGGTTCGAAGAACCTGAAAGACCTTCAAACTAAGAGGGTGATAGTATGACGAAACAACTGCATGATATTTTTAAAGGCTTCTCGAAATTGTCACGTGAAGAGAGACTGCAAGCTTTACTAGAAGTTGGCGCTCTTCATGATTCAGACGTGGAGTATCTTGCAAAGGGCGGACTTCGCGACACTTCTTTGGGCGAAAAGTTTATTGAGAATGTTATTGGTTACTTTCAGCTTCCTTTAGGTGTAGCCACCAACTTTCGTATCGATGGTCGTGACTTTGTTATTCCAATGGCTGTTGAGGAAACTTCGATTGTAGCTGCTGTTTGTAAGACAGCGAAATGGATTCGCGAGTCTGGCTCTATCACAACAGAAGTTGTTGGGAATGAAATCATCGGACAAATCCAATGCAGCAAAATTAAAAACTTTGCGGAATTTGAAAAACAAATTTTAGCACAAAAAAATTATCTCATTGAAATTGCAAATCGCGAAGTGGCCTTCGGACTTGTTCGACGAGGCGGTGGAGTGCATGACATTCATGTTCGTCGCGTGCCTCGTGGTGATGGTTCGGATATGGCTGTGGTTCATGTTTTGATGGATCCGTGCGATGCCATGGGTGCAAATATCATCAATCAGGTTTGTGAGTTTTTGAAAGAACCGATTGAGCAGTTCACTGGCGAAAAAGTCACGATGTGCATCCTTTCAAATTTAGTGGATTCAAAGGTGACTCGCGCAACAGTTCATATTTCTCAGATCGATCCTGATCTTGCGGAGAAAATTGAAGAAGCTTCTTTGTTTGCTCAGCAAGATCCATATCGTGCAGCGACCAATAATAAAGGCGTCCTAAATGGGATTGATCCTGTTTTGATTGCGACGGGTAATGACTGGCGTGCGGTTGAAGCGGGAATTCATGCTTATGCGGCTCGCGATGGTCAGTATCGCTCTATCACTCGTTGGAAACGCGATGGTAAAGGTGGATTGATCGGTATTTTCGAAGCACCGCTTGTTGTGGGTACAGTGGGTGGAGTGACAACTTTGCACCCGACGGCCATGATGTGTATGAAAATGCTTGGAGCAACCAGCGCCAACGAATTGTCACGCGTTATCGCGGCGGTGGGTTTGGTGCAGAATCTTGGTGCTCTGAAGGCATTGACGACAGTAGGTATTATCGAAGGTCACATGAAGCTCCATACGAAAAATCTTGCGTTAGGAGCAGGGGCTGAAGAAAAAGAAATTCCTCTTGTACAGAAAAAGCTTGAGGAGATTCTAGCAGTGCGCAAACGTATTTCACTTAGCAATGCGATCGACGTACTGAAAGAGTTGCGATCCAACCAAAGAGCGACTCCTGTGCCGCAACATCACTCTTAGGAGTGAGCTTTGTCTTTGATTTTTTCTATTCCTGGAAAAACATTTCTAGCTGGTGAGTATCTGGCCCTTCAAGGAGGGCCAACTCTTGTCTTTTTGTCAGAGCCACGCTTTGAACTGCACGTACAAAAAGGAAATGGTGGTCTTGGAGTCATTCATCCAGAGTCACCCGCAGGACTTTTTGTGCGAAAATATCCAGAGATTTTTTCTCAGTATGATTTGGAGTTTTTTGATCCCTATCAAGGGCGTGGTGGCTTCGGAGCTTCAACAGCCCAATTTTTGGGTGTCTATGCATTTAGACTCAAAACCATAAATCCAGATATAAATCTAACAACTGATCTGCAATGGCAGGATCTTCTTGAAGCCTATTACGCCCATGCCTGGAAAGGTGAGGGACAGCGTCCTAGTGGTGCGGACCTTGTTGGACAGTACTCAGGTCAGCTGACGGTTTTTGAGAAAAGAAGTGAGTCCCTATCGACACTCCAATGGCCGTTTACCGATTTAGATTTTTACTTGTTGCACACCGGAAATAAGGTGGCAACTCACGAACATTTAAAGAATCTTCCGGCATTTGATGGTTCAGATTTGCAGGCGAGCTTCGTAAAAATCCGTGAATCTTTGCAGGAAAAAAGTAGTTCCTCTTTTGTCGAGGGAATCACTGCTTACCGAACAGCACTTAAAAATTTAAATTTTACATGCTCTGAAACTCTATCTTTACTGGGTGAACTTTTAAGTATTCCCCACGTGCTCACAGCTAAAGGTTGTGGCGCCCTCGGCGCCGATGTGGTGTTGGTGCTGACTAGTAAAAACAACGGAGCTGCTTTAAAACAGTATTGTGAAAATAAACATCTATCTATAATTTCTTCTTCTGATCAGATTGCATCAGGCTTGCAGGTACGAGGTACGTTATGAATCAAGTTCTAGTGTCCGCTCCATCGAATATTGCGTTAATAAAGTACATGGGGAAAATTGAAGGCTCGGGTAACAAGCCGACCAATGGATCGTTATCTTACACTTTAGAAAATCTTCGCACGTTTGTTCGTTTGACTGAAATTGAAGCTGATCAAGATCAGTGGAAATTGTTGGAACGTGAAGATTTAGAAAAAATGAATCTGTCAGAAAAAGGCCAGCAAAGATTTATCAACCATTTTAAAAATCTCAAAGCAAAGTGGCAGATAGAGAAGAATTTCCTCATTGAATCTGCAAACAACTTTCCATCAGATTGTGGCCTGGCAAGTTCGGCTTCCAGTTTTGCGGCTTTAACATTGGCTGCGGCTGAGATGTTTCAAAAGATCAATCCGCAGGATTGGGGCACAGATAAAAAAATTCTTTCTGAGTTTTCCCGTCAAGGATCCGGATCTTCTTGTCGCTCGCTTTTTTCACCATGGGCGCTTTGGCAGCATGAATACGCTGAACCTATGGCTTTGCCGGTTAAAAATCTTCATCACTTAGTGGTGGTGGTTGAAGCTTCCAAAAAAGAAGTCTCTAGTTCAGAAGCGCACAAGCTTGTTACCACAAGCCCTCGCTTCAATGGAAGAGTTGAGCGAGCAGAAATTCGTCTGAAAGATCTCAGTCAGGCTTTGCAATTTAATGATTGGCATATGGCTCGCCAAATTGTGTGGGATGAATTCATCGATATGCACCGCCTGTTTGAAACAAGTCAGCCTGCCTTTAGCTATATGACCGAGGGATCAAAAAAGGTTTTAGAAGATTGCCAAGGTTTTTGGAATAAATGGCAAGATGGGCCTTTGGTGACGATGGATGCGGGAGCAAATGTGCATATGTTGTTCCGTCAGGATCAAAAGAAGACTTTTGAAAATTACCGCGATCATTTCATGGCTCAATTTAAAGTTTTGGCTTTTGAAGGTCCTACGAATCATGCCCACTGATTTTTCATGTAAATCATTTGGAAAATGGATTTTGGCCGGAGAACACTCTGTATTGCGTGGCGTTCCTGCTATCGTATTTCCTATTCAATCCCGTCATCTGGAGTTGCATTACATTCATAGTGAAAAACCACTTGAGTTGGTGTTGCTAGGTGAGC
Organism: uncultured Bdellovibrio sp.; assembly: GCA_964431515.1. Lineage (GTDB taxonomy): Bacteria > Bdellovibrionota > Bdellovibrionia > Bdellovibrionales > Bdellovibrionaceae > Bdellovibrio. Next base: position 4,615 of record CAYSKF010000033.1, read on the forward strand.
ACGGTAAAGATTTGCAATTGCTGGTTTGGGGAGTTTTAGAGAAAGCTTGTGAAGTCTTGAAAATTTCGCGAGCCGATTTGACTGGGGTTTTGACCTTGAACTCGTCTGTTCCAGTAGGGGCGGGAATGGGGGCCTCTGCAACATTGTGTGTGGCAATCACGCGCTGGTTGGGATATTTGGGCTACGTTGCTGAAAACGAATTTTATGATTTTGCCCGCAGTTTAGAAAATCTGTTTCATGGGGAAAGTAGTGGGGTGGATATTGCCGTGGCCTTATCTGGCCAGGGCTTACGCTTTGTGCGTGATGGAGAGCGTACTGCTTTAAAAACATCCTGGCAGCCTCGTTGGTATATTAGCTATTGTGGCAAGAGGGGAGTCACCTTCGATGCTGTCACAAAAGTGAAGCAACTGATCGCACAAAACCCCGAGCTAGGAAAAAAGCTGGATCTGCAAATGGCAGAGGCTGTTGCAGAAGCAGAGAAGTCTTTATCGCTATCTGAAGCTGAAGGTTTCCCGATGCTAGCTCAAGCAATCAAAAAAGCCGCAGATTGTTTCGAAAAATGGGGATTGAATGAGGGCGAACCTCATTCGCACATGACTTTCTTACTGGAACAAGGGGCTTTCGTCGTGAAGCCGACTGGTTCTGGTGGTGGTGGGTACGTCCTGTCTTTATGGAAAGACGAGCCACCAGCTACTTTGCAGGATGTTTTGATTCCTTGTTAAAAAATAATTACTTTTTGTGACGGCAGGAGTAGCTGAATAAAGCGATACTTGCAGCCACAGTGGCATTCAAGGACTCAACCCCTTGTGTGCTGACGGCAAGACGCTTAAGACCTTTCAAACCACTAAATCCAGGACCTTCTTCACCAACGGCCAAGCGTATGTTTTTCGGCCACGGAAAAGAAGCGACATTTTCACCCTTCATGTCTAAAGCATAAACATCTTCATTGTTGGTAACGAAATCGGTGAATTTTCCCACACGAAAAAGTGGTACTTTGAGAATGGCACCTGCAGAGGCTTTGATGGCCTTTGGGTGATAGGGATTGCAGCTTTCGTCAGTCAGTATAAGCTTTGTAGCACCGAAAGCGACTGCAGAACGGGCCATCGCACCAAGATTTGCGGGATCGCCTAAAGGACATAAAACTTCCAGCCCTTGCGTTTTCGCAGCTTCAGGAAGCTGAGGTATTTCGCGCGGCTCTAGAATAAATAAATTGAAATGTGTCCCGATTGTATCGACTTCATTAAACAAAGCCTTCGGCAGTTTAAAGACCGGGATGCGTTTGCCTTTGAAAGAAGCCGCTGAAGTGGTTAGCGGGCTCAGGTCTTCGTGAATGATCTCAGCTTTGACATTGAAGGTTGGGTTTTCACAAAACTCTTCAATCAGCTTTTTACCCATGAGTATAAACTCTTGGTGCTTTTTTATACCACGCGCTGATGATAAATCAGTCCAGCGGCGAAAGTGATCATTCGTTTTAGAACTGATTTCAATCATTGGATGGCTCTTGTTTGTTTTGAGTGCTGGCTGGGTAGATTTTAATGTCGTGAAACTTCTGGTTCGTTGTGTTCACGAGACGAAGTTTTGTACCCTCGACGTCTTTGTAGATAATAACCATGGCTCTATGGCGCAGATCCATCGTCACTTCACCCCAGAAAAACCCGTTACTGTCGTTAAGCAGTCCTTGAGCTTTGTTTGTGAAGAGGGCTTCTGAGCGAATGCGAATGACACCCACGTCGCTGATGCCAACTGCAGGATAAATGTCGATATTCCAGATAGAGTTGTGGCTGTACCCGATCCAAGAACCCTGAATGTTTTCGATAACAAGATCTTCCCGGATGCTTGTCGGCCATGGCACGATAGGTCCATCACCGGGGCCAGCTAGAGAAAGTGAGCAAAACAGTGTTAAAATGAGCGAGGCAATGATTTTCATAGTGTTGCTTCCTCTGATTTTTTAAATTGTATGACTGTTTGTGGATTAAAATAATAACCCTTGCGATCTCTGAGGATATAGCGAGGGCTTTCAGCATCGGGTTCAAGAAGTGTTCGCAGGCGCTTGATGGAAACATAGATCAAGTTGTCATGCAGATCGGGGTCGTAAACTTGCTTCCAGATTTGGGCAACGAGATCCTCTTTACTGTAGCGTTTTCCAGCATTTTTAATAAACAAAAGCGCCATATCGTAAAGAATGTGCTGATTTTTGAAATCAATGAGTCCTTTATTTTTTTCTTCGACCAGTCTTTCTGTTTCGTTGATCTTGAAGTCGTACTGAGGTCGCAAGCTCTCTAGGCCCTGAGGGCAGATAGCTGAAACTAAGTGGTACAAACGTGGCATCTTATTTTTGTCAGTGCCTTTGAGTGCTAGCTCAGCATAGATCTTGTACTGCTCATCATATTTTTGGTCGCGGTAGACGCGCGCCATTTGTGCAAGAATGCTTGAGATCAGGGGATAGAAGCCGTGAAGCTTCGCTTGCTCATAGCTCTTCCATAAAATATCCGTCGCCTCTTTGAACTGCATTTTTTGCGTGTAGATAAAAGCGCGAAGATTGTATGAAGATAATTGAGTTTCTGGATTGTCAATCTCACCTAAAAGAATATCCAATTTATCCAAAGTCAAAAGAGCCTGCCCATAGGTGGCTGGATCCAGAGTCTGCGTGAAAGCCAGAACAAGAAGAGCTCTGGTTAGTGTAGGGAGGTCACGGTGGTGAGTGGCTTTAGTGATCGCAGATTGAGTGTAATCCTGCGACTCTGTGATTTTCCCTTGTGACAACAGCCAGGAAGCGACGAGCGTTTCAGCTGGAGCCTGAAGAAGTTCAGGCGGATTGGAGCGTAAGAATTGTAAAACATCTTCGATGGCCCCATAGGCACCTTGAGGTTCTTCAAGTTCTTGGCAGCATTGGAAAACAAGTCGAGAAGCTTCAAGCCATTGTTGACGCTCATTAAGTAGCAATGCAGAGTGCATGGCTTGAATCGCCAGCTCTCGTGCTTCCGCAAAATCACCTTTTTGTGTTAGAAGTTTAGCAATGATGAGGCTCTGCTCGACGGAGTTCATTAGTATTTACTCCAACGTCTTTTTTCGTCACTAGAAAGCTCATCAAAAAGAAGTTCTTCCCCTTCGTCCTCTTCCGGAAGTTCCCGGTGTTGAATTTTCTCATAAACAACAAGTCTACGTTCATGAGGTGTATTGGGAAGAGTATAGGCCGTGTTTTCTACGAGTTTGTAAAAAGGAGACCATTCCTTTTTTGCCGCTTCAATTTCAGGGTCCACGCCAGGACCTTTCATGAAGTAAACTCTACCGCCAAGTTGCAGGCAGTTGAGGACGTTCCCCAGTGTGTTGCCGACATCCTCGACCGCTCGAGTGATAGCTCCATTGACGGGGTACACGCAGTGCTTGTTGATATTGCGTCCAAGAATATCGAGGTTTTGTAATTTCATTTCGCTACGAACATGCTTCAGGAATTCGACACGGCGTTGGACTCCTTCCCCGAGGAGTATTTGCTCTTCCGGAAACATGATTTTCAAAGGAATGCCGGGAAACCCAGGACCAGTGCCCACATCGAGCAAGGGAAATTGTAGCTTGGTGTGCTTTAAAATGATGATGCTGTCGATAAAGTGCTTAATGGCAATGTCACGAAGCTTCAGCAATCGAGTGAAATTCTCTTTTTCCTGATTCAGCATCAAAAGGCGGTAAAAATGTGCCAATTGCAGTCTTTGCTGGTGGTTGACCATGTCAAAATTGTGATTGCGAAAGACGTCAGCCAAGCGATCATTGGCTTCATTGAGTTCATAAATCAACTCTGGCTTTTTATGCCGACCCATATTCGAGCTTGCAGATGGAGTTCCGCGAGCTTCTTGACGGGCTTTGTAGGGACTATAGTTGGTTTTGTTCTTATGAGCCATAGGAGTCCGGGGAAGATAGGCTGAATGGCCTAAAATCTCAAGCTTTTTTTGCGCCGTGTGCAAAAGCTAAACGCTTGAAAATACGAGGCTCTGGGGTAATTATGAGACCCTATGTCCACAACTAAACTCGAATCTATCAAAGAAACCGCCCTGGCGGCCTTTAAAGCGGCAGCCAGTTCCAAAGACCTCTATGATCTCAAGGTTCAATACCTGGGAAAAAGCGGGTCTCTCACTGAAATAATGAAAGAAATGGCTTCGCTGCCGAAAGAGGAAAAACCTCTTTTTGGTAAAATGGTGAATGAAGTGAAGCAAGTTCTTGAAGTGGCTTACGTCGAAGCGGAAGAAGCTCTTAAGAAAAAAGAGATTTCAGCGAAAATGGCTGCTGAGGAGATTGACCTCACTTTACCTGCATTTACGCGTCCTAAGGGCTCGCAACATCCAGTGCACATCGTGACGGAAGAGATTTTTGGCGTCATGGCTCGTTTGGGTTACAGCGTGCGTACAGGTCCGTTGATCGAAAAAGATTATTACAATTTCGAGGCTTTGAACATTCCAGCAGATCATCCTGCGCGAGACATGCAAGATACCTTCTTTATCGACAAAACGCACGTTTTGAGAACGCACACGTCACCCATCCAAATCCATTCTTTGGAAACGGAAAAGTTGCCTTTGCGTATTATCGGCACAGGTCCGGTGTTCCGTTGTGACAGCGATATTTCGCATTTGCCAAACTTTCATCAAATCGAAGCTTTGTGTGTCGATGAAAAAGTTTCGATGGCAGACCTTAAAGGTACAATCAGTTTCTTCGTGCGAGAGTTCTTTGGTGCAGGATTAAAAACCCGCTTTCGACCTAGCTTTTTCCCTTTCACAGAACCCTCTGCAGAAGTGGATTGCTCTTGTCCGATTTGTAAGGGCAAAGGCTGCAGTCTGTGTAAGCATACAGGATGGATTGAAATCGGTGGTTGCGGTTTAGTGAATCCAAAAGTTTTTCAGTCGGCGAAGATTGAGTATCCACGTTGGCAGGGCTTTGCGTTCGGTTTTGGTATTGAACGCATGGCAATCATTAAGTACGGCATTGAAGATATTCGTTTATTCCCAGAAAATGACGTTCGTTTCTTAAGGCAGTTTGTAAAATGAAGATCAGTTTAAAATGGCTCCATAATTATGTAGATGTGACAGAGTTCTTCCAAAAGCCAGAGGAACTTGCAGAAGCTTTGACTCGTGCGGGTCTTGAAGTGGAAGAAATCACGAACCGAGCAAAAGATTTCAACAACGTTGTTGTGGGTCACATCCTTGAAAAAGGGAAACACCCCAACGCGGATAAATTATCATTATGTCAGGTTGCGACTGGCGAAGGCGTCGTTCATCAAATTGTTTGTGGAGCACAAAACCACAAAGCCGGTGACCGTGTGATTGTGGCTCTTCCAGGGGCTGTGTTGCCTGGGAATTTTGCAATTAAGAAAGCGGCAGTTCGCGGTGTAGATTCTGGCGGAATGCTTTGCTCGTTGAAAGAGCTTGGCTTGGCAAAAGAATCCGATGGTATTGCAATTCTACCCACAGATGCGCCGATCGGTAAGAGTTATGCTGAATACGGCGGTTACGATGACATCACTTTCGAATTGAAAGTGACGCCCAATCGCGCCGATTGTTTGAGTCACTTCGGTCTTGCACGTGAAGTGGCTTGTTTGTTTGGGAAAGAGTTAAAAACTCCAGTAGCAGAACCAAAACTAGGATCGTCTTCGACGAAGAACACGATCAGTTTGGAAGTGAAAGCTGCTGACGTTTGTCCTCGTTACACCGGTCGAGTGATCAAGGGCGTGAAAGTAGGACCTTCTCCGGAATGGCTTAAGCAACGTCTTGAAAGCGTGGGACTGAATTCTATCAACAACATCGTCGACGTGACGAATTTTGTGATGATGGAATTGGGTCAACCATTGCATGCCTTTGATGCGGCTTTTATTGCGGGCAATAAAGTGATCGTCGACCGGGCTACTGCCGGCGAAAAGTTTGTTACTTTGGACGGATCTGAAATCACTTTGACGGGTGAAGAATTAACGATTCGTGATCAATCTCATCCGGCCTGTTTGGCGGGTGTTGTCGGTGGAAAAAACTCAGGTGTCAGTGAATCGACGACGACAATCTTCTTGGAGTCCGCTTATTTCTTGCCAATGTCAGCGCGTAAGACTTCTCGCACGCATGGGATTGATACCGATTCAGCGTATCGCTTCTCGCGTGGAGTGGATCCAGACGGGGCTTTGCGTGGTTTGAATCGCGCGACTGTTTTGATTTTAGAAGTTGCTGGTGGTGAAGCTTTTGCGGATCATCATGATTTTTATCCTCATCCAGTTAAGAAAGCACCAGTCACGATTTCAGTTCAAACTGTGAGCGATCGTTTGGGATATGCTGCGGAAGAGGCGAAGTTTGTCGATTTCATGAAGCGTTTAGGTTGCCAAATTGAAAAGACAGGGGACTCTTACAAAGTTCTTCCTCCGACTTTCCGTTTCGATCTTGAACAAGATATGGATCTTGTTGAAGAGTATGCCCGTTTGAATGGGTATGAACATATTCCAGAAGCTTTGCCGGCATTGGCAGAATTGCCATCTCAGCACGACAAAGTGTTCATGTTAAATCGTACGACGAGCGAGTTGATGCGAGCTGAAGGATTTCAGCAGGCTTTCAATTTCGCGTTTGTAGGTTCGAAAGGTGAAAAAGCCTTTTTGGGATCTACAGCTGCTTTGAAAGCGTCGGGCTTAAATTGTTCAGAAAAAGAAATTCGTTTGATGAATCCGTTGAACGAAGAGATGGACGTCATGCGTTCGACTTTGAGTTATGGATTGTTTAAAAACTTGAATCACAATTTCCATGCGGGAAATCAACAAGGTCGTCTATTTGAAATTGGCAGCACTTTTGCGGTCAAAGAAGATGGCTCTTACGGCGAAGGTACACGCTTAGGTTTGACGCTGTGGGGACGAGCTCAGACGCTTTGGAATAAGAGCTTGGATTACCCCGTGGTTTTTGAATTGAAGGCAGCTGTCGAAGTCCTCTTGAAGACTTTGAATATCTCTTCTTACACTTGGGTGAGTGCGGCTCCGGCAGATGTTCCAGTGTTCTTGCATCAGGGACAGTTTGCACAACTGTTGGTAGAAGGGAAGAAAGTCGGCTTTATCGGAACTCTTCATCCTGTGTTGTTGGATGATAATAAAATCCGCGTTCCAGCAGCTTTGGCAGAGTTGGATTTGGATCAACTTTATAAGGGTCAGCCTCGTCCATACCGTATACAAAGTATTTCGAAGTTCCCTGTGGTGGAGCGTGACTTTGCCTTTGTCATGCCGAAGACTTTGAAGGTGGGAGATGTTCTTAAGGACATTCGCAAGGCCGCAGGTTCATTGTTGGTGAATGCCGATATCTTCGATCTTTATGAAGGCGAGAAGATGGAAGCTGGTAAAAAATCTGTTGCGATCCGTTTGTGGCTTCAAGATAAGAATGCCACACTGCAAGAAGCGCAGATTATGGAGACCACGAACAAGGTTCTTGAGAGTTTGAAAAAGAATTTTGATCTTTCTGTGAGATAAATTCTTGATTGTTGTCATGGAGTTGTTAGGCTTAAACTGACTGGAGTCCGCTACGGCTGAGGGTTTTTAAAGATCCATTCAGTCGTAGATGCCTCTCAAGATGTTTGAGCCAAGTGGTTTAAGTCAAGAGTGCCGTAGGCCCTCTTGTGGAAGCAGTAAAAGTAATTAATGGAGTATATTCGCTATGGCAGGCCAGAACTTAGGTAAATCAACAGTGACGAAGGCCGATATCGTCGAGAACGTGTATCAAAAGATTGGTTTCTCGAAAAAGGAAGCTTCAGAGCTGGTCGAGCTTTGCTTTGATACCTTGAAGGATGTTTTGCAAAACGGCGAAAAAGTGAAGATTTCCGGATTCGGTAACTTTGTTGTTCGTGGCAAAAATGAACGCATCGGTCGTAATCCGCAGACGGGTGAGCAAATCAAGATTTCAGCTCGTCGTGTTCTGACTTTCCGTCCCTCTCAAGTATTGAAGGCCATGTTGAATGGTGAGGAGTACGCTCACTTAACGGATGAGGACGATGATGATGACGACTACGATGACAACGAATGAGCCTGAAAGCCTCGAGCTCAGCTCGGAGCTTTCTTTGGATGATCGACGTCTTGACTTGATTGAGCGCACGGAGTTGAAAACAATTCCGGTTGTGACTTCAGAGTCTGTTTCTATTCCAGCCATGTTATGTGACGATAAGCTCTTGGAAGAGATTCAGGCTATCCCAGATAAAATGGGATTCAAAATTGGTGACGTCGCTGAAATTCTAGGTATCAAACAGTATGTTCTTCGTTATTGGGAAACCGAGTTTGAAGTACTCCGCCCGAAAAAAGCCTCCAATAATCAGCGCATGTACACGCGTAAAGATGTTGAGAATGCTCTACTCATTCGTAAACTTTTGCACCGAGATCGCTTTTCAATCGAAGGTGCTCGTAATGCTATGAAGGAACTAAAGGCTCAAGTCCGTAAAGAAAAAGATATGAGCCAGGTTTATATGCGTCTTGAGAATGTGAATGAGTCTGTAGACTCTTTGCTTCAAGACATTCAGAAGCTTCGTCAGTTGTTCAAATAAGTCTTTCAGTCTTCAAGAGCCAACTTTAATCTTGCATAGTCACCCTCTCTATCAGAGAGGGTTCAGTGTGTCTTTTTTTGAGATTTTAAACTTTAGTTTTTCATTCTAATGATCCGCCGGGCAGAGGCTCCTTAATACAAATTTAGATAATTCTATTTTTGAAACACATTTAACGAGGGCGAGTTTATCTTATTCCCTAAGAATCTCATATGTCAGAATTTGAGTAGGGTGGGTATTTCCACCGTCACAAGAAGTTGAATTCGATGATTTGGAAACTTTTGAGCATAGTAAATTGAAACCTTTATCTGTGCCAATGTTGATCGAAACGGGTTCACGCAGGATTTTGGGTTTTCGTGTAGGTCGAATACCAGCTAAGGGATTGTTAGTCGCTCGTTCGCTTAAAAAATACGGACTTCGAATGGATGAACGTAAATCGATGCGAAGAAGTCTTTTTGCAGAAATGAAACCTTTTCTATCTGATTGTGTGGTGATTAAATCAGATGAAAATCCACACTATCCACGAGATGTGAAGAGATTCTTTCCTGGGGGATATCATCAAACTTTTAAAGGACGAAGGGGCTGTGTCGTCGGTCAGGGCGAGCTTAAGGCTGGGGGATTTGATCCATTGTTTAGCTTAAATCACTCTTTTGCGATGATTAGAGCAAATGTGAATAGGCTATTCAGGCGAACTTGGAATACGACAAAGAAGCCAGAGTGTTTGGCTTTGCATTTAGCGTTATACGTTTTCTATCACAATCAGGTCTTGATACGTCCGAAGATTAGATCTGTCACTGTAGTTTAATTCACTGAGTATTTAAAATAGTATTACACATTAGTTCTGGGTAATTAACAGAATCTTGCCATTCTGCGTGTCAGTGAATCAACTTTATGATCGTCAACAATTAAAGGGGTCAGTTTTAGTCTAGTTCAGATCACGACGAAGATCATGATCTGAATCAATCCGAAGAAGATTAAAAACATTCTTCCAGGCGACATTTTCAAGTGAGGTTTAGATCCTATCTAATTTTTTTGCGAGCAGCTCTTTAGATATTTTGCTATTATCTGGATTCTATTTTCGACGAAGGTCGAGAAATAGGTTGTGAAATGCGAGTTAGACCGACCAGCTTGTTAAAATAAAATCTTTCAAGAATTTATTTTTTATTCCGAAAAATAGTCATCTAAAACATAGTGGAGATATTTTTCGTGAAGAACATGTCGATTCAAATGAAGTTAGCAGTGCCAATTGGATTAGCATCCTTGGCGGTGTTTGGTGTAATGACAACTGTGATGGCCTTAAATGGTCATGAGTCAGCTCGTGAATCGGCGACGCAGTATATGGTTGAAGTGGGCAAGTCTTCTGCGGCTGAAATGGAAAGAACGGTGGATGAAGGGTTGGTCATGGCTCGGACTATGGCAAATACATTCGACTCTTTCTACAAAACTAAAACTACTGGAAGAACTCAAATTGTCGAAGTTCTTAGAAATATTCTTCAAAATAATAAAGGCTTGCTGGGCACCTGGACGGGATGGGAAGCCAATGCCTGGGATGGTAAGGATGCTTCTTTCGTTAGTGTTGAAGGACACGATGAATCGGGTCGTTTTGTTCCTTATCTTTCCTGGTCGAATGGTAAACCTCTGTTAGGTCCACTCATTGGCTACAATAATCCTGGCGAGGGGGATTATTATCTCGTTCCTAAGGAACGTCAAAAAGAGACTATGATAGAGCCTTATCTTTATCCTATTGATGGTGTTCAAGTGTTGATGACATCTGCAGTGGTACCAATTCTTGTTGATGGAAAGGTTTTGGGGGTAGCGGGTGTTGATTTACCTTTGAAGAAGTTGCAAGAGGAAGCGGCGCAAATTAAACCCTTTAAAGAGTCTATAGCTTTTATTGTAACTTCACGCGGGAACTTGGCTTCACATCCTGATGATAGTTTAATTACTAAGCAAGTGGCATTTCCAAGTAATGAGGAAGAATTTAAGGCCGCCATCCGTGATGCTAAGGAAGCTGTCATTCAGGGCGTAAGCAAAGATGATGGGGTTGAGTATCTCTACACGGTGACGCCTATGCCAATTGGTGTTTCGGGCGAATCCTGGGCGTTAATTATTCGTACACCAATGTCTGCGATTTTGGCTTCGGCAAATGCGGCGGTGATGACACAGGTTTTGATTGCAAGTATGGGCTTTCTTTTCATGATGGCAGCGGTCTTATTGATCTCTAAATATATTTCAAAACTATTGGTTTCTTTATCTGCAAAACTTGCGGACTCTGGCGAGCAAGTTGCTGGTTCAATCTATCAGTTGAGCCAAGCAGGGCAGAATCTTTCGGAATCAGCCAGTGAATCCGCGGCTTCTTTAGAAGAAACGGTAGCTTCACTTGAAGAGCTGACATCAATGGTGCAAATGAATTCTGAAAATGCGAAGCAAGCAGCGGCTCTTTCAGGGCAATCGTCTTCAGTGGCTGTTCAGGGTGAAGTGGAGATGCAAGAGTTGCTATCTTCAATGAACGAAATTTCTTCCTCTTCCAAGCAGATCGAAGAAATTATTCATGTGATTGATGACATTGCTTTTCAAACTAATTTGTTAGCTTTAAATGCCTCTGTGGAAGCTGCGAGAGCTGGGGAGCATGGCAAGGGCTTTGCAGTGGTTGCGGAGGCAGTGAGAAGCTTGGCTCAACGTTCAGCTTCAGCGGCTAAAGATATTTCGACTCTGATTAAAGAATCAGTTGATAAAATTGAGAGAGGTACTGAAAAGTCTGCTAAATCTGGCGAGATGTTGAAAAATATCGTTCTGTCAGTGAAAAAAGTGGCAGATCTTAATAATGAAATTTCGTCAGCTAGCGAAGAGCAAGCGGCGGGAATTCAACAGATCAGTAAAGCCATGAATCAACTAGATCAGTCTGTTCAGTCCAATGCAGCTTCTTCTGAAGAAATTGCGGGTTCAGCAGAGGAGATCAACTCACAAAGTCAGATTATGAAGAATGTGGTTGTTGAGATCAATCAGGTTGTTTATGGCAATAAAGGCAGTGCGAAGATGGCGCAGGTGTTGCCTTTAAAAAGTTCCGAAAGCAAATCCGTAAAAAATCAAAAAGCAGCTTAAATAGAACCCATGCTTTCATATTGATAAAACGTGAAGGCATGGGTTTTTCTTTTTACAGAGCAGCTGAAATACTTAAAGTGACAGCTTTATCTTTCATTTCTACTTCTTTAGAAGCATTAAAGTCTGCTTCGCTTGCGTAGGTTTTACGGTCTGTGTTGGTATATGCAACTTCAACTGTGAATGGTGTCGCTGCATAGAAAAGACCTACGCGATGATCAGAATAGTTTTTAGTCAATACTTTGACTTCTTTTTCAAAGCTAGACATTCCGACATGAGCCATAACGCCGAACTTTTCTGTCAAGTTTTGACGGACACCTAGTTTTGCATAAGTGTTTGCTGATTCAATACCGAAGTATTTCGGCATATGTGAAACATCCAAACGCACTGAGTTCCAAGTAAGAAAAGCAATGTATTCCATGCTGTTATTATCTGGATTGTTGAGGTAGTTGTACCAGAAAGCATAAAGACCCGTCGTCATTTCGTCTGAAATCTTATAGGTATAAGAGGCGTTGAAGTCTGTCTCGGTGTCTCTCTCGGCAATACCTGTCTTCAGGTTTGTAGAATCTGAATTGCCTACGAAAGTACCCAAAGCAAAACCTGAACTGTGTGTATAGTCGATCGTGCCTTGAAGAACTGGCAGACCTCTAGCCGCCGGAGCCGCAGCATCTGTGGTCGAAAAGCTAAGACCTCTCCAGATATAGTTCGAAGCCACAGTCACTGTGCTTGAAATATTGGCATAGGCATTAAGGCTCGTAAATAGGAGGGAGGTCGCAATCAATTTTTTCATCAGATTCCTTTCATGATTATAATTGATATTTTGTAATGCTTTTAAAGCTTGAATAATATTTTCTACTTTGGCCACATTTTTTAATGAGGGGTTTAGATTTTTTTAATTGATTGGGATCTAATGTAACAGATGTATGTAGTAAAAATGCGACTGTTCATTTTTTTGGTCCAGCACGATCATTGACCTGGACATTTTGTTAGATGAATCGTGCAACTATGCCTGATTGTGTTCACCCTGTAGACAGGGAAAGCCATTGGTAAACAACTATTTAAATAGCTTACTTCTCGGCAATATGTTGAGTATTTCCTCTGATTTCTTTCTCGAACTCTTCCATAATACTTCGGCCCCAGGTTTGTCCGATTTGAAAGGACTCCTGAAAAATTAAACTTTTGCTTTTGCGAACTTTTTTGCCGACAGAGCTTTCTTGAAATTGAAGGATTGCTAAAACCTCTTCGTGAGAATAATGCTTGTCGTAGACTTCCGCTAGCTGATCAATCAGGTCCGGATTTTCGTAAACTTTTTGATAGACGAACTTTTCCACGCGGGCCTTCCATAAAGCACGTTTTTTCTCATTTTGGACAATTTCTTCTTGGTCACTTTGCTCAATTGGATCTATGAAACTGTTTACAGTCAGTTGATAAAGTTGCTCAAGTTCGCCGCTATTACTAATTATTTTTTTAATGTCCCGCCATTTCGCTGAGTCTTTGAAAGCCACGCCCGAAGAGTGATCAATGAGTTTTGGGGTCGAGGTGCAGCCTGCACTAATAGCGAGAATAAATAAGAAAATGTATTTCATAAAACTATCCATCTTTTTTCATCAGTATTTGATGCAGTAAAGAACATTGATGTTATTGGGACGACTTTCAGCTGCACCTGTTGTTGATACATTAAAAGGCTTTAATGTCGTAGTTGCAGAGGAAGAGCTGTAGATCTTTGCTGCGCTCGAGCTTACTAGTCCCTTTCCGAGCACGGCAGTGTCCGCAGGCACGTTGTTATCGGAAGCTGTCGCATCCACGGGAATGGCCACACTTATACTGCCACTTTTATTTGAGCTAGCTTGCTTGGTGCCGACGGCATCACCAGTCACTCCGTCGCCGCGATCTGTTCGTGAAGTTGAATCTGGATCAACAGCGGCTCCATGGTCCCATCCGCGAAGAAAATATCCGCGGTAATCGGGAAGGTTGAATGTCGTTGAGCCATCGCCAACTCCATAGCTTGTCGAAATAGAAGCAAAAAGTGTCGCGTAAGTGGTACGAGAAATGGCATTGCCATTGGCTTCTAGCCAACCGTTGGGACAGGTTGTTTGAGAAAATGCTTGAACGGCCCCCGAAGGAGATCCCAAGCTTTGCCAATGAAGCCCATCGCAAAATTCCATTCGCTTGAGTGTTGAGTTGTAGCGTTGCTGCCCTTCGCTGGTCACATCACAGGTCGCAGTGGTATTTCCCATTTTTATAGCTCCTGCAACTGCTAAACGTGTATTCGGTGAGGTGTCGCCAATACCGACATTGCCATCAAAAGTATAGGTTCCTGTGATCGTGTCTCCGTTATCGACTATACTTTCTGATTTGAATTCGAGGCGTCCCCGTGAAACCGTGTCGCTTGTGGAGGTTTCAGCAGGACTGGCTTTTAATTTGTAGGTAATACTTGCAGTATTACCACCACCCGTAGTGTCGCTGGTGGTAAAGCTAATATAGTCTTCATTTGTTGTATTGATGGTCAGCTTCGCTGAAGAAGTTGAAGTTCCGATACTCACCCTGCCAGTTGGTCGGGAAACATCACCGCTGGACTCACTCCACATTGCATTGGTAATGCTGCTTGGAAGCCTGCTGGCATTGAGTGTCCCTAAGGTGATGTTGTCAGCATTGGTTGTGTTCGTCGTTGCGGAGGCAGCTAGGCCAGTAATATTGGCAGCTGGAACTCCTGTGATGTCAGTGCAGCTCATGACATCGCCGACTGAGTTGTAGGTAAGTGTTTGCTTGGCACTGCAAGAGCTAGCAAAAGAACTGACACCCGTAATCGATGATCTTAAATCCGTCATTGCAATAAAGCTTGGAGTCCAAGTGTTACTTCCTGTATATCTTAAATATTGCCCGGCACTATTTCCCGCAGCAGATATAGTCTGTCCTTTGATGCCTTGGACTTGTGGACTTGCTAAAGTTCCGGAAAGATCTCCGTTTAGCGCCGTGTTTGTTTGAAAGGCTCCAGTGATTCTTGCATCATTTCCTTCAGCCGCCGTGCCGGCAGTTGTTCCAAAGGTTATTGTTGTCTGATCGCTGCAAGACCAGGATCCACTTGTTTTTTTTAATATTTTACCGTCAGCGCAGTTAAGGTTGCCAATTTGATTCAGTGGCGCTGGTATGCTTGTTAGCTTGTTATAGTCCAAGCTTGTGATCGCAGTGGATGGAACTGAGTTGTTCGCTAAATTGGTTCCGCTTGTGGGGTCATAGGAAGTGAATGTGGAGCCATTCCATTTCACTGCATTTCCGTTAGCACTCGTTAAAGTTGTAAGAAAATTTTCTAGACGCTCTTGGGTGATATGATTTGAAATCTGAATGAAATCAGAATTGGTTTTACCGTTTAAAGTTTCCGAATTTACGGAGTATGCAACAGCTCTTATATTAAATTCGGAGGTGAGCGCTTCTCCAGCAACTTCAAAGTTCAGCCGCAACTTACGAGAGCCATTAGTTTGATTGGGGATAAAGCTTGTTTTATCGTTTTTGACTGTTTGGTCCGAATTCAAGCAGACGAGGTTATTGATGGTTGATGAGTTATCGAATGCTTTATGTGGTAAAAGTCCTGGATCTGCGCCGCCCACTGTACCAGTTCCCAGGACTAAATTGATATAACCCCGAGTCATTGGTACATTTGAAAACGATTCCTCTCTGAGAATACAGTTATCAGTTGAAAGTATTTGAGCTTTTATATTGAGGTTGGCGTCTGAAGGAAGCTCGCCATTGGGGGCTTTTAGTAGGGCTTGAAAATTCAAGCCTTTGTGTTGTTGTGAGTTTGATGCTACTGCATATAAAAGAGCGAAGACGATAAGGCAGAAAATTCTAATCGTAGTTTTCATTGTTTTTATCATATCGCTTAACCATACCTTTTTTTGTATAGCAACTTATCGGTACATTAACGGCAGATCGTGAGTTTTCTTCTCGACTTTAAGTAAATGTAAAATTTTGTCTTTAGGAAGATATCTCAATTTGGAACGGAATAGCTCAAACTGGAGGCGGGATTACTTTTTTTACTCAAATATTTTTGAATATTGTTATTCTATCTATAGGCCGGGGGAGTCTTCTTTGAAATTGTATTTCAAGGCAGATGCGGCGCTGTCAATCGGGGGGATAATGACCAAAGCTGCAAGTCGGATAATATTGATATTTGGATCAATGCTTGTTGTTGGAGTGTTCTTCCAAAATTGTGGTAAAAGCAGTTTGAATGCAGTATCAGGTGAACTGACCGAATTTTCTTCTGGTGCCTTAGAAACTCCTATAGTTTATGTGAAAGAGTGTATCGCTCAGCCGACACAAAAGGCCACTGTCGCAGAAGTTCGCGAAAAAATTCCTGCTAGTTTTGCCAGTATGGATCTTGGCCCCAATTCAGATCTACTCGCAATCGTTGATAACGAGTGTGTTGGTAAAAAACCAGGTGGCCTCTTACGTGATCTGATTTTTCAGAATCAGGACTTACTCGGAGAAACTGGTGAAAATGCCTACTCATTAAAATTAGATCGCAATTATTCTTTTTCAGACCTTAAGCAAATGGCAGATGAAGACATCTGTATTGTTTCTCTTGATGTCAATCAAATCATGTCTCTGTTTCAAGTGGCAGGAAGTGATCCTTCGGCGCAAAAACATTTGGAGACGATTGAGCATACGGCTGTCTATGACCGTCTGTTCAATTCGAACAACGGCATTAATACAAATGTTCGAGTTGCGATCGTCGATAGTGGGGTGGACATGAATCACCCGGATATTGTTGGTGCTCAACTCAAAGACTCAGCGGGACAACTTGTAGGTTTCAACGGAATGTCTGGTGGTGGGTCCTTTGCGACTGATTCAGGGTCTCATGGAACACACGTTGCTGGGATTGTCGGCGCTACTTCCGGGAATGGCGTTGGTGGGCGTGGTATTTTGGGTAAATACGTTAAAATACTACCTGTAAGAACTTCTAATGATGGGCGTGGTATTGATACCGTCGCCGCGGTGAATGGAATTCGTTGGGCAGCTGATAACGGAGCTGATGTTGTTAACATGAGTTTTGGCGGAAGTGGTGACAGCCCCACATATCGTGATGCTTTCAAATACGCGATAAGTAAAGGCACTTTCCTGGTCGCAGCGGCGGGAAATAACGGTCGAGAAATTGGTGCTGGCTTTAACTTTTTTCCAGCGATGCACGCAAAAGACTTCGAAGGTATGATTACGGTCGGTTCTATTGATGCTTCAACAAAGGCGATCAGTAGCTTCTCTAATTTCTCTACGTCCTATGTCGATATCGTGGCTCCTGGTTCGGATTCCGCAAACGGTGGAATTATTTCGACTGTTCCGATGTCTGCTGCAGCAAGTGGTATGGCAGGAATGAGTGGTACATCGATGGCGTCTCCGGTTGTTGCTGGGGCGGTGGCTGCGGTTTATGGACTGGCAAAGTCACGAGGATATCGTCCTACTCCAGAGCAGGTGGAAAGACTTGTGTTGGCATCTACAGATACGCTCAGTGGGCTCACTTCGCGTGTCAAAGGTGGTCGTAGTTTGAACTTTAAAAAATTGATTGAAGCCGTCGACGCTGATATGGGGTTGAGTATTTCTTCAAGTAAAGCCCGGTCGGATGGTGCTGGTAGAGTAGAAATTCAAATGCAACCTCAGTCTCAGGAAATGTTGATTGATGGCTCAGTTAAGTTTTCGGTAGCGCCATCACAGAACTCTTCGATCCTGTTAAATTATCAGTGGTATAAAAATGGTGTGCCTATGCAGGGCGAGACTCGAAGTGAGTTGGTAATAAAAAATATCTCAGAGGATTCTGGAGCTTCTTACACTGTTGAGGTCAGCTCTGGGAAAACGAAAGTAATGTCCAGCAGAGCAAACTTATTCGTTGGAAGATCTATTTGCACGGGGGACGAGGGGGAGACCAAGTAAGACTTGGTGACGATCCTTCCCCGCATTAACATCCTGGCAAAGAGCTTGGCATTGGGCAATTGCTGTCATTGGTGAGTGGTTCTTGAATGGCATCCGAGACCTGGGGACCAAAGTTATTCGACCAGTATGTTCCGTAGCCACCACCACCACTCACGTTACCAATGCCCATCGAACTGTGTTGAGCAGACAGCATGTTGGTGTTGTGTCCGGGAGAATTCTTCCACTGACAAAAAGAACCTTCAGCAGAGTGGCTACCAGCGGCGATATTTTCTGCCCAGGCAGAGTAGCCAAAAGCACCAGCACGAGAAGTGAAGCTTCTTCCATTCGGTTCTGTGTGTGAAAAATAATTTTTATTAATCATATCCTGAGCATGCCAGCGAGAGGCTTTGACTCCAGCTTGGGAGACCGTCAAGCTGCTCCGTCCATTTTTTCCTCTGTATATATTTAAAAGGCGAACAAACTGAGCTTCCGCGCAAGTTAGTTTAGAAACATTATCACCGGCATTATTGGGTGGTTCTCTTGGAGTTGGGTTGTAAGGATTTGGTGTTGGTGCATTACCACCACTTGAATCGGAGGATCCTGGCGAGGGTGAACTGGGTTGGTCTGGAGTCGTAGTTCCTGGGCTTGGTGAGTGGATTGTCCCAGGACCTTGTGTATAGGTTATTCCCGAAGGGGACTTAATAGCCCCGGCATTTTCAGTTGCTTCTGTGGGTTGAGAGTTTGCTTCATTGGGGCTGTAGGCATGAAAACGTCCACCACAAGCGGTGAGAATATGGATCGAAATAAGTGCGATTGAAAAATAAGTCCATTGTTTCATAGCAGACTCCTTACGCAATCAAATGCAAAAGAGTGGCCAGCTCGCTGTATTGTTTTGTCCAAATTGGGGTTTAAGTTTGTTGGTATTTCTAGTACGAGTGACAAAAAATGCTCGACAGTTAATTATATAGATAATAGTTTCCCTCTTTCTGGAAAAAGTGGGACCTCTATGCGTTAGTTTCTTTTTGATACAGC
>CAYSKF010000034.1:0-19665 GCA_964431515.1 uncultured Bdellovibrio sp.
CGACTGCAAATCTTATGATTCAATGATGCCGGGGGCTCCGGGAGCTCTCGCTAGAACGATCTTTCAGTGAGTTAGATAAGCGAGTTCTAGGCCAGTCTTAAAATGAGATTTAATTGAGTTGAAGATGAAAGCAGCGGCAACGATCTCGACAGCGAGCCTCCCAAGGTCACTTTTGTCGATTTTTTTTACACGGCGAAATTATTTCAATTTTTTTTCAAAATATCGTTGTCAAAACAGTTTTTATTTTCTGAAATGAAACCACAAGTCACTGGAGTGAACCCCTGCTATTGGAGCATATCTTCAAAGATTTAGTACAGGCCGCTCCGCAGTTTTTTGTTGCCTGATTTTTGTCTAGACCGTGACGTCGGGCCTGTTCACTGAGGGAAACCACGTTGTTATCGATCTCCGCTATTAACTGTTGCTTGAACTCAAGACTGTATTTATTCTTCGTTTTTCCCATAGACACTTCGCTTTCTAGCAGACCAAAAGCCTGAAGCTGGCTTAGGTATAGAGTTTGCTAAAACAATTTCATGACTATTATCAGAGTTCAGAAATGTAAATTAGGAGTTCTTTGCGCTGCCTTGGCGTTTTGGGGCCTACCCTTAATTGTCACTGCTCAACCTCTTGACACCCCTAGGATTGATAAAGCCCGTGTTCTAATCATAGACAAAAAAATTATCCTGCCACCAGGCCAATCAGGGATTCGCCTCGAAAAAGCCATCAACTTGACTCCCAAAAATAATGATCTGAAAAAGGTAGACTCACTATTTAAGAGAATGTCCAGCGGTGGCGATATGAGTGGCGGAGGTTCTACGCTGCTTGTGAGCAATCAACGCTTTTTTTTGGATCTGTTTAGGGAAAAAGAAAAGTTGAACTCATTATCTTGCGCCGTTGAAGTTCCTGTTAACAATAGTCATTTATTGTCTAAAATCAAATTTGAAGAAAGTTGTTTAGATTCTACAATCATGCAAGCTTTTGATAGAGTATCGGGAATCGCACCTCGGCTCCGTCAAACTCTTATAGCGATCTACAAAAACCTTCCATTTTATTTTTCTACGGGTCAGTTTCGCGTTCTTGATACAAATTTTTACATAGATTCCTCGAAGCAATTTCCAGATGAAACGCAGATTTCCACCACAGCTCTGTATATCAGAGATTTGGGAGTTATTATCAGCTTGCCACAATTTCGTGAATTGAACCAAACGCATCAGGCCGCACTGGTAGCTCATGAGGTTTTGAGAACTTTACAGATCCAGTACTCATTGGAAATGACTAATGCTGAAATCCAAGAAATAGTGGCCTCGCTTTTTGACGAAAGCGAGAATCGCCTACGAATCACTCTAAAGAATTCAAGACTAGCTGATTTTATCGAAATTCAATTTCAACAGCCGCCAATTTTAAAAGCAATATCACTTCGCTTTAGTGAATTAGCAGAACTCAATCCAGAATTGGGGGAGGCCGGGATAAAGCAATTCAAATCTCTTTTAGAGTCCCCAAATCAGAATTTTTGGTTTGATCTTTCAGACCTTCTAGCTCATACGTCGAGTGATATTTTAAGATACCGCACTCGCCAAGGCTACGATGAAACTACTCGCATTCAACTCGAAGAGTTGGAAAATCATTTCGACCGATTGGTTGCTCAAATTCGAGGTAAAGGCATTCATAATCTTCAGCTAACGGCACTGAATAAGACTGCAGAGCTAACTGGATTTATCATGAGCTTTAAAGGACGTTCGTTTGAAGACTGCTCTAAACTTATTCGTGACGAACGGAATTGTGCCAATTTAAGTCAAGCCTTAAGAGAATTAATCAACTGAAACTTTGAAAAAATCGACGCAAAATGAAACCAGCGTTTCCTCTGGTGAGTCTTTCACAATGGCTTTGGCATTTTCAATGGCACCTAAAAGATCATTTCGAATTTTAGCATAATCATTTTGGGAAATCGAAATCACAGAGGAGTAATGAAGATTATCCTCCTTTTTTTGATCCAGTGACTTCAACACTTGCAATCGCCAATTGCTGTGATGTTTTGATATCAAGGGCGAATCATGAGAAAGATGAAATCGCTTTGTTCCGATGCGATACCCCGTTTTGATCTCAGCTATAATTCCGTATTTTAATAAAAAATCGACAGTATCCTTGACAGACCTTTCAGATGTTCCCAGTTGATAAGCCACTGATGAAATACTCTGAAAACTCGGAATCGTTAAAGCCATATGCACAGCCATATTGAGCCAACTACTATAGTATTTAACTTGCACTTCCTCACTAAGAAGATCCTCGTTTTTGACTCTATTTTTAATCTGCTTTCGAGCTTGCAGCACTTTTTCTATTTTGAGGGTGAAGTATTTATTTAATGTAGTCGTTCCTGCGCGTTCGCGTTCGACCAGCAATACAAAAAAATCAAACTCATCCTCATCGAGGGCCAGAATAGGTTTCAGTTTTTCAATTTGCTCAAGACTGAAGTGGGCATTTCCGTTTAAAACTTGAGTTACGTACGCAGGGTTGCACTGTGTGTACTTTGCAATCACGGATTTGGAGCCATGGCCATTATGGGGCTGCTGCCCAATCCAGGCCTTTAGGTATTCTTTATACGATTTGAAGTCATAAATAGAGGTCTTCACACTTTTAAGTATAACTCAATTTTATATTATATATTTAATTAAATTTAAAAAGACAATTAACTCTATGCGTTATATATTTCTTCCAGGCAAAAACAATTACTTACCTTGGAGGTAAAAAATGAAACACTTTCTATTAGCCGCTCTAATCCTTGTATCAAGCTCAGCTCAAGTCGCTCTCGCAAACGAAGACTGGAGAGCCCCAAACGCCCGTCCCTTAGTTGCAGCTGCTTGTAAAGCCCAAATGGTTGCAAACCAAATTCTCAACTCATCGGAGCCTATCCTAAGCTGCGAAACAAACACATCCGAAGCTTACGGATCTCAAGCCTTTGACATAGCTGATAGCCTCTCTGCGACGAGCTTCCAGTTGCTTAAATTTCGTCTAGCAAACAGAAAGGTGCTCAGTCTTGAAACCAGAATCCAAATTGAAGACCTAGAAATTAAGCTTGATAAGCTCGTTGCGAAATTCAGAGCTCGTGGATCAGCAACAAGTTTGCTTGAGTAAATGTTATGGTGAAACAAAGGCAGCCTCTTCAGCAACTTATTAACAGGTCATATGCCGCATAAGTTTCTATTTACCTGGGAGCCAAGCTTAAGCTTGGCCCCTCTTCTATGAAGTCTTGGCCTGGCATTCGCACAGACAGAATCAATTCGGGATGTCTTTGCCGTGCGAATTCAACGACCTCTAGTAAAAGAGTCACTTTCTTTTGAGTATCACCCCCGTAGGCATCGAAGCGATGATTCGTGATCCCAGAGAGCCATTGATTTAAGCCGAACCATGGGCCGCATGAAACTCGACCAAGTCAAATCCAGCTTGAACGGCACGATTCACTGCCCCCTGAAGTCTAAGACAAATAAAACATGAAATCTTTCCCACTCCACAGGGGGCTCCGGCCCGATAGGGCCACACAGGCGCTGATCTAAAAGGCTATTCAGAATTGCCAGATGAACTCTTGCTTGAAGCTCCCTTTTTTCGTCCGTCTCGTATTTCAATACCCTTATTTACAAGCTCCCGCAGAAATTCACCAGTGGGAGGGGCGTTTGTATATTCAAACACTGCCACATCATCCAAAGTCAATTTGCCCCAGATTTGCACCTCGAGGTAATCCATATTTGGAGACCACTTCATTCTGAAAGGAGCCATGGAGCCCTCCCCCACAACATCACTCTGCATACCGTAATCAATAGGCCTTTGGTTCTCAAGACCGACAATCTCTGGCAAGCCCAGGCGACCCTCCTTAAGTCCTTCTGCAAGTACAGGAATGAACATATTTCTGTCTTTCCAAGGAACAAAAATTTGATCCCAAGACTCTGGCTTATAAACTTCCTTTGTCCAAATTCCATCGTAATTCACATATCTGTTCAAAGAATCACCGGGTGTCATCGTCATGCGCTCACGAATTCGATCCAGCTTAAAAAAATATTTATCAGGTCCTGCATAAGTATCCAAAGTCTCCGGTGACTTTAAGGACATTTCAGGAAGAGGATACAAAAAGGTTAGGAACTATAAACCGGCATTTTTCCCCTACCAGCCCCCCAGGAGGTTCGGCCCGAAGGGCCTCCTGATGGAGTTTCGACTGCAAATCTTATGATTCAATGATGCCGGGGGCTCCGGGAGCTCTCGCTAAAAGATCACCCTCTACTAAATCTCTAAATCGTTTTGGAATTCTGTCTAAGCGTTTATTCAAGCCGGAACGATGGCAAATCTATAATCTTCCATAAATGAATATTTGACAATAATATTCATTTATCGTAATTTTGGCTTATGTCTCGTCAAAAAACGGAAGGTCGATCAGACCATATTCTTGATACTGCTCTGACTCATTTTGCTAAATACGGTTTTGCAAAAACATCGATCAGTGATATTGCTTCAGCTTCCAACGTTGCTACAGGAACCATTTATTTATATTACAAAAGCAAAAATGACATATTAAAAGCCTGTGCCGAGCGCTTTCACAGAGTTCACCAAGAATTCTGCGAAACACTCGTATCCAGTGAAAAACCTCCTCAACAGAAACTACGTATATACTTACTTAATCGTTTCGAATCTTGGGAAAAAGAAACTTCGAGCGCTTCCCGTTCAACTGACTTGGCAACGGCTATGGTCGCCATTGCACCTGAAATAAATCAGGCCGAGCATGCACTTTGGATCAAGACTCTAAGGTCAATCCTTGAAGACGGCGAATCTTCAAAACGTTATCAATTTAATTCCCTGTCAAAAGAACTTAAAATCTTTCTGCACTGTCTTGCTGGATTTTTTCCTATGCCGGGAACGCAGCAATTATTCACTCCGACAAAGAAAGATTTTATTGAAGCTATAGATTGGTTTGATCGTAAATGGAGGTCGCATGAAACGAAATAGAAATTGGCAATTTTCACAATCCTCTTGGATGCCCAAAGTCTTAAAAAATTTCATGCCCGAGTTCTTAGATTTCATAGTCTCACTTGTTGAAGCCAATAAGCCATTTTTAGATATCCTACAGCTTTCCCCCGATAAAAAGATCGAATTTTATCTTTACGCTCCGGAAGTTGGTGGCTCGTCCGTACATTTAGTTTCACATCTGCGAAAACAATTCCCAGAATCGACGATTCATGTGATTAGCAATGAATTGTCCTCCGCAAGAAAAGAGCACCTTCAACGTGTGCAACCACTCCTTAACGAGGCTTCATTTATTCATCTTAAAGAAATACCTAAAAAGACGACACATATGCAGCGAATCGTAATTTCTATTAACCAAGCGCATCTTTTATGCGATCAAAAATTGATCGCACAGTTAAATTTAATGACAAATCTATTTGACCAAATCCTCATCGGCGAAGGAAATAATAAAAGCGTCCGACAAGTAATAGGTATGCTACTACTATCTCCTTTAGTCGCATTGGCATTAAGCCCACGGGTCAAACCATTTCGTTGGTCACGCTTATTTTTTACGTATGTAATTCCTATTTTTCCAATCATGATTTCTTGGGACGGCATCGTTGCACTTTTTAAAATTCGCTCCCCTGAACAAATCAGATGTCTTGCCGAAACACGCTGCAATCCTGGATGGGCATGGCAATCGGGAAAGTCACCAAACAACCGTGGCGGATTTGTTATTTATTTATATGGCCAAAAAATATCTTAACGACCTCTTCCAGCTCGACACATATCGAGATTGACCTGACCCCAATGTTCATACCACCTACATTGCGACTAGTCGTGGCTCAATACTAATCGTATTTGGTGAAAAAGTTTCTGGAGCTGGTGGGCGATAATTGAGAGAGCTATGAGGTCGCTTGGTGTTGTAGTGAACTCGCCATTTCTCAATCATTACCTGTGCTTCCTTTAATGAATAAAATAATTCCCGTTTTAAAAGCTCATCACGAAGTTTGCCGTTAAAAGATTCAACATAACCATTTTCCCAGGGGCTTCCTGGTTGGATAAAGAGGGGTTTAAGTTCTAAATGCTCAAACCAAAGTCGTAATTTAGCTGCGATAAATTCAGGTCCGTTATCCGATCGAACATGCGTTGGAACTCCTCTTTGCACAAAAAGCTCTCCTAAAGCATATATGACGTCTTCGCTGGTGAGTTTTCTAGCGACCTTGATCACAAGACTTTCTCGAGTGAACTCGTCGATCACGTTGAACATTTTAATGGTTCTTCCGTCGTGGGTTTTATCCATCACAAAATCATAAAAGGTTAGGAACTATAAACCGTGTTTTTCCCCTACCAGCCCTCCAGGAGGTTCGGCCCGAAGGGCCTTCTGATAGAAATTGGGATGGAAATCTTATGATTCAATGATGCCGGGGGCTCCGGGAACTCTCGCTAGAATGATCCGCGAAGATCCGAGGCCTCGCGTCTTTCTGCTCAGGCCGCAGTGAAATTTTTAAAAGAAATAAATTATCCCGAAATTTATCATTCCGAGATCGCTCACGCGATTGAGTGTCATAGTTTTAGCGCGAATATTCAGGCTAAGACCCTTGAAGCCAAAATTGTTCAGGATGCGGATCGATTGGATGGTTTAGGTGCTATCGGAGTTGCTCGCTGTTTTGCCACCGCGGGTCTGATGAAAAGATCTTTTTATTCAGAGCAAGATCCGTTTTGTGAAAATAGAAATCCAGATGATCAAAAATTTACAGTTGATCATTTTTTTGTGAAACTATTTAAAACAGCAGAAACTCTTCAGACAGAAAGCGGCCGAGCTGAAGGTCGTCAGCGGATTGTCGTGATGAAGAAATATCTTGAAGATTTGGCAACAGAGATCGACGAAAGGTAACCTCGAACTACCAAAGACCGAGATCGGCGAGGATATCTTTTGTCAGTTGTTTTGCTCTGGGGCCGCCATATCCCCCATCTGTTGATTTCAGATCAATAATTCGTGTGACTGCAATAAACTGCTGATCCTCTTTTTGCAAGTGAGCGATAAACCATCCCAAATGGGTTTTACGATTTTTAGGAAAAATTCCCGATCCGGTTTTTCCGCTGAGGGCATAACCTTTCGGAGAAGTTTCAAGAAAACTAATTTTACGAGTCAGCTCCATAGATCTTTTGGAAACGGGCAGGGTATCTGTCCAAAGCTTTTCCATAAACTCAACTTGTTCGTAAGGAGAAATTTTTAGCGCCCTTTTAGAGTCTGGCGGCATGATCCAGGCCTCGGTGATTCCGGTGGACAGGTCTTTATTGCCGTAATTGAAATCATCTAAGTATTTTTGAAATTTCTTTTCGCCCATTTGCGGCGTAAGCTTTTGCGAAAACCACACCACGGAATATTTCAACCAGGACTTTGCATCCAGATCTTGGTTTTCTTCAGGGCGAAGGTGCTTTGTGCCGTCCCACTTTAAAATTTGATTTTCGTCTTTCAAAACACCGCTATCAAAGGCCATCACCGCTAAGGGAATCTTAAAACTCGAGCAGGGCGGAAGTTGTTCTTTGCATTCTTTGCCGCCCAATTCCTTTTTAAAAGTTTTGGTTTTCAAGTTATACAGCAAAAAGCAGCCTCGGGTGTCGGTGAAATAGGTCTTTCCCCAGGTCGGTAAAGTAAAAAGAACGAGCAAGAAAGGTATTAGCTTCATGGGACCTCCGAAGCTTTAGAGTGATTCGCAAGTTTTGAAACGTCAAGGTAACCTATTGAAATAACTTTACAAGTTTCATAACAAATAATATTACCCGGGCAATATTGACAGCGTCATTTAGCCCGGGTAATATTATTCTATGACAAAAAGGTTAGGAACTATAAACCGGCATTTTTCCCCTACCAGCCCCCCAGGAGGTTCGGCCCGAAGGGCCTCCTGATGGAGTTTCGACTGCAAATCTTATGATTCAATGATGCCGGGGGCTCCGGGAACTCTCGCTAAAAGTGCACCCATTGTTTTTGCAATATTGGTAAGTTTCATAAATCCTCCGTTTGTGCTTTGATTTTCGGGATTTGCTTTTGAAACTTGATAGATCTCGTTCCGACTTATATTTTTTCATTAAGTGTAATCAGCAATTACTAGAGTCAAAACCCGGTTTCTAAACCTTGGTACGACAGATCAGATGATGTTGTTTATTCTCCAAATCAATTGCACAATAAATTCTATGAAATTTTCTTTGCTTCATACTATCGCGACCTTAGTAATCGTTTCGTTAATCCCGATCCTGTCTTTTTCTCAAGAAAAGACAGCGTCTGAGCCGACAATTCCAGATTCCTGTTTTGGTGAGGTAAAGCAATTTTGCGAACAGGAAAAAAATCCTTCGGCACGCGTGCAATGCTTGATGAAAAACTTCACCAAGTTGACATACACCTGTCAGCAAGAAATCAATCGTATGGTAAGAGCCGTTGAACAAGCGCAATCACAGTCCGACACTTTGATTTCTCCCAACGCCCTCACCTCTTTAAATCCTCCGTTTACTGTCGTCTCGGTGGATGGCCGCTACAGCCCTGGCGACAACCAACAAACCGACGGACGTATCGCGCTTTCGGTTCCCGTAGTCAAAACGAATGAGCGCATGATTACAATTAAAGGCGCCAGTGGCATCGTTTCCTTCGAAGAACCCATTCTGATTTCAGGGGTCTCAACCGTACCGAAAACTCTTTATAAGGCAGAAGCCGGATTCCAATATTCACAGCAACTGCCTGGATTTAAAAACTTCTCGGTCTCTTCAACTATTGGTTATACCGGCGATCAGGTCATGAAGAACACCACCTTCAGTGCTTTGCTTAACTACGGCTATCCGACTGAAACGGGAAACTTTTTGATCTGGAACTTATTTATCTCCAACAACAGTCCCCTTGGAAATTACGTTCCAATTCCTGGGATCATGTACATTTATAAAACACCCACGTTCACAGGGCTTTTCGGCGTTCCCGCAATTTCTCTTCAATGGACCCCTTCACCGGGTCAGGCCTATTCATTTTCCTTTATGGGAATCAATGCCAATGCCGAAGCAGCATTTGGTCAAATACGTGTTATCCAAACCTATCTGACAACAAATTGGAATACACAAAGTTATATTATGGAGAATCGCCTCGAAGACAAAGAGCGACTTTCTTTGGAAGAAAAGAAGGTGGGGCTCGGCGTACGTTCTTTCATCTTTAGACGGGCGCAAGTTCAGCTTGAAGCTGGTTATGCATTTGATCGTGCAGCCTATGTGGGTGAGGGTCTAAGAAATATGAAGGGCGGATCGACAAAAATGTCTGATGACACTTACATGTCCTTATCCTTAAAAGCGGGATTCTAATCCTCCACCCGGTTTTGATTTTCAAATGTGAATCATTTGGAAAACCAATTGAAAGTCGATTGAAAGCTAATTTTCCCTTCTTTTGTCGCCGAGGGTTCGGGGTGCTAATATCTCCTCCACATAAGGAGAATTGGCAATGAAATCACTTCTGCTAACAGCGGCCCTGACTCTTGCAACAAGCGCAGGCTTCGCAGCGACTCACACAATAAAAATGTTGAACAATGGTAAAGAAGGCATCATGGTTTTCGAGCCCGCTTACCTAAAAGCCAACAAAGGCGACACAATTAAATTTGTGCCCACCGATGCGGCCCATGACGTGGCGTCGGTTTCCATTCCTAAGGGAGCAAAATCTTGGAAGGGCGCGCTTGGCAAAGAGGTCACTACAAAAGTAACCGAAGAGGGCGTTTATCTCTATGAATGCTCTGCTCACTTACCAATGGCGATGATCGGCGTGATCCAAGTTGGACAACCTGTAAACCTAGAAGAAGTAAAAAAGGCAGGCAAAGAATTGCTACCGAAGTTCGCTATGAACAAAGAACGCTTAGATAAGTATCTGAGCCAAAAGGTTAGGAACTATAAACCGTGTTTTTCCCCTACCAGCCCCCCAGGGGGTTCGGCCCGAAGGGCCTCCTGATGGAGTTTCGACTGCAAATCTTATGATTCAATGATGCCGGGGGCTCCGGGAACTCTCGCTAGAAAAAATTGGCCTTAATGAAGACTTTCAAGAAAGCTTTGATGAAGAAGGTCTTGGTGAGCTTGCGTCAATGTCTGTTGCAAATAAATCTGGCTTCGGCGAACGAGCAGGGAAGGGAATTCGCAGGTTTGGGGAAAAAAATATCGAAGTAGACCCAGAGGGGCGCGATCCATATTCGGCCAATGTAGGCGGCTTTAGTCTAAATGCGCGGGTATGGATCGCAGGAAGTGATCGAAAAAAATTGGAGCGTCTTATTCGTTATATGGCCCGCGGCCCCCTAGCTATGGAGAGGCTGACGGAATCATTTCCGAATCAGTTGTTGTATAAAATGAAATCCCCATGGCGGGACGGGACAACCCATGTCAGTTTTTCGCCATTGGATTTCATTGCGCGATTAGTGGCGCTAATTCCGCCGCCGCGGATGAATATGATTCGGTACTCGGGCTGTTTTGCCCCGAACTTCAAGGATCGAAAGTCTATTATTAAGAATAAATCGGCGCAGAAAAAGTGTGCTGAGATCTGTAATAGCGACTTACCAGAAAAGGTAAAGCATGAGCGCCTTCGTTGGGCTGAAATGCTTAAGCGAGTCTTTGAAATCGATGTCACCATATGCCCTAAGTGTTCCGGCAGAATGGAGCAAATTGCGGTCATTAAAGACAAGGCTGTTGCGAAAAAAATTATAGAAAGTTTGGGTGAGGTGACTACTTTTAGGCCTTTAGAAGTTGTTGCCGACCGTGGACCGCCAGAACCTTGGGCATTCCAAGACGATTTTGATCAACGAGACTCAACGTGGTAAGGCCGTGTAAGGCCCCTGTTTGCCCAAAGTCTTAAAAATAAGAAAAAACCCTGTTTATTTTACCTGTAGCGAGAGCCAGCGGTGAGCGCGAAGGCTACGCAACATAAGGTTTGCCAGGAAATCCTTCATTAAGAAGGGCCCTTCGGGCCCTAGCTGCCAGGGAAGAATCAGGAAAAGGGCGCTTTGTTTTTCTTAGACTCCACTCTCAGTTCCAATGAAACTCGTCGTCTCGTTGAAACCGGCATCCTTGGCAACTCCACTGCAAATATGGTTGGCGATGCACAACGGGTGAAAGCAGAACGCGCTTTAGCGGCTGGCATGGATAGAGGCAACCGCGCTCAAGTTGAAGAGGGTTTTAAAGAAGGTCGCGAGTACTATCTGAAACTCGCCGCTAAACCCGAACTTTTACCGCCGGATTCTAGAGGGGCACAGGATATCATCAACGCCAATGCCAAGGGTCTGACCAGTAAAGAGTCCGCGAATCTCTTTGATCAGTTCCTGCAAAAAAATGGAGCCAGTGCTCCTGAAAACTATCGCTCCATGGTCGGGCAATTGAGTGAAGAGATTCAACGACTGGAAAACTTAAAAACTCAGGATGTTCAGTGGAAGAACTACCAGATCTGGCGCGCAAAAGAATTACGCCAGGAGCTTCTGGAACGCTACTACACGGCAAAATACCGCGATAAATACAACGATATTGATGTCGATAGAATGGGCGAGCGCGAAATCAGACTATACAGAGAGCACGGAGAAGACCTAGAGAAAGTCCGTGCTAAAGCTAAAAAGAATATGTGGCCTGGGAGCTAACATTATTCTGTTCCCCTATAGCATCGGCGAAGCCATGCAGACCGCTCGAGAAACAAACTCACGCCAAAGCGGACGTTCAAAATCGTTAAGAGTCAGATCTTGGCAATGATGGAAGTCATCTTCCAGCATCGCGGAAAGTTTTGAGACGAACTCCTTATCGGGAGAAACGGCCATAATTTCAAAGTTGATAAAGCAAGATCTCGGGTCCAAGTTGGCTGAGCCGACGAGGCCCGTCTCATCATCAATCAACATCACTTTTTGATGCAAAAACCCCGGCATGTACTTAAAGAAACGAACGTTCATCTTGAGAAGTTTTTGCTGAAAAACTTCGGAGGCATACATTACCCATCGATTGTCACTATAAGATGGAATAATAATCCGCACATCCACACCCCGTAATGCCGCCAGGGACAGCGCACTCACCAAAGCCTCTGGCGGAACAAAATACGGATTCGCTATCCAAATTCTATCCCGAGCGGAGTTAATCAGAGCAATTTGTCCCAATAAACAGGTTTCTCCACGATCCGCAGGTCCCGAGTGCAGAATCATAGCTTGAGTTCCATTTTCTTCTCGGGTCGTTTCCCAATCAAGATCTGGCGCTGTCTCCGTGACCCAAAACCAATCTTTCATAAATGAGAGCTGCGCCGTCAACGCCGCTGGCCCTGAGATCTTAACATGGGTGTCACGCCAAGGTCCTACTTTGGGCCAAAGCCCCAAGTAATCATCACCTATATTCAAACCTCCAACAAAGGCAGTATGTCCATCGACGACAAGTACCTTGCGATGATTTCTAAAATTCAATTGAAAGCGTGATATAAATTTTCGCGTATTATCAAAAGCATGTATTTCAATTCCAGCAGCTTTAATACTCTCCAGCTGATCTTTTTTTATTTTATTACCGACTGGATCATAGAGGAAATAGACAGGAACTCCTTGAGCCACCTTCTTTTTTAAGAGTTCTAAAAACTCACATCCAATTCCGTCCGTTCTGAAAATATAAAATTGAAATAGAATGTACTTTTTCGCACGTTCAATTTCTTCCTGCATACTGGGATAGGCTTTGTTCGCATTCACTAAAAGTTCAATTTTATTACCTTCGAAAAAGCCAGGTTGTCCACTGAGCGCGCCGACATGAGCAAACGGAGTGAGGTCCTTCGGAGGACGACTTTGAGTTCTAAAAAGCGATTCCACTTGTTTCAGTTCGGCTCGCACCGTTTGATCTAACTCGCTTCTTTTTCTGACATAGCCAAAAAACTTATTTCGTCCGAAGATCAGAAATAGAGGAACGGATGCAAAAGGAAAACTGATTAGCGCGACCACCCAAGCCGTAGCCCCCTGATAGGTTCTTGAACGCCACAGCGCGGCCACTGCGCAAATGGCTCCGATAAGATAGAAGACTGAGGCTATCGCAGACAAAATAGAAAAATCACTCATTCCTTTTTCTATCTCGGAGGAGTGATTTGAGTCTAGCGGTAAGAAATGTTGATCTATTTTGTAATATAGGCCGGCCGTCCAAATTAAATTGAACAAGGGAGGTTCAAATGGATCCGTATTTTATATTTTTAGGAGTGGGATTTTCTATCTCTGTCGAGGCCGTTCTTTTTGACACGTTGAGAGGCAAAAAAGAACGGCGTACCTTTTAGGAAGCTTCGAGTTCGCCGGCGCCGATGGAAAGGTTAGGAACTATAAACCGGCATTTTTCCCCTACCAGCCCCCCAGGAGGTTCGGCCCGAAGGGCCTCCTGATGGAGTTTCGACTGCAAATCTTATGATTCAATGATGCCGGGGGCTCCGGGAGCTCTCGCTAGACATAAGTCTAAGAAAAACAAAGCGCCCTTTTCCTGATTCTTCCCTGGCAGCTAGGGCCCGAAGGGCCCTTCTTAATGAAGGATTTCCTGGCAAACCTTATGTTGCGTAGCCTTCGCGCTCACCGCTGGCTCTCGCTAAAATATTTGATTAGTCGCTCTGTCACCTTGGGGCCTGGGTCACGTTCACCATTAATAATTTTAGTAATCGACGAAGTGGCCTGAAGCCCCAGATTTTTTGCCCACACACCATAGGACCAATTTGTTTTGCGCTTTTTCATATCCTGCACATGTGCATATAAAAAAGTGCGATAGTCCGTAAACTGGTTAATCTGCAATGAGTTTTTCATAGGACTAAGAGTATTGACCCGTTGGCAAAAGACAATCAAAATGTTGGCATGAATAAAAAAACCATTGGCTCATCTGCCAACACCTAGCACAATTTAAGTTCATCTCTCTGGGAGCTATTATGGTCAGCGATTTACACTTACTCGCAAAAAAACATGGTATTAGCCTGCACAAGGTTCTTGCAACAAACGAGCTGGGGCTGGATTTTAAAGTTGTTATTGCAGTGGATGAGAATCAGACCAAATGGGTCTTGCGAATTCCGAGAAGATCTGATTCTTTTGAAGCCATCAAACAAGAAGGACAAAATCTCTCGTTCTTAAAGCAATTTGTCGACTTTCAAGTTCCGGACTGGAAGGTTGTGGCTCCCGATCTCATTGCCTATCCTTTCTTGCAAGACAAGCCCGCCCTTGATGTGAACTCCAGTACTCATGAAATGACGTGGAATATTGATCTCAACTCTTTTAACTACTCCGACAGTCTAGCACATGTGCTGATCCAACTCCACGATCTCACCAAAGCAGCTCAAATTCAGAAAGGAATCAAATCCTTCTCCCCTTCTGAAATCCGAAAAGAAATCTCTGAAGAAATCCATCTCGTTCAAAAAGAAATCGGAATTTCCAAAACACTCGAAGATAAATGGAAAAACTGGATCGACAATGATCCTCTGTGGCCTTCTTTTTCAGTTTTGGTCCACGGAGATCTCTATGCAGGACACACCTTGGTTAATGTCGATAATAAAATAACCGGCCTTATTGATTGGAGCGAAATGCATGTCGGAGATCCCTCTCTAAACTTTGTCGGACACTACACAGGACTGGGTGAGAAGCATCTTGCCCGCACTCTCGAAGTCTATGAGCAAGCCGGAGGCAAAACATGGACTCACATGAAAGAACATATTATTGAAAGGTCTTCGATTTCACCTTTGAAGCTGGCAGTCTTTGCTCTTAAGACAAAAAATGAAACCTATCTGCAGTTAGCGACCGAACAGTTAAAATAATTGAGATCTCACTCAAGCTATTTGACATAACCTCACTCAATGATGTGCAAATAGAATTGAAAAAAGCCTGAACCTTCAGGTTCATAACTGGATTAGTTTTACATCTCTCACGAAAAATTCCGACTATTGCTGTTTTGGCAACAATGTATTGTCTCCTTTGTCCTACCCAAAGAAGGCTGACTCTACTATTTCTTTTTAAGAGGTATGTGAACTTAATTTAAAAACATTGGAGGAAAAATGAAAAACAGTATTTTACTTTTTGCATTACTCGCAGCCACACCAGCAGTTTATGCGAGTGTGTCCCCATCAAGTATTGCAACGCCGACAGACACACAAGAATCTTTAAACACTCGTCTCGGAAACGCCATCATTCAAAAAGATCTCAACCAGGTAAAAGGACTCATCGCCCTGGGCGCTTCACCTAATGGGGATTATACCTCTTTTGAGGATGAGGCAAAGTCTAAGAAAAACAAAGCGCCCTTTTCCTGATTCTTCCCTGGCAGCTAGGGCCCGAAGGGCCCTTCTTAATGAAGGATTTCCTGGCAAACCTTATGTTGCGTAGCCTTCGCGCTCACCGCTGGCTCTCGCTAAAAAAAGATAACCATTGCTCGTGAAAACTAGAACGAAGGAGGAAATTGTGAAAAGCAAAGCACCTATTAGCACCACTTTTCTGCGCCCGGTACGATCAGACAAAGGACCAAAGAATAACTGCCCCAGTCCAAGTGTGACCATATAGAGACTAAGAGTTAGCTGGATCACTGATGGTGATGTGTTAAGAGCTTCCGGCATTTTCGGGATAGCTGGGAGGTAAACGTCCATAGCAAGAGAAGCTAAAAGATCAAAAGGCGCCATTAACAATAGGGCCGAAGAAAGAGAATAATTCCAGTCATTAGACAATTTGCCTGACATAAGAACTCCTAAAAAAAGGAATAAACTTCGCCGGCGATATTTCCGAGAACAATGCCTGTGGGATTATCGCCGCAACAATAGAGAATATTGCTGCGGCTTACTTATCTGAGGAGGGATCACTATTCATAATTAATATAGCGTAACAACATTCCTGATTGTTTTCAAGCACTGGTAAAGTTTAAAACCAACTCTCAAACAAGTATAGCCTGAATTAGCCCTCGATTTTACATCTTGGAACCATGGCCCCCCCCTTTTTTAGGAAAAGGATGACCTTCGGTCTCTCTATTTAAAGGAAATCTTCACGCCTTTTTGTCGGATTCGGCTGAAATTTACGGGACGGTCTTATTTAGACTTCGCATGAACTTCTCTCTCTTTATTTGAGTGGTGACAGGACTGTATCCATTGAGGATATTAAGAGAAAAGAAAAGATTGAGAAAGTTACCTTTTGGGTTAAGAGACTTTCGTTTAATAAAAGTTGGCTAAAACTTACTGTTCTCCCCATTGTTGTTGTATTTACCTTCTTCTTTGATAGTAACTCATAGTAATTATAGACTCAGTAGCGACTCATTGGATTTTTTACACTAAGAAGGTCAATTACTTTTTTCGCTGGGGCAGAAATACTGCTCTATAAATGAGTGTGTCCGCTTACGAACACGACCCCATTATTTTGGTAATGATCTCAGCAATGAGTGAAATTATATTAAGCCCCGTTTAACCCACGGGGCTTTTTTATTATTAAGCAATAAATCAGTAATCTATCCTTCTACGGATTTTCTCTAACATCAAAGTAATCTCTTGATTAACTTCGAGATTCAAGAATAATTCTCCTGCAATTTCGACAGAGCTTCTAAAGCTGGCAGTTACCGCTTCCGGATCGAGAGCTGGACAAACTTTTTCATATTTCTCATACATCTTCTTAGGAATATCTTTTTCGATACTCTTAGAAGGACTCTCCCAATGATCAAATGCTAAGGCTTCTACCCTCATTAACCATAAAGTAAATTTTTGAATATATGAGAATGTCATATGTGCATGGGCCCACTCTTTTCTTCCAATCAAATGTGATGTGTATACCAGAGAGTTCACTAAGGACTGTGCTAACCACTCAATTGATTCTTTAGAATTTCTTGTTGGTGAAATAACGGAAATAGAATCTAGTGTATTCTTCAATAATCCATCTTTATCGACCTGAATCATTTTATCTTTGAGTTCAAAAGAAACTAATCCCTCCCAGCTTTTGATAATTCCTATTTCTTTAATATCAAGAAAATGAAACTCGGCACGAATCAAGTCATCATAGATCGCAACTTTAGTACCAAACTCATTTTTAAAGAACAAATCGACTTTACCCAATTGAGCAACCCAATGTTTCTCATCAAAATTTTCTGTATCAGTTAAAAAAATATAGAACTCGATGTCGGAATATTTGTCTCCTTCACCTTTGATAAAAGAACCATACATAAAAACTGAACGGATGTTAGGATCAAGCAAAGAAGATTCCTTCACCTGACTAATCATGGCCAACTGTCTCATAAGACCTCAAAAATTGTAGTTATTAATCAATAGACAAAATTTATGATTACTTATTAGTTACTGCACACATTCTAGGAGTCCCCTTTCAAGTGGTTTATTTCAAGGATAGAAATTCATTATATGCTTAACCCTAAATATAATCAAACCGCTGGGATTTCAGCAACTTAAGCAGCTGAATCTTATGTGTTTTTTTTGAACTTGCTTGGATTTCAGTATTTGGTAGAATATAAAAACTGGTGGAGGGTTTAATAAACCCCGCGACAGGTTCTCTCCACCAGAAACCTTCCCTAAATTCTTAGGATGTTTTCTGGCCCAAATATCATAAGCAACCTAAGAAATTAAATCTCTGAATCCCTTCATCTCTTTCAATTCTCTTAAATGAATTATGGAGTTTAAAATTAGAAAGTCCGTGGTGAAAATGGATTTCTGCTAATGAGTGTGTACACTTATGAACACGACCCCATTAAATTCATAACGATCTCAGCAATGAGTGAATTATACTAAAAGCCCCGTTTAACCCACGGGGCTTTTTTTTTATTTTCCTTCAATACACTTACTATGCGCTCAATTACCATTACCGCTGAGGTTCAGCTTGAGTTCATTTTCAATTTAATCTAAAATAATCTCCAACACAAAATTCTAAGCTTTGATAAGATCATTTTTTTATTATCAATTTTTTTTATCCTAATAATGTTCCAAGCATCAAAAAAACTTGATCAAAAATTTCATTAAGTATTATCCGTCCTGCAGTGTCGGATTTTGTATTAGTGATATAGTTCAAGTTAGAGCTATATTTCGAGGGATTTATGAAGAAAGATTCAGCAAGTTATGACAACGAAAAACTAAAGAGAATTGGGTATGTCATTGGTAGTTCACTTTTACTTAATTTTATCTATGACATCGTTAAGTATAGCTACCCATTCGTTTGGAAAAATATTGCTTCCTGGATTATTTCAAGCTCTAGCTTTTTGCAAACTAAATACTATACTCCAGTTGTCAGAATATTTTTTTCTCCATCAGAAGGTCTTAGCGAAGTCTTGGTGGTCATCTTTTTAAATACCGTATTGATTACTTTATACTTTAGATTAAGAAGTCTAATAAGGAAGGGAAATGACAAGATAGAGGAACATGAAGAACTAGCGACATACGATCAAATGAGTAAAGGTTAGGAACTATAAACCGGCATTTTTCCCCTACCAGCCCCCCAGGAGGTTCGGCCCGAAGGGCCTCCTGATGGAGTTTCGACTGCAAATCTTATGATTCAATGATGCCGGGGGCTCCGGGAGCTCTCGCTAGAAGCTGTTGTTGATATTGCATCTGAGAAGGGTCGTAGCTTGTCATACTTCCCATACCCATCATGCCGCTCATCATACTGGACATACTTCCCATACCCATCACGCCACCCATCATGCTGGACATACCACCTATCCCCATCATTGATCCCATGCCCATCATACTTCCCATGCCGTAGATATTTCCCATGCCGTAGATATTTCCCATGCCGTAGATATTTCCCATGTTGTTCAGGCCATTGCTAAACCCACCATTCATTCCCCCATAGGCATTTATTCCCCAGGGGCCCATACCTGAATTGAAAATGCCTCCTCCAAGGGAGTTCATTCCATTCATCGCATAAGGATTTCCCCACATACCATATCCGTTACTTCCGCCATAAGGTCCCATCATCCCCATGGAGCCACCATTATTTCCTGCACAACCAAAGGCTCCACTGCCGATCCCACCACTCATCGCCCCATAGATGCCACTACCTCCCCCCAGTGCTTGAGAAAGGCCCGTGGCCATTGCTCCCATCCCATATCCATAACCTAGGGAATTGTACGGATTGGTCGGCCAACCAATGCTGGCGTTATTTTCTGCGATAGTCTGATTGGTTTTGTAATTCATGTAGGTCGAGCCAATCCCAAGTGCGAAATTGCCAACTACAGAACTCCAATCAGTTTGTGGCTTTTGAAATGTATAGCCACTGCCTTGAGACATGCATTCAATACAGACATCACCTTCGGTGCCAGCTCTTTGCTGATCCCTCTGTGTATCTAGGGCTTCCCTTTTTGTGTCTTGTAAGTTTTCCTTGGCGCGAGCAAGGCTTTCTTCCAATCTTTCAATCTCTCGTTGTTTTTTTTGGGCTTGGGAATAAAGTTTGCGATAGTCAACCAAAGCTTTTTTGCACGAGGTAGAATCTGTTCGTTCGCTAGAGGGACCATGACGAAGAGCTGTGCAAATAGATGAGCTGACGGCCCCAGGCCTTGTTGCATCACAATAACGTGACCACTCTTCAACACTGAGTGGAGGGCGAATAGGGATTAGATTTTCATTGGCAATCTGTTGTGTTTCCTGTTGTCCAGCAGCAGAGGGATCACCGTTTGTATTCCTATAGCCCTGATAAGGTTAGGAACTATAAACCGGCATTTTTCCCCTACCAGCCCCCCAGGAGGTTC
>CAYSKF010000035.1:0-17591 GCA_964431515.1 uncultured Bdellovibrio sp.
CTTCTGGAGTTTCACCAGTTTCGATTTTTCCACCAGGAAACTCCCATTGGCCTGCTAAAGAGTTGTTTTCAGGGCGTTGCCCGACCAAAATTTTACCATCTTTGCGCAAAAAACCAGCAACCACAGGTATCCAATGTCCTTTACGGATCTTAGATCTTTTGGGTTTTACTGGCGTCGCACTATTGTTGGTCATCGTACCTTCTTGCTACTTCGAGAAAAAAATCAGGGCCGTGAAAAATCAAGGCAGAATAAATTTGAACAAGATCTGCGCCCATTTGCAATCTTTCAAAAACATCTTCTGGGGTCAAAATTCCTCCGACACTCACCAAAAGCACGTCCTTGCGCTTGTTGCCTAAAGTTTCAACAGCAATTTGTAGGGCGCGCTGCGAAAGGTTTTTTAGTGGTGCCCCAGAGAGTCCGCCCTCTGATGGGAAGTGGCAATTTGCTGGGCGGGACAAAGTGGTGTTGGTGAGAACAAATCCGCTGACACCCAACTGAGCACAGAAGGAAATTGTTTCGGCCAGTGCCTCTTCACCCATGTCCGGAGAAAGTTTGACGAGAATGGGGGTAGGTTCGAAGTGTGAAACTCGATCCACCAAAGGGCCGATGAGTTGACTCAGATTTTCTTTTTTTTGCAGCTCTCGTAAGCCTTGAGTATTCGGACTTGAAATGTTCACGACATAGGCGTCTGCGAAGGGGCGGAACTGGTCAATCAAGGATAAATAGTCTTGGACGGCTTGATTGTTTGGAGTGTATCGATTTTTGCCAATATTCACGAATATCGGAGTGCGATAGTGAGGAGCATAGGACGCCAGGTTGTAGAACGTGTCATCGGCACCTTCGCTGGGAAAACCCATTTTATTCCAAAGAGCTTTTAGTTTGAGATCGCGATCCATGATTTTGCCAGGATTCGGTCTTTGGGGACGAGGTGTGATTGTGCCAACTTCGACGAAGCCACAACCGAGGGACCACCACTCTTTCAAGTGTTCGGCATTTTTATCAACTCCGCCAGCGATTCCGATGGGATTGGGAAAATGAAGTCCGCGCCAATTGAAGCTCTTCCAGTGGGGTGTTTTTTGCCCACGAAGTAAAGAGTAGAGAGGCAAAGCCAGTGAGCTCAGATCATGAGCCCACTGGGGTGGTAAAAGTAACCAAGGTTTGTGAAAGTAATCCAGTTTTCACATCCTGCGCATACTGCGCGATTTAGCGAGGGTAGAGTCCTCTTAGTAACATTGCTTTTTCAAGACGTTGAATTGAAACGGCCATTGCGCCAGATCTCATGTCGACGTTTTTCTCTTTTGATAAGGCATAACCTTTGTCGAAAGCTTTGGTGATAATGCCTTTAAGTCGACTGTTGATTTCGTCCTCATCCCAGAAAAAGGCCATAGTATCTTGAACCCATTCAAAGTAAGAAACGATCACGCCGCCGCCATTGGCGATAACATCTGGAGCAATAAAGATTCCACGTTTATGAAGAATTTTTGTCGCTGCATTTGTAACAGGGCCGTTGGCACCTTCAACGATGATCTTAGCGTTGATTTTCTCAGCATTATGAACATCGATTTGGTTTTCAAGAGCACATGGGAACAAAGCATCACACTTCACTTCAAGAAGCTCTTCGTTCGAAATGGGTTGTGCTTTTGGGTAACCTTTTAAGAATTTGTGTGCTTTTACGTATTCCATAACTTCAGGAATATCTAGACCGTCACCATTGAAAATACCGCCAGAAACGTCAGAAACAGCAACGATGCGAGCTCCACGTTCGTGAGCGAATTTCGCAGCGAAGGAACCAACGTTACCAAATCCTTGGATAGCAATCGTTGCGCCCTTCATGCTCATGTTGCAGACTTCAAAAGCCTTCTCAGCAACATAAACTACACCTAAACCAGTCGCGTGATTGCGACCCAAAGAACCACCGATTTCAACCGGTTTCCCTGTCACAACACCAGGTTGCGCATAGCCACCTTGTTCTTGAGAGTAAGTGTCCATGAACCATGCCATTGTTTGTGGATCTGTTCCCACATCTGGAGCTGGGATATCTTTAGTTGGTCCAACAAAAGGCCCAATTTCAGAGGCATAACGACGAGTCAGGTTTTGTTTTTCAGTTCGAGATAACTTCGATGGATCTACAGTGATACCACCTTTAGCTCCTCCAAGAGGTAGACCTAATACTGAGTTTTTGAAAGTCATCAAAGCCGCGAGCCCGACAACTTCTGAAAGGTCTACATTTTGGTGATAGCGAATACCACCTTTATAGGGACCCAAGGTTGCAGAATACTGACAGCGATAGCCAGTGAAGACTTTCACGCTGTAGTCATCCATGCGAACAGGCACGGAGACGGCAACAGTACGACGGGGGCGCTTTAGTCGCTCTAAAACGTTCGGGTCGCAGTTGATAATTTTTGCAGATTCTTCAAGAGTTTGGATTGCATTTCTGAACAGAGGGCCGTCATAGAGAGGCTCTATTTTGTGTTCCATGTTTTGTATCTCCTTAAAAATACTGGAATAACTCTAGTGAAGTAAATACTCAAAGTCATCCCGGAAAAAGGTGATGACTCACTGGTTCTTTTTGTCCACAATGATTCCATGTTGCGGACTCTTTTAGCTCTAACGGTTTCTATTTTTGGCAGTTCCCATTCTTTTGCGAATTCTCCCCAGCAGACTTTCATGGAACAGTTTCAGAGCAGTCGCATTGTCTTTCCTCACGAGGAAGCCTCCATCTTGCTTAACAGCCCAGGGCGTTATCCAGAGTCTTTGAATCTTGTATTTGAACTGATCTTGGGCTGGACGCCTGAGGGCAAGGGACAAATTCAGTCTTCAAATTGTTCTCCTCAAGTTTGGGCCCAAAGGATGAAAGACCCCAGAATTTCAGGTTCGGTTCAGCTGCAAGGTGCTTTGGTACAAAAGTATTTTCAAGATTGTCGAACTGAAGTTGAAACAGGACAAAATGGGGCCCTTGCTAATTTCACCCGTATGATGACAATGAAATACCAGCCACAAGAACATCCTTTTTTAAGGAGGGTGGTCATCAACTTGCCAGGAAATATCAAGTTGAAAGGGCTTTTGGGTCTCAAGGGAGACTTCAAGCCTCGTCCGTTGGTGATCGTTCGTCAGGGGATTTTTTCTAGTGTTGAGGACTTCCGACCCGAGCGCGCTTGGATGATGATGCTGTTTGAGCAGTCTCCGTTTAACGTTCTATTCCTAGAAAACATGTCTAGTGCTGACTTTGTAGCGAACAATAGTCAGTTTTCTTTCGGTGGGTATGACGAAGGGATTCAAAATATCCTGGTGGCACGGTTGCTAAGAAATGCGGATGAGCCTATCTCTAAGTTGGTTCAGAGTGTCCATGTGTTTGGTGTGAGTTTGGGAGGACATGGTGTTTTGTTCTCATCACTACTGAACAAGTACAATTCGCCTAAGCGCCAACCTTTGATTCAGAGTTTTACAGCCCTTTGCCCGGTGATTGATTTGCAATCCACCATGACCTCGTTAACTCAAAGTGGTGTAACATCTGCCTTTGTAGATATGTGGAGTCGTCAGCGCCTGAAAGGATTGGATGCCAAGCTTCCAACTGTCAGTTCGCATGATACTTTTTCATTTCTACCTCTAGCTATTTCTGAAATTGCACGAACCTATCGTGGTGGACTTTCCTATGTGTCGAGTGTTCGCTTGCCTCCAGGTATGACCGACAGCTCTCAATTTTGGGAAGTAAATGATTTTTGGAAGTATTATAAACAAGTTGAGGAACCTGTTTTAATTTTTGCAAACCTACAAGACCCTGCCGTTCCTTACGAGTCGAATTCTCAGCGCATCCATAAAAAGACCTTGCCCATCGATAGTAAAAACATTCGTGTCGTCGAGTTGCCTCAAGGTTTTCATTGCACACTGCCTGTAGCTTATGATTGGGAGGCTTTGACCAGCGTGTTTCAGTCTTACATCCTGTCCCATTCAATCGGTTTTAATTTGAATTCAAAAGTTTTGGATGTGGATTTGTCTGATGAAGAGTGGGCTGGTTTTTTTGACCCTCAATCCAGAGTTCAATTCGAAGTGCAGGAGCCAGATAAGAAGTCGGGCTTTGTCGCCGTCGAGTTGACCGTGATAAATGGTGCAGGCAAAGAAAAGTCTATGAGTCTCAGTTTGCCTCTTTCTCAATTTGATTTTCGTTTTTTAAATACCCAACTGTCTTCATCTGAGCAAGAGATGATTGTACGTTGGCTGAATCAAAATCTTCGCTTTGAACTTCAGTCTAAAAAAGGAAAGTATTTCTTACGTACCAGTTGGTACACGGCTAATTAGTCAGCTAATTCTTTATTAAAGAAGTCAGACTTGGTCGCTAGTTGTTGCATGTAGTGCTGAACATCTTCTTTAGCGGCTTCGGAAAGCCTTCTGAAAGGAGTGATGTGTTCATCTGGTACATATCTAAAAGTGAAGTTGATTCGGCGTGTTTCAAAGTTCTCAATTTCATTCAGCGGAAAATGACAGCCCTCTTTTTTATCGACTCTTTGTACACGATGAAATAGGTGCTTTTTGAATTTATCGGTTCCAAATATTTGCAGAGAACAATCATCGAGCCATTGTTGGAAAACGACATTTGATTTGGATTCGGTACTTTGGCTAGAAACAAACTGGAATAAAGCTCTTTCGCCGAAAGAAATCGAGGCTACTGGGCCTGGTTCGAAATCTTTGTGTTCTCCCACGCGAGCGCAGTCTAAACGCTTACCATCTTCTTGAATTTGGTTGCCGTAGTAATTGATTAAACAGGTGTTGAGGTGCCAACCGCGAGGAATGTCTCGGGACTCATAAGTGTCCTGCACGAGGGCCTCTAGCTTTTGCACTATATACTCTAGAATCGGGGGGTAGGGTTCTGCTTTCACGCACCGATTTTCGATTCCCTTAGGCGGATGATAATAGTTCAAGCATGCAAATTGCCAATTGCCAAGCCAGTATACAGGTCTAAGAAGCGGACGCTGTTTTTGGTTTTCAGGTGGTGGATTGTTTTTTGAATATCTC
The DNA here is from genome assembly GCA_964431515.1 of uncultured Bdellovibrio sp. Taxonomy (GTDB): domain Bacteria; phylum Bdellovibrionota; class Bdellovibrionia; order Bdellovibrionales; family Bdellovibrionaceae; genus Bdellovibrio. The sequence continues at coordinate 5,011 of CAYSKF010000035.1, forward strand.
ATCTCCCATATGGGGTATAGGGTGCTGAGATATTTCATGATTTCTTCTTTTTCTCGCTTAGAAATATAATTCTGGATGTACACCAGTCCGCGAGGAGTTGTGAAGTTTTGGTCTGTTTTACCAGTTGAAATTTTAGATTTGGCAGGGCCTCGAGGCTTAAACATAGGGGATGGTCTTATCACAGGTGATTTGCAAGGCCAAGGCTGCTCTTAAGGGGTGACATATGCCAGGTCCTAAGCTAAGAAGAAAGGCTTGGGAGGATGAAAAAATGACAACACCCGTAAAGGCCTCAGTGGGTCCTCAAGAAAAAACTCTTCTGATCAACCAAATCCCTTTTTTAAAGGGGAAAAAAATTCTGATTATTGGCGATGTCGGATTGGATGAGTACGTCTTGGGGCAGGTTCGCCGCATCAGTCCCGAAGCTCCTGTCCCAGTGTTAGAAGTTGAAGAAGAAGATATGCGTTTGGGCTTGGCCGCAAACGTGGCGCAAAATGTTGTCAGCCTGGGTGGTGAAGCGATGCTAGTCTCGGTGGTTGGAGACGACACTGGGGCCAATCTTCTGAAAGAATTGTTTATTAAAAGCGGTGTGAGCTGGGATTATATGATTGTTGATAAAGCTCGCCCCACTACGCGGAAAACTCGTGTGATGGCCAAACACCATCACTTGGTTCGTGTTGACTACGAATTAAGAAAGTATCTTTCTGCAGAAGCTGAAAACCGTTTGATTGAGACTGTGGAAAAGAATGTCGATAAGGCAGATTGCGTGATTATCGAAGATTATGCCAAGGGTGTGATCTCTCGCAGTGTTGTTGAAAAAGTGGCGGCGATTTGTAAGAAAAATAAAAAGAAGCTTCTGGTCGATCCACATCGCAACAATCAAGGGTCCTTTTATCAAGGCGTAGATCTGATTAAGCCTAATTATGATGAAGCCGTTGTTTTAGCAGGTATGGATTTTGATGACCTTCGGGATAATCCGAATAAGGTTGTTGAGGTAGGTCGCGCTTTACAGCGTGTGACCGGGGCTAGCGAAGTTGTTCTGACTCGTGGAAAAGATGGCATGACGATTTTTTCTGGGGATCACGTCACTGAGGTTCCAACATACGCTCGTAAGGTTTTTGACGTGACAGGTGCCGGCGATACCGTGATTGCGGCCCTTTCTTTAGGAATGGTGTCGGGTCTTTCATTGGTGAATTCATGCATGTTGGCTAACTTTGCAGCGGGTGTTGTTGTTGGTAAAGTGGGTTGTGTGCCGTGTGAGATACCCGAACTGATCGAATATATCCAAACCGCCCACTAGTCGGTCGGGCGGTCGGTGAAAAAGGCCCATCTGCGGCGTTGTCGGGCCTCCTTCTTCGCTCCGACGTGCTTGGAGCACGCCTGCGCTGCGAAGGAAACCCTCCGCCTTGCATCTGGGCCTTTTTGACCGACCTTGATCTCGGTATTGCTTGTGGGATTGTTTGGGGATGTTTTTTTGCTAAATGACAGGGGAAGAATATGCGGGATTTTAAGGTGAATTCTCAGCTTTTGCCGGTGGGGTTTCCTCGGGAGTTTGATGCGCATATTTATTTTTCGGAGTCTCAGAGAGGGGCTGCTGAGAAGCTGCGAAAGGCGGCTATCGCGGAATTTCGGGGGCGGGTGTTTTTTGTGGGTGAGATGATTCCGGTGCCGATTGGACCTCATCCTTTGCCGATGTTTGAAATGAATTTTCCAAAAGAGTTGTTCGCGGAAGTGGTGCTTTGGTTGATGCACTTTCGCGGTGAATTGTCAGTTTTGGTGCATGAGCTGACGGGGGATGATCTTTATGATCATACTCAGGCAGCTTTGTGGTTGGGTGGTGCTGTGCCCTTAGATCTTGCGCGATTCTCGACGAAAAATTGAACTGTAGCTGATCACCATCACGTAAGATAAAACAATAAATCCCAGTCCCATGATCAGGGCGTCGCGGATGCTAAAAAGATCCGTTAGTTTTCCGATTAAAACATGCATCACGATCAGCATGATAGAATCTGTGGTCATCAAGTAAGAGACCGCTGAATCCAAGTCTTCTGGGAATTCAGAAGAAATCCATCCGATTGAGAGTGGGTAAAACGGTGCAATTGTAAATCCCGTTCCGGCGAGGAAAAGAGGGTGTACAAAAATACCTAACAACGCCAGTGCCATAGTGCCTATCAGGCAAGTGCCTAGTAGAAATTGCGGTGTTTTCTTAAAGTGGACAACAGTGAAAAGAAAACGGCTTAGCATCATACACACAAAAAAATAAGAGACGTACAGACTCGAAGCTTCCATGCTGAAATTCAGTGTTCGCTGAGTATATAAAGCCAGTCTTGAGGAAAGCATAATTTCTGCAGCAACTGCAAAACTCAGCATCAGAGCTAAAAACATTTGGGGTTTAAAGTTCTTTTTACTATGCAGTTTGTGTTCGGCGGAAATTTGAACTGCTTTTGAGTGCAGTGAGCGGTGGCTGGAGTGAAGTGAATAGACGAGTAGTGCTAGGGGCGCCAGCGAGGCGGTAGCGAAAGTCCATCGCCAGTTGCCAGACAGATAAGCCACGCCTGCAGCTAAGAGTGGAGCTAGAAGACTGGCTAAACCGTACATTGTGTGAAGTCCGGAAAGCATCTGTTGCTTTCTCTCGTTGGTGGATCCCATGGGAACAAGAATATTAGGTATGAGCCCCAATATTCCGAGGCTCAGTCCAAAAAAGAAGCTAAAGAACAAAAACATGGGAAATTGTGGCGATACGGCCAATCCCAATAATGAAAGAGCCAAAGCAAGAGCTCCTCCTTGAAGGACTGCGAGTCGGTCAAATCTTCGCAGCAGATACCTGCTGGCATAGGCGGCAATAAGTCCTGAGATATTACTGAGGGCCCACATCATGGATCCCATGGAATCACTCACAGCGAATTCTTTTAGAATTTCCGGGAAGAGGGGCCCGCGAATGTTATCGGTAAGACCAAATACAAAAAGACTCGCATATGAAAGAAAGATAAAGGGCCAAATCATCAAGGCAATATAAAGAGCCAGGCACCGTAATACAAGTATTTGAAATGGATTGTAAAAGTGGCTGTATAGAAAGCTGACAGCCTCTGTACTTTTTCCTTAATTCAACAGTCGGAAATGCCTAGGAAAGAACGGTGGGTTATGCTAAAACGCCATGCAAATAATCCTTTAACCAAAGGGACGGAAGCTTTGCTTCACAAAAGTCCCAGCTGTAACAAGCAAGGCTGTCACAAGCCAAGGAGCCCTAAGATGGAACTAAATAACGGCATCACTCAAAGTGGTGATTTAGCCCCTGTTAATTATTCTGATGATAACGTCGCGAAGCCTCTTGAAAATAAACCTGTCAATTTTTACTCTCTAACGCTTGAAGATTTGAAAGCCTACCTAAAGGGCAAAGGAAAAGAGCAGTTTCGAGCTCAGCAAATTTTTAAGTGGGTTTATGAACAAAGAATCACTGATCCTGAGCAAATGACGAATCTGTCTAAAGAGTTCCGTGCCTCTTTACCGCAAATTTTAACTTTTGAATTACCGAAGGTTTTGACTCATTTGAAGTCCGTCGATGGGACACAAAAAATGCTCTTTGATATGGGCAACTGCCAAAGTGTCGAAGCAGTTTTGATTCCATCTGAGGACCGTCTGACATTGTGTATCTCTTCTGAAGTGGGATGCAATATCGGCTGTAAGTTCTGTTTTACTGGTAAACAAAAGTTAAAACGTCGTCTTCGTACAGAAGAGATCGTCGGACAGTTTATGCAGATTCATGATCGTCTTGGTGAAGGTCAACGCATCACGAACATCGTTTTCATGGGTATGGGCGAGCCTTTGGACAATCCAGAAGCTGTATTTAAAACCATCGATGTTTTGCATTCACCTTGGGGTATCAACCTTTCGCGCAAAAAGATCACTGTTTCAACATCTGGTATTGTTCCTGAAATGTGGCGCGTGGCGGAAGCCAAAGTTCGTCTCGCAGTGAGCCTCAATGGTCCAACAGATGAAATTCGTACCCAGGTCATGCCAATCAATAAAAAATGGAATACGACAGAGCTTTTGAAAGCTTGTAAGGAATATACTCGCATCACAAAAGATAAAGTGACCTTTGAGTATGTGCTTTTAAAAGGTGTCACGGACCAAATTGAACATGCTCGTCAGTTGGTGAAGCTGGTTAAAGATGTTCCTTGTAAGATCAATATTATTCCGTTCAATGAACACCCAGGCTCGGGTTATGAGCGTCCATCAGACGCGACTGTAGAGGCATTCCATTCTGAATTAATTCGCTTGGGTGCTCACGTCTTATTAAGACGTTCGATGGGACGTGATATTTTTGCAGCTTGTGGTCAGTTAACAAGTCAGGTTCCGGATAAGCCGGAGTCTATGGATATTTCAAATTCAAAATTAGCGGGTCTACCCAAATACAAACGTGAAATGTTGCAGAAAATGCAACAACAGCAGGAGCAATAGTTTATGTCAGAAATTCTCGTTGTCGGCAGCTTAGCATACGACTCTATTTCAACACCGTCTGGAAAAGTGGACCGGGCTCTAGGTGGCTCTGCCAATTACTTTTCATTGGCAGCTTCAATCTTCGCGAAAGTGAGAGTTGTGGGTGTTGTTGGTGAAGATTATGATCAAGCAGATTATGAAATGCTAAACTCTCGTGGAGTGGATCTCGCAGGCCTTTCAAAAGTTCCTGGTAAGACGTTTCATTGGGAAGGTTCTTACGAAGGTGATCTTAACGAAGCAAAAACATTAAAAACTGAGTTGAATGTTTTTGAGCACTTTAATCCTCAGTTGCCAGAACACTTTAAAGATTCTTCTTTTGTTTTCTTGGCTAACATTGCGCCTGAATTGCAGTTGCAAGTTCTTGAACAGGTGAAAGCTCCTAAGTTCGTTGGTATGGATACAATGAACTTCTGGATTTCGATTAAAAAAGACAAGTTGGTCGAAGTTTTGAAGAAAGTGGATCTAGTTTTGATCAACGAAGGTGAAGCGAAAATGCTGACTGGCGCTCAAAATGCGATTGCCGCAGCTCCGATGATCACTGAGTTGGGACCTAAAGCCGTTGTTATTAAACGTGGCGAATACGGTTTTGCAATGTATTCAAAAGAAGAGGGTTACTTCATTCTTCCGGCAATGCCTATCCCAACTGTTGTTGACCCAACAGGTGCTGGTGACACTTTTGCTGGCGGTTTCTTCGGATATTTGGCAGCACAAAAAGAAGTACCGACAATCGCTCATATGAAGCAGGCTTGTATCATGGGCTCCATGATGGCAAGTCACACGATTCAGGACTTCTCGGTTCGTGCATTGTCGAAAGTGACTTTGGGTGATCTTGAAAGTCGTTTGGCTTTGTATAAAAAAGTCATCACACTGTAATTCTCAAGAAAATATCATTTATCTGGAAACGCCTCATTTACTTGTCTGTAAATGAGGCGTTTTTCGTTGAACCCAGTGGATTTTTGCAAAACCTTCTCAGGTGCAATAATAAGAGGGGGGCCGCAGGGCAACCTCACCTTGTTGTGTGCTGGACTATAATCCGGATCTGTTGGGCTTATAGCTTTATTCTTAAAGAGATATTTCAAAATCTCCGATAAGACGTGTAGGTATGGCCAAAAAAAAGAAGAAATCCTCAGCTGCAGACAGTCTTATTGAGTCCTTGATGGATGATCTCAAGGATATTGAGTCTGAATCTTCTTATAATTCAGACATACTTCACATGAAGCCTAGCGAAGAAGTCGAAAATTTTGAGGGTCTGCCCATTCTTAACGACGAAGAGAATCGTGTCGACGAGGCCAATTCTGCCAGTGATTTATGGGAAAGTGCAAAAGCAGGTCTTGAGACGTCTGAAACTGGTGCTGGCATCGGCACCGGTACTGAGACTGGCACTGACAACAGCTTTATGCGCAAGGTGCCACTTTCTGAGCAGATCTTTAATGGGGGCGCAGATGAACCCAGTCTATTCCAGGGACCTTCTGCTGGAGCTGATTATCAACCGATGGAAGATTTTGAGTATCGATTTAAAGTCGCACAGGCAACAAAAACCGGACTGGCTACGACCACGAGTACAAGTACAGCTGGAGACGACAGAACAGTGTCTTTGCAGCAGGATCCCAAGACGACTCCCGGAATAGTCACAAAAACCGATGTAGATAAAACTTTGGCTGTAGAGGGGCTTGCGCATGCACGTCCTTCAGCGCGAAGAATTCCTGATTCTGAATCCAAAATTAATATGGATTTGATACGCTCTCATAGACCGAGCGGTAATGTGCATACCTCTATGGATGCAAGCTTGGCTCAAGCTGAGAACTTGAAAGTTGCACAACAACGAATTTTAGATTTGGAAAAAGAGGTCGAGCATCTTCGTATTGAAAATGAAGAGTTGGCTTCAGCCGGTGAGGTTGTTCGTTCTAGACTAGACGAGCTTGGTGTTCGCATAACAGAAATTGAAAAAGAAAAGGCTGAGTTGCGAGAATCTGCACAAAGCGAAATTCTTATTTTAAAAGGCACTCTTCAGCATAAAGAAAATGAACATGCCAAGGCGCGTATAAAAATCGAGGAACTTGAAGCTCGACTTAAATCGGACTTCAAAAAGATTCGTGTTCGAGAGCGGGAGCTAGAAAATCGTCTGGAGTTGCTCCGCGCTGAGAAAACCGCCTTAGTTCGGTCTAAAGATGAGTATATTTTAGAACAAAAAAGAAAGATTGATCAGCTTTCTCAGGAACTCGATAATTATCGTACAAAGTGTCTTGAACTCAACAAGACCATCGAGGCGAATCAAGATCAGGTTAAACGCACTGAGCGTGCTTTACGCTTGGCTTTGACGAACCTAGAGGCTAAAGAGGAGAACCTCGTTCCGTTAAAGAAAGCTGAGTGATATGGAATCTGCGACCCCTGTCGAAAATTCTGAAAGCGCTATTCCAGCGAAACCTCTACCCGTTAAAAAAATTAAAGTGGTTGTGAGTGATCTTCATTTGGGGAAAGGTCGACTCTTAGAAAAAGGTGGAATCAATTCTCTTGAAGAGTTTTATTATGGTGAGAAGCTGGTCGAGTTTATTCACTATTATTCCACGGGTATTTACAGGGACTATGAAGTTGAATTGATTATCAATGGCGACTTCTTGAACTTTCTCCAATGTGACTATAAAGGACATTTTTTATCTGTCATCACAGAGTCTGTGACGCTTGAAATATTGAAGGAGATTGTCAAAGGACATGCACACGTCTTTCAGGCCATGGCAGAGTTCGCAGCTAAACCCGGCAACACGATCACTTATGTTGTAGGGAATCATGATCAAGGAATGTTGTGGCCAGCTTGCCGAGCTTTTCTGAATCAGGTGATCGGCACTCCGATTCGTTTTAAAAATATTGTCTATTTTTTTGATGGTGTTCACATCGAGCATGGGCACATGCACGAGGCAGCCAACCGCATGGACCCTAAAAAGTTTTTTCTGAAAAAAGATCTGGTGGAGCCGATCTTAAATCTTCCATTAGGTTCTCACTTCTTTTTAGAAGTCGTCCTTAAAATTAAGCAGCATTATCCCCATGTCGATAAGATTCGTCCTTTCGGTAAGATGGTTCGATGGTCTATCGTTAACGAAACAGGAATCATGGTGAAGGCCTTTTTTATGGCCTTGGGATACTTTATTAAAAGTGCCTTTTTCAAAGATCCTCGTCGCCATTGGCCGATTAAACGTATTATTCAAGTCATTGCAGAAAGTGCCATTTTTCCGGATCTGAGTGAATCGGCGCGTAAAATTTTGGGAGACGAGCGGGTGCATACGGTTGTCTTTGGACACACCCATGTCTACCAATATCGGCAATGGTCTGAGGACAAAGAGTATTTCAACACAGGGACTTGGACCGAATTAACCTCCTTAGACATTGTTTCTTTGGGGAAGATTACAAAGTTAACTTATGTTCTTATTGAGTACCCTGAAGATGGTGGGCGCCCACGGGGCCGACTTAAAGAATGGCGTGGCTATCATCGAATTGAAGAAGACGTGGCGATTTCTTAGGTCCGTAGTTGAACCCGCAAATAAGCTCATATATGCTTTCGTGATTAATTGAATTTCTTCACGAGGTTTTAGCAAATGTTTGAAATTTCACAGATGGATCATAAAATCGACCAGGCTCTTCTCGACAGCTGTGAAGCAGCACTTAACAATTTTTTGAAGCGTGAAGAGATCGGTTTTCCCAAGTTGGTCGAACGCATCCCACTTTGGGAGCAGTCTTATAAAGCCGGGCAGGCATTTAATGAGCGTTTTACTCGCCTTGTGATTGTTGGCCTGGGTGGAAGTTCGTTGGGGACTCGAGTTATTGCGGAAGTTTTTAGAGCAAAGAATCTTTTCTTTGTCGATAATGTCGATGCGATTGAATTTGAAACCTTGATTGAAGAGTTGGGTGATCTCAAAGAGGTAGGCTGGGTTTTTATCTCCAAGAGTGGGACGACCATTGAATCACTTTGCGCTCTGGAGCTTTTAGAGCAAATCTATGCAGAAGAGAAATTGTCCTTAGCTGCACAGAGTATGGTGATTTCTGAACCTAAGCAGAACAGCCTAACCCAATGGGCACAGAAGCATTCATTAATGACTTGTGATATTCCACTGGATGTGGGGGGGCGTTTTTCTGTTCTTTCTCCGGTAGGTATGATGCCCGCAGCCTTTTTAGGTTTGGATCTGGAAAAAATTCGTTTAGGTGCCGCTCGGGCACTATTGCGTAAGGATTTAGTCACTCAGACAATGGCACAAATGCTATCTAGTTTTCAACGTGAAGAGTGGGTCACTTTGCTGTGGTTCTACAGCTCTCGTATGAAGAGCTTTGGTTCCTGGTATCAGCAATTGTGGGCAGAGTCCTTGGGCAAAGATAAAACTCGCTCAGGAGAGAAGGCTCCTCGTGCTAGCACTCCTATGTGGGCCGTAGGAGCTTCGGATCAACATTCAATTCTGCAGCAGGTGATGGAAGGCGCTAGAGATAAGTTTGTCGTCTTTGTTCGTGTTGAAGAAGCTGAAGGTGGTTCGCAACGTCTACATAAAAATCAATTCACTGAAACCAAAGATCTCGTAGGACGCACGATGGGCGAGTTGTTGAGGGCTGAAGCGCTTGCGACACAAGAGGCCTTATCACAAAATGGTGTCTCCACGATGACTCTTAAGACAAAAGTCTTGGATGAACAGACGTTAGGATTTCTCTTCATGTTCTGGGAACTTGTTGTTGCTGGACTTGGTGAGGCCATGAAAATTGATGCTTTTGACCAGCCGGGTGTGGAACTGGGCAAGAGGCTAGCCAAAGACAAATTGAAGAATGGTTGATTGTCATTTAGTGCGCTGAAGTTTTATAATTTTTCTCATGGGTCATAACGAAGATACCTCCAATGATATTTTAGAAAAAACCAGTATTGTTGCCAGCGACACCTTTCGTGGTCGAATGAAAGAAGCAGACGATGTTCCGCCGGTCATCGTTGTTTTAATTGGGCCGCCGGGATATGTAGGTAAACAATACCCAATCACCGGCAATGACATCGTGATTGGTCGATCTGTTGAAAGTCAGGTTTATATTGATGATAAAAGTCTCAGTCGCTCACATGCAAAATTTGCAGTGAACGGCAGTGAGGTTTCTGTTATTGATCTGGGCTCTACAAATAAAACAGTTGTTAATGGGCAGTTGATTCCACCGTTGGCGTCTTGTCTTTTGAAAAATAACGATCAGATTAAAACTGGAAATGTTATTTTTAAATTCTTGGAAAAAGGCAGTATCGAATCCGTCACAAACGCCGCTATGTACGAGCGCGCTCAGAAAGACGCTTTAACAGGAGCACACTCCAAAGGAGCTCTTCTTGAAAAGGGCCCTGAGGCCATGAAGCGATCTGAAGTTTTGTCAGAGCCTTTGAGTCTGGTGACTTTTGATATCGATCATTTCAAAAAGATCAACGATGGCTACGGGCATCCTGGCGGAGACTATATTTTAAAAGAGTTGTGTCAAATTGTGATCACGAAACTCATTCGTTCAAACGATTTCTTCGCCCGCTACGGTGGAGAAGAGTTTGTTCTTTTGTTGTCTGGTTCCTCGTTGAAAACAGCCAGCGAAGTGGGCGAACGGATTCGTCACACTATCGAAACGCATGAATTTGTCTTTGAAGGAAAAAAAATTCCGGTCACCATTTCTGTCGGAGTTGCTTCCAAGCTTCCGCAGGAAACAGAGTGGACACAAATTTATGATCGTGCGGATAAAGCGCTTTATCAGTCAAAACAGGGTGGACGCAATCGCGTGACGATTGCGAATTAAAGACTCTTCTTCTTAAGTATGTATGGCAGGCGAATGAATTCCTTGCCGTACAGAAATCGATTTACTGACTTCATTGTTATTTTAAAAGTTCTCTAGACGAACCTCTGAAAAGGGGCGTTTGTATCCATTAAATTATTGGGTTTATTTCCTGTTCTAGTGCACAAGAATTGCGTTTTCAGTATATGCGGCCGGATTTTTCGTCCCCACCTCACCCATAAGACTTGCTAATGGCAGGCATAAGATAATTTAAAAATCATAAAACAATTCAGATATTTAGAGTCATTTTGGCCACACATTGTTCGGCACCATCATTGCATTTACTTAACCTTGTAGGCACGACGGGTTTTGGGGGCGAATTTACCGGGTGCTGAGGGGGGCGGGGCCAGCTTCTTGGGAAAAAAATTCATAAGAGTAACCGAACTTAGACAGAAACGAGTCATAGTATGGAGAGAGATCTTTGTTTGACGGATCTTGAACTGGTGGAAAAAGTAAAATCTGGAGACAGACGTTCTTTTTCCGAACTCGTGAAGCGACATCAGAGAAGTGTGCTACGGTTGAGTTTACGATTTGTAAAGGACCTTGATACGGCTGAGGATGTAACGCAAGAAGCGTTTATCAAAGCGTATGAGAAGCTGAACTCCTTTGAGGGAAGAGCTTCTTTTAAAAGCTGGTTGTTTCAGATTGCAGTGAATACTGCACGGAACAAACTCCGCGAGTGGAAAAGAGACACCGTAGACATCGATGATGTTCACTTGGCGGTGGCTGCGGAAGCGGAGACAACTCTCGTTCACACGGCTGTGGCAGATATCTTACATAAGGAAGTTGAGAAGTTGCCATTTAAGCAGAAGACGGCCTTGGTTCTTCGCGTTTACGAGGATCTTAGCTTTAATGAAATTGCTGAGATCATGGAGTGTCCTTATGACACGGCTAAGGCCAACTACCGTCATGCATTGTTGAAGCTTCGCCAGACCTTTGAGAGTCAAACAGAACTCCAGAGTTGGTCTGAAGAAGTGGGTGGTTTCTTTTTAGAAGTAAATCAAAGATTTGCGGAAGCAGAGGGATAGGTATCTTATGAACCCGACGGACCGAGCAAGGCGACTCGATAAAATGCGCAAGGGCTTAAAAGCCTCCGATAATACGGAGTTGCCCATGAATGATGATTTTTTTGAAAGTCTGCATGATAAAATCATGGCGGAAGTCGAAAAAACGGAAATCGCACCAGGACCGATTTTAATGACTCCTCGCAGGCTGCTGCGTTCTCATTGGCGAGGATGGCTTTATCCGGCAGGCGGTATAGTTTCTGTTGCTTTTTTTGCTATGCTTTTAATGAGCCCAGTGTCAAAAGTAAACCAATCGCTACAAAGAGCGGGTCTTTTTAGCGATGGGGCGGATAGGATTGCAGCGGAAGCGCTGCGGTCACCAGAAGACCTATCCCAGACTTTAATCAGCTTACAAAATGAATCTGACTTTTTCATGGACGTAGCTCGTGAATCATTCGAAAATTTATCAGTAGATAAATTAAACAAAATAATGGGTGATGAGAGGCCAAATTAATCACCCATTGCTGGGTGATTAGGTGCCACGTATTCTTAAATATATAGTTTGTTTTACTTTGTCAGTTTTATTCAGCTCGGTTGCTTTAGCAGCCGAGAAGCGCAATCAATTAGAAGAACTGTTGATCTGGAAAATGAGTGATGAACTCAAACTGACAGCTCAAGAAGAAAAGAAATTTTCTGAAGTTCTTCGACGTTTAAATGATCGAAAGTCTATTCTGAACAATTCGCTGAAAGACTCACTTGTAAAGTTGAAGCAATCCAGTAGCAAAGAGCAAGAAAAGGAATTGAAACGCTATAGACAGGTGCTTAGCGATTACAACCGTTTAAGTCTGGAAGAGTTCGATTCGTTGCAACCCTTGCTGGGGGCGGAGCGAATGATTAAATACTTAGATATTAAGCAGGACTTGGCGAATCGTATCAAGTCTATGTTATTGGCTCCTGAAAGTACTCCCACTAAAAACAAAAAGTTGCCAGCACCCAAAGTCATAGAAGAAAAATAGTTTTCCCTTGTTGAAGTCTCTTTAGTTGTTTTTATTTTTGTTCTAATTTTGCAATCAACTTTTTTAGTTCTTTTTCCGGGTCTTTTGAGTCTTCCAATGCTTTGCATTTTTGAATGAAAGTTGCAAAGTCATTATTGCCCAGTTCGTAGAGCTTTTCAAAGTCACTCAGATCTTGCATATATGTTTTGTAGACAAGAAGGCGTGCATTGTTGAGTTTGAGGTCGGGAAATTTTCTATACGCATCCGTTTTAAG
>CAYSKF010000036.1:0-16260 GCA_964431515.1 uncultured Bdellovibrio sp.
CTGAATCAATGCTTAATAATTTAACAAAAAAATTTATGACTCATAAAGATGAGTTCTTTAAGTTACCACTTGCTGCGCAAAAGAAAGCATTTCTGGATCAAATGTTTAAAGAAAGACTGGATCATCTAGGTTAAATACGTAACATAGACACTAAATATGGGCGGTATTCACGGTCAGCAATTAAGCACCCGAAGTGGGTAGTTCAAGCTGAGTGCGACGGTTGCTGAAGTCTCGCGCGGGATGTCTTCTTTTAATAGCACAATAGTCGCCAATGGTGGTTCCGGCGGTCAGGCTGGATGATTGAGGTTTTTTCTAGAGAAAAGTGGCGTACGATTCTGAGTCAAATCTTGTATTAACATAAGTGTAATAAACGTTGGTTTTAAGAATGGTTCTACATTGATTCCGGAGAAATGATTTGTAGATAACCTCTAAGAAAATAAGTGGCATATACCTTGTCCCTTATCTCCACTAAAAAGATATCAAAATTCCCAAAACGTAACGTAATTTTTCAAAACAACGCAGATGCACAAAATGCCATTACTCTCTTCTGGAGCTCTCTCTAGAGCTTCTACTTAATTAACCATTGACCTCCCTCGTTCACGGGGTACGATTTAGGTACAAGGACGAGGTGACTATGCACAATGAGGTGTATCCAGTAAGTGCAGATTTTGCGAGGAATACTCTGATCAATGAAACTCAATACAAAGAAATGTATGAGCGTTCTATTAAAGATCCGGAGGGTTTTTGGGCCGAGCAGGCCGAGCGTCTTGATTGGATTAAGAAATGGGACAAAGTAAAAGACACCAGCTTTAAAAAGCCTGTACATATTCAATGGTACAAAGGCGGCAAGTTGAATGTGTCCTACAACTGTATCGATCGTCACTTAGCAAAACGCGGTGACAAAGTCGCCCTGCTTTGGGAGCCCGACAATCCAGCGACGCCCGTTCGTCAGTTTACTTACAAAGAGCTGCACAAAGAAGTCAGTCGCTTTGCGAATGTATTGAAAAAAATGGGAGTCAAAAAAGGTGATGTCGTCACGATCTACATGCCGATGATTCCTGAAACAGCGTTTGCGATGTTGGCTTGTACTCGCATCGGCGCTGTTCATTCGGTTGTTTTCGGAGGCTTTGCTCCAGACTCCATCGCAGATCGTATTTTAGATGGTGATTCCCATTTTGTGGTTACGGCCGATGCTGGGTTTCGCGGAAGCAAAGTCATTCCGTTAAAAGAAAATGTCGATAAGGCCCTGCTGAAAGCACCTATTGTAAAAAATGTTTTGGTCGTGAAATATGCCAACACGAATGTGGAAATGACAGCAGGACGTGATCTTTGGTTCCATGAATTTTCTCAAGGAGTCAGCGATCACTGTGAACCTGAAGCGATGGATGCCGAAGATCCCTTATTTATTCTTTACACTTCGGGATCCACTGGGAAGCCTAAAGGTGTTTTGCATACAACAGGTGGCTACTTGGTTTATGCAAGTCTGACTCATCAGCTGGTGTTTGATTATCATGAAGAGGACATCTACTGGTGTTCTGCCGACGTGGGTTGGGTGACAGGACATAGTTATATTGTTTATGGTCCTTTGGCGAATGGTGCGACTTCGCTATTCTTCGAAGGGGTTCCTAACTATCCAACGCCAGGTCGTTTCTGGGAAGTTGTGGATAAGCACAAAGTGACTATTTTCTATACTTCGCCAACAGCAATTCGTTCCTTGATGCGTGAAGGAGATGATTTTGTCACAAAGACATCTCGAGCTTCTTTGCGCCTATTGGGATCCGTTGGTGAACCGATCAACCCCGAGGCCTGGTGTTGGTATTACAATGTTGTCGGCGATAAACGTTGCCCGGTTGTGGATACTTGGTGGCAAACCGAGACTGGTGGGATATTGATCGCACCATTGCCTGGAGCTACGACTTTGAAGCCAGGATCTGCAACAAGACCTTTCTTTGGTGTGCAGCCAAAGCTGTTGAGTAATGAGGGGCAGGAGATTGTCGGTGCAGGTGAAGGCGTATTAATTATTGCGGATTCATGGCCAGGACAGGCGCGCACTGTGTATCGTGACCATGAGCGATTTGAAAATACTTATTTCTCGAACTATCCAGGTTACTATTTTACAGGTGATGGCTGTCGCCGCGATGAAGATGGTTATTACTGGATCACTGGGCGTGTCGATGACGTGATCAATGTTTCTGGACATCGTTTGGGAACGGCCGAAATCGAATCCGCGTTAGTGGCGCACCACAAGGTCGCCGAAGCAGCTGTTGTCGGCTATCCTCACGATATCAAAGGACAGGGCATTTACGCCTTTGTCACGTTGAAGTCCGGGGAAACTTGCAGCGATGAGTTGCGCAAAGAATTGATTCAAACTGTGCGTAAAGAAATCGGACCGATTGCCACGCCGGACCTGATTCAATGGGCGACAAGATTGCCAAAAACGCGCTCGGGAAAAATCATGCGCAGAATCTTGCGGAAGATTGCTGAAAATCATCCAGATCAATTGGGCGATATCACCACTCTTTCAGAGCCTGGGGTCGTTCAAGAACTGGTAGACAATCGCATGAATCGATGATAATTTCGCCCTGCGCAACATAGATGTACGGGGTGAGTTATGACAAAAGTTTCTACTTTGATTTTAATGGTTTTGGCTGCAGCTTTTAGCCGTTTGATTCCACATCCTTGGAATTTTACGGCTGTAGGTGCGATGGCTCTTTTCGGTGGAGCTTACTTCCCGTCAAAAAAACAATCTCTTTTGATTCCTTTGGCCGCTCTTTTCATTAGTGACTTGGTTTTAGGTTTCCACTCAACAATGGTTTTTGTCTATGGTGCCTTCGCATTGATCGGCCTTTTGGGATGGTCTTTGCGCTCGCAAAAAAGTGCAGTGCAAGTGGGTACTTTGTCCCTAGTTTCTAGCGCCGTCTTTTTCTTGGTTTCTAATTTTGGTGTGTGGGCTATGGGCGGATTTTACGCTCCAACTTGGCAGGGACTGGTTCAGTGTTATGTCGCTGCAATTCCATTCTTAGATAATCAAATCTACGGAGATTTATTTTTCTCTGCGACTTTGTTCGGTGGTTATGAAGCTTTGAAGCGCTTTGTGCCACAAGCCGTTTTTACTTCTAAAAAAGCTTAAGTTCTTTAAGCATGTCCACCGGAATTATTCTCGAAGCACAAAATAGAAAATTGGGTCTTCATCGACCCTTACTTGGAGGAAAGGTCAACTTTCCTCTTTGTTTAGCACCCATGGTGGGCTTAACTCATGTGGCTTTGCGCGCAGTGATGCGCGAATATTTACCTCGTGATGCCTTCACGATCTGGCCGACAGAAATGTTGAACTCGCGGCGAATTCCGAATGAAAATCTTGAAAAGACTCCAGAGACTATGCGAGCTGCGCATGAAACAGGTCTGGTCCCGCAAATTTTAGGAAATGAAGAAGAACCCATCGCTGAAAGTGTAAAACGTCTGGTGGAGTGGGGTGCTGAGGCTATCGACATCAACATGGGTTGTCCGGTACAAAAAGCCCTGAAGCACAATTACGGTGTGGCGTTGATGGGCGATCCGCAATACGCAGCCGAAGTGGTGCGTATGACAGTAAAAAACTCAACAGTTCCAGTCAGCGTAAAGTTAAGAGCTGTTGGTAGCACCAAAGAGTTTGATGAGCTTTTGCAGTTTGTCTCAGGTCTTAGAAATTCTGGAGCAGCCTGGGTTTGCCTTCATCCCAGAACGGCTGCGCAAAAGCGTCGCGGCTCGGCGGATTGGGAACAGATTAAACAATTGCATAAAGCCGTCGATTTCCCAGTGATTGGTAATGGGGATGTGCAAACGGTTGAAGATGCTCTTCAGATGCTGCAAGAAACCGGATGTGACATGGCCATGTCAGGGCGGGGCTTAGCAGCTCGTCCTTGGATGCTGTGGCAGCTTGGCGAAGAGTTGGGTTTTGCGGCCCCCGAGGGCAAAGAGGGACTTCGAGCACCACGCACTCCGGAAGAAGAGGGTGCTGAATATGGTCGTTGTTTGTTGAAATTGATTGCTTTCTCCCGTCAATACTTTGGCGAAGACTTGGCTATGCGAAAAGTTCGCTTCTATGTTCGAACCACTGGAGTCTGGTTGGCATTTGGCAATGCATTGTTCGGGGTCTGTGCAAAAGCGAAAACAACAGAGGAAATGGAAGCAGGAGTGCGAAAATTCTTCGAGAGTTCAGTGGAGATGAGTCCTCGCACTGAACTTCGTCAATAGCAGACCATTTGAGTTTTCGTCTTTCAAATGGCTGACAGTCTTTTATTTTTTTAGTAGCTCTTCCAGCTTTCCTTCATCCGCAAGAGCTTTCAAATCAGTATAACCACCGATCAGCTCACCATTGATCATGATAATAGGAACTGTCATCCATCCCGTTTCGTGTTTGATGCGGTCAATTTCTTCTGGTTTGCCAGTCAGATCCACAACATCAAATTCGATGCCGTTTGCATTCATAAAGTTGACTGCGCGATCACAGTAAGGACAAGGGTCTTTTTTGTACATTAATACTTTTGCCATAATTCCTTTTGACATAGCTGGCGAGGGGAGACAAGGTTTCTATAACCATGAATTGTCTATTGTGCGAAACCTCACATTCAGCCCCCTTTAAAGTCGAAAAAAAGCCGCAGAAAAGCTATTTTCATTGTGCAGAGTGCGATTTAATTTTTATGAATCCCGAGGAGCGTATGACTTCCTCGGAGGAAAAAGCCCGGTACGATCAGCACCAGAATGAAAGCACTCCGGGGTATTTGAGTTTTTTAGCTCCTTTAGTGAAAGATATCGATCAGTACTTTACCTCTGCAGGCTTATCACCAGCTCAGTTATCGACTCTGGATTTTGGCTGTGGCCCCACGGCTTTTTTATCGAGTTTATTTTTTGAAAAAGGTTATAAAGCCCATAATTACGATATTTACTATTATCCTGACCTTGAACAGATGCGCCGAACCTATCACGCTGTGACGAGCACCGAGGTTTGGGAGCATTTGTATTCCCCTCGACAAGAAATTGAAAAGCAATTGCGTCTTTTGAAGTCCGGTGGGCTTTTAGGTGTGATGACATCTGCCCATCGTGGTGAAGCCGCTTTTCATGATTGGCATTACCGACGAGATCTGACCCATGTCGTTTTTTATTCGGAAAGAACAATGGCCTGGATCGCGAATCAGTTTCATCTTCGTGTTGTGAAGGCGCGCAGTCCTTATTGGATTTTCCAGAAAATGCACTGACTGGAAGTCTGCACCATTCTTAGTTTTTTCAAGATATTTTGAGTTCAGTGAGAGTCAGAGATTTCATCTTTGATTCATAATATTTCTGACAGGTGTCTCATCCTGAGAAAGATGACAGCCTTGTTAACTTTTGGTACCAAAATCCGACAAGAATTCCAGTGGGGGAGTTTTGATTTTGATCAAAATTTTACTTTATATTGGGTTGTCGGTGTCGGGCTTTGCATTTGATAATGCAGAGTTGGGCTTGGCATTAAATTGTAAAGGAAGAAACAATTGCACCCCCGCAGCGCGCGAGTTCCTAGATAAAGCCCAACTCAGTTGTGAGATCGAAGTTCAAGGATTGAAATGCAAAGAGCTGGAAGAACAGCATCCCGAGTGGGCACCAATGATGCGTCGATGTGATATTGAATCCTTGTGTAAGCAGAATGAAGAAATGATGAAGGGGAAATCCCTGGCCTGTCTTCGTGGCTACAAAAACGCCATGGTTGATCTTGGAATCTCTATCAAAGATATGACAGTCAGCCTCGCTCAGTTTGTAGATGAAAGCTGGGAAGGCTTTAAGAACAGCATTCAGAAAAGAAATGAATTTATCCGAGAGTGTAACAAATCTTTAGCCTGTAAAAGAGATTTAGTGAAGGATGATCATCGCTACCGAGATCTTCCGGATGAAAAGCTCAACAAACTTCCGGCCTCTTTTTTATATGTGCAAGCGCAAGAGATGCGCAGTTTTCAAGCCAGCATGGATCGCTACCGTCCGAAGCCAAAGCCTGTGCCTAGCGAAGCAGAACGACAGGCTTCGCAAGAAGAGACATTGCGCTTGAGTACCGAGCATCAAGAAAAGTTGAAACGGCTCATGGGTATGGTCGGTGATCAGGTCAAAACCCAATACAATCGTTATGCTTGTTATGGTCCATTGGCCCAGGAGGAACTCAAGTGTTATGCCATTGGTACGATTATAGACCCCACTTTGGTGGCGGGATATTTTGTTAAAGGCGCGCGGGCTGCAACAGCTATAGGAAGATTGGCGAAGACTGAGAATGCCTCCGCCAAAGCTGTTAAGTATGGTGGGGCCACTTTTAGAAATCGAACAGAGCTGGTGCAAAGATACCTTGAGTTTTCTCCAACGACGGTGGCACAAAATGAAAAGTGGATTTCTTTAGCTGAAAAAGGCAAAGGGACCAAAGCAACATTCTTCGATGTTGAAAACAGCCAAATAAAAGTATTGAACGATACTTTGAAGGACAAAAACTTAGTCACCGGTCTTACGAATTTTCACAAAGACATTCTGGCTAAAAAAATGGAAGTTTTCCAAGCCCAAAACCCTGGATTGGAGATAGAAAAATATTCCGACTTTAAATCGATGCGATTTGCATTCAGCGGCAAGGTTCCACCAGATTTAGAAAAGCAATTACAAAAGCTCTTTAAAGAAACGAATCAAGAGTTTGACGAATATTTGCGTAAAAATAATATCGTGCGAGATTCGGATCGCAGCCAGGAATGGTTCCGTGGTGGATTGGGCGAAACGGCCGATCAAGCCAACTTAGCTGCACGCTATTCGCGTCAAGTGACACAAAATAATCTTCAAGCTTTTTCTCGTTCAGATTTACAAACAAACATGAATCAGAAGTTAATGGCTGTAGAGAAGGATCGGCAAGCTCTCCGCTCGGCCTTTGCCAATACTTCGGTGGTGGACGGAACGACATTACACCCGGATGCCTTCGATATTGTACGCAAAGGCAAGGGGGACAGTCAGGTTATCGCTAGCGAGCTGTCCAATCGCTTCGGATTAAGCAGTGTTCCCCCGCAAAGCATTGAAGTGCTTCAGCGGTATGCGAAAGCGACGGACGACTTTTCGCCGGGGTTGTTTATTGCGAAACGAGAAAATGCTCACTTGAATGATGCCGTTCAGGGGGGCTTGTCTGCAGATATAATTGGTCTTGGCAGTGCCAATTTGAAGGGGACAGCGGAGGCGTTGGCGTCTTCATCTTCAGTCGAAAAAGCCTTAGAAGCGACCCGTGTGGCAGAAAAAGCGGTGACCGAAAACTTTGTTCAGCAGAAAAAGGTTTTTGAAGAAGTCGTGAGAAAAGCAGTCCCATCAGGAAAGCTGAGGACCCTTTGTTCTGGAGATGACTGTGTGTCTGTGGCAACGGCACCTTTGAACGAAAAAGAGAAGGTACAAATATTAAAAGGACTTGCCGGTACCAAGTATTCTGGCAATTACCGTTTGGCATTTATTCCTGATAGAATCAAAGATGTCGATGCTCGCAATGGCTTAGCCAATCATGGCGAGGCCATTGAGAAAATTCTGAGAAAGTCCCTAAGCTCTTCTATGGAGCCCAACAAGCTCAAAGGCCTTACCTTCGGCGTGGATATGCGCACACAGAATCTGAATTCAGGTTCAGTGAAGTTATTAATGGGCGAAGCTGACGGTGTTCGTCTCAGTGCCACTGAACGAAAAACGATTGAGGCCCGATTCAAGGAAGCTGTCGAAGCCCTAAATAAGGACTTAGCCTCAAAGTATTCACCTTAGAGGATAAGCTGAGAAGGGTTGCCCTGTCCCAATCCTAAGACCTTTTCTAAATTCTAAGAAAATTCAAAGCCGTTCAATACTCCAGATCTCATATATGCAAGATGGGGCTGGTATGCTCCCTGCTGTTGTCCAATTTCAATAGAAAAGAACGGCTGGAAGCAGCCACAATGTACATTACCTTTGGGACAAACTATGAGCTTAAAAAAGATTTTAATCGCCCTTTTAATATCAGCTACTCCATCGGCCTATGCTTTAAGTAATGACGAGGAGGCCAGCAATGTTGCCTCTCCCGTAGAGCAAGTCACCGATTTGCAATCTCAAAATGTTTTCCAAAGAGAAGAAGCGAATGAAGTTTTACGTGAGGTTCGTTACGAATCCAGCTATCAACGACTTAACAAAGTTTCTGAAAAATCATTATAACAATCAGTCCGTCAAGGTCCCGTTATAGAAGTTCTAATCGGGCGCGAAATTCAGCAGGTTTAGTTAGAACTTTCATTTCCTCAAAAACCGCTTTTGCTTCCGCATTCTTCAAAGACAACGCCTTCAACCATTGCTTCGTTCTAGACACCGCAAAATAATCGTTAATGTATTCCGTACTCGCCGCAAAGAATTGAGGCAGAAGCGGTTTGGCTTTGCTCCAACTCATGTCCTCGATCAATTCTCCATTCAGACTTTGTTTAATCTGTTGAAAGATGAACGGATTGCTCATGACACCTCGGCCGATCATGTAGTCTTCACATTGAGTCACTTCCACGCAGCGATGAAAGTCAGCGACGTTCCAAATTTCGCCGTTAGCAATGATTTTAGTTGAGACTTTTTCTTTTATTCGAGGAATCCACTCCCAATAAGCAGGGGGGCGGTAGCCATCTGTTTTAGTGCGGCAATGAATCGTCAGCCAAGTGGCATTCGCTGCTTCGACAGCTTGAGCAATATCAATACATTTTGTCGGATCATCAAAGCCCAAGCGGATCTTGGCAGTGACAGGAATTTCGGCAGGAACGGCTTTGCGAACGGTATCGACAATATCAAAAACACGGTCGCAGGATTTCAAAAGACTGGCGCCGCCGTCATGACGATTGACAGTCTTGGCTGGGCAGCCAAAGTTGAGATCAATACCAAGCGCCCCCATTTTGGCAGCTCTTTGTGCATTGAGAGCCAGAGGCTCCGCATGCCCGCCAAGCAATTGCACAAATACCGGTGTGCCCCAACGAGTGCGAGATCCGGTTCTGAGCTCAGGGCAGTTTTTATAGAAAACACTTTCTGGATGAAGGCGATCCGTGACGCGCAAAAATTCGGTCACGCACTGGTCGATGCCACCAATACGAGTCAACGTATCGCGCATCACCCAGTCTACTACACCTTCCATCGGAGCCAGAAAGAGTTTCATCTTTTAAAGGCCACCCATTTTTTTGACCAAGTCGAAATGCTTTTTTTCGACAGGTTGAACTGACAGACGAGAGCCTTTTTGTAGCACTAACATATCGGCTAGTTTGCTGTTTTCACGCAAGTCCGACAGGCTGACCAGTTCCGTAAACTTTTGCACGAACTCAACCTCAACACAAAACCAGATAGGTTTTTCCAAAGTGGCCTTCGGATCGTGATATTCTGATTTTTTATCAAATTGAAGTTTATCTGGGGCAGCTATTTTGGAAACGCGCGCGAGACCCGCGACTCCTGGTGGTTCGGCATTGGAGTGATAAAACAAAACTTCGTCGCCCACTTGCATGTCTTTCATCATGAAATTGCGCGCCTGGTAGTTGCGAACGCCTTCCCACCAAGTTGTTTTATCTTTTTTAAGCTGATCGATGGAGTAGACATCGGGTTCAGATTTCATGAGCCAGTATTTCATTACTTTTTCTCTGCTTTGATTTTTCCAGATTTAAAGAACCACTCGCCAGCTTGCTTACGGAAAGTGCTGATTTCGTGATGGACGTATTCTTCATCATCAACAGTATAGAAAGCTTTAAACTCAACCACACCTTTGGTGCCTTTTTCTTCAGCGCTAATGATTTCTAGCTTCAAAAATTTGGCTCTTTCAGCCCACTCTTTGTTAGCTTCATCATCAACCAACTGCAAAGTTTGCGGATCAGTTGTTTCACGCAAGTAAGGCATTTCATTTTTTGCAAAGGCACTATAGCGAGAACGCATGAGCGCCTCTGCCGTCGGAGCTTTTTCTTTCCCCGAATGATAGACCTTACAACACTTCGAATATTCTTTTTCGGATCCACATGGACATTTCATAGTGCCGGAACCTAGCAGACTTCTCGCCCTGAAGGTACGCCGTACCTTTTTGTATTGCACGGCAGCATAGGGGAAGCAATACCCAAAAGGGGGCGTGGGCTGGTATTCTTGAAGCCTTTCGAGGTGCAAATATGAGCAAATGGGCCCTAATCACAGGTGCAACATCAGGAATTGGCCGAGCGACAGCGGAAGCTTTGGCTGCGCAAGGATTTTCTATTTTGGCAACAGGCCGTCGGTTTGAAAAACTTAAAGAACTTGAGTCCCAGCTGAATAAACATCATCCCTCTATTAGTGTGAAGGTAGCAGGTTTCGATGTCTCAGATCGCTTTGAAGTGAGCGAATTTTTTAATGCTCACCAAAGCTATTTGGAAAAAATCGAAGTGCTGGTCAACAACGCAGGATTGGCCAAAGGCACTGAAAAGATGCAGGAAGCGTCTTTGGATGATTGGGAAACCATGCTGGACACGAACATCAAAGGTTTGTTGTTTATTACACGGGGAGTGGTCGAGCAGATGGTGAAAAGAAACTCAGGCCATATTGTCAACCTCGGCTCTGTTGCCGGTCGCTGGACTTACCCGGGTGGGGGCGTTTACTGTGCAAGCAAAGCAGCCGTTCGTGTTTTGACTGAGGGATTGCGCATGGATTTGTTAGGTAGCAAAATTCGCGTGACGAATATCGAACCTGGTATGGTTAATACCGAGTTTTCATTAATCCGCTTCGGAGATCAGGCAAAAGCTGATAAAGTTTACGAGGGCATGACGCCGTTAAGTGCGCAGGATATTGCCGAGACCATTGCGTGGTGTGTGGCTCGCCCAGCCCATGTAAACATTCAAGAGTTGGTGATTTACCCGACGGACCAAGCCCATGTCGGCCAAGTTGCCAGAAAAGGTTGAGTTATGACGACAGCAGGTTTTCGAATTGAAAAAGACACCATGGGTGAAGTTCAAGTACCTGCTGATCGACTTTGGGGAGCGCAAACACAAAGGTCGCTTGAAAACTTTCGCATCGGTGGGGATCGTTTTCCACGAGAGATGATTCGCGCTCTTGGAATTTTGAAAAAAGCAGCGGCTTTGACGAATCACCAGTTGGGACTTTTAGATGCGCACAAGGCAAAGCTGATCATGGCTGCGGCAGATGAAGTTATTAAAGGGGATCTGGATCAGCACTTTCCTTTGGTGGTGTGGCAGACAGGTTCCGGCACACAAACCAATATGAATGCCAATGAAGTGATTGCCAACCGAGCGATGCGAATGATGGGCCTTGAATTGCCCAGTCGGGAAATCCATCCCAACGATGATGTCAATAAAGGGCAATCTTCCAATGACACTTTTCCTACGGCTATGCACATTGCAGTGGCGGAACAAATTCACCATCGTTTGCTACCGATGATGACAAAGTTGCAGCAGGCTCTCGAATTGAAGCAAAAAGAATTTCATTCGATTGTTAAAATCGGTCGCACTCATTTGATGGATGCAACGCCGCTCACTTTGGGCCAAGAGTTTTCCGGATATGCGACTCAAATGAAACACGGAATTCGTCGTGTGCAGAACACTTTACCGCATCTTCATGAGTTGGCGTTAGGTGGTACAGCCGTCGGCACGGGGCTTAATACCCATCCACAGTTTGCCACGGCAGCAGCTCAAGTTATTGCCGACGAAACCAAAATACCATTTACAAGTGCCGAGAATAAATTTGAAGCTTTGGCCAGTCACGATGCTTTGGTAGAGGTCAGTGGCGCTTTGAACTCTGTGGCTGTTTCTTTGATGAAAATTGCGAATGACATCCGACTTTTGGGCTCGGGGCCTCGCAGTGGAATTGGTGAACTGAAGTTGCCAGAAAATGAGCCAGGAAGTTCGATCATGCCGGGAAAAGTGAATCCGACTCAAAGTGAAGCCATGACGATGGTCTGTGCGCAAGTGATGGGAAATCATGTCGCGGTCACAATTGGTGGAGCGACAGGGCATTTCGAGTTGAATGTCTTTAAGCCGCTGATTGTTCACAATGTCTTGAACTCTGTACGCTTGCTGGCAGATGCTTGTGAGTCCTTTACAGACCATTGTGTGAGTGGGCTAGAAGCTGACATGAAACAAATTCGCTCTCATCTAGAGCGATCCTTGATGTTAGTCACAGCCTTGAACCCCTACATCGGCTATGAAAAGGCAGCATTGATTGCCAAAACTGCACACAAAAAAGGCACTACGCTGCGCGAGGAAGCAATCAATCTTGGACTCCTTTCTGGCGAAGAATTTGATAAGATAGTAAAACCACAAGATATGGTGGGTCGTTTAGATTAGGTTAGATTAGTTTGAGGAGTGCGTTGATGAATCCGTTGTTAGCAAAATCGAGCTGGATGGAGAGCGATGATATTCGCCCTTATGTTTTTGTTCGTCCAGAGAATCAGATCGCGCAGCCGGGTTCGGTGCATCGGTTGGATTGGTTTAACAAAGAGCCTATTTTTAAAAACCCGTTAGACGTGAGTGAGTTGGCCTTCGCTGATCGCATTTATTCGATTGAAGAGCGTGCTTTTGGTCCTTCGAATATGGCCATGCCGCGCTGGGTATTTTATGACTGCGCGGTGATGCCTGGTTTCGTTGCTGGTTTTGCGGCTCGTCCGTCAGCGCTTTCGAAAGAAGTGCGGGCAGTTTTAGATCCTTTACTTTTTCCTGCGACAAACTCTCCCATAAAGTCATCAAGTGTGCTAAAAGAGATAACTTCGCTCGATGATATGGATTGGGTTCCGTTATCTTTGTTTATTATCATCCCAACCATGCATCGTGGAGAATGGGTTGCGCACAATCTTTGTACTGTAAATTCTCTTTTACCTCAGGGAAATGGTTTTTATGGTTTAGGCTTTTTGTCGAAGGCGTTTGGCTTGTGGTACGCGAATGTAGAGCAATGCTCAGGAATGACTCAGTGGGGAAGTCCTGCGTTGAAATTACACTCTCACTACGGTCATTTGGAAGTCATTGGAGCTTATGCTCCAGTCCACTCTCACGCTAAGACCGTGACCTATCGTGTGCAAGTGAACACGGATTGCTGGGAAAAGTTTTTTAACAGAGAAGACGACTTGGCCTTCTTGGAAAATTACGGCCCTACAGGGAGCCACATTGATCCAAAAAGTGAAGAAAGTATGCTGGCTTTTCAAAAGCGTATCGAGCGAAATGAAGGCCCTTTCTTTTTGAGTGCAGGTGAAATCGCACAAAAAAAGCTAGATGAACAGTTAATGATTTATAGTTTGAAACAACAATACTAGATAGGAAGAAAAAAATGTCGATGAATACTCTGCCCCCCGTCGCGAAATCTTTTTTTGCATTCTGTAAAAAATGTGATGCTGATAGATACCACGTTGTCTTGGCACACACTTCGGCGACTTCGGCAAAAATCAAATGTGAAATCTGTGGTTCACAAAAGACATATTCTCTTCCTAAAGCACAAACTCGCACTGGCAAGCCATTGACGGGTGCTGCTGCGAAAAAGCGCGAGCAGACAGTGAGCTCTCGTAAGTCCAGCCATCGTAACGAGTACGAGATGTTGATGGCTAACGAGAAGGCTCCAACTGCAACTTATAGCATGAAAGGTAAGTTCGAGAAGAACACCAAGCTTGAACATCCGAAGTTTGGAACGGGATTTATCAAAGATGCTATGATCGATAAAATTGAAGTGGTGTTTGAAGACGAAGTTCGTACTTTGATTCACAACAGACCGTAGTTCAGTGATCTGACACGAAGGACATAATGGATTGGCTTAAGGGATTAAATCCTGAGCAACAGAAGGCCGTAAAGCACAATTACGGCCCTTTGCTTATTTTAGCGGGCGCAGGATCAGGGAAGACGACGGTTTTGGTTTCTCGGACGGGACGATTGATTTCGGAACGAGTGGCAACAGCGCAAGAAATCTGCGTTCTCACTTTTACCAATAAAGCGGCACGCGAACTTAAGCATCGTGTTGGACAAAAATTAGGTAGTACTGGGAAGGGTCTGTGGGCAGGAACTTTCCATTCTTTTGGTTTACAGATTCTAAGGCGTTTCCACAAACATGCTGGGTTGTCTCCATATTTCGGAATTGTAGATCAAAGCGATTGCAACTCGATTTTAAAAGATTTGCTTAAAGATATAAAAAACTCAGGCAAAGACAAATTCGACGTCGATAAAATTTTGAATATGATCAATGATCGCCGCACTGGAATGGCTCCTCAAGTTGAAGGCTTTGACGAGTATCATGAAATGGTCGAAGTGCTGACGCCGAAATTTGCTAAGCGTCTGGAACATTTAGGTGTTGTTGATTTTGAAGGCCTTTTAATTAAGCCCTTAACTTTGTTTAAAGAAAATCCAGATATCTTAGAAAAAGTTCAGTCGTCTTTTAGTCAGTTGATGGTGGACGAGTTTCAAGACACCAATCGCTTGCAAATGGAGCTGGTGGATCAAATCGCCAGAGCACATCAGAACATCACAGTCGTAGGCGATGACGATCAGTCTATCTACGGTTGGCGTGGGGCGGAGGTGAAGAACATTCTGAACTTCCCGAAGAACTATAAAAACTGTGAAGTGATTAAGCTTGAACGCAACTATCGTTCGTCTGCAGAGATTCTCGCCGTGGCCAACGCGGCGATTTCCAAAAATAAAAATCGTCACGGAAAAGTATTACGGGCCGAAGCCGCCCAAAATACGGGCGAGCTTCCAGAGATGTTCTTGCTAGAACGCGAAGAAGATGAATGCGAGTTCGTCGTCAGTGAAATTCTGCATTTTCAAAGGCAAGGATTTAAATTTAAAGATTTTGCGATTCTTTATCGCTCAAACACTCAAGGTGGCTTGATAGAGTCGTCCTTAAGACGAGCAAACATTCCTTATAATATTTCCGGTGGCACATCGATCTTCGACCGACGAGAGATCAAAGATTTGATGGCTTACTTAAAGCAAGCTTTGGCCCCTAATGAAGTGTCCCTTCGTCGTATCATCAATGTTCCTTCGCGAGGGATTGGTGACACGACAATTGAAAAGCTGAGCGAGTTCGCATTAAAGAAAAGAATCAACTTCGTCGATGCTTGTCGCTTTTGGAAAGAAGCAGAAGTGCAAGAAAAGGCCGGGGAGTCGATCGATCAACTGATGAAGTTCATCGAAGATTTACCGGGTAATATTTTGGATTTCCAAGTGGGATCTTCACCAGGTGCGAAGATGGTCGAAATTTTCCAAGAAATTGGTTATCGCGAATACGTCTATGGAACAGCGGCGGATCCGACCAGTGCTGAAAAAAAATGGATGGTGGTCGAAATCTTGGGACGCATTTTGGATTCCTATTTGGGCCGTCGATCTTATGATGTGGAAAGCATTAAATCCTTTGTGGATGCCATGCTTTTGCGTGATGACATGTCTGAAGAAGAAGAAAATGCGAACAAAGTTCAATTGATGACTTTGCATGCCTCTAAAGGGTTGGAATTCCCTGTCGTCCTGTTAGCTGGCCTGGAAGAGGATTTGCTGCCACATAAAAATTTAGGATCTGACATCGACGAAGAACGTCGATTGTTTTACGTCGGCGTCACCAGAGCCAAGCAGCGCTTGGTGATGACTCGCTGCCAACAGCGCAAGAAAAACGGCGTCGTTCGTCCTGTTGCGCCATCTCGCTTTCTGTTGGAAATCCCTAAGGAACTTTACAAAGAGTATCCGCTCGGGGTGCGCCCTGTTTCAGGACAAGAGCGAGAAGATCTTGTGGCCAGTTTTTTATCAAAACTTGACAGTAAAATTCAGCAACCCGGAAAAAAATAGCTTTTAGAGCGCGCAACGTTAACGTTTGCGCCTGATCTTAAACTTCTGTAACAGACCCTTCCTGATTGTAAAGGTGGTCTGTTATGCGTAGTTTATTATTGGTATTATTAGTTTTGAGTTTCAATTTGTCTGCTTTTGCAAGCCAAGAGTCGCAAGAGTTGGATCCATTCAGCCCGAATGTGGAACAAGTTCTGAAAGAGTACGACAAAGTTTATTTAGAGGAAACGGGCCTGTCTCCATTTTT
Organism: uncultured Bdellovibrio sp.; assembly: GCA_964431515.1. Taxonomy (GTDB): domain Bacteria; phylum Bdellovibrionota; class Bdellovibrionia; order Bdellovibrionales; family Bdellovibrionaceae; genus Bdellovibrio. The sequence continues at coordinate 16,009 of CAYSKF010000036.1, forward strand.
GCCTAAAAGCTTCCGTCCAGTGTGGAAAACATGCGTGCGTTCAAAATGTAAAGTTTGGATCCAAGTGGTGAAGTCCACTCAGTTGGCTTATTTGTACATCAATGGTCAGCATGCGGAAACTTGGAAAGTCTCTACAGGTGTTGCAGGAAGAGGAACTCCTAATTTTGATAAGCACCCAAATGGTCGTGTATACGACAAGTATACTTCTTCCAAATATCCGGGTGGAGACTTTCAGGGTTTAGGTAACATGCC
>CAYSKF010000037.1:0-14944 GCA_964431515.1 uncultured Bdellovibrio sp.
GCCGCGCAGCACGCCAGCGCGCCGCATAGCGGCGCACCGCATCATAGGATCCATCGAACCCCTCGCGCACCAACAGATCATGGATACGCGTCATCCGTAGCCGATCGCGGCGGCCGCTGCCTTCGTTCTCCTCAAGCAGCGCATCGAGACGATCCTGATAAGGACCGATCCGCGGCAGCGGCTGGACTTTGCGCTGATAGTTGAACGCCGCCTCCGGCGACCGGATCGCCTTGCGGACGACCTTCCGCGACAAACGAAGGTCGCGCGCGATCGCCTTGATCGCCTTCCCCGCTGCATGCTCACGCCGAATCCGAACCACTGTCTCCACGATCAACATCCCGTTCTCGCCAACTGATCAAAACCAGTCGGCCGACTAAATCCCCGGGATGAAGGGGTCCTTTTTGCACGCCGATCACCCCACGAAGGGGGTGCCTATTGCACGCTGATCCTCACAATCAACTTCTCATCCTGATCGTCGCGCTGCTCTCACCTTGAATGTCGCGCCACAGTCCAGCTATATCAAGGCTCACCGCTCTGCCGGTGGCGCAAAAGGGGGGCGCGGGCCAATGCCATTGGCATCTCGCGTGGCGGCAGGACAACGAAGATCCACGCGCTCGTCGATGTTCTTGGGCGACCACTCCGCCTCGTCCTGACGCCCGGCAACACGTCGGATGTGAAGGGCGCAGACCTGCTGATCGGCGAGACCATCGGCATGAAGCGGGTGATCGCCGACCGGGGTTACGATGCCAACCGCATCAGGGCTGCCTTGCGCGAACAAGGCACTATCCCTGTCATCCCCGGTCGTCGTAATCGAAAGCGCCCGATCCAGTATGACGAACGCCGCTATAAAGATCGCTGGCGCGTTGAGGCCATGTTCTGTCGCCTGAAGGACTTCCGGCGCATCGCCACCCGTTACGACAAGCTCGCCCGGAACTTCCTGTCAGCCGTAAGCCTCGCTGCCGCTGTCGCCTTCTGGCTTTGATTGAGTCTCGACCCTAGAAGGCTGGATATAATTTCCCCGATCTGCCGTTCCGGTGTGACCAGTTCAATTCTTCCTACACCGGCTGCTCGCGCTGCTTCGGCATCTGATGGCTTGTCACCAATCATCACAGAGCGGGGCAGGTCAATACCATGGTCCTGTGCGGCGCGAAGAATCATACCGGGACGAGGTTTGCGGCAATCGCACTTTGCGTCGGGATGGTGAGGGCAGTGATAGATTGCGGTAAGCGGGATACCCTCGGATGCAAATAACTGGTGGATATACGCCTCTAAGGCATCATAATCGGCTTGTGTAAAATATCCCCTGCCGATGCCGGACTGATTGGTAACGACAATCAGGACATAGCCTCGTGCGACAGCGAGGTGGAGGGCTTCGAACACTCCATCGATTAGTTTAAAATCTGCTTTGCGAGAGACATAGCCGTGATCGACATTCAGCACACCGTCACGATCAAGGAAAAGGGCAGGGTGGCTCATGCGCCACTTGCCCGGATACGCTCCAGAAGTTTTGTCGTCGAATAACCGGCGCGGAATGGGATTGCATATGCATCGCCGCCGTAGGAACACACGAATCGTGTTTCTTCCAGCTTTTCCATCTCATAATCCCCCCCCTTGACGTAGAGGTCGGGACGTACTTCCTGTAGCAGATTGATCGGTGTTTGCTCATCGAAAAAAGTAACGAGGCTAACCGATTCCAGAGCGGCTATCATGATTGCCCGGTCCGTTTGCGGATTGATCGGGCGATCGGCGCCCTTACCCAGACCACGAACAGATATATCGCTGTTCAGTGCGACCAGCAACGATCCGCCGAGTGTACGAGCGGCTTCCAGATATTCGACATGTCCTGGATGAAGAATGTCGAATACGCCATTGGTGAAGACCAGTGGACGGGGTAGGGTTGCCAATCGTTCAGGAATATCGCCACGCATGACGATCTTGTCCGTGATGCTCATACTGCGTTGGTTTCCGACAGGAACTGGTCCACTTCATCGAAATGGACGATGGAAGTACCCAGCTTGCTTACCGCGATTCCGCCAGCGGCATTGGCGAATGTAACAGCCCTTTCCCAGTCGACGCCGCTGCCTCGCATGATCGCCAGCGCTGCAATCACTGTGTCGCCCGCACCGGATACGTCGAAAACTTCTTGCGCGCGAGCCTGCTGATGAAAAATATATTCTGGTGAATAGAGCTTCATTCCCTGTTCGCTCATCGTCAGGACAAGTGCTTCCAGTCCCAGTTCTTCTCTCAGCCGTTCGGCTTTGGCATCGAGTTCGTCTGACGTTGACCAGGTTCCGACCGCATCAGCCAGTTCCGCGCGGTTGGGGGTGATCATCGTTGCACCCTTGTATCGACTATAATCCCGGCCTTTGGGATCGATCAGAACCTGTTTGCCGAGCTTGCGTGCTATCGTGATTAGTTCTGCAACCCGCGCCAGGGTACCTTTGCCATAGTCCGATAGGACGACGATATCGGCATTGGCAAGCAACCTCTCATATTCGCTTTGTTTGGCCAGTAGTGTTTCATGGGAAGGGGCTTCCTCAAAATCGACACGCAGCATCTGCTGGTGCTGGCCGATGACCCGCAGCTTCAGGGTTGTGCGAATGGTGGAATCGACACTCAGGTGATGATGTACACCAGCCTCGTCGAGCGCATGGCGCAGCCGATCGGCTGTTGCATCGGGCCCTACTACTGCCAGCAAGGTTGCTTGCGCGCCTAGCGAAACGATATTGCGCGCAACATTAGCGGCGCCGCCGGGCCGTTCGTCGCATCTAGAAACATGAACGACTGGTACTGGTGCCTCGGGCGAGATACGGCGCACATCACCAAACCAATATTCATCCAGCATCACGTCTCCAATCACGAAGACGTTGAGATTTGCAATCCGGTCGCGGATATTCTGATCAAGCACCAGAGAAAGCACCTTCAGAGATTGGAGGCGGGCCAAAGGCTTCATCCAGATAGGCGCACAGGGCGTGATAGATCAGGAGATGTGCGGTTTGAATCTGATCGGTCATCGTCAATGGAACGATAACTGAAAGGTCGCTCAAAACCGCCAGATTGCCCCCATCGCGGCCGAGCAGGCCGAAAGTAGTGGCTCCGATTGATCGCGCGGATTCGAAAGCGCGTATGATATTAACGGAATTCCCTGAAGTCGAGATGCCCCAGACAATATCACCAGGGCGGGCAAGCGCTTCGACCTGTCGGCTGAAGACTGTCTCATAGGAATAATCATTGCTCCATGCCGTCAGGATCGAACTGTCGGTGGAAAGCGCTATGGCAGCAAGGCCCCGGCGTTCGACTTTGTAGCGACCGACCAGCTCCGCGGCGATATGCTGCGCATCGGCGGCTGAACCGCCATTGCCCATGATCAAGAACTTGCCCCCGTTGCGAAGGGAAGCAGCCAAACGCTGTGCGATCGGATCAAGACTGGCAAGAAATCCAGGCGTCATAACCTTTTGCAACAATGCCAAGGTTGTACCAATCTCGTTTCCAATCGAAAATGTCACTTGCCTCTCCATCATCCGGGAGCGAGATTGCCTGCTCGCCGTCAGTTGTTTACCGCAGTCGCTGTCGTCGCAACCGGCAGCAAGGTCGAATAAATTACATTCACGAACTTCTGAAAATCCGCCAGCGGAGCGTTCGAAACATAGAGTATGTCCTTGTCGCGAATGGGGAAGCTCTGTGCGATGAAGAATGTGGTCGGATCCTTCATATTGATGCGATAGATCACCGGAATCTTGCCATCAGGCGTGGTTTGGGCGGCCCTACTCAACTCAGGAGGTAAAGAAGCCGGGTTTTCTAGGCGGAACAGAAATACCCCCTTTACGTCTGCCCGGTGGTCCTGAAGGCCCGCAACGCGGCCCAGTGCCTGGGCCAGGGTGATACCAGTCGCCTCAATGGGCACTTCCTCGTTTCTGCCGGTCGCGCCAAATGCTGTGAAGCTGAAGGGTTGGAAAAGTACCGTCATGACATCATCGGGTTGAAGGATGATATTCTGGTACGGATCGCGGATCACTGCTTCCAGCGGCATTGATGCAACCTTTGGGCCGCGGGTGATCTGGAGCATGGTTTTGTTAACGGATTGTTTGACACCGCCCGCGCTGGCTAGGATGTCCAACACGCGCTCGCCTTTGGCTGTCAACGGAACACGTGTGCTGTTCACGATATCGCCCACCACGGTGACATTGGCGGCCGCATTGCGAACTAGGCGCACAATGGCTTGGGGTTGATGGGCCTTGCCAGTCAGACGCGCCGCGATTTCATGCGATATTTGCTGGGGGGTCCGTCCCGCTGCCTGGATGTTGCCAACGAAGGGGATGACGATCCGTCCATCGCTGTCGACCATTTGTTCGGGTAATGCGGTTCCGCGGGCTGTGGAACCCGACGAGGTCAGCCGGGTATCGCCGCCGCCGGCACCGAACAATGCAGCAGGTGGCGCTTCCCAGATCGCGATGTCGAGTATGTCGCCTTTGCCGATAACGGAACCTATTGGGCGGCCTTCCCCCAAATCTTGTGAAAACAGATTTTTTTTATCGCCCGCAAGGATTTGGCGGGTAACGGAATCAGTGACATCTATAACCTTGATGCCAGATCCATTGGCAGCGGTTTCGGATGCATTGTTGATATTTCGTGATGAGGGGCCGCTGGCGGACATTACCGCACAGGCGGAAAGCGTCAAGGCGACACAAATGCTGCCTATTGTCCGAGCTAGGAATATAAAATTTTTCATATTATTTCAGAGATCTGCCTGAATTTATACTTCAAATCCCGAACAAGCTGAAAACCGCTATGACGCAACTGGGAGCTCAGATCAAGAAATGCCGTCAGTTCGGGTGTCCGGCCCCGGAATGGCTTGTGCCGGTTATGGTGTCAAGGATGTGGCCAAACCGATCCGGTGCAGTATGGCTCTGCCGATCTTTCTGAGTCGGCGGGGGAAGGCGGCAATCGGACTGATGCCCAGAAGCCGCGCGGCGCGCCAGAGCCATCCTGTTAGAATGACGCCATTGAAAGTGGATATGCAGTCTCCGATCCAATCATAGGGCATGAAATATCGGGTCGGGTATTCGCTGTCAGGAAGAAGCTTGTCTTCGCCAGTCATTTTCATCCGCAAATTGCCGGTGGCACCGAACAGGTCATAAGATTTTCCGATCGAGGAAGGGGAGCGCATCACCTCCCTGTAGATTTCGATTTGTCGTATGGCCTGACGGGCATGGCTGAATTCTTCCACTTTGCGTTGGCCCTCGCGGCCAATCCTTCGACGCAAATCCGGATCGTCAATCAGTCTTGTCAGTTGCATGGCTAAATCCTTGGCATCATTTGCCGCGAACATCAGCCCGTTTTTTCCATGTTCAATCAGTTCAGGGATTCCGCCTTTGCGTGAGGCCGTGACCGGCAGGCCCGCAGCCATCGCTTCCATCAGGCAAACCGGCTGATTTTCCTCCCATATTGAGGGCAGCGTGACAATATCGCTGTGAGCATAGACGCTGGGCATGTCGGCAGGCTGGACCTTGCCGAGAAAGAGTATGTGCTGCTCCAGCCCCAATGCTGCGATCTGTTCAAGATATGCGGTTTTTTCAGGACCCTCTCCTGCCAGCTGGAGCATGATGTTCCGATTTTTTGGCAACAAGGCGATGGCTTCTACAAGCGTTGCCACGCCCTTATGAGCGCCGAAATAGCCAGCGTAGGTGATCCTGATATCATCGGAGGGCTGTTGGGGGGGAGAACGGAAACGATCGATATCCATGCCATTCGGAAGGACAGCGAGGCGATCCGAATGCAGGCCGGCCCATATGTAACGGTCTGCGATATAACGGCTTGGTGCGATGAAGCGATCCACATGATCGAGAGCAAGTCTTATGAAATCCTTCCGAAATCGCAGAGGGACATGCAACTTCCGTCCATCATGAATTCTTGGCAGGCAAGATCGACATTGGGAAATATCATCGCATGTTTTTCCGTCCCATCGGATAGCGGTGTTTCTCAGGCAGAAGCCCCAAAAGTCGTGAAGGGTGCAGATTGACCGTGCGCCATGTTGCGTGGCGATGACCGGCAGCTTGACGGACAGACCGGTCAGGTTATGGCAGTGGACGATGTCAGGATTGAAATCGTGAAGAATTTCGCGGAAATGGGTGTCAACGCGAGGGTGTAGGAAATTGAGAAACTCGGGGCTGTAATCTTCCGGCAATGTTGCGATGCGGTGGACGGCAATCCCTTCGTAAACGTCATCTGTCCGCTCGTACCGGTTTCCATATGAGTCGGGGTCGCCAGCAAAAACACGAATGTCATGACCCAAGCAGGAAAGCGCTTTGGCTTGTTCATGAGCCATAAGCTCTGCCCCCCCTACAAAGTGGGGGGGGTAGGCATTACTGCATATTAGTATACGCATCGCTAGAATGCTCGCTCAAGAGCGAAAGCAATCCGCGATTTTGCGCACAAAGGTCTCATTTTCAAAAGCCATGCAATAGTTGTAGCCAGCAACACAGCGATCAAAATCGTATCGTTCCTGATAATTGCAAGGCGCACAGGCGGGATGATTCGCTACAATTCTGGGATTAGAGCCAGGATGAACGATGCTCTCCCGCATGTCACGGCTGAGAACCAATGTAAAATCATCTCTAAGGAACTGAGCGAGATGAGATGTAAAGCTGTCTGTTGTCAGAATATTATCTGAATACTTTATGATACGGAAAGTATCTTTAATATCATTAAGATTATGAGTCTTGATACCATTTTTATGGAAATCTTCATTCCATGGGCTATCATCCTGTACATAGCAGGTAAAATAATTTCCGCCTAAGGATTCATTTATTTCATTATACACCAAAGGGGGGATGGTCTGGAATGATTTTCCAGCTGGGAAAGCAGCATTTCCGCTATATCGGCCGCGCTCTTCGGGAGGCGTTACTTCATCGACATAATCGGCGACGATTCTTCTGATGTTGTTCAGGGACTGTTTTATCTGCGAAAGAAAAGTGGTGGGATAGATGCCGTTTTTGGCGGCAATGGGCTCCCACACGCGAAAGCCGATGTAGGAAGGCACGGCATCGGTCCAGCTTCTGCGGCGATAAAGCAAGCGCTCCGACAAGAGAAGGCGAGCCCTCGCTCGAAAGGATTTGTCAGCCCCATGGCGGGGAAAACTCTTTTGCAGGTCGATCGCTTCTACCCAGTTCATCCGCCAATCATGGCCAGCATAGGTATGCCACCATTCTTTGAGCGTTGAGGGGGGGAGTGGAGAATAAACCGGACTTATTTGCTTTTCTGGCTTTCCCCTCTGAACGATGAGGCCAAAGCGGGAAAACATCCGAGAGCATAAATCTGCCAGAATGGGCTGTACATGAATGACACAACCGGGCGCGCAGAGCGGCACGCCATTTTCCAGCAAGGTATAAAGGCCAGCCCATATCATCAGATTGTCGCCCAAGCCGACATGCGACAAGTCGATCATTCGCAGTGCGTCAGACGGTACCCTCTGTTTTGTCAGCAACTTCTTTGTAAAGAAGTAGGGGGCGGCGGTAAAGCGTGCTGCCTTGAGCAGTTGCCGGGCGCCTTTTTTCTTCGGCAGTTCCGTCGGCGCCTGGCTCGGCAGGTAGGGACTGGGCTCTTCCGCATTGTTAGGGCCGTAAAGGCTCAGCATTTTGTCTCCAAGCATCTTGACCAGAATGCGCATGCTTTCGAGTTCGTTCTCTCTCGTCATGGCTGGCGCTGAGGGTTTTTCTCCCTTGCCAATCTTGTTGAAGATGTCTTGCCAGGCCTTGTCCAGATTGGTTGCAACAATTTCTTCAACTACCGTGCGGGCTTCTGCTCCCAGGTTCCTGCGAAGTGGGATATTTTGAAGAAGCTTGACGACGGCGGCGGCGAGTTGCTCAATGTTCTTTTGCTCGACGGCTAAGTGTCCGCGACCGCTGCGAAGATATTCGAGATGAGGAAGGTCATACATGACTGTTGGGACACCATGTGACCAGACCTCGCTGAGGACCATGGGGTAACCCTCGAACTCGGATGTCATTACATGGACCGCGGCTTGTTCGATATATTTGTCCACCTCGGTGGTGTAGCCGGTGAAGTGAACCCGACTGCCAACGCCAAGGGCATGGGCATATTCTCGCGCCCATTCGAGGTCCGGACCGCCGCCGACGATAAATAGCCGGGCCTCCGGTACTTCAGCCAGCACGAGAGGAAACATTCGCAGAACATGATCGATCCGCTTCTGGTGTCGCTCGGTACGCGCAAGCCACAGAATGGTGTGACCATTCAGCGTCGCTATTTCGTGCGGGAGAGTATCGAACGTCAAAGGGTTATGGACGAGCCGTGCAGTAGATTGCCAGTTTTCAAACCAAATCTGATCGACGCTGCTCAGAACCGCAATAAGATTTGCATGATGATAACCAAGCTGTCGTAAATAAGCGAGTCCAAGATCGTCGACACCGTGAATACCTGCATCAAAAACATTATGCCAACCAACAATGGTTGGTATACCAAGGCTTTTTGCTACCAGTACATCCCAGATAGTTGATATTTCATACCATTGATTTGTTATAAAGAGATCTACATCTTCAATATGCAAAATATCAGATAAAGCTCGTCCTCTTTTTGTATAATTATTATTGTGCATCATTCTTTCAGGAATGGTGTACCTTTTAATATTTCCATATTCATAATCTTCCAGTTCTCTTTCTTCCTGATCGGTAATCAGGATAATTTCATACCCCATCTTAGACCACATAATGGCCTGCCGCGCAGTTACCCTTTCGGTTCCTCCATTATTCATACGCCAATAATATAGGGCAATTTTCTTCACCGGGCGTGTGCGAGAGGAAAACAGATCCTGACGTTTCGCAAGCGTCTTTAGAAATGCGGGGTCAGAAAAATGCCTCTCGCTGGCCTTCAGGATAAAGGAAAGAGCATCATCTGTCGAAGAAAGGGAGGAAGAACCGACGAAATTTTCATTTTGAGACAAATAAAGGTTGATGCTTCGGTTCTGATATTCTTCCGATTCTAGAAAAGTTTTCATGATCTCGGTTGGATCGCCATGGCGTCGCAAGGCGGAGGCATGTGCGATAAGCCCGGCGTCATCAGGTTCACGGCCCAGCAGGGACCGATACAACAAAGCGATATATTCCTCCGGTGAGAAGGAAGATGAGGTATCGCTCGTTTTAAGATCGTTCATTTATCCGTCCTGCGGTCTGGAAGCCCCGGCTTTTCGTCGTGAATAGCCGATATTTGCATATGCTGTATTTTTGGCTGTCTGCAAAATCCAATGTTATTGCCGATTGCGGACAGCAAAATGGCTGAAGCATCCCGCCAATTGTCTGTAGGCTGTATGACGGTAATCTCACCTTGATGAGCTGCACCGAACCATTTTTCTATGGTTCCGGCTATATCCTGCACGCTTGCGCTGATTGGGAAAAAATATACTCCTTTCCCTTCATGAATGCGGAAGATAGGCAGATCCCGTGCCAGTACAGGTTTGCTGTGACCGAGAGCCTCTATGAGCGGAAGGCCGAAGCCTTCGCCGTAGGATGCGATGATCACACCTGTGCAGGATTTGTAGATTTGGAATAACTCCGCATCCTCAATATCGTTGAACCACAGAAGCTTTGTCCCATATTCTGGATGCGCAAGAATGAGGTTGCGCAATGCATCAACCTGCCAGCCCAGACGTCCAACCAGAACCAGTTTCTCTGTACTGCCGCGTTTCCAAAGTTCATCGAAAGCCGCAACGATATCGGAATGACCTTTGCGCGGTTCCAGCGTTCCCACCATCAACGCAAATGGTTCCGTAAGGTTGAACCGTGGTGATGGAATCTCTGCAGCTTCTGCATTCTGGGACTGTCTGCCATCGGGAATGACGGACCCCATGGGGAGGATCTGTGTACGGTAACCGGCTACAAGCCCATAGACCTCTGCAAGTGCATCTTTCAACTCCGCCTCGGTCTGACAGGAATTGCAAAAGAAACCATCGGCAAGGCCTGCGAGGATGCCGAGCCAGGTCTTGTACCGGATGACGGTGTAAGGCGAAAACCAATCAGGGCGATGGAGTGGCAGCAGGTCGTGAACGAGGAACCACAGTGAACCGCCGTCTTGTCGAAACCTTGCCAATTGGCGGCGGTGCCTGCGAACCGCATCGAGCGAATAATCGAGGCCCAGAAATATGTCGCCGGGTCTTCCGCGCATTTTCTCAGCATCAATGTCCATGTTTCGATCCGGCCAAGAGATGCGGTGATAGGCTTTTTTCCTTGTCGCTGAGACAAACCGGATATCCCATTCCGTTGTAGCCTCTTTCAACAAAGCAAGTGCGATTTCCCGCACCACGCGCTGTATGCCGGTTCCCGCATCATGATTGCTGATCACCGCCATATCAATGAACAGCCGTCGTGGTCCTGTTGGTAAGCCTTGCACAGAGACAGTCGACAGACGTTTTCTTCGTGTGCTTCTCGTGCGAAGCCAGCGGCCAGAAATGGCCTGTTCAATCCGGAAGGGCAGGAGTTCGAGAAATGTTCGCATGAGTATGCCGGAATGACTGACTATGTCTGCCCGATATGCAGATTGCGCAAATGGGCATCGTGAGCTTGATCGAAATCGGGATAGAAGATGAGATTCCCATCGTGCAGGACAGCATATCTCTGGCAATGCTTTCTGACATATTCCAGATCATGCGAGATGATGAGCATGGCCCGATCATAGCGTTTGCCGAACAGTTCGGTTTCACATTTCTCGTGGAATTTGGCATCGCCAACCGCGCTGATTTCGTCGATTAGATAGCAGTCAAATTCGATGATCATCGAAACCGCAAAGGCTAACCGCGCCCGCATGCCTTGGGAATAAGAGCGCACCGGCTCGCGTAGATAAGAACCCAGTTCTGTGAATTCATAGACGAAATCGATGTTGCGATCGACCTCCTGTTTGTAGATGCGGCTGATAAAACGGATATTGTCCAGCCCGGTAAGAGTGTTCTGGAAAGCGCCGCCGAATGCCAGCGGCCAGGATACCGACATGGAACGCGTGATTTCGCCTGATGTGGGGCGCTCTGCCCCGCTGACAAGGCGCACAAGCGTGGATTTACCCGCGCCGTTGCGACCCAATATGCCTAGTTTCTCTCCTTTCCCGAACGAAAAAGAGATATCCTTCAGCACAACGCGGTCGCCCGCCCGTGTCGGATAGACCTTATGGATATGGTCGAGGCAGATCATTCCGGTGTGATTTCCCGATTGGCAATGGCGACCTGAGCCAAGGCAAGCAGCGTCAGTGCTATGCAGCAGTCGATCATATAGGGGAGGTCGTAAATCGCATTGACCTTGTTGCCGAAATAGCCCTCGCGTACCATTTCGACACCGTTCACCATCGGAACATAGAGAATATAATGTTGTGCGGCGGGCGGCAGGGCGCTGACCATGAACGCTGCCCCGGAAAGCGGAAATGCCAGATAGGATGCCGGGTGCCAGATTTTTTCGATTAATTCGGTACGTTCGGACAGGGCTCCCAGAAATATGGCTAGGCTGGCGCCAAACCAAGCGATCATGAGCCACCCCTTTGCGACCGTAAGGACGTCCACCGGGGGGGCGAGCCAACCGACATAGATAAAAAACAATGAGAGCGTGACGAAAGAGATCGTTGCGCCGCCGCCCTCAAGAATCAATCGGGCAACGAATATGTCTATCACCCGGACATTGCGGTGATACATCAGCGACAGATTGGGTTCGATGGCTCCGATGCAGCGTGAGGGCATGTTGCGCCACAGCAGGACGGCCGAATATCCTGACAAGGCGAAGGCTACGATCGGCAGATTGGAGCCATGGACCGATTTTGTGAGTGTCCATAAGGTCGTGACGCCGGTTGTGAACAGCATCGGTTCGACGAACAGCCACAAGAACCCGATATTGTGCCTACCGTAGCGGGTCAGGATTTCGCGCATGAGCAGCGCGTGGATCACGCGCCACTGAACTGCCGCGCTACGGCCCAGAGTACTGAGTTGAGTGAGGATCACCGATTGGTTCCTAATCCTTATGCTCCAGCATTCCGGCGATGAGCATGCTCAATATGCCCCATGCGGCAAGACCTAGAACCAGCGTCGAGAATATTCCTCTGAGCCGGCGCGGTTCCAGCGCATCGTCGGGCTGGTTTGGTTCGACGATGCGTTCGACATAGGCCTGCTTCCGGCGCGCCTCGTTTCGGGCCTCTTCAAGCGAAGCCGCAGCGCTGGCCAGCTGTCTTTCAGCGAACTGGTTGTCGAGCACCAGTCGCTGGTATCTGGCGGCCTGTGAGGAAAGAGATCTGCTGTTGCCTGCAACCCGCCCCAGCTGATCTTCTATTTCATCTGCCAGACCTTTCGCCCGGGTATTAAGCACCTCAATTTGTGGATTCTGTGGTGCAAAAGTGCGCAACTCCCGCAGTTGGGTACGGGTGACGATGAGCTCGTCCTGCAGCTTGGAGATCATCTGGAGTTGGGCTGTCGCCTGTTTCTCGGGATCGATTACCCCTTGTTGGTTGCGATAGGCCGATAAGGCCAATGCCGCATCCTGCGCTTTTTTCTTCGCATCGTTGACCTCGACCTGTGCGAAGCGGATCAGATCCTCGCGGCCGCGCTTGTTAAGCTTGTTGACTGTCGCCTCGGCCATTTCGAGCAGGCGCTCGTTAAAGCGATAGGCATCCTGCGCTGTATAGGCTTTTACCGTCAGTGTAGTGACAGAAGAAGTTGTATCATGTTCGACAAAGATTTTTTTCTGATAATATTTGAACAGATCCTCGAACGTGTTGCTGAAGCCGCTGGAGTTGAAACGATCGAAAAAGGAGATAGAGGTGTCTCCATAAGCCTTGGCAAAGGCTTGGCCGTTGTTCAGCGCTTTCAGCGCATCACGGGAGAGAACATAATTTTGCGCAGCATAAATTTCATCACCAGCATTTGCAAATCCGCTACTCTTGAGAAGTAGCCCCAAACCGCTCTGTGCGGGTTTGTCTGGACTGCGTACAACAAATTTTGATTCCGATATATAGATATCAGAAGAAAATATGCCAAAATACACAATGGATATTGCGGTAGGTATTAAAACTGTGATCAAAAATAAGGGGCTAAAAATCCCACCTTTTCTAAATTTTTTTCCGATCATTGATCTATTCTCGCGCTCTTCTCATCGCAATTTTGATGCTGGTCAGTCTTTGTTTGAAAGGAAGCCTGTTACCTTACTATACGGTCAATCCTTCTCATACATCCTTTGGATGTCGAAGCCGCTGAGCATTATTGTCGGCGCTTCTAGCTACCATCCTGTGTAACGTCCAGTGTTCGATGATGGAGAATGAGGCGTAATGAGGTGTTATCGGGAGCGAGCAACAATCCCTGAGCCAAGGTGGCAGAGGTCGGGTGCCGCTTCCATGACTTTGCCGCTAGGGCGACCTAAGTTTTACGTTTGATAAGCTCAGATGATAGCTTCAGCGGATATCTGCCTGCTCCTCGGACATAATGGTAATTCCAGACCTCACCGTCACAAAAATAAATCTAATCCCTTTTTCGGAACATAGATTATAAGATAGGTTATGAGATAATATTCCTTCTATTGATGGGATCATTGTAATATGTCACATAATCGGACATATAAATGACAATGCTGATCGGCTATGCGCGGGTTTCGAAATCGGATGGCAGTCAGGTCCATGATCTGCAACGCGACGCGCTGGCCGCTGCCGGGGTCGGGCCGGGGCATATCTATGAGGACTCAGCCTCCGGGCGGCGCGACAGCAGGCCCGGCCTCGATGCCTGTGTGAAGGCGCTGCGGCCCGGCGACACGCTGGTCGTCTGGAAGCTCGACCGGTTGGGGCGCGACCTGCGGCATCTCGTGACGCTGGTGGACGATCTGACGAAGCGCGGCGTGGGCCTCAAGGTGCTCGCCGGGGAAGGCGCGTCGATCGACACCGGCACCGCGAACGGCCGCCTCATCTTCGGCATCTTCGCCGCGCTGGCCGAGTTCGAACGCGAGCTGATCACCGAGCGCACCCGCGCGGGGCTGGCGGCGGCGCGGGCGCGGGGGCGGCATGGCGGGCGGCCCTATAAGATGACCCCGGCGAAGCTGCGTCTCGCGCAGGCGGCGATGGGCAAGCCGGAAACGGTGGTCGCGGATTTGTGCGCGGAACTGGGCATCACGCGCCAGACGCTTTACCGGCACGTCACGCCCGACGGCCAGATCCGCCCCGATGGCGAGAAGCTGCTGGCGCGCAAGGGGCGGAGCTGATCCCGCCTTTTCCTTGTGGCCGCATGAATTTGCAGGATCGCGGGACTTTGGCACATCGCCTCTGTCTTGCGCATATCCGCCCTGTGGCGCCAACAGGGCGGCGCATGAAATCCGATAGGAAAAGCGCGCAGGCGAGGTGGGGAGGCAAGCGCCTCGGGCAGGGGTGGGGGTGACGGAAAACCCCGCCAGCGCGGTTGTCGTGCAGATCATCAATCCGACAGGGTTTTTCGTGTAGCCAGATCGAGCGCGCCGGGGGCCGCGATCAGGCGGGACGATCAGCGGCGCCAATCATGTGATTCCCGATAGGGACCGCTATTTTAACGAGTAGGGATTTATTGTTGAAATCTCCAAGCTGACCGTCTGTTCGTAGAAAGTTCGCAAGCCGTGATTGTGCCAGCAAACCACCCTGATCCAGAGTTTACACCGACCTTGGCATGGGGTGATCCGATCCCCGCATTGTGGCAGCAATTGTCTCCCGGAAACTGGCGCGTTTGGCCCCCGACCCAGTTTCAGACGTGTTTTTCGCGAAATATCGTGACTTGGCGCAGGGAGCCAAACGGATCACCAGCATATTGGCCCGATACCGAGATTTCAGAGATTGCTCCCGGCTCTGTTCATGAATGCGGATTCGGATGGGACGCGCCGGAAATGAATTGGGGAGACTCTATACCTAGTGGATTGATTCCAACGTTTGGTGCCCGCGACGGACAGCGGCGATGATTTCG
>CAYSKF010000038.1:0-13826 GCA_964431515.1 uncultured Bdellovibrio sp.
CCGAACCTCCTGGAGGGCTGGTAGGGGAAAAACACGGTTTATAGTTCCTAACCTTGGGAGCTGTGTCTACGATAAGAGCATTTAGTGGTTCAGCAAAAACAGGCGTCGCAAGGAACAGGGTAAAAAATGTTCTTACGAAATTAAACATGCAAAATCTTTTGAGTGGCATCTTCATTATCGTATAGTTGCAAAATGTTTCATATTTGAAAACCTAAATTGTGAGGCTGTCTGCAAATGTAATGCTTTGGCCTATAGGTCACGCCGAAGCGAATCTTAGTAGGGTGGATCGCCGTTGCCCGTGTCGGGGATAATCGCAAATCCGGAACGAGGAACACTGTTGACATATTTAAAGTTTCCTCCAACTAGGACTAGACCTGAGCTAGTGTCTAACGGAGCAATAGTTGTTCCTCCAAATTGAGGATTCCATGATGTTGACAATGTTAAGGTGTTAGATCGGGGAATTTTTATCATTGAGTAGGCCGGGATAGTAACACTATCCAAAGCTAAATTATTGGGGTAAAAGTAAGACATGAAAATATTTGTAGTATTCATTTTTAAGTTAATGTAGTTAGTGTAGGCACTAGTTGCATTTGTTCTCCAAATGAGATTTAGATTTGAGTCATAATAGCTAAGAGTTCGGTAGTTTCCGTCTTCATAGAAGCTAGTTCCAACAATGTTGTCATCATCGGTCTCAATTCTTACTGATGTCTGAGAGTTCATTACTGAGTTCGTCAAGTTTAGAGAAGAGTCAAGAATAGCTAAGCGTGATCTTGTATTTCCTAAGATTGACGAGAAATCACCAACCACAAAAAGTTGTGATCCCATCTTTTTTAGGTGTGTAACGACTGAGCTTGGGAATGGATCCCAATTTAGAACTTGTCCTGTTGTTAAATCAACACCACCAAGTCTAGTTCTGCTAGTGCTATTGATGCCGGCGAATGGGCCAGCAACGATAATTTTATTATTGATAATGGCAAGATCCAAGGCTGTGGATTCGGTTTGAACTTCTGACGGAAGAATATTTCCACTGATCTTGTCGATTTTACTAACACGATTGGTTGCTATTCCCGAGGCGGTAGTGAACAAACCTCCCACATAAAGATTGCTCCCATGAGATAAAATTTTATTGACTAACGAATTTGTAGTTGGCTGCCATGGCAATAAAGAACCATTAGTTATATTCAAGGCAGCTAAGTTTGCTCTTGATGTTAGAGGGCCTACAACTGTGAACTCACCACCGAGTAGGTAATTAGATGCTCCAACTTTCTTGACTGCTCTTGGCATTCCAGCCCAAGTTGGCATGTTATAAGGTCCATAGGAAAGAGATGTCCCCGAACTAACATCAACCTCTTTGACCCCTGCTGTTGAGTTTATTAGAATTCCTGAGTTTGTTTCTCCAAGAATATTGAATCCCACCATGGATACTGAAATTGTATGAAGTGGGCCCAAGGTGCTTTGGTTGAGTCTGTACAATGAGCTGTAGAACTCAGCAAAAAGTTCTGAATTTTTTACGAGCAAACGGCGTACGTTGTAAGATGTTGAAGTAGATGAAGAGAGTGCATTTCCTACTGTTGTAAAGTTGCCAGTACTGCGATCCATTTTAGTTATAAATCGGCTATCGACACCACCAATCTTAAAGAAGCTTCCTCCAATAAATATTGTATTTCCTATGCTTGTAACAGCTCGAACGACATTATCAAAAACTGGAACCCAAGCTGTATCCAATGTTGGCGTGGGAAGATGTGGTGAAGTAAATCTGACGAGATACTTTCTTGTGCTGCTGCCGGCAAACGAGGTAAATGTGCCATATGTGTAAAGATCATTGTTCAAGGAATCATGGTAAAAACCCAATATAGTAGAGTTCGAAACGCTCACAGTATAGCTACTAAGGAGAGGGTTTGTGGTATCCGTAATATCAATCAGAGCAAAGTAGTTGCGTGTGCTTCCATTTATTGAAGTAAATGAGCCTGCTAGGTAGAGATTGTTTGCAACTATTGCGGCGGCTGTCACTTCACCATTAATGGAGATATTAAAATTAGTATCCACAGTGGTATCAGACTTTATACGAAGAATGTTCTTACTGCTGTATGCGCCTAGTTTAAAACTAAAATTGCCGTAGACGATAATTCCGCCACTGGAATCTTCTATCATTCCAGCGACATCTCCTGCTAAAGCGTATGTACTAACAAAGTTTCCAGATCCATCGAGTAGGACGAGGCCTCCATGACAATTACCAACTCCACTAAACTGGCCACCCACATATGCTGTGGACCCATCAATCGTCGCAGATTTTATTTCTCCAGCGGCAGCATATGAGCTTACAAAACAAATAGGTCCCCCTAAGGTATCTTCAGCTTTAGCCGTCCACCCATCAGAGGTGATACTTGTCGAGACATTTCCAGCTAAGTCCACAGCACGTAAGACGACTCTATAGCTCGTTCCGGCAGTTAGGGTTAAAGAGTTGTATGTATAATTTGTGACGAGGCCAATGGGTGCCCAAGATCTAATAACCGTAACTGGTGCAATCGATTCTAGCTGTATTTCATAACGAGCGAGACCACTAAGACTGTCCGTACTAGGTTGCCATGACAGATAGGGAGAATAGCTTCTAAGAGCAAAACTACCATCCGTCAAGCCAGTGGGAGTGGTAGGTGGCACTCGGTCTAAGGTGTAAGTCAAGCTTGCCAAAGAACAACTCGAATAGTTGGATCCATTAAAGGCTCTCGCATAAAAAGTATATACCTGATCAGTGGATAATGTAGGAGTCAGCAGCGTGGTGCTTCCTGTCGCCGTGTTCGAAGCGATTGCTACCTCAGAGCAATCTGAATTTGTATGCAATGATATGACTTCTCCTGACGTCGTTCCCGCAACAGCAATAGTGGGAGTGGTGATTGGAGATGTGGAACTCGCCGGACTATTCAGCGTGAGGGCAGTGGGTGTGTTAGGGAAATTTCCCACAACAGCTAGGTAGCGCGAGGTTGCAGAAATATTTCCAGCGCTGTCCCTTGCGCGAATATGCAAATAATAGAACGCATCTGGCGATCCTAAACTGATAGAGTAGGTCTGTGTTGCTGTGAAATTGTAGTCTTGTAAAGATGTATCGCTGACTGTATCGACAATAAACTCGTAGGTACAGGGTGCCTCGTCACAGCTCCAGTTCCAAGTGTGATTAGTGACGGGATTTACCTGATTTGTTAAACCCGTCAAAGCTGGAGGTCGAGTGTCAAGTGTCACAGAAGCAGAGGCGCAACTTGAAATATTGCCTGCCGTATCTTTGAACTTTACTTTAACGGTTTTATTTCCATCACCAGAAGTCAGGGCCCAAGCTGGTAGGCTCGTGGCGTAGGCGATCCATGTTCCGCCAGTAGAGCAGTCTGCGCTATTAGTAACAAACATTTCCTGAGGGCCACTATCTGCAAATATTGTTAAGTCAACAAACTGTGAATTCGTGACACTAGGGTTTCCTGTGATTTGCACACTAGGATTTGCAGGCGGCAAACGATCTAGTTGATAGCTAAGCGATGCGGTCGAGCAAGCAGAGTTCGCCCCAAAGCCATTCTGACGTTTAGCATAGAAATTGTAAGTGCCATCTAATCCTGCGATAGAAGCATTCAGGTTGATCATGCTGCCGGCAGAAACTCCTGAGCTAACCAAGGATCCGGCGCTACAGTCTGAGCCTGTATAAAGGTAAACGAAGTCTCCGGCGTCAACGCCATCCACCCTAATGGTGGGTGTGACTTCGTTGCTGATAGAACTTAATGGAAATATCAATGTCAAAGCAGTGGGAGCTGCGACGGTGCTACTGACGTTGATGGTGACGCTGTTACAAGCGCTTTCATTGCGCGCAAAATCCATTGTTTTATAAAACAGAGTTTGGGGGCCAGTGCCTGTAAAAGTCCAAGGCAATTTTTTATTATCGAGAAAGCGCCAAAGGCTACCGCTCGAACAAGAGGCTTGATTCGTAACGTAGATTTTAAAAATATCTAAATCAGAACTTTGGTATTCTAGCACGGTGGTGAGGGATGAAATCGTTGTAGCTCCACCCTCAGCGGTGAGGGTGCCAGTAGGGGCAGTGTTGTCGAGAGCAACAGGCTTGCTGATGACAATTGAAAAGCCTGCCGTCGTTTGGGCCCGCAGGGACAAAGAGGTTCCTGTAAAGCTCGAGAGGTTGAGCTTAAATGAAAACATTTTGTCGACGTCGCATGAGAGTTGAAAGTTGGTTACTAAAATCGACTCATTGGCAGATTGCCAGTTATTGCCACCATCGAAAGAAAATTGAATGTCAGTGGTTTTTTTGTGGCAGTAACCGTCAACGTAATACTCTGAAGCTGTTTGCCCTGAAACACTGGGGGCTAGTACTAGAACTCCATCCGAGGGCGTGTAAAGTTGCTGAACTTTATTTTCCACAGGTGTGCAAGCAGAGAGCGCAAAGCTCACTGTAGCCATCAAGATTAGAAAAAGAACATCAAAACGTTTCCCCAACATTCAACTTACTATTCGGAATTCTTGCGAGTTTTCCAAAGTCGAGCCGGTTGTTTTTTTTAGAAAGACCCAAGAGGGGCCGAGAGTTTGAGTTCAAGACTTAGGAGGGGAACCCAAGGGTAGAAAAACGTCTTAAGATAAGGCTTTAAATTTATAATTGTTTAATATTCGTATTAAAATCGGCAATATTCGAAATTGTGTGTTGGACTATGGTTAAGTCCACATGTGGTCTAGTCTTAGAAAGACAGTCCTAGCCCGGCCGTGCCGTAAAAAGAGTAGAAATCTACGTCTAGATCATTGTCTGCCAGTTTGAACGAATAGTTTTTTATACCAAATCCGGCCTCTCCAAAGAGCGCGGGAGTCCACTTTATCTTTCCATGAAAATTAAGCTCAAAATTTGATTTCAACTGGTACTGGGGATCCATCGAGGTTGGGAATAGTACAAGGTCCATGTCTACCCATTTGGGATAGTTCATGAAAGGAATATAGTTTAAGAGGCTATCAAAAACTCGGGGCATGGATCTAGCGAGAGCTCCCGGAGCCCCCGGCATCATTGAATCATAAGATTTCCATCCCAATTTCTATCAGAAGGCCCTTCGGGCCGAACCTCCTGGAGGGCTGGTAGGGGAAAAACACGGTTTATAGTTCCTAACCTTTGAGTTCTCGGATATTGTGGCAACCGAAGATATGGCAAAGACCTTTGTGGGCTTTTTAAATCGCTGCCGCGGCTCTGGGATTGGTGTTGTGATCGCGCATCAGTCTTTAGGGGACTTTAAAGATCCAACCGTGAAGGCGCAGATTATGGACTCAACCGAGACCATGTTTTCATTTGTGCAAAAAGACCCTGAGACTTGCGACATCTTGGCCTCTGTTGTTGGCACTAAAGAATCTTATGAAAAGACCAAACAAACCAAAGAGTGGATCTTTGGTGATGACAACACCGGCATGGGGACTAAGAAACTTGTGCATGAGTTTATTTATCACCCGAACGTCTTTAGAAATCTTAACGTGGGTGAAGCGGTTTACGCCGCGAAAAAGCCCAGTCGTTTTGGGACGGTTCAAGTGAAGATGCTGGAGATTCCTCATGAGGTTTCGGAAGCAGTCGAGTAAGCGAAAGATCCACTTAAAGTTAGAAGAGTAAACTTGCAAGAGCAATTACAAACTCAACAAAGTGAATGTAAAGAGGCTCTTCATGAGAGGGAGTTGGAGATATAGAATGGCAGTGATGTACACTATAGATAATAGTGCTTTAAGTAACGTCCTTAATGGAGATGATTACTTTGAGGCATTTAAAAAACTCAATATCCACATCATTATTCCTAAAGAGACCTATATAGAGACCGTTGGTGGGAAATATGCACCAAAGAGAATGTTGCGATTAAGTGAGTTAATGAGTAGTGGCAACTCTATTCAGGTCGATCTCACGGAAAGCCTATCATTTCTTTTAAAATATGAATCGAGTCTGGGGGGGATTGCAGATGGAATACCAATTTTAGATTCGTGCTCTAAAAGTGACTTTATAAAGACAATTTCTAATGCAGGGACATTTGCGGAGTTTCATGCAAAATACCTTTTAGAAAAAAGTCGTTCTTTCCAAGTTGCAAAAGAAGAAATTAAAAAAATTGAATCCTCTCAAAAAAGGATTTCAATAAAACAGAATGAAGAAATAGTCCGCAGCATTATCTGTAATTACAAAGGCGTTCAATCAGAGGGAGATTTTTTTCAGGAATTTTGTGGATTAATTGGAGAAATGGCTCCTGGATGGGAAATAGAAACGTTTTGGAAAAATAAGCATAGTCATTATTTAAAAACATACATTAACTTGTTGCACTTAAGAACTCTTGGAAATCTTCTTGAGATTAGTAGTCGTGACGATGAACTTTTATTTTTGAAAAAAAGAAAAGAAGGCAACTGGCACGATCTTCATTTGATAGCTCTTGGCTCAAAACATATGAATTTAATAAGCTCAGATAGGGATCAGATTGGGATGCATAAATTTATGCAAAAAATGGGTTTGATTGAGTCATCTGTGATTTCGCCAGAAGAGCTACTACATAAGGTGAATGAAAAAGAATCATTCTGAGTCACTGTTTGAAATTACCCAACATCGCATGTTGTTTTTTGTTCTCATTTTTGAGACATTGAATAATGTGATGGTGAAAAAATATGGTATTAAGATGGACGACATGCCCGCACTGTAGAAAAACTTTAAACTTTGAGGTCCGCGGTGGTGGTCCATTAAGATCAAAACTTGGAGCTGCTACTATCACCGCGTGTCCGCATTGTAAAAATCCCATAAGTGATGGCAAAAAAGAGTGGGATCATATGAATATTTTTGAAAAGACTTACGAAGTAGTTCTACATTCATTCGTAGGCTTATTTCTCATTCCAATTTCTTTTTTAATATCTCTGGCAGTAGTATCCGCCGTGGGCTGGGTTTTACTGTATCTATCACTTCCTTTAAACCAAGACCTTTTCCGTAAAAGCATAATTCCAATTGGTTTTATTTTTGTGTTATACGGATGGAAGAGTATCATTGATGACTTTAGATCCTCAATGAGAAGGACTAGAGAACTCGAAAAAGGAGATTAAGATTTAAAGTGCGGCGCTTAGAGTGTTATTTTTTTTGGAAAAAATCTGAAAGGTTTAAAAGCGTCTCCTCTGCGTCGTAAAAATTTTCCCATGCATCAATAACACTTTCACTATATGGATGAGCATATTGCGTTTTAAAGCTACGGTAAAGCTCATTTCTAAACCTAGGCGGATCCGACTTGGATGTGTACATAAGTCCATTTTTAAGATATGCGGGCTCGTTAAAAGAAATAACCGAAGCTTTTATTTCAGTCGAACACCACGTTAACATATCTAATGAGGGTGATATGTCGTAAGTATTGCCGAGTCCTTTCGATAAAGTGTAGCCGTTTTGTTGTACGCTTCCATTGCAGCCAGAATATAAAGTTTTTGCTTCAATGGAGAAAAATTTGAACCCATTATTCTTTGTAGTTTTTGCGGCTACGTAAAGAAGGAGATCTTCTAATCGATCTTTCGATAAAGAGTGATCTATGTCATCGCTATAAGATAATTTAAATATTTTTATATTTAAAGGTGGTTCAACTGCTCTAAATCCAAACTCTCTGACTCCGCTCGGATCCCAGCCACATAGAAAAGACTCAAAGGATGCTAAATCTTTTTTGGGGAAGCAGGGTTTTCCTTTTATTAATAACTTATTGACACTCTCTGAGCTATAAAACGAAAAATTTTCCTCTCTTACATGAATACCAGAAGCTAGGTCCTTAAGTGATTTTTTTTGAAAAAGTGCACAAGAAACAGTTCCATTGATTAGTATAAATAAAAAAACCACTTTCATGAAAAGAAACACTGTTACCTCTTTAACGTGACAGCCCACTCTAGCGAGAGTTCCCGGAGCCCCCGGCATCATTGAATCATAAGATTTCCATCCCAATTTCTATCAGAAGGCCCTTCGGGCCGAACCTCCTGGAGGGCTGGTAGGGGAAAAACACGGTTTATAGTTCCTAACCTTGCCAGCAAAGCCGCTGCCGACGACGACAACAATTTTCTTGCCTTCGTCGGCTGCCGGATGACGAATTCTCATCTGTAAACCATACCACCATCGATTAATGGGGCTTGGCCGGTCATGTAATCAGAATCCGGACCCGCAAGAAATGAGACGAAGGCCGCAACGTCCTCAGGAGTTTGTGCGCGCCCTAAAGCGATTCCACCGACGTATTTTTTGTAAGTCTCACCAATAGCAGCACCAGTCAGCTCAGAAAATCTTCTGTCGATTTCCGTCCACATATCCGTACCCACGATGCCAGGACAGTAGGCATTGACCGTGATCCCATCACTGGCAAATTCCTTAGCCGCAGCTTGCGTAAGAGCGCGAACCGCGAATTTAGTCGCTGAGTAAACTCCGAGCATCGGAAAGCTCTCATGTCCCGCGATGGAAGCTGCGCTGATAACTTTTCCTTTTTGCTTGCGCTGTTTAAATTTTTTCACTGACGCTTGGATTCCCCAAAGAACGCCTTCAACGTTCACTTTGAAGATTTTCTCTATTTCTTCCGGCGTTACATCTAACAAAGACTGCACCTGCGACATTCCGGCATTATTGACCATAATGTCGAACCCACCGAGCTTACTTTCAGCATGTTCGACAGCCTTGAAAACTTCATCTCGATTCGTAACATCGGCTTTAAAGATGGTGGCTTTGCGACCAATCCGGCTCACTTCCTCCGCGACCGCCATCATCTTATCCTCGTTCATGTCCACAATCGCAATGTTTGCTCCCTCATTAGCGAGTCTCAGCGCGATAGCGCGTCCGATTCCTTGGCCAGCACCGGTAATTAGGGCGACTTTTCCTTCGATATTCATGACGTACTCCTTTAAGCATTTATTGCTTATTTATTATTGTTATTTTTTAGACGAACCCTTTTTTGAACCTTCAGCTTTTACTCCTTCGGTCCAGAGTCGAATTGTTATCTCTTCGCCGACGGCAGGGCCAATATCGATCTTGTCGTCGTAGTTAATATTAAAATCTTTTCGATTTATTTTTGCAGTTGCTTGCAAAGCCACGCGCTGTTTTCCCCATGAGTCCTTTACAGAGCCCGTATATCTACCGTCGAAAGTAACATCTTTCGTGACGTCTTTGATCGTGAGGGCCGCAACCATTTTGAAAGATTCAGGCGTACCAGAAATTGATTTGGTGATGAGCTTCATCTCAGGATATTTCGCAACTTCGAAAAAATCTTTCGATCTCAAATGGTCGTCTCTCTGTTTCACCGCTGTATCTATGGATTTGACGGGTATCGTCGCTGTCACTTTTGAATCCGTAAATTTTTCGGCCAGGATGAACTCGCCTTTGATGTCGTTGAAACGACCTTCAACTTCGGAGACTACAAAATGTGGCACGATGAAAGAAGCGCGAGTGTGCGCGGGATCAACGCTGTAATTACCCGGTAAATAGGTCGTAGCCGCTTGCGCCAAGCTCGACAATGCAAGCGAAGCTAAAATTAAGGACCCTCGATTCACTAGCCAATCACGTCCAACTGTTTTCATATAATAAATTCTTCATTATCTCGCGCAAGCAAACATCCGAAGTGACAAAGTTATTTAAAATCGTCGAACTTCGCTTATAGCAATTCCGAACTCGATTTGCAAATCCCGAGGCAGTAATAGCCTGAGGTATTGCTGGGCACTTTTGAAGTAAGAAAATTGACCTAAG
The DNA here is from genome assembly GCA_964431515.1 of uncultured Bdellovibrio sp. GTDB lineage: Bacteria > Bdellovibrionota > Bdellovibrionia > Bdellovibrionales > Bdellovibrionaceae > Bdellovibrio. The sequence goes on from CAYSKF010000038.1 coordinate 9,722, forward strand.
CAGTTCTAGGTTAGTGCGACAAAAGTGAATGTTGTAAACGCAGAGACTGTCGTCGGCTAAGCGAGTAAATGCAGCGAATCATTTTCTTTTGTTTAATGATTTATGGAGGTCGAAGCATCGGACAGCGGGGACTTCAGTTCTCGGATATGATAACGCACTCTGGAGTTGGTCGTTATTTATGAGTGCACTCCGCATAGTTTGTTGAATCTCTTTGGAAATTTAAGTAATTTAGCTTAACTCCGAGTGTATTCAGAATTGCGTGATCGTCTGATTATGATGAGCCCGGTTTACCCAAACAAAAACTTAGGAAGTGTGTATGAGAAACCTTTTAGCGGCTTTACTTATAGGACTCGGAATTCAATGGAGCGCATACGCTCAAACTAATTTCACATTGGACGGTGAGCGAACGCTGGTTATCTGTCGCACCAAGGCTCCCGAATGCTAAGGCCGTTAAGCTATCGCTTAAAAAGGCAAAGCCCCACTTACAGAAAAAACTTTTGGGTGCGCTTTTTCAGCAATTAGTTGCGACCGACACTGGCATTAAAGTCTTTTACCATTTGGCAGAATCTAAAAATTTAATTGGGAATTTAGTAAAAACAAAAAAGCCATCGGAGAAAAACTCCGATGGCGATTCTATTTCATCGAGCTCGAGAACAAGCCAAACCCTTGGATTTTTTTCGTCCAAGAGTTCGCCTATCCATTGTGTTGGTGGAGGTGATGTAAACCCCCTGTAATCAATAACTTATAGCATTTGGGCATCACTTGGGCAATGGGAGATATTTTTGTAATAGAAATGCCCTCAATTTTCGTTTTCATTCTCACCCTAAAAAGACCCTGCCAGAACCTCTTATTTAGCGAGGGCCAGCGGTGAGCGCGAAGGCTACGCAACATAAGGTTTGCCAGGAAATCCTTCATTAAGAAGGGCCCTTCGGGCCCTAGATGCCAGGGAAGAATCAGGAAAAGGGCGCTTTGTTTTTCTTAGACTCTTGATATCTATTTAGCTCAAGAGTTATCATTAACCACGGCGGCGCTCGACGACGGCGAGTTTCTTGAAACCGTCGAGATTCCGGCCAAAGATCTTCTTGGTCTTATCAGTAGTGGGCAATTGACAGATGTGAAAACCCAGATTGCTGCCTTTTGGCTTGATAAGATCATTCGAGGAGATTGGAATGAGATCGTCGAGTCCGTTTAATTAGATTTTGATTTTCTTGAAGGAGAGCCCCATGAACATTCAGTCACGTGATAGCTTCAAAACCAAAGACGTCCTCAAGGTTGGTTCTAAGCAGTACACCATTTTTAATCAAAGTAAAATTTCTCACGCAAATGTGAAGAAGCTGCCTCGTTCTTTACGGGTCCTTCTTGAAAACTTGTTGCGACATGAAGATGGTGTGCACGTCAGTAAAGAAGATGTCGATGCTTTGTTGAACATGGATCGGAACTCGTTTACCCGCGAGATTTCTTTTTTTCCAGCGCGCGTTTTAATGCAGGACTTTACCGGCGTGCCGGCCGTGGTGGATCTGGCAGCGATGCGGGATGCGATGAAAAGTTTGGGAGGCAATCCGGCGAAGATCAATCCACTGGTGCCCGTGGATCTTGTGATCGACCACTCAGTGATGGTGGATTCGTTCGGGCGTAAATCGTCTTTTGAAGACAACGTAAAAAAAGAGTTCGAAAGAAACTCCGAGCGCTATACGTTTTTAAAATGGGGGCAGAACGCTTTTCAAAATTTCAAGGTGGTACCGCCAGGCACAGGTATATGCCATCAGGTCAACCTCGAGTATATTTCCAAGACCGTTTGGAATAATGGTGATGTTGCTTACCCGGATACCTTGGTGGGCACGGACAGTCACACTACGATGGTGAATGGACTTTCTGTTTTGGGTTGGGGTGTTGGCGGTATTGAGGCAGAGGCGGTTATGCTGGGGCAACCTCTGAGTATGTTGATTCCGGAAGTTATAGGGTTTCGCTTAGAGGGAAAGCTTAACGAGGGAACTACGGCGACAGATCTTGTTTTAACTATCACTCAGATGCTGAGAAAAAAAGGTGTTGTCGGAAAATTCGTCGAGTTCTTTGGGCCAGGACTGAACTCGATGAGCTTGGCAGATCGGGCAACCATCGCCAACATGGCGCCGGAATATGGGGCAACCTGCGGTTTCTTCCCCGTGGACGATGAGACAATTCGTTATTTGCGCGTGTCAGGACGCGACTCGCAAACTTTGGAATTGGTGGAAGCCTACGCGAAAGCCACCGGACTTTGGAGAACTGAAGCCGAAGAAGCCTCTTTCGTTTTTCAGGATACTTTGTCATTGAATCTTTCTGAAGTGGAGCCTTCATTGGCGGGACCTAAAAGGCCTCAAGATAGAGTTCTACTAAGTCACGCGCCTTCTGATTTTCATGTTCAACTGGAAAAATCTTTCAACGTGGAGCAATCCCGTCGTCATAGAAAAGATTTTTCAGTTCCTGTTGCAGGTGCTGATTATGCATTGGGGCATGGGGATGTTGTGATTGCCGCCATTACGAGCTGTACGAATACCTCCAATCCGGATGTGATGCTAGGGGCGGGTTTGGTTGCAAAAAAAGCCGTCGAAAGAGGACTTAAGGTACAACCTTGGGTGAAGACATCTTTGGCTCCAGGTTCACAGGTCGTTACCGAGTACCTGGAAAAGGCGGGCGTTCAGAAGTATTTGGACCAGCTTGGATTTAATCTAGTAGGTTACGGTTGTACGACTTGTATCGGAAACTCTGGTCCTCTGGAAGAGCCGATTGCAAACGCGGTTGAGCAAGGCGATTTAGTGGTGGCGGCCGTCCTTTCAGGAAATAGAAACTTTGAAGGACGAATTAATCCCCATGTTAAAGCCAACTACTTGGCATCGCCGATGCTGGTGGTTGCCTATGCTCTTGCGGGAAATATGAATGTGAATCTTTTAAAAGATTCGTTGGGTAAAGACAGTTCTGGTAATGATGTTTATCTGAAAGATATCTGGCCATCGAATCAAGAGATTCATGATATTGTTCGCGCCACGGTAAACGTGGAGATGTTCAACTTGAAGTACAGTGACGTTTTCGCGGGAACGGCGGATTGGAAGAATATAAAAACGACGTCGGATCAAACTTATTCGTGGGCTTCTAGTACCTATATTAAAAACCCGCCTTACTTTGAAGGCATGAAACGCACTCCGGAAAAACTCGAGGATATTCAGGGAGCACGGCTCCTGGCTGTTCTTGGAGACTCTATCACGACCGATCATATTTCACCCGCGGGCAGTATCAAGAAGGATTCTCCAGCTGGAAAATACTTAACGTCGCATGGAGTTTCTTACGAAGACTTTAACTCCTATGGCTCTCGTCGTGGAAATGATGACGTCATGGTGCGTGGGACATTTGCGAACATTCGCATAAAGAATGAATTGGCTCCCGGCACTGAAGGGGGAGTGACTAAGTACAATCCCACTGGTGAAACCATGGCCATCTATGATGCGGCGATGAAGTATATGGGAACAAAAACTCCACTCATCGTCATCGCTGGAAAAGAATATGGCACAGGATCTTCCCGAGACTGGGCAGCAAAAGGTACGCGTCTTTTGGGAGTGAAGGCGGTCATTGCAGAAAGCTTTGAACGGATTCATCGATCAAACTTGATCGGCATGGGAGTTCTGCCTTTGCAGTTCAAAGAAGGCGTAAACCGAAATACCCTGAAGCTGGACGGTAGTGAGCTTTTGTCGATTCGAGGTCTTGAGGGAATGAAGCCTTCGCAAAGTCTGGATCTGGAAATCAAGCGGGCGGATGGAACAGCGACCATAGTTCCGTTGCGTTCTCGAATCGATACTGCTGTAGAGTTAGAATATTATAAAAACGACGGGATCTTGCACTACGTTTTGAGAAAACTGATTTAGGATTTCAAATATAGAATGGTGGGGATTTTCGCTCCACCATTCTCCTTTTAGGCGAACTAGCTGGCCTGCTCCAGAGGAAGGGAAATGTTATTTCCCTCTTCTTTTTCTTGAACAGAACCTTCTTCAATGTTTTTTCCAGAAAGAATAGCCTGTAAATTCTAGCGAGAGTTCCCGGAGCCCCCGGCATCATTGAATCATAAGATTTGCAGTCG
>CAYSKF010000039.1:0-13496 GCA_964431515.1 uncultured Bdellovibrio sp.
ACCGTGGCGTCGTCTGTGAAAAGTGCGGCGTTGAAGTGACTCAGACCAAGGTTCGCCGTGAGCGCCTTGGTCATATTGAATTGGCAACTCCTGTAGCGCACATTTGGTTCTTGCGCTCTTTGCCTTCTCGTATCGGTAACTTGCTCAACCTTTCATTGAAAGATGTTGAAAAAGTCCTTTACTGTGAAGCGCATGTAGTTATCGATCCAATGGAAACAACATTGGAAGAAGGTCAAATTTTGACTGAAGAAGCTTACCAAGCGGCTCTTAATGAGTTCGGTCCAAGCTTCAAAGCTGGTATGGGCGGTGAAGCCGTTCGTGAGCTTTTGCGTAAAATTGACCCTGAGTATTTGTCTCGTAAACTTCGTATGGAAGCTAAGGACACTAAGTCTGAAGCTGGAATGAAGAAAATTACGAAACGCCTGCGCGTTGTTGAAGCCTTCAAAGGTTCAATCAACAAGCCAGAGTGGATGATGTTGGAAGCACTTCCTGTTCTTCCTCCTGATCTACGCCCATTGGTTCCACTTGATGGTGGTCGTTTCGCGACTTCAGATCTGAATGATCTATACCGTCGTGTGATCAATCGTAACAATCGTTTGAAGCGTCTTCAGGAGCTAAATGCTCCAGACATCATCATCCGCAACGAAAAACGTATGTTGCAAGAAGCGGTTGATGCATTGTTGGATAATGGTCGTCGCGGTAAAACATTTACTGGTCCGAACAAACGTCCTCTTCGCTCACTTTCTGATATGTTGAAAGGTAAGCAAGGTCGTTTCCGTCAAAACCTTCTTGGTAAGCGTGTGGACTACTCTGGTCGTTCTGTTATTACAGTGGGACCAACTTTGAAACTTCATCAGTGCGGTCTTCCTAAGAAGATGGCTCTCGAGTTGTTCAAACCATTTGTTTACAACAAACTTGAAGAAAAAGGTTTGGCGTCGACGATTAAGCAAGCGAAACGTTTGGTTGATCAAGAGACTGTAGAAGTTTGGGATATCTTGGCTGACGTGGTTAAAGAACATCCAGTTCTTTTGAATCGTGCACCAACTCTTCACAGACTTGGTATTCAAGCGTTTGAGCCAGTACTTCACGAAGGTAAAGCAATTCAATTGCACCCTCTAGTGTGTGGCGCCTTCAATGCCGACTTCGACGGTGACCAAATGGCGGTTCACGTTCCTCTTTCTGTGGAATCACAGGTTGAGGCGCGCGTTTTGATGATGTCTACAAACAACATTCTTTCTCCTGCCAACGGAAAGCCAATCATCAATCCATCACAAGATATCGTGTTGGGATTGTACTGGTTGACTCGTATCCGTCCTGGCGCGAAAGGGACTGGTAAGGCGTTTGCGACTGTTCAAGAGGCTCAATACGCTTACGAAACAGGTCTGGTTGACCTGCAGGCGGCATGTAAGGTTCGTATCAATGGCAAGCTTCAGGAGACCTCTGTAGGTCGTTCTATCTTGTCTGATATCGTTCCTAAAGAAGTTCCGTTCAATGAAGTGAACGTGACAATGAATAAAAAGCAAATTGCAGCGTTGATCGATAAGACTTTCCGTCTTGCTGGTGCTAAAGCAACTTGTCTTTTGGCTGATAAAATCATGGAACTTGGTTTCAAATATTCAACTGCGGCAGGTATGTCTATCGGTATCGATGACATGGTGATCCCAGCTTCCAAGTCTACGATGATTGCTGACGCTGAAAAACAAGTGACTGAGATTCAGCAGCAGTACGATGAAGGTTTGATCACAGATGGTGAGCGCTACAATAAAGTCGTGGATATCTGGGCTCAGACTGGTGATAAGATCGCTAAAGAAGGTATGAACGCGATCGAAAAACAAACTTTCGTAGTTGATGGTAAAGAGATGGTTGGACCTTCATTCAATCCGATCTACATCATGGCTGACTCTGGAGCCCGGGGTTCCGCAGCTCAGATCCGTCAGTTGGGTGGTATGCGTGGTTTGATGGCTAAGCCTTCTGGTGAAATCATCGAAACGCCAATCACTGCAAACTTCCGTGAAGGTTTGACTGTTATCCAGTACTTCATCTCTACGCACGGTGCGCGTAAAGGTTTGGCCGATACTGCATTGAAAACAGCGAACTCTGGTTACTTGACTCGTCGTTTGGTTGACGTTGCTCAAGACGTGGTTGTTTCTGAAGTAGATTGCGGAACTGAAGACGGTTTGGATATCACACCAATTTATGAAGCTGGTGAGATCATTCAAAACATCGGTGACCGTATTCTTGGAAGAACAGTTCGTAAAGATGTCGTTGACCCTGTGTCGAACGCTGTTTTGGTAAGAGCTGGTCAAGAAGTTACAGAGACAGACGTTAAGAAAATCGAAGAGCTTGGAATCGACAAAGTTGAAATTCGTTCTGCTTTGACGTGCCAATCTAAGCGTGGCGTTTGTGTGAAGTGTTACGGACGAGATCTAGCTCGTGGTGCGACTGTGAACTTAGGTGAAACAGTAGGTATCATTGCAGCTCAGTCTATCGGTGAGCCTGGTACTCAGTTGACGATGAGAACATTCCACTTGGGTGGTGCGGCTTCTCGTTCAGTTGAACAATCAGTTCATACGACTCGTTATGACGGTGTTATTAAATTATTGAACGTTCATGCAGTGACGAACCGTAATGGTAAGTTGACTGTGATGAATCGTAACGGTTCTGCCCTTGTTATCGATGAAGCAGGTCGTGAGCGTGAAAACTTCAAGCTCGTGTACGGTGCTATCTTGAATTTCAAAGAAGGCGACAAAGTTGTTAAAGGACAAACTGTTGTTGAGTGGGATCCATACTCGAATCCGATCATTGCAGAGGTTTCTGCGAAGATCCAATATCAGGATATCGAAGAAGGTTCTACAATGCAGGAGCAAGTCGACGCGGTAACTGGTTTCGCGACCAAAGTTATCATGGAGTCTAAATCTTCTGACATTAAGCCAACAGTGTTCCTTGTTGATGGCAACGGTAAGACATTGAATCTTCCTGGCCGTGACATCCCTGCGCGATACTTAATCCCAGTGGGTGCTCAGCTTCTTGTGGCTGACGGACAAGAGATTCATGCCGGTGACGTGATTGCGAAAATGCATCGTGAGACTTCGAAAACGAAGGATATCACGGGCGGTCTTCCGCGCGTTGCTGAATTGTTTGAGGCTCGTAAGCCGAAGGAAGCAGCTATCATCTCTGAGATCGATGGTTATGTGACATTCGGTAAAGATGTTAAAGGTAAACAGCGTGTAATTGTGACTCCAGAAGTGGGCGAACAAAAAGAATACCTAATCCCTAAAGGTAAGCACGTTGCGGTAAGAGAAGGTGAGTACGTAAGAGCCGGTGAGGCGTTGATGGACGGTCCAACAAATCCTCATGACATTCTGGCGGTTCTGGGTGCAAAAGCTCTTTCTGCATACCTTGTAAATGAAATCCAAGAAGTTTATAGACTTCAAGGGGTTGGTATCAACGATAAGCATATCGAAGTGATCGTTCGTCAAATGCTACGTAAAGTAGAGATCAAGGATGCTGGTGACAGTCGATTCTTGGCTGGCGAACAGGTTGAAAGATATGCTTACGACGAAGAAAACAGCCGTATTAGCCGTGAAGGTGGACAACCTGCAACTTGCAGCCCACTTCTTCTAGGTATTACGAAAGTTTCTTTGAGTACTGACAGCTGGATTTCAGCAGCATCGTTCCAGGAAACTACAAAAGTACTTACAGAGGCGGCGATTAATTCTCGCACAGATCATTTGCGTGGTCTAAAAGAGAATATCATCATGGGTCGTTTGATCCCTGCAGGTACTGGTTTGACTTCTTACAAACGTTGGAAAGTTTCAGTAGCTGAAGATGATGACACGGCATTCGTAGCATTGCCGGGTATGTCCGCTTCTACGTAATTTTTGCGATGATGCTTGTTTTATCCTCTCTTTGGCCAATTTCATTGGTTAAAGCGGGGGTAAAACAGCTTTTTTAAGAAGTTTTTATGTAAAAAAATCAAAAAAGGGAACTCACGCCCATTTTTGAATAGTAAATTTAACAACAAAGTCTTGACCCAAGCGCTTTTGGCAATGTAAGTTCCAGCGTCTTGGATTCGAAAAAATTGTTTAAGGGGTTTTAAAGTGCCTACAATTAACCAGCTCATCAAAAGTGAGCGTAAAGTTCAGAAGAACCAAACAAAGTCTCCAGCTTTGTCGTCTTGCCCTCAGCGCCGTGGTGTTTGTACACGTGTTTACACGACTACACCAAAGAAGCCGAACTCAGCTCTTCGTAAAGTAGCAAAAGTTCGTCTTTCAAATGGCTTTGAAGTCATCTCTTACATTCCTGGTATCGGTCATAACCTTCAAGAGCACAGCGTTGTTTTGATTCGCGGTGGTCGTGTGAAGGATTTGCCGGGTGTTCGTTACCACATCGTTCGTGGTGTATTGGACCTTCAAGGTGTAAATGGACGTCTTCGCAGTCGTTCAAAATACGGTACTAAGAGACCTAAGAAATAAGGGGTACAGATAAATGTCTCGTCGTAAAAAGACCTTCAAAAGAGAAATTATTCCAGATCCCGTGTTTAAGGATCTAGTTATCGCTAAGTTCGTCAATAAAATGATGTACGATGGCCAAAAAGCAACTTCACAGAAGCTTTTCTACGGAGCTTTGAAAGAGCTTGAAGGAAAAATTCCTGGTGAAGAGCCAATGTCAATTTTCAAGAAAGCTCTTGAAAATGTGAAGCCTTCAATCGAAGTTCGTTCTCGCCGTGTTGGTGGTGCGACTTATCAAGTTCCAGTAGATGTTCGCCCATCTCGTCGTTTGGCTTTGGCTATGCGTTGGTTGGTTGAGTACTCACGCGCTCGTGGTGAAAAAGACATGGCTAAGCGTTTGGCTGGTGAATTCATCGATGCTTACAATAATAGAGGCAACTCTATTAAGAAGAAAGATGACGTTCACAGAATGGCTGAGTCTAACAAGGCATTCTCTCACTACAACTGGTAATTTGTATACATGTCAGCTAAAGATCCAAAAGTTATAGCTGATCTTCAGTACACTCGTAATATCGGCATCATGGCTCACATTGATGCCGGTAAGACGACCACTACAGAACGCATTCTTTACTTCACTGGTAAAAGTCACAAAATTGGCGAAGTTCATCATGGTGATGCCACTATGGATTGGATGGTCCAAGAGCAAGAGCGTGGTATTACAATCACTTCTGCTGCGACTATGGCGTTTTGGAAAGATCACAGAGTTAACATCATCGATACCCCTGGGCACGTTGACTTCACAATTGAAGTCGAGCGGTCTTTGCGCGTTTTAGATGGTGCTATTGCTGTTTTTGATGGTGTCAACGGTGTTGAGCCTCAGTCTGAAACTGTTTGGAGACAAGCTGACAAGTACAAAGTTCCCAGAATTTGTTTTGTGAACAAGATGGATCGTATTGGTGCTGATTTTGTAATGTCTTATGGGACAATCCAAGAAAAGCTTAATGCGAATCCAATCCCTGTTCAGGTTCCTATTGGCGTTGAAGATACGTTTGCCGGTGTCGTTGATCTACTAGAAAACAAAGCTTATTTGTGGGGTTCAGCTGGCTCTGGGGATAACTTCGAAGTTACCGATGTTCCTAACGATATGAAAGAGGAAGTTGCGCGCTTCCGGACTGAGGTCGTTGAGAAGATCGTTGAGTTTGATGATGTTCTTCTTGAGAAGTATCTTAATGGGGAAGAAGTGACTGTTCCCGAGCTAAAGAAAGCTCTTCGTAAAGGCACTCTTGAATTAAAGGCATTCCCTGTCTTTTGTGGGGCAGCATTTAAGAATAAAGGCATTCAGCCATTACTTGATGGCGTGGTTGACTATTTGCCATCGCCTTTGGATGTTCCAGCTATTGTTGGTCATGACCCTTCTAAGCCTGAAAAAGAAATTCCATGTAAAACTGATTTCGACAGCCCTACGGCTGCGTTGGCATTCAAAATTGCTAACGATCCTTTTGCTGGAACGCTTACGTACATTCGTGTCTACTCTGGAGAGGTGAAAGTTGGAGATCAGCTTTTAAATCCTCGAACTGAGAAGAAAGAGCGCATTCAAAAGCTTGTTAAAATGCATGCGAACTCTCGGGAAGAGATTTCTTCCCTTAAAGCTGGTGATATTGGTGCGGTAATTGGTCTTAAATTTACCGGTACTGGTGACACGCTTTGTGAAACATCACATGCGATTGTTTTAGAATCTATTACGTTCCCTGAGCCTGTTATTTCAGTCGCTATCGAGGCGAAATCATCTTCCGACCAGGATAAGATGCTGCAGGGATTGGCTAAGCTCGAGAAAGAAGATCCATCTTGTCGATTAAAGACAGACCCTGAGACTGGACAAATTTTATTGTCTGGAATGGGGGAGTTGCATCTAGATATTCTTGTAGATCGACTTCTTCGTGAGCATAAAATTCAAGCCAATGTTGGTAAGCCTCAGGTCTCCTATCGGGAGACGATCACCGCAGGGGCGTCGGCAGATCACATTTATGAACGCGAAATTGCGGGTGATACTCATTTTGCGAAGGTGTCTCTGGCTCTTGAGCCTATTCCTCAATCTGAGGGAATACAGTTTGTGAGCAAGGTACCAGTGTCTAAGGAGTTTACAGCACCATTCTTAAAGGCTGTTGAAAGTGGCTTTAGAGAAGCTGCTGAAGTGGGGCCTTTGGCAAGTTATTCAATGTTAGGTATTCGCGGTACATTGACAGCTGTTGAGGTGCGTCCAGAGTCTTCGACGGAGATGGCATTTAAGGCAGCATCATCGCTGGCATTTAGGGATGCTGTTAAATTGGCAACTGTTGAGTTCTTGGAGCCAATCTTTAAAATTGAAGTGACCTGCCCTGATGATTTCGTGGGTAATGTCGTTGGCGACTTAAATGCTCGCCGTGGAAAAATTCTTAATATGAATATGAAGCCTGGCGGTGGTCAGGTTATTTCTGCTGAGGCCCCTTTGTCGTCCTTATTTGGCTACGCCACAGATGTGCGTAGTTTAAGTCAGGGAAGAGCTAGTTTTAGCATGGAATTTTTGGAGTATTCAGTCGTTCCTCCTAAGGTAAAAGCAGAAATTTTACATAAAATCGGTAGATATTAAAAAACTTAATATTTATCTTTGACATTATTTTTTTTGTTGCGCATAATCGCGCACTCGTGACGTCTTTATTTACAAAAAACCCCCCGCGTTGGGTGATTTCACGGCCGCAAGGGCTAATTCGGGGTCAGTTTTCGATGGGATTTGACGTTAATTGTTAACAAATTTGCTAGTAATTACGCTACTTTATAAAAAAGAAGAGAAGTGTCCTTATGCAAAGTCAAAAGATAAGAATCAGATTGAAGGCATTCGATCATAAATTGCTTGATCAGTCCACGAAGGAAATCGTTGAGACTGCTCGCCGTACAGGCGCAAAAGTTGCGGGCCCTATCCCCTTGCCAACCCGCATCAATCGTTATACTGTATTGCGCTCTCCTCACGTTGATAAAAAATCTCGTGAGCAGTTCGAGGTGAGAACCCACAAGCGTATGCTCGATATTTTAGAACCCACTCAACAGACTGTCGATCAGCTCATGAAACTCGACCTCTCTGCTGGTGTTGATGTTGAAATTAAACTTTCAGCGATCTAGGAGTAACAAGTGAGCGAAACAACACAAAACACAAACAATAATGAGCAAGGCCTTAAGCTGAACGGCCTGTTCGCGTTTAAAGAAGGTATGGCTACCATCTACAGTGAACAAGGTGAAGCTATCCCTGTTACTGTTCTTCGTTATGAGCCTTGGTTTGTATCTCAAATCAAAACAAACGAAGCTGATGGTTACGAAGCGATTCAGGTTGCTTGTCATCCTAAAAAAGCTAAAAACTCAAACAAAGCTGAAAAAGGTCATCTTGAAAAAGCTGGCTTTGAGAATGGCGCTCAGTTCGTAAAAGAACTTCGTCAAGCTATCCCAGAAGGTCTTGTAATTGGTGCGCAAGTATCAATCGATTCTTTGGCTAAAGGTGATGTTGTAAAAATGACATCTAAGTCTAAAGGTAAGGGATTTGCGGGCGTAATGAAGCGTTGGAACTTTGCGGGTGGTCCGAAATCTCACGGATCTAAATTCCATCGTCGTCCTGGTTCTTCTGGTAACAGAACGTGGCCGGGTCGTGTAATGCCAGGTAAGAAATTCCCAGGTCACTTGGGTGCTGAAACTGTTACTGTAAAAAATGTTGAGATCGTGCAAGTTCTTGCTGATCAAAACGTTCTTATGGTTAAGGGTCCAGTTCCTGGCGCTAGAAACACTCTAGTTAAGTTGGTGAAATAATATGGCAACTGTAAACGTATTAAACTGGAAAAAAGAAAAAGTTGGATCAGTTGAATTGGCTGCTGATGTGTTTGAAACTCCTGTGAAAACAGAAGTTCTTCACACTGTAGTTCAATGGCAATTGGCGGCTCGTCGCCAAGGTACACACATGACAAAGACAAAAGGTCTTGTGTCTGGTGGTGGTAAGAAGCCGTTTAAACAAAAAGGTACTGGTGGAGCTCGTCAAGGTTCTAGCCGTTCTATCTTGATGCCTGGTGGTGGTACTGCTTTCGGTCCTCAGCCTCGCAGTTATGCTTTTGTTCTTCCTAAAAAAGTTCGTCGTTTGGGTTTGAGCATGGCTCTTTCTCACTTACAAAAAGAGGGCAAATTGTTCATCGTGGACAGCATGCAATCTGAAGGTAAGACAAATGAACTTAACAAGCGTTTGAAAGCTTTTGGCTTGAAAAAGGCTGTTTTGGTAGATGCACAAGTTGACGATAAATTCAGCCGCGCAACTAAAAACTTGCCAACATTCAAATACTTCCCTGTTGAAGGTTTGAACGTGTTTGACTTGTTGAAATACGACGCAGCAGTAATCACAAAAGATTCTGTAGCGAAAATCGTAGAACGTTGCTCATTGGAGAATGCGTAATGAAACAAGTTATTAAGACTCCTCTCATTACTGAGAAAAATACATATCACAACGCTGCTGGTATTTATGTGTTTGAAGTAGATATGAAATCTACAAAAACAGATATTAAATCTGCAGTTGAGAAGAATTTTAAAGTGAAAGTTGACAGCGTTAGAACAAGCGTTTGTCGCGGTCACTCTAAAAATACTAAATTTGGATTAACAAAGGTCCCTTACTGGAAAAAAGCTTACGTTAAGCTTGTTGAAGGTGAGAAGATCGCTCTTTTTGAGGGAGTATAAAGATGGGTATTAAAACGTTTGCCCCACGCTCTCATGGTCGTAGAGGAATGACTGGTTTCGATTTTAAAGAAATCACAAAGACAACTCCTGAGAAGTCTTTACTTGCTCCTCTTAAGAAACAAGCGGCTCGTAACAATCACGGTCAAATCACTATTCGTCACCAAGGTGGCGGACATAAAAGAAAATACCGTTTGATTGATTTCAAAAGAAATAAAATCGACGTTGCTGCAAAGGTTGTTGCGATCGAGTACGATCCAAACAGAACTTGCCGTATTGCTCTTATTTCTTACATTGATGGAGCTAAAGCTTACATCATTGCTCCTGTTGGATTGAATGTTGGTGATACTGTTATTTCTTCAGATAAAGCCGACATTAAACCAGGTAACACTCTGTCTCTTTCTGCGATTCCTGTAGGTACTGTGATTCACAATATCGAAATGCGTCCTGGAAAAGGTGGTCAAGTTTGTAGAGGTGCTGGTGCATCTGCAACTTTGGCTGGTAAAGATGAGTTGTATTGCCAAGTTCGTATGCCATCTGGCGAATTGAAACAAATTTTGTCAGTATGTAAAGCAACTATTGGTCAAGTGGGTAACACTGACAATGAGAACATCAACCTTGGTAAAGCAGGTCGTTCTCGTTGGAGAGGTATCCGTCCTTCTGTGCGCGGTATGCATATGAATCCTGTTGACCATCCACTTGGTGGTGGTGAGGGTGTTGGTAAGGGTCATCACCCAGTAACTCCTTGGGGTCAGCCTTGTAAGGGTTACAAAACAAGAAACAATAAGAGAACCAACTCTTCAATCATCAAGAGACGTAAGTAGGAGTAAAAGGTGGCACGCTCGATTAAAAAAGGTCCATTTGTCGATACTCATCTTCAGACGAAGATCGATAATGCGATCGCTAAAAATGATAAAAAAGTTATTAAAACTTGGTCTCGCCGCTCAACAATTCTTCCAGAGACAATTGGACTTACTTTTGCAGTTCATAACGGAAGAAAGTTCGTTCCTGTGTACATCACAGAGAACATGATTGGTCACAAACTCGGTGAGTTTGCTCCAACAAGAACTTTCCAAGGTCATGCTGAGAAAAAAGCTGCTCCTTCAGCTGCGAAGAAGTAATAGAGGTTTATTATGGAAGTTAAAGCAAGCTTGAAATATGCAAGAGTAGGCGCTCAGAAGGCAAGATTGGTTGTTGACCTAGTTCGCGGTAAAGACGTGAACGAAGCTGTTAAGACACTTACTTTCTTGAACAAAAAAACTGCTGGAATGGTAAAAAAGTTGATTGAATCAGCTGTTGCCAATGCTGAATACAAAAAGGTTATGGATGTAGATAATCTTTATGTTAAAGCTATCTGGGTTGATCAGGGCCCTGTTCTTAAAAGATTCCGTCCTCGTGCACAAGGTCGCGCGTTCGGTGTTCGTAAGAAGACCAGCCACATTAACGTAGTACTCGAGGAGAAATAGTCGTGGGACAAAAGGTTAATCCAATTGGTCTAAGAGTTGGTGTTATCAGAACTTGGGATTCTCGCTGGTATGCGAAGGGTCAACAATATTTTGACAATCTCCACGAAGACATCCGTTTAAGAAAGTTTCTTAAAGCGAAACTAAAAAACGCTGGTGTTGCGAAAATCGAAATGGAACGTGCAGCGAAGAAGATTAAAATCATCATCTCTACTGCGCGCCCAGGTGTTGTAATTGGTAAAAAAGGTACTGGTATTGACGCTCTTAAAGCGGAAGTTCAAAAACTTACACCCAACGAAGTTTTCTTGAGCATCCAAGAAGTGCGCAAGCCAGACCTCGATGCTCAGCTCGTCGCTGAGAGCATTGCTCAACAACTTGAGAAACGTATCTCATGGAGAAGAGCACTTAAAAAAGCTATTGCAGCTGCTATCAAAGGCGGCGTGAGAGGTATCAAGATCCGTGTTTCTGGACGTCTTGATGGAGCCGAAATTGCTCGTTCTGAGTGGTACAATGAGAAGAGTGTTCCTCTTCATACATTGAGAGCTGATATCGATTACGGTACAGCAGAAGCTTTGACAGCATACGGTATCATCGGATTAAAGGTATGGATCTACAAAGGCGATATCTTATCTGCTCGCGAAGTTGAGGAGGCAGGTCGTGTTAAGTCCTAAAAGAGTAAAATGGCGTAAACAATTTGTAGGCCGCGCAACAGGATTTGCTGTTAGAGGCGCTAACCTTGATTTTGGAGACTACGGTCTTCAAGCAATCGAGGAAGGTCGCTTGACAGCTCGTCAGTTGGAAGCTGGTCGTATTGCTATCTCTAGAAGTGTTAAGCGTGGTGGAAAAATTTGGTGCCGAGTGTTCCCAAATATTCCTGTAACAAAAAAGCCAGCTGAAACTCGTATGGGTAGCGGTAAAGGTAACCCTGAATTGTGGGTTGCTCGTGTTCTTCCTGGAAAAGTACTTTTCGAAATGAACGGTGTGACTCGTGAGCAAGCTAAAGAAGCTTTCGAACGTGCGGCTCACAAACTTCCTTTCAAAACTCGTTTCTTGGTAAGGGAGTAGTGGTATGAAGTTCGTAGAGATTAAAGATCTTTCTGTAGCAGAATTAAAAAAGAAAAGAACAACTCTTTCTGAAGAGTTGTTCCAGGCACGTATCAAGAATTCAATTGGACAACTTTCGAATCCACTTGAAATTCGCGATCTTCGTCGCAGCATCGCTAAAATCAACACAGCGATTGTTAAAAAAGTGGCGAGATAGAGGTAGGGAATGAGTACTGAAACTAATACTAGAGGACGTAAAATTGAGGTCGTAGGTGAAGTTATCAGTGACAAGATGGATAAAACTATCTCTGTCCTCATCTACCGCATGGTGAAACATCCAAAATACGGTAAGTACGTTAAGAAGACGTCTGTATTCAAGGCTCACGACGAAAACAACCAGGCTAAAACTGGTGATATCGTTAAGATCCGTGAAACTCGTCCTCTTAGCAAAACTAAGCGTTGGGCGTTGGCTGAAATCGTAGAATCGGCTAAGGCGTAAGGGGATTTGTCATGATTCAAATGCAAACTAGACTAAATGTAGCTGACAACTCTGGCGCAAAAGAAGTTATGTGCGTAAAGGTTCTTGGTGGATCAAAAAGACGTTTTGCTTCAATCGGCGACGTTATTGTTGTTTCTATTAAAGAAGCTTTGCCAAACGCTAAAGTTAAAAAAGGTGACGTTGCTAAAGCTGTTGTAGTTAGAACTGTTCATAAGCTTCGTCGTCCAGACGGATCTTACATCCGTTTTGATGATAACTCTGCAGTATTGATCAACGCTTCTAAAGAGCCCATCGGTACACGTATCTTTGGACCAGTAGCAAGAGAACTAAGAGCTAAAGCGTTCGCGAAGATCGTTTCTTTGGCTCCGGAAGTTCTCTAAGAGGTGTGATGTGAATCGATTACATACAAAATACAGAAAAGAGATCGCTCCCGCTCTAATGAAGCAATTGGGAGCAAAGAATGTGATGCAAGTTCCTCGTTTAGAGAAAATCACTCTAAGCGTGTGCTTGAGCGAAGCTGTTCAAAATCCAAAAATTTTGAACACTGTTGTTGACGAGATTTCTTCAATCACAGGTCAAAAAGCTGTTATCACTAAAGCAAAAAAAGCTATCTCTAACTTCAAATTGCGTGCAGGCATTCCATTGGGTGTTCGCGTGACTTTGAGAAGAGAGAGAATGTGGTCTTTCATCGATCGTTTGAACACTTTGGCATTGCCTCGCGTAAGAGACTTCCGTGGTTTGCCAAATAAAGGTTTCGACGGACGTGGAAACTACAACATGGGCTTGAAAGAGCAGATCGTGTTCCCGGAAATTAACTACGATAAAGTAGATAAAGTTCGCGGTATGAATATCACTATCTGTACAACTGCTAAAAACGACGCTGAGGGCAGAGCGCTTCTTGAAGCACTTGGCATGCCCTTCAGAAAGTAAGAGGGGTGTAACTTGGCTCGTAAGGCAAGCATCGAAAAAAATAATAAAAGAAAAGCTCTTGCTAAGAAGTACGGACAACACAGAGCGGAACTTAGAGCAAAAGCGCTTGATATGAAACTTTCTGAAGAAGAAAGAGCATTGGCTCGCAAAAAGCTACAAGCTCTTCCTCGTGATACAAACCCTAATCGCACGATCACTCGTTGCGAAATTTCTGGTCGCCCTCGTGGTAACTACAGAAAGTTCGGTTTGTCTCGTATCGCTTTCAGACAATTGGCCCTTGACGGAAAATTGCCTGGCGTAACGAAAGCTAGCTGGTAAGAGGATTACTATGGATACAATTTCTCAGTTCCTTACAATGATTAGAAATGCTGGAGC
>CAYSKF010000040.1:0-12373 GCA_964431515.1 uncultured Bdellovibrio sp.
AACCTTGGCAAAAAAAATCGATACCACTCTCAAGATTGAAGCATTTACTCTAAGTAGAGTGCCTTAATTTTTTGATGTTTTAACGAGTGGAAAGTTGCGGTTTTTAAGGACTTCAGAGGCTTCATCTGTCGTAGCCATCCTAAATTCGAAGGACTTTGCAGGGTCCGCAAAACCCAGGCGAGCAAAGGGATTGCTCTTCTGTCGATGACTGAGACTCCCTGTAAAAAAGTCAAAGCGTCGAGATCCCGCAACCCCACCACCTGAATCCCGAATAACTAAAAAACCATCGTGAATCTCACCTGTAGGTAACTCGACACCCACCAAGCGTGGCACAAAAATCACATCACCTGGCTTGTAATAATTAAGATCTGCAGCTACTGAAAAATACGGATCCAGACAAATACTGTGCACGCCATAGCCAAAAGGACAACGATCTAAATCCACCTTAATAAAGCGATGTTGGCCATTTTTTTTCGAATGATAGTTATAAGCAATTTGCTTTTTTCCGTCATCAACCCAACAAGATCCTTGCAAGACACATTCGTTGAAGTCTTTTTCACAAATAGAGACGAAGCTCTTGCCTGACGGCGAAAGCAGATTGCGTTTTTCACCAGAAGAGCATTTAGATTTTTCCAGCTGAATAAGAGGTTTGAAATAGATTGTCGGATTCAAAGAAGAAATATCTGCAGAGGACGATGGTGCGCAGGAAATCATAAAAAGATTAAGAAGCAAAAGCACAATAGATCTAACCTCTGGTTGCATAGACAAACTCCCGAGCTTTTTATAGCAGGTTCCTCTGCCAATTTCTGGAGCTAATTCAAAAAAACAAACACCCTATGAAACTTCTTCAGACCTGTCTAGGAATTAAACAGTCCATCCTTCTCTTTAGATGATTATTGATTTTGATCATAGGTAGGCGGGGCCGCTTCCAATAAAAAACAAGGGTATTCCTGGACCAAAGTTGCACGACCATTGATGTGAATATTTCTTGCCATTAAACATTTGAGTCACATTGAACCTATAATTCGATAAAGGATCGAATACCCGCCGGAGGCTTAATGAGATCATTCTTTCTTCTATTGTTGCTAACTATCATCTCTGCTTGTACACAAACCCACAGCAACCGATCTCCCGCTGAATCTGTCGAGCAAAAAGCTGCCGAAAAGTACTATGCCTCCAGAGCTGAATTCGACTTATTGAGCTTTCAGGAAAAAGAACTGCAACAAAAGATAGAAGCGAAGAGTTCGCATCAAGGTGAGCACGTTGAAATTTACAGTGGGCAGAGTGAACTTGAAATTGAACTCCTTAAAGTACAACAAAAAAAGAGTGAACTTCAGAAACTCAACACAAACCTCATAGAACAAAATCGGCTCGGCAGAGAATACACCCAACCATTAGGATATGACGTCTGGTTCGATCAGCCTTGGCGCCAGCATCATGATGAAATCATCGTGCACAACCTTGAAGAATTTCCACTCTACCAAGGAACTCCGGTTCGCCAAGTCTCTATTTCGACCAGCAACACCTATGCTTCCATTCTACAGCTAACAAATTATGTAGAAAGCTGGGACTCCGTAAATTTTCAGTTCAAAAAAAATCCTGAAAATGAGAATAAAAGTGAAGCATTGATTGCAAGTATTCAATGTAACAAACCAGTTCAACTGTATACATGGCCCAAAACCAAGCATTTAAAAGCACAAGAGTCTGCCACATTTAGTTGGTATGATTCTAAATTCACAGCTGCTCGTCCACACATCCAAATTTCTCGACCTGAAACTGAATGTATTATGAAGTTCGGTAGACATCAGAGCAAACTCAATTACGGTATTAAAATCACTCATGAAGATAAAGAGCTTGCCGATCTAATGAATCCAGAAAAAAAGGGAGAGGTTTGCTTTCTTCCCAAAGCAGATAAATTCCCGACTCCCATCCAATACTTTCTTTCCCCAAATCTGATTCACACAACATGCCCGATAAAAATTGAAAAATTTCAAACGCTTGAGAACTCCTTAGATGGTATTAATGCAAAAGTTAAAATGCTCACTGGCAAAGAGCTAGATCCAGCCTATTTAAAAAAGGGTGATCCCTTCGCCCCACTTGACTTTAGAAATGCACCAAAACTGAATGCCATCCTTATCAGCTATCTCGTATTCAGAGCAGACTTCAGCGGACAAGTTCTTATGCAGGCTTTGAGATATCATGCAGAGCAAGGCACCCTCATTCGTATCGCGGTGTCAGATGTCATCTCTTTAGGTAAAGATCGCCAAATGCTCTATGACTTCCAGGCCAAGTATCCGAATGTAAAACTACTCTTTTATCAATACCGCTCTGAAGGTAAAGGCATAAAAGATTGGATCAACACCCTCCACAGAACAAATCATATAAAGTTCTTTTTGACCTATTCGGAGAGTCAGCCCGAAGCTAATGCCGTCCTTCTTGGGGGCCGCAATATTCACGATGGATTTATTTTTGATAGTCCATATCCCAATTATGTTTCCTCGGCGGTAATCAAATATAACAAAATTGATGGCGATGAGGCCTGGGCGCGTTGGGAAGATTTTGAAACTCTATTTACTTCAAAAAACCTTGTTGATAAACTCATGGCTCAATTCTTCACGGTTTTTCATGCAGATTATAAAAAGTTCTTTGTAAGAAGCTACTCAATGCCGGTTGCTCTAAACACCCAACTGGATCCAGCTTATTTGAAAATTTCTGAGAATGAAATTCTCATGCGGTCTATGGTGTCGATTCCTTTTAAAGATGATATGCATCTTGAAAAGGCCTTTATTGCTCTGATTGACTCAGCAGAAAAAAGACTGCTGCTTTCAACACCGTACTTCAATATTACGGATAAAATACTTAATGCTTTGGAAAGAGCCAGTGATCGAGGGGTCAAAATTGAGCTTATCACTCGATTGGATCTTGATGGTGATACGGCTGACATTGTTTTAAGTGATGTGAATAAAAAAGCTATCAACAAAATATATCACAAAATAAAAGTTTATGAATATACAACAAAAGGAAAGATCCTCCATTCTAAGTTGGTCATCGTTGATGACAATCTCGTCATGATGGGGTCAGTGAATTTGAATCTCCGCAGCTTCTACCATGATCTTGAGAATATCTCTTTCATCTATGGCAAAGGATTCAATAAAAAAATTGCAGACCTCTTTGAAGTCTACAAAAAAGAATCAAAACTTCTTACCGAGAAACAGAAAACAACTTGGTGGAAATCTATACTTATTAAAATTATCGGAACGGCACTTTAATAACCTTCACTTCGGGGCTTCTTGAAAAGAAGTCCCCAGATACAAAAGAAGACCATATATTCGCTAATCGTGAACCCTAGAGCAGAGTCGTCTCTTCGAAGATTTTTCCAGCTTTTAATTTGGACACTTTTTTTGCTAGCACCTCGACATCGCGAGGATCATGAGTGACTAATAGAGTTGGAATTTTCTCTGCTTCAATCACACGCTTCAAAAGTTTACGGCCGTCATCCCTTAGATCCTGATCTAGGGCCGAAAATGGCTCATCTAAAAGTAACATGCGTGGCTGACCAATAATGGCCCGAGCAATCGCTACACGCTGTTTTTCTCCACCCGATAGAACCGCTGCTGGACGTTGAAAAAAGCTGCCCATTTGCAATTCCTCTTTGAGTTCTTTGATCTTCTTTTCTGCCGCTTGCGCCGGAACCTGACGTGCCTCAGCAGCAAATCGTATGTTTTCTTCCGCAGTCATATGTGGAAAAAGATCTAATGTTTGAAAGACGACTCCCAGTCGTCGCTGAGGTGTTTTCAGCTTGGCTATATCTTCTCCTGCAAAAAACCATTTCATCTCCGGACAAGGCTCAAGCCCGAGTAGTACTCGAAATACAGAAGTTTTGCCGGAACCGGAGGCTCCCCACAAAACCGTTACGCCTTCGTCTAAAATCTCCCAACGCCCAATATCCAGTTTGAAGTCACCAAAATCACGACGTAAATTTTCGACGTAAGACATTGCTGCCTCCCACACAAATAATAAAACATAAAGATCCAGAAACAACAATCAGACTGCTTAATACGATTGCCTGGTTCAAACGATAGCTCGACATCAAAGTTTCCGTCATCATAGCAATACTCAGATCACGATGAGCCAAAATTCTAGATACTGCAAAATCACCACAAGCCCAAATAGATGCGATTCCCGCTAACAAGCCAGCTCTTCCTGAAAGTTGTGGAAATAAAATCTGCCAAAAGATCTGCTTGGGTGAAGCCCCCATAGAATAAGCTAAGGTCCTTTGCTGAGCCAATGCCTGAAGCTCTCCTTCCCAACCCATTCTGAATAGTCCATTGAGGCTTAATAATGTAATCGCCAACGGAATTTTTATAAAAGGATAGAAACCTTCATTTGGTCCCATTATCAATAGACTAAAACAAGCCAATGAAGTTGAAGGAGCGACATAGCCATTCAAAAACTTTTCAAACCACCCCTGGGGCCAGCAATACGCAATAAGCATTAGCCCTACATAACAGAAGACTCCGACAAGAATTCCTAATAACATCGTTCCTAAAAAATTCCAAATTAAGGCGGACTGAACATCGTAGAAAGTAGATAAAAGCCCTAAGCCAGCAAAAAAGCCTTCAAAATACCCGTACAAATAGAAAAATGAAAACAACCCAATAACCACAAGTCCTGAGCTTGATTTCAATAAACTTAGATTCGCTTCGCGTTTGCTATCAGAAGCCCGGCCTCGATTGGCTATTAAGGAAATTCCCAAAATAAAAAATGACTGTAAAAAGGCCAACACAACTGCTGGTCCCCAGTCACTTGAAAGACGTATTTTTTCATAAATAAGAACTTCGATGGTCGTCCCTTTGCCACCACCGACTATTAATGGAACTGAAAAGCTACCAAAGCAAACTACAAAAATGAAAAGACCTACTAATAGAAAGTCTTTAAATAAAATAGGAAACAACACCTGCCTGATGAACTTCCAGCGCGAAGCCCCCTCGACATATGCCAGCTCAACCAATCCACCTAATTTACTTGAAATAACACCCGCAAGAAGTACTGCGACCAAACCAAAGTTCATAAAGGTGTGAATAATAACTATACCCAAAATTCCCATCGGAAAAGGGTCTACAATATTTAAAGTCGAAAGAATCACAAAAATAGGTGGCAAAAAATTGGGTAGCAGGCAAAGGATCTCAGCCGGCCCTCGCCACCTTCGCCCCGCATTAGGCCCAAATGATAAAAGCCCTAGTGCCACCCAAAAACCCAGAATTAAAGAAGAGACTCCAGAAAGAAATGCCTGGACGAAGCTGTTCTTGAAAGCCCAAAAGAATTCACCCCAATCAACTGAGCTCTCAATTTGGAATTGAGTCAGCAAAAACAAAAAGGGAAATAGCAAAAAAAGAACTAAGCTAAGGCGGATCGTACTTACAAGGCTCAATTGAATTCGCCTCTACGAATATCCGTCCATCGTTTCAACAGACGTTCAACTTCTGAGACCGACAAAATCTCGAATTGATTTTGACTCTTTACATCCATCAAAGCCCCAAAAGGAGAGTTTTCAGCCACACCTTTAACAACTGGAAACATATAATTTTTTTCCATTATAATTTTTTGTCCTTGAGGAGATAGCATCAAGTTCACAAATTGCTCTGCCAATTCGCAGTTACGACAAAATTCAGGAATTCCTACAAACTCATACTGAATTGGTAATGGTTCAGAAAAATTTATAGCGACAAAGTCTTTACTTTTTTCTTCGATCTCGTGGTACAGAGGCGAGGTCAGATAAGAATAAACCATCTTGGTCTGCTTTGAGGTAAACAAACCATAGGCTGAAGACCATGTTGGTGAAAAGCTGTGAACCTGATCCATCAATTTGCTTAAATATTTAAATCCTTCTTCTTCACCTTTTGAGTGAATCACCCAGTATAAAAACTGCATTCCTGGCGAACTGGTTCGTGGATCCTCTAAGCCAATCGTTTTGGCGTACTCTGGTGCCAAAAGCTCATCAAGAGTGAGAGAGCCTCTATTGAAATCTTCTTTGCGAGTGACAAATGTCAATGCTCCCCAATCATACGGCACAAAGAAATTATTCGCCAAAGCCGGTTTCACAATATCATAAACATCAAAGTTTCCGATATTGAGCTTTCGCCAAGATTGTTCACTCGTTGCCTTGGAAAGATCAAACTGATCTAAACCAACAACAACGTCAGCACCAAGGCTTTCACCTTCAATCTTCAGTCTCTGTAAAATAATTCCAGAATCACTGCCCTCAATGAACTCGACTTTGCAATTACATGTCTTTTCAAATTCAGCTTTCAGTAAGGGCCCCGGGCCCCAGCGCCCTGTAAAGGAAGCATATCCAAAGACTCTTAATTGAGGCGTGGAGCCAACACTTGTTGAATTACCTGTCTTGTTCAAAACTGCAAAAAAAAGCCCGGCAAAAACTGCTGCGATAAAAAAGATAAAATGTTTCACGCTCTACCACCAAAGCCCACGTCGTCGTTTGAAGAAATAATAGTCAAAGCCCAAACATCTGCCCGCGCCAACCCAACCCAAAATAAGGTGAATGGCTAAAAATGTTTTGAAAAAATCTTCACTTGCAGGCCCGGAAATAAATAACATCATCATACATAACAATACGCCCAAGACTGCAACAGGACGCACAACGTATCCAGCGATATAAGATATCGCGATCGCAAATTCCAAACCTAGAACTATGAATGCGACTGTCTGCCAATGGGGAATCATTTGATTGCTTGCGAAAAGTTTGAACCAATTTGGCGCGTGACTTGACGGCAACCACTCTGCCATTTGATCAGCAATTCTTGGCCTTGTTAGGAAGTCCCCCTGATATTTCAACATGGCATGTTCAAGATAATAATAGCCCAGAAATATTCTTAAGAAAGAAATTGGAAGAAGATGCCCAACGTATTTGACGCTCTCAAAGAATGCAATAAACATGTGAATATTGTGAACTAGACACCCTTCTTAGGGCAAGTTTCCTCTAGGAAGCAGTGAGAACAATCAGGTTTTCTCGCCTTACAGACAGCTCGACCATGAGAAATCAAATAATGGGAAAACATCACCCAATCAACTTCGGGAACACGCTTACAAAGTTGTTTCTCAATCAACACAGCATTCTCTGTTTTAACCCACCCCAGACGTCGCGACAGACGAGTGACGTGAGTATCTACAACAATGCCGCTGGCAATACCAAAAGCGTTACCTAAAACAACATTCGCTGTTTTTCGACCCACCCCTGGAAGCTGGACTAAAGCCTCAAGGTCTTGGGGAATCACACCTTTATATTTTTCTGTCAGCAGAGTTGCCGCCGCTTTTAGATTTTTGGCTTTATTCTTAAAAAAACCAGTAGAGCGTACCAATGACTCCAAATCTTCAATAGGCGCCTTCGCCATTTTCTGTGGCGTCGGATACTTTTTAAATAGAGCTGGAGTTACTAAGTTCACCCTTTCGTCCGTGCATTGGGCCGAAAGAACAGTTGCGACTAAGAGTTCAAAGGGATTGGAATGGTTTAAAGCGCAATGCGCATCAGGGTAATAACGTTTGAAGAGGGCCACTGTTTCTAGAAGCGGCGCCTCTTTCAGAGCGGCCTTTTTCTTACTGGTCACCGTCGTTACCGATAGCCTCAACCGGACAGCCTTCCATCGCTTCTTTACAAAGTTCGATTTCTTCTGGTGTTTCCGGCTGCTTAGATACGAAAGCATGACCATCTTCTTCATGCATTGCGAAGTTTTTCGGAGCCGTCAAAACGCAAGCATCGCAAGCAATACAAGACTGATCTACAAACATTTTGCCTGGTTTATTTTCTTTCCACATCTGACTTTTATCGGCCATGGGGTCTCCTAATTAAACGCCCTTAATATAAAACTTTTGACCTTGATGTCAAACTCAGTTCCCGACTTGGGTCGCATTTTTCACACCTCCTCCCCGGAAACCTAGGGTCCCATGCCATTTAACGCTAGACTGTTTATTGAGCATTAAAATCAGGAGGAAGTATGGAAGGACCTCGGTCCCCCTCAGAAGTCGAATTGCCTCAGGTATTAGACTTTCTAAACAAAAAATTGAGACATGAAGCCTCATGGTCAATAGCTGCAGAGTATCCAACCGCATTCGCTTCTAACAACTTGCACAATATGCGTATTATTTCTGACGACGAGGGGCTTGTTTTATCCCACGCCGTCATGAAGCCTCTGATTATTAAATCTCCCCATGTCATTTTCAAAGTCGGCGCCATAGGGTCCGTAGTGACAGACGATCAACATCGAGGTCAGGGGTTGAGCACCCAGGTCATTAAAGATTGCTTACGCTCCGCCGCCGAACAGTCCTGTGATATTGCGATTCTTTGGACAGATCTGTTCGATTTCTATCGCCGCATGGGCTTTGAATTGGCTGGCAGTGAAGTCAGCTTTGTGATTGAAGACAATTACGATGTACCACCGATCAATTTACGCTTCTCTACAGACAACAAAGTATCCCCCGATGCGATCTACCGCTTGTACTCGACACATACAGTGAGTTCAGTGCGCACTATCGAGGAAACTCGAAAGTTCCTCTCAATCCCGCAAACGAAAGTCTACACGGCCTGGGAACCCAATGGCCAATTGGCAGCCTATGCTATTGAAGGAAAAGGCGTTGATCTGAACGGCTATATCCATGAATGGGGCGGCTCAACACCAAAACTTATGGCCTTATTTAGTTTCATCCGAGCGCAAAAGAATGAGCCGATTACAGTGATCTGCCCTTCTCATGCTAAAAATTTGATTCAACAACTGCAGACTAAATCGGTCACAATGAATCAAGGCTTCTTGGGAATGATCAAATTGGTCAACTTCGATCAGTTGGCGGGAAAAATCAA
The DNA here is from genome assembly GCA_964431515.1 of uncultured Bdellovibrio sp. Classification (GTDB taxonomy): domain Bacteria; phylum Bdellovibrionota; class Bdellovibrionia; order Bdellovibrionales; family Bdellovibrionaceae; genus Bdellovibrio. The sequence continues at coordinate 8,870 of CAYSKF010000040.1, forward strand.
ACGAGCCTTCCGCGCCGAAGGCGTCGCCGATATTGTATTAGAAAAGCATGCGAATCACTTTGTTTTTGGCATCGGACAAGATTTGTTTACGATCAACAAAGAGACCGACATGGTGCGCCTGCTGTTTGGGCCAGCAGACCTCAGAGCCATTGGCCTTTTCAAAGAAGAGACCGTTCAGAAGCTCGAAAAAATTCTGCCCTTGAATCTCTGGATTTGGGGATGGGACTCGATATGAAAGACCTTTTACAGTTTCTGTTTCTTTCGGCACTTACTCTGTCAAGTGCCATAGGATGCATAAAAAAACCGCTCGATGAGGAAGAAAACCCCGCAACGATTGAGCAGGTTCAGCAAGCCCTCGCCGATGCCTGGGGAACTGCCGACCCGTTGACGATGGAACCAAACGATTTTCTTTTTCAAGAGACCGAACAGACCTTAGAAAACAATCCAACTCCATTTTTTGTTCTTCAAGAGGGGATTACAATCTCGAAAAAAGAAGAGCTTCCAGATCAATTTCTGTACACCTTTCTTTATCAAAATCGAGTCATTAAAGAAGGATCTGAAGGACAACAATCGACGCGGGAAGATCACCGCTCGGTGGGTAAGGCTGATCCGTCATTAAGAGCATCTCAGCTAGAGCCCTTTCAACAGTTAAAACCTCTGGCTGACGACTATCAGATGTCTCTCGGTTTTGAACGTTTTTACGGACTGGCTTACGCGTGTGTCAAATCAGAGGGCCTGGATAAATATTGTAAAGAAGAACTTGGGGTCGACAGCTGCGAGATTCAGTGTTCAAACTTATCCGTTTCTGAAACAGTCTCGCCACTCCCTCCACTTATTAAAGAACAACCCAACTGTGGAGGCTTCGAAAACTGCAGTTACCGTCTTAAAAAAGTAGCTTTCGATTGGATGATCGCTTTGAAAAAGGGCGAGTCCGTGGAGAAACAACGGGTCAATTACTCGGTTACTTTGAGTCCTGACATGCCGTTCTTTTCACGCCTGACAGAATATTGCTTTAAACAACTTTATCCAGTGCAGAATCAAAAAGTTTTGGTTACAACATGCACAAAATTACGGAACTTCAAAAGGGGCGGTAGTTAATTGCCATTGCCCCCAATTCCAAGTAGTCTGGAACCTCTTTCTGGAGGTTCTTATGAAAAAAATTGCCGTCGTATTATCTGGCTCTGGCCATCTTGATGGAAGCGAAATCACTGAAGCTGTCAGTCTTCTGATTGCCCTGAATCAAGCCGGAGCCCAAGTCACTTGCTTTGCTCCAGATATCGAGGTGGATGTCGTTGATCACGCACACCACAAACCTACAGGCGAAAAACGAAATGTCTTAACTGAATCAGCGCGAATTGCCCGTGGCCATATTCATAACTTAAATACACTTCACGCTAAAGACTATGATGCCTTGGCCTTCCCCGGAGGCTTTGGGGCTGCCAAAAATCTATGTAATTGGGCTTCCAAAGGTGCCAAATGCGAAGTGAACCCTGATGTCGAAAGAGTCATCGTTGAATTCCATCAAGCTAGCAAACCCATCGGTGCCGCTTGTATCGCTCCCGTTCTTCTAGCTCGCGTGTTGGGCAACAAAAAGATCACCATCACTGTTGGCGAAAACGGCGATACGGCCGCTGAAATTAAAAAGACAGGAGCCTCGCATGAAGAATGCCCTGTTGATGACTATATCTCTGACCGAGAAAGTAAAATCGTGACCACTCCAGCTTACATGTATGGAGATGCAAAACCCCATGAAGTCTTCCAAGGAATCTTTGGAATGGCGCATGAATTGGTCGAATGGGCATAAGAAAGTTGGACACGCAGATGAAAAAAACAGTAGCTCTTATTTTTGGTGGAAAATCAGCAGAACACGAAGTCTCTCTTCGCTCAGCGAAAAATATTGCTGATGCTTTGGATAAAGAACTGTTTAATCCGTTGCTAATCGGCATTAGTAAAGAAGGAAGTTGGTATCGCTTCCCAGACTCCTCTGTTTTTTCTGCGACAACAAAAATTATCGATCAAGACCTACCTGCTCATGCCGAGCCCGTTGCTTTGATTTCTTCAAAGGGTAAACCAGTTCTTTACTCATTAGAAAATAAAACACAGACATCTGTGGATATTGCCTTCCCAATTATGCATGGAACGATGGGTGAAGACGGAACGATTCAAGGTCTGTTTAAAATGTTCCAGCTTCCATTTGTGGGTTGTGGAGTTTGGTCCTCGGCTGCGGGTATGGACAAAGAAGTTATGAAACGACTTCTTAACGAGGCCCAGATCCCCAATGCACGCTACATGCTGTTAACACCTTACGCTGAGAACAAGTACGACGAAATCGTTGCCAAGCTTGGAACTCCTTTCTTTATTAAACCCGCCAATGCAGGCTCATCTGTCGGGGTTCATAAAATTAAGTCAGCTGCTGATTTTGCAGAAAAACTGAAGGACTCGTTCCAATTTGACCATAAGGTTTTGGCTGAAGAATTTATTCAAGGACGTGAAATTGAATGTGCTGTCATGGGACACAACCGTGCACCCCAGGCTTCCCTACCCGGTGAAATCATTCCGCAACATGAGTTCTACTCTTACGAAGCTAAATATTTGGATGACAACGGAGCCCTTCTAAAGATTCCAGCGGAGCTTTCTTCTGCCGAAGTTGAAAAACTTCAAACTTTAGCAAAGAAAACCTATCAGGTTATGGGCTGCAATGGTTTAACGCGCGTTGATTTTTTCTTAAAATCCAATGGAGAGTTCTACATCAACGAAATTAATACAATTCCTGGTTTTACTAAAATCTCAATGTATCCGAAAATGTGGGAAGCCTCTGGCGTCTCTTATAAAAACTTGATTACTCAGCTTATTAAATTTGGCTTAGAAAAACATCAAGAAGAGCTGAGCTTAAAAACAAGTTTTCTTGAGTAAACTCAGAAGCTTTGCAAAATAAAAAAGGCGGTAATTATTGATCTGGGCCCCGAAAAGGAAACAGATAAAAAAGGCTTAATCGATCAAACCCCGGTACTCTACTGGGGTTTTTCCTTTTAATGCCCATTGAGGTCTTTGGCTATTATAATATTTAATATATCGAGCTACTTCTGCACTTAACTCATCGATGGTTAAACAATTTGAACAGTCGATCTCATCTTTGAGATGTCCAAAAAAGCTTTCTATTGGAGCATTGTCCAAGCAATTTCCGCGGCGAGACATTGATTGGCGAACCTTTAGTTTTTTAAGTGTTCGACGATAGGTACTGCTTGTATAAACAGAACCCTGATCCGAATGAATAACCAAGGACTTCCGTTTTTTACTGGATAATTTTTCCAGCGTTTCCTTGAGCCCGGCAGTGACTAAGGTGACGTCAGTTCTTGTTGAAACACTGTAATAAACGATTTCACGAGTAGCTAGATCCTTTGTGGCTGATAAATAAGCTCTTTGGGAACTACCGTAATACAAATGTGTCACATCTGTAGAATATGCTTGGTCTGGTTTTTCGACTTTAAAGCTTTGCTGGAGAAT
>CAYSKF010000041.1:0-11437 GCA_964431515.1 uncultured Bdellovibrio sp.
ATGTTGCGATCCCCGCCCGATGGGAAAAACCAAGAAAATAATTTATTGTTTATTATTTAAACATAAAAAAACCGAAGTTTTTGGCTTCGGTGATTTATTTCTTAAACACTGCCATTTAGATAAATGGCGGGGTGGACGGGACTCGAACCCGCGGCCTTCCGCGTGACAGGCGGACGTTATAACCAACTTAACTACCACCCCGCAACGATCAGGAAGCACATTTATAGCCAGGTTGTTTTTTTATTTCAACACTTTTTTCAAAATATTTTAGCATGGCGTTTAATGCTACTATTTTGAGCAATCAAGACTATTGGAAAACTTTCCTCAGAGGTATACTGTAGTTGCGACCATCAAAAAGGAGCACACCATGGTTAAAACTCTTGTAGCTGGAATTCTTTTTTTCGCCTCGGCGGCTTTTGCCGAACCAACAACCTATGATGTCGAAGGGATGCATTGTGGCTCTTGTGTCAAAGCAATCAAAGCGCGAGTTTGCAAGATGGATGGACTTGAGTCTTGTGATGTCACCATGGGAAAAGTCGTCGTGACTCCTAAATCTGGTGTGACTATCTCTCAGGATCAAATCCAAGCTGCCATATCAAAGGCTGGTGAATACAAAATCGTCAATCCACCTAAAAGCAAATAAGCTAGAGTAAAGTCTTAGCTAGTCACCGACTCTCTGTCGGTGACTCTTGTAGTTTTGTCTGCCATACTTGTCCCATGACACCTCAGAATGATTCTAAACTCTCTCAAGGACGCCTGCTGATCATAGACGACGAGCCTGAGCTTCGCGAAGTTCTAGTGATGCTTCTTGAGGACTACGTCGATTCGATAGCTCTCGCAAGCGATGGAGTTGAAGCTATTGAACTTCTTCAAAAACAGCAGTTTGAGGCCGTGTTATCCGATGAAAAAATGCCGAAAAAATCTGGTCTCGATGTCCTAAAGTGGATGCGTGAGCAAAACATCAAAACGCCTTTCATTATTCACACTGGCTATAGCCAGTCAGATATTATGCTTGAGGCGCAAAAATTATCGGTCTTTGGCTTTATCGAAAAACCGTGGATAGAAAAGCATCTCATCGAAACTGTGACCCAAGCTCTAGCTTGCGGACTCAAAGAAAACTCAACTAAATCCAGACAATAACCCTCAGAATAGGACAATGAATGACGAAGCTTTTTTGGCTTGATATGGAAATGACAGGACTCGATGTTGAAAAAGAAGTTATCATTGAGGTTGCTGCCATCGTAACCGATCTTAACTTTGCTGAACTTGAAACATTTGAAACAGTCGTGAAGCAACCACAAAAATATCTTGATGGCATGGATGCTTGGAACACAGAACATCACAAGAAGTCAGGCCTGACCGCCAAAGTTCCCTTTGGGATGGACCCCGATCAGGTCGAAGCAAAACTTGTGGATATGGTAAAAAAACATTTTCCAGATCCCAAAGACCGCCCCGTTTTGGCCGGTAACTCCATTATGCAGGATCGACTTTTTATCGACAAATACATGAAAGATCTTTCTTCCCGCCTACATTACCGGATGGTCGATGTCTCATCTTGGAAAGTGATCATCAATAATAAGTTCAAATACGTCTACGAGAAATCCAATAAACACCGCGCTCTGGAAGATATCCGTGAAAGCATTCAAGAGCTTCGTCACTACTGTGACAAACTGAACTTTAAATAAGTGCTCCCAATCTCATAATAAAATAACTGCCGGCAACAAATAAACCTGCCGGCAGCTGAACCTATACAGACTGAATCAAACTAAGATAAATGAAGATGTGATAAATTGAACAAAGCCTGCTTAGGTAAAACCTGAAGTTCTTCCATTTTTGACCAAAAAAACACCTCATTTATTTATAATTTCGATTATTTACAATAAACAATCGTCTTTAAAAAAATCACTAATAGCTCCACCTCAAGCCTCAAGATTTTCAAATTAGAAACCGAAGTGTATTTATGATTTTAGCTCAAAAAAAAGATCCTCGAGTCCGAAAAAATGTTCTCCTGGTAGATAGCAATCCTGATCTTGAATTATCAATAAAGCCTCATCTGAATACCTTATTTGAGAACTCTGAAGTTTTGCCAATCCTTGTACGCGCAAAAGATGGACCAGAGGCAGCTAGCAAATCAGATAATCAAAAATTCGACATTCTTCTCATTGATACTGATACTCCCCGCCTAATGGAAGGCGGGTTTATCCATGGACTCAAGTCCTATAAAAACACTCAACACGCAGAACTCATGGTTCTATCAGAACGTCCAGCCTCTGAGCTTCCACCGGCACTACAATCTTCCCGCTTTTTTAAAAAACCTGTCGATATGTCGAAGCTTTCGCAGGCCATAACAAACGTTCTAAATCCAACCCCACCAAAAGAATCAAAATATCTGGTCGATGTCAGGGTCATAAACTCTGTCATAAAATCAACAATCAGAGTTTTACAGCAATTTGGATGTTCTAATATAAAAATGGGATCAGCCACACCTCAGCCAGCCAATACGCCATTAAGTGGTGAGATTTCTTCTGTAGTAGAAATAAAAAGTGAAGGGTTCAAGGGACATCTTGCAGTCTCTTTTGATAAAAATAGTTTTCTTGAAGTGACCTCCTTAATGCTTATGGAGGAACAACTAGAGCTGACAGAAGACAATCAGGATGCCGTTGGTGAAATAAATAATATCATATTCGGGAATGCCAAAGCTGAAATCACTGATTTCAATATTCAAATGACGGTACCTGAAGTTGTTTTCGGCAAAAACCACACCCTTTTTTCACCAGAAGGATCTGCTGGAATGGTCGTCCCCTTCTCTACAGAAAAGGGATACTTCTATATATCCATTTCCGCCTACCCGAAAACGGCGCCATAAATCTATAAAAAGAAAAACCCACATCTGACTAAGATGTGGGTTTCTAGAGGCAAAGTCTGCCTCATCACATTCACATGATCAATTCGCTACTAACTAGTAACGGTAGTGCTCAGGTTTGAATGGACCTTGCGGAGACATATGAAGATACTTAGCTTGCTTAGTTGAAAGCTTAGTCAACTTCACACCCAATTTATCCAAGTGAAGAGCCGCCACTTTTTCATCCAAGTGCTTAGGCAAACGATAAACAGCAACATCTTGGTACTTATCACGGTTCATGAATAGCTCCATTTGCGCCATTACTTGGTTTGTGAAAGAGTTGCTCATTACGAAGCTTGGGTGACCAGTTGCACAGCCCAAGTTCACCAAACGACCTTTTGCAAGAACGATAACTTGCTTACCGTTTTTCAAAGTGTGGATGTCAACTTGTGGTTTCACTTCGCGAACTTTTGAATTTTTGTTCAACCATGCCATATCGATTTCGATATCGAAGTGACCAATGTTGCACACGATCGCGTTGTTTTTCATTTTTGTGAAATGCTTTTCAGTGATGATATCGCAGCAACCAGTCGCAGTTACGAAGATATCAGCTTGTGCAGCTGCTTCGTCCATTGTCGTTACTTCGAAACCTTCCATTGCGGCTTGCAATGCACAGATAGGGTCGATTTCTGTTACAAGAACGCGAGCACCTAAACCACGCAAAGAGTGCGCAGAACCTTTACCCACATCGCCGTAACCTGCAACAACACAGACTTTACCAGCAACCATTACGTCTGTTGCACGTTTGATACCGTCAGCAAGAGACTCGCGGCAACCGTACAAGTTGTCGAATTTAGATTTAGTTACAGAGTCATTGATGTTGATTGCTGGAACTTTCAACTTGCCCGCTTTCAACAACACTTCAAGATTGTGCACGCCAGTTGTTGTTTCTTCAGAGATACCGATGATTTTCTTCATCTCTTTCGCAAAACGCGGTTCATGCATCATGTTTGTTAGATCGCCACCGTCGTCAAGGATCATGTTGAAGCCATCTTTACCCCAACCAACAATCGTTTGTTCGATACACCAGTTGAAATCTTCTTCTGACAAACCTTTCCATGCAAAAACAGGGATTCCTGCAGCAGCCATTGCAACAGCGGCATGGTCTTGAGTTGAGAAGATATTGCATGAAGACCAACGAACTTCCGCACCCAACTCAACAAGTGTTTCAATCAAAACAGCTGTTTGGATTGTCATGTGCAAGCAACCAGAAATACGCGCACCTTTTAGAGGCTGTTGCTTTTTAAATTCTTTACGAACAGCCATCAAACCTGGCATTTCAGTTTCAGCGATTTTGATTTCTTCGCGTCCCCACTTCGCTAGTTTTGCGAAGACTTCTGGATTTTCCATTGCTTCAGCGCAGACTTTGTAGTCAACCACTGGAGTTTTTACGGGCGCTTTACCTGTTGTTTTTGCATTTTTCTTCATTGCGGACTTTCCGTTCGTTGTCGTTAGTGACATTGATTTTATCCTTTTTGTTAAAACACTAAACCAAAAAACTAAATAATTAAATCATAGATCTTAATAGTTCAAGAAAACTTAAACTATTATTATGGCAGGGTCAAGATCTCATACCCAGTATCTGTCACCAGCACTGTGTGCTCAAACTGGGCTGACAAAAGTCCATCCGCAGTATTGTAGTACTTAATGCTCGAGTCATTGATATTGAACTCCACTACGTCTTCTACCCCTTGATTCACCATAGGCTCGACCGTAATGCAATGAAAAGGGATCAGGCGATCTCCTTTACCCTTTTTGCCGAAAGAGGGCACAAAAGGCTCCTCGTGAAATTTACGACCCACACCGTGACCACCGATTTCCTTCACAGTTGTGTAGCCCTTGCGTGTCACGAGCTTGTTGATTTCAAATCCGATATCACCGGTATATCCATTGGGCGTAATGGCCTCAATGCCTTTATCGCGAGCCATCATCGCGGTCTCAACCAAGTCACGGGCCTCTGCAGAAACATTCCCGATCATGTACATTTTTGAGGTGTCACCGAAGAAACCATCGATCCAAGAAGTCACATCCACGTTGATGATGTCTCCTTCTTTAAGAATTGTGTTCACATCTGGCAAACCATGACAAACAACTTCATTCACCGAAGTGCAAGTGTACTTGGGGTATCCATGGTAACCAATACATGCGGACTTCGCCCCACGGCTCATCATGAAATCATTGGCCAACTCGTCAATTTCCTGAGTCGAAATACCAGCTTTTACATACTTGTCCAAATACGTCAGCGTATCGGCTGCAATTCGACAAGCGACAGTCATTTTTTTAATTTCTTCTAAGGAAAGTGGTTTGATTGCCATATCCGTCCCATCCCGATTCAAGTGATAGAAGGCTTTTATAGCACAGGGAGTAGATCTTGGATAGGTCGTAAAATGAAAAAAGCCCAGGTCACCCCGGGCTTTTCAGCTTGTTCAGCCTAAATCTGCAACTAAGACTATTTCAAGTGCTTAGAAACAAGTTTAGTCATATCGAACATAGAAACAGTCGTTTTGCCGCCGAAAACTTCTTTCAATTTAGCGTCAGCATTGATGTTTCTTTTGTTTTTAGCATCTTGAAGACCGTTCTTCTTGATGTAAGCCCAAAGTTTTTTAACAACTTCAGTGCGAGGAAGTGGAGATGCACCAACAACTGCTGCCAAAGCTGCAGATGGAGTCAAAGCTTTCATGAAAGCTGCGTTTGGCTTACGAGCAGTTTTAGCTTTTGGAGCTGCTTTTGCTTTTGGAGCAGCTTTAGCTTTAGGAGCTGCTTTTGCAGCTTTTGGAGCAGCTTTCTTAGCAGCAGCTTTTGGAGCCGCTTTCTTTGCAGTTGCTTTTTTTGGAGCTGCTTTAGTTGCAGCTTTCTTAGTAGTAGCTTTCTTAGTAGCTTTTGCCATTCTAAATTCCTCCGTTAGGTTTCTAGTATCGTTAATACGAATGAGGATAGTGTGTATCTAAGTCGAGGCGTTTGTCCAAAAAAAAATGATAGGTAAATGATTTTTTTTCGCTCTAGCAGCGCTCTTCAATCAAAAAAATGCACTTTTCCCTCTAGAAATCACCTTCTGGACTGAGGAAAACACCCCCTCTGCCGATAAGTAATGCATGAGTTTTCAGACGAGTTTTAAACAAATTCTCAAAGAAAAAATGGGTGAACAACCCAATTTCTCCTCTGTAAATGAGTCCACTCTCCTCTCAAACGACCCTTTACATTTAGCTTTTCTGATGGGAACGATTGCTCGCAAGGCCTCCCCCTCCCCCAGAGGACACTACCCAGCTCCGAAAGTTCGCCCCCAGCGACGCCCCCATACTTTTACTTCTCAGCAACAATTGTCTTTCGAATTTTTGAAGTCCTACTGCTTTGACCTCTCCGAAGGATTTACTAAAGAAGAATTAAAAAAGGCCTTTCGCCAGACAGCAATGAGCCTTCACCCAGACCATGGGGGCAGCACAGAGCTGTTCATTCAGCTCAAAGTCCACTTTAGAAACCTGCAATCTGTCTTTAAGACCGACCTTTAAGACAAAAAAAAGGGGACTCCATAACGGAGCCCCCTCTTAATATCTATGTATTTTTTCAGTCTTAAACCATTTTAAAGCGGATGCGCTTAGGGCCCGCATTCTCACCCAGACGTTTCTTGCGGTCTTCCTCGTACTCCGTGAAGTTTCCAGGGAAAAATTCGATCTTCGAATCCCCTTCGAAAGCCATGATATGAGTACATACACGGTCCAAGAACCAACGATCATGTGAAATCACGACAACGGATCCGCCAAACTCAAGAAGGGCTTCCTCGAGGGCACGCATCGTATTTACGTCCAAGTCATTGGTCGGCTCATCCAGAAGCAAAAGGTTTCCACCCTCTTTGAGGATCTTCGCCATATTGACGCGATTTCGCTCTCCACCAGAAAGCTGTCCCACTTTTTTCTGCTGATCCGTACCCGAGAAGTTAAACCAAGATACGTACTGACGGGCGTTGATTTCTCGTGTTCCCAACTGGATAACATCGGCTCCACCAGACAATTCTTCGAAGATTGTCTTGTTCGGGTCCAAAGTTTCACGAGTCTGATCCACGTAAGCGATCTTCACTGTTTCGCCCACTTTGAATGTTCCTGAATCCGGTTTTTCCTTGCCCGTGATCATGCGGAACAAAGTCGACTTACCAACCCCGTTCGGACCAATAACCCCAACGATGGCACCACGTGGAATCGTGAAGCTAACATTGTCGAGTAACACTTTGTGGCCATAACCTTTGGTTACGCCATTGGCTTCAACCACGATATCTCCCAAACGAGGTCCCGGTGGAATGTAAATTGACATCTCTTGGATCTTCTCTGGAGATGCTTCTTTAATGAGGTTTTCATAGTTAGAGATACGCGCTTTTGATTTCGCCTGACGAGCTTTCGCCCCTTGGCGGATCCAATCCAACTCTTTTTCTAAAGTCTTATTTCGGCGCGCCTGATCTTTGGCCTCATTAGCAATACGCTTGTCTTTTTGTTCCAACCAAGAAGAATAGTTCCCTTTCCAAGGAATCCCCTCGCCGCGATCCAATTCTAAAATCCAACCAGCGACGTTATCTAGGAAGTAACGATCATGCGTGACCGCGATAACAGTTCCCGGGAACTTCGAAAGATACTGTTCCAACCAAGCGACTGATTCTGCATCCAAGTGATTCGTTGGCTCGTCCAGCAATAAAATATCTGGTTCACTCATGATCAATCGAGCCAAAGCGACACGGCGCTTTTCACCACCCGAAAGGTTTGCCACATTCAAATCACCATCTGGACAACGAAGAGCATCCATGACGATCTCAATTTTCTGATCGACATCCCAGGCACCCAAAGCTTCCAATTTTTCTTGAATGGCGCCTTGTTTTTCAATCAATTTATTCATTTCATCCGGATCCAAATCTGGATCGCTGAATTTGTCATTGATGGCGTTGTATTCACTCATGAGTTTTGGCAACTCGCCCATGCCCGCAAAGATATTTTCTTTTACGGTCATTGTGTCATCCAACTTAGGCTCTTGCTCGAAATACCCCACCTTCATGGTTTTCGAAGGAAAAGCCTCGCCAATGAAATCCTTATCCACACCTGCCATAATTCTGAGCAAGGTCGATTTTCCTGAGCCGTTCAGACCCAAAACTCCAATTTTTGCTCCGTAGAAGTAAGAAAGATAAATATCCTTCAAAACATATCTATTTGGAGGATATACTTTACTTACGCCCTTCATTGTGTAGATAATCTCTTGAGACATGACGTCACACTCCTAAAATCTCGTATTCTGGCTTTTACTTCGAAACTGTCGAAGTAATCTACCAAGCTAAAAATACTTGTCAAATGGAGTTCATTTTATCACACTATTGCCCGCGTGCATGAAGCACTCGCAATAACAATAAAAGCAGAACTAGAACAACGAATGAGTGACGGCAACAACGGCAACGAAGCCAATTTAGAGCGACAGCAAAATGCAAATCCCGATTCGCCAACAACAAGCGAAAAACGGGAACCTGCGCGCAAATCTGCAAAGGGTCGGCTCAATCCAGATCTCAAGAACGCTCTTAGTCAAGCTCTCGGCTCCTGGAATACAGTCACTAAAGAAGTGAAAAACAAACGTCCTCCAGATCAAGAGCATCTAGAAGACGTCAAAAAACTTTTGGTTGAATTAAAATCAAAAATTAATCAGTTCGACGAATAAAAAACGATATTATCAGCCGTTTTTGCCCTGACATGGGGGAGATTTGAACTGCAAACTGTCGCGCTGCTGCTCCCATTCTTCGGGTGTCAGAGCTTTTTGCGTCAGTGCATGAAGACCGCTTTGCAATTCAATTTTCAGCAGATCATGAATCATTCTTTGTCGATCCAAACGGGATTTGCCACTAAATTTAGCAGAAACCACAAGGACTTTAAAATGCGTTTCAGCTCGAGGCCCTGCATGCTGATGACTTTCGTCTTCAATAACCAGATGTTCAGGAGCCAAGGCCTCAGTCAAAATAGTGGAAATACGCGATTCACGAGATGACATTTAAAAATCACTTCTTTCTTTTTTGGATTTCAGACTTCAAATACTCAACACCCACTTTGGCCATCATAAAGACGCCCTTTTCTTCGAGTTTCTTTTCTACATCCTTTGCCTTACGCAGGGCTTTTGCTGCCACCACTTGCGCAATCGGATTGCCGACAGGGAGTCCCTCAAACTGACCGTCATGAGTCCACTCCTCCACCACCGTTTCCGCCAACTCCATCACTTTTGGGGCCTTTTGACGAATCAACTCGCTGCCGTAAAATTCGAGATGCACTTTTTCAGAAGGAGCTTCGTTTTGAAAATGAGAATAATCCTTTTCTTCATGAAAAGAATCCACTTCTTCATGCACCACTTTGGCCGCAACATCAATTGTCTCTGGCGAAACGCCCTCATTTTGCGCTTCCGTATTGATCGCTTCGACTTCCGTTTCCACTTCAATTTCAACTTCCTCAACAGTCACCGCTTCAACGGCAACGTCTTTTTCACGGTGTGGTCGGCGCTTATTATGAGCCTTGGCAGTTGACTTCTTTTTTCCGTCGTAATGTTTGATCTCTGGCATATAAACCCCTTAGATAAACCCTAGTATTTCACGAGTTACAAAATCATAGTCCGATTTCACTGGCGACTTTCCTGAATAAAGTCCTTTGCCGGACCGCACAGCATTCTTCACTTCAGAAGAAGTTCGAATATACCCTTTCATTAAAGAGTCTTCAAAAGAATCAATACATTGCTGTAAAAGTTCATGACTGGCCTTTTCCCGACCATCAAATTTGGTGAAAAGAATCTTTTTGCTAAACTGAAGATCAAAATCTTTTCTGATATCCTCTAGTTCCTCCAGATTCTTACGCAAACCACTCAAAGCAAACTTATCAGGATTCACTGGCAAAATAACCTCATCCGAAGCCACTGTCACTGCCGTGTTCACCGCGCTCAAGGCCGGAGCGGTATCAACGAGAATCAAATCATAGCGGTGCTTGATCTTTTCCAGAGGCGCTTTTACCACTTGGATCCAATTGCGATTGGAATTCATTAAAACACGATCCAAAACCGAGTTATTTAAAGAGGAAGGAATCAGATCCACTTGAGGCTCAATAAAACGCACACACTCCTCGATACTCTTGCGTTTTTCAGCAATATCAACCCAGACTGGCAGCGTTTCATCTTCCACACCTAAGGCAAAACTCAAATTCGCCTGTTGGTCCAAATCAATAAATAGAACTCTTGCTCCATACATAGCAGCGCGAAGGCCCATATTTAAAACAGAAGTGGTTTTTGCAACTCCGCCCTTTAGCATTTGAATAGAAATGACTTTATGAGGGTATTTATAGCCCTCTGCCAAAAGGACGGCTCGAACATCTTCAGGTACAATCCACGGTGTCTTCAACTTTTTATCTAAAACTTTTTCAACAGTCTTTTTAGCTTCACTAGCAGAAACACCCATAAAAGAGGCCAAATCACCAAGTGAAATACAAAATTCTTGCTGGGCAAGCATCGACATTGCGACCTCCTGATTACAGTCTGAGCCTACCCAGACACTTCACCTCACGCAAGAGCGGCGCACAGAGTTATTCGAAGGTTTGCTATAAATTGAACTTCCCTCTATCCTGAGGGCCTATGACAACACCACAAACTCTTCCAGTTATTTTTCAAGGTCAAGACTGGCTTATCATTAACAAGCCAGCGGGTGTCTCGGTACACAATGATATAGGCGACGTTCGAACCTTACTAAAAAAGCAACTGCCGGCAGGAAGTTTTGAGGATATCTACCCCATCCATCGACTGGACAAGGAAACGAGCGGACTCTTACTACTAGCAACTAACGCCAAAATGGCTGCCACCCTAGCCGAGCAGTTTCAGAATCACAAAACTGAGAAAACTTATTTTGCAGTGTTACGAGGAGCTCTTCCTATTTCAGATCAATGGTTGGAGTGGGCCACACCCCTTTCCGATAAGGCCGAAGGAAGAAGAAATCCTCAAGGCATGGCCAGGGATCGAGTTGAAGCTAAGACTCGATATCGTGTAGTAAAATCTAATAAGTATTTTTCTTTAATTGAAGTTCAATTGCTGACAGGCCGACAGCATCAAATTCGTAAACATGCAGTTTTAGCCAAACACCAAATTATCGGTGACACTCGCTATGGAGACCCTAAATACAACACTCGCATCGCGGAAATGTACAAAACGAATCGAATGTTTTTGCATGCGGCGAAACTAAGTCTTGAAATCGGGGGCACGCTTCACACTTTTGAAGCGCCGTTGCCCCTCGATTTTGATATAGTGAAAGACTCTTAGACTAGTCTTGCACTGTCACCCAAGATTCATAAATGCCATACTGTCTTACTAGGCGATTGAACGTCTGAGCATGAGTTGGATGAAGTCGAATACACCCGTGAGAAGCTTTTTTCCCAAGTTTCGGCCAGTTGCTTTTCGGAGTTCCATGAATCGCGAATCCGCCCTCGATAAACACAGCATAAGGCATGTTACCTAAACCCTGAAAGTCTCCACCCGGATATTTGGAAGAAGTATACT
>CAYSKF010000042.1:0-10567 GCA_964431515.1 uncultured Bdellovibrio sp.
GCCTTCAGACATTGACATCACCGTCTATAACTGACGACTCAAAACGAATGGTTCCGGGGTGCCCTCTTTATATGAAGTCTTCGCTTTCGATGACAAAGGCTCGTTTTTGGGGTTTTCAAGCAGTTAGCTTAAGCGTGGATCGATTAGCGAAGACCAAGTGATCAAAAGGCCTTTGGGAACCATTTCCTTATTGACCGCCGATCTAGAGCTGGGATATGTAGTTAGGAATTTTATTTGCATCCCCTTCTGCGAGACACTATGACTTCCGAGATCCCCGCATCCATCCAAAAACAAGTCGATGAAGCTGCTTCAATTATTCGGAAGCATCTCGGACGACACCTGATAGCTACTTATCTATATGGATCTGCTCTTGATGGAGGCCTGAAACCTGAGAGCGATATCGACCTATTCGTTGTCGTCAATAACTCGCTGTCAGAATCTAATCGCAAGCAGCTCATGACTGAAATGCTGTCAGTTTCTTCATATCCTGCTGCACATGGCATTCGACCTATTGAAGTCACGGTCGTCGATGCTCGAACTCTTAAACCTTGGGTTTACCCACCAAAACGGGAGCTTCAACTCGGAGAATGGCTCCGTAAGGACATCGAATCTGGCTCATTCGAATCTCCAAAAGCTGATCCGGACCTGGCGATCCTGATCACCAAGATTAGAAAGTCCAGCATCGCTCTTCACGGCCCATCTGCGATGGAAATCTTCGACGAGGTTCCGGAGGCGGACCTCAAAAAGGCTTTGCTAAGTACCCTCCAGCAATGGCAGTCAGTAAACGAGCTCCGGGGGGATGAGCGAACCATCGCCTTGGCGATCGCTCGCATTTGGTTTACGGCCTTGACCGGGACCATTACTTCGAAGGACAAGGCCGCAGAATGGCTCATTCCGCAGGTGCCGATACATCATGCCAAGCTCCTCACTGAAGCCCGCAATGGATATCTAGGAATAGCGCCTGATCGTCTCGCCGAGAAGCACCAGGAATTACTCAACTTTGTCACGTATGCTCAAAGCAAACTCGAAAAAACTCTAAGCGGCGATACGGCGAAGCGGCTCTAATTTATATTGCCGATCAGTACGAGAGCATGAGCCTTAAAACTTCAAACGTCGATATTCTCAAACTTTTCCCATCAAAATCATCCGAATAATGACACTAGATTTTAGTCTACATCGTGCTCATTTAAACAAATAATTGATTAATAAAATTCAGCCGTTGATTTTCTTCGGCTGATTTTCGCTACCTACTTGGCAATGTCATCGCCTTTGGCCACTTCGAGGCTTTCGATTCCATTATCAATTGCATCTGAGCCTTGCGAACTTGGATCAAGATTTTTGGTAGATTGCCACTAGTAACAGCGGCAAAGGCTAATACAACTGCAATTTTAATTAAGCTGTTCACTTAGTTCTCCTGTTTGTCGTTGTGTCTTTTGATGATATAGCCGACCGTTGGTTGGCTCCATTTTAAGGCGTGTCTTGGTTTTAATTTTTGTTCATTCAGTTTACGAGCAATTTCACAATGGCTTTTGCCTTGTTCAGCCCACTTCAAAATAAGTTTCAGTGTTGATTGTTCTTTTGGGTCTTTGTGAAGAAGTCCATCGACCAAACAGAAGCCATAAGGAGCGGTTTTAATACTTCTTGTTTTGTGCTTTTTATTATTACGGAGTTGGTTGTTGGAGTGGCTTCTCAATTCCACATTAGACGCAGTGAGATGGCTGTTTACGGTCGTTTTCCCGATACCTAGCTGTCTGGCAATCGCGCTTGTCGAGTAGCCTTTTTCATATAATTCGGCTGTTTTTTGTGAAACTACTTGTTTTACAAGGAGAGAAATGTCAATAATATCGTGAGGTTGGGCTTGGTGGTTTATTGGTCCATGAGCGCAACCAATAAAAGCCTGATGGTAAACCATCAGGCTTTTTCCATTTCTGGGCTTGGAGTCGATCAAGCTGGGTAAAATATTTAGGTGTTTTTTTAAGAAAATGATTTTTAAGGTCTCATAAGACAATGAAGAGAGAGCGCGGTTCATAATGGATTGGTCTTTGCATAAACAATTTCTTTTTGGAGATTCTATGCGAAAAACTTTCTTTATTGCGCTTCTACTGCTTTATACTCAAACCCATGCTTCCAATGACATTATTCAAGTCCCCCCAACAGGGATACCTGCTGAAACTATTGCATCATTGACTAAAGAAGTGACACCGGCAAATTATGATGGAGACAAGCTTCTATCTGTTTTTTTCGATATTACGAAAACACAGACGGGTATTGTCGATTTAATAGAAGAAAAAGCATCTGTTTTTTTGAAGACCTACGAAAGAGAGTTTGAAGACTTGCTTTCACCTGATAACCCTATCGCGCCCGCGGCTCAGTATATTCTGGATTCTGGCTTCGGCGAGCCTCTTTACACTCAAGTCAATCGAACTCTACGTTCAGGTAAAAAACCAAGTAAAGATTTGCAGGACTTCATTGAGCGCCTTGAAAAAGCGCTCGATTTGTTTCCATCGGTCGAAACGCTGTCTTTTCGCGGTGCTATCTATGGCAAGAGAGTCACGGACACCTATCAGCCAGGTGTTACTCTTATAGAGAAAGCCTACTTTTCAACATCTCTTTCTGCGCAAGTCGCTCGACGATTTTTAAATCCCCTTATTGCTGAAACAAAAGGGACACCCGTCCTCTATGTTGTCTATGGTTACAGCGGAAAACCAATTTTTCTTGTTTCAAGTGAGTATCGCGATGAAGAAGAACTTCTGTATCGACCCAAGACGCGCTTTTGTGTGACTGGGAGAAGTACCTTAACAAAAAAAGAGAAAATTCTTATAGTGATTCTTCGGGAAGTGCAAAAGGACTGCTCTGAAGTCAAATAGGATTAAGAAAGTTTTTTCTGAGTACAATCTGCAAATACTAGTTTCTTCACAAGCAAAAGTCATTTTACCTACGCAGAAGCGGAAGGCCTTGCAGTCAAAGTAGAAGATGTGATTTTATGTTTCAATGAAATTTTATAAATTCCTCAGATTTACAAAACATACTGGATCAAGAAAACTATTTCAAATTAGACAGCAACTCATCAGACTTCTTCCTTTCTGGATTGCAGGTGCGATTACTGCCTTTGTTGCGACAATGTATGCAAAACTTTTTTCCGTTGCAGAGTCTATTTCCCTTCAGTTGTACGAAAAAGTTGGAATTTGGTTTATCGCTATTCCTCCGATAGCTTTCTCTTTGTCTTGGTTTTTAGTACACAAATATGCCCCAAGAGCGAATGGCAGTGGAATTCCACAACTCATGGCATCCATCGAACTCCTACATGAAAAAGAAGATCATCTAGTTCAAAAATTTTTAAGCTTGCGAATCATTATCGTAAAGATAATTAGTTCACTTCTTGGTGTTCTAGGAGGCGGTTCCATAGGTAGAGAAGGTCCCACTCTACAAATATCTGGATCCATCTTTTCACTCTTTACGAAATATTGGCAAATATCAGAAATTCAAAACAAATCGGCATTCCTAATGGCCGGTGCAGCATCTGGACTTGCATCAGCATTCAATACACCATTAGGTGGAATCGTTTATGTTGCAGAAGAACTAGCTAAATCACACTTAACTATGTTCCGAACAGGAGTATTACACTCCGTCATATTTGCAGGTATTATTTCACAGATGATAATGGGTCCGTATTTATACTTGGGATTTCCAAAGGTTGCAGATTTTAAAGCGACCCTTATTCTTCAATATATTCTAATTGCGATGGCCGCCGCATTGGCCGTGATTATATTCTCTTTTTTTCTGAAGCTGATTGTAAAGAAAAGAAATTTAATTACCAAAACCCATTCTCTTTTATCGATTGCACTTCTTTCTGGTTTGTTTTTTGGTATCTATGCAGTGTTTGTTTCAAAATCGATCATCGGCCCAGGAAATGATTTACTAAGTCACTTACTTTTTAATAATGAACCCGTGCATTTCATAGATGTTATCAGTCGTTTTTTGGGTAGTCTTCTTACTTATGCCAATGGAGGTGCTGGTGGAATCTTTGCCCCCACACTCAGCCTCGGTGGTGCCGCGGGCGCTTATTTAGACAGTTTATTTAATCTCAACATTGGAACGTTAGGCGTTTTAATTGGTATGACGGCCGGGTTATCTGCATTAACTCATTCCCCGTTAACTTCGTTCATATTAGTTTTGGAAATGACAGATAGGCACAAAGCCATCTTTCCATTAATGCTAGCTGCGATTGTTGGCCATGCATTATCAAAACTAATTTTGAAAGTTTCTTTCTATGAGTATGTCTGTGAAACAATTTTAAAAAATCTTGGAGAACATAAAGATGAGAGCAAAAGTACATTTTGATGGTCATCCGAATCCAGAAAAAAGGAAGTTGGGTGAAAAGCAAGTTTCCATTGAGCGCATTATGCGTCCCTCGGATTTAGATACGTTTTCATTTTGAGATTTCATTCTCATAAGTACCTGTAATCTGGTTGCGAAATTCTCAGAGTGATTCAAACCCACTGGCACACACTTAGCATTAGCTATAGTTAACATCGACTTCCCCCAGTCGATCCCCCACAGACCCAGGCTCTACCCCCAGAGACCTGGGTTTTTCTTTTTTAGAACACACAAAAACAAAACCTATTCTCGAAGATCATCTTAATCTTCAACAATGATCTCTCCCGTCATCCCCATTTGCTCATGTATTTTACAAAAATAGGTGTAACGCCCAGGAACGATAAACTGATGATCGAATTGATTGCCTGGACGAAGCGGCCCGGAATCAAAGGTCTCTGCTTTTTTTGGCAGTGAACAGTTTTTTGGGTTTTTAACTAACTTGGGATTTAAGGTGATGGTATGCGTTTCTCCGCTCTCATTGTGCCAACGAACGATCATTCCAGTATTGATTTTGATTTGTTTCGGTGAAAAAGAGTGGTGCGATGTGATCTCAACTTCCTGTATAGAACTGTAAATCCCCGACTTCAGCTTTTTATCAATTTGCTTCTGTGGTGTGATTCCCATCCTAGCCTCCCGCTTTCTTTTTGATTTTATGTATTTACTTTTTCTTTTGAAAATTCCAAAACCAAGAAAAAGACTTTTTATTAAGAAACATTTGATGGCGACAAAATATCTATGGCAAGCAGACTGAAGACATTTTGATTCTATACATGATGAGACGATTGTCGTCTTGAAATGTTTACTGGAAAAGAACTATTATTCTGAATACCCGACTTGAATCTTGGTGCTAGATAGCAATGACAAACTCAACAAGAGAACACTCAGATCATCAGAGGCTGATACGTTCTATAAATCAACTAGTTCTTGAAAAGCCTACTCTCCATCAAAAGAGAGCTGTTTACTAAATGACTTTAATGGCTCTCGCTGATTGAATTCAAAATAAATTTCTTCCCGATTATTCAATAGAAATTGAACCTGACTTGAAGACTTTAACCACTGGCTCCAAGCCGAAGGCTTCAGAAACAAAGGACAACGATCGTGACCAGCATCGAAAATTTCTTTTGGGGGTTCACAGGTGAGGATAGCGAAGGAATCAATCACCTCCCCTGTTTCATGGTCAAACCAGGTATCCCAGATTCCAGCTGCAGTCATGAGATCATGCTTTGAATCCTCGATGGAAATATTGTGCCCGGCATAGGGACCATCATAAACGGACTCGACAAAGTACTTGATAGGAACGAGGCAGTGATTTCTTTTAAAAGGTTCTCGCCAGGTGGGTTTACTTAGAACTTCTTCGATACGGGCATTATAGGTGGTAAATTTTGGTTTACGCACCTTCGACCAAGAGGGAACAAGTGAAAAACTCATGAGTCGCACAACCAGTTCCTCTTTCATTTGCACAACGACAGGTGCTGGCTTATGGGGATAAATCATCCCTTGTGGCAGGACAAGCCCGTCGGGCCATTTCACCCGATAGGTCTTCTCTAATAAATTAAACTCAGCCGCTGAGCCATATCTCGAGCAAATAAACACCCCCAGAACTTTTTATGCCCTTAAGTATTATTGTAACTATTTTTACACCTGCGCGCAATTCGCGGCCCTTTGATTTTACTCAGTATCAACATGAGAATAGTCATTCGCAAGTACTTAGAATCAGGTCGCAGGATTCCAGAAATGAATCGCAACACCCGGCACGCCCTTCGCAATACCTATAATCAACATCGACTTCCCCCAGTCGATCCCCCCAGACCCAGGCTCTTCCCCCCAAGAACCTGGGTTTTTCTTTTTCTAAAGACAAATCACTTTAAAGTTGAAGTACACACTCTATTTCTCAAACCGAGAAACAAGCGGCTAAAAAACATAATAGATCTCGATTTTAATACTCTACTAAATTAAAATTTAGTTTGAGGTGGGGAATGATTAAAAAAATCTGGTCAACATAGGGCTTACTGCCCGCAGCTATTCTTTCTCTAATCTTCTTTCAAAACTGTGCAAAATTTGAAACTATGTCAGACCTCGCAGATCAGGGCTCTTCGTCATCTCAGTATAACTTATTAGGACAGCAAGGACGTAAAGTTCACTTTGGCTATTATGCCTCTGCCGCAAACAACGAAAACTATAAAGTGGATCTCGCAGCAATGAAAGACCACGCAAACACCTCCTTTGTTCAACTCTCTTGGCCCTCAGGATCACCTTTTGGCAGCATGCGAGATCGTATTCTTGAAAGTCGCTCCCATGGAATGAAATCCATCGTTCATGTTCAACCTTACTTTTTCCAGTATGGGCCTAAAGGCGAAATGACATCCATCCTTCGCCCTGATCACATGGAACAATGGGGTTATTTCAAAGAGGCCATCAAAGATCTCCATGATGATATTCTTGCGATCTATATTTTCGATGAGCCCGTCGCAGCCAACGACCTGACAGTGCCCCCTCACTTGCAATTACCCCACGACGAGATTTATCGTAATTTGACCAAAGTGAATGAGATTGTAAAAAAGGACCTTCCGAACTTTCCGACCGTTCTAGTTTTTGGATCCACGGAAGTTCATGCTGGAATGTTAATGCCGCCGGCAGATTGGGTTGGACTGGACTGTTACGGAAATGTTTATAACTGTGTAGATGATCGTGGTCGCTCGATGTCGATAAAAGCGTTCCACGATATACTGAAATCACGGATGCACCCTCATCAAAAAATAATACTTTTTCCACAGGCTTTTCGCTGGGACAAGCCAGGCTCCGAGTGGAATATTTCTGACGAAGCTGTCGCAAACCAAGTGGATTACTATCGAAAAATGGTAGAGGAAGAGCCACGCGTAGTTGGAGTCTTCCCCTATCTTTGGCAAGACAGTGATATCATGGGCTACAAAGTTCATGGAACGTCATCGCTACCCATTACACGAGCAAAGTTCCAAGAGCTCGCTTCCTATTTAGCTGCACTCTCTCAAGAACCGACTCAGCCCAATCAAGATAAAGTGCCCGAAGGTTATTTTGATGATGTGACTTCTGATGGCCTGCTTACCGGCTGGGCCGTAGATATGGATGCTCCTGATAAATCAATCGATGTGCATATCTACATTGATGGAGATTTCCGCACCGGCAAAATTATTGGATCTGTTCAAGCAAACATTATGCGCCCTGATGTGAATTCATCTTTAGGAATAAAAGGTAATCATGGATTTGCATTTCAAATTCCATCGATTTACAAGGATAATGTATCACATAGTTATTTCGTATATGGTATCAACTCAAACCCGCTGGGTCAGAACACTCTTCTTTTAGCCACTCAAAGATCCTACGTTCTGCCAAAAACCAATGGTGCTTATCGATGGCATACGGACACGTTTAGTGCTTGCTCTGCAGCGCCGTTCTTCAGCTATTCGAATTGGGGAGAATGCTCTAATGGAATTCAAAATAGAACTGCCCAGTGTGCGGGTATGTCTGGCATCCAATCGCGCAATGTTGTATGTCGAACTTCAGATAATAAAATTGTTGCAAACTCTTTTTGTGAAAAACTTGGATCTATGCCAGCTAAAAATCGCGACTGCTCTGTCTCATGTACAGGAACCCCTCAAACAACCCAAAAATGCTCAGACATGAAGGACCAGACACCAACTGGATATGTAGACAATATCTCACCCACTGGGCTTATAAATGGCTGGAGCGCCGACTTAGACACCCCATCTATATCTAATGAAGTACATATCTACGTCGATGGAGATTTCAGAACTGGAAAATGGGTGGGACGAACCGTAGCTAATACGCCCCGCCCTGATGTTAATACAGCAGTGGGTATTTCGGGAAATCACGGTTTTTCGTTCCAAATTCCGAACCTTTACAAAGACGGAAAATCTCGAACCTATTACATCTATGGAATTAACACCAACGCCAAGGGACAAAACATTTTATTAAACTCAGGAAAGGTTCAATTCACATATAAATAGTTTTTTCACTTGTCAGATTCAATTGGTCGCACCTAAATCGCTATTATCACGAATGTGATAAAGCTCACACATCTATTTAAAAATAGAAGTTGCCATTCAAAGGCCCCTATTTGTACAAGAAGAATCAAATTCAACAGATCTTCTAACTGGGGAGGCCTTATGTCCACTTTTTTAAAGTTCATTCTGAGCGTCATGCTTGTATTTTCCGCAGGCATTTCCCAAGCACTAGCAACCCGGCCGACCAGTCAAGAAGTCACAACAATCTGGCCAACCATTCCTTTTTATGCACTTGGCGATATTGGGCAATACGAAAAAACCATGTCTAAAGATCGCGAACAGACTCGTAAAATGTATTGGGATGAATTGATGGGGGCTGTTGTTAAGATGGCAAATAATGGTGCTTGGCCAGAATCTGTGCTTGAGCCTCTCTTCAACATTATGATGATGTTCGAACAAGCTTATGATTTCAACAAAGCTCAAGATGTCATCAATATCGATAAATCTCTTGAAGCTATGTTTAGAGCTTCCTTCGACGACCTTTTCCGCATCCACGATGTCCGTGAAGATAGACGGAAGGTGGAATTCGCTTACGGAGCTGAAATCACTGCAATCAAAAACTCTGTGCAAAACACCGCATCTCAACAACCATTGGGAAAACCTCTTTCGGCAGAACAAGTAAACCAAAAACTTGCGCGTCATATTTTCGAGCAAATCGATGTCGTCGCTTATGGAACATTTTCAAACTTAGGGCGAGGTCAATTCCAAGTAACACTGCATTTGACTGGTCATCAAAATGGAGTCACACGTTCGTTTGTGGCCGTAGGTGCATTGACCGAAGCGATCCAATCTTTAGCGCAACAGGTTTTTGATTTCTTTCAAAAAAATATTTATCCTGATTGGGAAACTCCTGAAAAGCAATTGCAGTGGCTGCCCATGCCCCGCAATCCGAACAAAATGGATGGCTACACTTGGAGCGAAGCCCAGCAGTACTGCCGCGCGCGAGGATACCGCCTTCCCTATAGCCGTGAACTGATGCTAGCTGAATCGGGAGGAGCCTACAAAGAAGGCGGCATTCCTGCACTTCAGTTCAAACGCCCCTATTCTGTTGCAGACAAGCGCTCTGTTAACGAAAATTATGTTCTAACACCAGGCCATGAAGATGCGACTGGCGGTCCTGTTCAAGGTGCAAGCTACTCTATGTCCAAGGGCCTGTTCTGGTGTGTAAAGGGCAAAGTTTCTGCTGAAGTTCAAATTTTTGAAACGGTCTGGGAGCTGATTCGTAAACATCGTAGTGATCGAGAAATCTATCTCGCGTTAGAAACTGTTCGTTTTGAAATTGCCGACTTCGATTCCAATTCAGATATTTTTTGGGGACCTCACTTGACTCTACTGCCGCGTATGGGATCCTTACAAGAGGCCCTGGATTATTTGAATTCTCGTGGAATCCGTTTGTCGATTCCATCGTCATTCTAAGACCGCTGAACTCAGTTTTTTGCCAGTAGCACCTTTAAGGAGTGATTGAATGAACCCGTGGCATGACATAAAGCTAGATCTCGATGAAGCTCATGAGCTCAACTGCCTTATCGAAATTCCAGCGTTATCAAAAATTAAATATGAAATTGACAAAGAAAGCGGTCTGCTCAAAGTCGATCGCATTTTGCACAGTTCGGTCCACTACCCGTGCAATTACGGATTGTTTCCACAAACGTTTTGCGATGATGGTGATCCTTTAGATGTGCTTGTCATTGGTCAGGCTCCAATTGTCCCACTATCGATTATGCGCGTTCGTCCCGTAGGTGTGATGCGAATGATCGATCAAGGTAAGGGCGATGACAAAGTGATCTCTATTCACGTTGATGACCCTGAATACAATCACATCAAAAAGCTGAGTGAATTGGCACCACACAAAATTGCTGAGATCCGACAGTTTTTTGCGAGTTATAAAGTCTTAGAAAAGAAATCTGTCGAAATTCGCTCTATTGACGATGAGCATGCTGCGATGGATGTTATTAAGGAATCGATACAACTCTACAAAGAGACTTTTAAGAAATAAGTGAAATAGCTTTGATACAGACTGTTAAAAATTATTTCCTGAAACTTAAGTTGACTGTTTTGGCTCTGGAATCTATACCTAACAAACATCGTTATCGCGGGGTGGAGCAGTCTGGTAGCTCGTCGGGCTCATA
>CAYSKF010000043.1:0-10293 GCA_964431515.1 uncultured Bdellovibrio sp.
GAACCTCCTGGGGGGCTGGTAGGGGAAAAATGCCGGTTTATAGTTCCTAACCTTAGAAAGTTAAAGAGCGCCGAGGTATGAACAAGGCCACGGTGGCCTTGGCACATCGAATGGCGAGAATCATCTTTGCTATTTTGCGAGATGGAACAACGTACACAGGAAAACCCAAAAAGAAGCAGCGAAAAGAAGTAAAAACGAATAACGAAGCTGCGTAGAGATTAGAAAAACTTATCTTCAACTTAGAATATTTTGAACGAGTGAGGGACGACCTCCTCTGAAGAGAACACGAAGAAATCCTGAGGCACTGCGACCTCGTGGCACATAAGCCTGATTGTGATTTTTCAGAGACCGACTTGAACAGTCAAAATAGTGGCCTCATTGAGGCAATGCTGAATAGCTGGTTAAAGTGACATCTTCCAATGAGAAGAAAAAAAATGATCACGTGGATTATAGATCCGAAAGACTGAAAATATTTTGAATTGAAGTGAGAAAAGTAGAAGAAAAAGTTTAAGAAAAAAAAGAAGGAGTCGATAATAGGAGTACGGCTGCAAAGCGAATAGAACTTGCCTCCGAGTGTTTTTAGAGTCTGATACATTTCGGTAAGACTTTTCTTAGGAAAATAATCTTGTATTCCGGGATAGACTAAAAACAACGAGGATACCTTTATGCCAGGTCTAGCGATAGGTGATGGCGGATAGTCGGGTTCAAGGAGGAGTTCGAGGAAGTTCGTTTCGAAAAACCGTATCAAATGGAGACGTGTATCCAAAATCCACGTTTTCAAACACGGCGCCCTCCATAGCAGACGTGTATCCAAAATCCACGTTTTCAAACACGGCGCCCTCCATAGCTGGAAATCTTGTAACCATTCAAAGTTACCTTTCATTCGAGTCAATGAGGTCAATGCGGTCTCGTTTTGAGGCGTCTTCGGTAACATTTATTTCCGGGCAATTCGAATACTAAATTTAATTTATGATTATTTTAAATATTCCGATAACGTTAATCTAAAGTTTTGAGAGTTCTAGAAAAATTTATTGGAGGCTGATTGAAAGTGGAATTTCTGCATGTTGTAACAAAGAGTTTGCAACATTTTATTGACACTGCATTGTTAGCGGCGAAAAAAGTTCGTCAGTTCGTCAGTAAATCACATCTAAAAAATTTTTTCTTAGTCATTTCATCAGGTTTATTTCTTACACTTTCTTCCTGTAATTATCATTTAGATGCAAGTTTAGAAGAGATTAACAAAACCATCATTCCGTCAAGTTCACAAAAACCAAAAGGCCCCGGTTTTTTCTTAGGGGAAGTTGTGACCACCAGTAATGGAGCAGTTGTTAAGGGTGCCTTTGGTGAAAACTCAGAGAAGGTAGTTTTATCAAACAACGCCGTTATAGAGGGAGCGTTCTATGAGTAAGATGAAGATTTTTTCTTTGCTTACGCTAGCCGTATTTTTGCTAACACCTCCTGCTTTGCAAGCGCAAGGCCAGCCTCACAAAGGCATTAGCTTTCAAGGGGTCATCAAGCTTCCAAATGGTGAGTATCCAACTATCACAGCACCAGGCCTCACAGTGAATGCCATGATTTTGTCAAACAATAATTGTATTTTGCGGGAAGAACAATTTTCCGGTGTGATTATTTCCAATGGTTATATCAACGTACCCATCGGGACAGGCACGGTGGCAGGAGATGATCCAGGATTATCAATGAAGCAAGTCATGGACAATACGAGTCATGTTGCTGGCCTTAAGTGTTTAGATAGCAATAGCAATCGGAATCCCGGCAGCTTCGATCCAACAACAGGTGATGGTCGTAGAAAGTTTCGTCTGAGTGTAACGATAGAAGGTGTTCCGATTGTCGCTGATTTTAACATGCGTTCGATGGCATATGCGATTAGTGCAGAATCCGCTGATGATGCAAAAAAACTCAATGGAAAATCAGACGCAAGCTTCATCCAGACATCACTATCGACAACCCAGGACGCAGTAGATCGATGGTTTTCTAGTCAAATATTTCTAGATCTTGTAAACAACATTGCTGGCTTAGCCGATGTAGCCACCAGCGGTAGCTACAATGACTTACTCAATAAACCAGCTATTCCCGCAGCCCAAGTCAGTGCGGATTGGAATGCCACTAGCGGTGTGGCACAAATACTTAATAAACCGACACTGGGACCTTTAGCCTCTAAAAGCAGTGTTGATTTATCAAGCAGTGAAGCGACAGGGCTTCTTGCGAGCGGAAGATTCCCTGCATTAAGTGGTGATGTTACAAATACCGCTGGAAGTTTGGCGACGACCATTGCAAATAACGCCGTAACAACGGGCAAAATTAATGACCTTGCAGTGACAGATGTTAAAATTAATGATGTCAGTGCAACTAAGATTACAGGCACGTTGCCAGTAGGTAAAGGTGGAACAGGATTAACGGCAACCCCAGCAAATGGTCAGATCCCCATCGGGAATGGAACGGGCTTTGCGCTTAAGACTTTAACTGCGGGATCGAATATTACGATCACCGACAGTGCTGGGAGTATTACGATTGCGTCAGCGGATTATTGGTGGACAGCTTGTCCAGCAGGATATGTGGAAGTGCCACCACTAGCCCCTTACACGCAAAAAAGTTTCTGTGTGATGAAATACGAAGCAAAGACTGGAAGTGCTTCGGTCGCAGCAACGACAGCTGCTGCTGGAACACCAGTTGTAAGCATCAATAGAGACAACGCAAGAGCCTCTTGCAAGTTGAATGGGGCAGGATACGACTTAATCTCAAACGCTCAATGGCAAACCATTGCGAGGAATATCGCAGATACCCCAAGTAACTGGGGGACTGAAGGTCAGCCTAATGCAACAGCAGCTTATGGGGCGGCAGCATTAAGTCATGGGCATTCGGATGGCATACCCAATAACGCCTTAGCTGCGAATGCTGATGACACTGTAGCCTGTGATGGAACAGAACAAACGTGTTCCAACACCGATTGGAGCAGTCAGCGCAGAACTTTTTACTTAAGTAATGGCAGTGTGTTGTGGGATTTTGCAGGCAATGTTTGGGAGTGGGTGCGTGACAATAATACGACTACTCAAGGTGCTGAGGGATTTTTATCCACGATGAATGCCAACGACAGTCGTCAAAATAATTTCGGGAATGATCAGTTTTGCAACGCACCAGGTGGATCACCTTATTGTGGGATGGGATATGGCTACACGAATTCCTCCGCCGGCGCCGTCTTTCGGGGTAGTAACTGGAGCAACGGCATGCGCACGGGTGTCTTTACGTCCAACTTGACCGGCGGGCCTACGGTCACGATCACGAGCCTCGGGTTCCGCTGCGTTTACCAGCCGTAGGCTGATGTCCATGAGCTTAAAGTGTTGAGCCTAAAGAAAGCGTTAGCGGCTTGGATTATTGGACAGGAGTGCTGCAAGCACTCCGTCTTGGTAGAGGCGGCCGGGGAGGCCGACTCTAGCGAGAGCTCCCGGAGCCCCCGGCATCATTGAATCATAAGATTTGCAGTCGAAACTCCATCAGGAGGCCCTTCGGGCCGAACCTCCTGGGGGGCTGGTAGGGGAAAAATGCCGGTTTATAGTTCCTAACCTTAAAACGATCAGGACGAATATAAATACATTCCGCATCCGTTAATTAGATCATTGAGAAATATTTGCGATCAAGGGCTATTTTGGGTCTGGTCTACCTTACTTTGTTACATGCTGGCTATGCAACGCTGACAAGTTTGCTATTAAAGCACCTAGTAAAAAAACACCGCCTCTTATAACGAAAGTTCTATGGACAAGACAGAGAAACAAGAAGTCTCTGGGAAACTAGCCCCCACATCAAAGACAAAATATAATCAACTCAAAAGGAGACAAAATCGGTGGTTAATTACACAAGAAAAAACAAAGTCCCACCGAGAAATCTCGATATGACTCACACAATCGAAATCCTCACCCATATTTAACACCTTTTGTTATTCTAAAGGCCTAGAGATCGTAAGGGTAAGGGGGCGATGATGGGGAGAAATTTTAGCTTGAAGCTATTCAAAACTTCAGGAGTTCTTCTTTTTGCAATTGGAAATCTGCTCCTATTTCAGAACTGCAGCCAACCCTTCGAAGTTCTTGACTCTAACTCAACACTTGATGCTACATCTCTTGGAGAACAAAGTTTCACACCACCGCGAGTTGGCGATTATTATGCATACGGCGATATGCTTGTTCACGCCGAAGACGTAAAAAATGCAAATGAAGAGCGGGTCAAAGATCCAACAATGCTCCAATCCATAAATGTCGGAGCTTCTGGTGACACTATGTGGCCTGGACGGGTAATTCCAATCAGTATCACCACGGACGAACCCAATTACTTCAACGCCGAGCAGTTAGAGGCCTTTAAACAATCTCTTTTTAAAACCTGCGAAACGTGGGCACAAGAGGTGAACATCACCTGTGTTCCCTACACGAATCACCAATATCGCCTGAATGGCCTGCTTACGAGAAATATTGAGAAGTATTGTACAGCCGGTGCTGGTGCCTGTGCCTCGTTACCCACTGCAAATAAAGTTCGCAATTTTTATGCATACAATCCAACTGGCGATCTCAATGGAACAATGTTGCACGAGTTCGGACACACCTTAGGCTTAATGCACGAACACCAGCACGATAACGCGGATCAATTCTATGACTACCCATCAACTGACCCAACGCAAGTGAATTTTGGTTACTATGTTTTACCATTTAAGTACTCAAAACATCATGCCAAATTCGGGTTCGTTCCTACATTCAATTCAGAATACGATCCTCAATCGGTAATGCATTATCGTTCTCTAGAAAAATACGGAATCAAACCTAAACTGGAGTACCAATATTTACCTACATTCTCAAAACATGGTGCCGCTCAGCCAACGTCTGGAATTTCATACGCACACGGAAGAGCCCTCCTTACTGTCAATGACACTTTGGGCGCACAAAAACTTTATGGCACAAAATCTGGCTCAAAAAAAACCTGCCGCCATCCGGAAACGGGAGAGCCCTATTTTTTCGACAACACATTGAAAGGTTTTTTTGAAAAGAAGTTCGTTAGTACTTATGGCGAAAAATGTAAAATTGAAAATCGCTATTGTATCGGTGGTATTCTTTCAGGAAACTATACCGAATCCAGCTGCTTAGAAGTGTGTGAAATCGGAGATGGCACCCAACTAAAGAAAGGTGAATCAAAAACCGTCTACATTAAGAATATCGACCCTTTTATTCAACCCACCAATCAATGGGAAAAATTTGAAGCGACTTGCAACAAAGCTGGCCATATCCTCCTCACGGACCACTTGGGGAAAACCAGACACACACAGCAACTGGATGTTATTCATTCATCCATCCCCAAACAACCTGAAACAATACTTTCATATTCATGGCACAGCATAAGTAGTGGCATTTGCTCAGCTTCCCCAAGTTATTCCTATGGAGCCTGGTCGACTTGTGGTTCCAACTCCACTCAAACTCGCACTTCCCAATGTATAAATACTTCGGGTACACAAGCTAGATTAGTGACTTGCAAAGACTCCAATGGTAAACTTGTTGCGGACTCAAAATGTGTCGCTAAAGACAAACCCGTAACCTCTGTGACTTGCACCGCAGTCTGCAAAGGGACACCGGTAACCTCACAAACTTGCACCTACAAGCCACCAGTAACCTACGCATGGAACGTCACGGCCAGCGGATCTTGCTCAGCCTCGCCAAGCTATTCTTATGGAAGCTGGTCGACTTGCGCTTCGAACTCCACTCAGACTCGCAGCGCTCAATGCGTGAACACCTCCGGCTCACAATTAAGACTGGTGACATGCAGGGACTCCACTGGCAAATTTGTTGCAGATTCATACTGCGCAGGTCAAACTAAACCGACAACTAGTGTGAGCTGTACTGCAAGCTGCACGGGTTCACCGGTAACTTCACAAGCCTGCGTCTATGAAACCTACTCCTGGAAGACGATGACGCCTAGCGCCTGCTCGGCCAAACCAAGTTA
The DNA here is from genome assembly GCA_964431515.1 of uncultured Bdellovibrio sp. Classification (GTDB taxonomy): domain Bacteria; phylum Bdellovibrionota; class Bdellovibrionia; order Bdellovibrionales; family Bdellovibrionaceae; genus Bdellovibrio. The sequence continues at coordinate 5,992 of CAYSKF010000043.1, forward strand.
TTCTTATGGAACCTGGTCAGCTTGTGCATCCAACGCCATTCAAACTCGGGGTGCTACCTGCGTAAATACAACAGGTACGATTAACAGAATAGTCGCATGTATCAGCTCCAAAGGAAGTTATGTTGAAGAATCAAAATGTGTCGCTAAAGACAAACCAGCAGCTACTTTGAGCTGTACAGCTGGCTGCACGGGCTCCCCTGTGACGTCACAATCTTGTACACCACCTATCAGTACTCGTGCATGCATAATTAAAAATAGAAATGCCTACCAAACAATAACTTCAAGTAGTACCGGTCAGGAATATAGTCCTACAAATACTCTGAAGATTACTGATGGGAAGGTCATCCTGCACACAACTCGTAACTCTAGCAGCTCCGGCAATATGGTCGCCATTCATAAAAATGGTCACTATTCCCTCGTGGCTTTAAAAACTGTGACTGGAACTGCCACTCTTCCATCCTCAGTTATGTTTGAAGGTAACTCCAAGGACTACCAAATCACCAGAGGATCCACCGACAACATGATAACAATTTCGCATAAGTCTTGCGGTGAGGTCATGCGCTACACCCCTCAAGGTTCTGGCTCCATGTCGATGTTCATTGCCTTCAAAGACTGCTCTGCAATAGTGAATCACACCTGGTCTCAACAAGGAACAAATTGGCAGTTTGTTGGAGGCGACAAGCTTCCACTAAACTCAGTGAAGGCAATCACGGGGTGCACACCTTACTCGTCAACCAGCTCATCGCGAGATATGCATATTAAAAACTTTGGCTGGTAAAAGGGACTTTTGGTGGCGTCGATGACGGCGCCACCAAAATACAATTCAGATACCCCTGAAGACGGCGTTAGCAAATATTGCGAGAATCTAAAGTCCCAGCCTTAACAGGCATGCCGTTTCTTAACCTCCCATATTATTTAAGTTAATTCGCGCTTAAAGCAGCAGCAAACCCTGCTGAACTAATATTCACTTCTTTCCTATATTTGAAACGATTGTGCTGCCCACAAAGAACTTGCAGGTTTTTGAATTCATGGGTACCCCCCGCCCATTGCGACGTAAGATGATCAATCTGCAGGCCATAAGTGCTACGACATTGTCGACCAGTACGAGGGTCTTTGTATTGGCAACAGCGGTCTCGCTGAAGAATTATTTTTCGCGTTTTCACAGTGAGCGTTCTATTATTGCGAATTGCCGATGCGGCAATAGCGGGTGTGCTCTTCTTTGATTTTCTTTTTAGATCGATCGCCTGCTTTTCTTGTTTGCTTAGCTTAATTTCAGCCGTGGAGTGGCTTTTCAAGTCTTTCTTGAAATCTTTCTGTAAATCTGGCTTAAAATCTTTCTTCAAATCCGTCTGTGAATCATCCAGGAAGTCTTCCTGGATATCTGTAGCGAGAGCTCCCGGAGCCCCCGGCATCATTGAATCATAAGATTTGCAGTCGAAACTCCATCAGGAGGCCCTTCGGGCCGAACCTCCTGGGGGGCTGGTAGGGGAAAAATGCCGGTTTATAGTTCCTAACCTTTCTTTAACTCGATTGCTTTCTATGTTTGGCTCACCTATGGGCCACGACTCTTGAAATAATAGAACTCTTTTTAATTGAAGTGATACCTTAACGAAAATCCGGATGAGATATAGTACTGAAGATCCTTTCTATCATTATTATAGAAAGCAATAAGTCCTGTATCTAAAATTCGAATGTGATATGTCGCTGACAATGACTTACTAGGAAAATAAAGCGAGTTACTGACTTCAAATCCCCAGCGCAAGGCTGTTTGATCGTAGTAGCTGTTATAGGGATATTTCGACGGCGATACCAGAAAGTAATTCTCTGAATCCAAGCTGTAAGTGACAAAGAGTCCGATTTCTAGGGGGTGAAATACTTGCTTCTTCAAAGTCAGAACTTCCCACGGAGCATAACGATAAATCAAATTAGCCTGAGGATATTCTTTACCTTCTTGACGATACATACCCAATGAAAATTCAGTCTCATGCTGCCCTTCAGAGTAAACAACTCCTGCGGAGTAGCGTCCGAAAAAGCCATTAGTACCCAGTGAACCCAACCAAGCCGCTGAACTTGTGCATGACCAAAAAAGGAGGATGATACCCATCACTATTTGAGCGTGAGCCATTCTTCCTTTCCCGTTGAAAGTTTCATGTATAACTGATTGCCCTGTATTTCAATAAGCATCCACCCGGTCTCTACTCGCGGTGCTTGCAGTAGGACTGTGTTATTATCTATCGACAACCTGTAAACGTGGTTATGTCCATTAAACACGATCTGTGTTTTGGGATCCGCGATCACGGCATCAAAATCAATTTTATTTTGGCCGAAATATCTTTCATGGTCGCGCAGCTCAATGTGCGAAAATATAATCACTGGCTTAGAAGAGCTATTCACTGTTGCGCGCAGCCATGCCGGACTAAAACCTTTAGGGTTCTCAAGATTTGCAGAGTTGAAAAATACAAACCTCTTAGATGGTGACTCAAAAAAGAAATTACTAAGCCCAAAGACTTTATCAAACAAGGCAACCCCTGCCCCGATAGAATCATGATTTCCCGTCACCGTAAAAGAAGGTGGATTCAATGTGATATAGGAATCCAAAAACTGATCGTATTCAAAATTGTAACTGCTACTTGTAAAGTCCCCTAGATGAACTACAAAGTCTATATCCGGAGTTTGATTGATTTGATAAATAACATTGTCAAGAGACGTATAGTTTTGATGAGAGTCCGTAATAACTGCAAAGCGAATTTTCCCACTCGCTTCAAGAGGCGCTAATTTTTGAAGTGCGACCTTGTTAAGATTTCTTTCTTGGCGAAGCAAGTTATCTGAGTAAGGACTATCGCGAAATGGAGCACACCCTTGGAGTGCCCCCAAAGCAAGAAAAGTAAATCCAAGATAAATCAGGCGCTTCACGATTTTCAAAGTAAAATCTCCATAACAAATCCACCCGTAAGATCTGGGCCGATTGTTGATCTCGCTCCCTGTGGTCGAAATGCTTGTTCTCCTTCGTAAAACTCTCGGTCAAAAGAATAACCAAGAGCTAAGCCATACTGAGTTTTCTTAGAAAGAGCCCTTCGAATCGAAATGTCTAGATATTTACTATTTACGAAAAAACGTTCCTCGTCTTCAATTCGGTTATGATGAAGGTAAGAGCGCGTAGCTATTCCACCACGCAATCGAATAGACAGCTCTTCATTTATCTTATGTGAAAACTCTGTGTTCAACCCAACGGGAGTTAAAGTTAACTGAGCCCTGATATAGTTTTCTATGTTCATATCAAAATAGAAAAAAGGGAACCCCATGATCACTGTTAAATCGGAATAGGGCTTGTAAGCCACTCCTAATATCGGAATAGGTTGATCATTTAAAAAACCGCGATTTTTTGAATAGTTAAAACCCATCACTAATTGATTAGCACCTTTGGGCCTAAACGCATGAAGAAAGACATGCTCCACCCATTTATCTCTAGAAGCACCATAGGGTTCGTCGCTCGCAGATCGATAGGAACCGAAGTAATTCGTCCAGCGTCCATCACCAGGGTGCCGACTTAAACCGATACCTAAAGACCGTGCTCGCAAGTCCGAACCTACTCTTACATTGCTTTCCCCAATGGTCAGATTAGGGCGCCCCAAGTCATAGCCTTCAAGATCACCATGAAAGGAGGCAGTCCATTTATCGGTTGCTACAATGGGCACCTTCAAGGCAACGTTATAAAGTCGAACAGCCTCTTCTTTGTTTTCATTCGGGGAAGTCCAAAGATCTGTCAAATACTCTATTTCAACACGAGCAGGACCTTCTTGAACTTGAGGAACTATTCCTAGAGGAGCTGCTTCCACCCAAGGTGCTAGCAACAATAGACTGAGTAGCTTTAACATTCTTCTGGGTTTATTGACTTGCCCAAGTTTTGTCAACAATTCTTCAGACACGGGAGAGATCGACAGCAACTCTCTGCCCCAGATATCTTCATCAACTTGTTCGCTGTCATATAAAAGTGTGCCAGGGCTACTTTGCTCTGCTTAGTATTACTTGGTTTTATATATTTAGTATCAGTGACGTATTCGAATCTGTTCCTGACCCCGATTTGATTTGGACACCCAACCCAGGGAGTCTTTATGGAAGTAACGCCTAATAAACGGAAATATTTTACACAGGAAAAGAGGCAATTAATCATCAAAGAACACTATTCACAGGGAATTTCCATTCCAGTTCTTGCCAGGAAATACGGGGTTCATGCTATCACTCTTTATAGCTTACCAGCTCTCGGTTAGCCCCTATCGGGGCGAGGAGTGCAACATAAGGACT
>CAYSKF010000044.1:0-9847 GCA_964431515.1 uncultured Bdellovibrio sp.
AGTGGTACGTGAGCTGGGTTCAGAACGTCGTGAGACAGTTCGGTCCCTATCTGCCATAAGGTATGAAAATTGAGAGAATTAAACTTTAGTACGAGAGGACCGAGTTAAGTAAACCAATGGTGGATTGATTGTTATTTCAATAGCAGCGTCAAGTAGCTACGTTTATAAAAGATAACTGCTGAAAGCATATAAGTAGGAAACTTTTCTCAATATAAATTTTCTAAATGTGTAAAAGACAATTACATTGATAGGTTTTAAATGTAAAAGCTGTAAGGCTTGTAGTTTAAAAATACTAACACTTTTGTAAAATATAAAAACTTTATAATTATTATTACTTTCAAGTTAGCAAAACAAAATATAAATTAAATATGATTCTTAATCAATTAATAACAAATCTATTGCTTTTTTTTATTAGTGTATTTGGTATTTTATTAAATCGTTCAAGTATACTAATTGTTTTTATGTGTATTGAAATGATTCTTTTAAGTACAAATTTAAATTTTTTAATTTTGTCTGTATATCTAGACGATGCAGTTGGACAAATTTTCTCACTAGTAATTTTAACAGTTGCTGCCGCGGAATCAGCAATTGGGTTGTCAATATTAATTCTTTATTATCGAATAAAAGGTAATATTAACATCAATGACATTCCTGCTATAAAAGGATAAAACTATATCAAACTAACAAACTATGCCACAATTTGATTTTTTCTCATTTTTTGTACAACTTTTTTGGTTAACCTTAGGTAACCTTACATTTTATCTAATTTATACTAGATATATAGCAGCCAACATTTCACGAATCATTAAGATGCGAGCAAAATTAAAAAAAAGTTCTGCGTTTTTAATTGATAAGAATAAAGAAAAAAAGTATGTTGGTTACTATGATTTAGCTATTAGATACTTTTTTTATAAGTAATTTAAATTTTATTTCTTTGTTGATTTATAAATAATCAATTTTTCTTATTAGTTTCTTTTTTTTTTTATTTAGATTGATTTTTTTTTTTTAAAATAAAATCCATCTAACTTTTTGTGTTTAAAAATAATTTATAAAGCATAAAAAGAGATCTTGGTTTGAAACGAAGAGTTTATTGCTAAATAAAAACAATCAATAATCGTTTTGTAACAATAAATTTGTAATTAATAGGAGTTTGATCCTGGCTCAGGGTGAATGCTTGCAATATACTTAACACATGCTAGTTGAATGTTGAAAAAACATAGCGTACGGGTGAGTACAACATAAGAATCTGCCTTAAGAATTGGAATAATTTTTTACTAATATTATTAGTAATAAAAAATACCAAATATTTAAAAGATGTTAATATCGTCTTAAGATGAGCTTATGTAGGATTAGGTAGTTGGAGAGGTAAAAGCTCAACAAGCCGATGATCCTTAGTTGATTTGAGAGAATGATCAGCCACACTGGGACTGAGATAAGGCCCAGGCTTTTGCCAGCAGTGAGGAATCTTGGACAATGGGCGAAAGCTTGATCCAGTAATATTGCGTGAATGAGGACAGCAAAAAAGATTTAGGGGTTAAACCTTAAATTGGTTGTAAAGTTCTTTCGTTAGTGAAGATAATGACCGTAACTAAAGAAGAAACCCCGGCTAACTTCGTGCCAGCAGCCGCGGTAAGACGAAGGGGGTGAGCATTATCCGAAATTATTGGGCGTAAAGGGTTCGTAGGTTGCAAATGTTTTCATGTGTAAAAGTTTAATGTTTGTTAAAAAGACGCATGATACTCTTTTGCTTGAGTCTATTACGGGATAACAGAATTTTATAGGGAGGAGTGAAATCCGTAGAGCTATAAAGGAATGCCAGTGGCGAAAGCGGTTATCTGGAATAGTACTGACACTGAGGAACGAAAGCATGGGGAGCAAACAGGATTAGATACCCTGGTAGTCCATGCTGTCAATTATGAATGCTAGCATTTGGATTTTATTCTTTTGCACAGTTAACACGTTAAGCATTCCGCCTGGGAAGTATGATCGCAAGATTGGAACTCAAAGGAATTGACGGGAGTCTATACAAGTGGTGGAGCATGTGGTTTAATGCGAAAATACGCGCGAAATCTTACCAGTTCTTGCATACAATTTAAAATTTTATTAAATTAAAATTTAGTTTTAACTCAATAATTTGAGTTATAACAATATTGTACAGGTGCTGCATGGCTGTCGTCAGCTCGTGCTGTGAAGTGTTTGGTTCAGTCCTTTAACGAGCGCAACTCTTTTTCTATATTGGTAATTAAAATGTTTTACTATGTTTTGATCCACTTATAGAAGACCGCTAATGATAAATTGGAGGAAGGTGAGAACGACGTCAAGCCCTTATGGCCCTTATGAACTGGGCTACTCACGTGCTACAATGGTAAAAACAGCGAGTTCTACAAAAAAGTGATTTTGAGTTAATCTTAAAAATTTACCGTGTACAGATTGAAGACTGCAATTCGTCTTCATAAAGGTGGAATCACAAGTAATCGTAAATCAGCACGTTACGGTGAATATGTACTTAGACTTTGCACACACCGCCCGTCACATGCTAGGAGTAGATCTTGTTTGAAATATTTAATTGTTATTATATTTATTGGTTATGCTGATAAAGTTGATCATGTTTTATAATAATTAGTTATCTATTAATATAGGATTTGTAACTGGGATGAAGTCGTAACAAGGTAGTCGTATGGGAACATGTGGCTGGAATAAAAAAATATTTTTAAAAATAAAATTTTTCGAATTAATTATACATGTAGTTGCTTTAAGTAATTTGTTCTTCTTATTTTATTTCTCGTTTTATTTTCCTTTAGTTTTTTTTTATTTATATTTTAGGCTCTTCTTTTTTTCTTTTTTTCTTCAAGAGCCTTAAATTACACATTTTATTTCTAATGATTACAATTAGTCAGAGTTTGTATAATCAGTCTTCTAGATGGTTATTTTCTACAAATCATAAAGATATTGGTATTTTATATTTACTATTTGGTGCCTTTTCAGGTGTTTTAGGAACAGCTATGTCAATATTAATTCGAATGGAATTATCAGCTCCAGGTAGTTTAATTTTAAACGGAAATTATCAATTATATAATGTATTAGTAACAGGACATGCATTTGTAATGGTATTCTTTTTAGTAATGCCTGTATTAATTGGTGGTTTTGGTAACTTCTTTGTTCCAATTATGATTGGCGCACCAGATATGGCATTTCCACGATTAAATAATATTTCGTTTTGGTTATTACCCCCCTCGATGTTCTTATTATTATCATCTGCTTTAGTAGAATCAGGAGCAGGTACAGGTTGGACAGTCTATCCACCACTAGCAAGTATCCAAGCCCACTCAGGTCCATCTGTCGATTTAGCCATCTTTAGTTTACATTTAGCAGGAGCAGCATCTATTTTAGGGTCTGTTAATTTTATTACGACAATTTTTAATATGAGGGCACCAGGATTATCTATGCATAGAATTCCTCTTTTTGTGTGGTCTGTATTAATTACATCATTTTTATTACTAATATCTTTACCTGTCTTTGGAGGTGCGATTACTATGCTACTAACAGATCGTAACTTTAACACATCATTTTATGATCCAGCAGGAGGAGGAGATCCTATTTTATATCAACATTTATTTTGGTTTTTTGGTCATCCTGAAGTATATATTTTAATTTTACCAGCTTTTGGAATTATTAGTCAAATAATTTCTACTTTTGCTAAAAAACCTATATTTGGTTATTTAGGAATGGTTTATGCTATGATTTCAATTGGTTTTTTAGGATTTATTGTTTGGGCACATCATATGTTTACCGTAGGTCTTGATGTTGATACAAGAGCTTACTTTACAGCAGCAACTATGATTATTGCAGTTCCTACAGGAATTAAGATTTTTAGTTGGATTGCAACTATGTGGGGAGGTTCTATTAAGTTTGAAACTCCTATGCTATTTGCAATAGGTTTCCTTTTTTTATTTACCATTGGAGGATTAACAGGAATTTTATTAAGTAATTCAGGTATTAACATGATGGTACACGATACGTACTATGTTGTTGGCCATTTCCATTATGTATTATCAATGGGAGCTGTTTTTGGTGTTTTTGCTGGATGGTATTATTGGATAGAAAAGATGACAGGGTTAAAGTATCCTGAAGCTTTAGGAAAACTTCATTTTTGGGTTTTCTTTTTAGGAGTAAATATTACATTCTTCCCTATGCATTTTCTAGGTTTAGCAGGGATGCCTCGTCGAATTCCTGATTATCCAGATGCATTTGCAGGTTGGAACGCAGTAGCGTCTTTTGGTTCATTTGTTTCGTTAATGTCAGTTATTATTTTTTTTATTACAGTATATACAACATTAACACAAAAACCAGTGGTAGCTGATAAGTAAAATCCTAAAAAGAATTAAATTCATTTTTGTAAGGTTTATTTCCTATCAAACCCCATTTCGCATTGTGGAGTAAATGGTAACTCGGTGGTTTCATAGTCCATAGTTGCAGGTTCGACTCCTGTTAATGCATTAGAGCTATCGCCAAGTGGTTTAAGGCAGTTGTCTTTGAAGCAGCCAGTCATAGGTTCAAATCCTATTAGTTCTAAGATACAAATAACCACTGTCTATCTTTTTTTTAATAATTCATAAAAATTCTTGACTAATTATTTAAATCCAAAAAAATAAAAATACTATTCCTACAAAGAAAATAGTCCCCACAATCAGCATTAGCTCAAAATCCCGAGCATTTTGACGACAATGGTTATCATCAAATATAAACTCGATAATAAAATATGAAAAAAACAAATTTAAAAAAAAAAATTGTTAAAATATCAAAACTTCAGCAAGATCCATATAAAAAACCTATTTATATGTGTCAAAAAAAAACAGACCATACATTATTAAATTTTAAAATATTTGAAATTATCTTTTTAATTCTAGTGCTTACATTTATTTTAGCTATAGGATTTAGTATTTATTATCTTTCAAATATTAATGAAGCTTTATATCAATACAATCGATTACCACAATATATGTATGATCTTACAAAAGTAATGCAACAAATTATAACAAGCAATAAAGAGTTACATATACGTATGACAACATTAGAAAACCATATTATAGTATTAACTCAAGTAATTGCTGATAGTAATAGTTTAGAAAATACTATAATAAGAAACGCATCAACAACAGCAGTAATTCTTTTTGGTACAGTAGCAATAATTAAATCAACTTTAGTTATTTTACAAATCATGGGAATAAGGTAAAAGAGGTGGCAACACCTTGGACTATTTAGTATAATGGTTAATGCGTCTCATTGCAAATGAGAAAATTTGGGTTCAAATCCCAAAATGGTCTTTTTTTTTTCAAATAATATAAATGAAAGATATTAATTCTTTATGCCATTATCAATAGCTTTATTTACTTTTATAAATGTTAATTCAGTTAAAGATACGAAATCAAGATTATAATAATTTTTTTTTTCTTCAATTATATAATCAACAGTTTCTAAGCATTCTTCTAAAATAACTCGATGAACAATACATTTTACAGATTCATGAAAAACAATATCTTCATCGCTTTGTCCTTTTCCCCATACTTTAATTGTAACTTTATAAAGCTCTTCAGTTGGTAATAACGGCTCTAATTTTAATAAAAGGGATTTAATATTTATTTTATTTTTTATTATAATTTTAAGATATTTAGGATAATGAGTCTTATCATAAATTTGGATTATTTCATTATCGTTTTGATTTAGTTGTGGATTTTCATTTTTTAAAATTAGATTAATATATTTCTTAATTGTTGATAATATCATAAATTTCTTCTTTTAATATATTTTTATTATTTTTTTCAGATATCAATACGTTTTCTAATGTAGTATTGAACGTTTTTATTAATTCATAATTATTTTTTTCAAACAGATTTTGTAAAGGTTTATCATTTATTATGACATCAATACAAGCATTTAGATAAATTTCATTTAGAATACTTTTATTTTTTATATCAGAAACAAAACAATCATGTATTGTATATAAACTTATATTTTTTTGCATAGCATTTTGAACAACTTTATGTAAAATGAGGCTGTCTACTTGATGTATAAAATTAGGAAACAAAGATCTTCTTAATTTTAAAATATCATTCTTATAAGGGACAACATTTAAGTAGATATTTTTCTTTTCTTTCATAACATTATTACTTACACATCCAATTTTGGAATATTTTGTAACAATAACTCTTTTAATCTCTTGTTTTGGATATGAGTATACAGTTGATATATGTTTTTTTGATGACTCTAAATATATAACTTTATTGTTTCTAATTTCGTTTAATAAATAATAAAATTTTTTAGCAATATTATTAATTGAAGGTATTGCTTCATAAACACATTTTTTAAATAAAGCAGCCAGTTTCATTAAATCTTTTTTACAAATTTTTACAGAAGTATTTATAAGTGCCTCATCTATTTTGTTTGCACGACTGAAATCTCCTTCGGTATAAATTAAGCACATAGAAAGATTTTTAATAAATTTTCTATTAAAAATAAGTTTATTAAATTCGTCATTTAACAAAAACGGATATTCATCTATATTTAACTCTTTATGTATAAAATCTTTATATTTATTCATTATATATTCGTAAATATCATTATCATTATTAATTTGAAAATTAGTCATTTTTAATAAGAAACTATCTAATGTTAAAAGTCCTATTATTTGAAAACCAGAAGCAGTAACATCGAAGGAACACATTACATCAACACTACTCAACGTCAATAGTCTACGACACAACTTATACGATTGTGGATTAAGCGGATATCCGTTATAATATATTCTTCCACGCCAATCTAAATAAGTATTAAAATATATTATCTCATGTTTATATAAATCAGCAAAAATAATAGTTTTTATAAATAAATCTAATAAACATTTACCTTTGTAAAAAGATTCAGTTGCCAACCCTAAATCACTATATTCGATACTATCTAAATATATTTCAAAACTTTTATATTTTAATGGTAAAAGAATACATTTAGAATGATCAAACTCTAATAAATATTCAAAAGGATTTTCAATGACATCTTTTAATACTCTTTTATTAATACTAAAAGGTTGAGACTGAAGATAATTTAAAGTAGAAATAACATTATCATTAATTGTGGTATATTCTTTTCGTAAACCACAATCACAATTTATATGATACATGTTAAATTTAAATATTCTATCTCTATTTATATAATTAGTAGAACTATAATTTGATGGCTTTATTAATAACGGATGATGATTCCCGAAATAAGGAATAACACGAAGAATCTCTTTTACATCATTAGTAAGACTAATCGAAAATCCTTTATGATTATTAAATAAATTAAACGTCTCTCCGTTTAAAACAAAAGTATCATTTAATATTTCGAAAAAAATAATTCCTATTTTTAATTGTATTTGTGTATCTAATCCAAAATTTTTATTATTATTTTCAGAAATACATAATGAATCTAATAAATATTTACACAATAAAATAGAAAAATTAGTTATTGAAATTTTATTACCTTCTATTCCAGTAAATATTTTTGAAACAATAGATAATAAAACCAAAGGTAAATTTAATTGACAAGCAAAAACATCATTCAACAGATCTTTCACAACAACACTTCTCACACGCTGTACATTATTTTCTTTGAAATACATAATTCGTAAATTAATACTATTACATATCAAACCGATTTTGGGTGTTGTAGTATAAATACAATTAGAATTACTAATTAGTATTCTATTAACTTCAATATCGATCAATTTCTGTTTATCTTTCAAAGATATATTTTCATTATTAATAATATTGTAAAAAGGCAAGTATAATTCTTTCTCTTTATTTATAAATATTTTAAAATTCTCTATCATAAATTTCATTTATATAATAAGGATATGTACCAATCCAATTTCCGTGTTTATCATAAAACTTCTCTCGTTTAGTAAAAGCACCAGTTAATGTTATTTCAGTAGTAAAACATCTAATAAAAAAGTGAGCCAAATCACCACTAAAATTTCTTGTAACATTAAAAGTTATAGAGTACCCTCTATACAGTTGCAAATAATGATCTTTAGTCAACATTTTTGTATCAATTCCTTTACCTTTCATTAGACAAGAATTATCATGCATTTCAATACAATATAATTTAGGCGCAATAAAAATTCCTTTCTTAATAGTATATTCAAGTTTCATTTGACCTAAATTATCTCCAATTTCATTATGATCAATCTCACGATCAGTAAATATACTATCAGTATCAGAATAATAAACATTATACTTAATTTTATATTTATACATTTCAATTCTCGCATACGCAGTAATAGCAGCAGCAATATGTACAGCACAATTTAAATTTTTTGAATCCTTTTCATACAAATTAAAAGCATCGTCAAGCATAGAAACATTATGTACATATTGAGCATTATTTAAAATAGGCCTATTTGTATACTTAATAAATATTTTATTATCATCAATAACTTCACAAAACTTTACATCATATAAAAGTAATAATTTATTAATATAATTTTCAGACTTATTACTATCTAATAACAAACATTTTCTAATATCATTTGTCATTCCAAACCTTCCATATAAAGAATTTAAAATAAATTTTATTATCTTATCTAAAGGAGTATTCTTATTATTAAGCCTTATATCATAAAGTGTATTTACAAAATCACGAAATAAAACATCAGACTTAAAAGACACATAACTATAATATTTAAATTTATACCCTAAACTCAAAGCATATTTAATTTCTTCAGAAAAATAAACACTCCTCCACATACCAATAGGAGAAATCAAACCAACATCTTTTTTATAATACGTCAAAAAAGGAATATCCAAATTATCACAAAAAACATCAACCTCTACAAAACCAAAAAACCCATTAATATCAAAATTAGTAGAACCATTCAAATCTTTAACATATTCTATAAAAGTCGAAGGCATCTTATATTTTGACATAACATACGGATACAAAGAATTAACATCATAACAATACCCATTCTCTAATATAGGTTTATAAACATCTACAATACCACCTTTATACGACCTTCTAATAAAAGAATCTATATTCCCTTCACTGTGTGTTATAGGCGTTATATTTTCATCATAATAATATGTCAAAAATATTTTCAAAGACAACGAAGATAAAGTCAAACTTCTGCATATATCAATATGAAACATATTATAAACATACTCCCTATACTTATTAAAAGACATATACAACAAATATACATCATATTTACAATATTCTTGTATATCCTTAACCTTATCAACATTTGAATAATCGCAAACATCATAATTATGAACAAAATCCTTCTTTTTATCATTCAAAAACAATACAGCCATATCATTCAATGATGAAGGAAACAACAAATAACTATCTCTAAAAATAACTCTCCTCTTATCATAAAAAACAACAACCTCATAATAAATATTATCTCTCATTTTTATATTAACATTATACTTTGATATATCTATATTACGTAACACAAATAAAGAATCAAACCTACCAAAATTATGAAAGTAAACAATTGAATTAGACGCACAAACAAAACAATCCTCAATAAAAGAAGAAATAAGTTCTCTAGACTTACTCTTAACATCACTAGAAGATACATCATGCAATGACTTACATAAGTGTCTACGACCATCATATATATCATATACAGATACATAATGTAAAGAATCAACAATTACAGTTTCAAAATCAGCAAAGAATACATTCCTTTTTATATAAGACTCTTTCTTACATTTTCTTTTTATCACATTTTTCATTAATCGTATATATATTTATCTTCAAATCCATCACTCTATATAGTGTCCCTACATAAATAAACCCCCCC
>CAYSKF010000045.1:0-8718 GCA_964431515.1 uncultured Bdellovibrio sp.
TGGTGAGAGAGGTCGAGGGCGAGGCGCTTACGCGCCGCCCTCTCCTACTCAATTCATCCCTATTGGGATTACTTGATTGTCTTTTGCAGGTTTACTTTTTTAGTCCACAATTTAAATGCAAATTACTTGCAACAAGTGGATCGTGATGCTAGAAGCTTCTTTGTTGAAGGAGCTAAAATGCAAAAATTAATTTTCCTCTTACTCTTTATATGTCCTGTTTTTGTGATGGCTTTGAATGATCACGATCATGAGCATGGCGACGAAGTGCTGACATTTTCTCCAGTAACTGGAGCCACCATAACATTGTTGAAAACGTTTGAATCCAACAACTCGGGCTCTGTTGTCGGATTTCATACAGATATTTCGATAAATGAGACGCTGACGAAATTAATTTACGTCGATACTGGAAATCAGGCTTACTCTGAGGATTACAGATGTCACTTTCCAGACTTGCAGCCACAGCTGAACTCGCAATGTTTGAAAACATCTGGTTCTCGAGCTGTTGCAGTTCCTGCCAATAAAGTGAGTTTCGGCGTTGAAGAATACATTGTTTCTTTAAAAGCAGTGGTTGATATCTTTTCTCGTAAAATTGGTTCGTTGCCTCAGTTGCAGAGTTTGACTATGTGGCAGCATGATGGCGCTATCTGGGCCACTCTCGCCCACAATGCCGGTAGTGGTGTTATTAGTTCACACTTCATGTGCCATGTTCATGATGCAGATTTTGATTGTCATCGCACTCGTGCGCCAGGTCCACATCAACCATAAAGTGAAGAGATGTTATGAAAAATATTTTGTTCTCGATTTTCTTTTGTGTGGGGCTTGTTGCTTGTGGTGGCGGAGCTAATCCTGATAAGGCGGCCCTTAATGCAGCAAAAAATATAAATGGGACTTCCTACACTGATTTAGGTGGTGGGAAAATGCTGATGTCTGAAGCGCTTTCAGACGTGTCAGAAGGTTTTAATTTTGAATTTAGCTTCACTCTTGCTGATGGCGGAAGTGTTGCTTTTATTTCATTTGCAAGTTCTCAGCTTTCAAATGGCTTTGAAATAAAGTTCTCAAGAGCAGGTACGAAGCTGAATGTCCGAGCTACGGCTCAGGGGCAAACTCAAGACTGGAGTTCGATGTTTTCAAGTATAGATGCCAGTCAGAATGTCACTTTGACGATGGATGTACACAACGACGAGAGTCCGGTCCATGTCATGATCTGGCAAGGCGAAAAGTCACCAGATAAAGATCATACCAATACTCTTTACAACTCCGCAGAGGACAGTGTTGATCTTAATTATGATGCTTCTCCAGGAAATGGATTCGGACGAGCTTGGGGTTTTACTTTAGATAATGCTCAGTTGTTGAAAGTGAAGTTGTCAGCTCCACAGGACGGTCACTGATGTCTTCATTGTACTCTTTGCTCTTGCTTCTTGTTCTGTCGATCAATGCACAGACTGTTCAAGCGCAGGTTCTACAAAACATGCAATCAGCAGCTGCAATTGATGTGATGGCACCAGTTTCATTTGAAAGCTCAGCTGATAACAAATTAGATATTCGTGCTGCTGAACTGACATTTTTTGGACCGTTAGATCCTACTTTTGATGCCGTATTGAACTTTGCTGCTCATAATGAAGAGGGCGAGTATGTTGCTGAAGTTCACGAGGCTTATGTTGGGTCCACTAAGTTAATTCCTAATTCGCGTTTTCGTGCAGGAAAGTTTTTCTTAGGAGTAGGGCGTCTTAATCAGTTTCACCAACATGATTGGGCATTTGTTTCGGGACCGCGGGTTCATACAACATTTTTTGATGAAGAGGGCGTTGTTGATTCTGGTTTGGAGTTTTCAACTTTGCTTCCGACCGATTCCTATTGGGATATCACTGTCGGGGTAACAAATGGCTATACATTCGGTCATACTCATGGAGCTGGGGAGCGCCCTCAGGTGCCGACTCATTACATTCATCCCGTCAACTTTGTAGATTTCGGTGAAGCTGGGGCTTTACAGTGGGGTGCAAGTTATTTAGGTCGCACTGACGCCAATGCACTGAAAACTCAACTTTATGGATTGGATTTTGTATTCAAAAAAGCTGAAGGCAAGATTTTGAGTTTATTAGTGCAATCTGAAATTTGGTACCGTCATCAAGGGGCGCCTGGAGTGGAGGTCGAGGAAGCGATAGGAGCTTATGTTTTTCCTCAGCGAGCACTCAATGAGCAATGGTATGCGGGGCTGCGTTTAGATCTTTATTCGGAAATGTCGCGCAAATTTATTTCTGATGGTTCTAAGCAGAATAATCTTAATTATGCTTTTGTTCCGACTTTAACTTTTAAAAGCAGCGAGTTCACTTGGCTTCGGTTGGCGTACACATATGACAACCAAACCTATCAAGGTGAAGACGATAAAATTAGTCAAAAATTAGAATTTCAGTGGGTGGCTATTTTGGGGGCTCATCCCGCGCACTCGTTTTAATTGATAGAAAAAAGAGTTTGTTGGTGTAATGTCTTTGTCCAAATCAGTAGTGAAAGTCTGTTGGTTTTGTGATTGGGAGATAATAAGTGGACAGCTATTATCCCCCAATTTAATTCTTATGGTTTAAATATGGTCCCCTGATTCAGCCATCGCACGCCACTACCATAGTAGTCGTCGCCTCCATACAGTATAAGATTTCCACCGACTGGATTTGCGGCGACCTCATTCATGACAGGCATTGTGAGGCCAGAGTTACCGGGGATTGCGCTCCACGAGTTGGTTGCGTAATCATAAATAGTTCCTGAGTTGCTATTACTATCAAAAGTATAAATGGTCCCATAGCTATGATGAAAAAAAATACTTGAGCCTGTCGGAGCAGCTAACGCGGTCCAGGTGTCAGCTTTGGGATCATACTCCCACATATTTTGTGCATTATTATTGCGTGTGTTCACCAGAATTTTATTTTGTAGACTATAGATGTCCCACGGGTTTCCGTCGCTCGGCGCACCTGAGGCTGTTGGCGAAGACCAAGTGTTTGTTGTGATATCATAAATTTTCATTACCGTTGAATTTGCTCCTGTATTGTCATCACCACCAGAGACAACCATTTTATTGTCTGCCACGGCAACAAAATGGCCGGCTAAAGGCAGGGGTCCGGAAGCCATGGGGGACCAAGTGCTTAACAGCGGATCATAAATCGCGCCATCCGAAAAAGTGTTTGCTGGGACTCCATCAGGTTTGCCACCCCAGACAACAATCTTCCCACGCACATAAGCCATGCTAAAATCAGAGCGTGGTGAAGGGGCTCCATTTGTCGCCATTGCTGTCCAAGTATTCGTTTCAGTATCGTAAACGGCACCGTTCGCAACGTTTCCTCCTGAATCAGTTCCTCCCCAGATATAAATTCTATTTCTTTCCCAAATGGCTTTTGCGCCATATCTTGCGGTTGGTGCATTTGTGGTTTGCATGACAGTCCAGGTATTTAAAGCAGAGTCATAAATGACACCTGAATTGACAGAACCTACTCCTAATTTACTTCCTCCCCAAATCACCATTTTATGACCGTTGTTAGCAATTGCTGCCGAAGTGATATAGCCATCAGGTGAATTTGTTAAGCTTAACGGTGACCATATACCACCTTGAGATACAGGATTCGCGATAGCTTCAGCGTCGGCATTTTTACTTTCATTTCCTGTTTTTGCTTCGACCATATAATAGTACGTTGTACCATTTGAAAGCTTCAAATCTACATACGGACTGGTAGCATCTGTTGATAACACAGTATCGTAGCTGCCTGGGCTTGTGCCACGTTTTAAAGTGTAAGTTTGTGCTCCAGGCGAGTGACTCCAGTTTATATAGGCTGCTTTATAGTGTGAGGTCACATTGAGTTGAAAACTCCCTAAGGATTCACCAGTTGAAGGAAGTTGTGTGCCTGGCGCTTGAAAGCTTGGGGAGGTTGTCGGATTTGATGCTAATGGATTGCATGCCGAAAAGATCAGGAGGGTTAGAGTGCCCAGAATGACATTATATACTGTGTGATGTATCACTATTCACCTCCGTAATTAATGTTAAAATTAAAACCTAGTTGTTGAGATTTCCATTTTTCCAAATTGCTATCTTGATCTCGTTGTTCAAAGAAGATTTGGAGTGATGTGTCTTTGAATTTTGACTCAGTACTAAGGACGATACTTGCTTTCCAGGCAAAGCCGGAAGATGTTTCTATTCCATCGCTTTGCCCCTCAAGGAGTGAACTAATGGCAGCTTCGCCATGAACCCGTAATAGATCAGACTGATGAAGACGTGTTCGATAAAAAACTTCAATAGCAGGGATGTCTATTGTTAATAAGCGAAGAGTGTTGCCAGTAGTTCGTTTAACAAAGATCTGCTGAGAGAGAGCAAGACCTCCTCCAATAATGGAAATTTCAGACGCACGATAGTGAGTACCAATATTGATTGAATGAGTCGTTGCCTGGGAGTTCTCAATAGAGTCTTGTGTGGAGGAGGTTTTTAGATCTTGTAATGCAAGTCTCCATTTTCCGTAAGTCCCCCAGTCTTGATTTATACGAAAGTTCGCCATTAAACCAAGAGCAGGTACTAGAGATTTTGAAGCCAAAGAAGACTCAAATCCGAGCTTATCGGTCGCATCGATGCGTATAAAAGAAAATTCTGGTGCAAAGGAAAAGTCCCAACCTGTTTGTGCAAAGACCTGGGTACCACAAGTGCCAAATAGTAAATACAGTGGCAAAAGCCATTTTAATGTCTTAATACACGCCTCCATGCAATGTAATGGTGTCCCTTAAAAGGTTATTACACGCACTATGGGACTCCATCCCTCCAATGAGGGATCTGAATATGTTGACTGAATAATTCAGGTCTTTAGTCTGAATGGAATTGAATTGAGAGTTTTGGAGTGTGTCGAAATGGTTCAATTTAAAAAACTAATCAATAGAGTACGAATATGATTTCTATGACTGAAAGAGTACTAGGTTCACTGTGGGCCTCATTTAATTATTCTATAAATGCAACAGTCTTATCTAAAATTGTTCACTAGCGGAACAATATCTTTTGTCTAATAATGATTCTATGAAAAACGGACTCTTTCGCATAAATCGTCGCTCTCTACTACTCGGTCTTACTGGAGTGGTGGGAGGTTTTGGGATTTGGAGACTCCGCAAAGTAGAGGAGTTAGCAATGTTGTTCAATAAGACTGATGAATCAAGTGACGTCAAGATGCCTGTTCTATTCCTAGGACATGGTAATCCGATGAATGCAATTGCAGATAACAGCTTTACAAGACGATTAGCAGAAATGGGCAAAGAGTTTCCGAAGCCAAAAGCGATCTTGTGTGTTTCCGCTCATTGGCTCAGTGCTGGCACTTGGGTGACACATATGGAAAAACCTAAGACCATTCATGACTTTTATGGATTTCCGCAGCAGCTTTTTGATGTTCAATATCCGGCGCCAGGCAGTCCGCAGGTTGCTGAATTGATTCAATCTCTTTCAACGTCTCCAAAAATTCAGGCGGACGATAAGTCTTGGGGTTTGGATCATGGCACCTGGTCCGTTCTTTGTAAGATGTATCCACAAGCAGATATTCCAGTATTGCAGCTAAGCATTGATATGTCTGAACCTGCTTCTTTTCATTTTAAATTAGGTCAGACTTTAAAAGCCCTTCGAGCTCAAGGTGTATTGATAGTGGGAAGTGGAAATATCGTTCACAACTTACGTCGTGTTGAATGGGAGATGCCCGGTAAGGGAACTGATTGGGCCATCGAGTTTGACGAGTGGATCAAAGGGCGTTTGGAAGCACGCGATTTTCGTTCAGTGACGGAAGAATTTTTGAAAACAAAAGCTGGACAGTTAAGCGTGCCAACTCCTGATCATTATTTACCAATGCTGTATGTGTTAGGAGCTGCGGATGAGAAAGAGAATCTCAAGTTTGAATTCGAAGGTTATGATATGGGTTCTATTTCTATGCGCTGTTTTAGTTTTGGTAGGCAGTCTTAGTTTTATGAAGCCAGAAGAAAACCTATCAACACCTCTTCATTACGTTTATATCGAACCACGGGTTAAAACTGGTGGCAAGGCACCCGTAATGGTTATGCTTCACGGAGTAGGTTCCAATGAAAATGATCTGATCAGCTTGGCAGACGCGATCGACCCCCGCTTTGCTCTTTATAGCTTGCGAGCTCCTATAGTATTGGGACCACAAAGCTATTCTTGGTTTCAAGTGAATTTTACTTCGCAGGGGCCCGTGCATGATCCGGTAGGAGCTGAGAAATCTCGATTGATGTTGAAGGAGTTTATCGAGGAGATTAAAAAAAATCCGGCTTTAGACTCAAATCAAATATTTCTACTCGGGTTCAGTCAAGGTGGAATTATGAATTTGTCTTTGGCTTTGACTGAGCCAGGTCATGCAAAAGGGCTGATTGTCATTGGCAGCCGGACTTTGCAGGAAAATTCGGCGCAAGCAAGAAAGAAATCCTACAACAATACTCCGAAGGTTTTATTGTTGCATGGCTTGCATGATAATCGACTTCCAATTTTTCATGCGGAAGCAAGTGAAGAGGTTTTAAAATCAGCAGGGTTTGATTATCAATTTAAAAAGTATCAGGCCGGTCATGAGATCAGCCCTGAGATGATGCGAGATATTCAGGGCTGGCTTGAAAGTCACACTCATTTTTCACGTTAAGGTGAAGAACTTTTTATTCATGCAAGAGCGTGCGTAATCACACGTTGAGCTTAAAGTAATTTTTCGATATCTTCTGCCAACTTATGAGGCTCATCTTGGGGGCCAAAACGTTTCACCACGTTTCCGCCCTTATCGATTAAGAATTTTGTAAAGTTCCACTTGATCAATTCAGTTCCTAAAAGGCCAGGTGCAGATTTCTTTAACCAGACAAAAAGAGGGTCCGCAGAAGCTCCATTCACTTCAATTTTGCCCATCACTGGAAAAGACACGCCGTAGTTTAGTTGACAGAAAGATTGAATTTCCGAATCACTTCCTGGCTCTTGCCCGCCAAATTGATTGCAGGGAAAGCCCAAGATCACGAGTCCTTTGTCTTTATATTTTTGATAAAGTTCTTCCAGGCCTTTGTACTGTGGCGTAAAACCGCATTTACTTGCAACATTGACGATAAGAACGACTTTATCCTTGTATGCATCTAAAGAAGTTGCCTCACCATTTGCTGATTTAACTTTAAAAGAGAATAAGTTTTGACTCATTTTTAGTGCTCCTAAATTTTTAAAAGGAATTCTTGTGTATTCTAGTTTTGATACATTGAAGAATCAATAAGGTTTGATAACCCTCAATCAGATTAAAGATCGTGCATAAGAGAAATATAGTGGCAGCAAGGGATTCTACTTAAGCTCTCGCAAATCTCAGAATGAGAAACAGCAGATCAATGTTTCAGACTTAATATGTTAATTTACTCATGAATCAAAAATGATCTTAATAATAATAAAAGAATTTAATTTTCATTTTACTGGGCACATTAATTTTATCAAATAAAGGCCGATAAAGGGTTCATGAAGCCAAACTTTGTGATTGTGATATTCATTTTGCTCTGCTTTGTTTTAGATGCTCCGGCGGCAGGTGTGGATGCTTGTGGTGGATGTTACGAGGGGCAGGTTTGCCGTACAACTAAAGATGGTGGGATCACAACAAATGAGTGCATAGCCGTGGAGCCACCACCTCCTCCGTGTAACGAAAGCACGTGTCCACCACCTATGATGTGTGTTACGGATAATTGGGCTAGGAATGTTGGGTATTGCATATTTCCTCCAGAAGAAAAATCAGATAATAACAAAGAAAGTCCACCAAGCTCATCACCTTGTGAGGCTGAGTTTTACGCTCGTTTGGATGCCTGTAGAGTCGAAGTGCAAAGTGCCACTAATTCCTGTGATGAAAAACAGGATCCAGGTATTAATAATGTAAGCAATCAGGCATCCCAGCTTGCGGTGATGATGGGTCAGATGGCTGCTTCAAGTATCCAAGCGGCTTGTTCGAAAATGGCCAAAATTTCGCAGGGTGCGAATGCTGCCGTAGCGGCTTATCAGCTTTCGTGCTCCAGTTCGATTGACAGTTGTAAAAGCAGTTGTACTGCTGCTAGAAATTACGCTCAAGAAAACGCCATTTGCATTTCGGGAGCCAACGCATTTTTTGAAGGGCGAGATGGAATTGCTAGTTCCATGTTGAGCATGGCAGATGCCGAGCTTAAAAAGTGTGACAATCTTACAGCTAACGTCAATGCCGCCAACATGGCGATTCAAAACTACGTTGGCACTGCAGCCAATGCTTCCCAGTGTAAAGACTTAGTTGATGGGACAGGAGTCCCGATGCCCGAGATTTGTAAAACAGATCCAAAAAATCCGATTTGCGTAAAACTAGGCGACGTGGATTGTACAAAACCAGAAATGGCTACGAATAAGGTCTGTGTGTGCTCAAGAAATCCTTTTGATCCGATGTGTTCATCAGGTCAAAAAGTTGGTGGCGGGATTGGAGCCGGAGGGGGGCAAAATATAGATTCCTCATCCAGGCTGATGAATAAAGCAGGAGATAGTAGAACTGGAGACATTCCTTCTTTGCCAGATCTTGAGCAGGGAGAGTTTAAAAGCTCAGGTGGAGCAACTGGTCCCGATGCTGAGAAAGTCGGTAACGGTGGTATTGCCGGTGGTGGTGGAGGTGGCGGAGGCTCTGCTGGGGGACGCCGTGCTGGCGGAGGTTCCGGTGGTGGTGGAGATGATGAGTCTGCAAAAGTAGTCAG
>CAYSKF010000046.1:0-8683 GCA_964431515.1 uncultured Bdellovibrio sp.
TAAGCTCAATATTATTGATTGTTCCATTGAGATTTCGAACAAGCCTCGAATGAGAGCCCTTGACATCGACAATGATAATTCGAGTTTTTGGATTATAAGCAGAGCAACTAATAAGGCGGTTGAGTGCGACACTTTTACCAGAGCCAGCTTGTCCCACCACAACGGCACAATAGTTTTTATAGGATCTATCAAATACTGAATAATAGTCTACAGAGTAATCAACTCGATGAAATGCAAATGCAGAGGGATGATTGGGCAATGCTTCTGCAGCACCTCTTGTAAAGATGGGCAAAAAACAGGGCAATTTTTGATGTTCTTCTGCTAATGCTGAAAAAGCACCGGCGAAGTGAAAATTTGTTCCTGGAAGTGTTGAAATGTAGGAAGGTAGTGCCCCAACGGCTGTTTCAATCGTGAAATCACCTATGTTAGTGAGTGTGCGCACGGCTCTTTTATGAGATTCTTTAATAGAGGCTTCATCAGATCTGCGGAATAGAACATGCATTTCAAAACTAAAGTGACACTCGCCATTGAGCTCTACTTTTCTGAGGGCATCTTCAGATTCCACTGATTTCTGAGCTTCAGTGGCATTTCTTGGATTGGATTCACGTCGTGCAATTTGTCCAAGATGCAATTCTGTTTTTGTTCTAGAAATCTTTTTTTGATGGACAACTATTTCATAGGGATGAGGTAATGCGTCTTTAATACTTGCAAGACTTGCATAAGAGAGTTCGTACTTTCCAAGAGAAAGAAGTTTTAATACTCCGATATATTCCGTTCCGGTATCCACTCCGAAGTCTCGATATCTGATTGGTTGGCCCAAATCTGGAAAGTATGCATGGACTTCCTCAATGGACATTGATCTTGGGTTAAGACCTAATTTACTAAGATCTTCCAGTGGTAGCATTTCATGCAGCTTTTCACAGGCGATGTCGAAAAAGTCCTGAGATTCCTGGCCATTTTTACCGTGTCGATAGGCAAGCACATTTTTAATAAGTCCATTGGACTTAATTTCAAAATGAACTACGAGATAGGTTTTAAGTTGCCCAACCTCCTCTATGGCCGCAGATCTGGCATGATCAATTGAAGATTCTGAAATGATATCTGCGAAAAGATGCCATTTAATAAAGAGATCTTCTGGTAGGTGGCGCAGAGAAATCTCTAAAGTTCTCTCTATAGAAGATGGATCGGCCATTTCAAGATCTATAGGACAACAACGAAATGAGGCTCCAGTGTGACCACTTGAAGACAACCAGCAATGAATCCCTTTATGAGTTTTTTGGTCGATCAGCTGTGGGATCATAGTAGGATCCTCCTTTCATTATTTTTAGATAAAGATGAAGAGCTAAATCTCTCAAATAGTGCCGACGGTGTTTTCTTCTGACATAGATCATGAATGTCACTTGAATGACCGTTATAATAAGAGGCCAAATTAAACTTAGACTCAGAACCAGGTGTAATATTGGCTGCAAGAATCCAAATACACAGATCGACACTAATAAATCTGTCGCGCTTAAGCCCAATATAGAAAAGCCGGATTCATTGAGCGTTCTTGATGGCACAAATGATGACCAACCCACAGATGACCTCCTTCTACTCTTTAGTTAAATAACGAGTAGATACTGGAGAAAATAACCGTACTTGCACCAATAATGACAGTTCCCCAGAAAGCGCCGGATAGCTTTTCGCTACCTTCTTGCTTATTTTTATAAAAAATGAGACCAGCAATAATGAATGCAATGGGACCCATAGCCATCGCAAGTTGCACGGTGAGTTGCTGTATGCCTTTAAATCCCGAGACTATTTTTGCGCTTTGGGCGTTTGCAAATAGAGGCAGTGTGGATAAAAGAATGGCGTAGTAGAGAGTTTTCATTGTGTTACTCCTTAATTCTGATTTATTTGCGGTGGTTTTATTTCTAAAAGTTCCGTTTTTCTGACGAGTTTATTTTCATCTACTTGTTCAACTTCATCTATTTCCATGAGGGACCACTCACCAGGTGTTATTTTTGAGCGATATTTTTCGGGTATAGATTGATAGTTATTAATGGCAGGACCTGAATATGTTTTTTTGCCTTGTGGTTGATTTGAATTTTCGGAAAAACTATTCATAGATTTCGCAAGTTCTGTGTTCTGTTTTCGAAGTTCTGCAATCTCTGCATCTGGATCGTAGTAGTAGAGACTTGCCAAAGCCGCAACGATTGCAGACATAGAGCCATATAAGACTGAATGAGTAGTTTTATAGTCTTCTCTGGAGTTGCCATAAGCAGCACCAAGAGATCCCGCAATAATTGCATTGCGAGCTATTTTACCTTTCGTCGATGTAGCACACCCAGCGGCGATGAAGCTGATAGACAGTAGAAGAACTAAGCATTTATTGAGTGCATTCATTAACATTCTCCGATCCTACGTAAACGCATTTAAGACCTAATTTTCCGGGATTTCCTGTAGGTCCTTCGTCTCCTTGTGTTCCTGGTTGTCCTTCATCGCCTGATTCCCCTCGGCAATCTTCCATATTGTTTGGATCACGGCCTTGTCCTCCGGGGCTTCCTCTTTGTCCATCACCACCAGGTCCACCTCTGCCTCCAGTGCCAGGAACTTGAAAGACTCTAACGACCTCACCGCCTTCTCGGGGCAAGGTTGGATCAAAGCCTTCCAACGGAACGTACTGGTGAATAGAAACACGAATATTTCCGGAATCTCCTCCTGGCATTCCGGTTCCTCCCGTTTTACCTTTGCTTCCAGGGGCACCATTTCCACCTCTGGAACCATATTGGCAGATGCATTGAGTTGGGCCGTACTCATTGTATTCACAGACATTTTTTCCGTTGCCGGCAGGTGTTCCGGCGCCATCTTTTCTTTGTCCAGAGGCTTGTCCTTTCGGACCTTGTCCACCACGCTCTCCGCGCATATAGATTTTTAGTGGACCAAAAAGCTTTTTCCCGGTGATTGATATGTTTCCGCCATTTCTACCAGATTTTTCAGATGCCGTTTGAAATGGGATTTGTTCCTCTATTCCTGTTGTGGGATTTTTAACGAGCATCAGCTCGGGAAATGTCTGAATTGATCCGCTATTGGTGTGAATTTCTTCAGCCACAATATCTACGGTATAGCCATTAGTTGTTAATGGCAGAGACTCACTCAGGAACACTCTAGTGGCATCAATCTTAGTGTTTTCTTTGAACTGATTATTTGCAGCTGTGAGAACAAAATCAGTTGGTATTCTTACGGTCTTTGTAAAAGTTCTTTCTGGTTTTCGATTGAAATCTAAAACGTCGAAGGAAAACGTGACTGTTTGATTATGTGCTAAGATATGTGTGAAAAATGTTTGATTTGGTAAAACCTCGGCAAGGACTGACCCCAATCTGATACGAAGTACTTTCCCATCAACCAAGTACGGCCACGAGAATTGGATAGCGTATTTTTCTGGATCGGCACCTTTGACGTTGATCTTGATTTCAGACTCCAGCTCTGAGGATTCTATGCGTTTTATATCTTCAGGTTTTTCTTGAGGTGGATTTCCTTTTTCACCAGCAGGTCTATCAGAAGTTTGTTCCGTTGCTGTATGCATGGGTTCTTTGTTATCTTTAATTTCTAACTGGTCGCAGCCAAGTAATAATGAGGCAGCAAAAAGCATTGTTGCTATGAATTTCACGCAAAAGTCCCCCTCAAAGGCATAGTAGCCCTTGCAAAAAATGTTAAAAATGAATCGTTATACAACTCACCCTTGAAAACAGGGAAACCAGCGTGTAGCTTGTAGGAAGCCTGGAGGCTGGCTCATCCGATACTCGAACTGCTATTCAAGTGTCACAAGGGTGAGTCTTTTTTTCAAAATTAGATCTCTTTTATTTGTGAAATTTTAATTCACTATCGACTCCTTAGAGTTTTCCAAAACATCAAAAAAATATCTTTTATAGAGTTTCGTCTCAGATTAGTTTTAAATCTGGAGTACACCTATATTTTGAAATACGTGCCGTCTTGTAATTTAACTTAATTTTTAAAAAGTCTCGAATATAGAGTATCGTCAAAGCACTATCAGCTTTGGAAAGTAGCATTTTGTCTGGAAACGAGACATTACCAAACGGAGAGAATATATCTCGTTTCGCAAAAGCAATCGGATGAGTCCAATCTTTAGAAATGGGAATTAAGAAGGTGTACTGATCTACTTTAATGGAATCTGCCACTTTGAATACAAGAGTAAAATAATTGTGTCTTTCGGGTTTATGGATTTCTATTTTTGCACCTTTTTCTAAATCCAATTCTAGCTCGAAGGAGTCTTTTAACGTTGGATCCAAAACCTTTTCCACCTCATGGCGTTTCAAAAATGCAACGAGGTGTTGAGTAACTTTGTATGAGACTTCTTGCGGAGATAGTCGCTTCAAGTGAAGGTATTTAACCTCGTCGATTAGTTTTAGTGGTCTTAGTAAAAGTGATCCAAGGTGCTTTATTATTAGCAATTGTTCGCTCCAAAGCTTTCTACCCTGTCGAATTAAAAGAAAATTTTCTCCTGGCTCTGAAATTCCTTTTTGGTTTGTAATCTTTGTCTCAAACATTTTATGACCTTCTTTTTGCGTATAAAGAACTTCTCAAAGTGGAATAACCAAACCTAGAAGCAGAGCTTTAAAAATGGCCATAATTTTTTATTTGTTAGCAAGCGTTTCATCGCCGGCGGCGGTTGTTTGCTGCGTTAAGTTGTTGATTTAGCGTAAAATCCGCCGCCGGCGGCAGCAGATTTTGGGGTACTAACGTCAGAAGTAGGTGTTGCGGGAATTCAACATAAATACATTTATTCTTGATAAATAGGTACGTGGATGTTTAATTTGCGGTTATGAGAGATACATATTCTATTGAAAAAGCGGCCATTGAGCTGAACCGATTGGTTTCAGATTGGCTTAATTCTAAAGAAAACAGAAATGTTGCATTGCTTGCAAGATCGTCAAAGGTCAGTGAAAACTGTATCCATAGGATTCTTAAAAGCAACTCAATGCCAAAAGCTGAGAATCTGCAAAAGATCGTCAGCTTTATAAAAGGTCCAGAATCCAATCAACACGTTTTAGGATCTCTGGAGGAAAATCTTCAAAAGCACATTAAATTTGAGCTTTCCTATCTTGATTTTGAAGAGTCTAAAAACTATGTTGCTCTTGGACCTAAAGAGGAATTTTTAAAAGATTTTACTCATCATGCAATTTTTGAATTAGCTTCAATGAATGGTGGGGTTGAAATTTCTGAATTACAGAATCAATTCGGAACACACGGTTTGAAAGTTATTGATAGTCTACAAAAAGCTAATTTAGTAAAAGTTGTCGATAATCGTGTATTAGCTCAAGACGAATTCAGATACCACACGTCTTCAGGTGTTCTGCAAAAGAGATTTTTGATTGGTGCGGCTGAGGAATACTTTAAGTTAGAGAGCAATGTAAATTATCTTTATACTCACACGGGAAAAGTAACCTCATCTGGATATTCGCAAGTAATGGATGTTGTTGAGGCTGCACATAAGGCCATTTGGAAAATCGTTGATACGAACGAAGGTACGATTCCATTGGTTGTTGGTGGTTTCATGGATTCAATGACTGTAAATAATATTTTCGCAACAGGAGAAAATGAAAATGAAAATATTTAGTGTTTTGTTCATCCTGTTTCTGAGTAGTTCTGTCGTATATGCAAATGGCGGCGGCGGGCATGGTGGCGTTCGCCCTGGAATGGGTGTCTTTTCATTTGGTGGAAATTCTGGTAGCGGGGGTACTCGACCTGGCATGGAATTGTTCCAAACGTCTACACCAGTTGATCTTGTTAAATCCATCGGCCTCGACCGCACTGGAAACATTCAATTCCAATACAAAGGCTTCGAAAAACCTCAAGCGGAAGTTCATTCCATTAATATTCAGGATGTCTCTGAAAAGTATCTTGATGCACTCAAGAGATCTCAGAAGTCTCAGCAATGGGAACCTGTCGATATCGAGGGTCTAGAAAATTGATTTTCCAACAAAGGGCTTCTTGTGAGGCCCTTTGTTTTATTGGATAATGGTCTAGATGAGTAAGAGATGGCAAATATAATTTCATTAGGCCCAAATGGAAAATTCATGCATGAGAGAATGGTTGCAGGTTTCTCCCTCATTCGTGATGAGATATTAAGGTTCTTATCTTTTGATAAAACGAATTTTGAATCTGAAAAATCAAGTAATTTTAGACTAGGTAATTTTAATGTTTAAATTAGTCTTTCGGCTTCACGCTCTTCAAAGAATGTTTTCTCGTAATATTAGCGAAGAAGAGGTTCGATTCGTTGTTGAAACAGGTGAAATTATTGAAAACTATGAGAATGATACTCCATACCCAAGTAGATTGATTTTAGGAAAGGTCGTTTTAAAAAACTTGCATGTTGTTGCGGCTGTGAACGATGAAGAAAAAGAAATTATCGTAGTTACGGTTTATGAGCCAGACCCGCACCTTTGGGACAATAAATTTAAGACTCGGAGACAAAGATGAAATGTGTAATATGTAAAAATGGTCAAACTATTAGCCAAGTAGTTACTGTTACTCTGGAACAAAATGGGAAAACATTTGTATTTAAAGATGTTCCGGCAAGAGTGTGTGAGAACTGTGGTGAGCAATATCTTGAGGAAGAAACTTCAAAAAGGCTTCTGGGTCTCGCTCAAGAAGCCTCTAAGTCAGGCGTGGAACTTACTATTGCTAGATATAAGGCCGCTTAAGGAGTGAACATGAGTTCTTCAGTTCCAAAAGTTAAATCGGTCCATGAGCAATGGATGGAGCTTCCTGAAAATGTTGTAGGTGAGATCGTAATGGGTGAACTTTATGTGAGCCCCAGGCCAGCACCTAAACATGCTCGTGCATCCACAAAAATTGCAGGGTCTTTGGATGGCCCCTTTGACTCCGGAGTTGGTGGTCCTGGCGGCTGGGTTATTTTGTTTGAACCTGAAATTCATTTAGAATCAACCATCGTTGTTCCAGACATTGCCGGCTGGAAACGTGAACGCATGCCTCAAATACCAGACGAAGCCTTTTTCTCGACGATTCCAGATTGGGTTTGCGAAGTTTTGTCACCAAGCACTGCTGCTCTTGATAGAGCCAGAAAAATGCCTTTCTATGCTCAATCAGGAGTTAAGCATTTTTGGCTGGTAGATCCTATTGCAAAGAGTTTAGAAGTGTATGAGAACGACCACGGTCGATGGGTGGTGGTCCACACATACATGGAAAATGAAAAAGCACGAGCCGTGCCTTTTGATGCCATTGAGATCGATCTTTCGACCCTGTGGATTTGATTTGAGGGTTTAAATAGAGTGCCTTAAAAGCCATCTGTGTTCTTTGATTCATTGGTGAGGATCTTGCAAACCATGGCTCACCATGGTTGCGGCTCTTAAACAATTTTCATCGGCAACCTATCAGCGCCGCCAACCGGAACAGAGTATAATTTATCGGATAGTACAAGAATATTGGCCGATATTTGTCCGGGAACAAAAACGCGTTGGGAAAACACTGCCTCTCTTCATTCAAGACGAGTTTGCTAAGTTCCTTTCGTGTGGAATCCCCGAAAATGGGTTCATTCGCACATACTGCCACCAGTGCAGGCATTCGGGCATTGTGCCTTTTTCCTGTAAAAAACGAGGATTTTGTCCAAGTTGCTGTGCGAAGAGGATGAATAATGAATCTGCACATTTGGTGGAATCTGTTCTCCCTGAAGTTCCCTATCGACAGTGGGTCTTGTCGTTTCCTTACCGAATTCGATTTTTGATGGCAAGGAATCAAAAGTTTACCAATAAGGCACTCAAAATATTCTTGCGAACGGTAAGTTCCTATCAAAAAAAGAAAGCCAAGAAAAATAATTTGGGTCGATGCCAAACGGGGGCCGTGACCTTCATACAGAGATTTGGGAGCGCCCTTAATCTCAATATCCACGCCCACTCTATTATCCCCGATGGTGTATTTGTAGAGTCGGACGAGGGATATTTATTTTGCCGACAATCCCCACCAACCCATGATGAGCTGATTCAATTGGCGACAAAGATTCAGCAAAAAGTTTTGCAATGCATGGAGAAGATGGGTCTTGAAGACTCACAGCAAAGCTTCGACGAAGAGGGGCTTGTAGAAATTTCGTCGCTCTCCATTGCTAACCAGTCCGGATTTGGCGAACGCGCAGGGAAGGGACTTCGCCGCTTCGGAGCAAAAAAGTTCGAGGTGGACCCCGAAGGCAGAGATCCGTATTCCGCTAATGTCGATGGATTTAGTTTGAACGCCCGAGTTTGGATTGCTGGCAATGATCGAAAAAAACTAGAGCAGCTCATTAGATACATGGCTCGTGGTCCGATCGCGACGGAACGACTGACAGAATCCTTTCCAAATCAGCTTCTGTATAAGATGAAATCTCCTTGGCGTGATGGAACAACGCACGTGAGTTTTTCTCCTTTGGACTTTATTGCTCGCCTTGTTGCCCTGATTCCACCGCCGAGGATCAATATGATTAGATATGTAGGGTGCTTTGCTCCGAACTTCAAAGATCGGAAGTTTATTGTTAAGAAGGCCCCCAGAAACAAAAGCAAGGAAGGTTCTTGCCAAAGTGAAGTTCCAGAAAAGGTAAAGCAAGAACGACTTCGCTGGGCTGAAATGCTTAAGCGAGTATTTGAAATTGATGTGACTGTCTGCCCAAAGTGCTCCGGCCGAATGGAGCAAATTG
>CAYSKF010000047.1:0-8319 GCA_964431515.1 uncultured Bdellovibrio sp.
TATGTGTAAATGGGATGAGTGGCGTAGTTGGATCCATATTTCACGTTATAATCTAGCGAGAGTCCCCGGCGCCCCTCAAGCCAGTGAATCATAAGAATTGCTTCGAATTTAATCTATAGGGAGGCCCTATCGGGCCGGAACCGCCTGTGGAGCGGGGAAAAATACCGCTTTATACGCCTTAAGTTTTCTTTTAACTTAAGTTTATTATAGGCACGAATGAGGTCTTGGATCTCACGTTCTTCTGCGTTTTCAGGCTCGTCAAATTCAGCTTCAAGCGCTTTTGAAATCTTGATTTTGTCATCAGTTAGACGCCGGTAAAACATGTTTTGCAAAAGCTCATAATCAATACGCGCTTCATACTGCAACCCAAGCTTTTTAATCTGCTGCTTAACTATGGCACTGTAACACATTGGAGAAATTGTATCTTGAACCTACGATTTCGAAAAACATTTTCTCTAGACCAAAAACCCCACATGCCCTCTGAATGGTCTTTGCGCTCCAGTCACTGCCAATGAACCTCAACTTTTATCGATAGAAACTAAAAACACCTAAGTCTAGATTTCCCCAAAAAGTATTCTATGAAAATGAATTTTAGTTTAATTTTTATTTCAAAATCGAAAGGACGGTTCATGTTTAGAAAAATCGCATTTTCAGGAATTAGTTTATTAGTGCTATCTGCCTGCTCTGGTGGAAGCAGTGGAAGTAGCGGCGGCAGCGGAGGGGGAACACCAGCAGCATCTTCAAAAATCATATTTTATACAGCTACAAAAATTAACGGAAAAATTGAATCACTTCCCACTGCTGGGAAGACTATAGATAAAGCTGATGCCGTCTGCAATGCGGACTCAAACAAGCCCAATAGCAGCACCTACAAGGCTTTAATCTCCACGTCAGATCGCATTGCATGTACTTCGGCAAACTGCACTGTGGGTGGGGCAACTGAGAACAAACAATGGATTTTGAAGGCAAACACAACCTACAAAAAATCTGACGGTACCACTCTTGGCACTACCAATTCTTCAGGCATTATAACAGGGAATCTTGGTACTGACCTCGGAGGAACTAACTCTGTAGACTTTGCCTGGACAGGCTTAAGTTCAGACTGGCAAGGGGATTCGAATGATTGCTCTGCTTGGAATGACGACCACAACAGTGGTAAAGGTATTGCTGGTGGACTTTGGGAAATAGGCAGTGCCTGGATTTCTGGTTATCAATATGGTTGTGATCAAAAAATGTCTTTGATTTGTGTAGAGCAGTAGCACTTAAAAAATTTGTGGTCTGCGTGACTGGATTTGAACCAGCGACCTCTTGCACCCCAAGCAAGTGCTCTACCAAGCTGAGCCACACGCAGATTTAGCGAGAGTCCCCGGCGCCCCTCAAGCCAGTGAATCATAAGAATTGCTTCGAATTTAATCTATGGGGGGGCCTATCGGGCCGGAACCGCCTATTGGCATGGGGAAAATACCGCTTTATACGCCTTAAGCTTCTCTTCGATCAACGTGAAAAGAAAACAGGATCCGGCATCTGGCTTCATGCTATTCCCGATACGGTTCCTTTAACTCGTGGATCTCGCGGCTGCGTGGTGGTTCGTAATGAGGTCATCAAAAAGCTCAGTGACTATGTGAAGCTGCGTGAAACGCCGATTCTAATTTTTGACCATGTCAATTACGTCTCCAAAGAAGACCACGAAAAGAAACGTAACGAACTCAATTCCTTTGTCGAAGGCTGGCGTCAATCCTGGGAACAGCAAAATATTGATAAGTACATGGAGTTTTACGACAAAGACTTCAAGGCTCCCGGTTTTAACTTCAGCAGTTCGAAAAACCATAAGGCCAACTTAAAATCCAAATACGAATACATCAAAGTGCATCTTTCCCAGCCCTATGTCGTCCAACACAATGATCAGCTATTAGTGAAAACTCTGCAGCGCTATGAGTCTGATAAACATGTGGATTATGGAGTCAAAACCATCTACGCAATCAAGTCCGGTGACAGCTACAAAATCATCCGCGAAGAATGGGCCCCTTTCAGCGAAAAAGCCGTCGCGGCAGCCATCGCCAAAGACAACTCTATTACGGCGCAGGCCAATCAGTCACAGCAATAAACCGACTGGAACCGCGCCTTATGCGCGGTCCGACAGCGGAACAACTGCTACTGACAAACACCATCATTTCTCATGATCGAAGGTAATGAAGAATAGACGCGTACACCATTGACATCGGTACGTCCTGTTCTCTTCGTGAAAAAATCCATATTGGGGAACAGGCAGTAGGCGCTGCCATTACTGTAATAAACTCCGAGGCCGACAACAAAAAGGCCCTCCGAAATCGCCACGCCACCAGAGGACGAGGTTGTACCGTTCGGAATGGAAATCGTGACATTCGGAGTTCTTTGCCCTGTAACCGTGTTGACCTGGAAGCCGATATAGCTTTTCCCTTGTTGTGCACCGATACTCCCGGGCACGAACTGAGCTCTCCACTCGCCATTGACATATTGCCACTCACGATTCGGCAGCGAAGTCCAATTATTGGGATCGCTGCAGAGATGGAATTGAGACGCCTCTTGCATGCAGGTTTTCGTTCCGTTTTGTGGCAAGTTTTTCGCGACTCCGTAAACCACCTCATTAAGGCCAAACGTTACGGCGGCGCCACCATTAACAGACTTCGAGAATGTTAGGGTAGGACTTGCCCCAACGGCAGGCGTCTGACCGGAGCTTCGAGTTTCACTGGTAATCACTAAATTCACCAAGCCGGTTCGTTGTCCCGTTTTCGTGTTTATATTGAACCCTTGAAAAGTCGAACCGGAAGTAAAACCCACTTCCGACGGCACGAAAGAACTGCGCCAAACACCGTCCACGAAACTCCAATCGCGGTTAGGCAGTTGCGTCCACTTTCTGGGATTTTCACACTCCGAAACTCGCGAAGAAGGCAGCATACATCCCATAGCCGAGTTCGCATCAATATTTTTAATAACTCCATAGACTCGGCTATTTGCAGGAACCTTGGTAACAGCGGGCCCATCTTGAGTCAGTGAAAACGTCAAAGTGGGAGCTGGTCCCATCGCCTGAGGTTTTGCCATAGCGGCATAGGTGCGTACCGAGTTCCACTCCATCTCATGCCCAATGCTGGACAGGATCTGATAAGTTTTTTCTGCAGCCTCAACCTGCGAATACCAATGATAGTTGGATTCAATAATCCAAAGTCCAAAGCCGTCTACTTTTTCTCTTTCTCCCATCACGACGTGGATACCATTATGAGGATAGGATTTTTTTGCACCAGCCAGAACGGACATTCGCGCGGTCATCGCTCCGTCAGAGCACGGATTTCTTTTGGGATCTTTGTAGGCCCAAGTGCTTATGAAACTGGTGATCACTCCTAATATTGCCGGGCTTCGAGAGAAACTGGCAAAGTGACTAGGGTTACAAGCATCCGTGAGGTTAGGCAAGAAGGGTCCTGCGTGAAAAATAAAACGATCAACAAAAGAACCCGCGTCGAAATGCGACAGGGCGTAGGCCGCCACCATCGTCCCATTACTGCCACCCACATGGTTCATAAAAGAGCCCACTTTTAAATTAGCCGAGATATACGCAATGACTTCCATATACGCCAAGGCTGCGGAATAGTATCCGCCCCCGTGAACCCAGTAGCCGCCACTAGCGCCTTCTGCCACAGCCTCATCTATGAAGTCCACCTCTACGCTGCGAATTTTTTGAGTGCGGTCGTAACTGTCTTCGATCTCAACAGCGCCAGGATAAGAACGCCATTTGCCACTGCCATGTCCACCGAGAACCCAGACCACTGTCCCCGCCGAATCTTCATTGACCCTGTTCCAACGCAAGATCACCGAATAGGTTAATCCTTCTTTCGTGGTAAATTCTTTTTTTATACAGTTAAACTTCTCATAGCCTGGGTCAGTACATTTGTACTGACGCTGCTCTAACTGATCGTCTTTGGAGGAATTAAAACTAAGAGTGGAGGCACTGCCCAAGCTAGTACCTGCATCTGACATGGCCACAAAGTCCGGAGAACAGTTTTGAAACATGATGGCGATAGCAACAAAAGCCACGGAAGCTGCGGCGAGCCTTGCGAAATTGATGTTCATATTATTATCCCCTCACCTTTTGATTCTTAGCCTGAAGAGCGTAAAATGAAATATTAAAATGACTTTGTCTCAGAATGAACTAGAAGTTCGTCTCAATTCCGCTTAGGAAAAAAGAAAAGAAGCCCGAAGGCTTCTTTTCTTTTTATTGCTTTAAAATTTGTGTCAACTAGTTGGCAGGCAAGGGCAGGGAAGGCCATGTCCCCTCAATAAAGAGCTTAGGATCACCCGCCGTCGGATCACCGAGGTAGAAGTTCACATTCAAGTCATATCTCTGCACAAAATTACAGCCATAGGTAGGATGATAAGCTTTTAGCGAGAGTCCCCGGCGCCCCTCAAGCCAGTGAATCATAAGATTTGCTTCGAATTCAATCTATAGGGAGGCCTTATCGGGCCGGAACCGCCTGTGGAGCGGGGAAAAATACCGCTTTATACGCCTTAAGCTTACTAACGCTGGTGCTGGTTTGAAATTGGGTAAAGGCATGTTAGATGCTAACCTCGGCACAGCTAACAAAGGTCAATTGAACTTCGGTAATGGCTCAGCAGCTGGCCAAGAGTTCTTGACGAACGTAGCTTACACTTACATGTTCTAATTTTTGAACTAGTACAGTTTAAAGCAAAAAAGCCTGGGGTAACCCGGACATTTTTTTTGCCGTGAACACTGCCAACTCACATTTTATTTTATCTTGACACCCCATAAAGACGGGGGTGTCAAAAAACTAAAAATTTGACGATACCTCACATCCTTTGTTAGGGTTTCTTTGCTAACGCAAAAATTAAACAACGATGAGGTTCATAAAATGAAAAAATTATTTTTTGTAGCAGTCCTTTCTTTAATCGCGACAACGCAAGCTCACGCTTCTAAGGCTCGCGTCCAAGCTTTGCAAAAAGCCGCGTTCCTAAAAGATTCACAAACTATTTTTGAAAATCCTGCTCACGTGAATTCATTGGGCAAATACTTAACTCTTGAGCTTGGTGGAACGACAAACACGGCAGCCCCAAAAGCTGAAGGTGGTTTGTTTGTAGATGATTTCGGTGCAAACGTGGGTGTTTACGTTGGCCACATCAGCCCCATCCAAAAAAGTATCAAAACTGGAGCTGCGGCATCAGAGCTTGAAAACAATCCAGTAGAAGTTTTCTATGCCAAAGATGGTTGGGGGTTTTCATTCGCTTTGTCTAACTCTGAAGACAAAACTGGCGATGTTAAGCAGCAATACCTAGCAGCTCGTTTCGGTACAGACACAGATGGCCAAGAGTTCTCTGGAACTTTAGAGGCAGTAGCAACGACAGAGTCTGGTACTAACAAGACTGTAGGTGCTCCTTACATCACTTTGAATTATGAAAAAGAAATGGGCACAAACTATTTCTTCTCTAACTTTGCTTGGGGCCAAGGTAAACGCGAAACAGCTACGACAAGCACAGATGTTAAGGATCTGGGTTTAGAAGTAGGGATGTTGAGCCGTAAAATTAAGAATGTGTATTATGGTGCTTCTTTGTCTTACGCAAAACGTGAGATCGGTAAAGACATCACAGCTCTTAACTTGCCAATCTTTGCGGGTGTTGAAGCGGAGCTAACTTCTTGGGCTGTGGTTCGTGCATCAGTTTCGCAAAGCTTCCTTTTGACTCAGACTCAGAATAAAACTGCAAACGCTCCTGCTGATGGCACTGTGACGAACAAAAACGACACGACTGTTTCTGCGGGTCTTGGTTTAAAATACAACAACTTCGCTCTTGATGGTGTTGTGGCTGGTTCAACAACGGGTCAGTTAAATGGTAACGATGTTCTGACTCAAGCTTCTATCACTTACAACTTCTAATTTCTGCCATAAGAAAAGGAGTTTAGGATGAAAAATAAATTAATCTGTGCGGCGGGGTTATCCCTGCTGCTTGCTGGATGCGGTGGCGGAGGCGGTGCTTTAAGTGCTGCTAGCGGCAGCGTGAATCAAGCACAGGCACTGAAAATATTTTCAGATGCCAACATTATGCGAGCCTTGGGCACGCTAGTTCCTACGGACAATGCGCAAGCACCTATAAGTCTGCCAGCGGGTTTTATGGCGGGAATGTTTGATTCTTGCACGACTAAAAATCCAACTTCGCCAGAGGACCGGGATAAAGATGATATTCCAGCTTTATTGGAAGTGAAATATAGCTGCAATAATATCGCGGTTGATAGCGGTTTGTCGACTATTGTAGGAACTTATAAAATTGTCGATTTTAAAGACGAAGCGGGAAATCAAAATAAAGGTTGGGGCGGTGGATTTCGCTATGACCTAGATTTTTCGAATGGCTATGCGCATTCTGGTGAAGAAGTCAAAGATATCTATAAAGGTTACTTTGAAGTGAAAAACACTTCGTCATCTTTGTCATACAACTCTGAATACACAGGGACAGTTGTCGGTAAGAACTTCACGCCAGCTTTTGATTGGTATTGGAAATGGCAATCGCAATGGGAAAACACTTATACGCCTGACGAGATGGCGCAACCCTATGCGAAAGGCTCTGCTAAGTTTAATGGCTTTTTTGCTGTCTCAGGCACTATGGAGCCAGATGCAAGCGGCAAGCAAACAGTTGTGAAAGTGGTGTTCGCTTTAAAGTCGAAAGACTTAAAGTATGATCGCTCTTGCAGCACATACTGGAAGGAAGGCAGCATTATTTACGTGGATGGATCAAATAACGAAATTCGTTATGACTATTCATGTGCGAATTTTAAAGTTTTCTTTAACGATACAGAGATCACTCAAAATTTTGTTCCTTAAATTGTTCGTGTCCGTCGTTTCATTGCAATTTGAGAGGGTCGGCGAAAGTCGGCCCTTTCATTTTTTTGCGTTCTAGTCTAGACCTTTTCTTTTTTGTCCCGAGGAATTCTTTAAGTTAGGATTTTATCGAGTTCTAACATCTTGAAGACAGTAATTTTTGAACAGAAAGGTTTATCTTAGCGAGAGTCCCCGGCGCCTCTCAAGCACCCCTGAATTATTGGCGGCTATAGTCGTCGGTAAATACTGCGATGGTTTACCACTTTATCGTATGGAAGAAATTTTCACACGCCAGGAGATAGAACTTAATCGCACGACGATGGCTCGTTGGATGGTTGAGGTTGGTAATGCCTTGATCCCGATTACAAATGTTTTATCTGACCGTATGTTTTCAGCCCATGCTATTGCTTGCGATGAAACGAGCGTGCAGGTTTTAAAAGAAAAAGGTCGAGATGCTAAGACAAAGTCTTGGATGATCGTTCGTGCGACACCTTGTGAACAAAAGAAGGTTGTTTTGTTTGATTACAACACTTCTCGCAGTGGTGAAACCATGAGAAATCTTTTCGCAGATTATGAAGGCCGACTGTTGTGTGATGGTCTTGAATCTTATAATCCGCTTGAAAGCAAAAAACTGATTCGCTTCGGTTGTAGTATGCATGCTCGTCGTAGATTTGAGCAGGCTGCGAAAGATGGCGCTAATGCCAGTAGCACTCTTTACAGTCTTGCTGTCACCGCGAAGCTTAATGGAGTTAATCCTTATAAAGCCCTCTGTAAAATCCTCGCCGAGATACCCTTGGCCAAAACTGTGGAAGATTATGAACGTCTGGCAGACGTTATCTTAACACCCGAAGGGTCGGTTTGACAAAAAGGGATCATGGGGCGCTTACTATTTATCATCCGAACAATTGTTTTTGCTTTTAAAAATCGCCAAAGGGGCGCGGCGCACGTTCTTCGTTGGATTCAACTTATAAGCCGCAGCTTCAATAAGGTTCACCTGCAAAGTTTCATCCAGCACCCACTGAGAATTGTCGACTTCGTTAGACATGAATTCAGCTACGACCAGTATGTCATCACAGCTTGATGGGGTCTGAGTTGAAATTTCAGCCTTGGTAATGTCTTTAAATTTGTATTGGGAATTACGAATGAATGCATCCGTAATCCACTCGGGGATATTGTCAGCTCGGATCACTGTTTTGATATTTGGGTGAGCATCTAGATACAAGGACATGGAAATAAGATTCTTTTGTGGAGGGAAAAAGGTTGCCGGAATAAAGAGGAAACCATTCACCAATAAAAGTGATCCCAGTCGCCATTTTCTTTGTTCTCGTTGTTGCCACAGATTCACAATCAGTGGGGTTAGCAAGATTAATAAGATAGGCACCATTGAGATCAAAAATCTTTCCCATTTTTGTGGAAAGGCAGAGTGCAGGACCACAAATAGTCCCAGCAGCATCCACTCTGTGCGATA
>CAYSKF010000048.1:0-7404 GCA_964431515.1 uncultured Bdellovibrio sp.
CATCAAGTGATGGTAGCCCTCGTTGTTAAAAGAGGGCCGTCTATATCTTCTAACCTTGCACCGGACTGATTTTTTGCGCAAACTCTTCGCCGCGTCGGACTTCTTTGCGTTCGCCCAAGATCAAAGACGGTTGAAAGATCTCAATCTGAGGAATTTGAAGACCTCGCAACGCCTCTTCCATTTCACCCTTGACCCGATTATAGAAAATGCCGGACTTGGAATCTGCGCCCAACGCAGAA
Source organism: uncultured Bdellovibrio sp. (assembly GCA_964431515.1). GTDB lineage: Bacteria > Bdellovibrionota > Bdellovibrionia > Bdellovibrionales > Bdellovibrionaceae > Bdellovibrio. Next base: position 240 of record CAYSKF010000048.1, read on the forward strand.
ATCACCAGCAGCTTTTGCGCGCCGACGTGTTCGGCCACCTTGGCGAACTTCACCACATAGTCATAGTCAACTTTGCGGAAGGCCTCTTGAGAACCGGCTTTTTTGATCGTGGTGCCAAGGCAACAAATAAAGATGCTGGCTTTCAAGGCCTCCTGGTGTTTTTCCAGGTTTTCAAAGTCCAGGATGATATTGTCGGTTTTTGGGGGAATGCGGCCCAAAGGACGTCGTGAGACGGCTTTGATACTTTTGATTTCATCGATATGGGCTAAAAGCAGAAGGAGCTCGTGTCCCACGAGCCCCGTCACGCCTGTCATACAGACATCAGTTGGATAGATCATTGATCTCCAGTGGCACTACCTGCTGTTAGGACTGCCGTTGTCGTTCTCAGTTCTGTAAGTCACTTTCGGTGGATTGTGCTTGCCGGAAGTTTTCAGGAATTCAGGAACAGATGTTCTGAAGTCTGCCAAACCGCTGACACGGATCGCACCTTTTGTTTTTACGCTATCAGGATGAGCGTAGTCCACGAAACGACCTTCGTCCACCAGGAAGTATCCTCTGAAGTTTGTTTTCGCGGCGTCTTTTTCCCAGCCGGAATCAATTTTATAACGATCTCCAGATTCTCCAGATGCTGCAGACTTGCCATAGTTCAGAGCTGCTGCATTTGGATATTGATCCACTTCGTAGGTACCTTGCTCAATCAGATTTTGACCTGCAATGACCGGAATCGCCTTATTGATGATTTCCTGTGCATCGGCAGTCAAACCATTGGTTCTTTGTGCACCATCAGTCAGAAGGATAAAGTTCCAAACGGCTGGCTTTTCGAAGTTATGTGCATAACGCGGAAGTGGAGTCACTTTCTTCTTGAAGACGCCAGTCACCGTTTCAAGCTCGCGAGTCGATTCACGTGCATAGACACGATAGATGTCCGTACCCGGAGCCAGGATCGAGCGCAGGTAGGCAATCGCGCGGTTTTCCAGACGAGGACAGCCAGCAGAACCCGGATTTGTGAACATGTTGGCAAAGAAGCCGCGAGTCAGCTCGATCGCTGCGGCGCCGTCTTTACCCCAACCGATAGTTCCGTGCATCCATTGATAGTTCATGCCGTTGATGTCGTCAGCTGGAGTGACTTTGGCGGCATACCAACCGAAGGCACCGTGCATGGTTGTGTTGCCTTTGGCATCCTTGACCATCCACTTGCGGGAGCCCAAGGTTTTAGTCATGCTGTCAGTGATTGGATCCGGGATGTACTTTAAAGATTCGCCAGCTTTATACCAATGTGGATAGTGTTGCTGCCCGTCTTGATAGAATTTCACCCACTCTGAAATCTTCGAGTGGCCCAGCCAGGTTTTAAAGGCGTGAGGATCTGTTTTTGTTCCCTCTTCCGGGCGACCCACGACCATGTCCGTTTCCATCACAAGCTTGTGGGCGCAGTCTGGAGTCGCTGTGCAGCGCTCATAAACACGTGTCTTTTCAGTGGCCACGTTCTGGATCACAAAATACTTTGTCGCCGCAGTCACCAGCTCTTTTGTACTAAGATAGTCTTTGGAAACAAAAAGTTCAGGTGCTGCATCCGCTTTCACTGAAGCCGAACGGATGATTTTGATCTGCACCAGGGGAGTTCCTTCGTTAAGAACGTCGATGATTTCGATTTCATCATTCAAAGAAAGTTTTCCTACGATATTCCCGGTGGTGGCATTGCTGCTTCGGACATTCAAAGCGTCCGCAGAAATGAAGTATCGTCCGCCGACCTGCAATTCAGATTTTTGCAAACTTTGAGGTTTGGCAGAAGAAGTGGCGTTCGCCTCTACGGCTGAGATTTCCTGCGCGATACTCATCAAGGGCGAGCTGGCAATCAACAAACTCAACAAGGCTGAGCACAGTCTGCGAGACTTAAACTTTGTCATGATACGTCCTCCGATATTTCCAATATCTATTAAACTTCTGTCATTGACTCAAATCCCCTCAGCAAGAAGCGTGACAGGTGTTCTTGCTGCGGTATTTTTTAAAAGAACGTTTTTAGCCCGTCGAACAAGTAGTCAAAGCGCCCATAAAGGGCACATGGAGGTACATGATGAAGAAACGGATTTTGATGTTGAGCTTGTTGATATTGCCGGCTTTTGCGCAAGCCCAAAGTAATTCAAGATGGCGTATTACAAAGCCGTCCTGGACGACAGTTGATGAACAACGCTTTGGTGAGTTTGTCTCTCGACTTGGCGCTGCGGTGGAACGACGGGAATGCGATAAGGTGGATACCTGTCTGCGCAGTCCTGCGAACCCTTATGCCGGGACAGATCCGGCAAGTCTTCGGCTCTTCGCTGATTGTGCAGACCTTCCTTACTATCTGCGCAGCTATTTTGCCTGGAAGAACGGGCTTCCTATGTCCGTTGTCAGCAGCATTGCGTCTCGTCCTGGAAATACGAATAAGGATGTTCGCTATTCCACGATGGGGAACTACGTCACCGGCCGCTATGATGTGATTCCCAGCCGCAACAGTGCACCTAATGCCGTGGCTTTGTTGAACAGTACTTTGATTGACATGACATATTCAGCCACCTTCCGCATGATTGGTCTGGAGGATACGGGACGCTTTACCGACTTCTATCCGGTGAAGTTGAGTCGGGAAACCATTCGTCCTGGGACTGTCATTTATGATCCGAACGGGCACGTGGCGATCATCTATAAGGTGACTGATGATGGGCGGATTTTCTATATTGATTCTCATCCGGACAATACTCTGACCTCGGGTATGTACACTCCTAAATTTTCACGAAGCCATCCTCAGCACGGAGCGGGCTTTAAGAACTTCCGACCTTTGGCGCTGCAAGGGGCCAGTCGGAATTCCGCGGGGGAGTACTACGGCGGAAAGATCGTGGGTGCACGCAATGATCAACTTGCGGGCTTTAGCACCGAGCAGTTCTATGGCAACAGCCCGGATCCGGAAGGAGTCTGGAACAAAGGAAAGTTCCTGTATCGCGGGGTGGCCTTCCCTTACTATGACTATCTGCGCATTATGATGGCCAGTGGTGAATTGCGAATAGATCCTATCAAAGATATGCAGCAAGTTCTGGCTGATATTTGTGTGAACTTGAAGGATCGTGTGGTGGCGGTGGAACAGGCGCGCAAGGCGGGGGTAGATATGAAGCCCCATCCCGAGCGTCTGCCGACGAACATTTACGGGACGACCGGGGAATGGGAGGACTATGCTTCGCCATCACGGGATGCCCGTTTGAAGGTGTCCTTCATGGACCTTCTGAATCAGTCACGCAACCTGATTCAGCGCCATCGTGCCGGCGATCCGGCGATTACCGCTCTCGGTTAGCCCCTATCGGGGCGAGGAGTGCAACATAAGGACTCATTATCGGGGAGTTTGAGCGTAGTTCCCTTGGGAGCATAGACATTGGGTTTCAGGAAACCCTCTTTTATATGTCTTAGACTAGAATCAAAAAGAGCTGGATGTTGAAAAACCATCCCACATTTTTTTCGAACGGATAAATACTGTTCTTCGGTAAAGCGAGAGACTTCCTCTTCGTCGATCCAGATTTCGCCTTCATCCGGGGTCAAAAGACCTACCAGATTCTTCAGAAGAACAGACTTTCCTGTCCCAGATGTCCCCAGAATAAAAATAATCTCGCCTTCACGGATTTTGAGATTCAATCCGTTAAGTACCGTCCTTGTACCGAATCTTTTTACGAGATTTTTAAATTCAATCACACCGTTATGGTGACCCCTGCCGCCAAGAGCGTCAATCTCTACTTCAATTTACTGATTTTTTCTTCATCGCGGACTCAAGTCGCTCTCTAGTAATCGCAAGACGCTGCTGACGTTTATCATCCGGATCTGGAGTATTAATGTTTTGAATATATTGTGCCAGCATAACTACATCGACATAAAAACCACCCGGTATCGGAATAATCGGAGGCACATAGCGAGTAAAAAACTTGGTGGTCTTTTCGACGGCCAAAGGGACGACGTACCGAGCTCTTGTGAGGGTCAATTCATTGCTCTGGAAAGACGCCGAATTTCTAATCTGCATTTCTGAAAACTGATAAATTTCAAAACGCACACTTAAACTCATCGCAATTCTTTCGTCTTTTTCACTCCATAGGCTTTCTGGAAGAGGATCCTTAAGAATAACCAATAACGAGGACATCACATAGAGATTCAGCAAAGGCTCTGCCCCTTTAACAGATTGGAAATCCCCGACGATCTGCCCTTTACGATTCACGTAAAAATCCAACCGGACCTCGCCATTCATGCGCTCTCGTGCCATGTCTTCAGGATAGTCTAAAGTGCGATCAATCTTATCCATAATACGCTGGAAGAATGTCGTTAGCTCCACTCCCTGCTTGAAATCTACTTGTTCTACCCAAGCACCGCTTCCGTGGCTGGAAGCAAGACCTTCACCAAAAACTGTTTCTCCTGACATGGAAGCTGTTCCGGCGTTTTCGAAACTCATTTGCGAGCTTTCCAAAAGAATCTTTTTTCCCATAATAGAGTCTTTTGAAGCTGCCGATCCCGATGCAAAAGATGCAGAAACAGCCTTGGCGCCCTGACGGGAACCACTTCCCACCTTTGCTGTGTCTTTAATCTGTTCTGTGGAGGGCGTAACCTCAAATTCCACTTGGGAAACCAACTTAGAAACTTCCTCCGTTCGACCAGGAGAAAGAATGAAATACGCAACCACTAGAGCATGCAAAGCCAGAGACAGCGCTAAATAAAAAGACTTTCTTTGATTCATTAAAGTCACCAAGGTACAAAATCAAAGACAGTCCCCTTTGTCAGCTAACCCTTGGGATTGGCTACTCGCATCAACTTTAATATCCCATGAGAAGGTTCAAAACGCTAAAAACTCTTACCGAGGTCGAGCGCTTTTTTTCTTTTTATCTGGCTTAGGAATCGACTTAACAAAAGCCTTTGCTTCAGCTTTTTCTTCCTCAGAAATTTGCGTGAATTCTTTATTCGTTAAAGCGCCAATCAAGGCGTAAGCATAAAGGGAATGACGATGTTTGGGGTCATATTCGATCAGTTTTTTCAGTGTCTTTTTCCAACCAAGTTTTATGAATTGAGCCGCCGTGGTAATACCCACCTTCGCGAATTGTTTTTCAGTCACGGCCCCCAGATTTTTGAGATCTGAAATCTTTTTTGCTTTCTTTAAAGCATCCTCTGCCAGCTCGTCGGAAAACATGCGTGGCTTTCGGGTGTCCATTTTGGCGGAAATACCGTCGTTTTCACTTTTCTTTTTTGTTTTGCCCTTTTTATTTTTTGGCTTTGGGATGCTCCCCCAGAAACTGTGCGGCCTTAGAACTTCCCGAAGAACATCAGAGACATTTTCTTACCAGCTCTCGGTTAGCCCCTATCGGGGCGAGGAGTGCAACATAAGGACTCATTATCGGGGAGTTTGAGCGTAGTTCCCTTGGGAGCATAGACATTGGGTTTCAGGAAACCCTCTTTTATATGTCTTAGACTACTATATAATGCGCAAAGTGGTGATCTATCCTCTCAGAAATATTTTGAACAGGTTCGAGAGCATTTTATTAGTAAATCAATTTCGCCAAACGGTTTGAAAATTCAAATTGCAAAGCATATCGAACTTCCCAATTTGCATTCATACAGAGCGATTTCTGAAAGGTCATCCGATTCTTTTGAGCTGACTACTTTTGGCTATCGGTCGACTCTCTATTTTGGAGAGGTTCCTGCTGAGTATTTGGTTATTACAGATTACAGCGATATTTTGATAACTCTAATTCCAGGGAAGGAAAATGCTCTTCACCGGAACCTCAGCCAGTTTGCTTCAGAGAATCCAGTTCAAAACGGGAAAAGCAGACCTAAAAAGACTTAGCTCTTGCGCTCTTTTATTAGTCTAAGACTGAGTGGACCAACCTTGCGAGTTGACCTGTCAGCCTGAAAATTAGTTCGATCAACCCATCTGGATATATCGATTACAAAAATGATGAGATTCTGCGTTACATGGGTATTGTTAAAAGTACTTAAGTTGGTGCGGCCAACCCAAAGCCTACTCGACCTGTCTCAAAACTAAACGTCGTGTCTAAACACTGTTTCATTCCTCGCCGAACATAGCGGCGCCGATGCCAGGTACTTGCATCTACTTGTAACTGCAGACCATTTTTAACAAGAAATCGTAATATTTTTAAAACTGTGAGCATATCGTCTTGTTTCTTGTTAGAATTTAGCATAAGGTCGTTATCAATGAAAAGAATGAGAAGAGTCTCAATATCTATATTAGTTTTTTCTTTGCTGCTGGTTGCAGTGGGAAATTTCTTGTCTTTTCATTCAGATTTTTTCTTAGCAAACCATCAGTCCACAGTGCAGTCACAAACTCAAGTAAGCTCGCCAGATATTAACTCGGATCACCAAGATAATGATCCATGCGCCCATGGTTTTTGCCACTTGGGGCATTGCGCGAAGTTATTGTTTGCGGTCGCTTCTATTCCCAAAGTTCAAATTCAAAGTCAGATTAGATTTTATTTTAAAGCTAGCTCTGTTCTGGATCTAGTCTTGGATACTCCGTATCAGCCTCCTAAGTACGCTTAGGCTTTTTCCGTCTTTTTAAAAAACAAAAAACTAAATAAGAAGTAAGGTATTAGTATGTCTATTATTAGATTATGCACGCCTCTGTCGGTTCTCTTTTTCGTGGGTGCCGCACATGCAGAAGTAAATTGTGACAAAGTAAGTAATTATAAAGATGTTATCGAGTGTGCCGAAGCAAGATCACCCGAAGTTGCCAAAGCAGAAGGCAGTCTCAAGGAGAAGGCAGCCCGGGTGGATGCCGCAGCCCAGTTTGCAAATCCGTCGATTTCCCTTTCGTCGGTCTCGGGAACGATAGACTCTGACCGCAAGGTGGAAACAGATGTTGCGCTGTCCTTCCCCATTGAATTGGGTGGTAAGCGTGCTGCCCGTAAAAAAGTTGCTAGCGTCGAAGAGGCACGAGCGCAGTGGAGTCTATATAGAACAAAAGCTGAAGTCCGTAAAGAGGTGACTATAAAGCTTCTGCGCATTAAGCAGATCGAACGAGAGCTAGGTCTAGTAGACGAATCGGTCAGCACCTTTGCAAAACTCGTTAAACAATATGAAGGTCGCCCAGCAAGATCCCCCGAGCAGGATGTTTCTTTAACGGTCTTTAAGATCGCGAAAAGTGAATATGACC
>CAYSKF010000049.1:0-6899 GCA_964431515.1 uncultured Bdellovibrio sp.
GGCCGAACCCCCTGGGGGGCTGGTAGGGGAAAAACACGGTTTATAGTTCCTAACCCTATTTCGTTAAATTCACTTTCCGAAAGAGCCAAGTTCAAAGCACGGTACTTGCGTTGATCGTGTGGGGAATGAACGTGGTTTAAAGCCTGCTTCAAACTTTCCGCATGAAAATCTTGTATTAAAGAATTCCCGCGATCGTCTTCGATCTTGATCGAGTTTTCCGTCGCGGACCAAGAGTACTGATCTTTTTGGATCCAATGAATCTGTTCCAGGAAGTCTAAAGCTTCGTGGATGACGGGCGCTGGCTTGTGAAAGATCCGTGAAAGAGATTCTGCCGAATGGCGAACATCCTTAAAGGACAAGACATCGCGTATTTGCAAAAATAGAGGATCTGACTTCGAAAGCTGGCTGACCTTTGCGGGCACCTGTTGATCCTGGCGAATTTGCAAGAGCAGCTGTTGCGACAGAATTTTTTTGATCTCGGGAACAGTGCATTGGGTGTGCTCGACAAGCAGTGTGAACTGTTGCCTGTCGCCGGGAGAAAGGTTCAGCCAGGTCGCCAATTTTTCAGTCAATTCAGAGGAGATATTTTTCTTCCCCAAAATCGCCTGACGCAAAAAAGATTTGCTTTTAACCTGAAGGTCTTCGCTCCAGGACTGGTAGGAAAAATCAGGGTTGATGCTTTTATTGTAGTGGTAGACCTCTTCAAGATACTGATGACAATCTAAATAGTTTTTGACCAAGGGTAGATTCATAACTTCATTTTGAAGCCGGTCGAGTTTCCGGAGCAAGTTTACAGCTGTGCTTTTAAAGAACACGGCCACCTTCTAGATAAAAGTCTATAAGCTGGCCCCTTTAATTGTTACGAAATTTTTTTCGGTTCTTTTTTGGCCAAAATCGATTTTAAAGACTTTAAGAGGGGAAACTGTCCGAGGCTCGGGCAATTCTATGCCCTCGTTCATCGTACCAATTAAAGGGGCCAGCTTTAGAGTTTATCGCATTTTACTAGGAGTTTTTGAGTCGAATCCGTTTGACCTTCCGCCCCCCAGGATTCGGATGTCGTATTCACGATTTTATAGTTTCCGCCGCACACTTCTCGGGCTTTGCTATAGCATTGCTCAATCGTGTTACAGGCAATGAGCTGATTCACTGTTCCATCGGGCCCGATGATCGCCTTTGAGGTTTCGCAAGAGGTTAAAAAGAGGCCGGCTGCCACAATCAATAGAAGAGGGAGGGTTTTTGCTTTCATGGGCTATAACCTTTCGCTTTTGCCTGCCTAATGTCAATATTTGGTCTGATTTTCGCCCTAAGATGCTTAAATTCGAGGACGGGGCTTGCGCTTCAGGTTCTTTCGGGCCATAAGCTACCCCAAAAGAGGTGCCTATGCGCAGTTTCATTATTGGTTTTGTGACCCTTGTTGTCAGTTCCGCCTTCGCTCAGATCAGTGATTTGCAATACCTTGCTGAAGTCAGCATCAAGTCTTTTATCAGCCAAAAGTTTGATGGTTACGAGTATCTACAGGCCAGAAAAATCCAGTTCGTTAAGGCCGATCGCAATTCTCAAGGGCAGTTAACGAAGCTTTATGTGACCGCTGAAGTTTCTGACCTGATCGCTGACCGCTATCAAGATCCCGAGCGCGAGTACAATCAGAACTACCGTATGAAAACTTGCACGATGGAGATCGTTGTCGATTTTGCGAAAAAAACGGCCTTCGGCTATGACCTTGATTTTTTCAATCCCAAGAACTGCCGCGAGACCCCTTTTAAGAAACAAGACTAGTTTTTTCGCTGGACGATTGTCTAAAGCTTTTACATGATGAAAAGCTTTCTATGTATTTCACGCATATCTGAATTCCGGATATGCGTTCTTATTTTTCGGGAACTTTTGCTATATTGGACTTCAAGTTAAACACTCTTGAAAGGAGTCCACTATGACAACATTCTTCTTAAAACTGAAAGAACAAATCTTTAGCGAATCTGTTTTGGAATGCCTTGCTCGGATCGAGTAACAGGTATTCGGTAGTCCTTCTGAAAATATAGCACTTCGTTCCGTTTGCCTTTTTTCAAATACGTCCCGTTAAATCCCTGCGTATCCACAATTTGAAAACGAATTTCTTGCAACTGCTCTTGTGAATCAAAAGTGAGCTCCGCCAAGTTGCTGGCTGCACTGAAAAGCTCAAATTCCCGGTTCTGAAAATGAATAGTATATGCAGAGGACGGAAGTGTGTCTCGAAATGCCACGGCCTTTTTGATTTTCCCTTCCTTGGACAGGTGAAAAACTCGGGCGACAGTATAGCCAACCTGGTCGCTTCCGTTGGATAAGTTCATGTACATCGGACATTTTCCCAAGATCGCAACTTCACCGCCTTCAAAATGCATTTGAATGCCGTTCACGGGATAGTTCGCGGCTTCTCCCAAGCATCTGATGTCTTGCAATACTTCTGAGTTCTTAAGACTCAACCTGTTGCCAAAACTAACTGTTTTTAACGTGTTTTCATCCTTAAAAATGATGGGGAGCTCGGTTTTTTGATTGCGTATCGGTAAGACAAAGCCATGGTACTCGGCGGTTGTTAAGTCGGATAGCTTCAGGGTTCTCAGGTATGTTTGGAGATTGTCCTTAGGTGCTTTGCTTGAAAACAGATAGCCCGTAAAAAATCGGACGCCCATCGAATTTTCCAAGCTATTATCGTCTTGAAAAGCTTCACGATAAATAAACTCGTGAAGAGTCAGGGCGGCCTGCTGGGCCGGGGACAGTTGCATCCAGAGATCGCGGTTGAACAGGTACCATACACCCAAAGCCATGGGGTTATGAAATTGCGAAACGGCCTGAACAAGGGAGCAGTCTTTCGGAATAGGAATTCCCTCGCCCAGGTCGGTGATCGCCATGAAGTCTGCATTTGCGCTAAAGCGAGCTTCTTGTTCAAAAGATTTTAAATAAGACCGGTACAGCTGCGCACGTTGCGGGTTATGTCTTTCCAGACGGGACAAAATCCCATTCAGAATGTCTTTAAAGTCTTGGCCAGAGGGGATATCAAGGTCATAGCCATAAGAGTTTTGAATTTCGAAAAGATCTAAAACTTTTAGTCCTGTGCCGCAGCTTAGAAGTGTGCCGCCATTTCTTTTTTTATCGCCCGCCCAAGTATTCGCGCAAAAACCTAAGATCAGGAAAGACAAGATAAAGATTTTTTTCATAATTGCACCTCCCGGGCAGGAACGGTCATCGGGAATAGCTGAAGGCTTAAGTTGTAGACTTCGGTCTTCGGTCCTTCTTCTAAAAGCAACGACACCCTGTCTTGGAAACCTTCGATCAGTTTTTTCGCCTTGGGCAGGTGGGCTGGATTGATCGCCATGGTTAATGAGCTGTAATCTCTTAACTCAGGGTTGACCTTATCAATCACCTCTATGGACTTTTTGATGTCTTCTTTTAAGGAATTGCGAAGGGCCTGGCTGGGAATATCTACGGTTGTGGTCAGGCGGCGGAAAGTGCGCTGAATTTTGCCGTCATCACGGGTGATCAGCTCGAGGTCAGTGAGGACTTGAAGACTGTTGAGGACTTGCTGGGTGGTTAGGCCCAGGCGCTGCGCAATCCATTCGGGGTCTGATTTAAAATCCGCGACGTGAATCAAATTTAAAACTGCATAGTGCTTCCAGGAAGAAAGCATCGCCATTTTAGTGAGAGCTCCCGGAGCCCCCGGCATCATTGAATCATAAGATTTGCAGTCCAAGCCCAATCAGGAGGCCCTTCGGGCCGAACCCCCTGGGGGGCTGGTAGGGGAAAAACACGGTTTATAGTTCCTAACCCTTGAGGAAATTCTACAAACTCCCTGATGATCTCAACGTCAGTCACATGAGTGCCGACGAAGTACACTTTAGAACTATAGTAAATACTCAAAGGAATAGCCCCTTTTCTGAGCGCTGGACCACTCAATATATAACCAGCCTTGTCTGCTCTAAGCTCTCAAAAGTCATTGCAACAGCTGGCGGACGAGATGCTATGGCTCTAGCAAATTGCCTCAAGACTTTATCTAAGAAAACTCGGGACCAAATTATATATTTTGCCTTAGATATGAATGCTGGATATTTCAGAGCTGTTTCCAAGCTATGTCCTAATGCAGAGATTGCTGTGGATAGATTTCATTTAGTTCAGAACCTTAATGAAACATTCAATACTCTCCGCAAAGACGAGTTTAGACTGGCAAAAAAAAGAAATGACAGCTTTCAAGCCGGGATGCTCGAAGGGGGGCGCAGATTTATCCTCATGGAACGCAATCCCAACTTGTCCATCGAAGAACAAAACCTTCTTGGGAAATTAAAAATGCTCAATACAAACATCAATGCGGGAATGTTGATCGTTGATTATTTCCATAAAGTTCTGGATGAAAAAACACTTCCAAACTTCCGAAAATCTCTGGCGCAATGGTACTACTTGGTTCGAGAATCAGGTATCAAAGTGTTCAAACAATTTGCTCAGAAGATTCGAAAATACAGGCTTAATATTCAGGCATATATTAAATCTAACCTGACCACTGCCATCTCAGAGGGCATCAATAATAAAATCAAAGTTCTAAAGAGAATGGGGTATGGATACAGCAACCAAGAATCTTTTGAACTCAAAATATTGCAACGCTGTGGGCTTCTTAACTCGTCTCATATTGATACGAATGGTTGGCATTGGCATATACCCCACCCCCAATAAAAACGGAGAGGCCGGCTGACCTTTGCCGTCAAGCGCCTCAGTGTTGATGAATTCGACAGCTCTTAATGCGCCAAAGCCATTAAATCCCTTTTGAGTTTGGACCGTCTTTTGCTTTATTGCGAGAGGGTCTCGAAAATATTGAGAAAGTATGAAGACAGTCATTCTTGGTGTCTTTGGATGTCTTTGTGAGGCCCCGTTTATGGTTGTATTTTCGAGCGGCAAATAAAGCCCGCCCAAATACGGTGTGTTTTATTGAATGAATTTACGAAAGATTAACAGTTACTAAAAAGTTATTTTTTAATAAAACGGAGACTTTATGAATATTGCAAAAAAAATGTTGTCCTTGGGTTCGATGGCTCTTGTGATGAGTCTTGGTTCCCAAGCTTTTGCCGCGAGCACTATGACTTGTAAATTAGGTGTTTATGTTGCGTCTATTTCAGGTTTAATGCCTCTTGAAAAAGATTTAACGATCTCAGGAATTCAGATTCAACCCACGCATGGTTTTGACTTAGAAAAATGTCAGAACGAAAGTTATGCTGGTGTGGATATGTCTCTTTGCGCTTTAGATACTGAGGCCAAAGGTGTTTATAAAATTGAATTGTCTTTGTTTGCTCGTGGTCAAAGAGATTTCGAATATCACTCTGTCGGCCAAATCCTAGCTGAACCTAAAAAAGGTTCTACGCTAGTTGGTTTTGAGTTTAAGACGGCTATGAATCCATACTTTACAACGCGTGCATCAGCAAAAGGAATCAACGTGCCTGAATACACGGGTGGTGATTCTTTAGCTATCGACGAAGCGGTTGGCGAGGCTGTTAAGAAGGGCATCGTCGACAAGAGTGATGTCGTTGCTATTTCTATCGGTGATTGTTCAACGAAATAGTTTCTTGTTATGGTTGGCGGCGAAAAAGCCGCTATCAAATTTTTGTTAAGAATTAAATTGGAGTATTTATGAAAAAAGTCTTTTTAGGTCTGATGACTTTAGTGTCTGTATCTTCTGCGCATGCTTATACTTTGAATCTTGAAAGCAACGCTGTTTTTGCCAACAGAAAATGTACCTTAGAGTTGGGTAAGAAAGTTTATCAAAAGGCTCAATTGGCAGACAGGTTTGATTATATGGTGCAAGAGGCCGTTATTACGACGAAAGCTAAAAGATATACTTTCGATCTTAAGGACGCGCGTCAGACAAAAGATCAGACGAATTTTGGTATGCTTGCAGACCAAACGATCTCAACACATGTTCTCATTAAAAAAGTTGGCGATGAAGCCATTTCCGTAAAAGCTATCTCAGAAGATTGGCACGGTCGCACTGACGTAGAATTCGATTGCGGAATCATGGTCGCGAAATAAACGCCCCCAGTACCTTTATCGAACTTAAGGCCTAGATGAAAAATTGCTGTTGTTACTCTTATTTTAGGATTGTTCTCGCTCACCGGGCAAGCGGCACCGCTTGCTTGTGAGTCTGTTTTTGCGGATTCATCGCGCGAAGTCCTTAAACTTACGAGCATGGCAGAAGTTATCAATAAGCCGTTGTCATTTGTTGGTAAAACAATTGATGAGACTCGGTCCTATCGTTCTTACGGAACGCCTTTTACCGTCATCCCCAAAGAAAGTTTACCGCCTTTCTTGCAGGCAGCAGTGGATGATATTCATCTTCTTTCAAAGTATACGGATTTGCGAGAGGCTGTCTTTGGGAACTCTCACAGCAATCGTGAATTTGCGACGGCCCTATTGGCAAAGCCACTGAACGTTCGACAAAGAAGCTATGAATACGAAGGAACATTTGTTGAAGTGGGGGTCGAGGTTTTATCTTTGAATACCGGAGAAAAGCTTTATTTTTATACGACGTCTAATACTTTCAATTCAGTCTCCCATGATTCGGGTTTCTTTTCCAGTTTGATTGCACAGGTCAAAGCTTCGGGACGATCTGTTGTCGCTTTGGATTCGTTTCATACTCATCCAATCGATTTGTTACCCAGCTTGAATGATCGGGACTTTTTTTCTTATGAGGTTCAAGTCGCGTTAAAAGAACATCCCGAAATCGATATCAGCCAGTGGACGGTTCGTACCACCATAGACATCGAACCGGTTTTACACGAAGCTAAAATCACCGACTGGTTGAAACCCTAACGTCACGGGCAGTCCAACTGATTTCTAGTGAGAGCTCCCGGAGCCCCCGGCATCATTGAATCATAAGATTTGCAGTCCAA
>CAYSKF010000050.1:0-6812 GCA_964431515.1 uncultured Bdellovibrio sp.
TCTTTGTTATAGCGTTTATTTTACTTAGATTGAACATTATTGTCTGTTACCTTTTGCTTAGGAAAATGTTTGCCAATAAAATAACGGATGCGCTTACTAACTGCTTGATGTGTTGTGTTTAGTTGGGTCGCTATCTCTGTAACTGTCTTGCCGTTAACGTAAAGTGAGAGTAGCTCAACGTCTTTATCTCTAAGGTTGTCAGAGTAGTTATGTAGTATAAGCTCAAGCATAACAATCTTAGCACTCACAACAGGAGGCTTTATTATCTCACGTCTAACAACGTAATCTTCTGTTGCACCTTCAATGTCATTAAAACCTTCTTTTTTAAGTTTATCGTACCACTCTTTTTGCAATGCTTTAAAATCGCTAGTCATTATGCAACCACCCTCTAATCATTGCTAGAAAATGCAACCAGTGCAGTATTTGCATAACAAGGTGCTAGCAGGTCATTCACAGTGTATTTATTTATTGCTTCAAAAAACAGAACGTCACCATTAGGTGTTGTAGTCCACGTTAATTTATCAAAACGTGCTTCAAATATTTCTTCTTCTGACAGATGTCTGCCTAATTGTTTCTCGATGCTTTTGATTGCTATTACGTCAATGATGTAGTTCATTTTATACCCCGGCGCTATCACAGCGGTTTAGGATGTTTGTTTTAGTTAATGATGAATTGAAAGATAGAGAAGCATATTAGAAAAAGAATAATATCGAAGTATATTTGTTTCATGTGCACCTTAAGGAGGAAGCCCCCGCTGGTAATGGCAGTAACCAACGGAGGCGCTGAATTTTTGTTTTATACATACAGGAGGAAAGATTGACGTTATTAAGTACGAGTTATAAAAATAAATATTCTTCTCTAGGATGCATCTCTATTGCAGGGGTATGATTACCCTACTCTGCACTATTATCATTCAGTAGTGGGGCTATTAGAGCTTTTAAAGTGCTATTCTAGGATATAGTGTCTTTGCTTCTGTAACTATTGCTTCAGCATTTTCAGGATGTAGTGTTGCAAGTACAGAAAGTAAGTCTTCAGAAATAACACCTTCAGTATTTACAAGCATAGAAACAAGTCGTGTCTTTATAACGTTATTAAATATTCCACAGTCAATAGCGTACTTTATTACTTCAAGGTCCTGATTCAATTTGTTCAAGATACAATGTTGCTGTAAATCCAAGCCGATATCGTTGTAGGCTTTGTTACATCCAGCAGTAAGTTCTTTCCAAGTATTGCATTGCATATTTAATAACCTTTCTTCTTTCTCTCGGTTCACCACGTTTACCGATGATTGTTCTTCTTTGTTTTCAGGATTAGATGATTCAATAGTTGTCGGTTCATCTGGTTTACTACATATAGTATTAGTATTATTCTTGGTATTATTGGAGTCTACCACATAGACCGATGTCGGTTCACCACATAGACCGATGACACTATCATCCTGAACTAATATATCAATCTCTCGGTCTACCACATAGACCGATGATTCAACTAAGTCCCAAGAAGACTCGTGAGTTATTATGTACTCATTAGCTTTTTTTGAACGAAGTGAACCCTTGGTGTAAGTTAATAACCTTCTATCACGAAGTTCCTTGATAGCTTTAGCTACAGTGCCCTTTGAAAGACCTGTCTGTTCAACAATGACTTTATAACTTGGAAAGCTTGGATTGTAGCTTGCGATTACAAGAAACACAGCCTTTGCATAAACAGACACACTTGATGTCCGCGCTAGTTTGTTAGGTACTTGTGTAAATGCCATTTTTATTTCTCCTGTAAATTATATGTTAAATTTCAGGTCCTTTTCTAAAAAAATAATTAAAATACTTTATAACTAAGTTTTGCCGAGTAAGTCCGACCGTCACCCTTCATTAGCTCCTCAGAATAAATGCCCACAGGCTCACATCCAAAAACACTAGCGAAAGCATCAAAGTAGAGCTTCTTTGCTTCATTAAAGGTACATGTATAACCTATGGTCTTCTGCTTGGACCCTATTGTTAGTGTCACGCGGTAGTTTTTATCCCCATGATTCCATTTAGAAATACCCTTGTTTGGTTTATCTTTCCATCGTGCTGTCATTGCTGTCATATATGTTGCCCCCTTATTGTGTAAGACAAAGGGTAGACGAACATAGATTAAGACGAATCTTGCAACATTGAGAAAAAATCAACACAGTTGGAAGTGTATTGAAGTACCAACCGCAATAAGTTGCCTTTTTAAAAAAAATTCATTTTTCTTCAAAAACACCCATCGAATTTTAACATATTAAAGTAAGGGAAATTATTCTCTACACACATCAAGACCTGTAAGAAGGCAGAAAGAAAACACTATGGTACTTAATAACGAACAATCAGCGTATCTAAGAGAAATTGGTTACACAGAAGACATTCACAATATTCTAAGGGTTTTTGTGGAAGCTGGATACATTTCGCTATCTCCTGATTCGTTTGAAGAAGAAGGTCCTGTAGGTGACGCTTTTGAAGCAGGTTGGTTGGTGCGTGATAGTAACGGACTCTTCTGTCTGTCACAGAAAGCCCACGCTGTTCTAATAACCCTCGTGAGTCTGAGATAAGCCATGAAATTACCTAAACTATGTGACAGTCTCTATTACCGCAATGGTGCCATCTTTCCTACTCACTGTAGGGAACAAGCACTGGACCTACTTCCTACGCTTACCGTAGCTGTGGAAGCATCTAATACACAGGCTATTGAAGCACTAGAAACAATCCTAAAAGAAATGAAGGGTATGTTTAACCAAGACACTACAGAAGAAGCCAAGGCGCTTTATAGCTCAAGCCGTAAATGTCACTACACTTATAATCCTAAATATAAAAAGCAGAAATAATATGAGCAAGTTTAACACATCTAATATCATAGGTCAGCAAGGAGAAGCACAAGTCACTAGAGTATTTGAAAACCTAGGGTGTACTGTACAAAACGTGGGGTCTTCAAAAGCAGCACATGACCTTATCATCACACACGAAGGGAAGACGTTTAGGATTGAAGTTAAGAATGATGTAATGAGCATGAAGACAGGCAATTTCTTCTTTGAATATAAGGCTGTAAAGTCCTGCACAGCTGATTTTATGTGCTTTATCCACGGAGTGACCCTTTACCTATGGCCCACGTCTTACGTTCAAGGGCAGCTTGATAATAGGTTTTTACAGGATAAGCGCACGACACAAGATAAAGTAGGCAGCAAGGTTGAGTACCGAGGAAGAGTTTATCACATGAAGAAGGATACTTATCACCTTCATGCTGAAGAAATAATTAACTATTGGATTTAATATATGACTGAAAAAGAATTGATTAAGAAACATGATGAACTAGTAGAAGCATACAACAACACAACAGATGAAAAGGAAAGGCATGATATTGATAGCTTAATAGATGCAGTGCTGTACGACTTAAAGTGTTTGTACCGTGAGAATCTGGACTAGCGAACGAGTAAACCAACACAAACATACATCCTGAAAACAATAAGCCTCAGCATTGCGCTGGGGTTTTTTTTGCTCTGCTTAATCTAGGCGAAGATAGCCTGTGTCTTATGCATAGAGGTGTAGACAAAATGCAGGCAAGACATGACAGCTTAATCGAGCAGTTTTTAAGTGATGATAATTATAAAGTAACGCCTGAAGGCAAGGTGCTTAGTCGTTTCAATAAGCAAGGTCATCCAACTGGAGTATGGAGACAATTACTTGATAGACCTTCTAAGGACTATTCTAGGATTAACTACAAAGGTAAGTGCCTAGCTGCCCACCGCATTGTTTACGCTGCTCTAATCGGCCCCCTAAACCCTGCCCTAGTAATAAATCATATCAACGGTATTAAGTCAGATAACCGACCTGAAAACCTAGAGCAAGTCACTCAAAGCGAAAACAATCACCACAGATTTAAAGTTTTAAATCACTCGCCTGTTATCGGCTTTAAGAAAATCAATCAAGAAATTGCAGATGAGATACGCAGACAAGTGGCAGAGGAAAACAAAAGGGCTTGTGACCTAGCCAAAGAATACAGTCTCGCTAAAAGCACTATCTCAATGATTCTCAATAACAAAATCTGGAAGAAAGCCGCCTAGTCTTTAGCCCTGTTATTATTACGCACTGTTTCACAGGTCTGGGTGGTGCTACCCCATCCAAATAAAACAACCGCCCTACTGGCGGTTTTTTTATTTGTTTTGGGTTCCTGGCCAAAATCCCTTCGGGACTCCCGCGAAAAAATGCCATCCTGGCATTTTTTAGTGCTGTCTGCACTCCGACTTCGTCGGAGTAGGTTCTTAAGATTCCCGCCTTCGATCGCTGATTTGGGTTTTGTCGTTTTCTGCCGCCGGCAGAAAACTCCGGCTCTAAGGCTCTAAAATTCCACTTACCCATTTTAAATATGAGGGTCTTGTGCGAATCCTTGGCCTATGTCATCCTGGATCGACTATGTCACTGATACAGGGAATAACAGAGTTCACGGACGAACTACAAAAAAGACATATCCAGTTTGGCATTATCGGCGGGATGGCGGTGTTTGCCTATGGTGGCGAAAGAACCACCTTCGACATTGATTTTTTAATTCATGGCCAGCATAAAAACGCACTTAAAGAAATTGCTCAGGATCTACGTTTGAAAGTAGTCAACGAAAACGCGGAGGTTCTGCAGCTTTCGGGACACGCACAAATTAATATTATTTTCGCGAACCGCCCAAAGTCCCAAGAAATGCTAGAACATCTTAGAACTATTGATGGATTCCCTTATCAGGTTGTCAGTCCTGAAGATTTAATCGGATTAAAAATCCAAGCTTTTGCTGGAGATCGATCAAGAGAGTTTACAGACAAGGGAGATATTCTGACAATTCTAAGAAATGTCCCCGATGTTAACTTTAGTAAAATTAAAGAATATGCGGATATATTTAATGTATGGAACGAAATACTGGACATAAAAAACAGACTTTAACATTTGCTGCTTATTGCGGGCTTATTGAGGAGCTTCTTCGGCTAACCCAGCGTCGTATTGCCCCCCGCAAACCCATTTCTCCTAAAAGTTTCAAACTCTAATCGTGGCAAAACCAATCCTCGCACCAAAGCCCTTAAAAATCGGCGACACCATCGGAGTATTCACCCCCTCCAGTCCGGGCTACTCTTGGAATGAAGGACTCTTTGTTAACGGCATAAAAAATCTTGAGCGCGTTGGTTTTAAAGTCAAACTGGGCCCCCTCACGCAGGCTCGCAAGTCTTAAGGTTATCGCTCTGGTACGCCCGAGGAGCGAGCACAAGAATTTATGTCTTTAATCGAGGATCCTGGGGTTCAAGGGCTCGTATCAACTATTGGCGGAAACAACTCTTCCAGTTTGATTCCCTTTTTGGATTTCGAAAAAATACGTGAACACCGCAAAGTCATTTGTGGTTTTAGCGATGTCACCTCTTTGCATCTGGCCATCATGAAGTTTTCTGGACTACGAACAGTCTACGGTCCCAGTGTTATGTGCTGGTTTGGAGAGTGGCCCAACGGGGTTCCGGAAAGCACACAGTGGTTTCTGGATGCCGTCACTCTGCCAAGCAAAGGATTTCGCAAAATCACTCCTCCGCAAAGATGGAGTAATCATAAAAGGGATTGGTCTAATGGCGATTGGAAAAATCTGCCACGCCATTGGCAGCTCAACGAGGGTTGGAATGTGCTTCATCCTGGTGTTGCCAGCGGAGAAATCTTAGCCTTGAACCTCAACACCCTTATGTCTGCTGCTGGGACACCTTACTGGCCTGACTTCCAAAATAGAATCTTACTTCTTGAAGATATGGAAGCACCTTTAAGTCGTACCGAGCGTCACCTCCAGCAGCTAAAGTTCATCGGCGTGTTTGAGAAAATAAAAGGTCTGATTATTGGCAAACCAGAGTTTTATAATCAAGAAGGCGCTCCGTTTACCTATGAAGATTTGTTCAAAGAGATTCTTGGACCTCGAACTTATCCAGTCATTTCTAATTTCGACTGCAGCCATACGGTTCCAATGATATCTATCACGCAGTTATCGCAAGTTCAGATATCGGCGTCTAATGTCACTGAGGTAGAGTTCTCAATTTGCAGTGATTTGTAATTTTGATCTTTTTAATATGGATTCAAATACAATGGGTTTCGCTATTCCCCGGTAACTTTGTCTTTTGTCAAAAAAGAGACCTATTCAATAAGTTTGGATATTCTAAGATTCATGTTCAAATTTCTTGTTGATGAAAACTTATTGGGGCTTGCACGGCTGTTGCGCATGATGGGTGTGGATGCCGCAACCCAGAAGGGGGCCTCTGATAAGGAACTACTTTTGTTGGCCCAACGGGAACAGCGTATGCTCTTGACTCAGGATCGTCATTTTTTTCAATCCATTCCTACTGAAAAGTCTCACCTGGTATTGGCAGATTCTCCACGGAAGCAACTGATCGAAGTGCTCTCGTTGTTTCCCTTAGATAAAAATACTGCCTTAAATCGTTGTTTAGAATGTAATGATCTTTTGCAGGAAACTCCTAAATCTCTGTTACGTGGAAAAATTGATGAGAAAACGTATCAGTTCTACAACGTCTTCTATGAGTGCTCGTCCTGTCATCGCATCTATTGGGAGGGGTCTCACTATCAAAACTTGCAAAAGGAAATTAAGAAGTTGCAGGACATATTATCTTCTCAGAATCCAGGGCACAACGGAGATTAAAATACTTTGCATCCACACCAACAAAGTAGCACCACAACTAATCTCTCATCCTAATCCTGAAGAAAATTATTTTCGAACAGATTGATAAGCTTTGTTAAATTGATCGCGATGATCTTCTTGCAAGAAGACGAGTCGATAACGAT
>CAYSKF010000051.1:0-6545 GCA_964431515.1 uncultured Bdellovibrio sp.
CTAAAAGCACTATTTAGACCTCGTTAGGTTTAGATCTAGTCTGGCGGCAGGCTTAATCAGACTTTTGATTTCTACTTCCATTGCTTCAAGTTTTTTTGGCCTTTTGAGCCAAAGGAATTATCATAAGCCTCTATGACGTAACCTATTTAATTGTCCCCTGAATCTAATCCGTTAAAGTACATGCCAATATCGACTTTAAGGCTAACCCATTCTTTCCATGTAGTGCTCCCCATTTAAACCGGACATGCCCCCCCCCACTACCTTCGCCCCCCCGAGGCCTGATAGGCCTTTAATTAGCTTGTGACGATATCCTCCATCCCCTTTTCGAGGACGGAGGATATGGAGTGAGGGGATGGTTGACGAGGGATAGGTCTTTAGGAATTGATGCCGCGCTTTATTTTGACAAACGGCCCAAAACGATAGAATTACATTCTGATGATCATAAAAATTAACAAAAATATCAGCATATGGCGTGAGTTCGATCCGATCGAGTTGTCGACGGAAAGTTATATTTTCGATTTATCTAATCCTATAAAAACCGCGTCTATATTGGGATTTAAAAAGGAGCGGATAGCGATTCAAGGACGTTGGTTCGATGTCATTACTCCAAGTGAGCTGGTCCGTAGCCGTAATGAAAAAGATGGCTATTACCGAGTAATATACATCCAATTAAATATGAAAACTGGTGAGTATTATATTGGTAAAGCCAATCGCCCCAAATGGTCAGAAATAAAACGCTATCAAGGATCTGGGTTAAAGTTTAAAAATAAGCTTAGTAAGAGCAAGAATGAGTTTGTGCGATACTTTATTGCAATTTGCGAAACAGCCGAGGAAACTGAGAAACTAGAAGCCTCTATCGTTAATGAAGACCTATTGTCTGATGAAAAATGCCTTAATCTAATTACTGGGGGTGGCGGCACCACTAATCGCCCCTCGATAGCTGAATCAAGTCAAAAAAAACGCGAGTATATGAAGAATCATCCTGAGCAATTTAAGCCCATGCTCAAAGCCGCAAAGGAAGCTTTTTTGTCAGGAGATACTCCAGCACTTCGTGCTCGTTCACAAAGAATTAAAGAAGTCATGAGTGATGAGAAATATCGACAGATGACAAGAGAGAGATTGAAAAATTGGAAGGAAAATAATCCTGAAGAATATGCGGAAGCGAGAAGAAAAAACCGCGATAAGATTAAGACAAAAGAAGTTCAGGAAAAACGAAAAGCGAGTATAAAAAAGTGGGCACAGGAACATCCTGAAGAGCACAAGGCTTGGCAAGAGAAGCTAGTAAAGTCTCGGACAAGTAAGAATGCTAATGAGAAACGTAAATCATCACTAAAGAAATTTAAGGACAATCACCCAGAAATAGCTCATGCAAACGCAAAAAATAGAGCTAAGGCAGCCGCTGCAAAAACTAGCAAGTCTGTTTCAATGATTGATTTAGAGTCTGGCAAAGTCTTGAAAGAGTTCTCAAGTATCCATGAGGCTGCACGGTGGTTAGTGGAGGCAGGACTAGCTAAAAATAAAAACTGCGTTTCATCTATAAGTAGTGTCTGTCTTCGAAAGCCATGCTCAACGGGGTACGGATACCGTAAGAAAGCATATGGGTATGATTGGCGTTTTACCGGAGACATAAAGTTGTAGCTGTTAAAAAAATGCTGGACTACTCCAGCAAGTTATTAAAATCGTCAACCCCATAATACTCCCCACCACACTCCACGAAATTCCCCTCTTCCACTTCAAGATCCACCCACTCCCCCTTTGCAATCCCCCAAGAAACTGGATCCATCTCTATCATCACAGACACAGCATCAAAAGACATCCAACCAACTCGAACTTCTTCCTGGTAGCAGAACCTCACACACTCCTCGAACGCCTCCTCTGTATCCACAGGAGTCAGTTCTTCACGCAAGATGGCAGTAATGGCCCAATCAAGGCCATACTCGCAGCCATGACCCGGCAGGAGCCTCATAAGGTCATTTATGTGAAGTCCGGTGTTATGTAAAAAAACGCATTTTTACGGCACTCAATTGCATTTTTAGACACCTGAACTCCACATAATTTCCTCGCTGGGATACAGCCTCCTTACCCATGAAGCAAGGAGGTACAATTATGCCAATCAAGGGATACAAGACCGATGGTTTGCCAAAGATTCTTTTAGAATACTGTGACCATCAAAAGCAAATTCAGTCGATACTCGATACAAGCATTTATCAGCGACTAATCCATGTAAAACCATTTGTGGCTGCGCTCGGTGCAAACGCCGCACCATCTCGGATAAATAAAGTCGATCCATCGTTCGTACATCGTTACGTTTTGAAAACGGCACCGAAATTTTCAAGAAGATATCAAAAAGAATTTCTCTGTGCTCTGCGGAGTTTTTTCAAATTTCTGAAATTCAAAGGCTATACGACAAAAAACTTGATTGATGCTCTTCCCAAGCTCCCAACATGGCAACTTTCTGAGGTCCCTCGTGGGATCTCGTGGAGTGATGTTCAAAAGCTTTTGTCTGCTCCTAAAAGACAGGCTCCTAATGGTAAAAGAAATTACGCGATCCTGTTGTTGATGGCAACTTACGGCGTGAGATATGCACAGGCACGTCGATTAAAAATAAAGGACATTCATTGGAGAAAAGAGTTAATCCACTTTGCATCGTGCAAAGGTGGACGACCTCTTGATTTTCCTCTCTATGGAAATGTTGCGGATGCGCTTCTTGATTACCTGGAAAATGGCAGACTAAAAAGTGATTTACCTGAAGTTTTTTTGCAACGAGGAAGTCCACCAGAGCCACTTGGGGGCGGATTACATTCGACATTAAAATTATATTTCAAAAAATCAGGGATAAAATCGGCGGCACAAGGGTTTCACTCTATTCGCCATGCTTTTGCCACCAAGCTGATGAATGAGGAAACGCCTCTAAAAAATATCTCTGACATTCTTGGGCATACCTCGATCAAATCCACACTCTGCTACACCAAGGTCGATGAAGTCCAGCTTCGGCGATTTTGTCGAGAATGGCCGGGGGTGAAGCCATGAATCAGCCAAGAAAATATATTCGTGGGCCATTTTATTTAAAAATTTCTGAATACATAGCTTTTCGCAAATCCTTGGGATTTACGATGCTCAATACTGGGTATGTGTTCAATGAGTTTGATGACTATTTAGCAAAGCACTATGACAAGGCTACAATCATTACTCGCCCAATGATCGTTGAGTATCTAGGGACAACAAAACATCTACACAGCACCAGTCGTAACTACCGAGTCACTTTGCTTCGTGGGTTCTGTCGATACCTGTATCAACAGAACTCAAGGCACTATGTCCCTGAAAAAAGACTCTTGCCAAGTGGTCGTCGAAAATTGATTCCATATATTTTTTCCGATGATGACATCAGTCGAATCATTAAAAAAATTCAGTGTGGCCCGAAAAGAAAAATCATATCACTAACAAATTCTACAGTTGTAACTTTGCTCGCAGTAACAGGCTTGAGAGTGGGTGAAGCGTGTCGTTTGAATGTTTCCGATGTTGATCTTAAAAATGGAATCCTACATATTCAAAGATCCAAATTTTACAAATCGAGAATCGTACCGATTTCAAAGAGCACTGTTTCTGCTTTGATTTATTATAAGCAAACGCGGATGGGATATTTTCGCACAACAGACGCTATGGCTCCATTTTTTGTCGGAATGACTGGAAAACGAGTGATAAAGGAAGGAGTTGGTCGAGCATTTCGACAAGCAGTCCGTACGCTAAAAATCAGTGGTGCCCAAGGACTTTTACCTCGTGTGCACGACCTCCGGCATACCTTCGCCACATGTTCTCTCGAAAAAATTGCTCATGGTGGCGGTGATCCACAAAGGTTAGGAACTATAAACCGTGTTTTTCCCCTACCAGCCCTCCAGGAGGTTCGGCCCGAAGGGCCTTCTGATAGAAATTGGGATGGAAATCTTATGATTCAATGATGCCGGGGGCTCCGGGAACTCTCGCTAGATTGGTATGGGGAATATCACATATACTCAAAAAAACTATAAAAAGTCTGTGGAGTATCTTCGACAGGCCACCGCGAACCATCCGAGTTCTGCGGCTGCCTGGAACAATCTGGCCGTTGCGGAAAAGGCGGCGGGACTGACGGTGGCTTCGGAAAATAGTGCGCAAAGAGCTAAAGAGCTCGGCTATTAACTTGTCTTTCCGCTCTTTTTGCGAAATTCCACCACATGGTCAATCAAACCAAAATCTTGGGCTTCGTGAGAGCTTAAATAAAAATCTCTTTCCATAACTTGAGAAAGATACTCTGTATCCTTTCCCGTATGCTCGGCATAAATATCAATCATTTTCTTTTTCGTGCGCACGAGTTCCCGAGCATGGATTTCAACATCTGTGACCTGTCCCCCAATTCCACCGTCTCCTAAGTGAGGTTGATGCAAAAGAATTCGGCTGTTGGGCATCGAATGTCTTTTTCCTTGGGCTCCGGCCATCAGTAAGAAAGATCCCATACTGGCCGCCATCCCCAGGCAGTAAGTTGCGACGTCGCACTTTACGAATTGCATAACATCATAAATGGCTAATCCCGCAGAGACAGATCCGCCCGGAGAGTTAATGTAGAGATGAATATCTTGATTGGGATTGTCAACTTCTAAAAACAGCAATTGCGCAATCAGCGATGTCGCCACCTCGTCATTGATTGCGGTGCCTAAAATAATAATGCGGTCTTTGAGAAGTCTTGAATAGATATCGTAACTTCGCTCGCCTGCGGACGTTGACTCAATAATGTACGGATGACTGGCCATAGGATCCTCCAGGCTTGATCATAAGTAAATATGCATTTACTATCTAGAGATATGGGAAGACCAAAAAAGATCAGTGATTCTGAGATATTGCTTATCGCCTTTGAGGTGATTTCACGAGAAGGTTTTGAGTCATTTACTTTCGAGCAAGTGAGCAAAGCCACCAAGCTGTCACCGGCGGCCTTGGTGAAGCGATTTAAAACAAAAAAAACGTCTGGCCTTTTTGGCACGGAATCAAAAGTGGGACGCGAACATGCTGCAAATGCATTCTTTGGCGCAGAAGGATCTTACGGGGCTGTCGGGAATCTATGAGTTTGTTCGAATTATCAGTCGCAGCGTAGATTCTAAACGTTTAGGAGAGCACCTACGCATGTTGGGGACCGAGGCTGAAGATTTTAAAGTTCGCAAAAAAGTGGCGGCTTACTTTGCAGAGACCCGAGGTATTTTTCGTCGTCTTCTGGAAGAAGCTATTGCAAATAAAGAACTGAAAGCCGGGATAAATACTTTAGATATGTCCATGACGTTAGAGGCTCTTGTTCAAGGGGCCATCTTTCAATTTGGATTCTTAAACGAAAAAAATATCGAATGTCATTTGAAAGAACGTGTAGAGTCGCTGATGAAACTTTTAGTGACCAGGGCTTAAGCTTTGGGTAGGCTTAAGCATGGCTAAAAAAATTCTTTTGATCCTCGGGCATCCAGATTCTGAAAGCTACAATCATGCACTTTTACAGGCCTACAAAAAAGGCGCGTTGCAAGCGGGAGCGACAGTGGAAGAAATCCTGGTCGGAAAGCTCGCGTTCAACTCAAATCTTGCTTTTGGATATCGTCAGCGCATAGAACTTGAACCTTGTTTGCTCGAGGCAAGTCTAAGACATATAAAAGAGGGTTTCCTGAAACCCAATGTCTATGCTCCCAAGGGAACTACGCTCAAACTCCCCGATAATGAGTCCTTATGTTGCACTCCTCGCCCCGATAGGGGCTAACCGAGAGCTGGTAAGCTCCCGTGAGTGAGGAACTTTGGCGAGAGGTTCAAATCTATGCCCAGGAATGGGGTCTGAGACCCAGTGATTTTTTGTTTTTTGATGAAAAGAACAAGGGAAAGAGGATTTCGACGGTGTCGATTTGGAAAGCCGTGAAGTCGTCGGCGAAAAAAGCGAAAGTGGATCCACTTCCATCTCCGCATTGGTTTCGTCACACGAGTGCGACCTTGTCTTTGGAGGGAGGAGCGCCCATTCACGTTGTGCAAGCAAGGCTTGGGCATGCGAGTTTATCGACGACTTCGCGGTATTTGCATGCCAAGGCCAGCGAGGGCCTTGGGCAGTATTTGCCGAAGATTGAAGTCGAAGGCTAAGAAAAACAAAGGCCTATTGAAAGTTCTATGGGCCCAGGAACCGGGCCCATAGAACCCTCTTTAACAATGAATTTTTCGGAAGTGTTATGTTTCATGGCTCGCCGAACTGCCGGGAGCTCTCGCTAGGGATTGCCGATTTTTAGAGTGTCGCCGGTCTTTGAAATTTCAACTCCGGAATGTCACTTAAAAGATAGTTGAATCCTGAAGAAAGACTAACCCTGGCGTCGCCAGAAAAATCAAACTTTAAATGATCACCCATGGGATGACTTTCAGACTCAATAATTAAGTCACCAGATTCAGATTTTTCTTCACTGACTATTTTGAAGTTACCCCCTTTAAACTTTAGCTGTGGGCCCCCGAGGGTTAGAAGATATAGACGGCCCTCTTTTAACAACGAGGGCTACCATCACTTGATG
>CAYSKF010000052.1:0-6233 GCA_964431515.1 uncultured Bdellovibrio sp.
ATAGAAATAGAAATAGAAATAGAAATAGAAATAGAAATAGAAATAGAAATAGAAACAGAAACAAAAATAAAATCAGTAAAAAACCAAGAACCAATATCAAATAATCAACATACCCTCAGAACTAAAATCAGACAAAATCAGCCCATCCCCAAAGCCAAAGACCAACCCGTCGATCTAAAATACAACGTCAAATCTGGAAACACTTTTTAAAGTGCATAAGCAATCTATTGCTTATAAGCTGGCTTTCTATTTGCTAACAAATAAGTATCAAAGATCTTTCTGGGCAGGGGGCCTTCATGAGTCTTAAATTGAAACAGCAGCACTTCTTTGTCGCAGTGGGCTTGATTCTTTCCATTATTAGCTTCCAAAACTGCAACCGCCAAAGCCTGCTCATCGACTCTGACCCCAGCCTGAAGCCGATGGATTCTGGAGCTCAGATACCAGACTCTCCTTCAATGGATGGAAGCCCCGAACAGCCTTCTGATCCAGGCAAGCAAGGCCCCGACGAAGACTACTCTGAAGCCTACAAAGGTGTGTGCTCTATTTTCAAAAATACTTCACTGCCAATTCCAGAGAACTCCGAAACCAATGATGTGCGCGTTTCCAATAAACTTCGCAGTGTTGAAATCAAAGCGGCGCGAGATGTTTCTATCGAATCCGTTGCCGGTCACGTGGAAATCGGATCTGCACGACATGTCGACATCGAAAAAACGGCAGGTCATATAATTATAGCTGGAGCACAAACAGCAAAAATTCATCGCGGAGCAGGCTCCGTGAAAGTTGCCGCTAACGAAATTACGTCCCTCTCTGGTAGGGCTGGAGCACTTTGTCTGAATGCCATGCAGATTGGAAAAATTTCTGATCTAGCCGGCGGCACCAAAGTTATCGCTCAAGAAATTCAGGAAATCACCCGCTTTATCGGCAACATTCATATCTATCGAGCGACAGTTCACCGAATCGCAGATGGCGTTGGCAAAGTTTGCCTCTATGACGGTGCTCGAGTTCTTGATGTAGAGAACGTCCGAGGACGTATCGAAAACTGTAAATAATAAATGGAAACTCTTTCGGGGACCGCATTCACTCAAGACGTCCCCGCTAAGATAAGAAACTCATGTACTAAAACAAATAGGAAACACCCAACTGAAATACCTGACCAAGATTGGCTTTCTTTGAAAATGCGCTTTCCTGAGGTACGCCATTAGAAGCTCTGACATTCGTTGAAGTGGGATCCACCTTTTGATATGCGGAAAAGATGTACTGCAAATCTAAGGCAACTTTCTTAAAAAAATACATTCGCAACTGCCCACCGCCTTGAACCGCCGGCAACCATGCAGACTCATAATTTTGCATTCCTACCATCGCCAGCCAGCTCATATGCAAAGGAATGATCGTCTCTTTTCCCAAACTCACTTTTCCGTAATAAAGATCAAAAGCTCGAAGAATAAATACACCTGATTTGCGCGACGGAGCAGCTGCAAATTGCAACTGACTAACATCAGCGGCAAAAGTATCAGTATAAGTCGTTGCTCCTCCTGTCCATTGATCCCAGCGAACGCCCCAAGCTCCCATTTCCGAAATATTATACCGCAACTCCAAACTCAAGAGCTGGCTATTATAAAACATTTCGTCCAATAGCTGCCCATAGGATAATCCCGCGGAAATGTGCTTCGCTTTTTGAATCGTGCGATTTAAAACCACTTTGGAAGTGTCTAATTGAGGAATGACACTTTCACTCGGAAGTTCATTTTCTGGCAACGAAATCTCTAGCGACCAACTGAAATGTGGTGCCATCAATATCACAAGAATCGTGCAGATTTTAACGATTGCCGAATGCATCTTTAGAATTCTCCACATCTTGAATGAAATCTTTGCGAATTTTTATAAGCCGTTTAAAGCGAGTTTCTGTGCGATTTTGAATTAAGTCACCTTCAGGTAGCATTGTACCTCCCTTTACCAACTCGTCATCAAAATTGACAGAAATTCGACCTTTCTTATTGGCTCGCACGAGATCTACTTTTTGTTGTTCCTGACTGCGCGCTGGAGGAACTGTAAAAAACATAAAAGACAGTAAAATGAGAAATCTATTCTTCACAGCGATTGACTCCTAGATACTGATAGTTCCCAATTTCATCGATCCAATACTCACCATTGAAGGGCCAATAACGATAGCCATTTTGGACATAGAATGAGCGCTTTTGATTTTCACCCAGCTTTTTCGAATCATTGGACCTTATTTTCGCTTTGGCAGCCCGTTTGCGCTCTTCAAGAATTTCATATTTCAGAAACTCCACTTGAGCCTCCAGCTCACGAAAGTCATTTTGAAAAGCCATAACTTTGAAGGTAAAAACGCGGGCAATATTTTTGTCCATGTTTCTAAGCCTTGCCGCATACGCTTTTTTTACATAGGCAGCCATTCTACCCGAAATTTCTTTGCGGAAAGTTTTTTGAAACAACATCTGTTCTTTCAAAATTTCATTTTTTGCACGCAGTAAGCTATTCAACGGATATTCGTCAACCAAGGTTCTAATCACAAAAAATGGCAGAGCCCCTTTTTTATCATAACGATCAGCTTTTAACTTTTGCTGAAACGTTTGAATTTCAGCCAGAACAGTTGCGGTGTCAGGTTTACGATCTAACCAACTTGTGAGTGTCGCATCAAGTCCTGAAAAATTCTTATCAAAGGCTCGAGCTGCCTTCATAGCTTCGTCATTTTGGCAGGCGAACAACAAAATCAGTGATCTTAAGATAAAACTTTCGGGATCATAAAAGTTTTCATAGTAAGGCGTATGCAGAGTCTGTAAAGCGCTCAACGCACTACGAATTTTCCCTGCCCGAAAAAGTGTCCAGGCCAATTCCATCTGAACTTTTCGATAAAGAACATGGTCCTTAGGGATCTGGCGGTAAATAACTTCTGCCTGACTGAATTTACGATCTTGGTAGAGAGCTCGCGCATAGTTAGCTAAAGCAACTCCTTTAGTTTCATCGTTCGGAGCTTTCTTATCCCAAAAGGCAGCAAGATATTTGAAAAAATCAGCGGCTTTATCTGGCTGATTTTTTTTCAAATAGATCAGCCCTGCCAAGTGCAAAGCCTTTTCATTGTCGCGATTCTTCTTTAAGGTGGAATCTAATAGCTGCAAAGCCTCATCAAATTTTTTATTCTCGTGATAATACTCAGCCAATCGATTGTAGTATATCTCTTGAGAAGTCTCTTCCAAGTCTTCTATCGTCAACTTGTTGATACTATAGTTAAGCAAAGAAGCATCATTGGTATCATAAGAAATCTTGACCAAATTATCTAAAGCTTTTTTTTGCAGCTTTCCATCGCCTTGAGTTGCTACAGTCATCATTGGGATTGAGGCAAGATGGGGAAGTTTTAATCGCATGAGTGCTAAACCAAAACCATAACGGCCTTTGAGAAAATCTTCGCCAGCTTCTTCTTTGAAAAATTCAGTAGCTGCCGCCGTATAATTTCCTTTATTCGCCAATCCTCTTGCTTTATCCAGCGACGACGCTTTTGCCGCCATTGCCGGAGTAGCATGAATTAAAATTAGAATCAGACTGGTAGGGATAATTCTCATGAGTTCTCCTGAGCCATCATCTATCGGTATTCCGGTTCAGGGAAGAACCAGCTGTAGCCTAGAGATAAAAAAGTTGAATTTTCGCTAACATCTTGTTTCTGAATATTTTGCGTTTGATAAAACGCCCAAGTCAAATCTAGGCGAAGAGCGCTCGAACGAGATAAAGAGAAAAGTCCTCCGAGCCCTGCCTGAAACGAGCTGCTCTGATAGTTCCCCGTATTAATCATACTGCCGACTCCGAAAGTATTGAAGATTTCAAAAGGGACTACTTTTTCATCATTAACGGAAAGCTTTCCATAAATAAAATTATAATAAACATTCAAACCCGAAAATGAACTGAGCGCCACGAGATTTGAGACTGAAACTTTTTGTTTACTGGCAATATTGTCCACTTCTTCACGAGGGCTCGAGGACAAAAGGTTGGCAAAAGCTTCAAGCCCCCAAGCCTCACTGAAATGATAAGCCACCTTTAAAGCAAGTCCTCCAGTGACATAAAAAACGTCTGTCGGAACAGACACTAATCCCGCGGTTAGCTGTAAACGCTCCGACTTAGGCATATAGTTCTTCTGAAAGACAACAAGATCTGCAAACAAGGCGCTAGCCTCAACACCGCTAAAATCGGCTTTTTGCCGGCGCTGAGTCGGAGCGGGGCGACGCCCTTCTGGCTCTACAGAAGGTTCCATTTGCGGGAAATTAGATTCCAAGACTTCTTCAATTTTGTCGATCTCATTATAGTTAAGATCAGCACTTGCCTGTGCAAACGCGAAAGAGTCTAAAAAAATAATCAAAACCAATATAAATACATTCCGCATCCATCAATTAGATCATTGAGAAATAATAGCGATCAAGGGCTATTTTAAAGCCTTTGACTTCAGTTATTTCATAAACAGTGTGACAAAACTCGTCCTGACCGGTGTATTATTTTCCAGAGGTAAGAGCAAACTCCTCCTTAAGTCCAAAATAGAGCCCCTACTCCCCTCTCAACCTCTGGTTAAATTTTTGCTGTAAAGCCCTCTGATCAGAGGAGTCTTCGATGAAGCTTTTAAGCAACCTTACCTTCATGGTTCTTTCGTCATTCTTGGCGCATGAATATGCCCAGGCCAATTCAAGCCAATGGCGCATCACTCAGCCCACTTGGACCGGCTACCATGAACAGCAATTTGGTGAATTTATCACTAGAATTGGCGAAGCCGTCGAAAGCCGAAAATGCGGAAAAGTAGACACTTGCCTACAAAGCACGGCGAATCCTTATTTCAACTCAGATCCCTCAGGCTTAAAATATTATGCTGATTGTGCGGACCTCCCCTATTATTTACGAGGCTATTTTGCGTGGAAAAACGGACTCCCTTTTTCAATGGCAAGTGAAGTCAAACCTAAGGTTGCTGACGGACAAGACGCTAGTGATATCCGCGACGTTCGTTATTCTCCTTACGGCAATTATGTGACAAAAAAATATGATGTGGTGACCAAAGGTGGTCTGTTTAAAAATACATATCCAAATGCCGTCGAGATCTTAAACAATCTAGTGCCCGCCCTCACCTTTTCCGGCAGCTTCCGCATGATGGGAAATGAAAACACGGATCTCTTGTCGGATTTTTACCCCACTAAAATCAATCGCCAAAATGTTCGCCCAGGCACCGTTGTTTATGATCCGAATGGACACGTAGCTATTATTTATAAAATATCTTCTGATGGACGAATTTTTTATATTGATGCACATCCTGACAATTCCCTCACTATGGGCATGTTCACACCTAAGTTCGTACGCAGTCATCCCGGACAAGGAGCAGGATTTAAAAACTTCCGCCCCTTGACATTGGTAGATGCCAAAACAGATTCATCGGGCAACTATGTTGGTGGAAAAATTATCGCAACACCTAATTCTCAGCTGTCCGGCTACGGCACTGAACAATTCTACGGAACAACACCCGACCCTTATGGGTCCTGGAGCAAAGGAAAGTTCAGCGTCAATGGTCGTGCACAAAATAGCTTTTACGATTATGTGCGGATGAGCCTGACATTAGGCGACGCCCACATTGATCCCCTTAAAGATATGGCGCAACTAACGGATGATATCTGCGTCAGCCTCAAAGATCGTGTTGATGCTGTGGAAGCAGCAAGAACAGCACAAGTATATCTAAAGCCACACCCCGAAAGATTGCCCGTAAATATCTTTGGTACAGAAGGCGAATGGGAAAACTATGCGACGCCGTCCCGAGATGCGCGCCTCAAAGTAGCTTTCATGGACCTTTTGCAACAAACTAAATCCAATATCGAGCGCTACAACCTCCGAGATCCATCCATCAAATACTCCGGTGGTAATCTTGCAGATGACCTCTTTAAAGTGTATGCGCAAAAAGCCCAAGCATGTCAGTTTTCTTACACGACAACCAATGGCTTGACTGTAAAAATGAATTTGGAAGCTGCTAGACAGCGACTATTTGCCATGAGCTTTGATCCTTATCACTGCATCGAACATCGTTGGGGGGCGCGCTTACCTCAGGAACTGGCGGCCTGCACGGATGATCAAAATAAACGAGACTGGTATCGCCAACAACAATGGCTGCGCAATCAACATGAAAGAAATTACGAAGCTAGAATGGACTATTCTCTGTATGAGCTGACTGGCCCCATGCCAGGCGGAGTCGGCACTGC
>CAYSKF010000053.1:0-5275 GCA_964431515.1 uncultured Bdellovibrio sp.
AGATTGCAGTCAGAAAAGAAAAAGTGGCACTTTTGCAGGAGCGAGGTCGAATTAGTGCTGCGCAATCAGAGCTGCAACAGGTTGTGAATTTGGAAATTGAGTTGCGCAACACAGTCTTGAATGAGAAACCCTCTGCCAATATAACCAACGGAGAGTTGCAATCCGTCTATGGCATTGCGATCCAGAGGGTGATTCTTGTGCTTTTGAATATTTTTTTGGTGCACAATCTTGTTGCGAGTTGGAAACGGGTTGCGGTGGAGTTGCATAGGAGTCGAAGGCAGGTTTTATATGCCCATTAACAATGGCCAGTCCCCTAAGTGGGTACTTACCGCGCTAATAATAGGCGCGGTTGCTTTTTTTGTGGTCCGAGTGTTTTTGGTTTAAAAACACTATTTTTTTGTTTCAAGATCTTTTTCTGCGCGAATTGCTCGCTCAAGTAGGGCGGTGAGCTCAGTTTCTTTTTTCTTGAGCTGTTCTTTTAAGAGAGCAATTTCACCATCTTTTTGGTGCATCTTAGTTTCTTGAGCCTTTACCTCGGCCTCCAAGGACTCTTGTTTTTGCTCTAAAGATTTTAAATCCTCAATAGCTTGATCCATTTCTGCATTTTTGGAATTGAGTTCGGCGGATTTAGTCTCTATCAGGTCCGTATATTTTTTCTCTAGATCAGTGATCTTTTTTTGCGTGATGGCGGCGGACTCTGCCCAGATGTCGGCAATAAACTTTTGCCCAAGATCTAGCAGTTCAGAAGGAAGGGAAGGGATCTCTTTTTCCTCAATGGCAGAGCTTTCGCGGCTTTTTTTCCACTCCGCAACAAGTGGCACAAGGGTTCCATAACTTCCAGTTCCCAGCTCCTTGCGAACGTTTGCAACCGTGACGTACTCGCTTTTCTTCACAAGTTCTTCGCAGGCCAAGAAAACATCTTCTTTTTTCACACCAATTCGTCCGCTCACAAAGCCTCCTAAGCGTTGATATGGGCAAAGTAGCATAAGATTTGCGTAAAATCAATACGTAATAATATGTAATAATACGTATTAATACATATTACGATATGATATGCTATTATATGGACCTGAAAATGGACCAAAAATATATTTAATATTGGACCAAGTTGTGATAAAAAATAAGTGGAGGTGCTTATGAGGCCACGTGTGGCAGGTATGGATGAGAAAATTATCCAAGCCTTTATTGAAAGAGGACTTTTTAAAAATCAAAATGAAGTGGTTAGTGCTGCCCTAAGGGCTCTAGTGAGAGAGCAGCGACAGATGGACTCTGAAAGACAAAATGAAGAATCACTAGCTGATCAAACAACTTATGATATGCAACTAGAGGGACATGAAAGTGAAACAGAAAGTAGCGCCCAAAAAATGGGAAATTTGGTGGGTTGATCAGGTTCTAGCTCGTGCGGCGACTTCACCGTATCATCAGCCTGGAGATCCTTCGGATAAAGATAGAATGTATTTGGTGGTTGCGGATCCACTGGGTAGTAATCGTATCACCTGTTGCCCGCTTCAAGATGTCGGCAGTGGGATAGGGATAACTGAGGTGGAGTTGCCAGAAAACTATCGAGGACGAGTGACATCAAAATCCTGCAAAATAATTTGCAACGAGATTTATACTTTTCCAAAAGACTATTTTTATAAGCGAATGGGTTTTCTTGATCGCAAAAAACAAGAAGATGTCCAAACAGCATTGATAAACTTCTTGGAGCTTGCTTGAGGGGGACGAGAATGAAGGGCCTTGCGGCATAAGCATTATCATTGGCGTCTTTTTTCCATAAGTCCCCTTAATCTCTCTAATTCCAGCTCCTCCAGAGTAGGGGGCCGGACCCCTTTGGCGATATACTCTTTCACCCTCTCAAGTTCCCCTAAATTAAACTTCCGATGCCCTCCGCGGGATTTAGTAGCCCGGATCACTCCATTGGCCTCCCAGCGTTTGAGAGAAGCTTCGGAGATGCCCAGATATTTGGCGGCGAGTTTTGTGGAGATCTGCTCTTTATTGGTGATCTGGAGGGTCTGGCGGATGAAGCTTGGGGGCCTTGAGGGCTGCTTTCCAACTTCCTCAAGTCTCGTCATTCGCTCAAGCACCTTCTTCGCAGCCTTCAGCATTAGGGTGTTTATTGTTGTAACATAATCTTTGTTGATTTTTGCATCTCGCGGGACCTGATCTGCGACCGTAATTTCTAGGTCAGGGACGGAAACACTAATCCATTCATTCACTTGCTTAATCACGAAGGGGTATTCAAAGGGGTTAGAGACTCTTTTCATAATGCCAGAATCGCTCAAAACGTGCACGCAAGCAAAGCGTTTAAGCGGGGGTAAGTTGGTTAAGATAATGTTCGTTTACTTAACTAAATTTCTGCGCTCTAATTTTCTTATGGAAAAACACCCGGAAACACAGCTTTTACCCCTGAAAAATCTGACTCTTGAGCAAGTATAAAATGGGGGTTCGTTTCTGGTTATTGGAGGGAATTTTAAGTCGTTCTATTTAATAGACCAATAGATCTATTTTGTAGTACGATAGGACTAGAGGTGAGATGTGATTGAAGGACTCGTCGGAAATTCAACGGCAGAAAAGGTACTCTTATATATAGAGAACTATGAGGAAGGCTATAGCTCCGGAATAGCCAGCACTTTTGACCTGGCGAAGTCTCAGGTTCATAAGCAGCTTTTAAGGCTTGAGGCTGAGGGGATTTTAGTCGCTCAACAAAAAGGAAATATTCGGATTTTCAAGTTTAACCCTCGATTGGTCTATTTAGAAGAGTTGCGTTTACTTTTGAAGAAGGTGCTGTCCCTATTACCGCGTGCGGATATTGAAAAGTATTATCGTGAACGCCAGCGACCGCGAAGAACGGGCAAGCGACTATGAAAATCACCAAAGATATGTCTCTCGGGGAATTGGCTGCTTTGGTTGCCTCGGAGTTACGGAAACTGAAAATTGATACTGTTCTAACAGGTGGAGCCGTTGTTTCGATATATACAGAGAATAAATATCAATCTTCAGATCTGGACTATATTAGTCCCAATGAGCATCGGGACATTGAAAATGCCTTGGTGGATTTAGGGTTTAAAAAAGAAGGGCGCAGTTTTACTCATCCCGACACAGATTTTTATGTGGAGTTCCCGAAAGGTCCTTTGGCGATCGGTAGAGAGGTCGTTGATCCAGAGGGAGAAGTAATAATCGGTGGAAATAAACTAGTTTTATTGTCCCCAACTCAGAGCGTGATGGATCGACTGGCGGCATTTTATCACTGGAATGATCGTCAGAGTCTTGATCAGGCTCTTTGGATTGCTGAAAAACACCCGGTGAATATTGAAAAAATTCGAGCATGGTCGCAATCAGAGGGCGGGCTTCAAAAGTTTCATGAATTTTTGAACAGTCTTAAATCATCAGTAAAATAGTTGGGAAGTGGTGAAATTGGATATGTCGCATGAACTCATGAATTTGCCTAAAGAAAATATCACTCCCGCGCAAGCGCAAAATCCCCGCTATATCGATACCCTGATTGTGGGGACTTGGCTTATTGGCAAAGCCGAGAAAACGAAAAAGACTTATCAAAAGGTCCTCCGGCAGTTTTTCGAGTTTCATCCAAAGATTTCGATTCAAACGACAACGACGGCGCATATTTCAGTGTTTTTAAAGGACATGGAAAATCGCGGGGCCAAGGCCACGACTTTAAACCTTTACATGAACGCTTTGGGATCTCTGTTTAAATCGGCCGTGAAACAGAGGCGCATCGAGAGTGACCCTTCTCATCCGCTAAAGAATTATAAGGTCCAGGATACGGTCTATCAAAAAGTTTTAGATATTTCGCAGATCAAGCAGATGGTTTTAAAAGAAAAACGGCCGCGTAATGTTTTACTCATTAAAGTGCTCTTTTATTTGGGTCTCCGGGTCAGTGAAGTGGTGGAGATTCTTTTAAGTGATTTTGTGATCCGTAAAGACGGTGTGATCCTCAACGTAAAAGGCAAAGGCAGTAAAATCCGCCAAGCTCCCGTCAGTGAGGAACTTTGGCGAGAAGTTCAAATCTATGCCCAGGAATGGAATCTGCGACCCAGCGACTTTCTGTTTTTTGATGAAAAGAACAAGGGGAAGCGGATCTCCACAGTGTCGATTTGGAAGGCCGTGAAGTCATCGGCGAAAAAAGCGAAAGTGGATCCACTTCCTTCGCCGCATTGGTTCCGGCACACGAGTGCGACTTTGTCTTTAGAGGGTGGGGCGCCGATTCATGTAGTCCAGGCGAGACTTGGGCACGCCAGTCTTTCGACGACTTCTAGATATTTGCACGCAAAAGCCAGTGAGGGATTGAGTAAGTATTTGCCGAATTTAGAAGAGGAGAAAGGTTAGGAGCAAGAAAACGGGGTCTTTATGACGCAGAGGTGGTTTTCCCAAAACCTAGACCAGCATTTATGATATTATCGGGGCCGGTTCCGGCGTCCAATATTTACCGATAGCTCCGCATCGTTGAAGTATTTTGAGCTTTAAATATTCCAAACAATTGTAGCCGTAGGCCATGCCAATCAGAACATTGATTTTGCGATTAATAGCCTCACTGAACGACGAACTTCGACCGGTCTTAATGATGTTCAATATACGATCACGGTGCCTGCTTATGTACCCTACGAAGTACTTAAACTTCTCCATTTGAATGTTTTCAGCATCGCGAACCCACTCATCTAAAAAGGCTCCTGCGTCTGTCATCTCACTCGGAGTAAAGGTGAAAAACTCGAAGAATGATTCTTTGTGTAGATAGGCCTTGTAAAGTGGCGCATTCAACTTTTCAAGTTGATCAAGCTTTGTTTGCGTTTTGGTACTCATGTTTTCTTGCTTGTAGCGAATCACCCAGTTCATCTCTCTAAGACTTTTCTTCTCGGACTTCGGTGTATCAGCTGATTCAATCAGTTCACGCCGGCAGCTGTCCATGACCTCATTTAGTTTTTTAACAACGTGAAAGGGGTCAGCAACTTCTAGTGCCTGTGGAATAAACTCTTCACAACTTGCGATGTAAGGTTTGTGCATATCCTTTGAAACTGTTTCAATTTTTGCACAGCGCTCATTGCCCAATATTTTGAAGAACTCATCAAGTGAGTCCTTGCTATTACCCTCACTGACCCAAATGACCATTTTGCGATCAACGTCGGAGACAATGGTTACGTATTTATGTCCTTTTTTGTAAGACTTTTCATCGACAGCAATGTAAATGGGGTTGGGCACCTCTGCGGAAAGTCTAGGACATACAAACCGGTATTTTTCCCCTACCAGCCCCCCAGGAGGTTCG
>CAYSKF010000054.1:0-4384 GCA_964431515.1 uncultured Bdellovibrio sp.
CCGAGCACCGCCGCTCTTCGATCTCCAATCCCATGACCTGGGCGAGATGCCTTGCGAAGGCGGACTTGCCAGTACCTGAAGGCCCGGACAGCAACAGGCTCCAACCGCGGTCTGGGGTGGCGGCCAGGCGGTCAGCAAGGCGAGACAAATCCGTGTCCGCACGGGATAGCGCCGGGTCGTAGACTGAACTGCCGGGCGCTTCCGGGGCGCAAGACTGCCCTAAAACGCGCATTACGCTGTGGATAGCGGTCTTCGCCACGTCCGCCCCGCCGTTGGCAAGATGGGCAGCCTTCAGACCTGCAGCCACCACGGCAGGGGGCGCCTTCAGGCAAGCGATATCGCGCAGTTCAGCATTGCTGAGGTCAACCGATGCAGCTTCAGCGGACCTCTTGGCCACTCGCTCTCGCACAGCCAAGCGCGGACGATCGAAGCCGATCGCGAGGGTCATGCGTCGCAAGACGGCGGGATCCAACCGCGAACGCTGGTTGACGATCCAGATCGTGGAAACCTGCGGCGCTTCGACGAGACGGTTAATCCACTGCTTGGAACTGCCTTTGCGCTCGCTCATCATCAGGACGTCGTCGGCTTCATCAACGACGATGACCCTGTCCCGGTGATGACGGCACATAGCCCGCAAGATCATCAGATGATCGAGGCGCTCGGAGCGATCGGGCTCGTTACCGAAATCGTCGCTCAAACCGGCAAAGATCGCGCCGCTTCCTGACTCAGTGGCAAGCCTGCGCGCAAACTCGGTCTTGCCAGTTCCCGGCTCCCCGAACAGCAAGATGCTTACAGGTTCCTTGCTCGAGAGGACTTTGAGAGCGATGCTCCGCAACGGATCGAGGTGCTCGAAGTCATTCCACAGCAATCCCCCTTGCTCCGGTTCGGGCATGAGCCAGCGCAGCATCTCGTCCCGGCTTTCCGCATGGACCCGAATAAGGCGCCTGAGCAGGGGGCTCAGGCTATATTCTCCATCGCGGTCGTCATGAAGAAGGCGAGAGGAAAACAGCGGTGCACCAGGCACCAGTTTCCGTTCGACGGTGTGGCCGGCGAGACCAGAGAGTTGAGCGACAGCGCTCGGGGTGAGGTTGCTGCATGAGATGGGTGCCCGGCGCACGAGCTCTCGCCAGCACTCAAATTTCCCCCAGCGGGCAAAGATGGTGAGAATGGTGACTTCAGCGGGATCGAGGCCGAACAGTTCGCCGACCCATGCAAACACACTGTCCAACTGGGTTGGCGCGGCGCGCTTCGCGGCCAATTGCCGAGCGACAGCCCGCATTTCGGCCACAGAAGGCTTTTCCCGATTGGTGAGCTTATGCAACGCGGCAACGGGAACCTCACGGTCAATCAGGTCGATCAGATCCTCGCCGCACCGCTTCACCTGATTGGCGCTCAACGCCTGCAAAACCCGCGCAGCAGCATGAGCGAAATGCGCTGCTTCACCCTGCTCGGTATGGCTGAATTCGGCTTGTGCTGCCCTTTGACGTGCCATCTTGTGCGCAATCCCCCTGATGTCCGGTTCCATGAAAGGTATCTAAGCACATGAGTGCGACAAATATGGTCGTATAAATGGGGGATTGCGCTTGATCCGACTTGCGCTTGCAGGACAGACAGTTAGCAGTGGCTGTAATGACAAAGCGCCTCAGTAACCTCGATCGTACACTCAAGCTCGTGCACGCGTTGACGCAAAGCATTGAAGGCTTGTCGCTTGATGAGATGGCTGCATTGCTTGGAGTGAACCGCCGAACTGTTGAGCGTTTGCGCAACGTCATACTCATTCATTTCGACTTGGACGAAACGGTCGATGGGCGCATCAAACGATTCAGGATCAAGGATAGCCCGGGCCGGGCCTATGCTAGGCCAAACGCTGCCGAAGTCGCCGCGCTCCAGGCCGTGGTCGAAGCCGGACGGATCGAGGGCACGGCCAACACCGAAGCGCTTGAGAAGCTGCTCTCCAAGATCAAGATCGCCTTTGACAGCGCTGAGCGGCGCCGGCTGGACAATGACCTCGATCTGCTCACCCGGTTGCAGCGATCCCGCGTTGCGGCAGGGCCAGCCGTCATCGCTTCGCCCGAGGATCTGACAACGATCCAGTCAGCGATCCTTGCC
This sequence comes from uncultured Bdellovibrio sp., assembly GCA_964431515.1. Classification (GTDB taxonomy): domain Bacteria; phylum Bdellovibrionota; class Bdellovibrionia; order Bdellovibrionales; family Bdellovibrionaceae; genus Bdellovibrio. The sequence goes on from CAYSKF010000054.1 coordinate 2,110, forward strand.
GCCCATTGTGTGGATTTCGATTATCAGCCCGATTGGGCTGCTGCGCCAGCTTGGCGGCGGGTCGTCCCATACGGCCTGATTCATGGCCCCATCACCTATCTGCTTGGCAAAATGCCTGACCGGGATGATCCCCCATTCACCTTTCGGCTCGATCGCATGAGCAACGTTCGAGATAGCGGGATCGTCGGCTGCCCACCGGATGATTGGGATCTCGACGCCTGGATGTCCCGCAGCTTCGGCATCTGGCAAGAGGAAGACCACGATATTGTGCTGCGGGTCCGCCCGCATGCGGTCGAGCGAGCGCGGGCATGGCGGTTCCACCCGCATCAGCAATTCGAAGATGATGGCGAGGAGCTGCTGGTGCGGTTTCGATCCGGAGGGCTCTTTGAGCTCGCCAATCATCTGTTCGGGTGGGCGGGTGATTTGGTGATCGAAGGACCAGCGGCATTGCAGGACACGATGGAGCAGCGGCTCGCGGCGGCTCAGGAAATGTTGCGACCGAAATTGTCGTAGCTGGTGGGCAGAGAACGTGTTGGGCTTGGCGTGACAGTCGTCGGGGGATTAGTTTGAATGTTTGAGAACTGCCATCTGCGGATCGGCGACGAGCCATTTGCGAGCTGCATGCCGCTCAGTCCGCAGCTCCTGGCGAGCCTTTATGCCTTGCCTCATTGTGCCGAGATGCCGCTGCGCGAGGTTCTTGAAACGCAGGGTAAGGATGCCCCCTGGGCGGAGAGCTTTACTGTCGCCCCCGAACAGACCGCCACGGCTGTTGCCGCAATGCTGCGCCATCTGATGATGGCCACGCGCGACCTCAAGCCTGGATCCATTGCGACCGAGGCCATGGTAACTGGCGGGAGGGCGCGCACCCACATCGAGGCGCTACGGGATCTTTGGCTTGGTAATGAAGCGATTGTGCCGTCCGAACTGGCGATATTGAAGGCATTCCTCGCCTGTGAGGCAGGCGATGCGTTGCAGTCGCTTCAGGTGATCTGGGATCGGAATAGCACCCAGCTGACATCTCTCGAGCGCGCTGTGCTCGAGCATCTCGAAAGTCACCACGGCAAGCTGGACGAGGACGATATTGATTACGTCCGCCTGGTCTCGGCCCCCAAGACGTGCCGAGCGCCTGAATCGATCCTCGCCGGGCATGTCCAAAGGCATCTGCTTGATCCGTCGGCGCCAACAGTAGCCATGGACGACAGCCTCGCGGTTTGTTCCGTCCGCGATGCACTCACGGAATGCGAAGCCGCCGCCGCCATCATCCAGCGCTGGCTTGCCGAGGATCGAACTTTGTCGGCGAGCGAGATCGGCATCATCCTGCCATCGGGGCCGGAGTATACGCATTACCTGTCGGAAGCATTCGCGAAGGCCGGTCTTACAGCATCATCGCTCCCTGCTGCACCGGATCGCAGAAATATCGGGGGTGAAGCGCTCCTGCATTTCCTGCAGTGCAGGCGGCGGCCCGCTCCCGCCATGGCGCTCGCCTCGGTATACTGTTCCCCCATTCTGTGCTGGTCCCCGGATGTTGGATCGGCCTTGGCCAATGCCGTCATGGCCGGCGATTTTCGGCCGATGTTGGTGCATGACTTGAGCGGAAAGCAGGCTGCGCTCTTCTCGCTTATCCGGTCAGCGTCACCTGCGACGAACGGTCAGCTCAAGGAGCAAATCCGTTCCTTCCAGAGATTGCTCAGTGAAGACGAAATGCTTGCGTCCGATGTAGCCGAAACCAAGCAGCTGGCTTCGCGCCTTTTGGCCACGCTCGGCAATGGCAATGATGCCGCCGAAGCGGAACTGGAAAAGGCCATCCAATTGGCCGCAGCATACCAGGCACCGCCTTGCCCACGTGGACCTTACTACCTGGGCGGTATCTCGGTCATGTTGGCGCATGAAATGCCTAAGCGGCAGTTTCGCAGACTTCTCATCCTCGGCTTCAACGACGGTGCCTATCCGCCCCCGCCTTCGGGGAATCCGTTCTTCCTCGACAGTGAGGTTGAGGCGATCTCGAACGCGATCGGCTTGCAGCTCCCGTCCCAGGCCAAGCAGCTCGATGCGGCGCTCGACCTTTTCGCGCGTCAGATTGGCTCTGCAAGTGATCAGGTCATCTTCCTCCTGTCAGAGCGCGATCGCGGCGGCAGCTTTCTCTCCGCTTCGTCAAGCTTGCCACTCATCTCCCGGCTCATCACAGCCATGGATGATCCTGAATCTTTGGTCGTGCCGCTGACGCATAGTGAAGGTACGATCTGGGACAGGCTGGTGGCCTGGAAGCCGCGGCCAG
>CAYSKF010000055.1:0-4097 GCA_964431515.1 uncultured Bdellovibrio sp.
CGACGAGAAGGGCAAGGTTGTGCTCGTGCAGGAGAAGGCTCGCATCTCCTCCGACACCACCATACCGCTGATCGCCGCGACCACTGACAGGAAGGTCAAGGTGGAGAACGGCAAGATCGTGGCTGCCTGCCTGCGGGACATCCACGACAAGGAGGTCTGGGCCAAGGTCGAGAGTCATGGCAAGCTGTACACTCTGTCGGTCGACAAGGACTTCGCCGCCTACTACCACTCCCACGAGCAGGTGCTGACGGTGGGCGACGACGTGGACGTGGCCATGAGCATCCTGACCAAGGACCGCGAGAAGCTGCTCCTCAACCTCCACATCCGGTGCTGCCACGCGTCGGGTGAGCGACTCCGCCAGACCCTCAACGCGAAGGGCTTCGCCGACTTCCAGTTCACACAGAAGGAGTGTGTGGATGTCAGGGCAGAATGTAAGCAGTGCGCCTACATTGACGTCGACCGGAAAGCGATCCCACGGGCTGACGCGGAGAAGTACCAGAAGTTCGAGCCGGGGGAGGTAGCCTACCAGGACCTCACCTTCGTGAAGCTGCCGGGCGGGTACAAGGGCTTTTCGGTGATCGTGGACTGCCACACTCGACTCATCTCGACCAAGCCATTCAAGTCGAAGGCCGACGCGGGCAGCTCCCACCTCCTGTCCTACATCCGTCAGTGCGTGAACCGGAAGCAGGTGCTCAAGGAGGTGCGCACGGACAACGGCGGCGAGTTCATCTCCGGGGACTACCAGCGCGTGTGCCAGACACACAACATCGTGCACAAGACTGGCGCGGCGTACACCCCTCAGTCTCAAGGCATAGTGGAGAGGGCCAACCGGACGATCAAGTCGACTTTGCTCAAGGTCATCGACGCCACGGGCCTCCCCGACAAGTTCTGGCCAGTGCTGCTGCCAGGCGTCACTCACAGCATCAACAACGTAATCAACTCATCGACTGGCAGGTCACCGTACGTCTTTGACAAGATTCTGCCAATCGCTGTCGGTGATCGCATTCGCGTGAAGTTGCCCAAGTCGGGCGAAGTGTGTGACGGTCGGTTCGGCGCCATTCTGTCGGACAACACAGTAGTCGTGATCGTCAAGAAGGACAAGTCGGACGACTGGTCGGCTGTAGTAGTGCACCCCACCGCGGTGAAACTGGTGGAGTGGCTCGGCGAGAACGACGACGCGCGTACCTCGTCAGCCAGCAGCAAGGACATCGACTCGCGCCCGGACACCAACGCCTGGGGCGACGTGTCGGATTCGATCGAGGACATCGAGTGGGCACCAGTGCCTGACGACAACACGCAGGACATCACCAACAAGTCGAGTGTCGGTGAGAAGTCGGGGGTGTCTCCCTCCAAGGACGTGTCAGTCGAATCGAATTCGAGAAACGCATCTGTCGGTCCGGTGTCCCAGGTCGAATCGAAATCGAAAAGTGCATCGAAAAAATCGAAATCGAAAACCCTGCCAGTGTCGGTCGAATCGAACTCGAAGCAGGGGGTGTCTCCAGAGGTCTCGGCTGCCAACAACAAGTATCTGAAATTCAAGGGCGTGGTGCTCAAGGACCCTGCCACGGGCATGCACTACCCCGCCCAGGTGCTCAAGATTGTGCGGTCCAACCTCGAGGTCGCCAGACAACGCATCGACACCAACGGCAAGATGAAGAGCCACACGGTGGAGGACCGCGTCAACCCTTCCCGGGTCGTGCACGTGTTCGACTTCCCCACCGACGGTGTGCTGTCAGACGACATCATGAACATCATCGCACCCACCACCCACCCCGACACCACCACCGACATGACTGATGCCCCTCGTCGCTCGGGGGGTGTGTCTGACGCTGACAATCAAGACGGTGCAGGTCAGGGTGACGAGCAACGAGACGCACCAGTGGTGGACGAAAAGGCTGCCGCGGCGGAGGCCGAGGAGCTGAACAAGGAGCCCGAGGACGACTACCCGGACGACAAGTCGGACACGTTCTCCGAGGCGCTATCCATTGACCTCACGGCTGACTACGACGACACGGTGCAGGAGGTCATCGGGCTGGCGTTCAACTCGAGCGGGCCCATAGCAGTGGCGTTCGCCGTCATCCCCGAGAACAAGGCCAAGGGCCACAAGGAGGTGACGAAGGACGACATCAAGAACGGTACCCACGACCAGGCCATGCTCAAGGAGCTGCAGAGCTGGAAGAAGCACGACGTCCTGGGTCCGTTACTGAAAGACTACGTCGGCGACTTCATGACCGCGGGCTGGGTACACCACTGGAAGATGAAGATGCTCGAGCATGTGGCCAAGTCGAGGATGGTGGCTCACGGCAACCAAGACCACCGTGACCCACGCCAAATCGCGACGTACGCCGGCACATGCAACCCGGCACAGGTCCGCGTGTGTATCATCTACGCACTACGCAACGGCTGGCTGATCGCCATCGCAGACGTACCAACCGCGTTCCTACGCGCGGACGCCGACAAGGAGCACCCATTGGTTATCAAGTTACCCAACCTCATGCCACCCGGAGCCGTCGAGCTGGGATTCATCCCCGGAGGGTGCTACCAGCAGAAGAAGGCAATATACGGGACAGCAGAGGCGGCGCGGCTGTTCACTGACATGCTGCGAGGCGAGGCGGTGAAGCACGGCTGGCAGGAAATCGCCAACTCGATATTCGCCAAGATGGACGGCAACAAGGTCAAGGCCGTCTTCAGCGCGCACGTGGACGACCTGCTGTCCATGGCACAGCAGCCCGACAAGTTCATGAAGAACGACTTGGGTACCAGACTGGGCATCGAGGAGGTGACACTCATCCAGAGAGGGCAGTCGGGCACGTACATTGGCACGGAGCTGTCACTGTCCAAGGACGGCAAGAAGGCGCAGATCGGCCAGAAGGCGTACGTGGACGGGATCGTGACCGAGCTGTCGGACAAGGAGGCCAAGAAGAAGCTCAACGCACACGACTTCAAATTCGACGACGACTACCCGGCGGACATGACCAAGCAGAAACCCCAGATGTCCCTCATCGGTAGTCTCTCGTGGTCGGTCGGCACGCAGCATCATCTGGCCTACGCCACATCGACTCTGAGTGGGACTAACCAGCGTCCCACTGCAAAGACCTACCTCACCGCACAGAAGGTGGCCGAGTACGCGAAGCGCACCTACAAGCCTGTCGACCTCTTCGGCCAAGTCAACGACCCCGTCTGTCTGGCGTGGTGTGACGGCGCGTACGACATCAGAACGGGCAAGGCGCGCATCGGCTACCAGATCCAGCTGGTGGACAAGACGGACCTCAAGAACGGCTACGTCAACGCACCGGAGGGCAACATCCTCAAGGTGCAGTCCAAGTCGGTCAAGCGGAGTGTAGGGTCATCGACAGTCGCAGAGCTGCTAGCGGTGCGAGAGGTCAGCAAGACGATGCCGCTCATCACCTCCGTGATCAAGAAGCTGTGGGGCAAGCAGCCGCTAGAGCTGTACTTCACCGACAATCGCGCGGTGATCGACTGGATCCACGCCCGGTGGATTAAGTCAGACCCCACGTGGCAGGGTGTGTTAAATAACATCCTCGCGGACTTCCAAGACCCGGAGAGGCGGGTGGAGATCCACTGGGTCCCCACCGACAAGCAGAGAGCAGACAAGTACACCAAGTTTATCTCCCTCGAATAAAAAGAGTAGCAGTGTAGCAGCGGGGCGGGAGGGCTTTGTTGGCTGACTGTGTGTGTGACATGCAAGTGTGTTTGTGTGTGTCCACAGTGGGGGGTGATGGCAGGCAGAATTTGTTAACTGTCTGTATGCATACATTTTCGGCGTCATCTGCCAGAGTGTGTGTGTGTGTGTAGGAGTGACTGACATAATTTTCAAAATGTGTTTGTCTTTTGTGTCTGTCAATTTTTATTTGTCTTTTCCTGTTCTCTGACACCCTCTGTCAGATGAGGGGGTGTGTGAAAATGAATGACATGCCATGCATGCACGTTCGATGTTCATGTTCGAAACAAAGTGTTTCGCATGTTCACGATATATGTCGCGCGTGACGTTGTGGAGCGCGCGAATTCTGTTGCTCGAGTGTTGCACATCCACTTCATGTCGTTGCTGAAACTGACAGTCGTTGCGTGGAGATTTT
>CAYSKF010000056.1:0-3079 GCA_964431515.1 uncultured Bdellovibrio sp.
CGTTATCGGTCAGCATAATAAGAAAGGATTCATAGAAATCAATTTTGTAGGCATAATTGATTTGAAAGCAAATTTTAAGTATCCATACATTAATAATACAATATGTTAACATTAATCAGAACAAATTCAGAAAACAAAAATTTTCAAAACTTAGTATTAGAACTTGACAAAGATCTGGCAAAGAAGAATGGAGATACAAATGACTTTTTTGCACAGTATAATAAAACTGACCTTATTAAAAACGTAGTTGTTGCTTTGAATGACTATTTACCAGTTGGTTGTGGTGCAATGAAAGAATTTGACAATTCGACAATGGAAATAAAAAGAATGTATGTAACAATTGAGATGCGAGGAAAAGGTGTAGCTGTTGCAGTTTTAAATGATTTGGAAAGTTGGGCAAAGGAATTAGGTTATAAAAAATGTGTGTTAGAAACGGGCGACAAAATGCTTGAAGCAATTGGCTTATATAAAAAGAGTGGTTACAAAATCATCAAGAATTATGGACAATATGAAAATATTGAAAGTAGCATTTGTTTTGAAAAAGAGCTGTAATTGACCTTGTTAAATAGAGAAAAAACAGTCCAAAAATAATTATGAAAGAAATACATCATTTAAACTGCGTAAAAATTATTTCACCAATTAACGATAATGTTTGCGGACATTGTTTGTTAGTAAATGAAAATGGAAGGCTTATTCTTATTGACACGGGTATTGGACTATTAGATACCCTAAACCCATCTGAAAGAATTGGGCAACAATTAATTGAGCTTGTAGGTTATCGTTTTGACGAAAATCAAACTGCGGTGCGACAAATAGAAGAATTAGGGCTAGACCCTAAAAACGTAACAGACTGTATCATCTCACATTTAGACAATGATCACATTGGTGGATTAGCAGATTTTCCCTCAGCGACGGTTCACGTTAGTGAGGAAGAATTAAACAATTTCCATTCAAACAATCCAAGATATTTGGAACTCCCTTTGGCACATATGCCAACCATTAAGACGTACCAGAAATCAGATGTCAATTGGTTCGGTTTTGAAGCAAGAAAAATTAGTGCCAACATTGAAACTGAAATTTATCTTATTCCTCTCTTTGGGCATACGCTTGGACATTGCGGTGTTGCATTAAAAACAGATAACAATTGGCTGTTTTATATAGCAGACGCATACTATATGAAAGTGGAACTTACAAATGAGAAGCACCCAGTAAATGAGTTAGCTAAAATGCGAGCAGACGACAATAATTTGAGATTAACAACACTAGGTAAAATTCGTAAACTTGCAATTGACCATCCAGAAATTGAAATTTTTGGATATCATGACATTGAAGAATTTAAACTTTATAAAAATTAACAGCACCTTTGCCAGCCCCTGAAAAATGTCGATTCAGTGATTAATTCAAGTTGTATGATTTTTTTTAAATATGTATGAGTTGCCATAAAACAGAGCGCAAAATGCTTAAGGCATGCATTAATGCAAAGGCAATATTTTGGGGTTATTTACGTTGGAAAAGCAGAAAATAAAATTGACAATCAAACAAGAATAAATATGAGCACACAAAATTTTGCTAAAGAGTGGATCAATTCCTGGAATTCACATAACCTCGAAGAAATACTATCGCACTATTCTGAGGATATTGAAATTACAACCCCTATGATTAAATTAGCCACCGGTAGTGATACGGACATTTTAAAAGGAAAGGAAAATGTTGCAAATTATTGGAAAAGAGCACTGGATAAAATACCCAGCCTTCACTTTGAGTTGTATGATGTAACCTATGGTGTTAATTCCATTGCTATATACTATAAGTCAGTAATGAATAAAAAAGCAATTGAAGTGATGTTTTTTGACCAAAATGGGAAAGTAAACAAAATGTTTGCTCATTATACAGAATAACAACTATTTCTCAACAATGTATTTGCAAATGCAAAACTTAAGAGGTTTCGTATGAACCTTTAAACGGTTAACTTTCGTTTTCCGGCTATATAGTAGTGAAATGCATCCAGCGCATATCCTAATCGTAGGGGGCAACATAAAATGAAACAATAAAGATTTAAAAAATGACAGTTGCAGACTTTCCAATTATAAGGATAGATAGACTTTTACTAAGGCAATTTGTTGATAGTGATATAGAAAATGTTTACAAAGGACTTTCAGACCCTGAAATTATTAAATATTACGGAGTTAGTTATAAAACGCTTGAAGACACCAAAGCTCAAATGCGTTTTTTTTCAGACTTAGAAAAAGAAGGGACAGGTATTTGGTGGGCAGTATGCTCATTAGACAACAAAACATTTTACGGTGCAGGCGGGCTAAACAGTTTAAGCAAAGAACACAAAAAAGCAGAAATCGGTTTTTGGCTTTTGAAAGAGTTTTGGGGACAAGGTGTAATGACAGAAGTAATGCCAGTAATTTGCAATTACGGTTTTGACAACTTAGGACTACATAGAATTGAAGGGCTTGTTGAAACAGACAATTTGAACTGTAAAAACGCAATGAAAAAACTTGACTTCAAGCACGAAGGAACAATGCGAGACTGTGAAATTAAAAACGGAAAATTTATAAGTTTGGACATTTACGCTAAACTGAGAAGCGAATGAAATCAGACGACCGAAAAGAATGCCGAACCGATAACAGGCGTTTGGCAAAAAAGCGGGTTCAGTGCTTAAATGAAGCTTTGTGCTTCGTATCAAGTTCAGTGCTGGCTGACAGTTTTGAGCTCCGAAATCCGCTTCTTCGCCAAGCGCCAAAACGTTATATGCCACTTTAGGACGACACAACAACAAGAAAAAAATGATAGTAATTGACGACATAATTAAACTAAAAACAAACAGGGAATCGGAACGACTTTCTTTTGCGACAAGATATTTAGTTCAAATCAATTTTACTTTCGACTTAACCGTTGTTTCAAATGGCTTCAGCGGGACTTCTCATTTTTGTGTAAGACGTGACCAAATAGAAAAAATGTGTTCTGACTTGACAACAATGAAGCAATCAATGTCAAATTACACAACACTTGAAGACAATGACAGTGACGCAAGTATAACTTTCCAAATGAAACCTCACGGACAAGTAAT
>CAYSKF010000057.1:0-3066 GCA_964431515.1 uncultured Bdellovibrio sp.
ATCTTCACGCCTTTTTGTCGGATTCGGCTGAAATTTACGGGACGGTCTTATTTAGTCGGTTCTGTGATCCTTAACCATTGCTTAGAGCCTTTATCCAATGGGTCAAGTTGTATCAGTCTCAGTTCATTGAGTTGCTTTAATCCTGCTTGGACTGAATTGTAAGAGAGGCCCGTGGAAAATCCTAAATCTCTACGAGAAAACTGTAAGACTTTTTTTGTCTGTAAGTGGGGACTGTTCTCAATCCTGTAACGGAAAAGTAAAAGTAACCTAAGCCCCGAATTAGAAACTACCTGAGAATTTAAAAACCACCCGTAAAATTTAAACATAACTGAGGCCCCCTTTTGTCCTCAGTTCTATAAATAGAAAATAGCCCCCTTTCTTTTTTCTTCTTTCTCTTTCCTTTTGTTCCCCTACCTATTGGAAACACTCACGGGCTTGGGTGTTCTCAACGGGTTTAAGGTTTCCCCATTTAGATAGAAAAGGGGGAACCAATGAAAACTAAACAAGTGCCATATATCTTTATTCCATTTCCTGCTTTTCTGGCCGAGTGTGACGAACTCACTCCACAAGAAAAGGCGGTCTTATTATTTTTAATGTCCTCAACTTATAGGAACTGGAACCCGTCTTATAGGGAACTGGCCGCTAAACTCTCATTAGGAAACTCAACGATTAAGCGAGCGATTACTAAACTCCAATTATTAGGATTTATAACCGCCTCCGTATCCATTCACGGGGAAACCTATAAAAATAAAGTAAATCAATACCGAGTTAATTTAAAAAATCCTACCGAGTGGTGTCCTACTCTGGACTTAAAGACGAGCATTGAGCGGTGTTATGAGTTAAACGGTTCCCCCGTGCCTGTATTTTCTTATGTGTATTTGGATAATAAAACATTGGCCGAGGATTTTGAGCGAGCCTTATCCACGGGGGAAATTAGGCGAACCCGTGCGGTGTCTGTGGATATGGTAGATAAAATTTTATCCTCAACTTTACCAATAGAGTTAAGACTGGAATTTGAGGAAAAGAAATTTAGGGCGGTCAATATCTGGCGGGCCTGTCGTGATTTTATTGAATGGCTTGAAATAAAAAAAGACTACATAAACGGCGAACAAGTAGAGCGGTTAAAAGGTATTTTTATCAATGAAAATCTGGACGGTGAACGGCGGACTATTCTACGGGTAACCCTACTTAATAAAACTGCCGCCGAGTTTTTATCGGTGGTGGAAAATGAAAGAGAAAAATCACAAGCCGAACGGGATAAAAAATTATCCCCGTCCTAAATCTATTTAAAAAATATGGGAAAGGTAGGCCGTCCTAAAAAGAAAATTACTTATTTTATTGAGGTGATTTTCTATTTTTTCTTTATTTCCGTTTTTGTCCTTTTCCTACTCCCTGCCCCACTGACCTTAGCGGTCATGGGGTTTTTTTGGTTAATAGGTGAGGTGGCGAGTGCTTTTAAATAATGTGAGGCCTGATAAGAATGACCCTTTATATTTTCTATTCCGTTTTGCCGTGCGGTCGTGGCTGTTATTTTTGTCCGTGATTTTCTCCGTGCCTGTTTTTCCCTTATTTGGAAAGTCTTTGACGGGGAACCAATTCTTATCAATGTGTGGGGCCTTTATCCTAATTGTAGCCGTGGATTTTTTGAGTGTGTGGATAAAGGCTTATCCCATATACAAGGAACGGGAACGAATAGAGTGGGAAACTTTTGGCCGTAGAAAAACACATTAAATCAATGGTTAATTTTTAGTTTGTAGTTAAGTTTTTATAGTATAATATTACTATGAAGATAGAGGGTCGAACATGGAAGATTCAATTTTGCGATTAGCCGTTAAGCATGGGATTCAAATGCAAAGAATCACCAGTACTAATGAACTTGGTCTGGATTTCCAGACCGCTATTGGTGAGAGTGTCGACGGCATAAAATGGATTTTGAGAATTCCCCGTAGAGAAAATATGTTCTCCCAGATTGAAAAAGAAAAGAACAACCTTAATTTTTTAAAGTCTAAAATTAACTTTGATATTCCTGATTGGAAAGTAGTGAGCCCTGAATTAGTCGCTTATCCACTCCTAACGGATAAACCTGCCTTGGAAGTAGAAGCAACTAAGCAAGAATTTATTTGGAATATAGATTTAAATTTTTACAAGTATTCCGAGTCTCTTGGTTTGATTTTATGCGAACTTCATAATTTAACTCAGGAGGCTAAAGAATTTGGCTTGTCTTTGCGAACATCCGAAATAATCAGAAAAGATTTTTTAGATGAAATTTTTTTGATTAAAAACCAATTAGGAATATCACCTCATTTAGAAAAACAGTGGAGAACTTGGATTGATAACGATACCTACTGGCCAACTTTCTCTACTCTTATTCATGGTGATTTGTATGCTGGCCATACTTTAGTTAACTCTGAGGAACAGATAACTGGAATTATTGATTGGAGTGAAATGCAAATTGGAGACTCTTCACTGGATTTTGCTGGCCAGTATACTGGATTAGGTGAAACTCATTTGGATAAGACTTTATTGGTTTATGAAAAATCAGGGGGAAAGACTTGGCCGAAAATGAAAGAACACATAATACAGCGAGCCTTGGCTGCCCCGATCAAGTTTGCAGTATTTGCTTTAAACACAAAAAACGATAGCCACATACAAGCGGCAAAAGAGCAACTTAATAGCAAATGATAATTGTAATGGATTTTAATAATGGAATGTAACCCACCCGTCACCCAACTATTTTTGTAATGACATAAAGTATTGATATAGTTAAGAAAAGTGATTTTTAATAATTATTAAAATCCTCTCCGCCATTTTCTATAAATATCATTAAGCTCAATTGATTTTTATGAACTTGTTCTTTTTCTAGTGAGATAAAAAAGAGTCATAAGGCCATCACTGATCCAGTGACGCAGGGATCGACTAAAATCTAAATGACCAAGATTAAATCCAATCTGAACTTCCCAGAATGATTTATAGGCTTCTGACCAAGATGAATTCATTAAAAATATAGCAGCCAAGTATAGCCTGAATTAGCCCTCGATTTTACATCTTGGAACCATGGCCCCCCCC
>CAYSKF010000058.1:0-2931 GCA_964431515.1 uncultured Bdellovibrio sp.
TGGTGTGAGAGGTCGAGGGCGAGGCGCTTACGCGCCGCCCTCTCCTACTCAATTGTATTATATTCAGAACCGTTTGCTGAGGATTGGATCATGATCATTCTTAAGCAGTTTCTCATGCACATTAATACTCAAAACCCATTGTCTCCCACGGCCACTATTCTTTGATCCAAGGTTTTTAATAGTGACCCCGCCCTTCGATCTGATTTATCCACCCCAGACCAGCCATCACTTGTCTTAGTTTTTTTCATATTTAACATCTGAATTGTTGCAAAACAAATGCCTGTTCATAGGGGAGGGGTAATAATGCGTTCTTCATTTTTAAAGTATTCAATCATCTCGGGAATGACCATGGGACTGCTTGCATGTTCCGGCGGTGGTGGCGGAAGTGGTGGCGGTGCTGGTGGCGGATCATCTAGCATGCTGCAAGCAAGTAAAATGACTTGTGGTGGAGCTAATTGCATCGGCACGGGATCAGCGTCATTGCTTGGTACAGATCAAGTTGATGCGATGGACGTAAGTACCGCAGTAGGTTTGTACAATAATTTTAACAACAATCTAATCCCAGCTTTGAATGGAGTTATTTCTATTATTGAGGAAGGGGCGGCAAAGGCTGGTGCTGACAGTTGTGCTGACATTCAACTTAGTACAAATGAGCTTCAGGTTACTGTACAAGGGCAAGCTTATGACGTAAAAGCGTCTGCCCCCCAAGAAACGACTCCGACCACTGGTTTTACAGGCGCAGAACAGTTGACTAAAGGGTTGTTTGGTAAGACTTCAGGTGTAAGCGGAAGTCCTGCTATTCAAGCAGACGTATATTGTGGCACCGGAAAAGACTCAGATCCAATGGTAGCAAGGGTACTTGCAAAAAAAGGCAACGACCAATTGAACGCTTGGTATGAAAAAGGCAGTTCAAACCATATTCGTCTTTTGATGGTAGTTAAAAAAGGCACAGATGTTTATTCATCTTGGTTTAGAACAGACGATGGCGATAGTTTTCAACTTGTTCTAGCCTCAGGGAATAATTACTATAAAGCTGTTGGTAAAAAGAGTCTTGGTGTCATTAGATATAGTGAGAACGACGGAAGTGAATCGTGTATCAATGCGACTTCTGGTTCACCCGTAGCAGCTGATGGCTGCTCATCTCTCTCTGCACTTGCCACCATCGCGGTTGACAGAATTCCAAGTACATTAACCAAAAATGTATTCCTTTGGGGAGAGGCTATTGGCGTAACTGATTTGCTGGAGCCGGCTTACCAATTAGGAGCGTCTAATTAACAATATTTTTATAAAGTATACCCTAAGCACTTTTTACCCAGGTACTAGGATCATCCTAGACCTGGGGTCTCTTAAAAATCTCCGACCTCATCACCCACCATGTATCTGCCCTTTGTTCACACGACGAATTTCAACACCGTCAGGTGTGACATCAAATAGCACTCGATAACCACCATTCAAACGAATCGTCCTAGCGTTCTTTCCAAACTGTTCTACCTTTTCAAAGTTCCACCGACCTGGATTGCTTCTGATTTCGTGCATTCCTGAAGGCTTAGTTGCAAGCTCTATGAACTCATCCAGTTCTGCTTTTAAGTTCTTGGGAAGTCCTTTGACTTCTTTTTCAGCTCTACCAGTAAAAGAATAGGCGGAGGATTTTTCGAAAATGGTCTTTGGTGCAATAGTCGTTTGAGAAAAACTGCCACCGTGTTTTTTGACCAAAGCTTTAATTTGCTGATCGCTGGGTTTGCCTTTTTCGCTGAGCCGACTAAGCTCTGTCCAGAAATCTGAGTTTGCAGAAAGGTGAGGATTTTTAAGTGCCTCAGTTAGTAAGCACTCTCCGGCGTTACCCAGAGGCACCAAAAATATTGTGAATAGGAAAATAAAGATTCTATTTAACACAGCGTAAAGCCTCATTTGCTAAAAATGACTTATCGGGTATTTTAATTCCTCTTTTTTCTAGATTCGCCGTTTCTGCCAAAATCTTTGCAACTTGTCTCATTTTCAAAGTCAACGCAGGTAATATCCGCGGCAGCGAAGTGAAGCCTGCTCCTGCTAAAATACTGGTTAATACTTCACCACTCAGAGTGCAGGCAATCTGAGCTTTTTGTTCTGTGCTCAAATTTCCAAGTGTCGCCAGAATCTGCTCCACTTCTGTTTTAAAGTTCAGTGTAAAGGACTTGAAAGCTTCGTAAGATGTCTTCATCTCGAACCAAAGTCCTTGTGGATTCTTTGCAAGCTGTTGAAAGAAGTTAAGAGTGTCGGTGGCAGTATCGAGAACAAACAACAACCGCTGGCTAAGTGGTCCTGTTTTTAGGAGTTAACTCCAGCTACAGCGACCGATGCTTTTAAGAATTGCTTCGCTTTCAATGTAGCCTACAGTTTCCTGCATCTTAGACCACGGCTTGGGTGCGGTGGCGCAGGTGACGGCAGCATTTGCTGTTGGTATAAATATACTTATTACTGAAGTCTTGTGCCTTTGCCAAGGTCGCACGATATTTTCCAGTTCTTCCTTACTTAAGTTGATAGCAACCAATAAGTAAGCCGTTTTTTCATATGTGAAATGGAAGGCTTGAACCTCTTGGTTTGAAGAAAAAAGGATTTGCCTCTCAACGGAAGTTGGAGCTTGGATCCCAGCTTTGAGTAGAAGTGACTTTTGCCATCGATCGGTTATGAAAATTCGATCGAATGGCAGGCTTGTTTTAGTCATAGGGCGAGCATTGATCGCACTAAAACCAAATTTTTGAAATCTTTGTTCTAAAAATGCTGATCGATAAACGAGGGCCGAAGTAGACTTTCGGTCTGCAGCTGATATTCAAATCCATATGCGTAGGAGAATAAGAATGTCAGAAGAAAAAATAAAAAAGTCCGCATAAATGACAAACGGAATTTTTGCTTAGTATCTGAAGATGTAGATAAAAAGAAAAACCCAGGTCCTTG
>CAYSKF010000059.1:0-2681 GCA_964431515.1 uncultured Bdellovibrio sp.
CATGGCGGCGTAATGTTTAACCGCCCGCCCACACACGGAAATCCTGACAGTCCCTGCGCCAGGGGTCCACGCCTGTGGAGCACCCCAGCCTTTTAGAGGCAGTTGATGGTCTCGGCCAAAGCGTTGTCGTAGCTGTCGACGACGCTGCCGACCGAAGGTTCGATCCCGGCTTCGGCAAGGCGCGCGGTGGACTTTGATGGACACATACTGCGATCCGCTGTCGCTATGATGGATAAGGCCGCCCCGATGCGCCGGTGGACGATCATGAAGGACCTGCTCCAGGTCAAGGACGAAGCTGGCATGGGCCGTCCTGCTGGCCCACCAACCGACGATCCGCCTGGCGTAGGTATCGATGACGAAGGCGACGTGGACGAACCCCGCATTATCTGCCGCCAGACCTTGCGAACACGGTAGATCGCGAAGTTCTCGGCGAACACGCGCGCGATTTCGGACATATCCTGCCGCGCGCGCCGACAGGCGTCCCATCCACCTATTGCTGCGCGACGCGCTCGTGATAGATGGATGGGGCGATCGGCAGATCGGCTCGACCCCATAGGCATTGCGGTGATCGTCGATGAACGCGATCATCGCTTGAACGGGCGGTCGCCAGGCGAGTACGCAGGTGCTGAGCCTCGGACACCTCCAAGCTACCCTATTTCGATTTCCACTTGTAGAACGTCGCCGAGCTGATCCCGCGACGGCGCACATATCCGCTGTCGCCATGCCAGCTTCCTGTTCTTTCAAGATCGCAATGATCTGTTCTTCGCCGAATCTGCTGCGTCCCATTCGGTCCGTTTCCTTTGCACCGGACTCTACTCAAATCGGTCACATTCCAGGGGAGCATGTCATTAACAATGACGAAAAGACCAGAATTGCGATTCCTAACAAATGCAGGGCATTGTAAATGTCTATTCGGAAATCCAAGTCCGTGGTTCGGAAGGGGCCGGGTGCTGGGCTCCGAAAGAATAGAAGCGGGGTGGTTCGTAATGTGTTTCTGCAGTAAAGGGTTCGCGGAATTTGCCTTTTGCTTCTTCAAGGTTGACGAAATAGGCATTGACGCCGACCAGATCGCAACCAACTAGGGCCATCCCTTTTTCTGCACCGATTTGCTCAAATGTTTTTAGGCTGGCCCCGTACCATGCCGTACCGTCCCAGATGCCATTTGGATCATAGGGAACCCCGACAGGCACATTAGGAGGCAATGTGCAGTTATATTCGACACATGTTACGCGGGAACGCCGATTTACGGCTCTCCAGACATGGGCTGTATTATAGTCGATATCGATCGACATATAATCGAGTTCTTGAGGCAGGCCTGCCTCATCAAGCAGGGTGTTGATATTTTCAGCGGTGATAAAGGCCTGCACAATCGTGAGCTGTCCTCTCTCGATATAAGGCTGGAAAAATTCACGCGCATGTTCGACATGTTCCGGGGAGCCTTCCAGCCACACACCTTTCCACCCGCGTTCCAGCAGGAAACGTGTGGTGTTTTCACGGCCATCGCCGATTCCAAATTCAAGAAATGTCCGATCGCGAGTGCCTATACGGCTGAATATCTCGGCAATCACTCCATCTTCGCCTTGCTGGCTATACATCCGGCGGTTGAAACGTGCGAGTGACTTGGGATCCGCATAGCGGCCATCAGCGGCCAATGCGGCAGATATCTGCATCGATTCCGCTACGGCGCGCACTTGCCAGCCATCAGCGCGGATCGCATGCAACAGATTGATCATCGTTGCTATATTATTATTCATTTCAACAAGCTGATGTCCTAGCTTTGTTATTTCGCTTTTGACATCACTCAGGCCCTGGATGACTGTATTTTCATTTGAAAGGATGGATTTGAAAACAGGCATGGTGCCTCCCCAGAACTGACGCATGGCCCACCTTTTTCAAGTAGCGGGCACAGCTTCCAGTATCCCAGAGGCTGTGCCCCAGTTTGTTGCAATCTTTCGCAGTCTGGGCAACTCTCAAAAGAGAAGTCGCTGAAACTAATGCATACGCTTGAGCCGGAAGGGATAGGTCGCGCCATCTTTTCCTCGAACAAGCCGGGAATTGATGATCAGACAAGATTTCAGGCATCCGCACATGGTGAAGACAAGCTGCTGTCAGCATCGCGTGCCTGCCGCCTATGGTTTTCCGTAAACATCTGTCATTGCCAATAATCATCGGCCTCAGAACCGATCTGACAATATCTACTCTAAGGCTGCGGTCCAAAAAGAGTGGGGCAGCTACCAAAGCACGTTCATTCAGTTAGGGTCCAAACCCAATTAGCCTCTTGAAAATCTGCGTTCACATTGATTCAGGGAGTCTCCGCTGAGGCAGGAGGCTGTTGGGAATGTCGCGTTCGTTGTTCTGGTTGTCGGATGAAGCGTGGACGGCGATTGAGCCGCACTTGCCGAAGAACCAGCCCGGAGCGCGGCGTGTCGATGATCGCAGGGTGATCTCGGGCATCATCCACATGCTCAAGTGTGGTGGCCGCTGGGCGGATTGCCCGTCTGAATACGGCCCTTCGACGACGGTCTATAATCGCTGGAACCGGTGGAGCCGCCGGGGCATCTGGACGCGTATCCTGGCGGCGCTGACCGAGGAGGGCTGGATCGCTGAGACCGGCCAGATCGATAGCAGCTGGACGCCTCGAAAAACTCTGGCGTTTGAAGGTAGGATTTGATTCACTTCGC
>CAYSKF010000060.1:0-2644 GCA_964431515.1 uncultured Bdellovibrio sp.
CACGGAATATTTTTGCTTGACCGGAGGGCCGTCTATACGAGGAACTATAAACCGTGTTTTTCCCCTACCAGCCCCCCAGGGGGTTCGGCCCGAAGGGCCTCCTGATTGGGCTTGGACTGCAAATCTTATGATTCAATGATGCCGGGGGCTCCGGGAGCTCTCACTAAAACTGTTGAAGATCTTTTGCTGCGGAAGTTTCCTGAGCGAATCACGATAATACGTGCAGGCGGATTGATCGGTGGAACTCGTCATCCGGTATTCTTTTTGGCGAACAAAAAAATAGAGAATGCGCGAATCAATTTAATACATCGCAGTGATCTTATTGAAATAATTTTTACTCTTACAAAGCTAGAAAAGGCTCCAGCCATCGTAAATGCCGTGGCTCCTCATCATCCTTTCAAAAGTGAATATTATGGCGCCTGGGCAAAAAAGTTGAATTTGCCCCCCATACAAATTTCTTTAGAACTTAAAGACAGTAAAATTGTCTCGTCGGAAGTGTTGCCGTTGATTTATCCGAATTGGACTTGTCCTGAGCTTGATACGTTATGAGAAATTAACTTTTTGGGTTGCTGATGACATTTAAAGGATTGGAGTCCGCCCATGTGTCTAAAAGAATGGGGCAGTTTCTAGTAGGTTATAAATAATAATTAGGTGCTTGATCCCGAAGATTTTAGTTTGGATTTATAGCTTTTACAGATTATGAGTGGGCAGCTTTTTTTCCTAAAATGGGTTCCTAAAATGGGTAAACGGTGTAAATGCTTTTTACAGCTGTTTAAAAACTTGTAGACACTGTATTGGGTAAAACCCGTCTTTTTAAATATATAGGCCATAGAGGTCAAATACCGATGCCAAAAAGTGGCATCGGTATTGCTCCCTTCCATCTTGTCGGGGGACATATGAAATTAAAAACTGTAGCAGCATCAGTCGCTCTTTCTTTGCTTACCGCTTGTAACGGATTCCAAACTGTTGAGTCTTTGGAAGAGACAACTGGAAACTTGGAGTTAGCGTCGCTTGCAGTCGAAACTTCACAACCTGAAGAAACGCCAGAGCAAGTTGAAGTAACACCCGTTCCTCGCGTGATCAGAAACTCACCTGTAGGTGTTTCTCCTGAAATGCCGATCGACCGACAGGCGGCAGAGTCCATTGTGAAAAAAGCTTATCAAGTGATTCTTCAACGGGATCCAGAGCCGACTGGATTGAAATATTATAGTGATTTATTGATTATGAAGACTCTGGATGAGGCGGGCCTGACACAGGAATTGATTGCTTCAGATGAGTATTTTGTTGTGACAGTTTATTTGAAAGAATTGAAACGTCTACCTGAGACTGCAGGTCGAAAATATCATACGGATCTTTTAAAACAAGGATACAGTCGTGCTGCTGTTGCCGCTGCCATTGCAAATTCAGATGAAGCCTTTGTGCGAAGTTTGTTCTTAAAACATCTTTACCGTGAAGTTGAGAAAGCGGGCCTTGAGTATTACGTGAAACAACTAAGTTCTGGAAGATCTAGATCAGCAGTCGAAAGCGAAATAGCGAATTCTCCGGAGGGCACAGTTCACGCGGTTTATAGAGCCTTGTTGGATCGCGCTCCTGAGAAGGCAGGTCTTGATTACTGGATGGCTGAGTTGTCATCAGGTCGTTTGAATCGAGCTGGCTTTGAGGCTTCAGTTAAAGCAAGTAATGAGTACTTTGTTCGCTCTGCTTGGAAAAAGTATCATTCGGATATGATTCCTGAAACTCATTTGAAGCAATATGTATCTGCACTTAAGGACTATGTACCTCGTGCAGATCTTGAGGAAAGATACATTAAAGTTCGTCGCTTGTTGTTAAATAAATAATTCATGCGAATAAAAAAAATCCCACAGCATTTTTGTGCTGTGGGATTTTTCGTTTGAAGATATATAAAACTATTCTTCTGCCGGAGCAAAGCCACGACGAAGCGTATTCTCAGTCACTGCTGCTGGCTCCATGTACTGTCTTAAGTAATCAGGACCACCGGTTTTTGAACCGATTCCTGACATCTTAAATCCACCGAATGGATGGCGATCGACCATCGCACCAGTGATACCACGGTTGATGTACAAATTGCCGACTTCGAATTCTTCTTTAATGCGGGCAATGTTTCCAGGGCTGCGCGAGAAAATACCACCAGTCAATGCGTACTCTGTACTGTTGGCAATTTCTAAGGCTTGATCCAAGTTTTTCGCACGAATCACTGCGACCACCGGACCGAAGATCTCTTGTTGAGCAAGTTTTGCATCACCAGGAACATCTCCGAAGATTGCGGGCGGGACAAAGCAACCCGTTGTTGGAACTTGACCTTTGAAAAGCAATTTATGATTTTTTTCTGCTTCTGCAATTGTACCTAAAATACGATCATAAGCTTCTTTGTCTACGACAGGGCCCATATAAGCTTTTGGATTTTCGGCAGACAATACCTCGATCGATTTAGCAGATTCTACTAAACGATCTACAAAACGGTCATACACGTCATCTAAAACGATCACGCGGCTTGCTGCAGAACATTTTTGTCCACTGAAACCAAAAGCTGAATAAAGAACTCCGTCCACTGCTTCATCAAGGTCCGCGTCGTTGTCGATGATGACAGCATTTTTTCCGCCCATTTCGATAATGCAGCGTTTGA
>CAYSKF010000061.1:0-2626 GCA_964431515.1 uncultured Bdellovibrio sp.
CTTTCATCCCCTAGAAGTGCGCCCTGCCGGGCGCACAATAAAAAAGCTCAGGGGATTTATCCCTGAGCTTTTTATACGTTTACTTTAACAGTTCAAATTAGAACATGTAAGTGTAAGAAACGTTAGAGAACAAGTTGTCTGAGTTAAGAGTTCCAGCATTAACTTGAGTGAAAGTAGCGTCAAGCATACCTTTGTTCAACTTGATACCAGCACCTGCAGCCAAAGCTACAGAATCAGTGTCAGTATCTTTGCCATCTGCACCAGCAACACCAGTTTTAGTTTTGTTAGAGTTCAACAAAACGTTTTGTTTGATCGAACCGCGCATTACTAACCAAGAAGTTGCATTTGCTTCAACACCCAACCATACAGGTAGCATTGTTTTTTCAGAACCAGTCAAAGTTGCATTGTTGTCTGGAGTGTACTTTTCAGTCTCCATGCTGTAAGCAACACCGTAGTATACGTTTGCATCTTCATTTTTCAATAATGTGTTGATGAAACCAACATTCAAGATTGTTTTTTCAGTTGTGATGTCTTTAAGAGCAGCGTCTCCAGCGATGTTTCCTGCATCTCTATGACCTTCAACTTTAGACATTTTGTAATCTGCGTATGCGTGCATAGTTTCTGACAAATTGTATCCAAAGCCAATCTTTGTATTGCCTTTGCTCTCGATAGACTCACCAGCACCCGCTGTCGTATCTTCAGTTTTACCAGCAAGACCCAACACCAACTCAGCTTCCCAAGTTCCGTTAGTTACACCAGCAGCGATACCCATAGAAGTACCTTTTTGATCAGCAGCTTCTTTTTTACCGTTGCTGTATTTCAAAGTCGCACCCCAAGTAAGATCACCAGATTTCATACCATAGAATACGTTGATTGGATTTTGTTCTTCAAGAAGAGCAGAAAATCCAACGGTAGCTGCAGTTCTTACTGAAGAGTTGAAATCAGCAGATTTACGGCCGAAATAAAGACCGTAAACTGAATCGTCGGCTTTTTTAAAGAAGCCACCTTCAGCGTGCGGAGTTACATTATCGCCTTTATTTCCCCATTCAAAAGTCGCCAATTCACCAACAGAATGAATTAGGTAAGGTCTTTCGAAAGTGTACTGAACGTCAACCAACTGACGTGAATTACCCAAAGCATCTACACGAGCTTTAGATGCCATTGCTGGAGAACCTGCTAGAACTGCTGCTGCTACTACGATCAACTTTTTCATTGTGTTGAGTCCTTTCGTTTGCGTACTTTATTTTTTTTAGAAGCGTTTGCCCCTAAAGTTAATTTTTTAAATCTCAATTCCGTTACACAAAAAATGCTAATGAGGACCTAGGCCAAGATCAACAACAAAAATTTCATCCGCATTTCGCAACAAGACAAAAAAACAAAATTAAACAAAAAAATTTCTAACAAAAATGATTCGTAAAAACGCTCACTCTTGCACCGAAAATTTCTGATTCAGAATAACTTAAAAATGCGCAAAAACAGCTACAGTAAAGGATTTGAAAGGACTATGAAGAAAAAGAAAATAAAAATACTTTGCAGATAAAAGTAAAAATTTAACAACAAGCATAAGGTCATTTTTTAAATCAAAATTTGTCCCATGACGCGAAACTACAAATTTGTTCTAACACACTAGATTAAGGTCTTGTTATTTTTTGTTACGTTACGCAAACTAGACCTTGGTCTTAGATTTTGATTTCAAATCTCAGTAATCCCATTTCCAGATCGAAGCCTCATTTTCACTAAACATATACAGACTCGCCTATCATCTTGAATGATTGCTAGGACCCAGTACTTAAGATGTGTTATCCTCAAAAAAAAGGAAGAACAGCCTGACAATGCAAAAGAAAAGAATTCTGAACGGCACAATAAAAAGACACCCTGATGGTTTTGGATTTTTTATCCCTGAGGACATTGAACATCCCGATGTCTATATACCAAGACACTCTATGGATGGAATTATGACAAATGATAAAGTCGCGATCGAAGTTTTTCCAGATAAAGGAAAAGATCGATACCGTGGCGAGATTGTCCAAGTCCTTACTCGTGGGACAAAAAGAATCGTTGGTCGATTCTTCAAAGTAAATGATAAGGATGGCGTGATTCGAGATGATGGCAAAGGTTGGGGCCAAGATCTGAAGATTAAGATCGAAGATTCCATGAATGCCAAAGACAAAGAATTGGTCGCGGCTGAGATCACCTCCTATCCAGATGACAGAAAGCCATTCACTGGCAAGGTCATCGAGATCATTGGAAGCGCCCTGGATCCTTTAACAGATATAAAAAGAGTTATCCTAACTAATCATATTCCTTTAGAATTTTCTAAACAAACTCTGGAAGAAGCGAAGCAGTTTCAGGATGTCCCTGACGAAAAAGACTTTAAAGGTCGTCGCGATCTTCGTGACAAAAATCTCATTACTATTGATGGGGCGACAGCAAAAGACTTTGATGATGCTGTATATGTAGAGGTAACGAACGAGGGTTTTCTCCTTTATGTTGCGATTGCTGACGTCAGCCATTACGTTCAAATTGGTACTTCTATAAATAAAGATGCCTACGAACGAGGGACTTCTGTTTATTTCCCTAATTATGTCGTTCCGATGCTTCCTGAGGTTTTAAGTAACGGGCTTTG